>NZ_JBIGHX010000009.1:0-311086 GCF_043555885.1 Pelomonas lactea | reverse complement strand
CAGCGAACTCACGCGCTGGCGAGTTGGCAACACCACTACAACTGCCACCGTCCGCACAGCGGCATTGGTGGCGTGCCGCCCATCTCAAGACTCAGCTCGTCAAGAAACAACCTCTTGACGCTTCACACCTAGACGGTTGACGCTGTTCTCGGGCCGAGCGCCGGGCCGCTCCCAAGCCGGCCCGATCCGGTGATGTGCTCACGGCTCGAAGCCGTGAGCATCGCCGTCCCCTCGGGGGCTGAGGCCGGACACATGGCGCCCAGTGGGCGGCATGTGCCTGCCGAAGAGCTGCGGCACAGTCCGCAGCGCGGTCTGCAAGACCGACCAGACTCGCTCGCGTCCAGCGAAGCGAGGATGGGCGAGGGGTCACAGCCATTTCATCCGGGGAGTGACTCGTACAGCGCCACCAGCTCCTGCGTGAGCTTGTGGCGCGGGTCGAGGTGGATCATGGGCCGGCTCAGCTCGTGCGACTCCTTGACCTTCACGCTGGCCGACAGGTAGGGCTGCAGCACCGGCAGCCCCTCGTCCAGCAGCTCCTGCACGACGCGCTGCGGCAGCGAGGCGCGGGCCTGGAACTGGTTCACGACGATGCCCTCCACGTGCAGCTCGGGCGCGTGGTCGGCCTGGATCTCCTGCACCGCTTCCAGCAGTCCGTACAGCGCGCGGCGTGAGAAGTCGTCGCAGTCGAACGGGATCAGGCAGCCCTGCGCCGCGATCAGCGCCGAGCGCGTGTAGAAGTTCAGCGCCGGCGGCGTGTCGATCCAGATCTCGTCGTACTGCTTCTCCAGCTTCAGCAGCGCGTCGCGCAGCTTGTAGATCTTGTAGCGGCTCTCCAGCTTGCCGTGCAGCTCGTCCAGCTCGGGGCTGGCGGCCATCACGTGCAGGCCGTCCCACGGCGTCTCGCTGATGAACTCGCTGCCGTCGCTGTCGCGCACGCTGAACTTCAGCGTCTGGCCGAAGAAGTCGGCTGAACCGGCAAGGTCGTCGTCGGCCGCGTCGCCCAGCAGGTAGCGCGTGGTGTTGCCCTGGCAGTCCAGGTCGATGACCAGCACGCGCCGGCCCGCCGCCGCGGCAATCGCCGCCAGGTTGCTCGTGATCGTGGACTTGCCCACGCCACCCTTCTGGTTGAACACGACCCGCCGCATCGCTCACCTCCTGTTGGATTGAGCGATTGTGCACTGCACAAAAGTCAGCGGGCGGCCCGGTCCTTCAGCGGATGAGGGATGCCGCCGTCGCCATAGCTGCGCACCACCTCGGCGATGACGACCTGGTAGCCCTTCAGCCACCGGGCCTGCGCCTGCTTGGCCTCGCGGTGGCCGGCGTCGCCCATCAGCTGCTGCAGCGCTGCCATCGAGTCCCAGTAGTAGACGTTGGAGACCAGCCCGGTCGTGGTGTTCTCCCAGGTCTCCTCGCCCAGGTAGCCGGGGATGGCGCGGGCCATGTCGGCGATGCGCGCATCGAGCGCGTGGAACTCGTCGTCGTAGGCGCCGGGAGCAAAGGTGAAGGTGGAGGTGAACATCAGCTGAGCGTCGAGAGTGCGCGCTCGACGAAGCGGCGCGGCACGGTGGTCTTGGGCACGCGCACGGGGAACCAGCTGCGGATGTCGCTGTCGATGCCGATGCCGTGCATGAAGTTGTAGAGGCCTTTCTTCAGCCCCTGGCCCAGGCCGTCGTGGTCCGTCGGCGTGGGGTCGATGAAGGCGATGTCGTTCTTCGCGAAGCGGCCATCCGCCGGCAGCGGCTGCAGCGTGACGCCGTACTCGGCCGGGTTCATGCCCACGGGTGAATGCACGGTGCACGCAAAGCGGTGGAAGAAGCCGCTGTGGATGCAGCCGTGCTCGAACAGCTGGCGCACGTACTCCAGCGCGTCCACGGTGTCCTGCGTCGTCTGCATCGGAAAGCCATACATCAGGTAGGCGTGGACGAGCACGCCGGCGTCGGCAAACGCCTTGGTCACGCGCGCCACCTGTTCCACGCTGACGCCCTTCTTCATCAGCTTCAGCAGCCGGTCGCTCGCCACCTCCAGCCCGCCCGAGATCGCGATGCAGCCGCTGTCGGCCAGCAGCTGGCACAGCTCGGGCGTGAAGGTCTTCTCGAAGCGAATGTTGCCCCACCACGAGATGGCCACGCCGCGGCGGATCAGCTCCTCGGCCAGTGCCTTCAGCGCCTTGGGCGGCGCGGCCTCGTCGACGAAGTGGAAGCCCGTCTGCCCCGTCTCCCTGACGATGGCCTCGATGCGGTCCACCAGCACCTCGGCGGAGGCCGCCTCGTAGCGCGAGATGTAGTCCAGGCTCACGTCGCAGAAGCTGCACTTCTTCCAGTAGCAGCCATGCGCCACGGTCAGCTTGTTCCAGCGCCCGTCGCTCCACAGCCGGTTCATCGGGTTGAGCATGTCCAGCAGCGACAGGTAGCGGTCCAGCGGCAGGCCGTCCCAGGTCGGCGTGCCGACGTCGTCGAACGGCACGTCGGGTTCGACGAAGTTCGTGTACCTGACCTCTGCGCCGTCGCGCCAGAACGTCCGCACCAGGCGCGTCTTCGAGCGCTTGCCGGCCACGTGCTCCAGCAGCGCCAGCAACGGCCGTTCGCCGGCGTCCAGCGTCACGTAGTCGACGAAGTCGAACAGCCGCGGCTCGGCCAGTTCGCGCAGCTCGGTGTTCACGTAGCCGCCGCCCAGCACGCACACCACGTCGGGCCGCGCCGCCTTGATGGCCTGCGCGATGCGCAGCGCCGCGTAGACCGAACCGGGGAAGGGCACGGACAGCAGCACCACGTCGGGCTTGTGCTGCGCCAGCGCATCCAGCGTGAGCCGCTGCAGCGTGCGGTCGATGAGGTGGGGCGGCTCCGCCAGCGCATCGGCCAGCGGGTCGAAGTGGGCCTGCGCCGCGGCCAGCTTCTCGGCATAGCGCACGAACTCGAAGCGCGGGTCCACCGCGTCACGCAGCACGTCGGCCAGGTCGTTCAGGAACAGCGTGGCCAGGTGGCGGGCGCGGTCCTGCAGGCCCAAAGCGCCGAAGGCCCAGGCCAGCGGGTCTTCGCCTTCCTCGCCGATGTAGTGGTCCAGCGACGCGAAGCGCGCGCCCTCGGGCAGGAAGCTGCGCGTGTTGATGCGGTGGGCCAGCGTGGGGTCCTGCCCTTGCAGAAAGCGCAGCACGCGCGGCGTGACCGCGGCGAGGGTGTCGAACTCGGCGTCGAACCACGCGGTCTGCGGCGTGCGGCGGTCGTCAGGCAGCGCCTGGACAGCGTCGCGGATCTGCGCGAGCCCGGCGGGCGAGAACAACTCCAGCACCAGCGCCAGCGCCAGGTCCACCTGGTGCGCATCAATCTGCCGCGAGCGCAGGAAGCCGGTCAGGTAGGCGGTGGACGGGTAGGGCGTGTTCAGCTGCGTCATCGGGGGGATGACGGCGAGCACGCGGGGGGAAGCGGACTGCATGGTTCGATTGTCGATGCACGCAAAATCGTGAAGATCCGTCCTGTTGCAGGCGGACATTCATGGCTGTTTGGGCGGCCACTTGGTTCTGAACGAGTTGTGCATGGAACGCTGGGAAAAGCTGGAGAGAGCCGTGGTCGTCGTACTTGCCGCGCTGCTGACGGCGCTGAGCATATGGACGCTTGTGGCCGGCCACCGGTCGTTTTTGCTGACACTCTTTCTCTGGCCGTTCATGCTGTCGGGCATCTGGGAAGTCTTCTTCGAGGACCACCTTGATTCAGATGTTCCACCCGGCAGGCTGGAGAAACTGCTGGCGACGGGCTGGCTTTGGTTCCGACGGATCGCTCTTGTTTGCGCAGCAATATTCTTCGGTTACGTCGGCATTCGCGGGGGGCTGGAGAACGAATCCGTTGCCTTGCTCGTGGGGCTTGTGCTTTGTGCGTTGTCCCTCTGGGTCGCCGTCTTTGGTGGCGGAAAGCAGAAGAGTTTGAGCGACGACCATGAGATCCACCAGCGGCGGAGGGCGCGCTACAAGTGGTGGATTTGACAGGGCGGCCCACGGCGCTTGATGACAATCGACCGCATCATCCCGCCAACCACCCTGCCAACTTCTCCGCAATCATCAACGTCGGCGACGCCGTGTTGCCACTCGTGATCGTCGGCATCACGCTGGCATCCGCCACGCGCAGCCCGGTCACGCCGCGCACGCGCAGGCGCGAGTCGACGACGGCGCCGGGGTCGTCCTTGCGGCCCATGCGGCAGGTGCCCACCGGGTGGAAGATCGTGGTGCCGATGTCGCCGGCCAGCCGGGCCAGCTCCTCGTCGGTCTGGAACTGCGGGCCGGGCTTGTATTCCTCGGGCTGAAAGGCCGCCAGCGCCGGCTGGGCGACGATGCGACGCGTCAGCTTCAGGCTCTCGGCGGCCACGCGGCGGTCCTCGTCAGTGGACAGGTAGCGCGGCTGGATGGCCGGCGCCACGGCCGCGTCGGGCGACGTGATGTGCACCGTGCCGCGGCTGGTGGGGTTGAGGTTGCAGACGCTGGCCGTGAACGCGTCGAAGCCGTGCAGCGGCTCGCCGAAGGCGTCCAGCGACAGCGGCTGCACGTGGTACTCCAGGTCGGGCCACAGGCGGTCGGGGCTGCTGCGCGTGAACGCGCCCAGCTGCGAGGGCGCCATGCTCATGGGCCCGCTGCGGCGCAGCGCGTACTCCAGGCCGATCAGCGCCTTGCCTACCAGCGACGCGGCCCGCGTGTTCAGCGTGCGGGCGCCGCGCACCTTGTAGACGGCGCGGATCTGCAGATGGTCCTGCAGGTTGGCGCCCACGCCCGGCAGCTCCTGCGTCACCTTGATGCCCAGCCCCTGCAGCAGCGGCGCCGGCCCCAGGCCCGACAGCTGCAGGATCTGCGGTGAGCCTACTGAGCCGGCGCACAGGATGACCTCGCCCCCGGCGTTCAGCCACGGCTGCTCCACACCGTGCGGCGTCAGCACCTCCACGCCGGCGCAGCGGGGGCCGGCGTCGTCGTGCATCAGGCGCAGCTTGCGTACCTGCGCGCCGGTCCACATCTCGAAGTTCGGGCGGCCGAAGCAGGTGGGCCGCAGGAAGGCCTTGGCCGTGTTCCAGCGCAGGCCCTTCTTCTGGTTGACCTCGAAATAGCCCACGCCCTCGTTGGTGCCGGCATTGAAATCGCTGGTGGCCGGGATGCCGGCTTGGCTGCAGGCGGCGGCAAAGGCGTCCAGGATGGGCCAGCGCAGCCTCTGCTGCTCCACGCGCCATTCGCCCTTGTGGCCGTGCATCTCGGCAAAGCCGGCGGGCGCGGTCTTGGGGTCGTCCAGCCGCCAGTGGTGCTCGTGGCGGCGGAAGGCGCGCAGCACGCGCTCCCAGCGCCAGGTGTCGTCGCCGGTGGCCTGGGCCCAGTTGTCGTAGTCGCGGCTCTGGCCGCGCATGTAGATCATGCCGTTGATGCTGGAGCTGCCGCCCAGCACCTTGCCGCGCGGGTAGCGCAGCCGGCGACCGTTCAGGCCCGGCTCGGCCTCGGTCTGGAAGCACCAGTCGGTGCGCGGGTTGCCGATGCAGTGCAGGTAGCCGACGGGTATGTGCACCCAGTGGTAGTCGTCCTTGCCGCCGGCCTCGATGAGCAGCACGCGCTTGCCCGGGTCGGCGCTGAGCCGGTTGGCCAGCAGGCAGCCGGCGGTGCCGGCGCCCACGATGATGTAGTCGAAGCCTTCTTTGGACATGGGCCGAGCGTAAATCACCCGGCTTGGCCCAGCCTTTCGTTGCCCAGCCGGTACCAGTCCAGCCGGCGCGTCAGCGTCATCACCACGGCCAGCACGGTGAACAGCAGCACCGCACCGATGACCAGCGCCGTCTGCTCACGGCTCAGCAGCACGTACAGCGCGCCGTACAGCAGCGCGATGCCGCCGCCGAACGCGAGGCCTCGCCACCAGCCGCCCAGCATGGCGGCGGCGTACTGCGTCAGCACGACCGCCGCCGCGGCCGCCGCGATGACGTAGGCCGTCAGGAAGGGCAGGTGCTCCGACAGGCTCAGCAGCAGCAGGAAGAACAGGCTCAGCGCCAGGCCGACGAGCAGGTATTGCACCGGGTGCACGCGCCGGCCCGTCAGCAACTCGGTGAGGCCCACGGTGACGAAGGTCAGCGCGATGAACATCAGGCCGTACTTGATGGCGCGGTCGCTCATGACGTAGGGGTTCACGGGGTCCATGAGTTCAACGGCCAGCGTGTCCAGTTCCTTCTTGCCGGCGGCGACATCGGCGGCCGCGCTGCTGGCCAGCTCGGACACCTGCCAGCGGGCCGAGAAGCCGGCTTCGGTGACGTCGCGTTCGGCCGGCAGAAAGCGCCCGGCGAAGCTCGGGTGCGGCCAGCTGGACTGCAGGCTGACGGCCGTGCTGGCGGCGGCAGGAATGATGGCCAGGCTGCGCGTGCCGACGAGGTCCACGCTCAGGTTCAGCTCCAGCGTCTCGCCGCTGCGCGGCATCGGCAGCACGGTGTGCAGCCCCGACGGGTACACGCCGTGCGTGGTGCCGGGCTTCACGGGCAGCACGCGGCCGTCGCGCTTGAGCTCGACGTCGCGCAGGCCGCGCGCGTCGCTGGCCGAGAACATCGCGACGACGTCGCCGCAGTCGACCCGGCCGCCGGCGTTCTCCGCGGGCGGGTTCAGCGCGTCGAAGTCATCCCAGCGCGCCAGCAGCGTCAGCTTGCTGGCGTAGCTGTTGATCTTGAACAGGCCGCGGTAGCGCGGGTCGGGGCTGACGCGCCCGCCGACCTGCAGGTGCGACGGCGGCAGCACCACCGCGAAGCTGCGGCTCTGCACGCCGTCCTTGTACGGCGCCCAGGTCTCCTTGCAGCTGCGGGTCAGCAGCGGGCCCAGCAGCGTCTGCGGCCCGGCCTGGGATTGCTCGACGCTCTGCTCGGCCTCGTGCTGGCGCATTCGGCGCTCGCCGACAAGGCCGCCGATCTGGGCGAGCACGACACACAGCAGCAGGGACACGGCGGCCAGGATGGCCAGCTTGATGAAGAGGGCTTGGTTCATGCCGCCCAGCATCGCCAGCGGCGGTGAGGCCTTCACGTGCTGCGTGAAGCCGGCGTGAAGTCAGCGCGGCAGGATGATCGTCACCCGCAGCCCCGGCGCCGCCGCCTCGAACGCCAGCCTCCCGCCATGCAGCTCCGCCACGCGCCGCGCAATCGCCAGCCCCAGGCCCGAGCCCTTGACGAGGCTGCCCGGCCGGGCCGTCGAGAAGAAGCGCTTGCCCAGCTGCGCGAAGCCCGCAGCGGGCACGCCGGGGCCGTGGTCGCGCAGCGTGATGCGCACCTCGGTGGGCGCCGCGCTGACGGCCAGTTCCAGCGTCGAGCCGGCCGGCGCGAAGTCGATGGCGTTCACCAGCAGGTTGCCGAAGGCCAGCTCCAGCAGCGCGGCGTCCACGTCCACCGTCGCGTCGTCCCGCGCCGCCCACGCCAGGCGCAGGCCTTGCTGGGCCAGGCGGGGCGCCTGCCGCTCCAGCTGCTCGTCGACCCAGCCCGGCAGCGCGATGCGCCGGCGCTCGCCCAGCCCCAGCTGTGCCTCCAGCTGCGACAGCGCCAGCACGCGTTCCACCAGCGTCTGCAGCCGGGCGGTCTGGTCCAGCACCTGGGCCGCGAAGCGCTGGCGGTCGGCGGCGGGCAGCTCGTCCTGCAGCAGCTCGCCGCTGGCGCGCAGCGCGGCCAGCGGGCTCTTCAGCTCGTGCGTCAGCGCGCGCACGTCGTGCTCCAGCTGCTCGCGGCCCTCCAGCCGGCGGCGCATGTCGTCCATCGCGTGGGCCAGGTCGCCCAGCTCGCCGGGCACGTCGGGCGGGGCAAGGTTTTGCCCGGCCTGCACCTGCTGCGCGTAGCGGCGCAGCCGCCGCACGGTGGCCACCAGCCACAGCGTGACGGCCACGCCGACGATGAGGCTGGCCGCCAGCAGCGCCGCCCCGGCCCAGAACACGCGGCGCTCGGCGCGGTCGATGAAGCGCTGCACGCTGGCCACCGACTTGGCCACGCTGACGACGCCCAGCGTGCGCCCGTCCTTCAGCACCGGCGCGGCCACCACCAGCACGGTGCTGTCGCCGCGGCCGTAGGGGCTGGCGCGGGCGCCGTAGTCGCCGCGCAGCGTCAGCACCACGTCGTTCCACTGCGAGTAGTCCTGGCCCACGGCCGACGGTGTGCCGGAGTCCAGCACGACGCGGCCGCTGGCGTTCGTCACGTAGACGCGCAGGTCCAGCGTCTGCTTGCGCAGCCCCCAGATCAACGCGTCCACCTCGCGGCGCGTGTAGCGCTGCAGCTGCGTGGCCAGCGGCCCGTCGGCGCGCGGCGGGCCGTTGGCCAGCTCGTCGGCGGCCACCTCGGCCAGCAGGTGGGCGGTGTCCACCATCAGGTCTTCCATGACCTCGCGCACGCTGGGCTTTACCTCGGCGAGGAACACCTTCAGCAGCAGCACGGCGCTGAGGCCGGCGATGAGGAAGAAGCCGAAGAAGACCCTGAGCCCGAGCCGCATCAGGGTTCCAGCGAGTAGCCCATGCCGCGGTGCGTCTTGATCGGGTCGCGCGCCGGCGCCGCCTCGCGCAGCTTGGCGCGCAGCGTCTTGATGTGCGTGTCCACCGTGCGGTCACCGCTGTCGGCGCTGCTGCCCCAGACGGCGTCCAGCAGCGTGTCGCGCGAGTGGATGCGCTGCGGCGCGGCCAGCAGCTTCAGCAGCAGGCCCAGCTCCAGCTTGGTGAGGTTCAGCAGTGTGCCGTCCAGCCACACGCGCGAGCCGTCGACGGTGAAGCCTGGGCTGGCCGCCGGCACCGCCTGGGCGCGGCGCAGCAGCGCGCGCACGCGGGCCACCAGCTCACGCGGGCTGAAGGGCTTGGCGAGGTAGTCGTCGGCGCCCAGCTCCAGCCCCAGCACGCGGTCCATCTCGTCGCTGCGGGCGCTCAGCACGATGACCGGCAGGTGCTTCAGCGGCCCGGCGCGCAGCTCGCGGCACAGGTCCAGCCCGTGGCCGTCGGGCAGGCCGATGTCCAGGATGAGCAGCTCGGGCGCCGGCGCCTGGCGCAGCCGCTCGCGCGCCTCGGCCAGCCAGCCGCGGTGCTCCACCGTGAAGCCCTCGCGGCGCAGCGCGAACTGCACCGTGTCCGCGATCGCGGGGTCGTCCTCCAGCAGCAGGATCACGTCCGCCAGCCCCGGGCGAGCGCCGCCACCAGATCGGCCGCGGTGCCGGGCGTGCGGTTGACCGGCAGCGCCTGGCCCGCCCACAGGCTGATGAAGTCGGCGTTGCCGACCTTGGCCGCGGCCTGGCGCAGCGGCCGGCTGGCGGCGTTGGGCTGCGGGAAGGCGGGCAGGGCCACGCCGTCCAGCTCGCGCGTGACGCGGTTGGCCACGCCGCGCGCGGCGCGGCCGGAGAACGCGCGGGTCAGCGTCGAGTCGGCGTCGCGCGCGGCCAGCAACGCGGCACGGTAGGCCGGCGACAGCGGGCACTCGTCCACCAGCAGGAAGGCCGTGCCCACCGTCACGGCGCTGGCGCCCAGCGCCTGCGCGGCCGCCACGCCGCGCGCATCGGCAATGCCGCCGGCGGCGATGACGGGAATGTCCAGCGCATCCACCAGCTGCGGCACGAGGGCCATCGTGCCGATCAGCGCGCCCTCTGGCGAGCCCAGGAAGCCTCCCCGATGGCCGCCGGCCTCGAAGCCCTGGGCGATGACGGCATCCACGCCGCTGGCCTGCAGCAGCAGCCCCTCGGCCACCTGCGTGGCCGTGCCCAGCACGCTGAAGCCCTGCGCCTTCAGCGCCGCCACGCGCGCCACGCCGGGGTCGCCCATGGCGAAGCTGATGACGGCGGGCCGTGCCGCCACCGTGGCTGCCAGCTGCGCCTCGAAGTCTTCCTCGAAGCGTTCCGGCCGCACCGGCGCGGGCAGGCCCAGCTCACCGTGCCAGGGCGCGAGCCGGGCGAGATAGTCATCCAGTGCGTCGTCGTCGCGCAGCCAGGGCTGGGGGCAGAACAGGTTGATGCCGAAGGGCCGGTCGGTGCGGGCGCGGATGTCGGCGGCGATCTCGCCGATGCGCGCCGGCGCCAGGTAGGCCGCGCCCAGCTGGCCGACCCCGCCGCCCGCGCTGACCGCCGCCACGAGCGCCGCGCTGGCCGCCTCGCCGGCCATGGGTGCCATCCAGATGGGCGGCAGGTCGAGCAGGCGCATGGCGTCAGCCCACCGTGCGCGCAGCCAGCACCGGGAACAGCTTGATGAGCCCGTCCGCCAGCAGTTCGACGGCCAGCGCGGCGAGGATCAGGCCCATCAGCCGCGTCATGATGTTGATGCCGGTCTGGCCCAGCACCTTGGCGATCTTGCTGCTGGCCGAGAACGTCACGAAGGTCACCAGCGCCACGACGACGCCGTAGCCGCACAGGACGGCCAGCTCCCACCAGACACGGGTCTTGTCGGCGTAGATGACCATCGTCGAGATCGTGGCCGGTCCCGTCAGCAGCGGGATGGCCAGCGGCACGACGGCGATGCTGGCGCCGGCATCGGCCTTGCTGTTGCCCTCGGAGACGTCCTCCTTGCGCGCCTCGGCCGGCTGCGCGTTCAGCATCTGCAGCGAGCTGATCAGCAGCAGGCAGCCGCCGCCCACCTGGAAGCTGGCCAGCGAGATGCCGAAGAACTCGATGATCTTCAGCCCGAACAGCGCACTGAGCGCGATGACGATGCCCGCCGTGCTGGCGCTGACGAGGATGGTCTTGCGCCGCTGCACGCGCGTCAGGCCCGCCGTGAAGTGGATGAAGAAGGGCACCACGCCCACGGGGTTCACGATGGCCAGCAGCGCGACCAGAGGCTTGTAGATGTCCATGCCGGCGAGGCTACCATCGCCGCGCGGCCGTCGCCTGAGGTCTTCGCCTGCCTTCACCGGCAAGCACCCCGGGGCACCCCCGGGGGTTCTCGATGCCATGCCCTGCAGGGCGTGAAGCGCGGGGCGCCCCAGCGCCCGACCCCTCACGCATCACCCGTCGCTCGGGCGGCGTGCCGCACCTTTTCCAGGGAGACACGACGGGTGGACACAGCCCGCACGATGACCGCCCGGGCGCTGGCCCGCGCGATGCTGGCCGGCCCGCATGACGTGGACGGGCTGGCGGCGCGCATGGCCGTCTGCCTCCAGGCGCGACCGCCGTGGCTGGCCCGGCTGGCGCAGGCGATGGCGCGCGTGCCGGGCGAGGTCTGGCGGCGGCTGGACGTGCAGACGCTGGGCGAGCGCGTTCTGGCCGACGACGGCTTCGCCGAGGCCTGGGCCGGTGACGCCCGCCCGCAGGCCCGCCACTGGCTGCTGCGCCCGCCTGAGGACCTGCCGCCCGCGCCGGCCGGGCTGGAGCGCCCGCACTGGCCCACCGTCGGCGCGCTGGCCCGCGGCCTGGGCCTGACGCCGGCCGGCCTGTGGCGGCTGACGCTGCCCGCCGACTGGCAGCGCCGCCGGCCGCTGGCGCAGCAGCATTACCGCCAGCAGCTCGTGCCCAAGCGTGGCGACGGCGCGGGCTGGCGGCTGCTGGAGGTGCCCGAGCCGCACCTGCGGGCCGTGCAGCGCCGCCTGCTGACCCAGCTGCTGGACGGCCTGCCGCCGCACCCGGCCGCGTTCGGCTTCGCGCCGGGCCGCTCGGTCGTGCAGCACGCGGCGCAGCATGCCGGCCAGGGGCGGGTCTTGCGCTTCGACCTGAGCGACTTCTTTGCAACGGTGTGTGCGTCGCGCGTGCATGCGCTTTTCAGGGCGCTGGGCTACTCCACGGCCGTCGCCTGCGCGCTGACCGCGCTGGGCACCACCGCCGCGCCCGAGGCCTGGCTGCGCGGCGAACCCCGGCTGGCCTGGCCGCAGCGACAGCGGCTGCGCGACCCGCACCTGCCGCAGGGCGCGCCTACGTCGCCCGCGCTGGCCAATCTGTGCGCCTTCGGGCTGGACGCGCGGCTCACGGGCCTGGCCGAGGCCTTCGGCGCGCGCTACAGCCGCTACGCGGACGACCTCGTCATCTCCGGCCCCGCCACGCTGCCAGTGCATGCGCTCTCGGCCTGGGTGGCCGCCATCGCCGCCGACGAGGGCTTCGTCATCAACCCGCGCAAGACGCGCGCGCTGGGCGCCGGGCAGCGGCAGTCGGTCTGCGGCATCGTCGTCAACGCACGGCCCAACCTGCCGCGCGACGAGTTCGACCGCCTGAAGGCCGTGCTGCATCGCTGCGTCATCGACGGCCCGTCCACGCAGAACCGTGACGATCACGCCGACTGGCGCGGCCACCTGCAGGGCCGTGTGGCCTGGACGGCTCAGCTCAACGCCGCCAGGGCGCAAAAGCTCAAAAAGCTGCTTGATCGCATTGACTGGGCCCGCTGAGCTGGCACAGGTAGTCCAGCCCCGCCGCGCCGCGCGAGCCCCACCAGCTCAGCAGCTCGCCGTCCACCAGCTGCACGCGGGCCTGCGGGCACAGCGCCTGGGCCTCGGCCCTGTGCGTCTCGTTGAAGCGATACGGCTCGGAGCTGAGCAGCACGCGGTCGACGTTGCGCAGCCAGGGCTCGTCACCCGCCAGCGCCGGGTAGCGGCCGGCGCCGTGCTCGCCACCGTGCGCGTCGGGCCAGCTGCGCCAGCCGATCTCGGCCAGCAGCGCCGAGATGTAGGTGTCGCGCGCCACGGTCATCCACGGGTCGCGCCAGATCAGGTAGAGCACCCGTTCTGCGGGCCGAGGCTGGCTGCGGCAACGCGCCAGCGCCGCCGAGAACCCGGCCGACAGCGCCGCCGCGCGCTCGTCGACGCCCGGCAGGCCGGCGAAGGCGGCGCGCAGCTGCTCGAACAGCGCCAGGTTGTCCTCGGGCCGCTGCGGGTGCGTGACGATGACGTGGGGCACGAATTCCCGCAGCGCCTCGGCAGTCTCGCGCCGGTTCTCGTCGACGTTCACGACCACATGTGACGGCGCCAACCTTTTCAGCTTGGCAAGATTCACGTCCTTGGTGCCGCCCACCTTGGGCACGTCCCGCAGCGCGTCGGCCGGGTGGATGCAGAAGCCTGTGCGGGCGACGAGGTGAGGCCCGAGACCCAGGGCGACCAGCGTCTCGGTCGCACTCGGCACCAGCGACGCGATCCTTGGCCCCTCGGCTCCGCGCGGCGTCATTCTTCTTCGGTCAACGCCAGGTACACCGCACAGCAGCCGCGCAGCCACACCAGCGTCGGCAGCGCCAGCGCCAGCGCGAACACCACGCCGCCGCCGATCAGCGCGGCCAGCCCCAGGTTGCCGCCCTCCAGCGCCATGCCGCTGGCGCCCAGGCCTCGCGGGCCCAGCCCCGCGACGCCGGCCAGCAGCTGGCGCGCCGGCAGCTCGATGCCCGCGCCCAGGATGGCCAGCCCGGCCAGCAGCTTGCCGCCCGTCACGACGACGAAGCTGACGGCCGCGGTGCTCAGCGCCACCAGCAGATAGACGGCCGACATCAGCAGCGCCGTTTCCGGCAGCCCGTGGCGCAGCCGCCCGCGCACGAAGCGCAGCACGCCGCCACTGCGCTGGCCGGCCCAGACCGCCGGCCCGGCCAGCGGGCCCACCAGGACGACCAGTACGAACGCCAGCCCGCCCAGCAGCAGCACGCCCACCGGCAGCACCACGGCCATCAGCGGCGCGCCCACCCAGGGCCAGCGCGTGGCCCACAGCAGCGCGGCCAGCACGGCCACGCCAACCGCAGCCAGCGACAGGCAGGCCAGCAGCGCCAGCAGCACACGGTGGCCGCTGCGCAGCGCGTCGGCCAGCGCGTCCTGCGGGTCACGCACGGGCAGGCCGCGCGCCTGGTCCATCAGCATCAGGCCCGTCGTGTTGACGCCAAAAAAAGCGACAGCCAGCGCCAGGCCCAGCCACAGCGCGCCCAGGGTTTCCTGCCCACGGGCAATGGACGACTGCGCCATGGCGAGCAGCAGGCCGGCCACGCAGAAGCCTGCCAGCAGGCCGTAGAGGGCTCGCAGGTTGCGGGGCGCGTCGATGCTGCACAGGACGCGGGCGAGGGCGGAAAGCGGTGAAAAAGGCATCGGAAGGGGATCGTAGCGATGACACGAACATGAGAAACGGGACCCGACAGGGTTTGTGCTAGCTCTGAAAAACAACACTTGTCGGAGGGCCGCCGTGCATTTCTTGACCTCGCCACCATAATGATTTGCCTGTGTCTGGACGCCGCACCTTCGCTTGAATGGTTCACGATGGGTTGAAGCTCCACATGGTTTTTTGATTTTTGAGTTAGAGAAGGGCTTCCCCATGGGAAACAAGCTTTATGTGGGCAATCTGGCCTACAGCGTGCGTGACGAATCGCTGCAAGAGGCGTTCGGTCAGTTCGGTACCGTGACCTCCGCAAAGGTCATGATGGACCGCGAAACGGGCCGTTCCAAGGGCTTCGGTTTCGTCGAGATGGGCTCCGACGCAGAGGCGCAAGCCGCCATCAACGGCATGAATGGCCAGGCCCTGGAAGGCCGCGCCATCGTCGTGAACGAGGCTCGTCCGCGTGAAGAGCGTCCCGGTGGCTTTGGCGGCGGTGGCCGTGGCGGCTTCGGCGGCGGCGGTGGCGGCTACGGTGGCGGCGGCCGCTCCGGCGGTGGCGGCAGCTACGGTGGCGGTGGCGGCTACGGCGGCGGTGGCCGTTCCGGCGGTGGCGGCGGCTACGGCGGCGGCGGTGGTGGCGGCTACGGTGGTGGTGGCGGCGGCTACGGCGGCGGTGGCCGCTCGGGCGGCGGCGGCTACGGTGGCGGCGGCCGCTCCGGCGGCGGTGGCGGCTACGGCGGTGGCGGCTACTGAGCCCTGCTGCTGACCCCAGCACAATGAACAAGGCGCCTTCGGGCGCCTTTTCTTTTGCCTGCCGCGCCAGGAAGGCCCCGCGCGGTGCTTGCGGGGCGAGCGCCGGCCCGCCCCAAGCCGGCCCGCCCAGGACCGGACGAGGGGCCTCAATACCCCAGCGTCAGCTTCGCGAACAGCTCGCGGCTGCGTGCCAGGCCCGGGCGTTCGCTGGCGCGGTTCAGGCCCAGGCTGACGATGCGCGACAGGCCCACGCGGTGCTGGAACATGACGGCCAGCTGGCGTTGCCGGCTGTCCTCGTCGGCCAGCGCCACGCTGGCGTCGGCCCGGCGCGTGAAGTGGGTCTGCTGGTGGATGACGCGCAGTGAGTCGCGCGGGCTCAGGTGCAGCACGACCAGGCTCTGAGCGCTGCGGTCCGTGAAGGCGCGCCGGCCGTCGGGCGCGTCGACGGTGCCCAGGCCCAGGCGCTGCTCGAACTCCAGCCACCAGCCGCCCGCCAGCGGTGTGCGCAGCTTGGCCTCCAGCTGCGCCTGCAGGCCGAGCCCCACGCGGTCCGCGTCCACGTCCAGGCGGCGGCCCCATTCGACCTCGGCCATCAGGAAACTCAGCAGCTCGCCGGGGTTGGACTCGAAGCCCAGCAGCAGCGTGCGCGTGTCGTGCAGCCGGCCGCCGCTCTTCGCGCGGTGGCTGTCCAGGCCCAGATGGCCCCAGATGCCGGTGTTGCGCGCCGCGGCCATCCAGAAGCCGGGCTGCAGCAGGCGGTCGACGACCTGGCCCGCCGCGACGCCCAGCAGCGGGTCGGCCACGGTGCGCGTCTCCTGCAGCTTGAGCTGGAATTCGCTGTCGTGCAGGTCGACGCCGGCCAGCTCGCGCGGGCCCAGCCGCAGGTAGCCGAAGGCCGACGCGCGGCGGATGCCGCTCTGGCTGACGAAGCCGTTGTCGTTGGCGAAGCGCGGGCTGATCTCCTCGACGTTGACGTTGGCGACCCAGTCGGCGTCGCGGTGGCGCCAGCCCAGCCACGCGCGGTGGCCGCGCTCGCGGGACACGCGCCGCACCTGGCCGTCCTCGTCCAGCCCCAGCGTCGTGCTGGACAGCAGCAGGTGGCCGCGGAACTGGTCGCTGTCGCCGGCGCGCAAGACGCCGTCGCTGCCGACGACGTGCGTGGCCAGGCCGTGGCCGAAGTCGCGCGCCGACACCAGCCCGGCCAGCCCGACGCCGCCCAGCTGCAGGCGGCCGCGGGCGAAACTGGCCTCGGAGTCGCGCGGCTGCAGGCCGGTGCGGGTGGCGAACGCGCCGGCGCGCAGCACGGTGCCGCCGCCGGCGTCGCGCAGGTGCAGTGCGGTGGCCTCGGCGCTGGCGCCGCGCCAGGTGGCGCGCAGGCCCCAGTCGGGGTCGGTGATGGCGCGGGTGTAGAAGGCCGCGAGGCTGCGGTTCTCGCCGGATTCGTCGGCCTGCGTGGGGCCGACGACGTCGGCGCTCTCCAGGAAGAACGGCCGCTTCTCCGGCACGCTGAGCGCGAAGCGGGTGTTGCCGGCGAGCTGGGGCTCGTCCAGCTCCACCTGGGAGAAGTCGGGGTTCAGCGTCGCGTCGATGACCCAGTCGGCGCGCGGCCGCCACTTGAACTCGGCGCCCAGCGAGGCCTTGCGCGTGCGCCGCACCTGGCCGGCCTCGTCGCGATCGTTCGTCGAGCGCAGCGTCAGCTCGGGGCGCAAGGCGATGAAGCTGCGCTCGCGCACCTGTTCCACGAGGTCGCCCAGGCCGTCCAGCGGCTGCAGCTCGGCGATGAAGCTGAGCGCGTCCTTGGTCATGGCCGGCGCGCTGACGTCCAGCGTGCGGTCTTCGCGCGGGATGTTGCGCACCACCAGCATGCGCCAGGGCAGGCCGTCGGCATGCGGGAACCGCAGCGCGGCCAGCGGCCAGCGCAGCTCGACGCTGTAGCCGTCGGGCAGGCGGGCCGCCGCGGCCTCGACGTCGAAGTCGGGCGCAGTGTCCTCGGCGTCGTCCTCGGCGGAGAACTGGCCGTCCTCCAGCGCACCGGCGGCGCTGACGCGCACGTACTGCGCGCTGCGGCGGTGCCCGACGGGGTCGATGAAGACGGAGACGAAGTCCTGGTCGGCCTTGACCTGGTCGCGCCGGGCCAGCGGCGCGCGGATGCGGCCGGGCTCGGGGTCCCAGGCGCGGATGCCGAAGACCAGCGCGTCGCCGGTGACCAGCACCTGCACGGTGGTTCGCCAGCGCGCCGGCTGCTTGTCGGCGGGCAGGAACTGCACGAAGCGCTCGTAGACGGGCGCGCGTTGCCAGGCGTCGTCATCGAGGCGGCCGTCGATCTGCGGCGTGGCGGCGTCGGGCGCGAGGCGCAGCGCCGTCGGGTTGTGGGCCCAGGCGGGCAGGGCCAGGGCGAGCAGGCCCAGGCCGAGGAGGCGGAATGTCATGGCGGAACGAACCGAGGGCGCCGCGGGCCCGGGTCGGGCGGCGGCGCAATGCAAGGAGCCCGCGAGGGGCTGCGAGAGGCGAGCGCGCTGGAAGGACGTCAGCGCGCAGTCGTCAGCAGGGGTGAAGAACCTTCAGCATGGTGCCCTCCTCGGCCGCTCGGTGCGGCGGCAATCGGTGCGAGGCGCGCAGTGTAGCTGCGCAGTTACTCGCTCGCGCGTGCCTTGCGCGGCCGGCTGGCCAGCGCGCGGTCATACAGCCAGTTGGGCAGCAGGCGCAGCACCTTGGCGAGCACGCCCATCTGCCACGGGATGACGCGGTAGCTGACCTGCGCGCGGATGGCGCGGACGGCCTGGTCGGCGAAGTCGTCGACCGGCATCAGGAAGGGCATGGAGTAGCGGTTGCCGCGTGTCAGCGGCGTGTCGATGTAGCCCGGCAGCAGCGTGACGACCCTGACGCCGAAGGGCCGGCACTCGCCGCGCAGGCTCTCGCAGTAGGCGACGACGGCGGCCTTGCTGGCCGAGTAGGCCCCGTGGCCCGGCAGGCCGCGGATGGCCGCGACGCTGGCCACGCCCACCAGCGTGCCCGAGCCGCGCGCGTTCATCGCGGCGACGAAGGGGTGGAAGGTGGCAGCCAGGCCCACGTTGTTGGTGGCGAACACGCGGCGCATGACGTCCAGGTCGGCGAACTGCGTCGTGTCCATGCCGATGCTGATGCCGGCGTTGGCGATGACGACGTCGGGCAGGCCCTGGCGCGCAATGCAGTCGCGCCCGGTGCGGGCCATGGCCTCGTCGTCGGACACGTCGGCGCCGTAGACCTGGAAGCGCGCCGGGTCCAGCCGCTGCTCGGCGGCCCAGCGCTCCACCTCGGCGGTGCGGCGTGCCACCAGCGCGAGGCGCGCGCCGTCGCGGTAGTAGCGCAGCGCCAGGGCCTGGCCGATGCCGCTGGAGGCGCCGGTGATGAAGACCAGCTCTGTCATTTCTTCGTGGGCCGCGGTGTGATCTGGCCTTGCGCCTTGCCGGTGAAGCTGACCTGGCCGGTCAGGTGGCGGTACTCGAAGTTCTGTGCATTCAGCGTGGTGCCGCCCTGGCGGATGGTGACCGGCAGGTGCGAGCGCAGGATCTCGCTGTTGGCCAGCGCCTGCAGGAACTCGCCGCGCACTTCCATCTGCGCCGGCGCGTCCTCGCGGGCGCCGGCGGGCAGGCGGCGCAGCCGCACGTCGCCCAGCAGCTGCAGGTCGCTGCCGTCGCCGTTGCTGATGGCGCGCTTGGCCTCCGCGATGGCCAGCATGCCGTCGGGCGCGACGGCACGCACGCGCACCTGGTCGATCTCGACGGTGTCGGTGTCGGGGTAGTGGCGCAGCTCGGCGCCGGCGATCTGCACGTTGAGCCGGCCGTCCGCGCCGATGCGCTGCAGCTCGAAGTTGTTCATGCGGTAGTCGGGCACGTGGCGCGGTGGCGCGAGCTCGCCGGGCTCGCCCAGCAGCGGCGTGTTCTTCACCAGCCACCAGGTGCCACTGGCCAGCAAGGCCATCAGCAGCAGCGGCAGGTAGCTGGACACCAGGCTCTGCGCACGCCACAGCCAGGGCTGGACGGGGCGGCGGCGCGGCGCGGGAACGGGCAGCGCGGGGGCGTTCATGGGCGGTCTCCGTGCGGCGCGTCGTGGTGGGCGTGCAGCAGGCGCTCGTAGCGGCCCGCGGCCATCAGCAGCAGGTCGCAGAACTCGCGGGCGGCGCCACACCCCGCCGGCGCGGCCGTGACGTGGTGGGCGACGCCCCGCACCTCGGCGTGGGCGCCGGCGGGGGCGCAGGCGAAGCCGGCGCGGGACAGCAGCGGCAGGTCGGGCCAGTCGCTGCCGATGGCGGCAACCTCGCCCCACTGCGCGCCGCACTCGGCCAGCAGCGGCGTGGCGGCGGCCAGCGTGTCGTCCACGCCGTACAGCACGCGGGCCACGCCCAGGTGGGCCGCGAGGCGGCGCAGGCCGGGGCTGTCGCGGCGGCACAGCAGCACCGGCGTGATGCCGGCCTGCGGCAGCAGCGCCAGGCCCTGGCCGTCCTGCAGCGAGAACGTCGTCATCGCCTCGCCGTTGGCGTCGACGTGGAGGCGGCCGTCGGTCAGCACGCCGTCCACGCTGAACAGGGCCAGCTTGACGGCCAGGCCGCTGCCCTGGGCCTTGACGAGCAGTTCGGGCGGGAAGTCCAGCGCCGCCACCTCAGATCACCTTGGCCCGCATCAGGTCGTTGATGCTGATGGCGCCGAGCAGGCGCCGGTCGGCATCCACCACCAGCACGACGGTGATGCGCGCGGCTTCCATCAGGTCGGCGGCATCCACGGCCAGCGCGTCGGCGCCGACGGTGCGCGGCTTGGGGTGGGCCACCTCGGCGGCGGTCAGCGCGCGCAGGTCGCGGCCCTGTTCGACGAGGCGGCGCAGATCGCCGTCGGTGAAGATGCCCTGCACGCGGTCGTCGGCGTCGACGATCACCGCCATGCCCAGCGCCTTCGCGCTCATCTCGCGCATCAGCTCGGTGAACGGCGTGTCGGCCGCCACGCGGGGCAGCGCGTCGCCGTGGCGCATCAGGTCGCGCACATGGGTCAGCAGCTTGCGGCCCAGCGCGCCGCCGGGGTGGGAGCGGGCGAAGTCCTCGGCCTTGAAGCCGCGCGCGTCCAGCAGCGCGACGGCCAGCGCGTCGCCCAGCGCCATCTGCGCGGTGGTGCTGGCCGTGGGGGCCAGCTGCAGCGGGCAGGCCTCTTCGGTCACGGCGCTGTCGAGCACGATGTTGGCATGCGAGGCCAGGCTGGATTCGGCGCGGCCGGTCATCGCGAGGATGGGAATGCCCAGGCGCTTGAGCACGGGCAGGATGGCGTTGAGCTCGTCGCTCTCGCCGGAGTTGGACAGCGCCAGCACGACGTCGCCGCCGGTGACCATGCCCAGGTCGCCATGCGCCGCTTCGGCGGGGTGGACGAACAGCGCCGGCGTACCGGTGGAGGCCAGCGTGGCGGCGATCTTGCGGCCCACGTGCCCGCTCTTGCCCATGCCCATGACCGCCACGCGGCCCTGGCAGGCGAGGATGGTTTGCACGGCGCGGGCGAAGGCCTCGCCCAGGCGGGGCGCCAGCTCGGTCAGCGCGCGCGCCTCGACGTCGAGCGCCTGGCGGCCGACGCGGATGGCGCGTTCGGCAGCAAAGACGGGAGAACTCATGCGGCCAGTGTAGACAAGGCGCCGACACGGGGGCCGGACGTGACTTGTTGGCGGTTCTGGCACGCATTGGGGTCTGTACCGAGGTGGACCGCCAGCCAGCTGCAAGCCAGCCGGCCGCGGGCTTTCGACAATTCGCCCCCATGCTGACCAGCCTCACCACCCGCCCCGCGCGCGCCGTCGCCCTGCCCGCGGCCGTGTGGGCGGTGCTGGCTGGCCTGGCGGTTCTGGTGGCCTGGGATGCCAGCGGCGCGGACCTGTGGGTCATGCGCCATGTGGGCGGTGCGGCCGGTTTCGCGCTGCGCGACAGCTGGTTCACGGCCAGCCTCATCCATCAAGGCGGGCGACTGCTCTCGTGGGCGGTCATGGCCTTCATCGTGCTGGCCAACCTGCTGCCGGGGCGCCTGCTGCCGCAGTTGAGCCGGCGCGAGCGCGTGCAGTGGGCGGCCATCACGGTGGCATGTCTGCTGGTGGTGTCGCTGATCAAGCGCGTCAGCCTGACGAGCTGCCCCTGGGATCTGGCCGAGTTCGGCGGTGCGGCCCACTATGTGTCGCACTGGGCATTCGGCCTGCGCGACGGCGGCGGCGGGCATTGCTTCCCGTCAGGCCATGCCAGCGCGGCCTTTGCTTTCCTGAGCGGCGGCTGGGTGCTGGCGCGGGCCTATCCGCGCGCCGCCCGCGCCTGGCTGGTGGGTGTCGTCTCGCTGGGCGTCGTCTATGGCGTCGGGCAGATGCTGCGCGGCGCCCACTACCCCAGCCACACGATGTGGACCGCCTGGATCTGCTGGGCGGTGACGGTGGCCCTGATGGCCATCCGCCCGCGCCGCGCGGCGGCTTGAGGCGGCGTCCGGCGCGGCCGGGTTGAAAGGGTTTCCACAGTGACTCCGGGTGGGCGTCGGTCCTAGACTGGCCCGATCGCACCACGGAGGAGACACCGTGCAGTGGACCGATACCGCGAACCCGGCGACCTTTCACAAGGTCGTCGATTGCCAGTGGGCCTGCCCGGCCCACACGCCGGTGCCGGAGTACATCCGGCTCATCGCCCAGGGGCGGCATGACGAGGCGTACTGGGTCAACTGGGTCAGCAACGTGTTTCCCGGCGTGCTGGGGCGCACCTGCGACCGGCCCTGCGAACCCGCCTGCCGGCGGGGGCGCGTGGAAGAGAAGCAGGCTGCCAAGCCGGAGCCCGTCGCCATCTGCCGCCTGAAGCGCGTGGCGGCGGACAGCAAGACGGACGAGTTCCGCGCGATGCTGCCCAAGCCCGCCGCCAGGAACGGCAAGCGCGTGGCCTGCGTGGGCGCGGGGCCGGCGTCTCTGGCGGTGGCGCGCGACCTCGCGCTGGCGGGCTACGCCGTCACGGTGTTCGACGGTGAGGCCAAGCCGGGCGGCTTCATCCGCACGCAGATTCCGCGCTTCCGGCTGCCGGAGCGCGTCATCGACGAGGAGTGCGGCTACATCCTCGGGCTGGGCGTGGCGTGGCGACCGGGCCAGCGCGTGGACTCGATGAAGGCGCTGTTGGCCGAGGGATATGACGCGGTGTTCGTCGGCTGTGGCGCGCCGCGCGGTCGCGACCTGAATCTGCCCGGGCGCGACGCGACGCGCGCGCAGGTGCATATCGGCATCGCCTGGCTCAGCAGCGTGTCCTTTGGCCATGTGACGGCGGTGCAGCCGCGCGTCGTCGTGCTGGGCGGCGGCAACACGGCGATGGACTGCTGCCGCTCGGCGCGGCGGCTGGGCGCCCGCAGCGTGACGGTCGCCGTGCGCAGCGGCTATGCACAGATGAAGGCGAGCCCGTGGGAGAAGGAGGACGCCGAGCACGAGGGCATTCCCATCCTCGACTTCCACGTGCCGCTGGCCTTCGAGCACGCGGAGGGCCGGTTGACCGGCATGCGCTTCAGGAAGGCGCAGACCGGCGAGGAGGTCGTCATTCCCTGCGACGAGGTGCTGATCGCCGTCGGCCAGGAGAACGCGTTTCCGTGGATAGAGCGCGATGCCGGCATCGTGTTCGGCGACGACGGCCTGCCGGTGCTGGACAAGGCCAGCTTCCAGTCCACGCTGCCGCATGTGTTCTTCGGCGGTGACGCGGCCTTCGGGCCGAAGAACATCATCACGGCGGTGGCGCACGGCCACGAGGCCGCCGTCAGCATCGACCGCCTGCTGCACGGTGAGCCGGTCACTCAGCGCCCGCCGCCGCACGTCAACCTCGTGTCGCAGAAGATGGGCATCCACGAGTGGAGCTACGACAACGCCATCTCGCTGGACCTGCGCAGCAAGGTGCCTTGGGCGGCGGCTGCAGAAGCGCTGGCCAGCATCAAGGTCGAGGTGGAACTGGGCTTCGACGCGGCCACCGCGCTGAAGGAGGCGCAGCGCTGCCTGAACTGCGACGTGCAGACGGTGTTCGCGCCCAAGCTGTGCATCGAGTGCGATGCCTGCGTGGACATCTGCCCGATGGACTGCATCACCTTCACCGACGACGGCCCCGGCCTGCGCGAGCGGCTGAACGCGCCGGCGCTGAACGCCGATCAGGACGTCTATGTCGCGGGCGGGCTCAAGACCGGCCGCGTGATGGCCAAGGACGAGGACGTCTGCCTGCACTGCGGGCTGTGCGCCGAGCGCTGCCCCACCGGCGCGTGGGACATGCAGAAGTTCATGCTCGTCACTGCCAAGGCTGGTGCCGCGTGCCGTGACCATGCGACGCGCAAGGAGGTGGCATGACGACAACCCTCACGCGCGCTTCGCGCGCTGCCCCCCGCAGGGGTTCGGCCTCCCTGGGGGCGGCCCGTCGGGAGGCCGCATGAGCCGCATCGAAGCTACCAACGACTTCGTCGTCAAGTTCGCCAACGTCAACGGCTCGGGCTCGGCATCGGCCAACGAGCTGTTCGCCCGGGCCATCCTGCGCATGGGTGTGCCGGTCAGCCCGCGCAACATCTTTCCGAGCAACATCCAGGGCCTGCCGACCTGGTACGAGGTGCGCGTCTGCGAGGCGGGCTGGCTGGGCCGGCGCGGTGGCGTGGACCTGATGGTGGCGATGAATCCGCAGACCTGGGCTCAGGACGTGGCCGAGATCCAGCCCGGCGGCTACCTGTTCTACGACTCGACCAGGCCGATGAGCGCCGACGCCTTCCGGCCCGACATCCACGTGATCGGCATGCCCGCCACGGCCATCTGCAACGCAACCTACGACGTGCCGCGCGAGCGCACGCTGTTCAAGAACATCCTCGTGCTGGGGGCGCTCAGCGAGTTGATGGGCATCGAGGCCGCGGTCATTGAGGGCCTGTTCGCCGAGCAGTACAAGGGCAAGGAGCGGCTGCTGGATTCCAACGTGCGCGCGTTGCACGCCGGCCGCGAGTTTGCGCGCGACCACCTGTCCGCGCAGCCGTTCGGCCTGCAGGTGCAACGTGCCGATGCGGTGGGCGACAAGATCTTTCTGGAGGGCAATGCGGCGACGGCGCTGGGCTGCATCTACGGCGGTGCCACCGTCTGCGCCTGGTACCCCATCACGCCGTCGTCGTCCGTCGCGGAGGCCTTTGAGAAATACGCGGCCAAGTTCCGCACCGACCCGGCCACCGGCGAGAAGCGCGTTGCCATCGTGCAGGCCGAGGACGAGATCGCGTCCATCGGCATCATCACGGGCGCGGGCTGGAACGGCGCCCGCGCCTTCACGTGCACGTCGGGGCCGGGCGTGTCGCTGATGACCGAGTTCCTGGGCCTGGCCTACTTTGCGGAGATCCCCTTCGTCGTCGTCGACGTGCAGCGCGGCGGCCCCAGCACCGGCATGCCCACGCGAACCCAGCAGGCGGACCTGCTCGCCAGCGCCTACGCGTCGCATGGCGACACGCAGCACGTGCTGCTGCTGCCCGAAGACCCGCGCGAATGCTTCGAGTTCGCGGCCGACGCGCTGGACCTGGCCGAGCGGCTGCAGACGCCCGTGTTCCTGATGAGCGACCTGGACATCGGCATGAACCAGCGCCTGTGTGCGCCGCTGGCCTGGGACGACGCGCGCCGCTATGACCGCGGCAAGGTGATGACGGCCGAGCAGCTCGATGCCGGCACGCCCTTCGCCCGCTACCGGGACGTCGATGGCGACGGCATCCCCTGGCGCACGCTGCCCGGCACGCATGCCAGCAAGGGTGCCTACTTCACGCGTGGCACGACGAGGAACGAACAGGCCGTCTACTCCGAGCGCGGCGACGACTACGTGCGCAACGTCGAGCGCCTGCGCGCCAAGTTCGCCACCGCCGCGCTGATCGTGCCGCAGCCGCTGGTGCGCGCCGCGGCGCAGAAGACGCGGCTGGGCGTCCTGTACTTCGGCTCCACCGCGCCGGCCATGGACGAGGCGCTGGCGGCGCTGTCCGGCGCCGGCATCCACATCGACGCGATGCGGCTGCGCGCCTATCCGTTCGCGCCGGTGGTGGCCGAGTTCATCGCTGCTCACGACGCCGTCTTCGTCGTCGAGCAGAACCGCGACGCGCAGATGCGCCGCCTGCTCGTCAACGAGCTGGAGGTGGCCCCGGCGCGGCTCATCAAGGTGCTGCACTTCGACGGCACGCCCATCACGGCCCGCTTCATCACCGACGCGATCACGCGCCACGTGCACGCGCTGGCCACGGCACCGAGGAGCGCAGCATGACCTACCTGGCCAAACCGAAGCTGCACCACCCCAGCCTGACGAAGAACGCCGTCGGCTACACGCGGCGCGACTACGAAGGCAAGGTGTCAACGCTGTGCGCGGGCTGCGGTCACGACGCCATCTCCGCTGCCATCGTGCAGGCCTGCTGGCAGCTGGACATCGAGCCGCACCGCGTGGCCAAGCTGTCGGGCATCGGCTGCTCCAGCAAGACGCCCGACTACTTCCTCGGCGCCAGCCACGGCTTCAACACCGTGCACGGCCGCATGCCCAGCGTGCTGACGGGCGCCTACCTCGCCAACCGCGAGCTGCTCTACCTCGGCGTGTCGGGCGACGGCGACTCGGCGTCCATCGGCCTGGGCCAGTTCGCGCACGCGATGCGCCGCGGCGTGCGCATGGTCTACCTTGTCGAGAACAACGGCGTCTACGGGCTCACCAAGGGGCAGTTCAGCGCGACGGCCGACAAGGGCTCCGTCGCCAAGAAGGGCGCCACCAACAACGATGCCGCGATCGACCTCGCCGCGCTGGCGCTGCAGTTGGGCGCCACCTTCGTCGCGCGCAGCTTCTCGGGCGACAAGGCCCAGCTGGTGCCGCTCATCGAGGCGGCCATCCGGCACGGCGGCGCGGCCTTCATCGACGTCGTGAGCCCCTGCGTGGCGTTCAACAACCACGCCGGTTCCACGCGCAGCTACGACCATGTCCGTGCCCACAACGAGGCGCTGAACCGCATCGACTTCATCGCGCTGGCGGACGAGCAGGTGGTGCCCGACTCGCCCGATGTCATCGACGTGCCGCAGGCCGACGGCACGACGCTGCGGCTGCGCAGGACGACCCCCGGCTACGACCCCACCGACCGCCTCGGCGCGATGAGCGCGATGCAGTTGCGCGCGGCGGCCGGGGAGATCGCGACCGGCCTGCTGTACCTCGACCCGCAGGCCCGGGACTGGCATGCGGCGCAGCGCACGACCGCATCGCCGCTCAACACGCTGGGTGAAGAAGACCTTTGCCCCGGCAGCGAGGCGCTCGAAAAAATCAACGCGGGGCTGAGATGATCGGTGCCCATGCGCCACACCCTCCTGCCCCTTGTTGCCCTCCTCGCCCTGACCGCCTGCGCCAGCTCCAGCCAGGACAAGGTCGCCAATGCCGCGACGACGCCGCTGAGTGACTTGAACGTCGTCCGCGCCGACATCCCCGACGTGCTGAAGGCCGCCGCTGCCGCGCCGTATGCGACGCCGGCCGACACCAGCTGCCCGGCGCTGGCAGCCGACATCCGGGCACTCGATGAGGTGCTGGGCCCCGACCTCGATGCGCCCGCTGGCAAGGGCGGCCCTGGCCTGCTGGAGCGAGGCGAGGATGCCGCCACCGGCGCGCTGCAGCGCACGGCCGAGGGCGTCATCCCGTTCCGCGGCTGGATCCGCAAGCTCAGCGGTGCCGAGCGCTATGCCCGGCATGTCAGCGCGGCCATCACGGCCGGTGGCGTGCGGCGCGGCTTCCTGCGCGGTCTGGCGGTGGCCAAGGCCTGCGTGGCCGCGCCGGCAGCCAAGGCGGGTTGAGCGGGCGCGCGCTGCACAGTCCTTTGCAGTCCGCCAACACTCAGAAAAACTTTGAAGGCGGTGTGGCAAAGCGGCGTCGGCAGACTCGCCGCCGATGCCTGCCTCCCGCCCGCTTGCCCACTTTTTCAGCCGTCTCACAACGCCGCGCCTCGCGGCGCTGGTGACGCTGGTTTTCGCGCTCTGGGCCGTTGTCGGCACGAGCTGGTTCATGCGCCACTACTTCGGGCTGGTGACGCCCGACCAGGTGCTGTTCCATCTGCAGCACGGCGGCCTGGGCGAGGCGGATTCGCGCCTGTACGCGCGCGCGGCACGCTGCCTGGCTGGCGTGCTCGGGCTGACGGCGCTGAGCCTCTTCCTGCTGGGCCGCCTGCGGCGAGTGCACCGGCTGCCGCTGCTGGGGGCGTTGGGGGTCGGCGCCGTACTGTCCGTGCATGCCACGGTGGCCGATCCCTGCCGGCCCGAGGCCGACGGCGGTGACTATCTCGCCCGGCACTATGTGGACCCGGGCAACGTCGGCTGGCAGGCGCCGGCCGTCAGGCCGGACGTGCTCGTCGTCTTCGTCGAATCGCTGGATGAGGCCTACACGCACCCGCGCGCCGGTCGGGCCCCGCTGCTGCCGCAGCTGACGCGCCTGCAGGACGATGCGCAGACGCTGGGCCGGCTGCACAACCTCAGCGGGGCCAGCTGGACGCTGGGCGGGCTGTTCAGTGCGCTGTGCGGCGTGCCGCTGCAGCCGGTGGGGGTCATCAGCCGCCACGCGTACGACTACGCCGCGCACTTCTACGCGGGCGGCCACTGCCTGACGGACGTGCTGGCCGGGCAGGGCTGGCAGGTCAGCTTCTACGGCGGCGCCTCGCTGAAGTTCGCTGGCAAGGGGCGCTTCCTGCAGGAGCATGGCGTCACGCGGCGGTTCGGCGCGGAGCAGTGGCGGGCCGCGGGTGTGCCGGTGCCCGCGCGCGGCTGGGGGCTGCTGGACGGCGGCCTGGCCGAGCAGGCCTGGGCGGACATGCAGCGGCCGCGCGCGCCCGGCGAGGCGCGTGCAAGCCTGTTGCTGACGGTGGACACGCACGGCCCGGCCGGCGCGCGTGACCCGGCTTGCGACGCCGGCTCCGTGCGGCCTGCGGACGAGGATGAGGACGACGTGCCCGTCGAGCTGATGCGAGGCTCGCTGCGCTGCACCGACCGCGTCGTGGCCAGTCTGGTGCAGCGCTTCGTCGCGCAGCGCGACGGCCGGCCCAAGGTGGTGTGGATCATGGGCGACCACCTGAGCCCGGCGCCACTGCTGGATGCCGACCTGCAGCCTGCGGCCGGTGGCCGCACCGTCTTCCATGCGCTGGCGCGCTACGACGCCGACGGCCGCCGGTTGCCCGGCGATGACCAGCGCCGCGAGTTCACGCATGTCGACGTGCTGCCCACGCTGGCCGAGGCCATCGGGCTGCGCTGGGCGCCGCAGCACCGGCTGGGCCTGGGCGTGTCGCTGTTGGCCGAGGACCGCAGCCCCACGCTGATCGAGCGTGAAGGCCTGGCGCATGTCGACGGCCGGCTGTCGTGCCGCTCCCCGCTGTTCCAGCGGCTGTGGCTCAACGAGACCTGAGCGGCGCGCTCCATCTTCACGGGCGCATGTCGCGCAGGTGGAGCGTGCCGCCCCGCGTCGCGCCCAGGCCCATGCCGCCGCCCAGGCGGTCGAGCAGACCGGCCGGCATCTGGCCGCCTGCCTGCGCGGGCGGGCGCACCACGCCGGGGCGAGGGGCAAGTCCGCTTGCGGCCGCGCGGCGGGCGCGACAAACTCGGCGCGCCGCCAGCCTGTCGCTGCGCCGGCATCAATGGCGTCTGTTGCCTTAAGCCCCTTCAACGCTGACCGTCATGAAGACACTGCTTACGCCCTTGCGCCTGCTGGACGCGCTGTCGGTGCGGCGCCGCGCCGTCGAGCGGGTGGCCGAGCCCCTGCTGCAGTTCGACAAGCTGCCGCCGCTGCCCGCGGATGTCACCCAACCGCTGCCGCGCCGCTTCGTCGAACAGGCGCTGGAGGAGGGCAGTCATCGCGTCTACGTGCCGATGGCGGAAGCCGAGGTCATCGAGCGGCCACGCCGCCGCTGACGCTCACAGCGGCGTGGGCAGCGGCTCGCCGCGCTGCAGCGCGTCCACGTTGGCGATGAAGTTCTCCACCGTTGCGTGGATGGACTGCGGCGACCAGCCCGCCACATGCGGCGTCAGGATGACGTTGGGCAGGTCCACCAGGTCCTGCGGCGGGTGGGGCTCGCTCTCGTAGACGTCCAGCGCCGCGCCGGCGATCAACCCGCTGCGCAGCGCCGCGGCCAGCGCCGCTGTGTCCACGCAGCTGCCGCGGGCGATGTTCACCACATGGCCGCCAGCGCCCAGCGCGGCGAGCACGGCGGTGTCGACGATGTGCCGCGTGCCCGCGCCGCCGGGCGTGGCGACAACAAGGTCGTCGGCCCAGGCGGCCAGCGAGGCGGGGCTGTCGAACCAGGTGGCGCTGCCGGCAGCGTCACGCGGGCGACGGTTGTGATAGCCGATGCGCATGCCGAAGGCCGCCGCGCGGCTGGCGATCTTCAGGCCGATCGCACCCAGGCCGATGATGCCCAGCCGCCGGCCGGTGAAGCCGGGGTACAGCGGCAGCGCATCGCGCCACTGGCCGGCCCGCAGTGCGGCGCCCTGCTGTGGCAGCGCGCGCACGCTGGCCAGCAGCAGCGCCAGCGTGTGGTCGGCCACGCAGTCGTCGTTGGTGCCGGCGCCGTTGCACACCGGCACGCCGGCCGCGCGGGCGGCGGCGATGTCCAGGTTCTCGTAGCCGGCTCCTTGGGCGGCCAGCAGCCGGAGGCGGGGCAGTGTGGCGATCTCGGCGGCCGTGAAGCCCACCGCGCCGTTGGTCAGCACGAAGTCGATGTCCGCGGCGTGGGCTGCGATGGCCGCGGCGCGCGCGGAGCTGTCCAGCGCCTCGATGACGCGAAAGCGCTGCAGCAGCAGCGCCTTGTGTTCGGCGGCAATCGGGACGAGCAGCAGAAGGGTGTCAGTCATGTCGTTGGGTTTGCTTTCGTCGTGCTAGGGGGGGCTGGTCTCTCAGCCAGCGTCGCAGCCGCGGGTATTCGCCGGGTGCGGCCAGGCCGGCCTGTGTCAGGCCCGCGGCGCCGGGGTAGACGCCCACGGAGTAGGTCAGTGCCAGGCCCGCCGAGTGGCCCTGGTAGCCGCCGCCGTGGAACAGCACTTCGGCCGGCAGCCCCAGGTGTACCAGCGCGGCCCAGGCCCAGGCGGTGGCCTCGGCCTCGCCGCGATGGGGCACGCCGGGGTCGTCATCGATGCGGTCGTCCAGCGCCGCCCGCAATGCCGCCGGCGTCGTCGCGATGTGGCCGGCCTCGTGCAGCAGGTCGCCCGGCCAGCGCAGGGCCGCGCGGTCCACCACCAGCGTGCCGGCCTCCAGCCGGATGCCGGGCAGGAAGCTGCCGGCCGGCACGGCACCCTCGCGCACGGCGATGCCGATGCCGGTGAGGAAGTCGAGCAGGGTCTGCGTGGTGTCGGTGGCCGTCATGTCAGGGGCGGTGGTGGCGATATTCGGGCCGAGCGCCGGGCCGCTCCCGAGCAGCGCCGTCCCCTCGGGGGAGCGGCCAGCACGGCCCGCGTTCAGCGGCGCGGGACAGGACGAGGGGCTGTGCCATTTCAGGCCTGGACGACGTTGCGCCCCTGGTGCTTGGCGCGGTAGAGCGCCTGGTCGGCGCGCGCCAGCAGGGCGGCGCCGTCGGCATCGTCGCGCTGGGCCTCGGCGATACCGAAGCTGGCGCTCAGCGGCCAGTCCTGCTCCAGCCAGCGCAGCGGCGTGGCGTGCACCAGCGCGCGCATGCGCTCGGCCACCAGCGCGGCACCGGCGATGTCGGTGTCGGGCAGCAGCACGCAGAACTCCTCACCGCCCAGGCGGCCGAAGCGGTCCACCTCACGCAGGCAGGGCTGCAGCTCGCGCACCATCTGGCGCAGCGCGGCGTCGCCGGCGGCGTGGCCCAGCGTGTCGTTGAGCTGCTTGAAGCGGTCCATGTCGATCATGACCAGGGCATAGCCGCGGCCGCGCCGGAGCCAGGCATGGGCGTGGTCCAGCGCCTGGTCGAACGCGCGGCGGTTCAGCGTGTCGGTCAGCGGGTCGCGCTCCAGCAGGCGCTCGATGCGCAGGATGAGCCGCATCAGCACGAGGAAGGCCAGCGTCGCGTTCTGCAGCAGCGTCAGCACCAGCGCCGCCCACAGGAAGGCGAGGTTGAACTCGGTGGGCAGTCGCATGTCCGGCGTGCGGCCGGGGTTCAGAAAGGTCTCCAGCCCGCGCACCGTCATCAGTGCGGCGATGAGGAACAGCGGCAGCGACAGCCCGGCCGGCGTGCGCCGCCCGTCGGCGGCCCGCAGCCGGCGCCAGGTCGACAGCGCGGCGGCCAGCGTCAGCGCGGCGCCGCCGAAGTTGACGATGCGGGCCTGCCAGCGCAGATCCCCGTCGTAGGGCATCAGCGCCAGCACGCCCGCCGCGGCGAGCACGGCGGCGGTGGCTGGCTTCCAGGTCGGATGGCGGTCCAGGATGGCCGATACCGCCACGGCCAGCAGCGCGAACGACGCGAGCGCCAGCACGTCGCCGGCGCGGTAGGTCAGCGTATCGGGCAGCACGCCACGCAGCGCGTGCAGCGTCAGCGACAGTGCGGCGGCCGCGTTGGCGCCGGCCATGAGGCAGGAGGCGCGCGGCGCGACGCGCGCGACGAACGCCAGCGACAGCCACACCAGCGCAGCGACGCCTGCCGCCAGGATGACGGCGGCCAGCAGCGTCAGCGTCTGGGCCGGCGTGATCATGGCGAGCCCTGCAGGTGCGTCGCGACGCAGACGCGGTTGCGGCCCTCGGCCTTGGCGCGGTAGAGCTCGGCGTCGGCGCGCGCCAGGCCGATCTCACCCGCGGCGTCGCCCGGCACGGGCAATGCCACGCCGAAACTGGCCGACAGCGGCAGCTCGCACCCGCCCCACTGCAGCGGCTGGGCCGCGAGGCTGGCGCGCAGCCGCTCGGCCACGGCCGCCGCGCTGGCGAGGTCGCCGGCGGGTTGCAGCGGCAGCAGCGCGCAGAACTCCTCGCCGCCCAGCCGGCCCAGCCGGTCCACCTCGCGCAGGCCGGCCTGCCAGATGCGCACGCAGTGCTGCAGCGCCGCGTCGCCGGCGGGGTGGCCGTGCTCGTCGTTGATGCGCTTGAAGTGGTCGATGTCGATCATGGCCAGCGCAAAGCCGTGGCCGCGCTGCAGCTGCGCCTGCGCGTCGGCCAGGGCCTGCTCGAAGGCGCGGCGGTTGAGCGCGCCGGTCAGCGGGTCGCGGTAGGTCAGGTGCTGGATGCGCATGACCACGCGCCAGATCATCAGCGCGATGAGGCTGAGCGTGATGGCCACCGTGACGACGAACCACAGCACCGCGCGTGCCGGCGATGGCAGTTCGCCGTGCAGCAGGTGGCCGTGCAGGCCGGGCTCCAGCAGCAGCTCGGCGCCGTGGCCCAGGCTCATCAGCGCCAGCAGCGCGAAGGGCATCGTCGTGGCGACGGCGACGGCGCGTGACAGCTGGTCTCCCACGCCTTGCATCACCTCGCGCACGGACAGCAGCGCCAGCGCCGTGACGGCGGCCGTGCCGGCCAGCTCGGGCAGCAGCGCCGAGCCAGCGGCCAGGCCGGCCGCGATGGCCAGCGCACCGAGCCCGGCGATCCACGCGATGTCCCGCGGCCGCCGGCGGCTGCGCAGCATGCGGCGCAGCGCCAGCAGCAGCAGCACCATGCCGCCCAGCAGGCCGTACTCCGGCACGGCCTGGCGCAGCAGGTCGGGCCAGCCGGCCAGATGGTTGCCGTAGTCCTGCGTCGCCAGCCGCAGCAGGTGCGCGGCCGCCATCAGCCGACCCGCGCGCGGCGCGATGCGGAAGGCCTGGGCCAGCGTCAGCCAGGCGAGTGCCGCCATCAGGTTGAAGAGGGCGCTGACCTTGAGGACCGTCGGGACGTCGAGGAAATCCATGCAGCTCGCGATTCGGGGGGCGGCGCTGTCACCGTCAAGTCCACAATGCCGGCCATGGCGGATTGGGTCTTGATCACCGGGGGATCGCGCGGCATCGGCGCAGCCACGGCCTGGCGCTGCGCCGAGGCCGGCTGGGACGTGGCCATCAACTACGCGCAGGATAGCGCCGCCGCCGAGGCCTTGGCGGCCAGATTGCACGGGCTGGGCCGGCGTGCGGTGACGCTGCAGGCCGACGTCGCCGACGAGGCCCAGGTCGCCCGCATGTTCGAGCGCCTGGACGACGCCGGCGGCCGGCTGGCGGGGCTGGTCAACAACGCCGGCATCGTCGCGCCGCAGGCGCGGCTGCAAGACATGACCCCCGCGCGCTGGCGCCGGCTGTTCGACGTCAACGTGGTGGGCACGCTGCTGTGCTGCCAGCAGGCCGCGCGGCGCATGAGCACGGCGCGCGGCGGCGCGGGCGGCGCCATCGTCAACCTGAGTTCACGCGCGGCGGAGTTCGGCTCGGCCGGCATCTACGTGGATTACGCCGCCACCAAGGGGGCGGTCGACACGCTGACCCGGGGCCTGGCCCGCGAGCTGATCGCCGAGGGCATCCGCGTCAACGGCGTGCGGCCCGGCGTCATCGAGACGGACATCCATGCCAACAGCGGCATGGACGCCTCCGGCGTGGCGCTGACCATCCCCATCCAGCGCCTGGGCCGGCCGGACGAGATCGCCGAGGCGATCGTGTGGCTGCTGTCCGACGCGGCCAGCTACACGGTAGGCGCGCTGCTGGACGTGGCGGGTGGGCGTTGACCCCCCCTAGCGCTTCTCGACCAGCGTGGACTCCACGCCGCCCTCGTCGCGCAGCCGCGCGGCCGACGCGCGGGCCTCGTCGACGCTCGGGAACGGGCCGGCGCGCAGCCGGTGCAGGCCGGCCTCGCGCACGATGGTCAGCAGCGGCAGCAGGCTGAGGTCGGCCTCGGCGACCTTCTGGCGCAGCGCCTCTGCGCCGTCCAGCCGGGAGAAGGCGCCGAACTGCAGCCAGATGCCGCTGCCGGCGGCGGCCAGCGTGGCCGTGGTGTCGCGCTGCGGCGCGCCGGGCGTCGGTTCGGGCACGAAGACGGGGGGCGGCTCGCTGGCGGGCTTGCCCCAGCTGCCGGCGCGGATCTCGGCGTAGGTGATGCGCCGCACCTCCACCGGCGCCACGCCGCGCAGCAGGTCCAGCTTCAGCGCGGCGGTGTAGCTCAGGTCGATGACGCGGCCCTTGTGGAAGGGCCCGCGGTCGTTGACGCGCACGATGACCTCGCGGCCGTTGGCCGGGTTGCGCACGCGGGCATAGCTCGGGATGGGCAGCGTCGGATGCGCCGCCGTCATCGCGTACATGTTGTAGACCTCGCCGCTGGCCGTGGGCCGGCCGTGGAACTTGCGGCCGTACCAGGAGGCCAGGCCGCGGTCCAGGTAGGGGTCGTCGCCGGTCAGCGGCAGGTAGCGCTCGCCTAGCACCTCGTAGGGCTTGTTGGGGCCGCCCACGCGGATGGGCTCCACGCGCGGCACGGCGTCGGGCACCTTGGCCAGCTCGGCCGGCGGGTTGGGCTGGGGGCCGTCGCGGTCGGCGGGCGCGGGCGTGCGGGTGGCGCAGCCGGCCAGCAGCGCGAGCAGCAGCAGCGCCAGGGCCGGCCCAGTATGCTTTGCCCCCTCATTTCCTCGTCGATGCCATGCCATGAGCAACTTCGTCTTCCCTCCGGCCGAGATTCCCAGCGCCGCCGTGCGCGGCAGCGACGCCCGTTACGCGGTCAGCCGCATCTTCTGCGTGGGCCGCAACTATGCCGATCATGCCCGTGAGATGGGCGCCGACCCGACGCGCGAGCCACCGTTCTATTTCACCAAACCCGCCAGTGCGCTGACCCCGTCGGGCGCCACGGTGCCGTATCCGACTGAAACCAAGAACTACCACTACGAGATGGAGCTGGTCATCGCCATCGGCGCGCCGGTGTTCAAGGTCACGCCCGAGGCCGCCAAGGCCGCCATCTGGGGCTATGCCGCGGGCCTGGACATGACGCGCCGCGACCTGCAGGCCACGGCCAAGGCCGGCGGCAAGCCGTGGGACACCGCCAAGGGCTTCGACCAGTCGGCCATCCTGTCCGACATCGCCCGCGTGGCCGACGTGGGCCTGCTGGAGCAGGGCGCCATCACGCTGGCCGTGAACGGCGTTGAGAAGCAGCGCGGCGACCTGGCCGACATGATCTGGAGCCAGGCCGAGATCGTGTCCAACCTGTCGCACCTGTACCACCTGCACCCCGGCGACCTGATCTACACGGGCACGCCGGCCGGCGTCGGCGCCGTGGTGCCGGGCGATGTCATCACGGGGCACATCGAGGGCCTGGGCGACATCACGCTGACCGTGGGGCAGCCCGAGTGATGTTCACCGAAGAGACGCTGGAACTGGCCCGCGCGCGCAACATCCGCGACGCGCTGGCCGAGGACATCGGCCGCTGCGACTGGACGGCCCAGCTGGTGCCCGCGGGCCGGCGCGTGGCCGCGCAGGTGCGCGTGCGCGAGGCGGCCGTGCTGTGCGGGCGCGACTGGTTCGACGGCGTGTTCGCCGCGCTGGACGCCAGCAGCCGCATCGACTGGCTGTACGACGAAGGCGCCGCCATGACGGCGGACAGCATCGTCTGCCGCATCGAGGCCGATGGCCGCCTGCTGCTCAGCGCCGAGCGGCCGGCGCTGAACTTCCTGCAGCTGCTGTCCGGAACGGCGACGATCACGCGCGCCCACGTGGACGCCGTGGCCGGTGCCAGCCCCAACGCCAACGGCTGCGCGATCCTGGACACGCGCAAGACCCTGCCGGGCCTGCGCCTGGCGCAGAAGTACGCGGTGCGCGTGGGCGGCGGGCAGAACCAGCGGCTGGCGCTGTATGCCGGCATCCTCATCAAGGAGAACCACATCGCCGCGGCCGGCGGCGTGGCGCTGGCGCTGCGCGCGGCGCAGGCCTTGAACGCGGGCGTGGACATCCAGATCGAGGTCGAGAACATCGCCCAGCTGCACGAGGCGCTGGACGCCGGCGCCGTCAGCGTGCTGCTGGACAACTTCACCGAGACGCAGATGCGCGAGGCCGTCGCGGTGAACGCGGGCCGTGCCTTGCTGGAGGTGTCGGGCGGCGTCGCGCTGGATCAGCTGCGCTGGATCGCCGCCACCGGCGTGGACCGCATCTCCATCGGCCGGCTGACGAAGGACGTCAGGGCCGTCGACTATTCGATGCGGGTGCTCGGGCCCGTCTGAAGGCTGTCGGCTCGCCGCGACAGGACGCTCTGCGGCCGTCGTGCCTGTTTCGGGCCGAGCGCCGGGCCGCCCCGCGAGCATCGCCGTCCCCTCGGGGGCCCGACCGGGCTGGCCCGCGTCCAGCGGCGCAAGACCGGGCGAGGGGCTCAAGCATCAAACCACGGCTCGTTGGGTAGTTCGTCGAACACCTTGCGCAGGCCGGCGCTCCAGCCCTTGCGCAGCGCCAGGAAGTAGGGGTCGTCGCGCTCGATGCGGTGCGGCGGCTGCATGGCCTGCTCGAACTGGTTGGCGCGCAGCATCACCATGTCGATGGGCAGGCCCACCGACAGGTTGGACTGGATGGTGGAGTCGAAGCTGACCAGCGTGCATTTGGCCGCCTCGTCCAGCGCCGTGGTGTCGTATCGGATGACGCGGTCGATGATGGGCTTGCCGTACTTGCTCTCGCCGATCTGGAAGTAGGGCGTGTCCTCGGTCGCCTCGATGAAGTTGCCCTGCGGGTAGACGTGGAACAGCCGCGGGCCCTCGCCCTGGATCTGGCCGCCCAGCAGGAAGTTGGCGCCGAAGTCCACGCCCTGGCTGCGCTGGCCGTCGCCGGTGTCGCGCCCCACCACTTCCTTCAGCGTGCGGCCCAGCAGCACGGCGGCATCGTAGAGCGTGGGCACGTTGAGCAGGTGCTCGCCGTCGCCGTGCAGGCGCTGGTTCATCAGCGACATGACGGACTGCGTCGTCGCCAGGTTGCCCGCGGCCAGCACGACGATCTCGCGCTGGTGCGGAATCTGGAACTGGTACATCTTGCGGAAGCTGGCGATGTGGTCGACGCCGGCGTTGGTGCGGGTGTCGGACGCGAACAGCAGGCCGGCGCGCAGACGCATCGCGACGCAGTAGGTCATGGAGAAGTCCTGGCGAGTGAGCTGGGCGGGATGTTACGGCCGCGTTGTCCGACAGCTGTCCGTCCTGCCGGCCGACGCGTTGGCGGCGGCGCGCTGCCTACGCTGGCAGCCTTCATTGACGACACCCGGAGCCTTCCTGTGGACGACCAACGCTTGGATGCATCCCGCGACGACGAGCTCGGCACGGAAGAGAACCTCAGCGGCGCCGCCGCCGCGAAGAAGATCGCGGAGATGGTGAACGCCGGCAACAGCTGCTTCTTCTGCACGCTGGGGCTGAACTCGCAGCTGCATGCCCGGCCCATGACGGTCACGGAAGTGGAGGAGGGCAGCGGCGCGCTGTGGTTCTTCACCGAGGTCGACAGCCTGAAGAACGTCGAGCTGGACCGCGATCCGCGCGTGACGCTGTTCTTCAAGGAGGGCGACAACGCCGGCCACCTGAAGCTGGACGGCGAGGCCACGCAGGTCACCGACCCCGCCACCATCCACCGGCTGTGGAGCCCCAAGATGCGGGCCTGGTTCACCGAGGGCGAGAGCGATCCGCGCATCTGCCTGCTGCGGGTGGACCCCGTCAGCGGCGAGTACTGGGACAACCGTCACGGCACGGTGATCGCGGGCATCAAGATGCTGTTCGGCGCCGTCGTCGGCAAGCGCGTGGACGAGGGCGTGCACGGGCAGCTGACGCTCTGATCGTCTGCTGGCGGCGCGCGGGCCCGGCGGGCGCCTGGCGGGTCAGTGGGAATCGCGCTCCACGACCGAGCCTGACGCGCCGACGAGCAGGTCCAGGTCCGCGCCGAGGTGAGCCTGCTGCACGTGGTCCACGTAGAGCTTCACGTAGCCCCGCGTCGCCAGCGGCGCGGGCGGCACCCAGGCGGCGCGGCGGCGCGCCAGTTCCTCGTCGCCGACCAGCAGCTGCAGCCGGCGCGCCGGCACGTCCAGCTCGATGAGGTCGCCGTCGCGCACCAGCGCCAGCGTGCCGCCGGCGGCCGACTCGGGTGCCACGTGCAGCACGACGGTGCCGTAGGCCGTGCCGCTCATGCGGCCGTCTGAGATGCGCACCATGTCCGTCACGCCAGCCTCCACGAGCTTGCGCGGCAGGTCCACGTTGCCGACCTCGGGCATGCCGGGGTAGCCGCGCGGGCCCACGCCCTGCAGCACGATGACGCTGTCGGCGCTGATGGGCAGCGCCGGGTCGTCGATGCGGGCGTGGTAGTCCTCCATGCTCGTGAAGACGACGGCCGGGCCGCGGTGCCGCAGCAGCGCCGGCGTGGCGGCCGAGGGCTTGATGACGGCGCCCTGCTCGCACAGGTTGCCGTGCAGCACGGCGATGCCGGCGGCGGGCTGCAGCGGCTGGTCCAGCGGGCGGATGACGGCGGGGTCCCAGCAGCGGGCCTCGCGGTAGTTGTCGTCCAGCGTGCGGCCGTTGACCGTCAGCGCGCCGCGGTGCAGCAGCGCTCCCAGTTCCTTCATGACGACGGACAGGCCGCCGGCGTAGAAGAAGTCCTCCATCAGCCGTTCACCCGATGGCTTCAGGTTGACCAGCAGCGGCACCTGGCTGCCGTGGCGGTCGAAGTCGTCCAGCGTGAGCGGCACGCCGATGCGCCCGGCGATGGCCAGCAGGTGCAGGATGAGGTTGGTGGAGCCACCCACGGCGGCGTTGACGACGATGGCGTTCTCGAACGCGGCGCGCGTCAGCACCTGGGCCGGCGTCAGGTCTTGCTGGACCATCTCGACGATACGCCGCCCGCTCAGCTGCGCCATCAGCTTCTTGCGCGAGTCGGCGGCGGGGATGGACGCCATGCCGGGCAGCGTCATGCCCAGCGCTTCCGACATGACGGCCATCGTCGACGCCGTGCCCATGGTGTTGCAGTGGCCGGCGCTGCGCGCGCCGCAGACCTCGGCCTCGGTCAGGTCGGCCGCTGTGAACTCGCCGCTGTCGATGCGGGCCTTGACCTGCCAGTTGAACGTGCCCGAGCCGATCTCGCCGCCGCGGAACTTGCCGTTCAGCATCGGCCCGCCGGGCACCACCAGCGTGGGCAGGCCCACGCTGCAGGCGCCCATCAGCAGCGACGGCGTGGTCTTGTCGCAGCCCGTCATCAGCACGACGCCGTCCAGCGGGTTGGCGCGGATGGATTCCTCGACGTCCATGCTCGCGAGGTTGCGGAACAGCATGGTTGTCGGCTTCATGATCGTCTCGCCCAGCGACATGACCGGGAACTCCAGCGGCACGCCGCCGGCCTCCAGCACGCCGCGCTTGACCGACTCGGCCAGCTCGCGCAGGTGACCGTTGCACGGCGTCAGCTCGCTCCAGGTGTTGCAGATGCCGATGACGGGCTTGCCGCCGAAGTAGTCGTCCGGGTAGCCCTGGTTGCGCAGCCAGGCGCGGTGCACGAAGCCCATCTTGTCGCGCCCGCCGAACCAGCCCTGGCTGCGCAGCCGGGAGGCCTTCTTGCCGTCTTCTGCCACCGTCGTCTCCTCGAAAGAAGGCAAATGGTAGCGCTATCCTGAGCTATCCGTTCGCGGCGGCCATGCCGGCGGCGGGGTGCGCGGGCAGGCAGCCCAGGCCGCGCAGCGCGGTCTCGACGGCCTCGTCCAGCGGCGTGTGCGGCTCGTGGCCCAGCGTGGCGACGAGGCGGGCGTTGTCCATGCGCACCGGCTGCCGCCACAGGTAGCGCATCTCGCGCATCTCGCGGAAGGTGGTGACGAACAGCCCGGCCACGTTCAGCAGCCACCAGGGCAGGGCGGCGATGCGCGGCGCGGCGCCGTGGCGGGCGGCCACGCGCTGGATGGCTTCGGCCATCTGGCGGCCGGTGGCGTCCCAGTGGCCGGCCATGTGGAAGCTGGCGAACGCGGGCAGCGTGTCGCGCCGCGCCAGCAGCGCCACCATCGTGCGGGCCACGTCGGGCAGGTAGGCCCACTGGTGGCCCACGCCCGGCGCGGCGGGGTTGCTGATGGTGGTGACGGGCTGGCCCGGCTTGACGAGGCCCTGCGAGAACCAGTTGTTGCCGGCCCGCGGGCCGAAGAAGTCGCCGGCGCGGACGATGACGACGCGCGCGCCGTGCTCGCTGGCCGCGCGCAACTGCGCCTCCATCTGCACGCGGATGGCGCCCTTGCGCGTGACGGGGTGCTGCGGCGCGTCCTCGCGCAGCGGCGCGTGGAAGGCGTCGGGCCCGAAGTTGTAGACCGTGCCGGGCAGCACCAGCGTGGCGCCCTCCGTCTGCGCGGCGGCGATGCTGTTGCCCAGCATCGGCAGCACGAGGCGGTCCCAGTCGCGGTAGCCGGGCGGGTTGACGGCGTGCACGATGACGCCGCAGCCGCATGCCGCCTCGGCCACGTCGGCGGCGTTCAGCGCGTCGCCGCGCAGCCAGAGCAGGCCGTCGCGCCGCTCGTGTGCCGCCGCCAGGCCGCGCTGGAGCGCCTTCACCGTCCAGCCCGCATCGCGCAGCTGGCGCGCCACTTCGCCGCCAATGCCGCCGCTGGCGCCGAGCACCAGCGCGGTCCTGTCCTTGCCGTTCATCACCTGCTCCAAGAGTTGATGCCGGCATTCTGGAAAGCGGCCACCTGTTTGGAAATTGCTGAAGTTGGCGGTGCGGCTATACATTTATGCATGACTTCAACGCTGCCCTGGGAGCTGCTGCACACGCTGCTGGGCGTGTTGCGCGAGGGTTCGCTGTCCGGCGCGGCGCGCCAGCTGGGCCTCACGCAGCCCACGGTTGGCCGGCATATCGCGGCGCTGGAGGCCGCGCTGGGCCAGGTGCTGTTCACACGTTCACCCGCGGGGCTGCTGCCCACCGAGGCGGCGCTGGCGCTGCGGGGCCATGCCGAGCAGATGGAGACGGCCGCGGCCGCGCTGCAGCGCGCCGCCACGCGCGGCGCCGAGCCGGCGGGCACCGTGCGCGTGACGGCCAGCGAGGTCATCGGCGTGGAGGTGCTGCCGCCGCTCATCGCGGCGCTGCGCGAGCGCCACCCCGGGCTGGTGGTGGAGCTGGCCCTGAGCAACCGCCTGCAGGACCTGCTGCGCCGCGAGGCCGACATCGCCGTGCGCATGACGCCGCCGGAGCAGGGCCAGCTCATCGCGCGCCACATCGGCAACATCACGCTGGGCCTGCATGCCCACCCGTCGTATCTGGACCGTTGCGGCCGGCCGGCCTCGCTGGCGGATCTGGGCGGCCACACGCTGATCGGGTTCGACACCGTCACGCCGTTCATCCGCGCCGGCGCGCAGCGGCTGGGCGGCATCCGCCGCGAGAGCTTCTCGCTGCGCAGCGATTCCGACCTGGCCCAGATGGCGCTGGTGCGCGCGGGCGCCGGCATCGGTGTGTGCCAGCTCGCGCTGGCGCGCCGCGAGCCCCGGCTGGAGCGCGTGCTGCCCGAACAGTTCAGCTGGCCGCTGGACACCTGGGTCGCGATGCACGAGGACCTGCGCCAGAACGCCGCCTGCCGCGTCGTGTTCGACGCGCTGGTGGACGGGCTGGCGGGCTACGTGGCGGGCTGACCGGGCGGCTTCAGGCCAGCACCACCTCGATGCCCCGCCCGCGCAGCTGGTCGACGATGGCCGGGTCGGCGTTGTTGTCGGTGATCAGCATGTCCAGCTGCTCCACGGGCCCGATGACGGACAGGTTGCGCTTCATCAGCTTGGAGGCGTCCGCCACGGCGATGACCTGGCGGCTGATCTTCATCATCTGCGCGTTGAGCTGCGCTTCGAGCAGGTGCGGCGTCATCAGGCCGATGTCGGGGTCCAGGCTGTCGACGCCGAGGAACAGGCGGTCGGCATGCAGGCCCTGCAGCGCGGCCACGGCCTGGGGGCCGGACAGCGAGTAGGAGTTGGGCCGCAGCTGGCCGCCGGGCATGATGAGGTTGATGTGCGGCACGGTGGCCAGCAGCGCGGCGATGTTCAGCGCGTTGGTGATGACGTTCAGCGACGTCAGCCGCAGGCCGCGGATCTGCTTGGCGATCTCCTCGGTCGTCGAGCCCGAGTCCAGCAGGATGGTTTCGCCGTCGCGGATCATCCGGGCGGCCTCGACGGCGATGCGCACCTTCTGCTCGTGGCGCAGCTTCTGCTTCACGCCGATGGGCACTTCCTCGGTGTCGCGCTGGGCCAGCGCGCCGCCATGCGTGCGCAGCACGGCGCCGGTGGCGGCCAGCGCGTTGAGGTCGCTGCGGATGGTGACGACCGAGGTGTGGAACCGCTCGGCCAGCTCGTCCACCGTGACGCGGCCCTGCGTCTGCACCAGCTCGCGGATCAGCCGGCGCCGCTCGTCGATGAGCAGCGGGCTTTCGTTTTTTGCCGGCAACGAGGCAGAGGTGGGCATGAGCGGGCGAAAGTCGCGGGTGACTTTCGAATGATATCGACCGGTTTCGCGCGTCACGCCTGCAGCCGGGCCAGCGCGTCGTCGGACAGCACCCGGCCGGCCAGCCGCGTGGCGTACAGCGCCGCGCCCAGCTCGGGGCCGAAGCGCGGGCGCACCAGCGTGGCACCGGGCAGGCGGCGGGCCAGCGCCGCCTGCAGCGGCCCCAGCACCAGCTCGCCGGCCGCGAACACGCCGCCGCTGTAGGACACCGGCACGGCCGTGCCGGCCGGCAGCGCGAGGTTGCGGGCGATGCCGGCGGCCAGCAGCGCCAGTTCGTCGCCGGCGCGCACGAGCAGCTGGCGGGCCTGGGTGTCGCCGGCGCTGGCGGCGGCGGTCGTCAGCCGGGCGATCTGGGCCAGCTCGCTGCGCGCGGCGTTGCCGTTGATGGCGGCGCACAGGTCCAGGTCGACCGCCAGGCCGAAGTGCTGGCGCACCAGGCCCAGCAGCGGGCCGGGTTCGGCGCGGCCGTCGGCCATGCGGGAGAACAGCGCCAGCGTCTCGCGCGCCAGCCAGTGGGCCGAGCCCTCGTCGCTGAAGATCTCGCCCCAGCCGCCGCAGCGCGCGCCGCGGCCCTGCCATTCGCCGTAGGCGATGGAGCCGGTGCCGGCCACGAGGCTGATGCCGTCGGCGCCGGCCAGCGAGCCGGCCCAGCTGCAGACCATGTCGTTGCCGACGCGGCTGCGCGGCAGCACGCCGGCCAGCAGCGCGTCGAACGCCGCCAGCCGCGTGCTGTCCTCGCCATGCGCGGGCAGGCCGGCGAAGGCATAGGCGATGTCGCCCGCGGTCGCGCCGCCGGCGTGCAGCACGGCCTGTACGCCGCGGTGCAGCAGCGCGCGCAGCGCGTCGAAGCCGATCTCCAGGTAGTAGCTGGTCGGCTCGTCGTGCCGGGCCAGGCGGCGGCCGTCGCCGTCGATGACGACGAACGAGGTCTTGGTGCCGCCGCCGTCGATGCCGAGATACAGGGCGCTCATCCTCAGGCCTGGTGGGGGTGCAGGGGGTGGATGGTGACACCGCTGACGACGCGGGTCACGGTGCCCGAGGCGCTGGGCGTGTCGGGCGTGATGCCGCGCTGCAGCGACGCGAGCAGCGCCAGGCATTGCGCGAACACCAGCGCGACGGGTGCCAGCGCCAGGTCGGGCGCCTGTGCGGGCAGCGCGAGGTGCACGTCGTCGGCGTGTAGCGCCTCGGGGCCGAAGGTGCCCACGGCCAGCACGCGGGCCGGGCCCTGGCGGCGCAGTTCGCGCAGCAGGTCCAGGTCGTACTGGCGGGTGTAGGGGTCGTTGGACACGAAGACGATGGCCAGCGTCCGGTGGTTCAGGATGGTCTTGGGGCCGTGGCGGAAGCCCAGCGGCGAGTCCGCCAGCGCCACGAGCCGGCCGTCGGTCAGCTCCAGCAGCTTGAGCGCGGCCTCGCGGGCCAGGCCCAGCAGGGCGTTGCTGCCGAGGTAGACGACGCGCTCGAACGGCTGTTCGGCCAGCGCGTGCAGGCGGTCGGTCTCGGCGGCCGTCAGCGCTGCCGCGGCGGTCGCCAGCGTTGTCACGGGCTGCAGCGGCAGGCCGAAGGCCCAGGCGGCCGCCAGCAGCATGCCGGTGAAGCTGGAGGTCATCGCGAACGCGCGGTCGTGCGTCTCGTCGGGCAGCAGCAGCACGTGCGAGCCCGGCCGGCCGGCGAGGCGGCGGTTCAGCACGCCCTCGGCGGCACAGGTCACGGCGAGGTGGTGGCAGCGGTGGACGAGCCGGTCGGCCAGCTCCACGGCAGCCAGGCTCTCGGGGCTGTTGCCGCTGCGGGCGAAGGAGACGAGCAGCGTCGGCACCTCGGGCTGCAGGCATTGCTCGGGGCTGGAGACGATGTCGGTCGTGGCCACGGCCTCGACGCGGATGCCGGGGCGCTGGCCCAGCAGCTTCAGCAGCGCCGGCGCCAGGCACTGGCCGATGAAGGCGGAGCTGCCGGCGCCGGTCAGCACGATGCGCAGGTCGGGCAGCGCGAGCAGCGGCTGCAGGAAGGCGTCCAGTGACGGGCGCTCCGCCTGCAGTTGGGCGTAGACCGTCTGCCAGACGGCGGGCTGGTGGGCGATCTCGCGGGCGGTGTGCGTCGCGCCGCGTTGCGTGAGGTCGGAGGGGGCGAGATGGAGCAGGGTCATGTTCAGGCGGCGCAGGCGTGCAGGTAGGGGCGCAGGGCTTGGACGGTGCCGTCGCGGAGCAGGGCGTCGGTGCGCGTGTCGATGCGGCCGTCGCGCACGGCCTCGTACTGGCGCGGCAGGTACTGGCTCAGCAGCGTCAGCGGCGGCGGTGCGGCGTCGAGGCGGGCGAGCATGGTCCGGCAGGCCTCGCGCACGGCGGGGTGGGCCCAGTAGTAGCGGATGCGGTCGCTCAAGGAGTAGGCCAGGTCGACATGCAGGCGCGCCGGGTCCTGGTAGTAGCCGCGCCAGTGCTCGGGCTCGGCACGCATGACGCCCAGCACCGTGTCCACCAGGCCGTCGCCGTGGCCCACCCACTCGCGCTCGACGGCGGCCAGCGCCCACAGCGTCTCGCGCAGCGCGAAGGTCACGCCGGGGCCCACCTTCAGGATGGCGAAGTGGTCGCGCGCCAGCTGCGCCAGGCGCTCTGGGGTCTGGTAGTCGGTGGAGTGGGCTTCGAAAACGAGGCCGGGCTGGCGTTCGATGAAGGCGCTCAAGCTGCGCGCCTTCTCGGGGCGGTAGTCGATGACCTTGTGGTGGTCGAACTCGACGCCGGGCTGCACGACCATCGCGATGACGCGGGCCCAGGCGGCCTCCAGGCCGGCGCGCGCGAAGGCGTGGCGGTGCAGTTCCAGCGTGGAGGAGGCCGCTTCCGGCGACGTGACGGCGAGGTCGGTCAGGTCTTCGTGCGCGCCGCCGGGCACGGGCACTTCGGTGCCGATGACGTAGACCGGCGGCTCGCCGCGGTCAGGCGCGTCGCGCCAGGCTTGTTCGGCCGCCAGGCACAGGCGCACCGCGCGGGCGGCGATCTCGGGTTCGGGCAGCGGCACGGGGTCGCCGGCGCAGCTCATGGAGCAGTCGAGGTGGATCTTGCGGAAGCCCGCGGCCACGTACTGCGCCACCATGACCTCGGCCTTGGCCATGGCGGCTGCCGCCGGCAGCTTGCGCCAGGCGTTGGGGCCCAGGTGGTCGCCGCCCAGCACCAGCAGCTCGGGCGCCAGGCCCTCGGCGGCGGCCATGTCCTGCACGTAGCGGCGGAAGTCCAGCGGCGTCATGCCGGTGTAGCCGCCGTCCTGGTTGACCTGGTTGGACGTGGCTTCGATGAGAGCCGGCCGGCCCTGCGCCGCGCATTCGCGCAGCGTGGCGGCGATGACGACGGGGTGGGCGGAACAGACCGACGGGATGCCGATGGCGGCGTGGCCGGGGGCGGCCTGCTTGTGGCGGCGCACGAGGTCGAGCATGAGCTTCATGCGGCGTCTCCTTGAACGGGTTGGGAAGCGGGGGAGGAAGGGGTTTCGGGCTGCAGCGCCAGCAGCAGCGCGGCCAGCAGCGCCAGCGCCACGCCCAGCAACTTGGCTCCGCCGGGGGTGGTGCCGCTGAGCGCCATGGACAGCACGGCCGTCAGCAGCGGCGCGCCGGCATTGACCAGCGGCGACACCACCATGGCCTTGCCGTGGCGGAAGGCGTAGACCAGCGTCAGGGCGCCCACGGCGTTGAGGATCTGCGTGACTGCAGCCAGCCCGGGGCCCTGCCAGCCCCAGGGGATGGGCTGGGAGAAGTCCGTCATCGCCAGTGCCACCGGCACGCAGGCCAGCGCGCCCAGGGCCATGTAGAAGAAGATGCTTTCGGCGCTGGTGCCGGCGGTGGCCAGCTTGATGAAGTAGGCCTGCAGGCCCCAGGCGGCCAGCACGAACAGCGCCAGCACGAACCACACGCCCAGGCCCTGGGCGCCCTGGCCGAGCTGCAGGTCGAACAGCGGCAGCGAGCACAGCGCCAGCGCGATGCCGGCCATGCCCAGCCTGCCGGTGCGTTCGCCCAGCAGGCCGAACGACAGCGCGATGGTCAGCGCCGGCGACAGCGACACGATGGGGAAGATCAGGTAGGCCGGCCCCGACTGCACCGCGCGGAACAGCAGCATCTGGCCGCCGGCGCCCAGCAGGCCGACGGCCAGGCCCAGCACGACGGAGCGGCGGTCGCGGTCAATGCGCCAGCCGGCGCGCGCCAGCACGACGACGGCGGGCGGGATCATGGTCAGCGCCCACACGACGTAGATCAGCGTGTCGGGAAAGCCGTGTTCCGACGGCAGGCCGGTGAAGGCGCCCCACAGGCCCCACAGCAGGGTCGTGATCAGCGCGTAGGTGAGCCAGGTGCTCTGCATGGATTCAATCTTTCGTGAGGTCTGGAAAGCGTCGTTGGCAACTTTCGAGCGAAAGAATAAGCGAACGAAAACGAAAACACAACGACTTGACGGCTTTCGTATGCAAATTTCCGTGGGTGTCAGGCGAATCCCGATATAGCTCGGAGAGTTCCCTCGATGTCAGCGCGCTGGAAGGCTTTCGTGGCATCATTCATCGAAAGCATTCGGCATCGGTGAAAACCATATACGAAATTAAACGAAAGAATTCGTAGACTTGCGTCAAGCCGTTCCGAGGGTCTCCGACGAGCTGGCGCACCGCACCGGGGGAGAGCTGCCCCGGCATCCACAGCAGATGACATCGCGCTGCCCTGACGGCAGCCCCGACACACAAGATCAAAGGAACTGTTCGATGAGTCCTCGCCTGCAACCCCCGGTGCACGCCCGCACCCGCTTCGCGCTGCACCCCCTGACGCTGGCCGGCCTGGTGGCACTGGCCGCTGCCGGTGCCGCCGCCCCGGCCCTGGCTCAGCAGGCCGCCCAGGACGCGCCTGCCAAGACCGACAAGGACGTTGCCGAGCTGGACCGGGTGGAAGTGACAGGCACCCGCGCCAGCCTGCAGAAGTCGCTCTCGCTCAAGCGCAACGCCGCCGGCGTGCAGGACAGCATCAGCGCGACCGAGCTGGGCCGCTTCCCCGACAACAACGTGGCCGATTCGCTGAGCCACATCACCGGCGTGTCCATCAGCCGCACGGCCGGCGGCGAAGGCCAGAAGGTCAGCATCCGCGGCCTGGGGCCCGAGTACACGATCACCACCTTCAACAGCCGCCTGCTGGGCACCGACAGCGCGGGCCGCTACTTCGCCTACGACGTGCTGCCCGCCGACGTCATCAGCGGTGCCGACGTCGTCAAGTCCACGCAGGCCTCGCTGATGGAAGGCGCCATCGGCGGCCTGGTGAACCTGCGCTCCGCCAGCCCGTTCGACCAGAAGGGCCAGCGCGGCTTGCTGCGCCTGGAGGCGGACCGCAACCAGATGAGCGAGCTGAACGGCAAGAAGCTGTCGGCCACGTACAGCAACACCTTCGGCGACCAGCTGGGCGTGCTGCTGGGCCTGGTGTACGCCAAGCGCGACGTGCGCACCGACACGGCCGGCAACGACGGCGGCTGGAGCCGCAACCCCATCCCCAGCGACCCCAGCCAGTTCTGGCAGTGGGGCAACACCTGGGGCGGCGCCATCGACCCCAACGGCAACGGCCAGCTGGACGCCAACGAGGAAGGGCTGATCGGCCCCGGCCAGTTCCGCTTCGGCTCCATCATGGAGAACAAGAAGCGCCTGGCGCTGTCGGGCAAGGTGGAGTGGCGGCCCAGCAGCGACGTGAAGGTCGTCGTGGACGGCTTCAAGACGCGGCTGAACTCGCCGCAGGTGGGTTACCAGCTGTCGTTCTACCCGCTGTACGCGCCGGGCCGCTGGTCCAACATGAAGATCACCAACGGCGTGGTGACCGACCTGACGCTGAGCAGCACCGACCCCGAGATGCGGCTCAACCCCGAACTGCTGAACAAGACGGAGTACCGCGTCGTCGACACCGCGATGTACGGCGCCAACGCCGAGTGGAAGCTGTCGCCGACGCTGAAGCTGGTGGGCGACCTGTACGAGTCCACGTCCAGGCGCCATTCGGGCGGCAACGACAGCTATGTCGTGCTGCGCATGAACCAGCCCAACGTCACGCGCATCCAGCTCACCGGCTCGGCCGTGCCCGACGTGAAGACCACCTTCGCCGACGGCCGCGACCTGCAGACCGGCCTGGCCCAGGGCCTGTTCAAGGCCAGCGACTTCAACACCCACTACTACAGCCGTGCCGGCGACAACATCGACGACCGGATCAACGGCGCCAAGGTGGACGCCGAGTGGACGCTGGACCGCTTCAACATCGACAAGCTGAAGTTCGGCCTGAACCAGACCAACCGCAAGAAGTCGCGCGACCTGATCAACAACTCGCTCAACGGCGGCGCCGATCACTACTCCGGCGCCAGCGCGATCAACGTCGGCGCGCTGGGCGGCAACGTCATCAACCAGACGCTGAACCCGTCGGGCTTCCTCAGTGGCGTCAGCGGCAACTTCCCGCGCAGCTTCCTGGGCTTCGACGTCGCGAACTACGCCGAGGCGCTGAAGTCCTGGGACGGCAAGCCGCGCCCCGGCGGCGGTGTCTACAGCTCCACACTGTCGGCGCCGACGTGGAACCCGCTGGAGAGCTACCGCGTCACCGAGAAGACGACGACCGCCTTCGTGCAGGCCGACCTGTCCGGTGAAAGCTGGAACGCGGACGTCGGCGTGCGCTTCGTGCGCACCAAGACCACCGCCCAGGCCTGGGACGCGAAGATCCTCGACATCGTCGAGAACGGCGCCTTCAACTACACGGCCGTCTACGCCGCGCCGTCCGTCGTACAGCAGCAGGCCACCTACAGCTTCGCGCTGCCGTCGGCCAACTTCACCTGGCTGTTCACGCCCGACCTGCAGCTGCGCCTGGGCGCGGCCAAGACGATGGCGCGCCCGGCGGTGGACAAGCTCGCGCCGACCAACACGACGGCCAGCATCTCCTGGGGCGACTTCACGCAGATCTTCGGCGGCAACGCCGAGCTCAAGCCGTACAGCGCCCGCCAGGTCGACGCGTCGCTGGAGTGGTACTACGCCAAGGACTCGGCGCTGACCTTTGCCGTCTACCAGAAGAACATCAAGAACCAGATCACCAACCTGTGGCTGTCGGGCCAGGACATCGGCGCGCCGGGCGGCCGGCTGTTCAATGTGCAGCGCCCCATCAACGGCGACAAGGCCACCGCGCGCGGCTTCGAGGTCGGCTTCCAGCACCTGTTCGACAACGGCTTCGGCGTGCGTGCGCAGTACACGCGCAACAAGTCGCGCAGCTGGGTGGCCGACGTGGAGCGGCCGCTTGAAGGCATCGCGCCGGCCACCGCGTCGTTCGGTGTGCTGTACGAGAAGGGCCCGTGGAGCATGAGCGCGACGGCCGACCACACCGACGCCTTCGTCACCGCCACCAACGTCATCGGCGCCAACTTCAACGAGACCGCCAACGCCACGACCTGGGTGACCGCGCAAGTGGCCTACGAGGTGAACCAGTGGCTGCGCATCAGCCTGGAAGGCAACAACCTGACCGATGCGGTGCAGGCGCCCAAGCTGGGCAACGGGAATGTCAGCCTGCCCAATGGCTACTACCGGTACGGGCGTGCCTTCACCCTGGGCGCCTCGATCAAGTTCTGATGCAGAACGTGAGCCCCTCGTCTGGACCCGCACCGCTGAACGCGGGCGGGTCCAGCCGGTCCCCCGAGGGGACGGCGATGCTCGCGGCATAGAGCCGCGAGCACATCGCCAGCACGGGCCGGCTTGGGAGCGGCCCGGCGCTCGGCCCGCAAGACATGATTGATTGACTGATATGCGACTTGTTGTCTCCTCCGTTGCCGCCCTGCTTGCCGGGGCGGCTTTTTTCTCCGCACACGCAGCAGATGCGCCCAGCTACACGATGGCTGACTACGCGCGGGTGCCCAAGATCGACGCCCACCTGCACCTGCACAACGCCGCGCCGGCGTTCATGCAGGCGGCCCGGCGCCAGAGCTTCAAGGTGCTGACGATCAACGTCGATTACCCCGACTTCCCGCCGCTGGACGACCAGCAGCGCGTGGCCGTCGAGCTGCGCAAGCAGTTCCCGCGCGACGTCGCCTGGGCTGCCAGCTTCCCGGTGGACGGCTCCGACCAGCCCGCCTGGCTGCCCGCCACGCGCCAGCGCATCGCCGCGGCCCTGCAGGCCGGCGCCGTGGGCGTGAAGGTGTGGAAGAACATCGGCATGAGCCTGCGTGGCGCCGACGAGAAGCTGGTGATGATCGACGACGCCCGCTTCGCGCCGTTGTTCGACGACTTCGCCCGCCAGGGCATCCCGCTGCTGGGCCACCAGGGCGAGCCGCACAACTGCTGGCTGCCACTGGAGAAGATGACGGTCAACAATGACCGCGCCTACTTCAAGGCCCACCCGCAGTACCACATGCACCTGCACCCCGAGATGCCCAGCTGGGAGGCGCAGATGGCCGCGCGTGACCGCATGGTGGCGGCCCACCCCGGGCTGCGCTTCGTCGGCATGCACCTCGCGTCGCTGGAGCGCGACGTGAACGAGCTGGCCACCTTCCTGGACCGCTTCCCCACCGCCGTCGTCGACGTGGCCGCCCGCATCGGCCAGCTGCAGCACCAGAGCCAGCAGGACCGCGAGCGCGTGCGCCGCTTCTTCATCCAGTACCAGGACCGCATCCTCTACGGCAGCGACATGGCGCAGGCGCCCGACCAGGACGGCGCCGCGCTGGCCCGCGAAGCCGAGGGCGTGTGGCGCATGCACTGGCGCTACTTCAACACGACGGATCGCTTCAAGGTGGCCGACCTCGACCAGCCGGTGCAAGGGCTGGGGCTGCCGAAGACCGTGGTCGACAAGCTCTACCGCCGCAACGCCGAGCGGACCTTCCCGGCCGCGTGGGGAGCGAAGCGATGACCGCGCGCCGAGCCTTTCTGCAGTGGCTGGGCGCCGCGCCGCTGGCCACGCAGCTGCCGCTGGCGCAGGCCGCCGAGGGCCGTGGCCATGTGCGCGTGCAGGACAGCGCCGTGTCGCTGCAGTTCGACGACCAGATGCGCTGCCGCCTCGTCAGCCTGGCCGGCCCTCGGCCCGTCACGCTGACCGGCTTCGACGCCAGCGAACACGTCGTCGTCAAGGGCCGCGAGGTCGGGCGCTTCGCGCTGCAGCGTGCCGAGCCGTCGCGCGCCGACACCGTGTTCGGCGCTGGCCAGCGCCTGCAGCTGTCCGGCCGCGCCGCCGAGGGCCTGGAGAAGCGCGTCACCGTGACGCTGTTGGACGAGCACCCCGGCGTGGCGCTGCTGGACGTCAGCTACGCCAACACCGGCGACCAGCCCATCGTCATCGACGCCTGGGCCAGCGCCGCCCACCGCCTGGCCGCCGCGCCGCGCCATGCTGGCGGCTGGTGGACCTACTCCGGTGCCAGCCACGCCGACCGGCGCGACTGGATCCAGCCTGTGAAGCGCGGCTTCGAGCAGCGCAACTTCATGGGCATGAACGCGTCCGACTACGGCGGCGGCACGCCGGTGGTGGATGTGTGGCGGCGTGACGTGGGCGTCGCCGTCGGCCACCTCGCGCTTCAACCGCAGCTCGTCGCGCTGCCCGTGAAGGCCGTGGGGGAGGCCGTCGAGCTCTCGTTGCGCGGCGATGCGCCGCAGACGCTGGCGCCGGGCCAGGTGCTGGCCACCCCGCCCGCCTTCATCGCCGTGCACCGCGGCGACTTCTTCGTGCCGCTGGACCGCTACCGCCGCCTGATGGCCGCGCAGGGCCTGGCCGCGCCCGAGGCGCCCGCCAGCGCCTACGAGCCGCAGTGGTGCGCCTGGGGCTACGAGCGCGACTTCTCGCTGGACTACGTGCGCGCCACGCTGCCCAAGGTGCAGGAGCTGGGCTTCAAGTGGGCGGTGCTGGACGACGGCTGGCAGGTCAGGACCGGTGACTGGACGCCCGACCTGGCCAAGTTCCCGCGCGGCGCCGACGACATGAAGGCGCTGGTGGCCGACATCCACGCCCGCGGCATGAAGGCGCGGCTGTGGATCGCGCCGCTGGCCGTGGCGCCCGGCAGCGACGAGCTGCACGACCACACCGACCTGCTGCTGCTGGACAAGGACGGCGCGGTGCAGAACGTGACGTGGTGGAACAGCTTCTACCTGTGCCCCGCCTACGACAAGACGCAGGCGCGCCTGGCCGCGACGATCCAGATGATCATCGGCGACTGGGGCTTCGACGGCCTCAAGGTCGACGGCCAGCACCTCAACGGCGTGGCGCCCTGCTTCAACCCCAGGCACAAGCACGCGCGGCCCGAGGCATCGGTGGAAGCCGTGTCCACCTTCTACAAGGTCATGCACGACGTGGCCCACGCGGCCAACCCGGAGGCGGTGGTGGAGGTGTGCCCCTGCGGCACCAGCTATGCCTTCCACAACATGCCGTTCATGGACCAGGCGCCCGCGTCGGACCCGCTGTCCAGCTGGCAGGTGCGCCACAAGGGCAAGACGCTGAAGGCGCTGATGGGCCCGTGGTCCGCCTACGCCGGCGACCACGTGGAGCTGAGCACCGGCGGGCAGGACTTCGCCTCCAGCGTCGGCATCGGTGCCGTCGTGGCCACCAAGTTCACGTGGCCGGTGGACCCCAAGCCCAAGGACAGCTTCCTGCTGACGCCCGAGCGCGAGCAGCACTGGCGCCGCTGGGTGGACCTGTACGGCCGGCTGCGCCTGGCCGAGGGCCGCTACCGCGGCGAGCTGTACGACCTGGGGTTCGACAAGCCCGAGACCCACGTCGTCGAGCAGGGCGGCGCGCTGCACTACGCGTTCTATGCCGACACCTGGGACGGCCCGGTCACGCTGCGCGGCCTGGGCGCCGGGCGCTGGCGGCTGCGCGACTCGTTGCAGGGCAAGGCGCTCGGCGTGGTGAGTGCCGACAAGCCCACGCTGCCCGTGCGCTTCACGCACAGCCTGCTGATCGAGGCGCATCCCGAGGCGCCCGACACGCTGCCCGTCGCCTTCGCCGGCCGCGTGGCGCAGGTGGGCGCCGACGGCTTCCCGCTCGCGTCGCAGTGGGCCGATGCGCCCACCAGCTTCTTCCGCCACGACTGGCAGGGCCGGGTGCTCGCCGGCCCGCAGTCCACGCGCGTGCAGCTGCTGCGCGGCGCGGGCACGCTGTTCCTGCGCTTCATCTGCAGGTACGAGGCGTTGAGCGTCCACGAGCAGGCAGCGTCGGCCACCGACATCTGGCCGCTGTGGGAGCGCGATGTCGTCGAGGTCTTCCTGCAGCCTCCGGGCCGTGCGGGGCTGAAGAGCTACCGCGAGGTGCAGGTGGCGCCCAACGGGTTGCTGCTGGAGATCGCCGTCGAGGCGTCGGGCAAGAAGCGCATCGTCGGCGACAGCCGCGCCCGGACGCACGTCGATGCGCCGGGCAAGGTCTGGACCGCCGAGCTGGCCGTGCCCATGACCCGTGCAGCGGGCGCCGACGACGGCTGGCGCCTGAACCTGTTCCGCGTCGAAGGGCAGGGCGCGGGCCGCGTGTACTCCGCGTGGAGCCCGACGCACACCGCCACGCCCGACTTCCACGTCCCGGCCGTTTTCGGCCGACTGCAGACCGCCGCATGAAACTGCTCGCCCTCTCCCTGCTCGTCGCGTTCTCGGCCCAGGCCCACGCCCAGCCGACGCTGGAGGCCACCGGCCGCTGGCAGCACCAGCCCGTCGGCACGGCGCCCACGCCGCCGATGGGCTGGTCCAGCTGGAACGCCTTCCGCGTCGACATCACCGAGCAGAAGGTGCTGGACTCGGCCCGCGTCATCGTCGACTCGGGCCTGGCCGCCGCCGGCTACCGCAGCATCAACGTGGACGACGGCTGGTGGCTCAAGCGCCGCACGGCCGACGGCCGGCTGCAGGTGCGCACGGGGCTGTTCCCCAGCGCGGCCACGGGCGCCGACACCTCGCTGCGGCCCTTCACCGACCGCATCCACGCGATGGGCCTGAAGGCGGGCCTGTACACCGACATCGGCCGCAACGCCTGCTCGCAGGCCTACGACGCCGACAGCCCCAACCTGCCCGAGGGCACGGCCGCCGAGCGCGAGGTGGGGCTGATGGGCTTCATGCGCCAGGACGTGGCGCTGTTCTTTGGCGAGTGGAATTTCGACTACCTGAAGGTGGATGGCTGCGGCCTGTCCTCCTACGGCCGCGACCGGCCGCACGTCGCCTCGGGCCAGTACCGCGAATACAAGCCCACCATCGTCGAAGGCAACATCAACCAGTCCGACGTCGACGGCACCAGGAAGCTCTACGCCGGCCTGCGCGATGCGCTGCGCGAGGTGCGGCCGCGTGGCGACTACGTGCTGTCGGTGTGCCTGTGGGGCACCGTCAACGTCCGCTCCTGGGGGCAGGACCACGGCACGATGTGGCGCACCAGCCGCGACATCGCCAACAGCTTCTCGCAGATGGTGCACAACTTCGACACCGTCGCCACGCGCGAGTTCTACGCCGGCCCGGGACGTTGGAACGACCCCGACATGCTGGAGATCGGCAACGGCGAGTTCGACGGCAGCCACCTTCTGGAGGCGCGCACCCACCTGGGCTTGTGGGCCATCGCCGCGGCGCCGCTGATGATCGGCACCGACCTGTCCAAGGCCTCGCCCGCGCTGATCGACATGCTGAAGGCGCCCGAGGTCATTGCCATCAACCAGGACCCCGCCGGCCACCAGGGCGTCATTGCCTACGCCGACAGCGACCGGCAGATCCTCGTGAAGACGCTGGCCGATGGACGCAAGGCGGTGCTGCTGTTCAACCGCACCGGCGTGACCGCCAAGTTCACGCTGACCGCCGAGCACCTGAAGATGGACGCCGCCGCGCCCATCGCGCTGCGCGACGCCTGGGCGCGCGCCGATGCGGGCACGTTCACCGGCAGCAAGGAGTTCGAGCTGCAGCCGCGCGAGGCGCTGCTGTTCACCGCCACCGGCCGGCACCTGCTGCCGCGCGGCTACTTCGTGTCCGAGCGGCCCGGCAACGTCTACGTGGCGCGCGACGGTATCCGCGCGCTGGAGCAGGACCCGATTGGCTACCGCGCACTGGCGTCGTGGTCCACCACCGACAACGGCGGCACCCGCCCGGCCTACGCCGGCTGGGGCGGCCCGCGCGCCGACTCGACGCCCTACGACCAGGCCCTCAGCGTGCAGCGCCAGGTGTTTCGCCACGGCGTCGGCGTGCTGGCCGACTCGCGGCTGCAGGTGCAGGTGGCGCCCGGTTCGCAGCGCTTCACGGCCCGCGTCGGCGTGGACGACTCGACGCGCGGCAAGACCGCCGCGGTCAGCTTCGAAGTCTGGGGCGACGGCCGCCGGCTCGCGGCCACGCCGCCGATGAAGTTCAACCAGCCGGCGCGCGAACTCGGCGCCGACCTGCGCGGCGTGAGGCTGATCGAGCTGATCGCGCGCCAGCACGGGGCCGAACCCGCCGGGCCCGTCGTCGTGACCTGGGGCGAGGCCCGCATCGAGTAGGGCCTGTGAACACCACGGGAGCAGGCCGCGTTGAGGCCAAAAAGCCCGCGAGCAAGGCGCAAACCGCAGCCGGGTCCGATACCCGGCGAGGATTTGCAACGCCGCGCGCGGGTTTTTTGGCCTCAACCCGAAGGGAAGGCCCGCCGCCAGGGGCCACTCTGCGTTGCACCGCTTGCCCGCATATCAATGCGGGCCGCACGCTGCGCCTTGATTGGCCCCTGGCGGCGGGCCTTCGCGGCCTACTCCCGTGGTGTTCACAGGCCCTAACCGCCCGGCCCCGTCCTCCGTCTCACTGCCCATGGCACCGGTCGCGCCGGTGCCCCGGTCGCGCTCGCGCTGGCGCGGCCCGGTTCACCCTGTCCCAGCGCGCCGTGTGCCATCCCCATCGGGCCTGACGCCCGATTCCTTGAGGAGAACCTGATGCCCTCCATGCGTCCCTGCCCCCTGCCACGCACTCTTGCCGGCGCCGCCGGTTCGGCGTTGCTGGCCGTGCTGCCCACCATCGCGACCGCTGTGCCGGTGGTGTCCAACCCGTCGAACGCCTGCCTGGAGGCCAAGGTGGACACCTGGGACGTCCGCCTGGCGACCTGCGCCGCCGGTGCCGCGCTGCAGGACTTCACCTTCACGCCCGTGGCCACGGGCAGCCCTCTCAACACCCTCCGCAACGCGCAGGCCAACCTGTGCGTCGTCGCGACGGGCACCAGCTCGGGCTCGTTTGTCGAGCTGGGCACCTGCCAGGCCAGCCAGACCCGCCAGCGCTTCGAGACCGTGCCGCTGTCGGGTGGCACCACGTCGCAGCTGAAGCTGGCGTCGACCAACCTCTGCCTGACCGCACCCGCCGCGGTGGGCCAGGTGGGCTTCTCGGTCGCCACCTGCAGTGCCAGCAACGCGAACCAGGCCTGGCGCTTCACGGCGACCACCCCGCCGCCCCCGCCGCCGCCCGCCGGGCCGGCGCCGGTGGAGACCAGCTTCACCGTCAGCACCGCCGAGATCGCCAACCCCGAGCGCGGCATGTACACCTGGGCTGCCGACAACCTGCTGCTGTGGACGCAGGCCCAGGCCGACGCACAGTTCCAGGCCGGCTACCGCGTCGTCTACGCCGCCGTGCGGCTGGACGCCTATGCCAACACCGCGCTGCCCGCCAGCCTGCTCACGCAGATCGCCGACGGCTTCGCCAAGGCGCGCAGCGCCGGCCTCAAGGTCGTGCCGCGCTTCCTCTACAACTACCCGGCCAACGAGACCGAGTACCAGAACGTGAAGGACGCGCCGCTGGCGCGCGTGCTGGGCCACATCGACCAGCTCAAGCCCGTGCTGACGGCCAATGCCGACGTCATCGCTTTCCTGCAGGCCGGCTTCATCGGCGCCTGGGGCGAGTGGCACACCTCGTCCAACAACCTCACCGACGCCAGCCCGCGCACGCAGATCCGCGATGCGCTGCTGAACGCGCTGCCGGCCGAGCGCTTCCTGCAGCTGCGCTACCCGCCCTACCTGATGCAGTGGGCGGCCCAGGTGCCGGGCTGGCGCGACGGTTCGGCCGCCTCCCGCATCGGCGTGCACAACGACTGCTTCCTGGCCTCGGCCACCGACGTCGGCACCTACAGCGAGGACGCGGCCACCCGCCAGGCCCAGCGCGACTACACCGCCTCGCTGTCGCGCGTGGCGCCCTTCGGCGGCGAGACCTGCAACCCCGCCGACGAGGCCGGCGCGGTGCCGCGCACCGCCTGCGCCGACATCCTCAACGAGGGCCGGCAGTTCAACCTGACCTACCTGAACAACGACTACTACCGCGACGTGTTCCACACCCGGTGGGAGACGCAAGGCTGCATGGCCGAAGTCAGGCGCAATCTGGGCTACCGCTTCGAGCTCGCCACGCTGCGGCACAGCGCGGAAGTGGCGGCCGGGCAGTCGGGCGACCTGCTGCTGACGGTGCGCAACAGCGGCTGGGCGCGCGCCTACAACCCGCGGGCCGCGGTGCTGGTGCTGCGCCACAAGACCAGCGGCGCTGTCGTGCGCATCACGCTGTCGGCGGTGGACCCGCGCACCTGGCTGCCCAACGCCACCAGCACCGTGTCGACGGCCTTCACCATCCCCGCCGGCACGCCGACGGGCGCCTACGACGTGCTGCTGGCGCTGCCGGACGGCGCGGCCACGCTGCGCAACGACGTGCGCTACAGCGTGCGCCCCGCCAATGCGGACAACGCCGCCCGGGCGCAGTCCTGGAATGCGACGCTGGGCGCCTTCGCCGCCGGCACCACGCTGACCGTGCGCTGAAGCGCGCCAATCCACCGGAACCTCTGACCATGAAACGCCTCAAGACCACCCTCGCCGCGCTGGCCCTGGCCGCCGCGTCGCCCTTCGCTGCGGCCATCGAGATCATCGTGCCGGCCTACTTCTACCCGTCCTGGATGCCGTCGCAGAACGAGTGGAAGGACATGACCGCCGTGGCCGGGCAGGGCGTGCAGATCACGGCCATCATGAACCCGGGCAACGGCCCCGGCACCGCGTCCAACAGCGACTACGTCAGCGCGGTGAACGCCTTCCGCGCCGCCGGTGGCAAGGTGCTGGGCTACGTCTACACCTGCTACGGCGTCAGCCACTGCACGCCGGAGGTGCCGCCCACGCGGTCGACGGCCGACGTGCTCGCGGACGCGCAGCGCTACGCCGCCTGGTACGGCGTCGACGGCGTGTTCCTCGACGAGATGGCCTCGCAGGCCGGCACGCTGCCGTTCTACAAGACCGTCAGCGACGGCTTGCGCGCCGCGCATCCCGGCTGGCAGATCGTCGGCAACCCGGGCGTGACGCCCGCCGCGGGCTATGCCGCCGTCACCAGCAGGCTGATGAGCTTCGAAGGCTCGTTCAGCGACTTCGTCAACGGCCCGTTCCTCGGCCAGCTCACCGATGCCGCCACGACCGGTGCCATCGTCCACGGTGTGGCCGGCGTCGCCCAGATGCAGCAGGTGATGTCGCTGGCCAGGCAGGCCGGGCTGGGCGCCATCTACATCACGGACGGCACGCTGGCCAGCGGCAACCCGTACCTGCATCTGCCGAGCTACTGGCAGGCCGAGGTGCTGGCCGCCGCCGTGCCCGAGCCCGCGCAGGCGGTGCTGCTGGCGGCCGGGCTGGCGCTGCTGGCCGGCGCGGCCGCCCGGCGACGCGCGCGGGGCTGAACGCGCGGCCGGCTTCAACGCGCCTGAGCGCCCCTGCGCGACCTTTTGCATGCGCGCCGGGGGGGCTACTTGGCGTTCGCCGGGGCCACACCCGGCTTGGGCGCCGGCTCGCACATCGGCCGATAGACAGCAGGCGGCGTCGAGCTGATGTGGTAGTCCATTTCGCCCTCCGCCCGCGCGCGGATCATCTCCGCGATGACGATCTCGCGCGTGAGAGGAGCACCCGAGCGGATCTCGGCACTGATGTTGCGACAGCTGCCCTGCGCGGCCGGTGCGGCCACGGGCTTGTCATCTCGCTTCCTGCTCTCCTGGGCAGGTGGCTGAGCGATGCACAGCGGCGCTGAAAGGGCGAGAACGACAGCCGCGGAGTAGGGAGTCTTGGGATACATGGATGCCTCACATGGATGTTGCTGACGTGGATGCCAGCACGGTTGGCCCCGCGCGGGGCGTAGCTCGGCAATGGCTTGCCGAACGAAATGCGCGGCGGCCCGGGCTCAGCCCAGGCCGAGCTGCTTGCGCAGGCTCTTGTCGACGGGACCGGCGGGCATGAAGCGGCGCAGCTTGCTCAGCAGCGAGGCCTGGCCAGGCGAGGGGCGGCGCATGCGCCAGGTGCCGAGCGCCGCGTCGACGATGGTGTTGGCCACGGTTGCCGGGTCATCGCCGCCATCGACATGGGCAGCGAACGACCGCGAGACCCGTTGGCGCTCCTCGTCGTAGGCCTTGAGCAACGTGGCCGCCTGGGGCGAGTTGGCGTCGAGACGGGTCTTTGTGTAGGAGGGTTGGACCAGGGTCACGCGGATGCCGAACTGGCGCACCTCGTGGTCCAACGATTCGGACAACCCTTCGACGGCGTGCTTGGAGGCGGCATAGACGCCCATGTAGGGGGCCGGCAGGAAACCCAGCACGGAGCTGACGTTGATGATCCTGCCCTGCCGCTGCGCCCGCATGTGCGGCAGCACCGCCTGCGAGACCCTGAGCACGCCCAGTACGTTGGTGTCGAACAGGGCGGCCGCTTCGGCAGGCTGGGTCTCCTCCACCGCGCCCACCATGTTCACGCCGGCGTTGTTGACGAGGACATCGACATGCCCGGCGCGGTTCACCACTGCGCGCACCCCGGCGGCCACGGAGGCGTCGCTGCGCACGTCCATCTCGACCAGCTCGACACCGGCGATCGCGGCGGCATCCGCGAGGTTGCGGACCGTGCCGAACACGCGGCTGCCGCGCGCGACAAACGTCTTGGCCGCCGCGAGCCCGATGCCGGAGGAAACGCCTGTGATCAGGACGACAGCTTGCTTGGTCATGGAGATCTCTCGTTGGGTGAGGTGGATGAGGCAGATAGATGAGGGCATGGCGCTGCCCCACGCGTGCCCCGGCACGCGTGACGCGTCGTCATGTGGGATCGCGCTTCTGCGGCGGACGGCGCCCACCGCTGAAGGGGCGGTGGACTCAGGTCAGCATCGACTGCTGGGCGAAGATGCCCGCCATGGCCCCCTGCCACGTTGCCTGGGTGACGGAGGGCAGGAAGGGTGTGGCGAGGTCGCCGGCGGCGTAGATGCCCGGCATGCTGGTCTGGCGGCGTTCGTCGACCTTGAGGACGATGCCGGTGGGCGTGTCCACCGCCGCGAGGCCAAGGGACTCATGCAGGCCGGCGGACGGCCTGATGCGTGGATGGGCGAACACGACGTCCACCGCAACATGCCGACCGGACTCGAGATTGACGGTGGCGATGCGGCCCTGGCGATGCGCGATCTCGATGATGCGGCCATCGACGACGGCGATCTTGCGGCGCGCCAGGTCCGCCTGGACATCGGGGGCGATGTCGTGACCATCGGCGAAGACCGTCAATTGGTCGGTCCAGTCGAGGAAAAGCCTGGCGGACTGGTGCGACTGCGGGCCCGACCAGATGAGACCCCAATGCCGGCCGGCGAACTCGAATCCGTCGCAGTAGGGGCAGGGCACGATGGACGTGCCCCAGCTTTCGGCGAAGCCCGGCACCTGGGGCAGCTGGTCGGCGACGCCGTAGCTCAGGATCACGCGGCGCGCCGCCAGGCTCTGGCCATCACCAGTGACGACGGTGAAGTTGTCGATGGCGCCGAAGACCCGGTCCGCCCGGGCATTGACCTGTGTGATCGCGGGATAGCGCATCAACTGTCGCCGTGCCTCGGCCAGGATGTCTGCCGGCGGCTTGTGATCGTGGCCGAGCACGCCATGCGAGTGGCCGGCGAAGCGGTTGCGCGGCATGCCGGTGTCGAGGACCGTGACCTTGCGGCCTGTCCGGCCGAGCTGCAGCGCGGCCGCAAGGCCTGCGAAGCTGCCGCCGATGATGATGACGTCATCCATGGTGATGGGCTCCGTGTGGTGGGTGGAGGGGTGGGCGGGAAAGGCTGCGGCGGGCGCGGCGTCGGGGCGGTCAGGCATGGGCCCCTCCGCCTGCCAGTCGTGCGTCCGGTGCCGGCTGTGCCGTGGAGGGCGCCGTCGCCGCGCTGTCGCGCCGGATGCGGAACCAGGCGGCGTACAGCGCCGGCACGAAGACGAGGGTCAGCGCGGTGGCCACCACCAGCCCGCCCATGATTGCGATGGCCATCGGCCCCCAGAACACGCTGTGCGAGAGCGGGATCATGGCCAGCACCGCTGCTGCGGCGGTCAGCACCACCGGGCGCGAGCGCCGCACCGTGGCGTCGACGATGGCGGCCCAGGGCGCGACGCCGCGCGCGATGTCCTGGTCGATCTGGTCGACCAGGATGATGGCGTTGCGCATGATCATGCCGCTGAGCGCAATCACGCCCAGCAGCGCGACGAAGCCGAACGGCGCGTTGAACAGCAACAGCGCCGGCACCACGCCGATCAGCGCCAGCGGCGCCGTCATGAACACCATGAACAGCCGCGAGAAGCTCTGCAGCTGGATCATCAGCAGCGTCAGCATCACCGCGAACATCGCCGGGAACACCGCAAACAGCGCCACGTTGGCCTTGTCGCTTTCCTCGATCGCGCCGCCTTCCTCGATGCGGTAGCCCGCCGGCAGGCTGTCGATGATGGGCCGTAGCGACGGCCGGATCTTGGCGGTGGCGTCCGGACCCTGGACACCGTCGACGACGTCGCTGCGCACGGTGAGTGCCATGTCGCGGTTGCGCCGCCACAGCACCGGCTCCTCGAACCCGGGCTCGACGCGGGCCAGCTGCGACAGCGGCACGGTGGCGCCGCTGCGCGTGAAGAGCTGCAGGTCGCCCAGCTGGCCGATGCGCTTGCGCTCCTCGGGCGCCGCCCGCACCACCACGTCGATGAGCTCCTCGCCGCGGCGGATCTGCGTCACCGGCGCACCGTCCAGCGCGGTCTGCACCAGGCCCTGGACGTCCGCCGTGGACAGGCCCAGCAGCCGCGCCTTGTCCTGGTCGACATGAACCTGCATGGCGCGCACCTGCTCGTTCCAGTCCAGCTGCGTATCGCGCACCAGCGGGCTCTGGCGCACCGCGTCGCGCACGCGGTAGGCGATCTCGCGCACCTGCGCCTTGTCCGGACCGATCACGCGGAACTGCACCGGGAAGCCCACCGGCGGGCCGAACTCCAGGCGCTGCACGCGCGCCCTGACGTCAGGGAAGGACTCGTCCTTGTCGAACAGCGCCATCAGGCGGGCGCGCACGCGCTCGCGCTGTTCGGTGCCTGCCGTCTTGATGACGAACTGGGCGAAACCCGGGTTGGGCAGCTCCGGCTGGATCGACAGGTAGAAGCGCGGTGTGCCCGCGCCGGTGTAGGCCGTGAAGAACTCGATGTCCGGGTCCTTGGCCAGCCTGGCTTCGAGCAGCTCCACCTGATGCGCAGTGGCGGCGAAGGAGGCACCTTCGCGCAGCCGCAGGTCAACCAGCAACTCCGGCCGCGACGCCGTCGGGAAGAACTGCTGCTGCACCTTCAGCATGCCGGCGCCGGCGATGCCGAAGGCCAGCACCGTGATGACGAGCACCCAGGCGCGGCGATGCACGGCCCAGTCGATGATGCTGCGCAGCCGGCGGTAGACCGGCCGGTCATAGGGGTCGTGATGGGCGCTGTGCGCGTGCCGTGAGGCCAGGTTCTTCGGCAGCAGCAACACGCCGAGGTAGGGCGTGAAGATCACGGCCACCAGCCACGACAGGATCAGCGCCGTCCCCACCACCCAGAAGATGCCGCCCGCGTACTGGCCGGCGATGGACTTGGCGAACCCCACCGGCATGAACCCCGCGGCCGTGACCAGCGTGCCGGTCAGCATCGGGAACGCGGTGGACGTGTAGGCGTAGGTCGCTGCGCGCAGGCGGTCCCAGCCTTCCTCCAGCTTCACCACCATCATCTCGACGGCGATGATCGCGTCGTCCACCAGCAGGCCCAGCGCGATGATCAGCGCGCCCAGCGAGATCCGGTCGAGGTTCCAGCCGGCGGCATGCATGACGGCTGCGACCAGCGCGAGCACCAGGGGCACCGATGCGGCGACCACGATGCCGGTGCGCCAGCCGAGGAACAGGAAGGACACCGCCAGCACGATGGCCAGTGCTTCCAGGAACGAGCGCTCGAATTCCCAGACCGACTCGGCCACCACGCGCGGCTGGTCGGCGTACTGCTGGATCTCCACCCCGGCGGGGATCTCCTGCCTGATCTGGGCCAGCCGCTGCGCCAGCGCCTTGCCGAAGTCCAGCACGTTGCCGTTGGCCTGCATGGTCACGCCGATGGCCAGCACCGGCACGCCGTTGTGACGGATGCTGAAGCTGGGCGGGTCCTCGTAGCCGGCGCGCACGGTCGCGATGTCTGCCAGCCGCAGCAACTGGCCGCCGACTTCCAGCGTCACGTCGGCGACGTCCGCGGCGTTCTTGAGGCCGCCGTCCACGCGCACCTGTACACGGTCGTGCGTGGCGTCCGCCGAGCCGGCGGGCGTCACCAGGTTCTGGCGTGCCAGCGCGTCGAACACCGCCGTCGGCGCGATGCCGAGCGACGCCAGGCGGCGGGTCGACAACTCGACGTACACACGTTCGGCCTGCTTGCCCAGCACGTCCACCTTGCCGGCGCCGGGCACGCTTTGGAGTCGGCGCTTCACGTCCTCGGTCAGCGTCAGCAGTTCGGCCATCGACAGCTCCGGCGCGCTCAGCGCGTACAGCACGCTGTAGCGGTCGTTGTACTCGTCGTTGAAGAACGGCCCGCGCACGCCCTCCGGGAACTCCTGGCGCATGTCGCCGATCTTCTTGCGCGCCTGGTACCAGGCGTTGTCCAGCTCCGCCTTGCTGCTGCCGCCTTTCATCCACAGCGTGATGCCGCCGTAGCCCTGGCGCGAGAAGCTGCGCACGTACTCGAAGTGGTCCAGCTCCTGCAGGCGGCGCTCGATGCGGTTGAGCACCTGGTCCTGCACGTCCTGCGCGGTGGCGCCGGGCCACACCACGATGGCCGTCATCTGCGGCACGTCAAAGTTCGGGTCCTCCAGCCGGCCCAGCCGGCTGAACGAAATGCTGCCGACGATGAGCGTCAGGATGATCAGGAACAGCACCATCGGCCGGTGCGTGACGGCCCACTCGGATAGGTTGAAGCGCTTCATGAACTGCTCTTGACGACGGTGGCGGTTGCGGCGTCGGGCGCGCGCTCGATGGCGCGCACGGCCATGCCCGCATCAAGCTTCTGGGCGCCCGCGATGACGACTCTGCTGCCCGCGGCCAGACCCGTGACCTGAACCGTGGCGTCATCGTTGGCGACCACCTGGACCGGTGTGAGCGCGAGGCCGGAGCCCTTGGCGTTCACCGTCCATACGCCAGCGGAGCCGCTGCCCTTGACCAGCGCAGTCACCGGCAGCACGGCGGTCGCGGGGCCCGCTTGCGGTGCCGAGAGCGTTAGTTGCATCGTGCTGCCCAGCGGCAGCGCGGCCACGGATTCGCGTGAACCGGGTGCGGGGGCATAGCGCGCGCGGTAGGTCCGGCCCGGCGCGCTGGCCTGCGGCGCGAGCTCGCGCAGCACGAGACGGACCTGCGCCTTGGGGTCGCTCCAGGGGGCTGCCGTGGCCGAGAGGCTGCGCGCGCGGCCGACCCAGTCCTCAGGCAGTTCGGCAACGATCTCGCGTTCGCCATCACGGGCCAGCGACAGCACCGGCTGGCCTTCCGCCACCACCTGGCCCCGCTCCAGACGCAGGGCCGTGACGACGCCCGCATAGGGGGCGACCAGCGCCGCGTAGCCCTCGCGATTGCGTGCGAGCTCAAGCTGGCGATGCGCCTGATCCACGCGAGCTGCTGCAGCGTCGGCGCGTGCCTTCTGGCGCTCGTGGTCTGCGGCGCCCACCGATCCGTCCGCCAGCAGCCGCCGAAGGCGCGCCTCGTCCGAGGCGGCCTGCTGCGCGTCCACGGTCGCGGCCTGGACCTGATCGGCGGCCGCTTTCACGGCCAGCTGGTAGTCGGCTGCGTCCAGGCGGGCCAGAACCTGGCCGGCCCTGACGCTGTCGCCAACTTCGACGAGCCGCTCGACCACCTTGCCACCGGTGCGGAAGGCCAGCTCCGTTTCTACGCGGGCGCGGATGGTCGACGTGAAGCTGCGGCTCAGAGCGGCATGGGCCGGTGCAACGGTCATGACGAGGACTGGCTTGGCGACAGCGGCCGGCTGGGGCCGTTCGCTGCAGGCGGCCAGCATCAGGCTTGCGATCGCGATGCCCGAGAAGGAGACGGTGGGAAAGAACCTGTTCACTGGGGCGTTCCTGCGGCAAGTGAAGTCATGTGGGTGCTGGGCTGCGTCGTGGGAAATCCGCCGCCGAGAGCCTTGTAGAGCTGCACGTCGGCCAGCGCCTGCTGCAGGCGGCTCTCCGACAAGGTCAGCTCACTGGCCAGCACGGAGCGCTGCACATCCAGCAGGGCCAGCAGGTCGATCTGCCCTTCGCGTTGCAGCGACTCGGCACGCTGCAGCGAGCGGCGACGGTGCTGGGCGGTCAGCGCGAGAGCCGCGTTGCGCTCGGCCTCCTGCGCGCGCACGAGCAGGCTGTCCTCGACTTCCTGTACCGCCACCAGCACTGACTTCTGCCAGGCGAGCAGCGCCTCGTCGGCGCGCGCGGACTGCACGCGAACGCCGGCGTCGATGCGCCCGGCATTGAAGACCGGCATTGCAAAGGCCAGCGCGATGTTGGAGAAGTGAGCCGGCGCAAGGTCGAGCGCGTTGAGCCGCATGTCCTGGCGGCCCACCAAGGCGCTCAGGAACAACTTGGGCCACCACTGGGCGCGGGCTTCGGCGCTGCGCAGCGCCTCGGCAGCGACACGGGCCTCGGCGGCAACGAGATCGGGGCGGCGTTTCAGCAGCTCGCTCGGCTGGCCCGTTGCGATGTCTCGCGCTGCCGGCCAGGCGAAGCCCGGGTCGGCGTCGAAGACGCGCGCCGACGGACTGCGGCCGAGCAGCACGGCCAGCCGGGTCTGCGTGGTGCCGGCCAGCATCCGCAGTGCCGGCACCTGGGCATCCAGCGCGTCCGCTTCGGCGCGCGCGCGGTCGTGGTCGAAGGCACTGGCCTGGCCTTCGCGCAGCCGGCTTGCCACGCGTGCGGCGGTCTGGCGCTGAGCGTCGGCCAGGGCCAGCACGATGCGCAGCCGCTCCTGTGCGCTGCGCAACACGAAGTACTGGCGCGCCACCTCGCTGGTGACCAGCAGCCGCGCGCCGTGCACGCCCGCGGCGGCGGCCGCGCTGTCGGCCCGCGCTGCATCGTGCGCAGCGCGCACGCCGCCTGCCAGGTCGATCTCCCAGGCGACATCGACGCCGGCGCGCAGCACGCGCGCGTCCGGCATCCCCTGTTTCACCGGCGCGGGCAGGCCGCTGTCGCTGCGCGATGCGGAGGCCTGCACGCCCACCGCCGGCCACAGGCGGGAGGCCTGGGCATCCGCGCCCGCGCGTGCCTGGGTGACCCGCTGGAGCGCGATGGCGATGTCCTGGTTGGCGCCCAGCGCCTCCTCGATCAGCGCGGTGAGGGTGGGGTCGCCCCAGGCGGCCCACCACGCAGCGCCTGCGGCTGCGTCTTGGGGCCGAGCGTCATGGGCGTGAGCAAACGTGGCCGCGAGTGGCACTGAGGGAGCAGCAGGCCGCACGACAGGTGCCGAGCACGCGGCCAGCGCGACCGCGGCCGCGAGCGGGAGAAGGCGGTTTGCAGCAGGGGCCGATCTGCGGCGTCGCCGTGGGGATGAAGCCATGGGCCTGTTTGTTACTGGACTCATTGGTACAGTAATGTGAGGCAGATATAGTGAACTGTCAAGTACACTAAATTGACCATGTCCGACCACCCCGTTCCTGCTCCCAAGCCCCAGCGCGGGCGGCCCCGCGATCCCGAGCGGTGTCGGCGCATCCTTGAGGCGGCGCGAATGCACTTCAACGAGCATGGCCTGGAGCGCGCCAGCGTGGACGCCATCGCCGCGGACGCCGGGGTCTCCAAGATGACCGTCTACAGCAACTTCGGCTCCAAGGAGAAGCTGTTCCAGGCGGTCGTGCACGAGAAGACGGCGACCACGGTCACTGGCGCCGAGGGCGCCGGATCGCTGGATCCGGATCAGCCGGAAAAGGCGTTGCTGGCGATCGGCGCGCGGTTCCTCGCATTGACCCGGGGCGACGACGCCCTGGGCACGTTGCGCTCTGTGTACGGCGTTGCCGGTGCGCAGCCCGAGGTCTGCCGGGAGTTCTACAAGGATGGTCCCGAGCGCTTCAACAGCGAGCTGGCTGCGTACCTGCGCCGTGCACACACAGCGGGCAGGCTGAAGGTGCGCAACCCACTGCAGGCTGCGGACCTGTTCCTGTCGATGTTCCTGGGCGCGGGACACTTCCGCGGGCTGCTGAAGCTCGAGAAGCCTGAGCCTCGGGAAGACAGCGCCCTTCTGCGCGAAGCCGTGCGCGTCTTCATGGCGGCCTACGGCGCGTAGGGTTTGCGCCGAGCGTTGGCGCTAGGCCTGTGGTTGCGAGCGCTGGAGATGACGTGCCGACTTTGGCTTCGGGATGGGGTGCTGAACCGCCGGAGTTCTGCTTTGCGAACCGACATCGGCGAACGTCGGCCATCGACGGCCTGGGTCCTGACGGGCTGATGGCCTGGCTGTATCGCTGGCTGCAAAAAGACGCCAGCTGAACGGCTCGCAGGCGCCCGGCCGGCGCTTTGGCGGCCCGCCTTGCTCCGCAAAAGCTCCCCTCGCGCGTGTGCCATCTGCATCCCGCTTTGGCCTACTTTTGGCCTACCGGAAACGAAAACGCCACCCGAAGGTGGCGTAAGTCGTTGATGCATCTGGCGCGCCCGGTTGGGATCGAACCAACAACCCCTGCCTTCGGAGGGCAGTACTCTATCCATTGAGCTACGGGCGCGAAGCCGTGCATTCTAACAGCGGGCTTTCACCGTCCAGAGAGCCGTGGACGTGCTGCCATAATTCGCCGGCTTTATGCGCCGCGCGCCGCTACGGCGTGCCAGAAGAACACCGACGAGGATAGTCAAGAGGAATCCATGAGCGCCAGCCACGATCACGACCACGACGACGCCCACACCGGCCCCATCAAGACCCCCAAGCAACTGGCCTGGGCTGTGTTCTTCTCGTTCGTCGTGCCCATCATCGTGATCATCCTGCTGGCCAACTACGTCAGCACGTCCACCAAGCCCGCTGCCGGTACCGGCGCGCTGGCCGGTGAGGCGGTTGCCGCGCGCATCGCGCCGTTGGGCCATGTCGAGGTCAAGGACGCCAACGACACCGCGTCGTTGAAGACCGGCGAGCAGGTGTTCCAGGCGCAGTGCTCGGCCTGCCATGCGACCGGCGCGGCCGGTGCGCCCAAGCTGGGCGACGCTGCGGCCTGGGGCCCGCGCATCAAGACCGGTGTCGAGGCGCTGCTGAATTCGGCGCTCAAGGGCAAGGGTGCCATGGGCGCCCAGGGCGGCGGCGACTTCAGTGATTTCGAGATTCACCGCGCGGTGGTCTACATGGCCAACCAGGGCGGCGCCAAGTTCGACGAGCCCAAGGCGCCTGCCGCCGCCGCGTCGGCCGCGAACTGAGCCAACCTCTGCCACCCCGGAAGCCCGCCGCGTGCGGGCTTCTTGCATTTCAGGGGTGGGGCCGGCGCTGGTAGCGGTGTGTGGCGGGCAGCTTGGCGGCGATGCAGTCCTGCGGCGTCCAGCGCCGCTGCTCGACGGCCTCGGCGGCCAGCACCATGTCCTGCGAGTGCACGAGGCCGAAGCCGAGGTCGGTGTCCAGGTACAGATGGCCCATCTCGTCCAGCCAGGCGGCCTCGACACGCGCGTCCCGCCCGGTGTGGCTGAGCACGCGGCCATCCGGTTGCAGGCGCCAGACCCAGGGCGTGCTCTCCAGCTCGACGTACACGCGCTGCGGTCCGTTCTGGAAGAACCAGGCGCCGCGCTCGTCGACGTCGTAGTTGCGGCCGATGAAGGCCAGCAGCTTTTCATGCTCGATGCGGCTGCCCTTCACGCGCGGGAAGGGGCCGGCCTGCTGGATGCGGTCGTCGCGCATGTACCAGTCGCCGCGCGCGTCGAGCGCCAGCCAGCCGTAGCAGTGGGGGACGTTGGGCCACTTCTTGAGCGCGGCCTGAACGATGTCGTCCATCGAGGCATCCTTCAGCGGTGCTTGCACAACCAGTCGCAGACCTGCTCGGGCATGGTCAGCAGGTGGCCGGGCATGGGGCCGGCTGCAAAGCCGACATGGCCGCCGTGGCCGGGCTGCCAGAGTGTCACATAAGCGCCCACTTCAGCGGCATGCGGCAGGCTGTGGCCAGGCACGAAGGGGTCGTTGCGTGCGTTGAGCACCAGCGCCGGGATGCGGATGCGGTGCAGGTGCGGCTTGGCGGCGGCGCGGGCCCAGTAGTCCTCGGTGTTGCGGAAGCCGTGCAGCGGCGCGGTGAAGAGGTTGTCGAACTCGTAGATGGTGGAGGCGCGCTTGAGTCGCTCGCCGTCGAACAGGCCGGGGTGCTGCTGCAGCTTGCGCAGCGCCTTGGGGATCATCGTGCGCAGGAAACGGCGCGCGTAGACCTGCTTGTTGAAGCCGCGGTCGATGGCCGCGCCGGCGGCGGCGAGGTCGATGGGCGAGCAGATGGAGCAGACGGCCTGTGCGACGTGGCCGGCGGCATGGCCGGCTTCTTCGGCCCAGCGCATCAACGCATTGCCGCCCAGTGACACGCCGGCCACGAGCAGCGGCGCGCCGTGGCGCTCGCGCAGGCGCTGCAGGATCCAGCCGACTTCTTCGTAGTCGCCCGAGTGGTAGGCGCGCGGCGCGCGGTTGAGCTCGCCCGAGCAGCCGCGGAAATGCGGCAGCGCCATGGCCCAGCCGCGTGCGCGTGCGGCGCTGGCGAAGGCGACGCTGGAGTGGCTGGTGCGGTCGCCCTCCAGGCCGTGGAAGAGGACGAACAGCGGGGCGCCGGCCGGCGCATCCGCGAGGAAGTCGACGTCGATGAAGTCGCCGTCGGGCGTGTCCCAGCGCTCGCGCGTCCAGGCGGGTGGCGGGCCGTTGTGCTGGCGGCTGAACAGCGCCGGCCAGATGGTTTGCAGGTGCCCGCCGGGCAGCCAGCGGGGCGCGCGGTACTGCATCAGTGCAGCGTGCCGGCGTCCGCCACCAGTTCCTGCACGTCACCGGCGCTGCCGGGGCTGGCATGGTGCAGCACCAGGCGCCAGCCCAGCGCCGTCTTCAGGTAGACGTTGGTTGCGATGACCCAGGCAGTCGGCGCCGCCTGGCCGGCTTCGCTGTGCAGCTGCACGCGTTCCAGCACGTGGTGGATGGCGCAGTCGCCGCTGTGCAGCCGGCGCACGCGCTCGGGATGCACGCGCACGGCGCCGCGCTCGAACACCGCCGCGAACGCCGCGCGGATGGCGGGCAGGCCGACGATGCGCGGGCCGCCCGGGTGCACGCAGGCGACGTCCTCGTCGTCGGCCCACAAGGCCATCAGGTGCTCGAGGTCGGCGTGCTGCAGGGCCTCGTAGAACTGGGCTTCGGTGTCGTCGGGCGAGGCCTGCAGGGCGGCTTGTTGGGCGGCGGAGCGGGGCATCAGTGGCCGCCCGGTCGCCGCAAAGGCATTTGTGCCCCCTCGGGGGGCGGCGATCGGAGCGCGCGTGGGGGTGTCATGTGAGTCAGTGGTGGCTGCCCACGACCTCGCCGGCCTTCAGCTTGTAGGCCGTGCCGCAGTACGGGCACTGGCCCTGGCCGTCGTGGGTGAGGTCGATGAAGACCTTGGGATGGTTGCTCCACAGCGCCATCTTGGGGTTGGGGCAGAAGACGGTGCCGTTGTCGTTGCAGTCCTTGGCGGTGACTTCGACGGTGGCGGCGGGCGTGGTGTTGGTGCTCATGTTGTTTGCTCTCGGACGGCGTTTAGACCGCGGTCAGCCATTCGGCGTACTTGGGGTTGCGGCCGTTGACGATGTCGAAGAAGGCCGACTGGATCTTTTCGGTGATGGGGCCACGCGAGCCGCTGCCGATCTCGATGCGGTCCAGCTCGCGGATGGGGGTCACTTCCGCGGCGGTGCCGGTGAAGAAGGCCTCGTCGCAGATGTAGACCTCGTCGCGGGTGATGCGCTTCTCGACCAGCTTCAGGCCCAGGTCCTGGCAGATCGAGAAGATGGTGTTGCGGGTGATGCCGTTGAGCGCGCCGGCCGACAGATCGGGCGTGTAGACGACGCCGTTCTTGATGACGAACAGGTTCTCGCCCGCGCCCTCCGACACAAAGCCGGACGCGTCCAGCAGCAGCGCCTCGTCGTAGCCGTCGTCGGTGGCTTCCATGTTGGCCAGGATGGAGTTGGTGTAGTTGGACACCGTCTTGGCCTGCGTCATCGTGATGTTGACGTGGTGGCGGGTGTAGGAACTGGTCTTCACGCGGATGCCGCGCTTCAGGCCCTCCTCGCCCAGGTAGGCGCCCCAGCTCCACGCGGCCACCATCAGGTGCACCTGGTTGCCCTTGGGGCTGACGCCCAGCTTCTCGGAGCCGATCCAGATCAGCGGGCGGATGTAGGCGCTCTTGAGATTGTTGGCCTTGACGACGGCGCGCTGGGCCTCGTTGATCTCTTCGGCCGAGAACGGCACCTTCATGCGCAGGATCTTGCCGCTGTTGAGCAGGCGCTGCGTGTGCTCCTGCAGCCGGAAGATGGCCGTGCCGTTGACGGTGTCGTAGGCGCGCACGCCCTCGAAGGCGCCGCAGCCATAGTGCAGCGTGTGCGTCAGCACGTGGATCTTGGCGTCGCGCCAGTCGACGAGCTCGCCGTCCATCCAGATCTTGCCGTCGCGGTCGTGCAGGGGGGCGGGAACCATCGGGTACTCCAGGCTGAAGAAGGAAAAACGGCGATTTTACGAAGAGCCCGGCACTTCGCCCGCTTGGACCAGCCGCCATTCGGTGAGCCCGACTTTCTTTGGCGCGGCATCGACGTCGTTGCCGCAACGCGCAGCCGGCGGGCGCGGCCTTGAGGATGTCTCGAGTCGGCCGTGACGCGCTTGCTGTCCGCCCGCGGTGTGGGGTGTGGTTGTGCAGGCCTTGTTGGCGTCCGGCTGCGTTTTTGATGTGAGGAGGTTCACGTGTTGCGCCGCGACGAGGCCATGGGATCGTCCATGTGAGGGGGCGTGTGCGCTTGCTCCAGTTGGTGCATGAAGGAACAATATTTGCGTGGCGTTTGAATATTCGCCAAATCCGTCAATCCCTAGTTTCAAGAGTGTTTCCCATGCTGCGACTCTGCTTCCCCACCAAGTTGAATTCCGCAGTCTGCGCATTGCTGCTGGCTGGTGCTGCCGTGGGCGCGCATGCTGCCAACGGCCGTGGCAACGGCAATGGAAATGGCAACGGAAACGGAAACGGCACGGGCGGCAGCACCTCGCAGGCCTGCAGCTTTTCGGACCTGAGCGTCGGCGGCGCCTGCGCCGGCCTCTACAGCGGCAACCTGCTCAACACCGCGGATGCGAGCAAGGTCGCTGGAATCCTGAACACGCTGACCAACAGCACGTCGTGGACTTCTGCGACGGTGGCGACTGCCACCAGCGCGGCCAAGCTCGAACTGAACGGTGGCAGCACCGTCAACTTTGCCGGCCTGTTGTACGGGATGACGCTGGTGGGCATCCACAAGGGCGCTGCGGGAGGCGCCAACGGCACCGCCTTCTACTACTTCGATGCGGGTTCGGCGGGCCTGGACAGCTTCAGCTTCAATCTGGGCGGGTCCTCGGGTGCGGTGCTCTACAGCACCGGTGTCGCCGCCGTCGTGCCGGAACCCCAAAGCTACGTGCTGCTGGCCGCCGGCCTGGGTGTGCTGGCTTTCCTGGCGCGTCGCCGGTCGCGCCGCGACTGATCGCTTCGGCGGCCGACCGTTTCAGTCGGCCGCCGCCTCACTCGCTTGCTCGGGCCGAATCAACGTCCAGCGCGAGACCTTCCCGCCCTCCAGCACCACCTCGACGCTCACATCGCCAGGATCCGTCCAGCGGTAGCGCTTGGGCGCATCGCCGAGTTTCTGGCCCAGGCTCCCGGTCAGCGTCAGCAGGTCGACCAGCGTCATGCCCTCGTGCAGCTGGCTGTTCAGCATCACGGCACTGCCGACGGAGCCCATCGGCGCTTTGCCGGCCTTTTGCATCAGCCGCATCAGCCGGCTCATCTGCAGCAGCAGCCAGAAGATGATGCCCGTCGTCGCGAAGATGACGCCCTGCCAGCCCAGCAGCACGCCGCCCAGCACCAGCGCCGCCAGCGCCAGGCCCACGCCCAGCCACGGGTTCATGCCCGCTCCTCGTTCGACGTGAGTGCCGCCGGGTCCTGCAGGCCATCCGCGCGCTGCCAGGCGTAGGCACGTTCGACCCGGGCGACGCGCAGCGTGTAGTGTTGATACCAGTCGCTGCGGCCGGTGTCGCGTGCGACGCGGTGTTCGGCGTGGCGGCGCCACGCGGCGATGTCTTCTTCGCTGCGCCAGTAGGACACCGTGATGCCCAGCCCGTCGGCGTCGCGCGCACTGTCGGCGCCGAGGTAGCCCGGCTGCGCGGCGGCCAGCGCCACCATGCGGTCGGCGGTGTCGGCGTAGCCGCTGTCGACGGCGGTGCGCTGGCTGGTGAAGATGACGGCGTAGTAGGGCGGTGGGGGCAGGGCGCTCATGATGGCGCGCATCCTGCCATGAAGGTCAGCCAGTCACCTTCAACAGCACGCAGCGCACCCACTGGCCACTCTCTAGCGCCTCGTGGTGGCCGTTCAGGAACTGCTCGGCCGTGGAATTGCGCGCCGTGAAGCACATGCCGTGCAGGATGCCCATGCGCGGCACGGGGCGCGACCACTTGCGCTCGACGACGCCGTTGAACCACGACACCTGCTCGTCGTCGCTGTCCATGTCGGAGCGGCCCAGCAGCAGCACCACCTCGTACTTGTCGTCCGTCAACGGCTCCGTGGCACTGGTCAGCACCTGCAGACCGCCGTCGCTCATGTTCAGCACCAGGCCGGCCGGGCCCTGGCTGAACTGCACGGGTTTGAAGACCCAGCCGGGCAGGGAGTCGGCGTCGTGCTGGGCAGCGAGAAAGTCGGTGCGGACATGCTGCCGGAGGTTGGCGGGATCGGACATGAAATGGCTCCTGCGTCGATGGCCCGATCCTAAGCAGACTTTGCGACGTGCAGAACAAAGGCAATCCCGCGGCCGCTCAGCGCTCTCCCGACGACAGCGTCAGAGCAGGCCCCGCAGCACGTCGATGGCCTGCTCCACCCGCTCGACGGCGTGGATGGTCAGCCCGTCGATGGGCTTCTTGGGCGCGTTGGCCTTGGGCACGATGGCGACGCTGAAGCCCAGCTTGGCGGCCTCCTTGAGCCGCTCCTGGCCGCGCGGCGCGGGGCGCACCTCGCCGGCCAGGCCCACCTCGCCGAACGCGATGAAGCCGCGCGGCAGCGGCTTGCCGCGCAGGCTGCTCTGGATGGCCAGCAGCACGGCCAGGTCGGCCGCCGGCTCGCTGATGCGCACGCCGCCCACCGCGTTGACGAACACGTCCTGGTCGCCCGTGGCCACGCCCGCGTGGCGGTGCAGCACGGCCAGCAGCATGGCTAGGCGGTCGCGGTCCAGGCCGACGGACAGGCGCCGCGGGCTGACGCCGCCGCTGTCCACCAGCGCCTGCAGCTCCACCAGCAGCGGCCGCGTGCCTTCCAGCGTGACGAGCACGCAGCTGCCCGGCACCGGCTCGGTGTGCGTGCTCAGGAAGATCGCACTCGGGTTGGCCACGCCCTTCAGGCCCTTCTCGGTCATCGCGAACACGCCGATCTCGTTGACGGCGCCGAAGCGGTTCTTGATGGCCCGCACGAGGCGGAAGCTGCTGTGCGTGTCGCCCTCGAAATACAGCACCGTGTCGACGATGTGCTCCAGCACGCGCGGGCCGGCGAGCGCGCCTTCCTTGGTGACGTGGCCCACCAGCACCATCGCGCAGCCGCGTGCCTTGGCGGTGCGGGTGAGTTGCGCCGCGCATTCACGCACCTGCGCCACCGAGCCGGGCGCCGACGACAGCTGCTCGGAGTACAGCGTCTGGATGGAGTCGATGACGCAGAAGTCGGGTTCCTCCGCCTCGATGGTGGCGAGGATCTTCTCCAGCCCGATTTCGGCCAGCACGCGCACCTTGTCGCCCGCCAGGCCCAGCCGGCGCGAGCGCATGGCGACCTGGGCACCGCTTTCCTCACCCGTCACGTACAAGACCTTGACGGTCTGGCTCAGCGACTCCACCGCCTGCAGCAGCAGCGTGGACTTGCCGATGCCCGGGTCGCCGCCGATCAGCACGACGCCGCCGGCCACGATGCCGCCGCCCAGCACGCGGTCCAGCTCCTCCTGGCCGGTGGGCGTGCGTTCGTAGTCGCTGGCCTCGATCTCGCTGAGCGTGGCCACCGGCTGGCTCTTGGCCAGCGCCTGGTAGCGGTTCTTGGCGCCGCCCTGGGCTTCAGCGGCGGTCTCGGTCAGGGTGTTCCAGGCGCCGCAGTGCGGGCATTTGCCCAGCCATTTGGCGTTGGTGCCGCCGCACTCGGTGCAGGTGTAGATGCTTTTGCTCGTGGCCATGCGGCCATTGTCGTCAGTGCATGCGCCACAGCCTGACAGCATGCGGCAGCGACTGCGCCTCGGGCATCCAGCGGTCCAGCGCCGCCCCGAGGCTCACGCCCGCGACGAGAAAGGCCAGCGCGCCGGCCCGGGTGTGCCGCAGCGCGCAGCGCAGCCAGCCGCCACGGTCGAACTGGCGCTGGTGCCGCCAGGCCAGCCCGGCCGCGAACGCCGCCAGCGCCACTTCCACCGACACCGCCATCAGCACCTCCACGCCGAACAGCAGCGTGACGCCGGTGCCCAGCAGCGCCGCGAGCGCCAGCACCATCGCGATGACGGCGGCGAGGGGCAGCAGCAACAGCGCGCCCTCGTCGGTGTCAGAGGCCAGCTCCAGCGCGTCGAGCGCGTGGCCGCCGGTGCTGGAGCCGGCATCGGCCACGTCCCAGGCGATCTCCGCGGCATCGGTGATGTCCGCGTCCTCGCGGCTCAGCAGGTAGGCCGCCCACAGCCGCAGCAGGCCCAGGTAGGCGGCGTAGCTGACCGCCAGGCTCAGCCCGAAGCGCAGCGACAGCGCGTCCACGCCGGCGTGGCGCAGCAGTGCGCCGCTCAGCCACAGGCAGCCCAGGCAGCACAGCGCGATCAGACCCACGTGCAGGCGCAGCCAGCGGTGCGCCTGCAGCCAGCGGCGGGTGTGGAGGACCTGGCGCTGCACGGAGGGTTGGGCGTCGCGTCGCATCCCGTCATTCTGGCGTGAGGCCTTGGCATGACGACCGGCGCGCGCCGCCGGGCTGGGGCACACTGGCCCGCCTTGTCGTATGCGCCGGAGCCGCTCATGGAATTCGCCACCTGGTTGACCCTCTTCGCCGCCTGCTGGGCGATCAGCCTGTCGCCCGGCGCCGGCGCCGTGGCGGCCATGAGCGCCGGGCTGAGCCACGGCTTCAGGCGCGGCTACTTCATGACCTTCGGGCTCATCCTGGGCATCCTGACCCAGGTGCTGTTCGTGAGCGCCGGCCTGGGGGCGCTGATCGCCGCGTCCGAGACCGCGTTCGCCGTCATCAAGTGGGCGGGCGTGGCCTACCTCATCTGGCTGGGCGTGCAGCAGTGGCGTGCGCCGGCCCGGCCGCTGGTGGCGTCGGACGATGGCGCCGTGCAGGTCACGCGCCGCCAGCTGGTGCTGCGCGGCTGGGGCATCAACGCCGTCAACCCCAAGGGCACCGTGTTCCTGCTGGCGGTGGTGCCGCAGTTCCTGGACCTGCATGCGCCGCTGGCGCCGCAGTACCTCGTCATCGGCGCCACGCTGTCGTTCACCGACCTGGTCGTCATGGGTGGCTACACCGCGCTGGCCGCCCGCGTGCTGGCCGCGCTGAAGAGTGCACACCACATCAAGGTCATGAACCGCGTGTTCGGCTCGCTGTTCGTCGTGGCCGGCGTGTTGCTGGCCAGCTTCAAGCGGCACACCTGAAGCCCCCGCCCGTCTCGGCTCCGGCTGAACGCCGGCCGTTCCGGTCGCCCCCCGAGGGGGCGGCGATGCTGGGCGGGTCGACCGCCCAGCACATCGCCGGGGCGGGCCGGCTTGGGAGCGGCCCGGCGCTCGGCCCGCATGAATCGCTGTTTTCTTCGGTTACCCATGTCCACCACATCGCCCGGCCGCTGGCTGTTCTGGGGCCCCACGCTGATCTGGGCCAGCACCTGGCACGTCATCCTGTACCAGCTCGACTCCGGCGTGCCGGTCTTCAACTCGGTGGCCTGGCGATTCGGGCTGGCCGCGCTGCTGCTGGCCGCGCTGGCGCGTTGGCAGGGCCAGTCGCTGCGGCTGCCGCGCAGCGCCCACCTGCTGATGGCAGCCACCGGCATCGTGCAGTACAGCGGCAACTACCTGTCCGTCTACCAGGCGGAGCGCCACATCCCGTCGGGCCTGGTGGCGGTGCTGTTCTGCCTGATGGTCTACGGCAACGCGCTGTCGGGCCGCGTGTTCTTCGGCCAGCCGGTCACGCGGCGCTTCCTGGCCTCGGCCAGCGGCGGCGTGCTGGGCGTGGTGCTGATCTTCTGGCCCGAGATCGCCGCCACCGGCGCCCGGCCCACCGCCGCATTGGGCCTGGGGCTGGGCCTGTTCGCGGTGCTGGTGGCCTGCATCGGCAACGTGCTGACGCTGACGCTCACCAAGCGCGGCCTGCCGCTGGTGCCGGTGCTGGCGTGGAGCATGGGCTACGGCGCGGTGTTCCTGCTCGGCGTGTCGGTCGTCAGCGGCCAGGGCCTGCATTTCGACCTGCGCCTGCCCTACGTGCTGAGCCTGCTGTACCTGGCGGTGGCGGGTTCGGTCATCGCCTTCGTGCTGTATTTCAAGCTGGCCCAGGCGCGCGGGCCGGCGCATGCGGCGCTGACGGGCGTGGTGATTCCCGTCATCGCGCTGGTGATCTCGGCCGTGTTCGAGGGCTGGCGGGCCACGCCGCTGGCCGTGGGCGGCATGGCGCTGTGCCTGGTCAGTCTGTGGGTGGCCACGCGGCCGGCGCGCTAGCCGCGCGCCCGTCCGCGTGCCGGCCGGTTTCGTCGGCGTGGCGGCGGCTTCGTCGCGGTGGGGCCCACTGCGGCTCGGGTCTGCCTACCATGCCGGCGCAAGGAGGGCAGGGCATGCGTGGAGCGGCAGCCGGGTTGGGGTTGGCGGTGTGCGCCTGGGCGTGCGCGGCGTCGGCCGCCGGCCTGGGCGTGGAGTGGGTGGACTTGGGTGCCGGCCCGGGCGAGCAGGTCTACAACCTGCAGGAACAGGGCGATCTGCGCGTGTTCGCCCGCTCGGCGGCGGGCTTCCAGCAGGCGCGGATCTTCCTGCAGCGCCGCTTGGGCGGCGCATGGCAGGCGGCTGAGCCGCTGCCGTTCAGCGAGGCACGCTGGCGTGACTCCGACCCCCACCTCAGCGCCGACGGCCGGGTGCTGACCTTCATTGCCAGCCGGCCGGCGCCGGACGGTGCCGTGCCCGCGCATCCGGACCTCTATGAATCGCGCTGGCAGGACGGCCGCTGGAGCGAGCCGCAGCGCCTGCCCGAGCGCTGGCAGAGTGCGGCCTATGAACTGGGCCCCGAGCGTTATGGCGACACGCTCTACTTCGCCTCTGCCCGCCCGGGCGGGCCGGGGCGCCTGTCGGTCTACCGTGTCGGCGCGCCCGACGCGACGCCCGAGCCGCTGCCTGCGCCCATCAACGACGGCGCGCAGAACAGCGACTTCACGCTGACGCCCGACGGCCGCTTCGCGCTGTGGTGGAGCGACCGTGGCGGCGCCGACGGCGGTGGCGGCGACCTCTACCTGGCCGAGCGCGTGGGCGAGGGGGTCGGCCCGCCGATCCGCCTGCCCGCGCCGGTCAACGGCCCGGGCTTCGAGTTCACCCCCTCGGTCAGCGCCGACGGACGCTGGTTGTATTTCGCCTCCACGCGGGACGACGCGCAGGGCCTGGCGGCGGTGTACCGCGTGTCCTGGCCCGGGCTGCTGGCCGCGCTGGGCCCGGCGGCCACCGCACACAGCCAAGCCGCGCTGGACCGGGCGGTGAGCCGGCTGTGGCAGGCCATCGGCCATGCGCCGGGGCAGGGTTCCGACGTGGCCGCCCTGCAGCAGTTGTTGCATCCCGAGGGACGGGTGTTCGGCCAGCGGCTCAAGGCCAGCAGCGTGCAGGTGGGCATCTGGCCGGTGGCGCAGTTCCTGGCCGACATGGCCCAGCCCTCGCCGCGCGGTCTGCACGAGTGCGAGGTGGAGCGGCAGCAGCGCCGCTTCGGCGGCCACGTCCAGGTCTACAGCGTGGTGCAGACCCGCCACGACCCGGCCCAGGCCGCTCCCGCCTACACCGGCGTGAACAGCATGCAGTGGCAGCTGGGCCCGCAGGGCTGGCAGCTGCTGAGCCTGCACTATGCGCTGGAGGCGCCGGGCCTGGGCCTGCCCGTCGCCGAGGCCCCGGTGGCCTGCCGGGGTTGATTCAGTCCAGCACCCGGCCGCGACCAGCCTTCACGCTGCTGCGCTTGGACTTGCCCTCCAGCCGGCGCTGCTGCGAACCGTAGGTGGGCCGGGTGGCGCGCCGCGCCTTGGGCACGTGCGCGGCGGCCTGGACCAGCTCGATCAGCCGGGCCACGGCGTCGGCGCGGTTGCGTTCCAGGCTGCGCGAGTCCTGCGCCTTGATGACGACGATGCCATCCGCCGTGATGCGCTGGTCGGCCCAGCCCAGCAGCCGCGCCTTCACCGCCTCGGGCAGGCTGGACGCGCGGATGTCGAAGCGCAGGTGGACGGCGTTGCTGACCTTGTTGACGTTCTGCCCGCCCGGGCCGCTGGCGCGGATGGCGTCGAACTGCAGCTCGTCCGGCCGCGGTGTCCAGGCGAGATCAGGCACTGCGGATAGGCACACGCGGGGCCACGGCGCACATCAGCTCGTAGCCGATGGTGCCCGCGGCCTGCGCGACCTCGTCAATGGGCAGGCGCGACTGGCGCGGGCCCTCGCCCCACAGCGTCACCTCGCTGCCCCAGCCGCTGGCGGGCAGCGCCGTCAGGTCCACGGCCAGCATGTCCATGGACACGCGGCCCAGCGTGCGCGTGCGGTGGCCGTCCACGAGGATGGGCGTGCCGGTGGGCGCGTGGCGCGGGTAGCCGTCGGCATAGCCGCAGGCCACGATGCCGATGCGCATCGGCTGCTCCGCCGTGAAGGCGCTGCCGTAGCCCACCGTGTCGCCGGCTTGCAGCTGCTGGACGCCGATGACCCGGGAGCGCAGCGTCATCGCCGGCCGCAGGTCCCAGTGGGCGGCGTCGTGCTCGGGAAAGTCGGGCACGCCGCCGTAGCTCATGATGCCGGCGCGCACCCAGTCGCTGGCCGTGCGGCCGGCATGGCGCAGCGTGGCGGCGCTGTTGGCGATGGTGCGCTCGCCGGCGAGGCCCTCCGTGGCGGCGCCGAACGCGGCCAGCTGGTGGGCGATGCCGTCGCGACCTTGCCGCAAGCTGTCGGCGTCGGAGAAATGCGTCATCAGCCCGATCTCGTCGACCTGCGGCAGCGCGTCCAGCCGCGCGTAGGCGGCACGGAACGCGGCCGGCGTGAAGCCCAGCCGGTTCATGCCCGAGTTCAGCTTGAGGAACACGCGGTGCGGCTCGTGCGTCTTGTGCATCGCCAGCCAGTCGATCTGCTGCTCGCAGTGCACCGCATGCCACAGCTTCAGGCGCGAGCACAGCTCCAGGTCGCGCGGCTCGAACACGCCTTCCAGCAGCAGGATGGGGCCGCGCCAGTCCAGCGCGCGCAGGCGCTGGGCTTCCTCCAGGTCCAGCAGCGCGAAGCCGTCGGCGGCGCGCAGGCCGTCGAAGGCGCGTTCGATGCCGTGGCCGTAGGCGTTGGCCTTCACGACCGCCCAGACCCGGGCGTTGGGCGCCTGCGCGCGGGCGCGGGCCAGGTTGTGGGCAAGGGCGTCGGTGTGGACGAGGGCTTCGATGGGGCGGGGCATATCAGTGCGCGTTCGGCGCCCTGCGCCACCGGGGTGCCTTCGTGGGGCAGGTCGGCTCGCAGCAGGGCGGGGGCATCATGGGAGCCGCCATTCTGCGCGCGAGAATGGTGCGGGAATGGGCCGCAGGCTGCGTGCTATAAACCCGCGCCGCCCGTTCTTCGTCGGCCTCTGCAGCTCACGACTCCCTTGTCAGGATCGAACTCCGGTCAATGAAACGCGGCTTCTACACCATCATGTCGGCGCAGTTCTTCAGCTCGCTGGCTGATAACGCGCTCTTCGTCGCCGCGGTCGAACTGCTGCGCTCGTCCGGCGCCGCCGAGTGGCAGCGCGCCGCGCTGGTGCCCATGTTTGCGCTGTTCTACGTGGTGCTGGCGCCCTTCGTCGGTGCGTTCGCCGACGCGGTGCCCAAGGGCAAGGTGATGTTCTATTCGAACAGCATCAAGGTGGTGGGCTGCCTGATGATGCTGTTCGGCACGCATCCGTTGATGGCCTACGCCATCGTGGGCCTGGGCGCGGCGGCCTATTCGCCCGCCAAGTACGGCATCCTGACCGAGCTGCTGCCGCCGTCGCAGCTGGTCAAGGCCAACGGCTGGATCGAGGGCCTGACCATCGCGTCCATCATCCTGGGCGTGCTGCTGGGCGGGCAGCTGATCGGCGACCGCATCTCCGGCATGCTGCTGGGCTTTGACCTGCCGCTGATCGACACCGGCATCGACACCGGCCCCGAGGCGGCCATCGCCAGCCTCGTGGGGCTGTACGTGCTGGCTGCGCTGTTCAACCTGCGCATCCCGCGCACCGACGCGCCGCTGCAACCGGTTGCCCACAGCCTCGTGGGCCTGGTGCGCGACTTCTCCAGCTGCAACAGCCGCCTGTGGCAGGACAAGCTGGGCCAGATCTCGCTGGCCACGACGACGCTGTTCTGGGGTGTCAGCGGCAACCTGCGCTACATCGTGCTGGCCTGGGCCGCCGCGGCGCTGGGCTATGGCACGCAGCAGGCGTCGTCGCTGGTGGGTGTCGTCGCCATCGGCACGGCCGTGGGCGCCGTCGTCGCGTCGCTGTACTGTCGGCTGGACCGCGCCACCACCGTCATCCCGCTGGGCATCGCGATGGGCCTGCTGGTCATCTTCATGAACCTGATCGGCAACGTCTGGGTGGCGGCGCCGTTCCTGATCCTGCTGGGCGGCATCGGCGGCTATCTGGTGGTGCCGATGAACGCGCTGCTGCAGCACCGCGGCCACAACCTGATGGGCGCCGGCCGCAGCATCGCGGTGCAGAACTTCAACGAGCAGGCCTGCATCCTGGGCCTGGGCGCGTTCTACACGGCCATGACGCGCTTCGGGCTGTCGGCCTTCGGCGCCATCACCATCTTCGGCATCGTCGTGGCCGGCACGATGTGGTGGATCCGCCGCTGGCACCAGCGCAACCTCGTCGAGCACAAGGAAGAGGTCGAGCACCTGCTGGACCTGGCGCGCTCCGACGACCTCAAGCCGGTTGACCGTTAGGCCGGCGCAGCGCGCCGGGAGCGGGTTTATTTCACGCGGCCCTTGCGGCCCGTGGGCACCGGCACCAGGTGCTTGCCCTCCAACACCATCTCGATGTGCTCGCTCCACGCGCGGGCGATCTTGAAGCAGCCGCTGTGGTTGAGGTGGATCTCGTTGTGCCAGTCGCCGCTGATGCCCGTCGAGCCGGGCGCGGCCAGCGCCAGCGGCACCGTGGTGGAGTCGAACACGAACAGGCCGGGGAAGCCTTCGCTGTCCGCCGCCATGCCCTTGAGGAGTTGCGCGAGGTGGAAGACCATCAACCGGCTCACCGCCGCCCAGTCGGCCGCGGGTACGCCGTAGGCCTTCATGGCCGGATACAGCCAGGGGCCGCTGGCGGCGCCGAGGTCGTCGTTGCTCTCGGCGCCGGCCGGGCGCGGCATGGGCACGGCATAGCAGTGCATGAAGACCGGCTTGCCCGCCGACGGGCCCTGGTCGCGCAGGCTCAGCAGGTGTTTGACGTTGGCGCGCAGGTACTCGGCATAGGTGGCCCAGCCGGGCTCGGAGAAGTAGCGCGCCACGCCGGCCGACGGCGGGCCCCACTCGGTCTGGCGGCGCATGAGGCGCAGCTCCAGCGGGATGGGGTTGCCGGCCGCATCATGGGCCGGCGTGCGCGCGGCGGCGATCAGGTCGTTGCCGCCGACTGACAGCAGCACGCCGTCCCACGCGGGAGCGTCGGGGCCGCTGAGCAGCCGCACGAAGTCGGCGCTGGATTCCAGGTCCACCATGTGCGAGAGCGCGTTGCCGGTGCCGGCGCAGTTCACGGCCGCGGTCTGACCCTTGAACACCAGCTCCTGCAGCAGGTTGGCGTGGGCGTTGAGCTTGTCGCGCGAGTTCGAGAACCAGGAATCGCCCTGAGCCAGCAGCCTCCAGCGGAACGCGCTCAGGTCGGGCGGGGTGCTGCCGGCCAGATCGGCGGGGGTGAAGCAAGCCAGGTGATCCATGAACATGCGCGGGTTCCGGGGGGCTAGTTGTGGGCCGGGCCAACCCAGAGGGCGGCTCCGAAGTTCGCGCGATTGGAAGGCCTGCCGCGCGGCGGGCGCCATGCTACAAACCCTCACGCCCGCCCGGCGGTAGCATGCGCGTTTCTTCTAGGGAGGCTCCATGACTGAAAGCGTCTTCGACTTCCAGGCCACCTCCATCCGCGGCGAGCCCGCGGCGCTGGCCTCCCAGCGCGGCAAGGTGCTGCTCATCGTCAACACGGCCAGCGAGTGCGGCTTCACGCCGCAGTTCAAGGGCCTGGAGCAGCTGTGGCAGGACTACGGCCCGAAGGGCCTGGTCATCATCGGTTTCCCGAGCAACGAGTTCGGCGGCCAGGACCCCGGCAGCAACGACCAGATCGCGAGCTTCTGTGAGCTCAATTACGGCGTCAGCTTTCCGATGATGGCCAAGATCAAGGTCAACGGCAGCGACGCCCATCCGCTGTGGAAGTTCCTGAAGAGCGAGAAGCCCGGCTTCCTGGGCACCGAGGCCATCAAGTGGAACTTCACGAAGTTCCTGGTCGGGCGCGACGGGCAGGTCATCAAGCGCTATGCGCCGAACGATGCGCCGGAGAAGCTGCGTGGCGACATCGAGGCGGCGCTGAAGGCCTGACAGCGGGAGGGCCTTTCTGGCGGGCGTGCCCGCGCCAGCCCCCACCGCTTTCGCCTGTACGCGGGCCCGTCAGGGCGTCTTGGTCACCCGCAACCAGTTCAAGTTCCAGCCGCCGTTGCGCACCGCGATGCCGAACTTGCGGTTGCCGGCGGGCAGCGTGACGGTGTGGGAGATGGTCGTCCAGTTCTGCCAGCCGCCGGTCGAGGGCACGTTCAGCGCGCCGTACACGACGCTGCCGCCGGCTTCTTCCAGCTGCAGGTTGCCGCCGCCGTTCAGGCTGGCCACGCGGTACTCGATCAGGTAGGTGCCGCCTGCGGTCAGGTTGATGGCGGGGTAGGACAGCCAGTCGCCGGCGTCCAGGTAGCCGACGTTGAGGCCGCCGCCCGTGTCGGTGGTGGCTTCGGTCTGCACGCCGGACTGCGCATCGAAGCTCTCGGCCTGGATGGTGACGCCACCGGGCGTGGGGCTGCCGGCGGGGCTCAGGTCGAGCCAGTTCACGTTGAAGCCGCCTGTCTTGGCCACGATGGCCACGGTCTGGGCGCCGGCGGGCAGGTTGACGGTGTGCTGCACCGTCGTCCAGTTCTGCCAGCCGCCGGTGGCGGGCACGTTCACGGTCCCGAACACGGTGCCGCCCCCGGCCCGCTCCAGCTGGATGACGCCGCCACCCGGTGCGCTGGCCACGCGGTACTTCACGACATGGCTGCCGGCCGTGGGCACGTTGATGTCGTAGGTCATCCAGTCGCCGGCATCGATGTAGCCGACGTTGCTGCCGCCGTCGACGTCGGTGGTGGCCTCGACCTGGATGCCGGCCATGTTGCAGTAGGCCTCGGCCTGCACGCGGGCGGGCAGCGTGGCGCGGCTGCAGCCCGGCGTGGGGGCGCCGCCCCAGCCGCTGATGATCTGTTTGGCCAGCGTGCCCGAGCGGGTCAGCTGCCCAGCGCTCCAGCCGCCCTGGGCCGAGGCACCGGGCACCAGGGCCGAGGCGCCCTCGGACTTGTCGTTCAGCGCCCAGTTGGCATGGCTGATGCCGCGGGTCTTCAGGAAATCCATCCAGGCCGCGGTCTCGCCCTCCGCCACGGCGCCATCGCCGCTGGCGCCGACCGAGCCCCATTCGGTGACGAACAGCGGGATGCCGTTGTTCAGCGCCGTCTGGGCCTTGTCGCGCAGGCCCTGGCCGTGCGTGCCGGCGTAGAAGTGCAGCGTGTAGGCGATGTTGGTGCCGCGGATGGGGTCGCGCGAGGCGACGTCCACGTCCTGCGACCAGTTGGGCGTGCCGACGATGATGAGGTTGTCGGGGTCGATGGCGCGGATGGCGTTGATGACGGCCTGCGCATAGGGCTTGATCGTGCCGCTCCAGGACACGCCCAGCGGCTCGTTGTAGACCTCGTAGATGACGTGGTTGCTGCGGCCGTAGGTGCGGGCCATCTCCTCGAAGAAGGCGACGGCCTGGGTGCGGTAGTCCTCGGCGTGGTGGCTGTGCCAGTCGATGATGACGTACAGGTCGTTGGCGATGGCGGCGTCCACCACGGCCTTGACGCGCGCCTTGTTGCCGGCCGGGTCCTGCAGGTAGCCGCCGCCTTCGTCCACGCCCATGGCCACGCGAACGATGCGGGACTTCCAGTCGTTCTTCAGCCAGGCCACGGCGCCGGCGTTGTAGTACTTCTCGCCGCCCCAGCCGGTGTTGCTCCAGAACAGGCTGTTGCCGGCGAAGCTGGCGGGCTGGCCGCCGGCCAGGATCTTGTTGCCGCTGACCGACAGCGGGCTCACGTCGGCCAGCGCGGCGTCGGCCTGGGCCAGCAGCAGGCCGCCCAACAGCGTGGCGACGGCCCGGCGGGCCTGGGTAGCAAAGGTGTGCATGGGGTGTCTCCTCGAGGTGTTGGCGGCAGCGTTCCGGGCTGCCTGGGCGCGAGTAGAGCCCCCGCGGTTGGCGCGTGTACAGCGTTGTCATTTCTCGTTGCATTCCCGTTTTGACGCTGCTGAACGTGCGCCAGGCGTTGCCAGGCCTGCAGGAGCAGGCCATGAAAGCGCTGTCAATCGGAGCTTGCGCGTCGTGCGAGGCGGCGACGACGGCTGGGCTGCGGCCTGCATGCGTGCTGACCTCCGGGCCCCGGGGGGCGCGCCGGACCCCGACGGTCACCCGCTTTGAACGACCGCGGCTGCGCCCGCCGGCGTTGCCGCGGCGATGCGGCCCGCGCCCCGGTCGGCCCGATGGCAACGCCGGCTCATGCCGTGTTCCGCCACCGCCAGCGGCCCCGCCCGCGCTGCACGCGGCCTGCGGCCTCGGCGGCCGCCAGCAGCTCGTTGGCCGTCTGCCGCGACACATGGGCCAGCTGGGCCAGCTCGGTCTGCGTGGCGGCCACGCTGACCCAGCCGTCGTGTTCCGGCCGGCCGCGTTCCCGCGCCAGCTGGGCCAGCGCCAGCGCGAAGCGCTCGGCCGCGCTCTGGTGGCGAGCCGCCTGCAGCAGCCGCAGCGTGCCGTCGTAGCGCCGCGCAAACTCGGCCAGCAGCGCGCGGGCGAAGCCGGGCGCCTCGTCCATCAGCCGCGTGTACGGCACGCGGCCGAACACCAGCACCTCGGTGGGGCCACGGGCGACGGCCTCGTACTCTGCCGGCTGCCCTGCCGCGAACGCCGCGAGCCCGAACAGCCGCGGCGGTGCGACGTTCTCGATGACCGACACGCCGCCGTCGGTGCCGGTGAAGCGCGTCTCGATCTCGCCGGCGGCCACCGCGTAGAACGCGGCGGGGCGCTGGCCTTGCACGAACAGGCTGCGCCCGTCACCCAGGCGCCGGCGCGGCACCAGCGCCGGCAACTGCGCGGCCAGGTCGGCAGGCAGCGTCAGGCCTGGGAAGTTGGCGGCAAAAACCCGCCACAGCGCGTCGTCGTCGGGCATGCCGCATTGTCGGCTGGCCGACACAAGCCCGGTGCCTGCCTGCCTATGCTGGCCGCATGGATGGTCACGCTCTTCAGACGCTGCTGCGCCGTTTCGGCGCCGAGGAATGCAGCCAGGAACCGCTCTACATCGCGCTGTGCGCCGTGGCCGCGGACGACGACCGCGCGCTGGCGCTGCTGGCCGAGGCGCCGCCCGAGCAGCGCAAGGCCAACCTGCTGCTGGCGGCGCTGCACGAGCGCGTGCTGGCCGGCGCCGCGCCCGAGCTGGCGGCCTACTACCCCAGCGCCGGCGGCGGGCGCCAGCCCGATGCGGGCCTGGCCGCCGCGCTGCGAGCCTGCCTCGACCGGGAATGGCCCGCGCTGGTGCAACACCTGCGCCACGGGGCGACGCAGACCAACGAGATCGGCCGCTGCGCGGTGATCTGGCCGGCACTGGGGGCGGCGGCGCAGGCGGCCGGGGCGCGACATCTCGCGCTGCTGGACTTCGGCTGCAGCGCAGGGCTCAACCTCGGCGTGGACCGCTACCGGCTGCGCTGGCGCACGGACGACGGCGCCTGGCATGAACGCGGCGGTGCGTCGGTGGCGGTCGAGTCACGCTGGCTGGGCGCGGCGCCGCCGCCGGCCGAGGCCGGCTGGCGCCTTGCGCTGCGCCACGGGCTGGACCCGGCGCCCGTGGATGTCACCGACCCGGCCCGCCTGCGCTGGCTGCAGGCCTGCCTGTGGCCGCACGATGCGCGCCGCCGCGAGCGGCTGGCCGGCGCAGCCGCGCAACTGGCCGACCTGCCCGTGACGCTGACGCAGGCCGAGGACTGCATCGCTGCCATCGAGCCGTGGCTGCGGGGCCTGCCGGCGGGTGTGCAGCCGGTGCTGCTGACGAGCTGGGTGCTGTACTACCTGAACGCGGACGACCTCGCGCGGCTGCGCGCCACCGTCGACCGGCTGGCGTTGAGCCACGGGCTGGCCTGGATCTGCGGTGACCTGCCGGCCCTGAGCGCGCGGGCCGCGCCGCCGCCGATGCCGGTGCTGCCGGCGGGCGAGGCGCCGTCGTCGCTGACGCTGTGGACGCTGCGGCATGCCGAGGCCGGCCGCGCCGCCGAGCGCCCGCTGGCCTGGAGCCACCCGCACGGGCGCTGGGTTTCTTGGCTCTGAATGCGGCTGCCGGCCACGCCCGACAGCCACGTTCAGGGCCTGCTCGGATAATCCCGCCTCCACAAGGAGACACCCCATGTTCCAGCACGTTGACGCCTATGCCGGCGACCCCATCCTGAGCCTGAACGAGGCGTTCCAGAAGGACCCCCGCGCCGGCAAGATCAACCTGTCCATCGGCATCTACTTCGACAACGACGGCCGCATTCCCATGCTGCCGTCGGTGCGCGCCGCCGAGCTGGCCGTCGTCGAGTCCGCCGGTGCACGCCCCTACCTGCCGATGGAAGGCGCGGCCAACTTCCGCAGCGCCGTGCAGGGCCTGCTGTTCGGCGCCGACCACCCGGCCATCGCCGCCGGCCGCATCGCCACCATCCAGGGCGTGGGCTCCAGCGGCGGCCTGAAGGTGGGGGCCGACCTGCTCAAGCGCTACTTCCCCGACAGCAAGGTCTACCTGTCCGACCCGACCTGGGACAACCACCGCGCCGTCTTCGAGGGCTCGGGCCACGTCTGCGAGACCTACCCCTACTACGACCCCGCCACCGGCGGCCTGCGCTTCGACGAGCTGCTGGCGTTCTTCCAGACGCTGCCGCAGCGCAGCGTCGTGCTGATGCATGCCTGCTGCCACAACCCCACCGGTGTGGACCTGACGGCCGACCAGTGGCGCGCGCTGGTGCCCGTCATCCGCGAGCGCCAGCTGCTGCCCTTCCTGGACCTGGCCTACCAGGGCTACGGCGACGGCATCGAGGAAGACGCCTTCGCCGTGCGCCTGCTGGCGGACGAGGGCCTGAGCTTCCTGATCGCCAACAGCTTCTCCAAGAGCATGAGCCTGTACGGCGAGCGCTGCGGTGCGCTCAGCGTCGTCTGCCCCGACGCCGACCAGGCCGCCCGCGTGCTGGGCCAGCTGAAGTTCATGATTCGCCGCAACTACTCCAACCCGCCCATGCATGGCGGTCAGATCGTCGCCAAGGTGCTGACCGACCCCAAGCTGCGCGCGATGTGGGAGGCCGAGGTGGCCGAGATGCGCGGCCGCATCCAGTCCATGCGCCAGGAGCTGTACCGCGTGCTGGCCGCCAAGCTGCCCAACCGCGACTTCAACTACTTCCTGACGCAGCGCGGCATGTTCAGCTACACCGGCCTGACCGCCGACCAGGCCGAGCGGCTGAAGACCGAGTTCGGCGTCTACATCCTGCGCTCGGGCCGCATGTGCGTGGCGGGGCTGAACACCCGCAACGTCGAGGCCACCGCCGAGGCCATTGCCGCCGTGCTCGCCTAAATCTGCCGAGGTTCGGGCCGAGCGCCGGGCCTGCCATGGACCGGAGGCCCATGGCGTTCCGTAGTCACAAGCAGTCCGCAGGGACTGCTTGTGTCCGACTCCACTCCGCAAGCCGGCCCGCCCTGGCGGTGTGCGAGCGGCTTGATGCCGCGAGCATCGCCGCCCCCTCGGGGGGACGACTGGCCTCGCCTGCGTTCAGCGGGGCGAGGCCGGGCGGGGGCACCTCATAACGCGCGGTGATGGCCGCCGCTGCCGGTTTCATTGGCAGCGGCTTCCCCGCGTCCTTACCCTGCCGGCCAGTACAAGAGCCCAGGGTCAGGATGAAGCATTGCGTGGTGATCGGCGGCGGCGTCGTCGGCCTGACGACGGCCTGGGCGCTGCTGCAGCGCGGCCATGCGGTCACGCTGGTCGAGCAGGAGACAGGCGTGGCCCAAGGCGCCAGCCGGGCCAACGGCGGCCAGCTGAGCTACCGCTACGTGTCGCCGCTGGCCGATGCCGGCGTGCCGCTGAAGGCGCTGCGCTGGCTGCTGGACCCCGACGGCCCGCTGCGCTTCAGGCCCGAGTTCGACCGGGCGCAGTGGTCGTGGCTGGTCGCCTTCCTGCGCAACTGCCGCGGCCCGGTCAACCGGCTGGCGACCGAGCGCCTGCTGGCGCTGGGCGCCTTCAGCCAGGCCGCCTTCGCGCGGCTGTGCCACGAGGCGCAGCTGGGCGACGTGATCGCGCTGCGCGCGCCGGGCAAGCTGGTGGTCTACCGGCAGCCCGCCGAGTTCGCCCGCGTCGCGGCGCGCGCGAGCGGCGGTGTGGAGCAGGCGCTGTCGCACGACGACTGCGTGGCGCTGGAGCCGGCGCTCGCTGACACCGAGGCCACGCTGGCCGGCGGCATCTTCACGCCCGGCGAGGCGGTGGCCGACTGCCACGCCTTCTGCGGCGCGCTGCATGAGCGGCTGGCCGCGCACGAACACTTCCGCGGCCGGCTGGGCGCGCGGGTCGACAGCTTTCTCACCGACCGGGCCGGCGTCGTATTCGGCGTTCGCACGACGGCCGGCGATGTGACGGCCGACGCCGTCGTGCTGGCCGCGGGCCTGCACAGCCGCGCGCTGGCCGCCACCGTGGGCGTGCCGCTGCCGCTGTACCCGCTGAAGGGCTACAGCCTCACGGCGCCCATCGGGCCGGGCCACCGTGCGCCGGAGGTCAGCGTGACCGACTTCGAGAAGAAGATCCTCTACGCCCGCATCGGCACCGACCTGCGCGTGGCGGCCATGGTGGACCTCGTCGGCGACGACCTGACGCTGGACCCGCGCCGGCTCGCGTCGCTGCAGCGTTCGGTGCGCGCCACCTTCCCGCACGCGGCCGACTACGACCGCGCCACGCCCTGGGCCGGCCTGCGCCCGGCCACGCCCAGCGGCGCGCCCATCGTGGGCGCCAGCGGCGTGCCCGGCTTGTGGCTCAACGTAGGCCATGGCGCGCTGGGCTTCACGTTCTCGTTCGCGACGGCGGACATCGTGGCCGAGCTGGTGTCGGGCCGCGCCAGCCCGCTGCCGCTGGACGGCCTGTCGCGGTGACCGCCGAGGACCTCGCCCAGGCGCTGCGCGCCGCCGTGCAGGCGCAGCGCTTCGAGCAGACCGCCGATGCGCTGCAGGGCGGGGCGCCGCTGGGCGTCATGCCCAGCATCGACCTGGCCGTCGCCGTGTTCGGCGGCGCCGCGCCGGTGGCTGCCAACGTGCTGTTCTCGCGCGAGCATCCGCAGGGGCTGGTGGCACGCTTTGACGGCGACTCCGGCGCCGTCCACAACATCGCCTTCCAGGCCGATGTGCGCAACGCGGCCGGCGACTCCTTCGCGTGGCAGCCCGGTGCGGACTGGTCGCGCATCGCGTTCCCGCCGTGGTTCGGCCAGGGCCCGCGCTTTGTCGCGCCCTACCCGGCGTCGCTGCTGAAGATGATGGTGGCGGTCGGCGTGGCCCGCCTCGTCGACCAGGGCCGCAGCGACTGGGCGCTGCCCCTGGCGTACCGGAGCCCCCAGGACAGGGCTGTGCCCTGTCCGCCCCCCGAGGGGGTCAAGGAAGCTTGGGGCGGCCCGGCGCTTCCTTGCGCCGGCAGCACCCGCGCGGTGGCGGACTGGTTGTTCGACATGATCACCGTCAGCAGCAACGAGGCCACCTCGGCGCTGGTGGCGCACCTGCATGACCGCGGCGCCATCCGTCGCGAGGGCGGCCGCGAGGTGCACAACGAGCTGCACGACGTGTTCGCGGCCCACGGCCTGCCGGGGCTGATGATCGCCAACACGCAGCCCGACGGCGGCTGGGGCAACGGCGCCGGAGCGGGCGTGGGCCAGATCCAGATGACGGCCTGGGACGCGCTGCGGCTGACGTGGCGGCTGGACGCCGATGCGCCCGCGCAGCCGCCGCTCGTCAGCCCCGCCAGCCGCGCCGTGCTGCGCCGCGCGCTGGATGCGCAGCAGCGCCACGAGATCCTGTCCAGCGAGTCGCTGCGCGCGCTGCCCGGCTGGGTGCCGGGCATCCCGACACACTTCGCGCACAAGACCGGCAACACGCAGAATTACGCCAGCGATGCCGGCATCGTGCACGACGGCGGGCTGCACTACCTGATCGCCGTGACCACCAGCCTGGGCTCGCGCTACGCACCCCATCCGCAGGCTGCGACGACATGGCGGCTGCCGGCGCTCGGCGCGGCCGTGCATGCCCTGCTGAAGGCCGGCGGCTGACGCCGGAACGGGGCGTGGCGGCCCCGTCCATTCGCGCAGGTTATGCCTCGCGCCCAAACCGTGATTGCCAGGAAGCCACGACCCGGGCACGGCCCTCTGGTGGCCGTGGCCCCGCTACGGCAATCATGACGACAGCGAATTTCTTCACAGGAACAACGATGAAACCCACCCGAATTGCCTGCGCCGCCGCGCTGCTGTGCCTCAGTGGTGCCTTGTCGGCCCAAACTGGTGCCGATGCACCGGCCAAGCAGCAACTGCAGAAGGTCACCATCACCGGCTCCAGCATCAAGCGCCTGGCGGACGAGAAGTCCATGCCCATCGAGGTCATCACCGCCACGCAGATCCGCCAGCTCGGCCTGACCAGCGTGGACCAGATCGTCGACAACCTGACCGCCAACGCCGGCAGCATCAACCAGGTCACCAACAACGCCGTGTTCGGCGGCGACGGCGAGAAGACCTTCGGCGGCGCCAACTTCGCCAACCTGCGCGGCCTGGGCCCCACCGGCACGCTGGTGCTGCTGAACGGCCGCCGCGTGTCCACGCACGGCATGAGCGGCGGCGCGGTGGACCTGAACACCATCCCGATGGACGCCATCGAGCGCGTCGAGACGCTGAAGGACGGCGCCTCGGCCATCTACGGCACCGACGCCATCGCCGGCGTCATCAACTTCATCACCAAGACCAGCTACCAGGGCGCGTCGCTGAGCGGCAGCTTTTTCATGCCGGAGGCCTTGGGCGGCGGTCAGACGGCGCGGCTGTCGGGCTCGGTGGGCTGGGGCAACCTGGCCACCGACCGCTTCAACGTGATGGCCACGCTGACGGTCGACAACAACCACATCCTGCGCGGCACCGAGCGCCCCTGGGCCACCGGCTACCAGCCCGACCGGCTGCTGACGCCCGACACCTCCAGCGCCATCCACGCCAACATCATCAACCAGGCCAACACGGCGCTCACGTCCGCCGGCACGACGGTGGGTACGGGCGATGCGACGCGCTACACCAACCTGAACCTGCTGGCCATCCAGGGCCAGTGCGAGGCCATTCCCAACCAGATCCCGCTGGCGCCCAACATCCAGATCTGGGACCTGTTCGGCTACACGCAGGCCAACTCCCGCTACCGCTGCGCGCGCGACTACGGCCGCAACTACATGCTGAAGTCGCCGCAGGAGTCGGTGAACGGGCTGATGCGTGGCACGTTCAAGATCAACGACGCGCACCAGGCCTCGGTCGAGGTCATGGCCTCCACCGTCAAGAACCGCGGCGAGTACTCGCCCATCCAGATCAGCGCCGGCAACACGACGGCCACCGTCAACGGCGTGACGGCCACGTCCAACACGCTGCTGCAGACCACCAGCCCTTACTACCTGAACATGCGCGCGCTCGTGAACGCCGCCCAGTTCGACCCCACCAAGCCCATCGCCTACCGCGTCAACTTCCTGAACGACCTGGGCCTGCGCATCCGCGAGAACGAGACCGACAACCTGCGCGTGCAGACGGCGCTCGACGGCACGATTTGGGGCCTGGACTACTCGGTGGGCGCCGGCTACGGCGAGTCCAAGAGCTCGGCCACGCTGATCAACGGCTTCCCCAACACGAAGAAGCTCGTCGATCTGCTGGCCAGCGGCAAGTACAACCCGTTCATCATGCCGGGCAAGACGCAGACGGCCGACGTGCAGCAGGCCTTCGAGGACATGCAGATGCGCGGCAAGATCTACGACGGCAAGACCAGCGTCAAGACGGTCGACGCGACGATCTCCGGGCCGTTGGGCAACTGGCTGGCCGGCCCGCTGGAGTTCGCGCTGGGCGCCAGCGCGCGGCAGGAGACCTACGAGTTCTCGGGCGCCACCGGCTTCATGTGCGTGGACAGCATCACCGCGACGACGCTGGCCACCTACGACAACAAGACGCTGACCTACGGCTGCCCGGGCAACACGTCGTCGCCGTCGCTGTCGCGCAAGATCGGCGCCGTGTTCGGCGAGTTGGTGGCCCGCCCGATCAAGGACCTGGAAGTGACGCTGCAGGCCCGCTACGACAAGTACCAGGTCATCGGCGGCACCACCAACCCCAAGATCGGCCTCAAGTACCAGCCGCTGGACACGCTGCTGGTGCGTGCTTCCGCCAGCACGGGCTTCCGCGCGCCGACGCCGCAGCAGGTGCGCCAGGGCGTCGTCGAGTCGCAGCTGACGGGCCAGTTCCGTGACCCGGTGCTGTGCGCCGATCAGGCCAACCCCACCGACCCCACGCAGTGCGCACGCCTGAGCCTGCCCTACCGCGCCGGCGGCAACCCGGCGCTGGAACCCGAGACCTCGCGCCAGGCCAGCGCCGGCCTCGTGTTCGCGCCGAATGCGAACTTCCAGGCCTATGCCGACTACTGGCAGGTCACGCTATCGGACCGCATCCGCCAGCTCAGCACCACCGAGATGATCTCGAACTACGACGTCTACAAGGACAACTTCGTTCGCGATCCGGCCACCAACGTCGTGCAGTACCTGCAGGCCGGCTGGGTGAACTCCGCCGGCAGCAAGACCAAGGGCGTGGACTTCGGTGCCAACTACCAGTTCGACGCGCTGCAGGGCCGCATGACCGCCTCGCTGACCGGCACGCGCATGCTCAGCAACAAGGAGCAGACGCGCGACAACGCGCCGTTCATCGAGTACGTCGGCAAGTGGAGCAACACCACGCTGTATGTGCCGCTGAAGCTCAACCTCAGCCTGGGCTACCGCACGGACCTGTGGAACGTGACCCTGTCCGGCAACTACCGCGACGGCTACGAAGACCAGAACCGCGGCCCCACGGCCGCCGGCGGCGCCAACTACACGACAGCCCAGCCGTACACGCGCCGCGTGTCGTCCTACAGCACGTTCAACCTCGTGGGCAGCTACACCGGCATCAAGGGCCTCACGCTGACCGGCTCGCTGATCAACATCGGCGACATCCAGCCGCCGTTCACCTGGCACAACGTCGACAGCGCCGCCGGCACCGGCTGGGACCCGCGCGTGGCCGACCCGCGCGGCCGCACCGTGGGCATCTCCGCGCGCTGGACCATGGAGTAAGCTGGCCCGGCCCCTCTCGCAAGGCCCCGCCCGGGGCCTTTTTCCTGTTCGTCGATTGCCCGCCATGCAACTCATCACCGAAGCGCAGGTCGCCACCGTGCTGGACGCCGACACCGCCCGCCTGGCGCTGCGCGAGGCCTTCCTGCAGCATGGCCGCGGCCGCGCCCAGGTGCTGGCCCGCCACCGCGCCACGGCCACGCAGGATGGCCACGCGCTCGCGATCAGCGCGATGGGCGCCATCCTCGATGCCGACGGCGACCTGCCGGCCGTGCTGGGCACCAAGGTCTACTCGTCGCGTAACGGCCGCTACCACTTCCTCGTCAGCCTGTTCTCGGCCGCCACCGGCGCAGCGCTGGCGACGCTGGAGGCCAACGAGTTCACGCGGCTGCGCACGGCCGCGGCCACGGCCGTCGCCACCGACCTGCTCGCGTTGCCCGACGCGAAGACGCTGGCCGTCTTCGGCGCCGGCATCCAGGCGCGCGCGCATGCCGAGGCGCTGGTGCGGGTGCGGGGCTTCGAGCGCGTGCTGGTCTGCGCGCGCTCGGGCGCCGAGGCCTTCGCGGCCGAGCTGGGCGGCGAGTCGGTCGACGCCGCCACGGCCGCCGCCGAAGCCGATGTGATCGTGACCGCCACGCGCTCGGCCACGCCGCTGTTCGACGGCGGCCTCGTCAAGCCCGGCGCCTTTGTCGCGGCGGTCGGCTCCAGCACCCGTACGGCCCGTGAGCTGGACGACACGCTGCTGGCGCGCGCCGCACTCATCGCCGTCGAATGGCGCACCGCCGCCGAGCTGGAGGCGGGCGACCTCGTCAACTGCCCGCCCGCGCGCTGGACGGAGCTGGGCGAGCTGCTGGCCAGCCCCCGCCTGCGCGGGCCGCGGGACATCGCCGTCTACAAGAGCGTGGGCATCGGCCTGGAAGACGTGGCGCTGGCCCGCGTCGTCGCACGCCGGCTGGGGGTGCTGTGACGCGGGCCTGGCTGTGTGCGGCCGCGCTGCTGCTGGCCGGCTGCGCGACGACGACACCCGTGCCCGACCCCGTGCAGGCCGCGCTCGCCAAGGCCGGCCTGCCCGCCGACAGCCTGGGCTATGTGCTGCAGCCGCTGGACGGCTCGCGGCCCGCCGTCAGCCGCCGGGCCGACGACGCGATGTCGCCCGGCTCGACGATGAAGCTGGTCACGGCCACCGTCGCGCTGGAGCGCCTGGGCATCAACCACCGCGGCCGCACCGAGCTGCTGGCCGCGACGGCGCCGGTCGACGGCGTCATCCCCGGTCCGCTGATCCTGCGCGGCGGCGCCGACCCTGACCTCGACTGGCCCGCGCTGTGGTGGCTGCTGCGCCAGCTGCGCGAGAGCGGCGTGCGTGACATCCGCGGCGGCCTGGTCATCGACCGCACGCTGTTCCACCCGGCGCGGCTGGACGTCGGCCTGCCGCCGTTCGACGACGCGCCCGAGTTCCCCTACAACGTCATCCCCGACGCGCTGCACTTCAACGGCAGCCTGCTGACGCTGGAGCTGCAGGCCACGCCCGACGGCGCCCGCGCGCGCAGCCTGCCCGCGCTGCCCGGGTTGGGCCTGGACGCGAGCGCGATGCGGCCGTCGCCGCGGTTGTGCAAGGACTGGGACGAGGTCTGGCAGCCCGCCGTCGTGCAGCCCGCGGGCGACGGCTGGCAGCTGGCGCTGCAGGGCGGCTTCCCCGCCGGCTGCCAGCAGCGCGTCGCGCTGCAGCTGGTGGATCGCCAGTGGCTGACCGTGCGCGCCGTGCGCCAGCTGTGGGCCGAGCTGGGCGGCACGCTCGGGCCGGGCGACGTGGAGGCGGCCGCGCCGGCCGGCGCCGTCGTGCTGGCCACGCACCGCGGCCGCCCGCTGGCCGAGGTGCTGCGTGGCGTCATGAAGAGCAGCGACAACGCGCTGAGCCGGCTGGTCTACCTGCAGCTCGGCGCGCAGGCTGCGTCGCCCGGCGAGCCGACGCTGGCCGCTGCCGACCGCGCCGTGCGCGCCTGGTTCAACGCGCACCAGCTCGACGACCGCGGGCTGGTGCTGGACAACGGCTCGGGCCTGTCGCGCACCGAACGCATCAGCCCCGCACAGCTGGCCGACGTGTTGCGCGCGGGCCAGCGCGGCGCACAGGCGCCCGAGCTGCTGGGCACGCTGCCCATCGCTGGCGTGGACGGCACGATGTCGCGCCGGCTCAAGGACGGCCCGGCCATGGCCCGAGCGCGGCTCAAGACCGGCACGCTGCGCGACGCGGTGGGCCTGGCCGGCTTCGTGCCGGATGCCCTTGGCAGGCCGTGGGTGTTCGTTGCGCTGCTGAACCACCCCGAGGCCGCTGCCAGGGGGCGGCCGGTGCTGGATGCGCTGGCGGGCTGGGTCGCGGAGCAGCGCTGAGCGGCGCGCGGGCCGGCGCCCGCCACGGTGGGCAGGCCGGCCGGATCGGCCTATCCTCGGTGCTCTCACCAGGGAGCGGCGCAGATGATGAAAGCACCGACGTTCGCGCTGCTGGCGGCGCTGTGGGCGTGGCCGGCACAGGCCCGTGACCTGCGGTTCGTCACCGAGCAGTTCCTGCCCTACACCTCGGCGGTCGAGGGGCGGGCCGTGGGGCCCATGGTGGACGTGCTGCAGGCAGCCTGCGCCCGGCTGGCCTGGCGGTGCGAGATCGAGGTGCTGCCTTGGCGGCGTGCGCTGGGCATGGCGCAGCGCGGCGAGGTGGACGGCATCTTCACCGTCGTGGATTCGCCGGAGCGTCGCCAGTACTTCCACGTGTCGCCACCGGTGGTGGAGGGGCGCTACATGCTGTTCGCCCGCGCCGGCAACGGTCTGCAGTACAGCGGCGACCCGCAGGTGCTGGCCGGCCGCATCATCGGTGCCTACGGGCCGTCGGTCACGGCGCTGACGCTGGAGGCGCTGATCGAGGGCGTGCCGCGCGTGCGCAGTGAAATCGAGCCCGACAACCGCACCGTCATGCGCAAGCTGGCCGCCGGCCGCTACGGCGAAGACGGCGCGGCGCTGGCGAACGAGGCCGTGGCGCAGCTGCTGATCCGCGAGGACGGGCTGAACAACCTGCAGCCGGCCGGGCAGGTGAAGGTGTTCGGCTACGCGTTCGGGCTCAGCCGGCTGAACGTCGATGTGGCGCAGGCCCAGGCCTTCGCCCGCACGCTGGGCGAGCTGTGCCGCACCGGCCGCACGGCGGAGCTGCTGCGGCCCTACGGCCTGCCGGCGTCGGCCTGCGTCAGGTGACGGCGGGCTGCAGCAGCCGCAGTGTGCCGGCCACGGCGTCCAGCTCGGCCGGTGCGCCCACCGGCACCGTCAGCTTGCGCTTGATGTGCCCGATGGCCGCGCCGCGGTAGACGGGAATGTTCAGCGGCAGAAAGTAGTCGTCGAACACCTCGTCCAGCGTCAGGCTGCCATAGCCGTCACCCGGCTCGCACTTCGTGAAGCGGCCCAGCACGACGCCCGTCAGCGACGCGAGTGCCCCGGCCAGCCGCAGCGTGGAGAGGCAGCGGTCGATGCGGTAGATGTACTCGTTGATGTCTTCCAGGAACAGGATTGCGCCGCGGCAGTCCGGGAAGTAGGGCGTGCCGGCCAGCGAGGCCAGCACCGTGAGGTTGCCGCCCACCAGGGGGCCGCGCGCCGTGCCCGGGCGCAGCGTGGTGATGCGCTCTTCGCGCGCGACCAGGTCGTCGCTGGGCTTGACGACCGGGTTGCGCAGCAGGGCCGCCTCGGCGTTCATCGCCACCGCCTTGAAGTTCTGCACCGAGTAGTCGTTCCATTCCGAACCGGCCACGGGGCTGTGGAAGGTGACGAGGCCGGTGCGGCGGTGGATGGCGTTGACGAGGCAGGTCAGGTCGCTGAAGCCGCCGAAGAACTTCGGCTTGGCGGCGATGAGGTCGTAGTCCAGCCGGTCGACGATGCGGTTGCAGCCCGAGCCGCCGGTCAGCGCCAGGACGCCGGCGACGGTGTCGTCCGCGAACATCGCGTTGACGTCGGCGGCGCGCTGCGCATCGGTGCCGGCGAACGGCCCGCGCCTTGCCGCCACGTGCTGGCCCGGCTTGACCTGAAAGCCCAGCGCCTGCAGCGACTCGATGGCCATCCTCAGCGGCTCGCGCTCGAAGGTCGCGTTGGCGGGGCTGACGAGGCCGATCGTGTCGCCCGGGCGCAGGCGGCGCGCCAGCCGTGGGGCAGGGGTGGCGCTGGCCGCGCCGGCCGCGGCCAGCAGGCCCGGTGCGGCGGCGCCGAAGTGCAGTAGTTGGCGGCGGGACGGGTTCATGGCGTTCGCGGGCGGTCGTGAAGAGGGGGCCCCCGCAGGCTTGCGCGCGCGATGCGGGCGGGCTTGCGCGGCATTGTGTGCGCGAAGGGCTGGTCCAATGCGCGCATGAGTGAAGCCGACCTGCCCCCACTGCCCGCCATCGCCCCCGGCCGCTACCGCCACTACAAGGGCGGCGAGTACGAGGTGCTGGCCACCGCCCGCCACAGCGAGACGCTGGAGGCCGTCGTGGTCTACCGGCCGCTGTACAACGACAGCGGCTGGTGGGTGCGGCCGTACGCGATGTTCACCGGCACGGTGGTGGTCGACGGCGTCGAGCGGCCGCGCTTTGCCAGCGTGGGCTGAGCCGCGGCCCGTGGCGGCGCCGTGATTCTTGCCACCCGGCCGTCCAGGCCAATGGCCGCATAGTGCGGGCATGTCTGACGAACCCCTGTTGCCGGCCGCCGTGCCGGGGTTGCCGCTCCCGCCCGCGCCGCCGCGGGCGCCGCCCGATGTGCGCGATGTGATGGCCGCGGCGGGCGGCGCGGTCCGGGCCTGGTGGGGTGACGGCGCACGGGTGCTGGCATGCCGTGCGCCGCGCTGGCCGTCGCAGCCGGCAGGGCCGGCGACGGTGGCGGTGCTGGTTGTCGCCAGCTATCTGCTGCACTTCGGCGCCCAGCGGGCGCTGATGGACGGCGCGCCGGTGCTGGTGTGGCGGGGCTTCCTGGCGGGTTGGGCGGGCATCGCCGTCAACGCCTGGCTGTGCTGGGTGGTGGCCCGCTCCGGCACCGTCGCCGCGGCGGCGACGCTGTTCGCGCTGGGGGCCAGCGCCGGGCTGGTGATGCTGCCCATCAGCATCGGCTTGATCGTGGCCCTGCAGGCCGTCATGGGGCCGTTCGACAGCTGGGCGCTGGGCCTGCAGATGACCGTCTGGCTGCTGCCGTTGTGCTGGATGGGCCTGGCCCAGCTCGTGTTGCTGTGGCGGGCCGCCGGTTCGGCGCTGGCGCGTGCGGCCGCGGTGCTGCTGGTGCCGGTGCCGCTGCTGCTGAACGGCTGGCTGGCACCGCCGGTGTTCTGGTGGACGCCGCCCGCCGCCAGCGCCGAGGCCGGGGCGGATGCCGAACCCGAGACCGGCCTGCCGTTGACCGACGACAGCATCGCCCGGCAGGCCCGCCTGCTGGACGACGCGTTGCGGGCGGTGCGGCCGCCGCAGCCGGGGCGCGTCAACCTCTACGCGGCGACCTACGCGCCCAACGCGTCGGAAGACGTCTTCATGCGCGAGAGCGCCGTGGTGGCGAAGACGATGCGCGAGCGCTTCGGCGCCGAGGGCCGGCTGGTGGAGCTGGTGGCCAACCGCGCCACCAGCGACACGCTGCCCTGGGGTACGCCGGCCAATCTGCGCGCCACCATCGCCCGCCTGGCCGCCGTGATGGACCGCGACCGCGACGTGCTGTTCCTGCACCTCACGTCCCACGGCGGCGCCGACGGCAGGCTCGCCACCGACACCTGGCCGCTGAAGACCGAGGAGATGACGCCCGAACTGCTCAAGCGCTGGCTGGACGAGGCCGGCGTGCGCTGGCGCGTGATCTCGGTGTCGGCCTGCTACTCGGGCAGCTGGATTGCGCCGCTGGCCGGCGACGGCACGCTGGTGATGACGGCGGCCGACGCCGAGCACACGTCCTACGGCTGCGGCAAGCGCTCCGAGCTGACCTTCTTCGGCCGCGCGATGTACGACGAAGAACTGCGCAAGACCCGGTCCTTCACCGAGGCGCATGCCGCCGCGCGCCTCGTCATCGACCAGCGCGAGAGGGCCGCCGGCAAGAAGGACGGCTACTCCAACCCGCAGATCAGCATGGGTGCGGGCATCGAGCCGGTGCTGAAGCGGCTCGCCGACGAGCAGCCGCCGCGTTAGCCCACGCGGGTCCAGTCCATCGACCAGTCCAGCGCCCAGGTCTTGCCGCCATCGCGCGACACGCCCTGCTGCCAGCGGCAGCCGTTGGGCGTGATGCGGTCCCACACGCTGCGGTAGAGCAACGGATTGCCGTTGTCGTCGGACGCCTCCTCGAAGACGCCGGCGCCGCCCTCGAAGCTGCCCATCAGGCCTTGCGCACCCAGCTCGCCGGCGGCGCCGTTGACCCAGAAGTCGCGCCACTGCGCCTGCTTCACGTCCAGCAGCCGCAGGCCCATGCCGCTGAACTGGCGCGCCGGGATGCGCAGTTCCTCCACGCTGCAGATGCCGGCGAGCAGGCCGTGCACGGTGGCTTCGCCATCGAAGACGTCCCAGCGCCCGTCGCGGCGGCGGTGGTTGACGATCTTCCAGCGGCCGGTCAGGAAGTCGAAGTCGCCGGGCCTGCCGGGCGTGCGTGCGGCGGGCAGCGCGCCCGTCATGGCCGGCCCGGGCTGCGGTTCGGCGGCTTCGGCGGCGGTGGCGCCGGCCAGGCCCAGCGCGGCGGCGGCCTGCAGCAGTTGGCGGCGGTGGAGGTCGGAAGTCGTGGTCATGGGTAGCCCCGGAACGTTGAAGCCCCCATGCTGCGACCTCAAAGCTGACAGGCGGCGTCAGGTTTTTCTGGGCACACTGGCGCCATGCGAGCGAGCCGCCTGCTGTCCATCCTGATCCTGCTGCAGCTGCGGCCGCAGGTCACGGCGCCGGCGCTGGCGCGCGAGTTCGAGGTGTCGGTGCGCACCATCCTGCGCGACATCGACGAGCTGTCGGCCGCCGGCGTGCCGGTCTATGCCGAGCGCGGCCGGGGCGGCGGCTTCCGGCTGCGCGAGGGGGCATTCGCGACGCGGCTCAACGGCCTGCTGGGCGACGAGGCGCAGGCGCTGCCGCTGCTGGGCCTGCCGGGTGCGGCCAGCGAGCTGGGGCTGGGCAGCGCGTCGCAGCGGCTGCGCGTGAAGCTGCAGTCGGCGCTGCCGGGCGACACGGCCGCGCTGGCCGGCCGGCTGCAGGCGCGGCTGCATGTGGACCCGCTGGACTGGTACCAGGGCGGCGAGCCGGCCGCCCACCTGCCGGCGCTGGCGCAGGCGGTGCTGGAATGCCGCGTCGTCGAGTTGGTCTACCTGAGCTGGAAGGGCGAGCGCCGCTGGCGCGCGCAGCCGCTGGGGTTGGTGCTGAAGGGCGGCGCCTGGTATGCCGTCGTCAGGTCGGGCGCGCGCACGATGACGCTGAAGGTCGCCAACGTGCAGTCGCTGGCCGTGGGTGGCGAGACCTTCGAGCGGCCCGACGACTTCGAGCTGGCGACGTGGTGGCAGGCCTCGCTGCAGCGCTTCGAGCGCGAACTGCGGCCGGCCGTGGCGACGCTGCAGCTCACCGCCGAAGGCCGGCGCCGGCTGGCCGAGCAGGGCCGCTACGCGGCGCAGGCCGTGGCCGCCGCCGCGGTGGACGCGCAGGGGCTGGCGCGCGTGCGGCTGCCCATCGAGAGCGTGGCCCAGGCGGCGCGGCTGGTGCTGTCGCTGGCGCCCGAGGCCCGGGCGCTGGAGCCGCCCGAACTGCGCTCGCAGGTGGCCGCGTGGGCGGCCCGGCTGGCGCGGCAGCACAAGGCATAGTCACTCCATGCACATCGCCCTCGAATCGCCCGACCAGCCCGACGTCATCGCCCTCATCACCGAGCTGGACGCCTATCAGGACTCGCTGTACCCGCCCGAGAGCCGGCATGCGCTGGACCTGGCTTCGCTGAAGCAGCCGCACGTGGTTTTCGCGGTCGCGCGCGATGCTGGCGGGCTGGCGGTGGGCTGCGGCGCCATCGTGCTGGGGGCCGAGTTCGGCGAGCTCAAGCGCATGTTCGTCAGCCCGCGGGCCCGTGGCCACGGCCTGGCGCGCCGCCTGCTGGCGCTGCTGGAGGCCGAGGCCGCGACCCGGGGCTGCCGCGTCGTCACGCTGGAGACGGGCCCCTACCAGCCCGAGGCGCTGGGCCTGTACGCCGCCTGTGGCTTCGAGCGCTGCGGCCCGTTCGGCGGCTATGCGGACGACCCGCTCAGCGTCTTCATGCAGAAGCCGCTGCTCACAGCACCCGTGGCAGGTCGCGCCTGACCGCCACGCGGTCGCCGTAGTCGAAATGCCACCACTCGGTGGCGATGCCGTGGAAGCCGGCCTCGCGCATCGCGGCGCGCAGCCAGCCGCGCTCGACGAGCTGCTGGGCGGTCAGCAGCCCCAGCGCCAGGTGCTCGGCTTCGTGGTCGGGGTGGGAGGTGAGCGTCATCTCGTCGAAGCCCGACCCCATGTCGACCTCGCGGCCCTGCGGGTCCAGCAGCGTCAGGTCTACGGCCATGCCGAAGCTGTGGATGGAGCCGCGCTCGGGCGGGGCCAGGTACATCGTCAGCGGCGTGCCCTGCAGCTCGTCCCACAGGCGCTGCTGCACACGCTGCGGGCGCAGCGCGTCCAGCACCAGCAGCCGCCAGCCGGGGCGGCGCGCGTGCAGCCACGCGGCGGCATGCTCCAGCGCGTCGGCGGCCTCGCGGCGTAGCCAGTGGCAGTCGATGCCGGCGTAGACGGGGTGGCCGACGAAGTTGTCGGCCGTGGCGTAGCGCAGGTCCACGGCGATGCCGTGGCGTAGCGTGTCCAGCCGGCGGAAGTGCGGGTGGCTGGCGATGTCTTCGATGCGGACGGTGTCGGCCATCAGGGCAGGCGGGCGAGGTGTTCGTGGGCGGCCGCGGTGATGAACTTCACCAGCCGGCGCGAGGCCTGGCCCAGCGGCGCGCTGGCGGCGCTGAGCAGGTAGAGGTGGACGCTGACCTGCGGCGCCAGCGCGCGCACGCGGACCTTGGTGGTGTCGGCGCTCGCGGCGGTGAACGGGTCCACCAGCGTCATGCCCACGCCGGCCTCCACCAGCGCGCGGGCGAGCTGGTAGGTCTGCACGGTGATGCGGCTGGCCAGCGTCTGGCCCAGCGCCTCGCCGGCGTGGTGCAGCAGGCTGGCGAGCGGGTCGTCGCTGTGCAGGCCAACGATCTCGGTGCGGATGTCGGCCAGGTCCAGCGGGCCGTCGCCACGCGCCTCGGGGCTGGCCAGCGGGCACAGCGCCACCATCGCGCCGCTGGCGATGACCTCGGCCTTGATCCCAGGGTGGCGCGGGTCCTGCAGCGACAGCGCCAGGTCGGCCTCGCCCAGCAGCAGCGCCGACACGATCTCGCGCGTGTGGTGCGTGGCCAGCGAACAGTTGGCCTGCGGGAAGGCCTTGCACCAGGGTGTCATCGCGGCCGGCACGATGGCGGTGGCCAGCGCCGGCGTGGCCACCAGCCGCACCTGCTCGGTCTCGCCGCTCTTCAGGTTGGCGGCCAGGCGGCGGATGCCGACGAGGTCGCGGTTGAGCTTGTCGATCTCGACGAACAACCGCTGCGCCTCGGGCGTTGGGTAGAGCTTGCCGCGCACGCGGTCGAACAGCGCCATGCCCAGCTGCAGCTCGCAGTGCTGCAGCACCTTGGTGACGGCCGGCTGCGAGATGTGCAGCAGCTGCGCGGCACCGCTGATGGTGCCGGCCTGCATGATGGCGTGGAAGACCTCGATATGTCGGAGCCTCATGGTGCCCCCGGCCCAGCGCAAACGCTGGTCCGCCCCCCGAGGGGGCCGGCCGACTGCCGGGCCAGGAGCCCGGCCGCCAGCCGTGAGGGCCGGCTTGGGACGGCCCGGCGCTCGGCCCGTGAAGGCACTACGGCCACGGTGCTCATTTCCGGTAAACGCCTTCGAAGTCGACGGAGCCGTTCGGCGCCATCTTGAAGCCCACCACGTCCTTGCGGATCGGGATGTAGACGGTGGAGTGCGCCATCGTGATCCACGGCCGTTCGCGCTTGAAGATCTCCTGCGCCTTCTCGTACATCGCATGGCGCTTGGCGGCGTCGGGCGTGGCGCGGGCGTCGTCGATGAGCTTGTCGAACTCGGCGTTGCAGAACTTGATGCCGCCCTTGCTGGTTGCACAGCTGAGGTTGGGCGTCAGGAAGTCGTCGGCATCGCCGGTCTCGCCGCTCCAGCCGCTCATGTAGACGTTGTGCTCGCCGTTGTTGGCGCGCTTGAGGTACTCACCCCACTCATAGGTCTTGATGCTGGCCTTGACGCCGATCTTGGCCCAGTCCTGCTGGATGAGCTGGGCCATCAGCTGGCCGTTGGGGTTGGTGGGCCGTTGCACGGGCAGGGCCCACAGGTCGATCTCGAAGCCGTTGGGGTAACCGGCCTTGGCCAGCAGCGCCTTGGCCTTGGCGGGGTCGAACTCGTTCTTCAGCTTCTTGTTGTAGCCGGGGATGGCGGGCGGAAAGGCGCTGACGGCCTGCATCGCGTCGCCGCGCGGGAACAGCGCCTTGAAGATCGCGTCGCGGTCGATGGCGATGTCCAGCGCTTCGCGGACCTCACGGCGGTCGGTGGGCGGCTTCTTCAGGTTGAAGCTCAGATAGGAGATGTTCAGCGCCTGGATCTTCTCGATGCTGACGTTGGGGTTGCCGCTGAGCGAGGCGATGTCCACATCGCGCAGCGCCGCCGTCACGTGGCATTCGCCGGCGGCGATCTTCTGCACGCGCACATTGGGCTCGCGGCTGATGCTGAACACCAGCGTCGGCGTGGGCTGCTTGCCGCCCCAGTAGTCGGGGTTGGCCGTCATGCGCAGCACGTCGTCCTTGGCATAGCTCTTGAACATGAACGGCCCGGTGCCCACCGGCTGCACATTGATCTGGCTGGCCTTGCCGGTCTTCAGCAGCTGCGCGGCGTACTCGGCGGAATGGATGCCGGCAAAGGCGAACGCGAAGTTGGCGACGAAGGTGACGTTGGGCTGCTTCAGCCGGAAGCGCACCGTCATGTCGTCCACCCGGTCGATGCCGGCGATGAGCTTGGCCAGGCCCAGGTTCTGCGGGTAGATGAAGTTGGCCGGGAAGGCCTTGTTGAACGGGTGGCTGGGGTCGATGAAGCGCGAGAACGTGAACATCACGTCGTCGGCGTTGAAGTCACGCGTGGGCTTGAACCACGGCGTGCTGTGGAACTTCACGCCCGGGCGCAGCTTGAAGGTGAAGCTCTTCGCGTCGGGCGAGATCTCCCAGCTCGTGGCCAGCTTGGGCGTCAGCTCGGTCGTGGGCCGCTTGAAGCCCAGCAGCCCGTCAAACATCTGGCTGCCAACGATGTTGGTGCTGGCGCTGTCCCACAGGCCGGGGTCGAAGCCCTCGGGGCTGGCGTCGGCGCAGTAGATCAGCGGCTTGCCCTGGGCCAGCACGGCGGCGGGCAGCAGGGTGAGGGCGGCGGAAAGCAGGAACGGTGCGGTCTTCATGGCGACGGGAAGCGGGTGCGGGCCAGCGGATTGTTGGGCGTGCCCGGGCGGGCGCAAGCGCTGCCAACGGCGTGGGGCATAACAAAAGCTTATACGCAGTGGCGGTCCACAATCGTCGGCATGTGGACCGGCTTCCAACCCCTGACCTTCCAGCGCGACGGCGTCGCGCTGTTCGCCCGCCAGGGCGGCCCGACGGCGTCCGGGCGCGAGCCGCTGCTGCTGTTGCACGGCCATCCGCAGACGATGGCCATGTGGCACCGCGTCGCGCCGGTGCTGGCGCAGACGCGGCGCGTCGTGCTGATGGACTTGCGCGGCTACGGCGACAGCGACCGGCCGCCGGCCGGCGAGGGCAGCGCGGCGTACGCCAAGCGCGAGATGGCGCTGGACGCCGTGGCGCTGATGCGCTCGCTGGGCCACGAGCGCTTTGCCGTGCTGGCGCACGACCGTGGCGCGCGCGTGGCGCATCGGCTGGCGCTGGACCACCCCGCCGCCGTCACGCGGCTGATGTTGCTGGACATCGCGCCCACGCTGGCCATGTACGAGGGCACGACCGAGGCCTTCGCGCGTGGCTACTGGCATTGGTTCTTCCTGATCCAGCCGGCGCCGCGCCCTGAGCGCTTCATCGAGGCCGACCCGCTGGCCTATCTGCGCGAGGGTATGGGCCGCGCTGGTGACTTTTTCCAACCCGAAGCCTGGGCCGAGTACGAGCGCTGCATTGCCCGCCCAGGTTCCGCTGCCGGCATCTGTGGCGACTACCGCGCCGGTGCCGGCATCGACCTGGACCACGACCGCGCCGACCGCGCCGCCGGCCGGCGTGTCACCGCGCCGCTGCGCGTGCTGTGGGGCGCCGACGGCGTCGTCGGCCGCTGCTTCGACCCGCTCGCGCTGTGGCGCGACGCCGCCGACAACGTCAGTGGCCGCGCCGTGGACAGCGGCCACTACATCGCCGAGCAGGCCGCTGACGTGGTGCTGGCCGAGGCGGCAGAGTTTTTCTTCGAGGATTTGTGATGCAGAGGATTGCAGTATTGGCCGGTGACGGCATTGGCCAGGAAACCATGCCCGAGGGGCTGCGCGTGATGCGTGCCGTGGCCGAGCGCTTCGGCCTGCCTTTGCGCTTCGAGGAGTTCGACTTCGCCAACTGCCGCTACTACGAGCAGCACGGCCAGATGATGCCCAGCGACTGGAAAGACCAGATCGGCGGCCATGACGCCATCTTCTACGGTGCCGTCGGCTGGCCCGCGACGGTGCCCGACCATGTCAGCCTGTGGGGCTCGCTGCTGCAGTTCCGCCGCGAGTTCGACCAGTACGTGAACCTGCGCCCCGCGCGGCTGATGCCCGGCGTGCGCTCGCCGCTGGCCGGTCGCCAGCCGGGCGACATCGACATGTGGATCGTCCGCGAGAACACCGAGGGCGAGTACTCCTCGGTCGGCGGGCGCATGTACCCCGGCACCGAGCGCGAGATCGTGCTGCAGGAGACCGTGATGAGCCGCGTCGGCGTGGACCGCGTGCTGCGCTTCGCCTTCGAGCTGGCCGCCTCGCGGCCGCGCGCCCGGCTGACGTCGGCCACCAAGAGCAATGGCATCGCCATCACGATGCCGTACTGGGACGAGCGCGTGGAGGCCATGGCCGCGCAGTACCCCGGTGTCGGCGTCGACAAGTTCCACATCGACATCCTGTGTGCCCACTTCGTGCAGCGGCCGCAGCACTTCGACGTGGTGGTGGCCAGCAACCTATTCGGCGACATCCTGTCCGACCTCGGCCCCGCCTGCACCGGCACCATCGCCATCGCGCCGTCGGCCAACCTGAACCCGACGCGCGAGTGGCCCAGCCTGTTCGAGCCGGTGCATGGCTCGGCGCCGGACATCGCCGGGAAGGGCATCGCCAACCCCATCGGCCAGATCTGGGCCGGCGCCATGATGCTGGACTTCCTCGGCCACCGCGCCGCGCATGACGCCGTCATGGCGGCCATCGAGACGGTGCTGGCCGACCCCGCCGCGCCGAAGACGCGCGACCTGGGCGGCAGCGCCTCTTGCACCCAGCTGGGCCAGGCCATCGCCGAGGCTGCGAAAATCGGCGCATGAAGCCCATCGCCTACACCCGCGCCAAAGACCTGCCCGCCACGCTGCAGCAACGCATCGCCGTCCTGGACGGCGCGATGGGCACCATGATCCAGCGCTACAAGCTCGGCGAGGCCGACTACCGCGGCGAGCGCTTCAAGGACCACGGCAAGGACCTGAAGGGCAACAACGAGCTGCTGCTGTTCACGCGGCCCGACGTCATCCGCGAGATCCACGAGCAGTACCTTGCCGCCGGCGCCGACCTCATCGAGACCAACACCTTCGGCGCCACGTCCGTCGCGCAGGAAGACTACGACCTGCCCGAGCTGGCCTACGAGATGAACGTCGTCGCCGCGCAGATCGCCCGCGCCGCCTGCGACAAGTACTCGACGCCCGACAAGCCGCGCTACGTGGCCGGCGCGCTGGGCCCCACGCCGCGCACCGCGTCCATCAGCCCTGACGTCAACGACCCCGGCGCCCGCAACATCGACTTCGACACGCTGCGCGACGCCTACTACGAGCAGGCCAAGGGGCTGCTCGAGGGCGGCGCCGACGTGTTCCTCATCGAGACCATCTTCGACACGCTGAACGCCAAGGCCGCCATCTTCGCGGTGGACCAGCTGATGGAAGACACCGGCGAGCGCCTGCCCGTCATCATCTCGGGCACCGTGACTGACGCGTCCGGCCGCATCCTGTCGGGCCAGACGGTCACCGCCTTCTGGCACTCGGTGCGCCACGCGCGGCCCATCGCCATCGGCCTGAACTGCGCCTTGGGCGCCACGCTGATGCGGCCCTACATCGAGGAGCTGGCCAAGGTGGCGGGTGACGTGGCGGTCAGCTGCTACCCCAATGCCGGCCTGCCCAACCCGATGAGCGACACCGGCTTCGACGAGACGCCGGACGTCACCGCGCGGCTGGTGGGCGAGTTCGCGCAGGCCGGCTTCCTGAACATCGCCGGCGGCTGCTGCGGCACCACGCCCGACCACATCGCGGCCATCGCCAAGGCCGTGTCGGCCTACAAGCCGCGCGTTCACGGCGACAAGTTCTTCAGCCAGATGCTGGACGCCGCCTGAGCGGCCGCGGTCGCGCAGAATGGCGGCTTCATCCGCCCTGTCCGCCTTGTGCGCCACCGCCATGACACAACCCGCCCTGCTGCTGATCGCCGCCACCGCCGCCCTGCTGACCTCCGCCGCCCACGCCGCCCCCAAGCCCTGCGACGAGCTGAAGGCCGAGATCGCGGCCAAGCTGGACGAGAAGGGCGTGAAGGGCTACGAGATCGCTGCCGTCGACAACGACAAGGTGGGCGACGCCAAGGTCATCGGCAGCTGCGACGGCGGCACCAAGAAGCTGACTTACGTGCGCAAGTGAGCCGGCGGCCATGAGCCTGTACCGGGACCACCTCGCCACGCTGCAGCGCCAGGCCGAAAGCGCGCTGGCACGCACCGGGCACGACGCGCTGCTGATCGCCTCGGGCATCGAGAAGTACGCTTTCCTCGACGACCGGCCCTACCTGTTCCAGCCCAACCCGCACTTCAAGCACTGGCTGCCGCTGACGAACCATCCGCATTCGTGGATCGCCGTGCGGCCGGGCCGCAAGCCGCGGGTCGTGTACTACCAGCCCGACGACTACTGGCATGTACCGCCCGAGGCGCCCAGCGGCGAGTGGGTGGAGGCGGTCGAGCTGGTCGTCATCCGCGAGCCCGAGGATGCCGCGAAGGCGCTGGCCGACCTCGTCACCCCGCGCACGGCCGTCATCGGCGAAGCGGACGCGGGGCTGCCTGGCCTCGTGCCCAACAACCCCGAGCTGCTGCTGAACCTGCTGCACTGGGCGCGCGGCGTGAAGACGCCGTACGAGCTGACCCAGATGCGCGCCGCGCAGCGCCGGGCGGTGCCGGGCCATGTGGCCGCACGAGCGGCCTTCCTGCGCGGCGACAGCGAGGCCGGCATCCACCGCGCCTACCTTGTCGCCACCGGCCACACCGACCGCGACCTGCCGTACACCAACATCATCGGTCTCAACGAGCACGCCGCGGTGCTGCACTACCAGTACCAGGACGAGCGCCCGCCGGCCGAGCCGCGCAGCTTCCTCATCGACGCCGGCGCGCAGGTCAACGGCTATGCCAGCGACATCACGCGCACCTGGGTCAATGCAGATGTCGCGGGCCACGACGAGTTCGCCGCGCTGGTGGCCGCGATGGAGCGCGAGCAGCTGGCGCTGGTGGACGAGGTGCGCGAGGGCGTGGACTACCGCGACATCCACCTCAGCACGCACCGCCGCGTGGCCCGCGTGCTGCGCGAGGCCGGTCTCGTGCGCATGAGCGACGAGGCCATGGTGGCCGAGGGCGTCACCAAGCCGTTCTTCCCGCATGGCATCGGCCACCTGCTGGGCCTGCAGGTGCACGACGTGGGCGGCTTCATGGCCAGCGAGGAAGGCGGCGTGGCGGACAAGCCCGAGGGCCACCGCTACCTGCGCCTGACGCGGCCGCTGCAGGCCGGCATGGTGGTCACCATCGAGCCGGGGCTGTACTTCATCCCCACGCTGCTGCGCCGGCTGCGCGAGTCGCCCCAGGCGGCCCACGTGGACTGGGCGGCGGTGGAGCGGCTGTCGCGCTACGGCGGCATCCGCATCGAGGACGACGTGGCCTGCCGCGCTGGCGGTGAGCCGCCCGAGAACCTGACGCGGGACGCGTTCGCGGCTACGGCCTGACGGCCGGGTCGCCGTACAGCACGCCGCGGCCGTGCGTGCCGACGTAGACGCGGCCGAACACCTTGGGGTCGCCGCTGACCTGCAGGATCAGCCCCCACTGGTGCGCGTCGTCGTTGATGCGCTGCCAGCTGGTGGCTGAGTCGGTGGAGCGGAACAGGCCGTAGCGGCCGGCCACGGTGCCGGCGAGGACCAGCGCCGGGGCCTTGCTGCGCGGCGCCGCGCGGCCGAGGCCGAAGGCGTGGATCTCGCTGACGCCGGGCAGGCGCTGGAACGCGCCGCCGTCGCCGGCACGGTACAGGCCGTGGAACGCGGCCAGCCACAGCACGCCCTCGCGGCCGGGCTCGGCGTAGAGCCGGTCCTGGCCGCCGCGGTCGTCGCCGCGCTTGCTCTGGTTGTGGCTGCCCGGCGCGGTGCGCGTGACGGGGCCGTCCGGCAGCGCCAGCGGACGGGCGGTGAACGTGAGGCCGGCGTCGCGGCTGCTGAACAGGCGGTCGTCGAACAGCGCCATCGCGTGGAAGCGCTGCGGGTTCACGCGGTCGGCGATGACGCGGGTGCCGGCCGGCAGGCCTTGCACCGGCGTCCAGGTGTCGCCGCGGTCGTGGGTGACGTGGGGCGTGCCGCCCTTGGGCGTCCAGACCCAGGCGCGGCCGTCGGCGGACACGGCGATGAAGCCGTCGCCGGGCAGCTTGCCGGCGGGCACCGTGGCGGGTTCGCGCCAGCTGGCGCCGCCGTCGAGCGAATAGCCCAGGTTCTTCGTGCCGCCGTCGCGGGCGTTGCCGATGCGCACGATCACCTCGGGCGCGGCCTCGGCGCCGGTCACGTCGTGCGTGTTGCCGAAGAAGGGCGGCTTGGGGTTGCCGGCGGCGGGCTGGTCCAGGTCGGTGTGCACGAAGCCCGAGTAGTCGCCGATGGCCGTCACCAGCGGCACGCCCTGCGTCGGGCTGTGCAGCGCCAGCGCGACGGTTTCCTCTATGCCGCGGGACATGACCTGCCAGCGCGTGGGGCGGCCACGGTCGGCGTCCGTCAGGTTCAGCGTCTCCCAGCCGCCGTAGCCGGTGGTGAACAGCGCGTGGTCGGGGTTGGCGGGGTTGATGCGGACGTCGTAGAGCCAGTGCAGGTGGGTGTCGGCCACGTAGGGCGCGGCGGACGCGTCGAAGCTCGCGGTCTTGAACAGCTCGGTCCACGTGGCGCCGGCGTCGGTGCTGCGGAACAGCTGGTCACCCGCGCCGCGGCCGGCCGTGCTGGCGAGCAGGCGCTGCGGGTGCGCCGGGTCAACGGCCACGGTGGCGTAGCCGAAGGGGTCGGTGGCGCCGGGGCGGGCGGGCGTGATGTCGGCCCAGGTGTCGGTGCGCGGGTCCAGCCGCCAGACGCTGCCGTCGGTCATGCGGTGGGGGCCGGGCTCGCTGGCGAAGGCCAGGTAGAGCCGGCCGTCGCCCGCCAGCGCGGCGCGCATGGGGCGGTGTTGCGTGGGCGCGCCGGGCACGGGCCGCCAGCTGGCGCCGGCGTCCGTGCTGCGCCACAGGCCGGGCCGGCCGACGACGGACACGCCGGCGTAGACCGTGCGGCTGGGCTGGCCGCGCGCGCCGCTGGCCGGGTCGAACAGCACGAAGTTGATCGTCGCCTTGCCGTCGCTGCCGCCCCAGCCGGGGCGCGGGCCGTCGCTGGCGTCGCGCTGCCAGGCGGCGTCGGGGAAGCTGTCGACGCGCTGCAGGCTGCGGCCGGCGTCGGTGCTGCGCCACAGCCCTGTGGTGCGGCTGGCCAGGTAGAGCACGCGGCCGTCGTTGGGGTCCACGGCCAGCCGCTCGCCGTTGCCGCGGCCGCCTTCGTTGCCGCCCAGCGGGAAGGGCAGCGCGGTGCGCTGGAAGGTCTTGCCGCGGTCCGCCGAGCGCAGCAGCGCGCCGTTGGGCACGCCGGCGACCGTGTAGGTGCCGCAGGCGAGGAGCAGCACGTCGGGGTCGTTCGGGTCCACGGCCAGGCTCTCCACGCCCATCAGGTTCACGTCCTTCAGCGCCAGCCCGTCCAGCAGCGGCGTCCAGGTGCCGGTGGCGGTGTCGCGGCGGTAGGCGCCGCCCATGTCGGTGCGGGCGTACATCAGGCCCGGCACGGCCGGGTGCAGCGCGAAGCCGCTGACGAAGCCGCCGCCGACGATGGCGACGGGCTTCCAGGCGTAGGCCGGGTCGGCTGCGGGCGCGGCGGGCGCACCGGTGGCCAGCGCGAGCTGCGCACCCAGCAGCGCGCCCAGCAGGGGTTTGAAGGGGTTCATGTCTCCAGCGTCTTCTTGTTCAAGTGCCGGCATCGTCCATTTGTTCGCGTGTCGAACAAATACGGTTTACCCGGAGGAACGGGCGGCGGCGGGCGACCGTCGGGCCAGGGTTCCCGGCAGGTCACCCGTCGGCGGGACATGGGATACTTGCTGGAACGACAGGCCGCAAAAAATGGAATTACATTCCATTTTCAAGGAGACAGCACGCATGAGCCACCCGATCTCGTTGAAGCACACGCTGAGCTACGGCAGCGCGAACCTGCTGGGCAGTGGCGCGCTGGCCATCGCCGGGGCCTGGCTGCTGTACTTCTACACGACGTTCTGCGGGCTGACCGTGGTGGAGGCCGCCACGATCTTCTCGGTGGCCAGCATCCTGGACGCGATCAGCAACCCCGTGATGGGGTACATCAGCGACAACTTCTACAACACCCGGCTGGGCCGGCGGTTCGGGCGGCGGCGGTTCTTCATCCTGATCGGCATTCCGCTGGTGCTGCTGTATCCGCTGATGTGGGTGGAGGGGTTCGGGTTCTGGTACTACCTCGGCATGTACGCGCTGTTCGAGCTGGTCTACACGTCCATCATGGTGCCGTACGAGACGCTGGCCACCGAGATGACGACGGACTTCGCGGTGCGCTCCAAGCTCACGGGCTCCAAGGCGATGTTCGGCAAGGCGGCCAACTTCCTGGCGGCGTTCATCCCTGCGCAGCTGTTCCTCGTCTACAGCAAGGAGTCGGCCACGCCCTTCCTGCTGATGGGCATCATCTACGCCGCCATCATGTGCGCGGCGATGGCGGCGCTGTACTTCAATTCCTGGGAGCGCCCGGCCCACGAGGTGGTGCAGGAGCGTGCCGGCAGCCTGTGGCAGGCGCTGAAGAAGCTCGGCGCGGACATGCTGTCCACCTTCCACCTGAAGATCTTCCGCAAGCACCTGGGCATGTACCTGCTGGGGTTCGGTGCGGAATGGCTGTTCGCATCGATCTTCACCTACTTCATCGTGTTCGTGATGGAGCAGGACAAGTCGGTCGTCGGCTACCTGAACAGCTTCAGCTCGGTGATGCAGCTGATCTCGACGATGGCGTTCATCGGCCTGTGCATCAAGTTCGGTTTTGCGCGGCCCTACCGCATCGCGCTGCTGGTGGTCTGCGGCAGCGTGCTGGCCTACACCGCGCTGCACTTCCTGGGCTGGTCCAAGCAGACGACCGCCATCGCGCTGTTCGCCATCACGGCCGTGTTCGGGCTGGGCACGGGCGGCGTGTACTACATCCCCTGGACGGTCTACACCTTCCTGGCCGACGTGGACGAGGTGCTGACGGGCCGCCGCCGGGAGGGCATCTACGCCGGCGCGATGACGTTTGCCGGCAAGATCACACGCTCGGTCATCGTGTTCGCAATGGGCTGGGTGCTGGGCGAGTTCGGCTTCCTGTCCGGCCAGGCCGCGCAGCCGGAGAGCGCCGTCAACGCCATCGTCGGCGTGTTCTCGCTGGGCGTCATCGGCCTGGGCCTGGGCGGCATCTACTACACCTACCAGATGAAGCTGGACCGCCAGAACCACGCGGTGCTGCTGGCGGAGATCGACCGCATCAAGGCCGGCGGCCGCATCGCCGACGCGCCGCCCGAGGCCCGCGCCGTGGCGGAGGAGCTGACCGGCTGGAAGTACGAGCAGTGCTGGGGCAACAACAAGCTGGCACCCAAGGACAGCCCGGTGCACGCGCGCGCCTGAGCGCAGGCCGCGGGTCAGCGGCGTAGCTCGGCCGCGATGAGTCCGTCGCAGGCGGCTTCCACCAGGTCCAGCACGGTCTCGAACCCGGCCGCGCCGCCGTAGTACGGGTCCGGCACATGGCGCTGGCCGAGGTGCGGCGCGTAGTCCAGCAGCAGTTTCAGGCGCTGCCGCCGGGACGGCGGGCACAGCCTCTGGGCGTGGGCGAGGTTGTCGCCGTCCATCGCCAGCACAAGGTCGAAACGGTCGAAGTCCGCGGCCACCAGCTGGCGGGCGCGCAGCGGGCTGAGGTCGTAGCCGCGCTTGCGCGCATGCTCCTGGCTGCGTTCGTCCGGCGGCGCGCCGACGTGGTAGCCATGCGTGCCGGCGGAGTCCACCTCGACGTCCAGCCCCGCCGCGGCCAGCTTGGCGCGCATGACGCCATCGGCCGTCGGGCTGCGGCAGATGTTGCCCATGCAGAAGAAGAGGATGCGTCGGATCGTCATACGGGCTGCATTTTCCAGCGGACCGGTGCCGAGCCGCCCCAAGCCGGCCCGCAGGCGATGTGCAAGCGGCTCAATGCCGCTTGCATCGCCGTCCCCTCGGGGGACCGCCTAGACGCGCCTGCGTTCAGCAGAGCGGGTCTGGGCGAGGGGCGCCTTCAAAACCGCATGTCGGCGCGCAGCGAGATGACCCGGAAGGTCTTGTTGCGCGACCAGCTCTCGGTCAGGTACTCGCGCTGGGTGACGCTGTTGATGCTGGTGCCCACCGAGCTGTCCTCGGCGTCGCGCGGCAGCAGGTTGGCCATGGACAGCCGCCAGTTGATGCCGTCGCGCACCGAGCCGCTGCTCCAGGACAGGTAGGCGTCGAACTGGTGGCGGGCCGTCTGGTCGCGGCGCAGCGTCTCGGTCACCTGCTCGCGGCTGGCGGGCACGTAGTTCACGTTGAAGCCGCTGCCGAAGCTCAGCCCCCAGGCCTTCCAGCGGTGGTCCAGCCCGAAGTTCAGGCTGCCGCGCGGCTGCTGGTCGATGCGGTTGCTGTTGCCCGGCAGGCCCTGCACCCTGTTCTTGAAGACGGCGGCGTTGAAGCGCAGCAGCATCATCTGCAGCTCGGCCGGCGCGTCCTCCCACAGCTCGTCCATGCGGGCCTTGAACTCGAACTCCATCCCCATGCGTTGCGCGCGGCCGAGGTTGCGCGGCCGGCTGACCCAGCGCTGCGCGCTGTCCCAGCTCACCGTCTCCAGCTGCACGTCGCTGCGGATCAGGTTCTTGATGTCGCGCAGGAAGGCGCTGCCCGAAATGATGCCGCCGGTGGGCAGCCAGTGTTCCAGGCTGAGGTCGGCGCCGGTGGCCAGCTCGGGCTTCAGGGCCGGGTTGCCGGCGCGGTCGGCGTGGGTCTGGTAGTTGGGGCCGTCGGGGTAGGTGGTGTTGATGGTGGGGCGCGCCACCAGGTCGTTGAGGTTGGGCGCGCGGTAGCTGCGCGTGAGCGCCAGGCGCACCTGGTCCTTGGGGAAGGCTGCGGGCTTCCAGAGGATGTGGAACAGCGGCGAGGTGACCTGCGAGACGTTGCGCGTCTCGGGCAGCATGCCCGCCGCGGCGGCCGTGGTGGCGATGCGCTCGTAGCGCAGGCCCGCGTAGAACGCCCACTGCTTGCTGGGGCTCCACTCGTCCTGCGTGAAGGCCGCGAAGCGCTCGTTGCGCGAGGCCAGCAGGTTGCCGAAGCGCGCCAGGCCCGGCAGCGGCGCGCCGTTGACCAGCGTGTCCACCACCTGCGTGCGCTGGCTGCGCTCGGCCTCGGCGCCGGTGACCCACTGGTGCTCCTGGGCGGTCTTCAGGCTCCAGCGGCCGCCGAGGCTGGTCTGGTCTTCCTCCACCGTGCTGCGGTCCTGCTGCGCGCGGTCGGTGGTGACGCCGGCCAGGGTCTGCGTGTCGCGGCGGTCGCTGCGGCGGGTGTTCTTGGTGGTGCCGGTGCCCAGCCGCAGGTTGAAGCTCTCACCCAGCTGGGGCCGGTAGTCGGCCGACATGTTTAGGCGCAGATGGTGGTTGCGCGCGTCGTTCTGGGTATGCACGTCGCGAAACCGCGTGCCCTCGGAGTTGAACTGGCTGCTGCCGTCGCTCTGCGACAGGAAGAACGACGGCGTCAGGTTGAAGCTCAGCGTGTCGCTGTACTTCCAGCGCAGCCGGGCGTTGCCGTTCAGGCTGGTGTTCTGGTTCTCGCTGGTGCCGAGCTGCGTGTTCTGCTCGACGACCTCGCCGGTCTGCGTGTCCGTGCGGCGATTGCCCGAGTCGACGTTGTTGAAGAAGCGGCGCACGGCGCCGTTCGTGGAGATGGCGCCGACGAACTCGTCGTTGTTGGGGCCGCCCCACTTGAGGTTGCGGGTCCAGCTGGCGTCGGCCTGCGGCTCGTTGCGGTCCCAGCCCAGGCCCACGCGCACCTCGTGGTTGGACTTCTGCAGCGGCTCGCGCAGCACGATGTTGATGGTGCCCGCAATGGCCCGCGTGCCGGTGGCGGCGGTGGGGGCGCGGTAGATCTCGATGCGCTCGATCTGGTCGGGCGGCAAGTCCTCCACGGCGAAGCCCGGCGGCGGGCGCTCCTCGTCGATGAGGATCTGCGTGGCGCCGCCGCCCATGCCGCGCATGCGGATGTCGCCGCCACGGCCAGGGCGGCCGCCCAGCGTCACACCCGGCAGCCGGCGCAGCACGTCGCCCAGCACGACGTCGCCGTACTTCTCCAGGTCCTCGCGTTCGATGACGATCTTGCTGGCCGTGCTGTTGCGGCGACGGCTGTTGGCCGTCGGGCCGCTGCTGACCTCCACGCGGTCCAGCTTGTTGCCCGTGGCGGCCGGTGCCGGCGCCGCAGCCGGTGCGGCCGGTGCGGCCGGCGTGGCCGGCGTGGCCGCTGGGGCAGGCGGGGTGGGCGTCGGGGCCTGGGCCACACCCGGCAGGCTGACGGCGCAGAGACAGGGCGCGGCCAGCGCGAGGAGGAGGCGGCTCATGGCCGCGCATTCTTGCGGAGCCCGTTAACACCTGCTCACGTAAAGCGCTCATTTACATGAGCGCCCGCGAGCGGTGTGATCAGAACCGCCAGCCCAGGCCCACGCTGGCCAGCGTCGGGTTGACCTTGAACTTGCCGGCCGATGCACCGTTGGAATAGACGGTCGTGCCCAGGTTCACCTTCTTCAGGTCGAAGTTCAGGTAGGTGCCCTTCGTGATCTCCACGTCGGCGCCGATCTGGGCGGCCAGGCCGAAGCTGTTGTGCTTGATGCCGGGCTTGAGCGCCGCCTGCACCGCGGGCGCGAACTCGACGGACGAGAAGTTCGTGTAGTTCACGCCGGCGCCCACGTAGGGGCGGAAGGTGGCGTTGGGGGCGAAGTGGTACTGCAGCGTCAGCGTGGGCGGCAGGTGCTTGAGCGAGCCGATCTCGGTGCCGTTGGAGTACAGCTTCTGCTTCTGCGGGTAGGTCAGGATCAGCTCGGCCGCGATGTTGGGCGTGATGAAGTAGCTGAAGTCGACCTCGGGGAACGTCTTGTTGTTGATGGACAGGCCCAGGCCGGTGCTGTCCTTGTTGGCCGAGTCCAGGTGCAGCGCGCGCACGCGGACCATCAGCGAACCCTCCTCGGCCTGCGCGGGTTGCAGGGCGAAGACAGCGGCGGCAGCGATGGCGGCCAGGCGGAGGGCGGGGGAGAACTTCATCAATGACTCCTGGTGAATGGGACGTGTCCCGATGAAGTCATTGAACGCGCCGGACGCCCGGCGCGATTTGAGGCAACACAAGGTCGCGCGCGGCGGCGCGGCGGTCAGTGCTGCAGCTTGCGGTGGATCAAGCTTTGTGAGCGGGCCGAGCGACGGGCCGCTCCCTAGCCGGCCCGCCGTGGGCGATGTGCTTGCCGGTCGATCCGGCAAGCATCGCCGTCCCCTTGGGGGCTGAGGCCGGACAGGACAAGTCCTGAGGACTTGTCGTGCCTGCCGAAGGGCAGCCGCTCCGTCGGCTGCGCGGTCTGCAAGACCGACCGGACCGCCCGCGTTCAGCGGGGCGGGCGGGGCGAGGGGTCAACTGTTCTTGCCGAGGCGTTGGCACAACGCCAGCGTCAGCGCGCTCTGGTTCAGCGTGTAGAAGTGGATGCCCGGCGCGCCACCGGCGATGAGGCGCTCGCACAGCTTGGTGACCACATCCAGGCCGAACGCGCGGATGCTGGCCGCGTCGTCCATGAAGCCTTCCATCTTCATCTGCACCCAGCGCGGGATCTCGATGCCGTCGCGCTGCGCGAACTGCGCAATGCGGCCGTAGTTGTGGAAGGGCATGATGCCCGGCGTGATCGGCTGCGTGACGCCCAGGCGCCGCGCCTCGTCGACGAAGTGGAAGTAGGCGTCGGCGTTGAAGAAGAATTGCGTGATCGCGCCATCGGCGCCGGCGCGCATCTTGTCGGCGAAGTGCTGCAGGTCGCGCGCGGCATAGCGCTGCTGCGGGTGCGTCTCGGGGTAGGCGGCCACCTCGATGTGCCAGTCCTTGCCCTGGGTCTCGCGGATGAAGCTGACCAGCTCCGACGCGTAGCGGAACTCGCCCGCCGTGGCCGTGCCGCTGGGCAGGTCGCCGCGCAGCGCGACGACGCGGCGGATGCCGCGCTCGCGGTAGGTGGCCAGGATCTCGGCGATGTTCTCGCGCGTGGAGCCCACGCAGCTGAGGTGCGGCGCGGCGTCGAAGCCGGCGCCGGCGATGTCCATCACCGCCGACAGCGTCTTGTCGCGCGTGGAGCCGCCGGCGCCGTAGGTCACGCTGAAGTACTGGGGCTTGAGCGCGCCCAGCTCCTGCACGACGGTCTTGAGCTTCTCGACGCCCACGGGCGTGTTGGGCGGGAAGAATTCGAAGGAGACGGGCGTGTTCATCGGGACGCGTGTAGAAAGAATTCGCGGTTGCCATCACCGCCGGTGATGGGGCTGTCGAAGTAGTCCAGCACCTGGAGGCCCAGTGCCGTGCAGGCCAGCCGCACGCGGGCTTCCAGGCGGGGGTAGTCGGCCTCGTCCTTGACGAGGCCGCGCTTGTCCAGCGCCTGCGGGCCCAGCTCGAACTGCGGCTTGATCAGCACCAGCAGGTGGCCGTGCGCCTCCAGCCAGGGCAGCAGCTCGGGCAGGCTGCCCACCATGGAGATGAAGCTCAGGTCGCCCACGATCAGCGAGAAGCCGCCCGTGGGCGCGTGCGCTCGCAACGCCCCCAGCTCGCGCACGTGCACGCCTTCCAGCGCCGTCACGTGCGGTTCGGCCCGCAGCCGCGCATGCAGCTGGCCATGGCCCACATCCACGCCGACGACATGGCGCGCCCCGCGGGCCAGCAGGCAGTCGGTGAAGCCGCCGGTGCTCTGGCCGACGTCCAGCACCGTGTGGTGCGAGACGTCGAAACCCGTGCGGTCCAGCGCGCCTTCGAGCTTGAGCCCGCCGCGCGACACGTAGCGCAGCTCCGCGTCATCGGTGACACGCAGCTGCGCGGTCTCGGGCAGGTCCTCGCCGGCCTTCTTCAGGGTGGCCCAGCCGGTGGGCGAGGCCCATTCAGCGGCGCCGTTGCTGATGAGGCGCTGGGCCACCGAGCGGGTCGGGGCCAGGCCCTGGGCGACGAGGAGCTGGTCAGCGCGCATCGGCGATCAGTAGCGGTAGGTGTCCGGCTTGTAGGGGCCGGCCTTGTCCACGCCGATGTAGGCGGCCTGCTCTTCGGTCAGCTCGGTCAGCTGCGCGTTCAGCGTGGTCAGCTGCAGGCGGGCGACCTTCTCGTCCAGGTGCTTGGGCAGCACGTAGACCTCGCCGACCTTGTAGTTGTCCTTGTGCGCGAACAGCTCGATCTGCGCGATGGTCTGGTTGGCGAACGACGAGCTCATCACGTAGCTCGGGTGGCCCGTGCCGCAGCCCAGGTTCACCAGGCGGCCCTTGGCCAGCAGGATGATGCGCTTGCCGTCCGGGAAGATGACGTGGTCGACCTGCGGCTTGATCTCTTCCCACTGGTACTTCTCGAGCGACGCGACGTCGATCTCGTTGTCGAAGTGGCCGATGTTGCAGACGATGGCGTTGTTCTTCATCGCGGCCATGTGCTCGTGGCGGATGACGTTCTTGTTGCCGGTCGTGGTCACGAAGATGTCGGCCTTGTCGGCGGCGTACTCCATCGTCACGACGCGGTAGCCTTCCATCGCCGCCTGCAGCGCGCAGATGGGGTCGATCTCGGTCACCCAGACCTGGGCCGACAGCGCGCGCAGCGCCTGTGCCGAGCCCTTGCCCACGTCGCCGTAGCCGGCCACGACGGCGATCTTGCCGGCCACCATCACGTCGGTGGCGCGCTTGATGCCGTCCACCAGCGATTCGCGGCAGCCGTAGAGGTTGTCGAACTTGCTCTTCGTGACGCTGTCGTTCACGTTGATGGCGCGGAACAGCAGCGTGCCCTTGGCGGCCATTTCCTTCAGGCGGTGCACGCCGGTGGTGGTCTCTTCCGTCACGCCGATGATCTCGGCGCTCTTGCGGGTGTACCAGGTGGCGTCCTCGGCGACCTTCTTCTTGATCGCCGCGAACAGGATGCGCTCTTCCTCGCTGCCGGGGTTGGCCAGCACGGACAGGTCCTTCTCGGCCTTCTGGCCCAGGTGCATCAGCAGCGTCGCGTCACCGCCGTCGTCCAGGATCATGTTGGGGCCTTCGCCCGGCTCACCCTTGCCGGCGAACTCGAAGATGCGGTGGGTGTAGTCCCAGTAGTCTTCCAGCGTCTCGCCCTTGTAGGCGAACACGGGCGTGCCGACGGCAGCCAGCGCGGCGGCGGCGTGGTCCTGCGTCGAGAAGATGTTGCAGCTGGCCCAGCGCACTTCGGCGCCCAGCGCCTGCAGCGTCTCCACCAGCACGGCCGTCTGGATGGTCATGTGCAGCGAGCCGGCGACGCGCGCGCCCTTGAGCGGCTGCGACGCGGCGTACTCCTTGCGGATGGCCATCAGCGCCGGCATCTCGTGCTCGGCGATCTTGATTTCCTTGCGGCCCCAGTCGGCCAGCGACAGGTCCTTGACGATGTGGGCGGGGAGGTTGGCGGTCATGTCGGCTCCTTCAGGGAATGAAGCCGCTGACGACGGGTGCGGGGGAGTTCAGGCCTCACCCCGACCTAAGGTCAGCGGGTGAGCGCGGTTGCAGGGGGTCAACATTCCGAGCCTGGCCTCAAGGGGTGCTGAGGTTGCAACGCTCCTCGGAAGCCGCAGATTCTATCCAGCCCGCCCGGTGTCGTGGCAATCCACCGGTGCCGCCGGGTGCCAACAAATCGTCGCGCGGGGCGCCGAACTTCGCCGACCTCAAGACGCTTCAGCGCGGCAGAGGCGCGAAGCGGTCCGGCCGCCCGCGCTCCAGCTGGCGCAGACGCCGCTCCAGGCCGGCGAGGTCCGTCACGCCGTGCAGGTCCGTCGGTGCCGGCGCGTCGTCGCGCCGCCAGCACCGCGCCCACCCTGCAAGCCAGCGGAGGGGCGCCAGGGGCAGGGGAGAGTGGGCGGGTTGCAGGGTGGCGGGTGGCATCGGGCGGTCCATCGGTGAGTGCTTGCCACGATAGGCAGCGGCCGCAGGTCCGCCAAGGCACAGCGTGGTGGGCGCCGGCAGGGCCTGTATCAGCGCCGGTGCTGACACAGGCCCACCTCAGCCGCCGCCGCGCAGCTGGCCCACGTCCATGCGCGGCGGTGCACCGAACAGGCGCCGGTACTCGCGGCTGAACTGCGACGGGCTCTCGTAGCCGACGCGGTGCGCGGCGCTCGCGGCGTCCAGCCCATCGGCCAGCATCAGCCGGCGCGCGTGCTGCAGCCGCAGCGACTTCTGGAACTGCAGCGGCGACAGCGCGGTCAGCTGCTTGAAGCGCTGATGCAGCGTCGACGGGCTCATGTGCGCCAGCGCCGCCAGCTCGGCGATGGACAGCGGCTCGGCGAAGCGGCGCGTCAGCTGCTCGATGACGCGGTTGAGCCGGCGTGCCATGCCGTCGCCCTGCGCCAGCGCGCGCAGCCGCGGGCCCAGCGGCCCCGTCAGCACCCGGTAGAAGATCTCGCGCTGCACCAGCGGCGCCAGCGTCTTGAGGTCTTGCGGGCTGTGCAGCAGCTGCAGCAGCCGCTGCGCGGCGTCCAGCAGCGGCGCGGTGACCGGCGCGACGTGCAGGCCGGCGTCGGCGCCCGCAGCGTCCGTGGCCGCGTCGCCGTCCAGCAGCAGCTCGGCCAGCGCCTGCGTCTCGCAGCTCAGCCGCAGGCAGACATAGGGTTTGTCGAGGCTGGCCTCCACGACCTGCCCGCGCGGCAGCGCCGTCACCGGCACCAGCAGGCACTGCATGGCGTCGTAGTCGACGACGCGGTCGCCCAGCCGCGCCTGCTTGCGGCCCTGCAGCACCAGCACCAGGCCGGGTTCATAGATGGCCGGCACCGGCAACGCCGGCGCGCTGGCGCGGATCAGCCGCAGCCAGGGCAGGGCGGTCGCGTGGTGCCCGTCGGCAGGCGCATGCGCCAGCGCAAGCGCAACGGTGCGCGCGCGCAGGGCCTGGAGGTCGTCGTCGGTTGGCATGCGGCCGATTGTGCAAACGCAGCGGTGGCTCCGGGGCGAAGCCGGCCGAGGGCGCGGAGGATCGGGCAATCATGCGCCAGCTTTGTGCTGGGCGGCAGCGGCACGCGTTTCCTAAGCTGCCGCCATTCCGTTGACGATGCACGCAAGGAGTTCCGTGATGACGCAAACCCACTTCCCCCGCCGCCGCCTCGGCACCACCGGCCCCGAGGTCTCTGCCCTGGGCCTGGGCTGCATGGGCATGTCCGATTTCTACGGCCCGGCGGACGACGAGCAGTCGCTGGCGGTGCTGAACCGTGCGCTGGACATCGGCATCAACTTTCTCGACACCGCGGACATGTACGGCATCGGCGCCAATGAGCGGCTGCTGCGGCGCCTGCTGCTGGCGCGCCGCGGCGAGGTCGTGCTGGCCACCAAGTTCGGCCATGTGCGCAGCACGGACGGCGCCGTCACCCGCATCGACGGCAGCCCGGCCTACGTGCGCCAGGCCTGCGATGCGAGCCTGGACCGGCTGGGCGTGGACCACATCGACCTCTACTACCAGCACCGCGTCGACAAGACCGTACCCATCGAGGAGACCGTCGGCGCGATGGCCGAGTTGGTGAAGGCCGGCAAGGTGCGCCACCTCGGGCTGTCCGAAGCCTCGGCCGCGACGATCCGCCGCGCGCACGCCGTGCACCCCATCGCCGCCGTGCAGACGGAGTATTCGATGTGGAGCCGCGACGTCGAGGCCGAGGTCCTGCCCACCTGCCGCGAGCTGGGCATTGCGCTGGTGCCCTACAGCCCGCTGGGCCGCGGCTTCCTGACCGGCGCCATTCGTTCGGCCGACCAGCTCGCCGCGGACGACCGCCGCCGCATCCACCCGCGCTTCCAGGGCGAGAACCTCGACCACAACCTCGCGCTCGCCGATTCGCTGGCTGTGCTGGCCGAGGAATGGCGTTGCACGCCCGCCCAGCTTGCACTGGCCTGGCTGCTGGACCGGGGCGACGACATCGTGCCCATCCCCGGCACGCGCAGCGTCAAACGCCTGGACGAGAACGCGCGGGCCGCCGGCATCCAGCTGGACGACGGCCGGCGCGAGCGCATTGCGGCGCTGCTGCAGCGTCATGCCATCGCCGGCACGCGTTACCCGGCAGCGCAGATGGGGGCGGTCAACGTCTAGGTCGACGCGGCCGCGCTGCGGTAGGCCCAGAACCGCGGCAGGCACAAGCCCGTTGCGATGACGCCCACCAGGCAGATCGAGCCGCCGACCCAGATCGCCGGCGCCACGCCCCAGGCATCGGCCATGAAGCCGGCCCGTGCGTTGCCGATGAGCGGCCCGGTCAGGTAGCTGATCATCTCGATGCCGGCGAGCCGGCCGCGCAGCGTGTTCGGGATGGTCTCGTTCCAGATCGTGCCGCGGAACACGCCGCTGACCATGTCCGCCGCGCCGGCCACGGCCAGGCAGGCCAGGCCCAGCAGCAGGCCGGGCGCAAAGCCCAGCGCCACGATGCCCAGCGCCCACACCGCCGCCGCGATGACGACGGCGCGGCCGTGGCGGCTGACCTTGCCGGTCCAGCCGCTGAACAGGCCGATCAGCAGTGCGCCCACCGACATCGCCGACAGCAGCCAGCCGACCGATTCGGTGCGGCCGTCGGCCGCCGCCATCGCCGGGAACAGCGCGACCGGGAAGGCGAACGCCATCGCGACGATGTCGACGATGTAGGTGCCCATCAGCACGGGCCGCTTCCATGCGAAACGCAGCCCTTCGGCCAGATCGGCCAGCAGGTGCGGGCGCCCGCCCGGCGTGTCCACCGTGCCGATCGCGTCGCGCGGGATGCGCGCGATGAAGAACAGCGCGGCGAGAAAGGTGACGCCGTCGAAGACGTACGCGCCGACGGCCCCCCACTTCGCCAGCAGCAGCCCGGCCAGCGCGGGCCCGGCCACCATGCCCACCGTACCGCGCACCGAGGAAAGCGCCGCGACGGCCGAAAACTCCTCGGGCCTCGCGAGTTTCTGCGTCAGCGCCTCCAGCGCCGGCCGGTGGAAGCCGCTGGCGCCCTGCAGCACGGCCACCAGCGCGTAGATGGCCAGCACGCTGGGTGCCGCGCCCAGCGCATTCGCCAGCAACCCCAGCAGGCACAGCGCCATCAGCGCCTCGGAGCCGATCAGCAGCCGCTTGCGGTCCACCCGGTCTGCCACCGCGCCGCCCAGCAGGCCGCAGGCGACGACGGGGATCAGCTGCACCAGGCCCAGCAGGCCCACCTGGGCGTTGGAATGCGTCAGCTCGTACAGCTGCCACGGCACGGCCACATAGCTGACCATGGTGCCCAGCCCGGAGATGAACTGGCTGGCGAAGAGGCGGCGGAAGGCGAGGTTGCGGCGCAGCGGGCCGACGTCGAGCAGCATCAGCCGCCGAGCCCCAGGAAGACGTGCAGGCGGTCGATCTCTTCCGCCAGCGCGTCCTTGAACGCGGCATCCCGTGGCGCCCTGCCGGCCACGTAGCCGCACTCGACCTTCAACTCGCCGCCCTTCACGCCGGCATTTGCCCAGCCGACGACCTGATCCCGCCACAGCAGCGGCAGCGCGTAGTGCCCGCGCACGCGCTTGGCCGCCGGGGTGTAGGCCTCGAAGCGGTAGGCCCAACCCCACAGCAGCTCGAAGCGGCGGCGGTCCCAGACGACTGGGTCGAACGGCGCCAGCAGCCGCACCTGGGCCGGGACGCGCCAGCCGCGTGCCGGGTCCTCGCCCGCGGGCCAGTACCAGTCGACGCCATCCACGCGCGCGCCGGCCAGGCGCTCCCTGGCGCGTGCGAGCGTCGGCTTGCGCAGCTCCTGCCACTGGCGCGCGCCGCTGGCCAGCATGCTGATCAGCGTGGACAGGCTGCCGGCCGGCAGCGGCGCGTACTTCTGGATCACCACGTCGGCCAGCGCGTCCATCGCGGCCTGCGGGTCGGGATGCGGTTGCCAGGGCTGCGCGAGCCGGTAGACGCGCGTGCCGCTGTCGCGCCGCACGACGTCCAGGTGGCCGCGGAAGTGCAGCCCGTCCAGCAGCTCGGTGGACAGCCGGCTGTTGCCGCCGAACCAGTTCTTCACCGGCCCGTGGCCCAGCGCGGCGTCGACGTCGGCGGGGTGGGCTTCGCCCAGCCGCTGTACCTCCGCCAGCACGGCGTCGGCCAGCTTCCAGCGCGGTGCGTCCCACGCGAGCCGGGCCGTGCGCGGATGCATCAGCGCGCGCAGCGTGGGTGTCACGAAGCCGTAGTTGATGAAGAAGTCTTCCTGCAGGTCCAGCCGCGGGTAGCGGCGCTCCAGGTCGCCGGCCCGGTAGCCCTTGACGCGGTGGCGCAGCGTCAGGTCCTGCGCGCGCGCCGGGGCGCGCAGCGGGTCGGCCTGCACAAAGCCGCCCAGCCTCTCGACGGCCTTGACGAGCGTCGTCGGCGCGAACAGGCTGCGCGCCACGGCGTGGCGGCGCAGGGCGGCAAGGTCAACGGGTGTGGGCATGCAGATCGGCGTGGGCGTGGCGCAGCAGTGTCTGGGCGTCCTGGCCATCGTCGGGGTAGAGGGCGACGCCGAAGCCGGCGCCGGGCGACGGCGCGTCGGCCACGCTGGCCACGCTGGCCAGGCTGGGCAGCGGCAGCTGCATCGCGGCTTCCAGGTGGGTGCGGGCGGCCTCGGCGTCGGCGCGGTTGTCGACGGACTCCAGCAGCAGCAGGAACTCATCGCCGCCGTAGCGAGCCACGATGTCGCCGATGCGCACGCCGGCGCGCAGCCGCTGGCCGGCCTCCTTCAACACCGCGTCACCCACGCCGTGGCCCAGCCGGGCGTTGACGTCGCCCAGGCTGCGCAGCGTCACGCGCATGATGGCGAACGGCCAGCGGTCGCCGCGGCGGCGATGCTGCAGGATGCGGTCGTCGATGCGGTGCAGGATGGCGCTGCGGTTGGACAGGCCGGTGAGCTGGTCGGTCAGCAGCCGGGTCTGCATGTCGGCCAGGCCGCGTGCCAGGTCGCCCAGCGCGTCGGTGCGGCCGGCGTCGGGCGGCGCGTCCAGCACGCCGTCGCCCACGCGTCGGGCCGCGTCGGTCAGCCGGCGCAGCTCGCGCGTGACCAGGTGCAACGCCGCCCAGCCCAGTGCCAGCGCCGCCAGCGCCGCGATGCCCGCGAGCACCGCAGCCTGCATGAAGCCCTGCTGCACGCCGGACAGGAAGCTGCTGCGCGGCGCGGCCACGATGACGCGCCAGTCCAGCCCCAGCGCCGGGTCCAGGCGGACGTGGCTGACCTGCACGGCGCGGCCGTCCCCGTCCTCGAAACTGAAGGTGCCGGCCGTGCGCGAGCGGGCTTCACGCTGCACCGCGTCGAAGCTGCGGGCCACCAGCGCGTCGCTGCTGCGGGCGGCGTTGAGGCGGTCCTGCGGGCCGCTCAGGTAGGCGCCGCGCGACACGCCCACCAGGCCGCCGTCCGGCTCCACGACCATCGCCACGGCATCCTCGCCCAGCGTCTGACGCGCCAGCAGCGTGCCCAGTTGCTTGAGCGACACGTCGGTGGCGGCCACGCCCTCGGGCTCGCCGGCGTCGTTCAGCACGCGCTTGGTGCGCGTGACGACCAGGTCCTGGGTCTTGAAGTCCACGTACACCGGCGTCCAGCCCAGCGCGGCGGGCGACGCCAGCGTGCGCTGGAACCAGGGCCGCTCGCGCGGGTCGAACACCTGTTCCTCCGTCAGGGGCGAGCGCAGCGCGCCGTTGATGCCGCTGAACCGATAGAGCGTGCGCGGGCCGGTGTCGGCGGTGCGCAGGCGCAGCTCGGCCTCGTGCTCGGAGAAACGCCACAGCCCGATGAAGCGGCCGCGGCGGTCGCCGTAATAGACGTAGTTGTTCTGCGCCAGGTGAACCGAGGTGGCCAGCCAGAAGCGCTCGCGCAGCAGCTCGCGCTCGCGTTCGAGGTTGTCGGGTGCCGGCAGCCCGGTGGGCGCGGCCGTCTCCAGCACGGCCTCGGCGCCGCCCAGCTGGCGCTCCAGCGACACGGCGATGCGGCCTGCGGCCTCGGCTGCCAGCCGGCCGGACAGCTGCTCCACGCTGTCGCGGGCGGCCTGCCAGCACAGCAGCCCCGCCGGCAGCGCCAGCCCGAGCACCAGCAGCACGGGCGGCAGGGTCAGCAGGCTGCGCAGGCTCAGGCGGTCGGTCAGCGTCCTCGGGATCAAGGGCAGGGCTCGGCGTGGGGCGGGCGGTGGGACGGGCGCAGGTTAGCAGGCCCGGGCGGTGGCGGCCCATCCCCTGGCGCCGCCCGCCGGGATGCCGGGCGGCGGCGCACTAGAATTCAAGGTTGTTTTGCGGTGGCCCCGGCCGCCCGACCCTCAAGGAAATCATCGTGTTCATCTCCAACGCCTACGCCCAGGCCGCCGCTCCGGCCGCCAGCCCTGAATCCGGCCTGCTTGGCATGCTGCCGCTGGTGCTGATGTTCGTTGTGCTCTATTTCGTCATGATCCGGCCGCAGATGAAGCGCCAGAAGGAGCACAAGGCCATGATCGAGGCGTTGGCCAAGGGCGACGAAGTGGTCACGGCCGGCGGCATCGTCGGCAAGGTCAGCAAGCTGGGCGACAGCTTTGTCCATATCGAGGTCGCCAGCGGTGTCGAGCTGCAGCTGCAGCGCAGCGCCATCACCCAGGTTCTCCCTAAGGGAAGCTTGAAGTAAACGGCCGCGCGCCCACCTCCCGGGCCACCACGCCGTCCGGGCGCTGACAAGGAAGTCCCATGAACCGCTATCCGCTCTGGAAGTACGCGATCCTGCTCGTCGCGCTGCTGATCGGCACTCTCTACACGCTGCCCAACCTGTTCGGCGAGGCGCCTGCGGTGCAGGTGTCCAGCGCCAAGGTCACCGTCAAGGTCGACCAGACGCTGCAGTCCCGCATCGAGGCCGCACTGCAGCAGGCCGGCGTCACGGCGGACTACGTGCAGTTCGACGGCAGTTCCATCAAGGCCCGCTTCGGCGATACCGACACGCAGCTCAAGGCCAAGGATGCGATCAACAAGGCCCTGAACCCCGACGCCAACGAGCCGAGCTACATCGTCGCGCTGAACCTGCTGTCGCGCTCGCCCCAGTGGCTGACGGCGCTGCATGCCAACCCCATGTACCTGGGCCTGGACCTGCGCGGCGGCGTGCATTTCCTGATGCAGGTGGACATGAAGGCGGCCCTCACGAAGAAGGCCGAGGCGTTGACGGGCGACGTGCGCTCCATGCTGCGCGAGAAGAACATCCGTCACGCCGGCATCAGCCGCGACGGCAACACGGTGCTGGTGGCCTTCCGCGACGCGGAGCAGCGCGCCGCGGCGATCGACCTGCTGAAGCTCCAGCTGCCCGACGTCACGTGGACGCCCCAGGCCGACGGTGGCCTGGCCGGCGCGCTGAGCCCGCAGGCGCAGACCGCCGTGCAGGACGCCGCCATCAAGCAGAACATCACGACGCTGCACAACCGCGTCAACGAACTGGGCGTGGCCGAGCCGGTCATCCAGCAGCAGGGCCGCGACCGCGTCGTCGTGCAACTGCCCGGCGTGCAGGACTCCGCCAAGGCGCAGGACATCATCGGCCGCACCGCCACGCTGGAGCTGCGCATGGTGGACGACAGCGCCGAGGCCATCGAGGCGCTCAAGGGCAACGGCCCCGTGCCGTTCGGCACCGAGCGCTTCATGGACCGTGGCTTCGGCCCCATCATCGTCAAGCGCCAGGTCATCCTGACCGGTGACAGCCTGAACGACGCGCAGTCCGGCTTCGACGAGAACCACAACCCGGCCGTGCACCTGACCGTCGACGCCAAGGGCGCCCGGATCATGAAGGAGGTCTCGCGCGAGAACGTCGGCAAGCGCATGGCCATCCTGCTGTTCGAGAAGGGCAAGGGCGAGGTCGTCACGGCGCCCAAGATCAACTCCGAGCTGGGCAACCGCTTCCAGATCTCCGGCGCGATGACCGCGCAGGAAGCCAGCGACACGGCCCTGCTGCTGCGCGCCGGCTCGCTGGCCGCGCCGATGGAGATCATCGAGTCGCGCACCATCGGCCCGAGCCTGGGCAAGGAGAACATCGAGAAGGGCATCGCCAGCGTGACCTGGGGCTTCGTCGCCGTGGCCGCGTTCATGTGCGTGTACTACCTGCTGTTCGGCGTGTTCTCGTCGCTGGCGCTGGGCTTCAACGTGCTGCTGCTGGTGGCCGCGCTGTCGCTGATGCAGGCCACGCTGAGCCTGCCCGGCATCGCCGCCATGGCGCTGGCGCTGGGCATGGCCATCGACTCCAACGTGCTGATCAACGAGCGCATCCGCGAGGAACTGCGCGGTGGCGTGTCGCCGCAGCAGGCCATCCACCTCGGCTACGAGCGCGCCTTCGCGACCATCCTGGACTCCAACGTGACGACGCTGATCGCCGGTGTCGCGCTGCTGGTGTTCGGCTCCGGCCCCATCAAGGGCTTTGCCGTCGTGCATTGCCTGGGCATCCTGACCTCGATGTTCTCGTCCGTCGTGTTCTCGCGCGGTCTCGTGAACCTTTGGTACGGCCGCCAGAAGAAGCTCAAGAGCGTGTCGATCGGGCAGATCTGGAAGCCCGAAGCCGAAACGACCGACGTCGCCGCCAAGGCCTAAAGAGAAAACGACATGGAACTCTTTCGCATCAAGCGCGACCTGCCGCTGATGAAGCATGCGTTGATCTTCAACGTCATCTCCTTCGTCACCTTCGCCGCCGCCGTGTTCTTCCTGGTCACGCGCGGGCTGCATTTCTCCATCGAGTTCACCGGCGGCACCGTCATCGAGGTGGCTTACCCGCAGGCGGCCGAGATCGAGAAGACCCGCCTGATCATCGAGAAGATGGGCTATGGCGAGGTTCAGGTGCAGAACTTCGGCTCGTCGCGCGACGTGATGATCCGCCTGCCCGTGCGTGCCGGCGAGAAGCAGACCGAGGTGGTCGGCAAGGTCTTCGGCGAACTGTGCAAGGCCGAGTCCGGCACTGTCAGCGAGCACCAGGAGGTGACGGCCCAGGGCGAGCAGGTCAGCAAGCAGATCTGCAAGACCGCCGCCGGCGCCGAGCCCATCAAGCTGTCGCGCTCCGAGGTCGTCGGCCCGGCCGTCGGTGCCGAGCTGGCCGTGGACGCCGCCAAGGCGCTGGCCATGACCATCGTCGGCATCGTCATCTACCTGGCGATCCGCTTCGAGTGGAAGTTCGCGCTGGCCGGCATCATCGCCAACCTGCACGACGTGGTCATCATTCTGGGCTTCTTCGCCTTCTTCCAGTGGGAGTTTTCGCTGGCGGTGCTGGCGGCCATCCTGGCGGTGCTGGGCTACTCGGTGAACGAGTCCGTCGTCATCTTCGACCGGGTGCGCGAGGCCTTCCGCAAGTTCCGCAAGATGAACACGCACGAGGTCATCGACCACGCGATCACGTCGACGATGAGCCGCACCATCATCACCCACGGCTCCACGCAGCTGATGGTGGTGTCCATGCTGCTGTTCGGCGGCCCGACGCTGCATTACTTTGCCGTCGCGCTGACCATCGGCATCCTGTTCGGCATCTACTCGTCCGTGTTCGTCGCGGCGGCCCTTGCGATGTGGCTGGGCGTCAAGCGCGAGGACCTGGTGAAGACGTCTGCCACGGCAAACCGGGACGACCCCAACGACCCGAACGCCGGGGCCGTCGTGTAGAGTGACCTTCAACGCCCACTTCCGCCGCGCAGCCCCGACGCCCCCATGACCGCCGCCCGCAACCAGGCCCTGGCCACGCAGGCACGGCGCGTCTACCTCGAAGCCCTGGTGCGCGGCATGACGCCGCTGGTGGCCGCGGTGGGGCAGGGTGCCGGCAACCTGCTGTCTCAGGGAGCGCCGCATGCGGTGATGATGGCGCGGCGCGACGCGGTGCAGGCTTGGCAGAAGCTGGGCCCGAACTGGCAGATGGCCATCGTCGGCGCGCTGCGCCACGCGGCCCAGCACGGCGTCTCCGACAACGCCCGTGAGCACGAGCCCAGCGCGCAGGCGCAGTCGCAGAAGATGAGCCTGGTGGACGACTCCACCATCGAGCGCGAGATCACCAGCTCGCGGCTGGCGCTGGTCATGATGGACCGTGCCACCTGGGAGTTCACCGACCTGCGCACCCGCATGCAGGCGCTGGAGGCCCACGACGACCTCGAGCCGCTGGACCTGCTGCGCGCCCACGTCGTGGCGCGTATCGCGCTGGACGCCTGGACCCGCGTTGGGCTGGACGCCAACATCTGGCAGTTGCTGCACCACGAGCTGCACGAGGAGTTCGCGCAGCTCATCAGCGAGGCCTACCACGAGACCAACCGCTGGCTGATTGCGCAGAAGGTGCTGCCCGAGGTGGACCTGCGGCCCTTCATCCGCCGCACGGCCCAGGCCGCCAAGGATGCGGCCGCCGCGGCTGGCGGCGCGCCGGCAGCCGTGCCGGCGCCCGTGTCGTCCCCCCCCGCGTCGGGCCTGGCGCCGCTGACGGTGCCCGCCGGCGGAGGCGACCTGCCGCGCAGCCGGGCCAGCTCGCAGGCCGACGAAGTGATGGCGCAGCTGCAGCGCGTGCTGGCCCGCCACGTGCCCGGCTTCCCGGTCACCAAGAGCCAGGTGCCGGCCCGCCCGGGCGGCGGCAAGCCCAGCCTGGCCGGCCTGGGCGGCGGCGGTGCCATGCCCGCGGCAGGCGAGGCCGCGGCCGCCAGGCCGTCGCTGGCCGACGCCGCCCCGCCGGTGAACCCGGCCTCGCCGCGGCTCATGGGGGCCATCAAGCATGCGCAGGAGTCGTTCCAGCGCCGCGCGGCGCCCGCCGTCAGCGGCAGCGGCGCCGGCAGCATGGGCGACAGCGCGCAGAGCGCCCCGCGCCAGTTGGAGGAGATCGGCGCCCGCAACCAGGCCTTCAAGCAGGTCCTCAAGCAGGCTGCCAACACGCCGGCCGAGCGCGCCACCATCGAGATCGTCGCGATGATGTTCCAGAGCATCCTGACCGAGGAGCGCATCCCGGCCTCGGTGCGGGTCTGGTTTGCGCGGCTGCAGATGCCGGTGCTGCGCGTGGCCGTCTCCGAGCCCGACTTCTTTGCCGCCGCCGACCACCCGGCGCGCCGCCTCATCGACCGCATGGGCGCCTGCGTCATGGGTTTCAACGCCGCGCAGAACACCGGCCCGGGCGCCGAGCGCGCCAGCGGCGATGCGCTGGAGCGCGAGATCAAGCGCGTCGTGCAGGTCGTCGAAGCCTACCCGGACACCGGCCGGCGCGTGTTCACCACCGTGCTGACCGAGTTCGAGAAGTTCCTCGACCACTACTTCGAGAACGAGAACCAGGCCTCCAAGCGCGGTGTGTCGCTGGCCCAGCAGGTCGAGCAGCGCGAGACGCTGGCCATCCAGTACACCATCGAGCTGCGCAAGATGCTGTCCGAGGTGCCGGTGCAGGACGGCGTGCGCGACTTCCTGTTCCACGTCTGGGCCGACGTGCTGGCCGTCACCGCCGTGCGCTCGGGCGCCCAGGCCGACGTGACCAAGGCCATGAAGCGCGCCGCGGCCGACCTGATCTGGAGCGCCAGCGCCAAGTCCTCCCGCGAGGAGCGCGCCGACGTCATCCGCCGCCTGCCGCCGCTGCTGAAGACGCTGCGCGACGGCATGAGCCACGCCGGCCTGGCCCTGGACAAGCAGGATGAGCACGTGCGCCAGCTCAACAACGCGCTGGCCGCAGCCTTCACCGCCAAGACGGCCGCCATCCCGCGCGAGCGCCTGGACGAGCTGATGGACCAGCTGGAAACGCTGGAAGCCATGCTGCCCGAGGACCTGGAAGGCGACAGCCACGTCGACGAGATGCTGGTGCGCGACTTGTCCGGGCACGAGTCCGACGGCATGGAGGTCGTTGCAGAAGGCGGCTCCGCGCCGACGCCCGCCATGGTCGCCTGGGCGCGCGAGCTGCAGGTGGGCGGCTGGTTCATGCTGGACTACCGCGGCCGCAACGAGCAGGTGCAGCTCGCCTGGCGCGGCCTGCGCAAGCAGCTGGCCCTCTTCGTCACGCCCAAGGGCCGTGGCGTGCTGTTCTCGCTGAATCGCATGGCCGCCTTCCTGCAGGCCGGCCTGCTGCTGCCGGCCCAGGACGAGGCCCTCACCGTGCAGGCCACGCGCAAGGCGCTGGCCAAGCTGGATGCCGACCCGAACCAGCTGCTGAAATGAAAACGGCGCCAGGGGCGCCGTTTTTTCTCAGTGGATCAGCCGATCCTCGGGGGCGACGAACAACTCGTCGAGGATGAGCGCATCGGGCTCCTCGCCCAGGCTCCAGAACACCATCAGCACGATGATCTTCAGGTCTTCCAGGTCCATCGGCGCGCCGGGGATGGCCATCGCGCGGTCGATGACCATCTCGCGCATGGGCCCGGGCAGCACGCCGGCGGATTCCAGGAAACTGACGAAGCCGATGGACGCCTCGCCCAGGTGCTCCACCTCGGCGGCGGAGTAGACGCGCAGCGCGTGCTCGCTCTGCTCACCGTGGTAGGCGTCGCCGGCCACGGCCAGGCCTTCGAGCCAGTTCAGCGCCTCCTGGATCTCGTCGTTCTCGAAGCCCACCGCCGTCAGCTTGCGCGTCAGTTGCGCCGTGTCGGGGCAGGCGTCGGGACGCCAGTAGGTCTCGTAGAGATAAACCAGGACATCGAACATCGTGAGGGGATGATAGCCCAGCGTTTCGGCGCGTCCGGCTGCGAATAACCCCCCGGATCGGTCCCTCATGTCCGCAGTTAAGCTCGCTATCCCCTGCGACGCCGCTGGAACAGCTGGCCCGCCAGCCGGGCGACCTCGCCGTCCAGTTCCAGCTCCAGCAGCGCCGCGCTCAGCTCGGCGGCCGGCCAGCCGCTGCGGGCCATCAAGGCGTCCAGGCTGACGGGGTCGAAGCCCATCGCATCCAGCAGCGCCTGTTGTTCGTGTGGCGTTTCCACCGCCTCCGGCGCCGCGGCGATCGGGGCGCCCAGCGGCGGCAGTTCCTCCAGCACGTCTTCCGCCGACTCGACGAGCTTGGCGCCCTGGCGGATCAGCGCATGGCAGCCGCGCGCCTGCGGCGAATGGATGGAGCCGGGGATGGCGAACACCTCGCGACCGGCCTCGGCAGCCTGTCGCGCCGTGATCAGCGAGCCCGACTGCACGGCGGCCTCCACGACCAGGCAGCCGCGCGTGAGCCCGGCAATGATGCGATTGCGCTTGGGGAAGTTGGCCGGCAGTACCGGCGTGCCCAGCGAGTACTCGCTGACGATGAGGCCGCCGCCGGCCAGCAGCCGGCCGGCGAGTTTCTCGTTGCGGCGCGGGTAGACCTGGTCCAGCCCGGTGCCGACGACGGCGACAGTGGCGCCGGCGGCATCCAGCGCGCCCTCGTGTGCGGCGGCGTCCACGCCCAGCGCCAGGCCCGACACGATGGTGTAGCCCGCCCGGGCCAGTGCGCGCGCGAACGCGCGGGCGTTGTCGCCGCCCTGCGCGGTGGGGTTGCGGCTGCCGACGATGGCCAGCGACGGGGTGCTCAGCAGCTCGCGCCGGCCCTGCAGCCACAGCAGCAGCGGCGGGTCGGCGGTGGCGAGCAGTTGCGCCGGGTAGTCGGGGTCTCCCAGCGTCAGCAGCGCATGGCCCGGTTCTGCCAGCCAGGCTTCGGCCTTGGGGATGAGCTCGGTCAGGTGTTCCGGCGGCCGGTTGAAGGCTTCGCGCTGCTTGGGCGGCAGCGCCTGGTCCAGCGCGGCGGCCGGCAGCTGGAACACGGCCTCTGCGCTGCCCGCCATGGCCAGCAGCCGCCGCGCGGCGCCCGGGCCGACGCTTTCGGTCAGCCGCAGCCAGGCGGCCAGCTCGGCCGGGGAGAGCATCAGGGCTGCGTGAAGCGGTCGCCCGGCTTGACGGGCTCTTTCACGGAGATGATCAGCGCGTAGGACACGCGCTCGTAGACCTCGAACACGAACAGGATGCCGTGGCGCTCGTCGGGCAGCTTGATGTCCTGCGGGCGGTCCTGCGTCTTGTCCTTCATCGCGACGCCGTCGCGCCACAGCGCGAAGACGTGGCCGCGCTCGACGCCGTCGCGCTTGCCGCGGTTCAGCGCGACGATCTGGTTCTGGCCGGCGTTGATGGCCTCGCCGTAGATGGCCGCGATCTGACCCGCCATCGGCCGCTCGGGCGCGTGCGGCACATAACGCTCCAGATTGCGCTGCGGCGCGGGGGCCAGGCGGTCGCCGACGCCCACTTCCTGCTTCACCTGCCGGATCTGCAGCGTCGCGGGCACGATCTCGGTGCTCTTGCCGTCGGCGCTCTTGCGGTCCTCGCCCGGGCGCACCAGGTCGGCGGTGCCAACGTAGGGGGCCTCGTAGCCGAGGATCTCGCTGGTGGTCGGGTCGCGCAGCACGCGCGAGGTGCGGAAGATGCGGAAGTCCGTCGCGCCGCGGAAGTCGCCGCGGGCATAGGCGGTGTCGCCCTTGCCCAGCAGCACATGGCCTTCCTGCGTGGCGACGATGCGCGGCGCGGTGGCCAGCGCGTCGGTGTCGAAGACGACGGCGTCGGTCAGGAAGGGCTGGATCAGGTGCAGCGGGATGGTCGGGATGGGGTTGCTGTCCAGCGCCGAGATGCGCATTTGCGGGCGCAGCTTGACGGTGTCGCCCGCCGCGCCGCCGCCCACGCGCTGGCCGAACTGCAGCCGTGCGCGGCCATCCGTCTTCACGAGGTGCAGGATCTGGCCCGGGTAGATCAGGTGCGGGTTGCGGATCTGGTCGCGATTCATTCCCCACAGCTCCGGCCAGCGCCACGGGCTCTTCAGGAACAGCTTGGAGATGTCCCACAGCGTGTCGCCGGGCACGACGGTGTGGCTGTCCGGCGCATCGGGCGCCAGCTCGGACAGCGGCACGCCGGCGCTGGCGACCTGGTCCGCGACGCGGCGCTGTTCGGGGCTGATGGGGAGCTGGCTGGCTTGGGCCCAGGCCGAGGTCGTCGCAAGGGTCAGGCAGGCCGCAAGGACAGCGAGTTGGGCGGGGCGGGCAGCGGGCATCAGGCGCGGTCTCCGAAGGGATTGCCGGATCGGCGAAAATCTGGGCGATTCTGCCCGCAATCCCCGGGGGCAACCAACAACCGCCAGCGCTCGTTTGCGAGTGCTTACAAGGTGCCATGGCCCAACTGCACATCCTCCGTTATCCCGATCCGCGCCTGCACACGGTCGCCAAGCCCGTGGCCGAGGTCGACGCGCGCATCCGCCAGCTCGTCGACGACATGCTGGAGACCATGTACGCCGCCGACGGTGTGGGCCTGGCCGCCACGCAGGTGGACGTGCACGAGCGCGTCATCGTCATCGACACGTCGCAGGAGCGCGACACGCCGCGCGTGCTGATCAACCCCGAGATCGTGAAGGCCAGCGAGCGCATGGTGGAGGGCGAGGAAGGCTGTCTGTCCGTGCCGCAGATCTATGACAAGGTGCCCCGCCACGCCGAGGTGACCGTGCGCGCGACCAACCGCGACGGCGAGGTCTACGAGTTCGACGCCGACGGCCTGCTGGCCGTGTGCGTGCAGCACGAGATGGACCACCTGATGGGCAAGGTGTTCGTGGAGTACCTGAGCCTGATGAAGCGCGACCGCATCAAGACCAAGATGATCAAGAAGACGCGCGAGGAAGAGGCTGAGGCGCGCCGCCGCCCGTCGCGCTTCTGACCGCCGGCTCGCCATCCATGAGAGTCGTCTTCGCCGGCACGCCGGAATTCGCCGCCGTCGCGCTGGACGCGTTGCTCGCCAACGGCTTCACCGTGCCGCTGGTGCTGACCCAGCCCGACCGCCCGGCCGGCCGCGGCATGAAGCTGCAGGCTTCCGCCGTGAAGCAGCGCGCCGTGGCGGCCGGCATCCCCGTGGCGCAGCCGCAGGGCCTGAAGCTGGACGGCAGGTACGCCACGGACGCGGCGGCGGCCCGCGAGGCGCTGCTGGCGGCGGATGCCGACGTGATGGTGGTGGCCGCCTATGGCCTGATCCTGCCGCAGTGGGTGTTGGACCTGCCGCGCAAGGGGTGCCTGAACATCCACGCGTCGCTGCTGCCACGCTGGCGCGGCGCGGCGCCCATCCACCGCGCCATCGAGGCCGGCGACGCCGAGACCGGCATCACCATCATGCAGATGGACGCCGGGCTGGACACGGGCGACATGCTGCTTATCGGCCGCGAGGCCATCCGTTCCGATGACACGACGGCGGCGCTGCACGACCGGCTGGCCGCGCAGGGCGGCCGCCTCATCGTCCAGGCGCTGCAGGCCGCCCAACTGACGCGCACGCCGCAGCCGGCCGAGGGGGTCACGTACGCGCACAAGATCGAGAAGGCCGAGAGCGCCATCGTCTGGACGCAGCCCGCGGCCGAGATCGAGCGGCGGCTGCGCGCGTTCGACCCCTTCCCGGGCGGCGTTGCGACGCTGGCCGGCGAGGCGGTCAAGGTCTGGCGCGCGGAGCTGGCCGAGGGCCGCGGCACGCCGGGCGAGGTCATCGCGCCGGGCCCGGTGGTCGCCTGCGGCGAGGGTGCGCTGCGCCTGACCGAGCTGCAGCGCGCCGGCGGCAAGCGCGGCCCGGCGACGGCCTTCCTGCAGGCCCGGCCCATCGCCGTGGGCGAGCGCTTCGACGCCTGAGCGCTTGAAAAGCGGCCGGCATGGCACCATCTGCCACGCCGTTGTCCACCCTCCCGGAGCCCGCTGCATGTTCAACCTCGTGAAGACCGCCGTGCTGATGGCCGCCATCACGGCGCTGTTCATGGCCGTCGGCGCCATGGTGGGCGGCCAGACCGGCATGCTGATCGCGCTGGTCATCGCCGTCGGCATGAACTTCTTCAGCTACTGGTTCTCGGCGGACATGGTGCTGAAGATGTACAACGCCCGCGAGGTCGACGCGGCGTCGGCACCGCAGTTCTACGGCATGGTGTCGGAGTTGGCGCAGCGCGCCAACCTGCCCATGCCGCGCGTCTACCTCATCGACGAGGCGGCGCCCAACGCCTTCGCCACCGGCCGCAACCCCGAGCATGCGGCCGTCGCCGCGACGACGGGCATCCTGCGCGTGCTGTCTGAGCGCGAGCTGCGCGGCGTCATGGCGCACGAGCTGGCGCACGTGGCGCACCGCGACATCCTCATCAGTACCGTCAGCGCGACGATGGCCGGCGCGATCTCGATGCTGGCGAACTTCGCGACCTTCTTCGGCGGCCGTGACGAACGTGGCCGGCCCGCCAACCTGCTGGCCGGCATCGCCGTCGCCATCCTCGCGCCGCTGGCCGCCAGCCTGATCCAGATGGCCATCAGCCGCGCGCGCGAGTTCGAGGCCGACCGCGGCGGTGCCGAGATCTCGGGCGACCCGGCCGCGCTGGCGTCGGCGCTGGACAAGATCCACCGCTACGCGCAAGGCATTCCGATGGCGCCGGCCGAGGCCCATCCCGAGACGGCGCAGATGATGATCATGAACCCGCTGTCCGGCGGTGGATTGCGCGGCCTGTTCTCCACGCACCCGTCCACCGAGGAACGCGTCGCGCGGCTGCTGGCCATGGCCCGGCGCTGACTCAAGTTGCCGCCGCGCACGCCGATACCTGAACTCATGAAGCGCCTTCTGCTTGCCCTGCCCCTGCTCGCCGCCCTGAGTGCCTGCGAGCAGCTGGGCATCGACGACCCCGCCAAGGTGGCCGCCGCCAAGGAGGCCGAGGGCAAGGCCATCGGCAGCGCCTGCCGGCATGCGATGCGCGCCATCGAGGACTGCTACGTGCTCAATCCCAAGGCGCAGAAGGCTGCCGTCTACGCCGGCTGGCGCGAGATGGACGAGTACATGCGCGAGAACAAGCTCGAAGGCATCGCGCCCGTCGTGCCGCGCCCCGGCGCCAAGCCGGCGCAGCCGGCCGACGAGGAAGAGGCCAAGCCGGCCGACAAGACCGACAAGGCCAAGGCCGCCGCGCACTGACCAGCGCGCGCAGTCGCATCTCAGGCCGTCAATCCTGCGGGTCGTCGCGCCGGGCAGGGCAGGTGCCGGGCGGCTGGGCAACATGCCGTCCATCGCAACCCTGATGGAGCCCGCCATGAACACCGCCACCACCCGCCGCTTCTTCGCCCTGGGCCTCGTTTCCGCCGCGCTGTGTGGCTCCGCTCAAGCCTGGAGCTGGAACAAGGGCGAACGGGTCACCGGCAGCGGCGACGTGACGACCGAGGCGCGCCCGGTCGGCAGCTTCGACGGCGTGTCGGTCAGCGGCGACTTCAATGTGCAGATCCGCCAGGGCTCGGGCAACAAGCTGGAGGTCAAGGCCGACCGCAACCTGCTGCCCTACATCGAGACCGAGCTGGACGGCCGCACGCTGCGCATCCAGCCGAAGAAGGGCTTCAGCCTGTCCACGTCGACGACGCCCAGCTTCACCATCGAGATGCCCACGCTGCGTGCGCTGTCGGTGGCCGGCTCCGGCAACATCAAGGTCGAGACGATGAAGACGGGCGGCGTCGAGGCGGCCATCGCGGGCTCGGGCGACATCCGCTTCGCCAACCTCGACGCCGAGAAGCTGGCCATGAAGGTCAGCGGTAGCGGCGACATCGTCGTGGCCGGCCGTGCCGGCATGGCGTCGGTCAGCATCGCCGGCAGCGGCGACGTGAAGGCCGCGGACTTTGCCGCCGACGAGGTCAAGGTCAGCATCGCCGGCAGCGGCGACGCGCAGGTCAACGCGACGAGGAAGCTCAGCGTGTCCATCGCCGGCTCGGGCGACGTGAAGTACGTCGGTTCGCCGGAGATCAGCTCGTCGATTGCCGGGAGCGGCAAGGTGCGCCGGATCGGTCAGTGAGGGTGCAGGCGGCCGTGGCGGCGCCTGGCCACCCCGGCGACCACGCCCGCGAGGCCCAGGGCCAGCATCAGGCTGCTGGCGGGCTCCGGGACGGCGGCCAGCGGCTGCCGTGACATCGTGATCGTGGCCCAGAGGTCGACTCGACCGGCGCCACCCCAGCTGCCACCGTCGCCCGCGTAGGTCCAGGCCTCCAGCGTGCCGTACTGCCAGTTGCCGTCGTACCAGTACGAGGCCGTGCCGAGCTGCCCCAGCACGCTGCCCGAGCTGCCGTTGAGCGCCAGCGGCGTGGCGTAGTGCCCCTCCGACAGCGACAGCATGGCCGACAGGTTCACGTCCCCGGACTGCGGCGAGGCCGTCAGCGTCCAGTCGATGCGGTAGTACATCGGCGCATAAGGCTGCTCCGGGCTGCTCGCGAAGAAGTAGCTCTTGAGTTGCGCCTTCGTGTCGATGCCGTAGCCCGGGTCGTTGTCGCCGAGCACGCTGTAGAGGTGGATCTGCGTGACCGCTGGCGTGCTGCCGTTGACGAACATGGCCGGCGCTGCGCTGAAGCTGCCGCCCGAGTAGGTCGCGCCGGCGGCGCCGCCCCGCCGGGCGAGCTCCCAGCCGACGGTGTTGCCGCTCAGGAAGTTCGACGCGGTCGGCCCCGTCGCGCTGCCCTGGCCCGTCCAGGTCATGGCACCGGCGGATTCGCCGTTGAAGAACTCGTAGTCGACACCCAGGTCGGACGACCAGTCCGCGCGGGCCGACAGGAAGCTGCTCGGATAGCCCCCGGCGACCGTCCAGCCGTAGAAGCGGCTCTGCGCCGACGCACTGCCGATGGCGACGACGGCGCTCAGCATGCCGGCCAGGACGGCAGGGCCGCGACGGGAAGGTTGCCGACCTTGCGGCGAGAAGGATCTGGACATCGGGCGCGCTCCCAGCTGGCTGCGGATGGCGGCGAGTGTCCGAGGCGCGGCCGGCCCACGCATGATGCAACTGCACCAGGGCGCACCCCCGGCATCAGGGGTGTTCGCGCAAAGCGGTGATGAGGCCGGCCCGGTGGCTGACCTGCAGCTTGGTGTAGACGTGGCTCAGGTGGTTGCGCACGGTCGCCGGGGCGATGTCCAGCGCCTGCGCGATGGCCGTGTTGGACTCGCCGGCCGCGAAGCGCCGCGCGATCTCGCGCTCGCGCGGGCTCAGCGCGTCCGTCTCGCGGCGGGTGGCCAGGCGCAGCAGCCAGCCGTAGCCGTCGGGGTCAGGCTCCGCGTGCAGCGTGAGGGGGCGGCCGGGCAGGGGCCAGGCTTCGCCGCGGGCGAGCGCGCGCAGCGCCTGCGGCGGCACGTGCGTGTTCTGCGGTGCGGCGCCCGCCCACATGCGCGCGCAGTATGACGGCGTGGTCTGCACGTAGCCGCCTTGCGCATTGATGCGGGCCATGCAGAGCCGGTCCAGCCCGGCGGCCGGCAGGCGCAGCAGGGCCATGCGGCGGCAGGCGGCATAGGTTTCGGCGACGCAGGGGCCCAGACGTTGCAGCCGCGCGAGTTCCTCGGGCGTGCCGCGCTGCCCGGGCGTGCTGCGCACGAGGATGATGACGGTCAGGAACTGCGGGTCGTCACCCGGCAGGGCGATGCACAGCGTGTGCTGGATGCCGAAGCGCTGGAGGTGGGCATGCAGCGGCGCGAAGTCCGGCCCGGCGAGCAGCGGGTCGTCCTTGTCATGGCAGCGCGCCACACCCGGCGCGGCGACCAGGCGCGGTGCGAGCAGATCCAGGTGGGCGACGCGTTGCCAGCTGGCCATCAGGGCGGGCAGGTCGGCGAAGCCCGTGAAATGCGCATCCAGGAAGGCGGGCTCCGCCACATGCGACGTGACCAGCATGCCGGCATCGAAGGCGAAGTGCTCGTGCAGCCACGCGAAGGCGCTGCGGGCATAGGCCACCGGATCGCCCAGCAGGCCCTGCCGGTACAGCGGCAGCGGCGAGGCGGGATCGTCGACCGGCAATGGGTGGAGGCGGGCCATGGCGGCCGATTGTGCAAGCCCGGTTCTCCGGCGGGGTGGCCGGCCGCGCGGAGAATGGGGGCATGCAGTTTCTCGAACGAGGGCGCGCGCTGGCGGCCGATGCCGATTTCCGCCAGGGCGCGCGCGACATGGCCTCACCCTCCCTGGGGCTGGCCGCCTGGGGGCTGGTGACCGGCGTCACCATGGTGAAGAGCGGGCTCAGCGTGCCGCTGGCCATGGGCATGTCGCTGCTGGTGTTCGCCGGCAGCGCGCAGCTCTCCGCCCTGCCGCTGATCGCCGCCGGCGCGCCGCTGTGGGTGCTGCTGGCCACGGCGTTCTGCGTGAACCTGCGCTTCGTCATCTTCAGCGCGCAGTGGCGCCACTACTTCGGCCACCTGCCGCGCGCGCGCCGGTTGATGACGACCTATTTCGCGGCCGACCTGAACTTCGTCTACTTCGTGAAGCGCTACCCGGACCCGGTGCCCACGCCTGCCCAGCAGCGCTACTTCTGGGGCGGCGTGGCGGTCAACTGGCCCACCTGGCAGCTCACCGCCTTCACCGGCATCCTGCTGGCCGACCGCATCCCGCCGCACTGGGGCATCGGCTTTGCCGGCGTCATGGCGCTGCTGGGGCTGTCGTACTCGCTGTTGACCGAGAAGTCGCTGTGGTGGGTGGCGATCACCGCGGGCGCGGTGTCCATCGCCACCTATTCGCTGCCGCTGAAGCTGAACATCCTGTGCGCCATCGTCGCGGCGGGCGCCGTCGGCTGGTGGCTGGACAGTCGCAGGAGCCGGCCATGAGCGAAGCCATGACCTGGGTGGCGCTGCTGGGGCTGGGCGCCGTGACGCTGGTGACGCGCGGCTTCTTCATGATCAGCGACAAGCCGCTGCCCATCCCCGGCTGGCTGCGCGAACTGCTGAAGGTGGCCCCGCTGGCGGCGCTGATGGCCGTGGTGGCGCCCGAGATCTTCATGACGCAGGGCCATGCCATCACCACCTGGCAGGACGCCCGCTGGCCCGCCGCGCTGGCCGCGACGGCCTACTACTTCTGGCGCCGCGACATCCTCGGCACCATCCTCGTCGGCATGGCGGTCATGCTGCCTTTGAAGCTGGGCCTCGGCTGGTAACCGCGCCGGAACGCGGGGCGGAGAGAATGCCGGCAGTTTTTCACCAACTGCACCGCCCGACCATGAACGTCATCCGCTTCTCCGACCTGATCGCCGCCGGCAAGGTGGCCGGCCAGCGCGTCTTCATCCGCGCCGACCTGAACGTGCCGCAGGACGACCACGGCAAGATCACCGAGGACACCCGCATCCGCGCGTCGCTGCCCGCCATCAAGGCCGCGCTGGACGCCGGCGCCGCCGTCATGGTCACGTCCCACCTGGGCCGCCCGACCGAGGGTGAGTTCAAGCCCGAAGACTCGCTGGCCCCGGTGGCCGAGCGCATGGCCGAGCTGCTGGGCCGCCCGGTGCCGTTGAAGGCGAACTGGGTGGACGGCGTGGACGTCGCCCCGGGCGAGCTGGTGCTGCTGGAGAACTGCCGCGTCAACAAGGGCGAGAAGAAGTGCGACGAGGCCCTGTCGAAGAAGCTGGCCGCGCTGTGCGACATCTTTGTGCACGACGCCTTCGGCACCGCCCACCGCGCCGAGGCCACGACGTACGGCATCGCCAAGTTCGCCAAGATCGCTTGCGCCGGCCCGCTGCTGGCTGCCGAGATCGACGCCATCTCCAAGGCACTGGCCAACCCGAAGCGCCCGCTGGTGGCCATCGTCGCCGGCTCCAAGGTGTCCACCAAGCTGACCATCCTGCAGTCGCTGTCCAAGAACGTCGACGGCCTTATCGTCGGCGGCGGCATCGCCAACACCTTCATGCTGGCCGCCGGTCTCAAGATCGGCAAGTCGCTGGCCGAGCCGGACCTGGTGGGCGACGCCAAGGCCGTCATCGACGCCATGGCTGCCCGCGGCGCCGCGGTGCCGATTCCTGAAGACGTCGTCACCGCCAAGCGCTTTGCCGCCGATGCCGAAGCCACCGTCAAGGCCGCCGCCGATGTGGCCGACGACGACCTGATCCTGGACATCGGCCCCAAGACTGCCGCCAAGCTGGCCGAGCAGCTGAAGGCCGCCGGCACCATCGTCTGGAACGGCCCGGTGGGCGTGTTCGAGTTCGACGCCTTCGCCCAGGGCACCGAGACGCTGGCCCGCGCCATCGCCGACAGCAGCGCCTTCAGCATCGCCGGCGGTGGCGACACGCTGGCGGCCATCGCCAAGTACGGCATCGAGAAGGACGTGGGCTACATCTCCACCGGCGGCGGCGCCTTCCTGGAAGTGCTGGAAGGCAAGACGCTGCCGGCGTTCGAGATCCTCAGCCAGCGCGCAGCAGGCTGATCCAGGGCTGGCCAGCGCGCAGCGGGCTGATACAGGGCCGGCCAGCGCGCAGCGGGCTGATACAGGGCCGGCCAGCGGGCTGCTGGCTGATCAGCGCGGCGCCGCCAGCGCCGCCGTCGTGCCGGGCTGCAGCCAGCCCGCGACGCGCTTGCCCTTGACTGGGTACTCCACGCGTACCCAGCCGTCCTGCTCGGCCAGCACGCCCACGACGTCGCCCTTGACGACGTAGGCGCGGCGCGGCTTGGCGGACTGGGGCGTGTCGAAGAACGGCGCCTTGTCCGCGGTGATGCGGTGCAACGCCGTCCAGCCGGCCGGCGCCACCAGGTCCAGCGCCAGCCCGGTGGCGATCTGCGGCATCAGCACCAGCCCGCAGCCGTCGTGCTGCGTGCCCTCGGGCAGCGTCAGCGTGACGCCCTCCTTGTCGAACTTCAGCCGCCCGGGCAGCTGCACGCTGCTCCAGCTGCGGATGGCCGCCTCGCCGCCGGCCGACAGCTGGCCGCTGAGCGAGAACGCGCAGCGCTTGACGACGCCCTCACCCTGCTCCTCGACGTAGTGCCCCGTCACCGCGCCCTGCGGTGAGACGGCCACCATCAGGCCTTCGTACTGGCCGGCCACGGGTTTGCCGGCCTGGGCCGCGCCCAGCAGCGGCAGCAGTGCCAGGCCCAGCGCGAGCGCGCCGCGGCGTAGCCGCCCGGGCTCAGGTGCCGCCATGCTTGCGGTAGGCCTTCTCGATGCGTTTGTCGTAGTCACCATAGTCCTTGCCGTTGTAGCGGCTCGCCATGCCGGCGTAGTCCTTGTCCAGCATGGCCTTCACCATGCCCGGGCTCTTCTTGCAGTAGCCGACGAAGGCCATCAGCTGGCCCTTCTCGCCGGCCTTCATGGCCGCGACGAAGGCCTCGGCCGACGCATAGCCGCAACTCTTGTAGTTGAAGCCCATGACCTGGAACATGCCCCAGGAGCAGGCCTGCAGGGCGGCGTCGCGGTCCAGCGCGATGGCGGCCTCCAGCGTGGCCCAGGCGGTGGCCTGGTCCTTGTTGTTCTGCTGCCATTCGGGGCCGGCCTTCTTCACGTACTTGTAGGACAGCAGCGGGTGGTCCGCGTCGTAGGCCTTGTTCGTCAGCTTGCGGAACACATGCCCCTCGTAGGCGATGACGGGCAGGCCCGCCGGGCCCATGCCGCTGCGGCCGCCCGACTCCACGTCGGCGAACGCGTGCACCAGCGCGACGGAGATGTCCGCGCCCAGCAGCTTGGCGGCCGCTTCGAAGTCCTGCGCCGTCAGCGTCGACTTGCGGGCCGGCTGGGCCTTGACCTTGGGGCGGTGTGCCTTGTGGCGCTTGGGCGCCTGGGCCGGGCGCGCGTTGTTCGCGGGCCCGGGGGGCTTGGTGGCGCCCAGGCACAGCGTGCCGGTGTCGATCTTGAAGCTGCCCAGCACGGTGCACAGCGGGCCGGGAAGGCGATATTCAGCCATCGCGTTTCTCCTCAGGGGCCTCAGTATCCGCGCAGCGGCCCGCCGTGTGATGAAGTTCCCGGTGCGCGCCTGGCGCCGGCATGGACGCCCGGCCAAGGCGGCGTCCACAATGACCGCATGGTTCTGCGCTGGCTGCTCGCCCTGCTCGTCGTCGTGACGCTGCTGGGCCTGTTCGCGAACGAGCACTGGATGACGCGCCGCCTCGTGCTGGACGGCCGTGGCCCCGACCAGCGGCTGGAGGTGGTGGACGACAGCGGCAGCGGCGGCGCCAGCCACGCGCAGCTGAGCACCGCGCCCGACGGCACGCACACGCTGCGCTGCGAGATCAAGCCGGGCTTCGAATGGCCGTTCTGCGATCTGCAGATCGAGTCCGTCGGCGGCGACCTGAACCTGACCCGCTTCAGCAGCCTGCGGCTGTGGGTGAGCGTTGCGGGCCCGCAGAAGGACGGGGTGCCGGCGCAGCTGCGCATCTTTCTGCGCAGCTTCCACCCGGACTATCCGGGCAGCGGTGGCGGCGAGGATCTCAAGCCGCACGAGGTCATCTTCGCGCCGGCCGGGCTGGCCATGCCGGTGGAGCTGCGGCTGTCGCAGTTCATGGTCAGTTCCTGGTGGGCGCAGACCCACCCGCTGCCCGTGCCGCTGATGGGGCCGCAGCTGGACCGCGTGCGCGCCATCAGCTTCAGCACCGGCGGGCAGGTGTTGCCGGGGGCGCACGTCATCCGGCTGCAGCGGGCCGAGCTCATCGGCAACTGGGTGGCGCCCGAGACCTTCCGGCTCGGGCTGGTGGGGCTGTGGATGTTCAGCCTGCTGGGCTATCTGGTGTGGGAGAGCTGGGCGGTGAGGGCGCGTCTGCGTCGGTCCATGCGGCGCTCCAAGGCGCTGGAGAAGATGGCGCTGCGCGACCCGCTGACGCAGGTGGCCAACCGGGAGGGCCTGAGCCGTGCGCTGGAGTTGCTGACGCGGGCCCAGGGCGAGCTGGGCTTTCCGATGTCCGTCGTGTTCGTCGACGCGGACCACTTCAAGCGCATCAACGACCAGCATGGCCACGACGTCGGCGACCAGGTGCTGGCGCTGCTCGCGCAGACGCTGCGCGCCAATCTGCCGCGCGACGACCTCGTGGCGCGCTGGGGCGGTGAGGAATTCGTGCTGGTCATGCCGCAGACGCCGGCCGAGGAGGCGGTGGCCGTGGCCGAGCGGCTGCGCGCGGTGCTGGCCCGCACGCCTTGGCCGGCGGGTCTGGCAGTGACCGCCAGCTGGGGCGTGGCCGAGGCGCGCGACGAGGCGGGCCTGGAGGCGGCCATGCGCGACGCGGACCAGGCCATGTACCGCGCCAAGCACGCCGGGCGCGACCGGGTGATATCGGCTTCGGCATAGATCGCCAAGAAACCGGCATCAAGTGGCGTTGAAACGCGGCGTAACCTCATGGGTTCCCTCCGCGAAACACACCGCCATGGAAAAGAACAACGCTCCCTTGTCGCCTGCCGAAGCCGCGCTGCGCGACGCCGCCCGTGAGTACCACCGCGCCCCGACGCGCGGCAAGATCTCGGTCACCCCGACCAAGGCCTTGAGCAACCAGCGCGACCTGTCGCTGGCCTACTCGCCGGGCGTGGCCTATCCCTGCCTGGACATCGAGCAAGACCCGGCGCTGGCCGCCGACTTCACGTCGCGCGGCAACCTCGTCGGCGTCATCACCAACGGCACCGCCGTGCTGGGCCTGGGTGACATCGGCCCGCTGGCCGCCAAGCCGGTCATGGAAGGCAAGGGCTGCCTGTTCAAGAAGTTCGCCGGCATCGACGTCTTCGACATCGAACTGGCCGAGCGCGATCCCGACAAGCTCATCGACATCATCGCGGCGATGGAGCCCACGCTGGGCGGCATCAACCTCGAGGACATCAAGGCGCCCGAGTGCTTCTACATCGAGCGCGAGCTGTCCAAGCGGATGAACATCCCCGTCTTCCACGACGACCAGCACGGCACGGCCATCATCTCGTCGGCCGCGCTGCTGAACGGGCTGGAGCTGGTGGGCAAGGACATCGGCGCGGTCAAGGTGGCCGTGTCGGGCGCCGGCGCGGCGGCCATCGCCTGCCTGGACGTGATGGTGGGCCTGGGCGTGAAGCGCGAGCACGTGTTCGTCTGTGACTCGCGCGGCGTCATCCAGAGCGAGCGTGAGGACGCCCGGAGCGGCAAGCTGGACGAGTCCAAGCAGCGCTACTGCCAGGTCACCACCGCGCGCACGCTGGCGGATGTCGTCAGCGGCGCCGACGTGTTCCTGGGCTGCTCGGCGGCCGGTGTGCTGACGGCCGAGATGGTCAAGACCATGGGCACGCAGCCCATCATCCTGGCGCTGGCCAACCCCGAACCCGAGATCCGCCCCGAGCTGGCCAAGGCCGTGCGGCCGGACTGCATCGTGGCCACCGGCCGGTCGGACTACCCCAACCAGGTCAACAACGTCCTGTGCTTCCCCTACATCTTCCGCGGCGCGCTGGACTGCGGCGCCACCAAGATCACCGAGGGCATGAAGCTGGCCTGCGTGCGCGAGATCGCCGCACTCGCCAAGGCCGAGACCTCGGATGAGGTGGCCGCCGCCTACGCCGGCCAGGAGCTGGCGTTCGGCCCCGACTACCTGATCCCCAAGCCCTTCGACGCGCGCCTGATCCTGCGCATCGCGCCCGCCGTGGCTGCCGCCGCCGCGGCCGATGGCGTGGCCACGCGCCCGGTGGAAGACCTGGCCGCCTACCGCCAGTCGCTGGAGCGCTTCGTCTACCAGACCGGCATGTTCATGCGGCCGGTGTTCTCGGCTGCCAAGGCCGCGCCGGCCCGCGTCATTTATGCCGAGGGCGAAGACGAGCGCGTGCTGCGCGCGGTGCAGGTGGCGCTGGACGAGGGCCTGGCCAAGCCCACGCTGATCGGCCGCCCCGCGGTGCTGGCAGCGCGCATCCAGCGCGCCGGCCTGCGCCTGAAGCTGGGTGACGACGTGGCCGTCATCGACCCCGAGGACGATCCGCGCTTCCGCCAGTACTGGGAGGCCTACCACGCCCGCATGAAGCGCAACGGCGTGACGCCGGAGATGGCCAAGTCCGCCGTGCGGCGCAGCAACACCGCCATCGGCGCGCTGGCCATCGAGCTGGGCGACGCCGACGCGATGATCTGCGGCCTGGTCGGCAAGTTCGACCGCCACCTGGAGCAGGTGCGTGACCTCGTCGGCCTGGCACCAGGTGCGCGCCAGTTCGCCGCGATGAACGCGCTCATCCTCGACCAGATGACGCTGTTCATCACCGACACCTTCGTCAACGACTCGCCCGACGCCGAGGAGCTGGCCGACATCGCCGCGATGGCCGCCGAGGAGGTGCGTCGTTTCGGCCTGCCGCCCAAGCTGGCGTTCGTCAGCCACTCGATGTTCGGCTCCAGCACGCGGCCGTCGGCCGTGAAGATGCGGCGCGCGCACGAGCTGTTCAGCGCCGCCCACCCCGAGGTGGAATGCGACGGCGAGATGCACGGCGACGCGGCGTTGTCGGAGAGCGTGCGCCAGGCCTTCCTGCCGGACAGCAAGCTCACCGGCGCGGCCAACCTGCTGGTGCTGCCGACGCTGGATGCCGCCAACATCCTGTTCAACGTGCTGAAGATCAGCGCCAGCCAGGGCGTCACCATCGGCCCCATGCTGCTGGGCGCCGCCAAGCCGGTGCACATCCTGACGCCGTCGGCCACGGTGCGCCGCATCGTCAACATGACGGCGCTGGCGGTGGCGGACGTGCGCGAGGCGCGCGGGTAGTCCCGGCTGGCGAGCGCTCCCGCGCTGCGCCAGCATGCGGGGCCGCCGGCGCAGACCGGCGATCTGCTCACGCAGGGAGTGCCCATGAAACGATTCGCCCTCGCGCTGCTGTCGGCGCTTCACGTCGCGGCCTGGGCCCAGGCCGACGAGCCGCTGCTGCGCAGCGTCTACCGGGAGCTGGTGGAGATCAACACCACGCCGTCGGCGGGCGACTGCACGGTGGCCGCCCGGGCCATGGCCGCACGGCTCAAGGCCGGCGGCTTTCGCGATGACGAGATGCAGCTCATCGTGCCGCCGGGCGGCGAGAAGCACGGCAACCTCGTCGCGCGGCTCAAGGGCACCGGCGCGCAGCGGCCGCTGCTGCAGCTGGCGCATGTCGACGTGGTGGAGGCGCGGCGCGAGGACTGGACGCGCGACCCCTTCAAGCTCGTGGAGGAGGGCGGCTACTTCTACGCCCGCGGCAGCTCGGACGACAAGTCCATGGCGGCCATCTACGTGGCCAACATGGTGCGCTTTCGCCAGGAGGGATTCCGGCCCGCGCGCGACCTCATCCTCGCGCTCACCTGCGGCGAGGAGACGGTGCCGGGGCCCTTCAACGGCGTCGAGTACCTGCTGCAGCATCACCGCGCGCTGATCGATGCGGAGCTGGCGCTCAACGAAGGCGGCGGCGGCGCGCTGACCGCCGAGGGGCGCCCGCTGTTCCACCGTGTGCAGGCCGGCGAGAAGGTGTTCCAGAGCTTCCAGCTGGAGGTCGTCAACAAGGGTGGCCACAGCTCGGTGCCCGAGCCCGACAACGCCATCTACCGCCTCGCCGACGGGCTGGCGCGGCTGGCGCGCTTCAGCTTTCCGTTCAAGCTGTCGCCGGTGACGCGGGCCTATTTCGAGCACCTGTCAAAGACCGAGAAACCCGAGGTGGCCGCCGACATCCGCGCCATCCTGCGCGACCCGCCCGACCCCGACGCGCAGGCGCGGCTGTGGCAGTTCAGCGCCAGCTACAACGCCAGCGTGCGCACCACCTGCGTCGCCACGCAGCTGGACGCCGGGCATGCCGTCAACGCGCTGCCGCAGCGCGCCAAGGCGATGGTGAACTGCCGCATCCTGCCTGGCGAGCGTGTCGACGAGGTGCAGGCGACGCTGGAACGCGTGGTGGCCGATGCGCGCATCCGCATCACGCCCGTCGGCCAGGCCACGGAGGCGCCGATGCCGCCGATGAAGGAGTCGCTGCTGGCGGCCATCCAGGCCGTCAACGAGGAGCTCTGGCCCGGCGTGCCGGTGGTGCTGAGCCTGACGGCCGGCGCCACGGACGGCCGCTTCCTGAACCAGAGCGGCATCTGGACCTACGGCGTCACGGGCCTGTTCCACCCGCCGGGCGGCTCCAACGCCCATGGCCTCAACGAGCGGCTGCGCGTGCAGTCGCTGCTGGAGGGGGCGGAGTTCCAGTACCGGCTGGTCAAGCGCCTCGCGGCGCCTTGAGGTCGGCCGCGCGGGCGGTCCCGTGGGAGGCGGCGGGCGATCAGCGACCGGCCGTGAACCGGCGCCTTCCTGATACCGTGTCGGCGTGAGCACCGTCGCCCCTTTCATCCGCTGTCTGCTGACGGCCTTGTTGGCCGTCTGCCCGGCCCTCCGGGCGGGTGCCGCCGACCTGGTGCTGTACTACGAGGAGCGGCCGCCGCTGATGAGCCGGCACGACCAGCGGCTCACCGGCTTGCAGGGAGCGCCAGCCATGGCCGTGCTGCAGCGCGCCGGCCTGGCGGTTGAACTGCGCGAGGCGCCGGTGGCGCGGCAGGTGGCCATGATCACGCGCAACCTTGAGCCGGCCTGCGCACTGGGCCTGTACCGCACAGCGGAGCGGGAGAAGCTCGGCAAGTACGCCAGGCTGCCGGTCTACAGCAGCCCACCGCAGAGCCTGATGATCCGCAAGGATGGCCGGCTCAAGGACGTGCAGCGCTTCGCGGCGCTCGTCCAGTCGCCGGGCGTCTCGCTGGTGCTGCGCCTGGGCTATTCCTACGGCGCCGAAACCGACAAGGCGCTGGCCGAGAGCAGCGCCAGGATCGTCCGCTCGTCGGACCACAGCCTGGCCCGTGCCCGGCTGGTGTTGCTGGGCATGGCCGACGCCACCCTCTTCACCGAGGAGGAGGGCGAGGCCCTGATCAAGCAGCTGGGCGAGGCCGGCGCTGCACTGGAACTGCGCCGCCTGCCCGACGCGCCACCCGGGGAGGGCCGCTTCTTCTTCTGCAGCAAGTCCGTGCCGGACCGGCAGCTGCGGGCCATCGACGAGGCGATGGGCGCGCCGCGTTAGCCGGGCGTCTGGTGGCCCAGCGGCGGGCGTCGCGGCCACAGCGGGGTCGCGCCGAATTGCGCGAGCGCCACGCCGGCCAGGATGAGCACCGCCGCCAGGATCTTGTGCAGCGTGAAGCTCTCACCACCCCACAGCCAGGCCGCCAGCCCCGCCACCAGCGGCATCAGGTAGATCAGCGGCGCCGTGCGCGCCACGCCGCGCCGCTCGTTGGCCCAGCCCCAGGCCAGCCAGCCGATGAAGCCGCCACCGGCGACCTGCCAGACCGTGCCCGTCCAGACCCAGGCGGGCTGCGCGGCCCAGTCCAGCGCGAGCAGCGCCGGGGCGCACCAGGCCAGCATGGGCAGCGTGCACACCAGGCTGCCGTAGCCCAGCACGGTGACGCCGCCGTGGTGCTGGATCAGCGGCTTGCTGGCCACCGTGTAGTAGCTGAAGAGCGCCGCGGCGGCCAGCAGCATCAGGTCGCCCAGGCCAGCGTGCCAGTCGGCGGCCAGCAGCTTGTCGGCCATGAACAGCAGCGCCCCCGCCGCCGCGGCGGCGACCCCGGCCACCTGGCCCGGCGACAGCCGCTCCACGCCGCTGAACCGCAGGATCAGCAGCGTGAACACCGGCCCGCAGGCCAGCAGCACGCTGGCGCTGAAGGCGGTGGAGCCCTGCATGCCGTAGTTCGACAGCATCAGGTGCAGGCCCTGGCCTAGCAGCGTTAGGCGCACCAGCGGCCACACCTCGTCGCGGTCCAGCCGCGGCCAGCGGGTGCCGAACCGCCAGCAGAGCAGCGCGACCGCGCACAGCGGCACCAGCAGGTAGCGCAGGCCCAGGAAGCCGGCGGGTCCGACCTGCTGGAACAAGGCCTTGGACAGCGGAAAGTTCAGGCCCCAGACCAGCACGACGGCCAGCGCGGCGGCGAAGGGGGCGGTCTGGCGGTCGGTCATTGCGGTAGCATCTTCTCATATGAGAGAAGAATTCTCTGAAGTGAGCGAAGAAGGCCAGTTCGAGCGCCAGCTGGCCGAGCGCCTGGCCGCGCTGCGCACGGCGGCCGGCTGGTCGCTGGACGAGCTGGCCACGCGCAGCGGCGTCAGCCGCGCGACGCTGTCGCGGCTGGAGCGGGCCGAGACCAGCCCGACCGCGACGCTGCTGTCGCGCCTGGCGCGCGCGCACGGGCTGCCGTTGAGCCGTCTGCTGGCCGAGGCCGAGGCGCTGCCGGTGAGGCTGCTGCGCGCGGCGGACCAGCCGCGCTGGCACGACCAGCAGAGCGGCTTCGAGCGCCGCATGCGCTGCCCGCCGCTGGCCGGCTTCGCGACCGAGGTCATCGAGGCGGTGCTCGCGCCCGGCGCCGAGCTGGCCTACGACGAGCCCACCGTCGCGCGGCTGGAGCACCACCTGTGCCTGCAGGACGGGCAGCTGCGGCTGACGCTGCAGGGCCAGGTGTTCGAGCTGGGCGCCGGCGACTCGCTGAGCTTCCGCTGCCTGGGGCGCAGCGTCTTCACCAACCCCGGGGCCGGGTCAGCGCGCTATCTGCTCGCGATGACGGTGCCCGCGCTGTAACTGGTCTCTAACCCTCATGACGTCAGACCCATCCCTGCGCCTGGTCCCGCTGGATCCCGGCCACCCCGGCGCGCAGGCGCTGATCGCGCAATCAGAAGCGCTGATGAGCGCGCTGTACCCGGCCGAGAGCAACCATTTCGAGCCGGCCGACGGCCTGCGCCCGCCGCATGGCAGCTTCATCGGTGCCTGGCGCGGCGAGCGGCTCGTCGGCTGCGGCGGCGTGAAGCGCTTCCCGGCCGACGGGTATGGGGAGATCAAGCGCCTGTTCGTGCTGGACAGCGAACGCGGCCGCGGTGTCGCGCGGCAGCTGATGGCGCGGTTAGAGGCCGAGCTGGTGGGGCATGGCCTGCGCCTGGCGCGGCTGGAGACCGGCATCCACCAGCCCGAGGCGCTGGGCCTGTACCGGCGGCTGGGCTATGCCGAGCGCGGGCCGTTCGGCGGCTACGCGCTCGACCCGCTGAGTGTTTTCTTCGAGAAGTCGCTGTAGCCCACTTCGCACCGAAACACGGCGAAACTTCCCGCAGGTCCTGCGGCCCATAATTCCGCGCCCCCTGACAAGTTGAGACAAGCCATGACCCGCGCCACCAAGATCGTCGCCACCCTCGGCCCCGCTTCCAACACGCCGGAGGTGCTGGAGAAGATGATCCGCGCCGGCGTCGACGTCGTGCGGTTGAACTTCTCGCACGGCAAGGCGCAGGACCACATTGATCGCGCAAACATGGTCCGCGCCGCGGCCGAGCGTGTTGGCAAGTCGGTGGCCATCATGGCCGACCTGCAGGGCCCCAAGATCCGCGTCGGCAAGTTCGAGAACGGCAAGATCGAGCTGGTGCCCGGTGCCAAGTTCGTGCTCGACGCCGACCGCACCGAACTCGGCAACCAGGACATCGCCAGCCTGGACTACAAGGAACTGCCGCGCGACGTGAAGCCCGGCGACACGCTGCTGCTGAACGACGGCCTGCTGGTGCTGACCGTGGACCACGTGCGCGGCGCGCAGGTGCACACCACCGTCAAGCTGGGCGGCGAGCTGTCCAACAACAAGGGCATCAACAAGCAGGGTGGCGGCCTGACCGCCCCGGCGCTGACGGGCAAGGACATGGAGGACATCAAGACCGCGATGTCCTTCCAGTGCGAGTACCTGGCTGTCAGCTTCCCGAAGAACGCCACCGACATGGAGATGGCGCGCCAGCTGGCCAACGTGGCCGGCGAGCCCTACCGCCACAAGCCGGCCATGATCGCCAAGATCGAGCGCTATGAGGCCATCCCCCACCTGGAGGCCATCCTGAAGGCGTCCGACGGCATCATGGTCGCCCGCGGCGACCTGGCCGTGGAGGTGGGCAACGCCGCGGTGCCGGCGCTGCAGAAGCGCATGATCAAGATGGCCCGCGAGCTGGACAAGGTGTCCATCACGGCCACGCAGATGATGGAGTCCATGATCGTGAACCCGGTGCCCACGCGCGCCGAGGTCAGCGACGTGGCCAACGCCGTGCTGGACGGCACCGACGCCGTCATGCTGTCCGCCGAGACGGCCGCCGGCAAGTTCCCGATCGAGACCGTCGAGCAGATGGCCGCCATCGCGCTGGAGGCCGAGCGCGCCGAGTTCGTCACGCTGGACACCGACTTCGCCGGCCGCCAGTTCGGCCGCATCGACCAGTCCATCGCGATGGGCGCGCTGTTCACGGCGCACCACCTGGGCTGCAAGGCCATCCTGGCGCTGACGGAGTCGGGCTCCACCGCGCTGTGGATGAGCCGCCACCGCATCAACGTGCCCATCTTCGGTCTGACCAGCCAGCTCGTCAGCCAGCGTCGCATGGGCCTGTACCGCAACGTCACGCCGCTGCTGATGCCCGAGTTCGAGGACCGCGACGAGGCGCTGGCCGCGGCCGAGAAGATCCTCGTCGAGCGCGGCGTGCTGATGCCCGGCGACACCTATGCCATCACCTGCGGCGAGCCCATGGGCTACCCCGGCGGCACCAACATGCTGAAGGTCTGCAGGGTGGGTTGACCCCCGGCGCCCACGCCGTTGTCGCGTGGGCTTCAGTGGCTGTGGCCGATGTGGCTCTTGGCGGGCAGCCCGGCACCGGGTTCGGCCAGGCCCTCGAGGATGGCGCAGGCCGGCTCGTCGCCCTGGCAGCGGGCGCGCAGCGCGCGCAGCTCCCTCTCCAGATCCTGCAGGGCCGCGATGCGCGCGGCGACATGACCGATGTGCTCGTCCAGCAGTGCGTGCGCTTCGGCGCCATGCGCGCCGCCCTGCAGCGCCAGCAGCACGCGCACCTCGGCCAGGTTCATGTCCAGCGAGCGGCAGCGGCGGATGAAGTGCAGCCGCTCAACGTCCGCCGGGCCGTAGATGCGGTAGCCGGCGTCCGTGCGCGGTGGCGCCGCGAGCAGGCCCTCGCGCTCGTAGTGGCGGATGGTGTCGACGGCCGTGCCGGTCAGGCGGGCGAGTTCCCCGATGCGCATGCGGGCATTGTGGCCTCTGCGTGCGGGGGCCTCAGGCGATGATCAGCGCCAGCACCGTCAGCGCCATGACGGCGGTGGCCAGCCAGCCCATCAGGCGCAGCCGCAGGCCGATGGCATGCCCGCCCATGATGGCGGGGCGCGATGCCAGCACCATCATCGCCACCATGATGGGCACGGCCGTCACGCCGTTGAACACGGCGGACCAGAACAGCTCCTTGACCGGGTCCATGGGCGTGAAGCACAGCGCCACGCCGCCCAGCGTCGCCGCGGCGATGACGCCGTAGAAGCCGCGCCCCTCGCCACGCTCCAGCTTCAGGCTCAGCGAGCCGCGCCAGCCGGCCACCTCGGCCACCGCGTAGGCGGCCGAGCCCGCCAGCACCGGCACGGCCAGCATGCCCGTGCCGATGATGCCCAGCGCGAACAGCAGCGCGGCGTGCTCGCCGGCCACCGGCCGCAGCGCCTCCACGGCCTGGGCCGAGGTCTGGATGTCCGTCACGCCGGCCGCGTGCAGCGTCGCGGCGGTGGACAGCATGATGAAGAAGGCGATGAGGTTGGAGAACGCCATGCCGATGTTGGTGTCGATCTTGATGCGGCGCAGGTGCTGCCTCACCTCCTGCGGTGTGTGCGCCTCGCCGGCGCCGGTCGCACGGTCTTCCACTTCCTGGCTGGCCTGCCAGAAGAACAGGTAGGGGCTGATGGTGGTGCCGAACACGGCCACCAGCATCAGCAGCGTGTCGCGATTCCATTGCAGGTCGGGGTGCAGCGTGCGCGCCAGCACCTCGCCCCAGTCCAGCCCGATGACGACGATGACACCCACGTAGGCCAGCAGTGCCAGCGTCAGCCACTTGAGCCAGCGCACATAGCTCTGGTAGGGCAGGAACACCTGCATGACCGCGCTGGCCAGGCCGAAGCTCAGCGCGTAGACATGGGCCGAGCCGCCCAGCAGCAGCTTCACGGCCTCGGCCATGGCGGCGATGTCGGCGGCGATGTTCAGCGTGTTGGCCGCCAGCAGCAGGCCCACCAGCGCCAGCAGCAGCGGCCGCGGGAAGGCGCGCTTGAAGTTGGCGGCCAGCCCCTGGCCGGTCACGTAGCCGATGCGCGCGCTGACGATCTGGATCGCCGTCATCAGCGGCAGCGTGATGACCAGGCTCCACAGCATGGAGAAGCCGAACTGCGCGCCGGCCTGCGAGTAGGTGGCGATGCCGCTGGGGTCGTCGTCCGCCGCGCCGGTGATGAGGCCGGGGCCGAGCTGGCGCAGGTAGAGGCGGAGGCGGTTGAGCATGCCGACAGCCTAGCCGTGCCGCGCGGCCGCAGGTGTCGGACGGCTTGCCGCGAGCTGAGTCAGGGCCCGCGGCGTGGCGCGATGGGGTGCGTCTCGCCGATGGCGAGCGTGAAGAACTCGTCCTCCGCCAGCCCCAGCGCGGCGCGCTGGCGGGCCAGCTGGCGCGGCGGCTCGTCCAGCGCTTCGTCGGTCAGCTCGAAGGTGCCCCAGTGCACGCCCAGCGAGCGCCGGGCGCCCAGGTCGGCGTGGATCTTCAGCGCCTCCTCGACGTTGATGTGCTGCTCCTTCATGAACCAGCGCGGCTCGTAGGCGCCGATCGGGATCAGCGCGATGTCGAAGCCGCCGTCGCGCTGCCGCTCGGCGAAGCGCTCGCGGATGTCGGCGAAGTCGCGTGAGTAGCCGGTGTCGCCGGCGAAGAACAGCTGGCAGTCCGGCGCGAACACGGCGAAGCCGCCCCACAGCGTCTTCATGCGGTCGGCCAGGCCGCGCGCCGACCAGTGCTGCGCCGGCACCAGCGCGATGTCCACGCCGTCCAGCCTGTGTTGCTGCCACCAGTCCAGCTCGACGACCCGTTCCACGCCGCGACGGCGGAACCAGTCGGCCAGCCCCAGCGGCACGACGAACAGCGGGCTGCCGCCGGGCTGCACCGCCAGCGCGCGGCAGGAGGCGAGGTCCAGGTGGTCGTAGTGGTTGTGCGACACCAGCACGGCGTCGACGCGCGGCAGGTCCGCCAGCGCGACGCCGGGCGGCTGCTCGCGCCGCGGGCCGGCAAACGAGAACGGCGACGCGCGCTCCGAGAAGATCGGGTCGGTCAGCAGGTTCAGGCCGCCCAGCCGCGCCAGCACGGTCGCATGGCCTATCCATGTGACGGCCGGTGCGGTGCCGGTGTGGAGGGCGGCAAGGTCGGCCGGCTGCGTGGGGATGGGATCGACCGGCCGCCGCGGCAGGCCCTGGCGCGCGGCGTTCCAGCGCCAGCGCAGCACGTCGGCCAGCGACTTGGGCTCGAAGTCGCCGTGGTTGTTCTGGAAGCCGCCGTCGCGGTGGTGGGCGGGGCGGCTCACCGGGTGACGATGTCGCGGTGCGACGGTGCCAGGCGCGCCAGCAGGCGGTTCTGCGTTGCGAAAGGCACGCCGGCCCGGTCCATGGCGCGCTGCAGGTGCTCCACCAGCGCGTTGAAGTCGCCCTTGCCGACACCCAGGTGCGCGTGCGCGTCCTTCATGCCGACACCGTCGTAGACGCAGGGGCCGCCGGCCACCACGCAGAAGTAGTCGGCCAGCACGCGCTGCAGGTGCTTCGCGTTGATGCCGTCGAAGAAGGGCGCCAGGCGCGGGTCGGCCAGCATGCTGGCATAGAAGTCGTTCGTGAAGGCCTGGATGGCGTCGCGGCCGCCCAGCGCCTGGTAGAGCTTGTCGTCGGCCGGCACCGCAGCGGCGCCGGCCACCACCACGGTGGGGCCGGTCTGCGCGCCTGCCAGTGGCGTCAGCAGCCCCAGCATCAGGGCGGCGGGCAGGAGGTGGCGCTTCATGCGGCCAGTCTAGTGCCGGCTAGCCACCCCTGCAGACACGGGCTCTTCAGCCCTCGGCGATGCGCCTGGCCAGGTGGGCCAGCGCTTCCTCGACCTGGTCCACCAGCACCAGGCACAGGTCGCCCGGCTGCAGACGCCCCAACGCCCGGTCGATGGCCGTGAACTCGCCGACGATCTCCTCGACGTGCGTCGTGCGCGACGCGCCTTCCAGGCCGGCGCGCAGGAGTGCCACGACCTCGCCGGCCGCGCGGCCGCGTTGGCAGGCGTCTTCGTAGAGGATGACGTCGTCGAAGGCGGCGCCGAGGATCTCGGTCTGCACGCGGATGTCCTCGTCACGCCGGTCGCCGGCGCCGCTGATGACGACCGAGCGCTTCTTGGCCGGCATCGCGGCCACGGCATCGACCAGTGCCTTCATCGCGTCGCCGTTGTGGCCGTAGTCGGCAATGACGGTGGCGCCACGGTAGTCCATGACGTTGAAGCGGCCGGGCGCGTTGTCGGCGTCGTTGGCGAAGCTGCCGACGCCGCGGCGGATGGTGTCCCAGTCCAGCCCCACGCCCCAGGCGGCGGCCACGGCGGCCATCGCGTTCTCGACCTGGAAGCCGATGACGCCACCGCGCGTCAGCGGGATGTCGCGCAGCGGGATGCTTTCGCGCCACACGCCCTGCGCGGCGACGAGCTGGTCGCCATCCACGTAGACGCAGCGCTTGCCCTGTGCGCGATGCGTGGCCATCAGCGGGTGGTGGCGGTCGGCCGCGAAGTAGATGACCTGGCCGGGGCAGACCGCCGCCATGCCGGCCGTCAGCGGGTCGGTGGCGTTCAGCACCGCGTAGCCGGTGGGCGCCACGTTCTGCACGATGACGCGCTTGACCAGCACCAGGTCTTCCGCCGTGTGCAGGAAGTTCATGCCCAGGTGGTCGCCCGCGCCGATGTTGGTGACGACGGCCACCTGGCAGCGGTCGAAGCCCAGGCCTTCGCGCAGGATGCCGCCGCGGGCGGTTTCCAGCACGGCGGCTTCCACGTCGGGGTGCATCAGCACGTTGCGCGCGCTCTTGGGGCCGGAGCAGTCGCCGCTGTCGATCTGGCGGCCGTCCACGTACACGCCGTCGGTGTTGGTCATGCCGACCTTCAACCCGCAGCTGGCGAACATGTGCGCGATCAGCCGCGTGACGGTGGTCTTGCCGTTGGTGCCGGTGACGGCAACGACCGGGATACGGCCGTCCTCGGCCTTGTTCCCGGTGCCGAACAGGTGGCCGATGATGGCCTCGCCGACGTTGCGGCCCTTGCCGAAGCTGGGGCTCAGGTGCATGCGCAGGCCCGGCGCGGCGTTGACCTCGACGATGCCGCCGTTGATCTCCTCCAGCGGCCGCAGCACGCTCTCGGCCACCACGTCCACGCCGCAAACGTGCAGACCCACCACCTGCGCCGCCGCGATGGCGCGTGCGGCCACCTCGGGGTGCACGTCGTCCGTCACGTCGGTGGCGGTGCCGCCGGTGGACAGGTTGGCGTTGTTGCGCAGGATGACGCGCTGGCCCTTCTCGGGCACCGACTCGGGCGCCAGGCCTTGCTGGGTCAGGCGCGCGACGGCGATGTCGTCGAAGCGGATCTTGGTCAGCGACGTGGCATGGCCATCGCCGCGGCGCGGGTCGGCGTTGACCTTGTCGACCAGCTGCTTGACGGTGAGCACGCCGTCGCCGATGACGTGGGGCGGGTCGCGGCGCGCGGCGGCGATGAGCTTGTCGCCGATCACCAGCAGCCGGTAGTCACCACCGGGCAGGAACTTCTCGACCATGACCTGGCCGATCTCGTCCGCCGCCTTGTAGGCCAGCGCGATGCCCTCGCGTGTCGTCACGTTGACGGTGACGCCCTTGCCCTGGTTGCCGTCCTGCGGCTTCACGACGACCGGCAGGCCGATCTCCTGGGCGACGGCCCAGGCGTCGTCCACCGAATCGACGGGCCGGCCGATGGGCACCGGCACGCCGGCGGCCTGCAGCAGGCGCTTGCAGAGGTCCTTGTCCTGGGCGATGGATTCGCTGACCGCGCTGGTCGCGTCTACCTCGGCGGCCCAGATGCGGCGCTGCTTGGCGCCCCAGCCGAACTGCACCAGGCTGCCCTGCGTCAGGCGACGATAGGGAATGCCGCGGGCGATGGCCGCGTTGACGATGGAGCCGGTGGAGGGGCCGAGGCGGATGTCTTCGTCCAGCTCGCGCAGCGCGCCGATGACGGCATCGGCATCGAACTCGCCGCCGTCCAGCGCGGCGGTGACCAGCTTGACCGCCTGCTCGAAAGCCAGCCGGCCGACGTCTTCCTCGCTGTACTCGATGACGATCTGGTAGGTGCCGGCCTCGGGCGTGACATGCGTCTGGCTGAAGGTGACCGGGCAGCCGGCCTGGGCCTGCAGTGCCAGCGTGGCCTGCTCCAGCACCTGGGCCAGCGAGGTGTCGGCGCGCAGTTCGCCGATGGTGGGGAAGAGCTGGCGCAGGCGCGGCTCGAAGCCGGGCAGGCGCTCCAGCGAGCGCTCGGCCTCGTTGCAATGCACGACGGCCTCGATGGTCGTGTGGCGGCTCCACATGTTGGGGCCGCGCAGCGCGCGGGTGCGGGAAACGTCCATGGTCTTGTCGTCTTATGCCAGGTGGAGGTCGGGAACGAAGGTGTCGAGGCCGGCGGCGATGAGCTCGGGCGAGATGCCCAGCGCCCAGGCCGCGGCGACGGCGGCCAGCAGCGTTGCGGCGTCGGTCGCCTCGCTGCCGAAGCGGCGCAGCAGCGCGTCGATGTTGGCGCCGGGCGTCTCGGCCGGGCCTTGGGCCAGCACGGCGGCGCCGCCGCGCAGGAAGACGGCGCGGCCGCCGCGCTCGCGGTGCTGGCGGATGGCGTCCAGGCCGCCGTCCTCGGCGTAGAAGACGACCTCGCCGTCGCTGAGCTCGGCCATGTCGACGAGGCGCGGGTGGGCGGCGTGCAGCACGCTGGCGCCGTCGCTGAGCACCACGTCGACCTGCGTGCGCAGCACCTTGTAGAGCTGGTCGGCGTCCTGCACGTCGAACTCGGCCAGCGCCTCGATGCCGTCCATGTCGGTGACGACCCCGACCGCGGCGCGGTCATAGGCCAGGCCGTCGCGCAGGATGGAGGCGGGGCTGTTCTCGACGACGACGGCATTGACGCCGCGGTTCATCAGCAGGCGGTGCGCGGCGTCCCAGCGGGCGCTGTCCTTCTTCTCGACGCAGCGCGTGCCCAGGAACAGGCCGTCCTTGCAGGCCAGGCCCACATGGCGGCCGTTCAGGTGCAGCAGCCAGGCGACGAGGCGCGCGATTTGGCGCCCGCCGCGCGAGCCGGCCACGCCGACGATGGGGATGCGGCCGTTCTCGTCTTCGGCAAACAGGTGGTCGATGATGGCCTGGCCCACCGGCTGCGGCGCGCCGCCGGCGGGCTTCAGGTGCATCAGCAGGCCCGGGCCGGCATTCACCTCGACGATGGCGCCGCCGGTCTCGGACAGTGGCTTGGCGATGTCCTCGGTGACGAGGTCCACGCCGGCGATGTCCAGCCCCACGGTGCGTGCGGCCAGCGACACGGCATGCGCCACCTCGGGGTGCACCTCGGCCGTGCAGTCGATGGCGACGTTGCCGTTGCGCTGGATCAGCACGCTCTTGCCCGCGGGCGGCACGCTGTCGGGTGCGAAGCCCTGGCGCTGCAGGTCCAGCAGCACGACGGGGTCTTCGCCCAGCTGGATGCGGTTCAGCGGGAAGTCCTCGGTCAGGCCGCGGCGCGGGTCGGTGTTGATCTGGCTGTCGATGAGCTCGGTGATGGTCTGCTTGCCGTCGCCATGCACCCAGGCCGCCTCGCCGCGCGCGGCCGCCACGACCTGGCCGCCGACCACCAGCACGCGGTGCTCGTTGCCGCGGATATAGCTCTCCACCAGCACCGAGGAGCCCTCGGCGTCGGCCAGCTTGAAGGCAGCCTCGCAGTCGGCCTCGGTGGTGATGTCCAGCGTGACGCCGCGGCCGTGATTGCCGTCGCTCGGCTTGATGACGACCGGCAGGCCAATGTCCTGCGCGGCGGCCCAGGCGGCAGCGGCGGTCTTGACCTCCTCGCCGGCCGGCACCGGCACGCCGACGGCCTTCAGCAGCGTCTTGGTCAGGTCCTTGTCGCCGGCGATCCCTTCGGCGATGGCGCTGGTCATGTCGGTCTCGGCCGTCCAGATGCGGCGCTGGCGGGCGCCGTGGCCCAGCTGCACCAGGTTGCCGTCGTTCAGGCGGATGTGGGGGATGCGCCGATCCGTGGCCGCGGCCACGATGGCGGCGGTGGAGGGGCCGAGGTAGCAGTCGTCGAGCTTGTCGCGCACGCGGGCTGTCGCCGCGGGCACGTCGAAGGGCTCGTCGTTGATCATGGCCATGATGAGCGCGTGGCCCTCGGCCAGGGCGGCGCGGGCCACCTGCTCGTCACGCGCCCGGAACACCATGCGGTAGACGCCGCGCTGGCTGGTGCTGCGCGTCTGGCCGAAGCCGGTGGGCATGCCCGCAAGGTTGAGCAGCTCTATGACGATGTGCTCCAGCACATGGCCCATCCAGGTGCCGTCGCGCAGGCGCTCGATGAAGCCGCCGCGTTCGCCGACGCCGCAGTGGTGCTCGATGAGGGCGGGCAGGGCGGCCGTCAGGCGGTCGTTGAAGCCGGGCAGCAGGTTGGAGGGAAAGTCCTCCAGCTCGCCCAGGTCCAGCCAGACCTCCAGCACGGGCCGGTAGGTCCACATGTTGGGGCCGCGCAGGTAGTTGATGCGCAGCAGGCGGATGTCTTCTTTTTTGCTCATGAGGTGATGGGTAGGCGCGGCAGGCGCTCGGAATTGTGCGCCGAAGTCATCGGGGAGAATCTCCCCGGCCTTCAAGAGCGAAGAACAACATGTCAGATCCAACTCCCGTCCCATCACCGCATCCTCAAACGGCCGCCCTGCACGGGCGACTTCTTGCTGGCGAGAACGTGGTGGCCACGCTGGAGGTTGACCTGGACGCCCAGGGGCGCTTCGCCCAGGGGCTGATCGCGTTGACTACTGCACGCCTGCTGGCCTTCGAGCCGGCCAGCGGGGCCTGGGTCGACTTCGCGCTGGCGCCGGGCCAGACGCTCAAGCTCAGTGACCATGGCGGTCTGGCCTTCCTGGAGCTGTTCGACGCCCAGCGCCGCCTGGCGCGCTGGCGCTTCACGCTGGCCAGCAATCCGGCCGCCGTCAAGCTGGTGGACGCGTTCGACCGCGAGCTGCAGCGCCTGGCGGGCCGGCCGGCACCCGAGCCGCAGGAGGAGGTCGACGATTTCGACTTCGGCGAGTCCAGCGCGCCGCCCAGCACCTGGGTGCTGCTGCGGCTGTGGCGGTTTGCGCGGCCCTACCAGGGCCAGTTGCTGCTGGGCTTCGCGCTGATGCTGGGCGCCACGGGCGCAACGCTGGTATCGCCCTACCTGACGATGCCGCTGATGGACCGGGTGCTGATTCCGTTCCAGAACGGCCAGGCCATCGACCCCGCGCTGGTGGCGATGCTGCTGGCCGGCCTGCTGGGCGCGGCGCTGGTGTCCTGGGCGCTGGGCTGGGCCAAGACCTATCTGCTGTCGCTGGTGTCCGAGCGCATCGCGGCCGACCTGCGCACGGCCACCTTCGAACACCTGCTGGGGCTGTCGCTGGAGTACTTCGGCAGCAAGCGCACCGGCGACCTGATGGCGCGCATCGGCTCCGAGACCGACCGCATCAGCGTGTTCCTGTCCCTGCACGCGCTGGACTTCATCACCGACGTGCTGATGCTGGGCATGACGTCGGTCATCCTGTTCAGCATCCACCCCGGCCTGGCCTTGGCGACGCTGGTGCCGCTGCCCTTCATCGCGTGGCTGATCCACCTCGTGCGCGACCGGCTGCGCACCGGCTTCGAGAAGATCGACCGCGTCTGGGGCGAGGTCACGAACATCCTGGCCGACACCATCCCCGGCATTCGCGTCGTCAAGGCCTTCGCGCAGGAGCGCCGCGAGGCGACGCGCTTCAAGGAGGCCAATGCCAAGAACCTGCAGGTCAACGACCGGCTGAACAAGACCTGGAGCCTGTTCACGCCCACTGTCGCGCTGCTGACCGAGATGGGGCTGCTGGTCGTCTGGGGCATCGGCATCTGGCTGATCGCGCACCAGAGCATCACGGTGGGCGTGCTGACGGCCTTCCTGGCCTATATCGGCCGCTTCTACGCGCGGCTGGACTCGATGAGCCGCATCGTGTCGGTCACGCAGAAGGCGGCGGCCGGCGCCAAGCGCATCTTCGACATCCTGGACCACGTTTCCAACGTGCCGGACCCGGTCAACCCGCAGACCTTCGACAAGCCGGTGACAGGCGCCATCTCCATGCAGGGCGTCAACTTCCGCTACGGCTCGCGCTCGGTCATCCGCAGCCTGAACCTGGACATCCGCCCCGGCGAGATGGTGGGCCTGGTGGGGCACAGCGGTTCGGGCAAGAGCACGCTGGTGAACCTGATCTGCCGCTTCTACGACGTGACCGAGGGGGCCATCAAGGTCGACGGCGTGGACCTGCGCCGCGTCAAGGTGGCCGACTACCGCAGCCACATCGGCCTGGTGCTGCAGGAGCCCTTCCTGTTCTTCGGCACCATCGCCGAGAACATCGCCTATGGCAAGCCGCACGCGACGCGCGACGAGATCGTCGCCGCCGCGCGCGCGGCGCATGCCCACGAGTTCATCCTGCGCCTGCCGCACGGCTACGACAGCCTGGTGGGCGAGCGCGGCCAGGGCCTGTCCGGCGGCGAACGCCAGCGCATCTCCATCGCCCGCGCGCTGCTGATCGACCCCGCCATCCTCATCCTCGACGAGGCCACGTCGGCCGTGGACACCGAGACCGAGAAGGAAATCCAGCGTGCGCTGGACAACCTCGTGAAGGGTCGCACCACCATCGCCATTGCCCACCGGCTGTCCACGCTGCGCAAGGCCGACCGCCTGGTCGTCATGGACCGCGGCGAGATCGTCGAGCTGGGCCCGCATGACGAGCTGATCGCCAAACAGGGCCACTACTGGCGCCTGTGGGAGGCCCAGGCCCGGCGCGTGGACCAGGAAGACCTGGAAGACCACGCCGTCGCCCCCAACCCCAACGCGCACACGGTGAACGCATGAGCGATCTGCCTTTTCGTGACCTCGCCGTGGACGCCCACGGCAAGCTGGTGCTGACCGACCTGGACGGCGGCACCCACGTGGGCGTGACGCCCGTGCGTGCCCACCCGATCTCGGCGCCCGACGAGGGCGTGTCGCTCATCGGCGTGCACGGCCACGAGCTGGCCTGGGTGGCGCGCCTGTCCGCGCTGCCTGACGCGTTCCGCCGCGTGCTGGAGGCGGAGTTGGCCGCGCGCGAGTTCCACCCTGTGCTGCAGCGGCTGATCTCGGTGAACACCTTCGCCACGCCCAGCACCTGGCGCATCCAGACCGACCGCGGCGAGGTGGACTTCGTGCTGAAGAGCGAGGAAGACATCCGCCGGCTGGAGGAGGGGCGGCTGCTCATCACATCCACGCACGGCGTGCAGTTGCAGGTGCCGGACCGCTGGGCGCTGGACAAGCAGTCCAAGCGGCTGCTGGAACGCTTCCTCTGATTCGCCGGCCTGCTGCCGGGAGACGCTGATGAAAAGCCTGCTCGGTGCCACCCTGATCTGTCTGTCGGCGTTGACGCACGCTGCGCCGCCCGCCTGCGATGCGCGCTGGCAGCGCGACGTCCAGGCGCGGCTGGGCGGCGACGGCCACGGGCCCGACCAGGGCTCGGTGGAATGGCAGCGCGTTGTCGAACACCAGCTGGGCCTGCGCGACCTGCCGGCGCGTGGCACGCCGGCCTGGTGTGTCCGCGTGCAGCAGGCGCTGGACGAGGCGCGCCGCGCGCCCAGCTGCCGCACCCGCCAGGCGCGCGGCAGCGTGGAGGCGCTGGTGTGCGAACGCGCCGGCCTGGCGCTGCTGGACGCACGCGTGGCCCAGGCCTTCGCGGCTGCGAAGCGCCAGGCCGTCAACGAGCATCCGCCGCTGCTGGCCGCAGAGCAGCACGGCTGGCAGCGCGAGCGGCACGACTGCTGGAAGGCCGGCCCCGATGCCGAGGCCCGAGCCGCCTGCGTGCGCGAGTCATCGGCCCGCCGGCTGCTGGAGCTGCAGGCCCGCTACCGGCTGGTGCCGGTGTCCGCCACGGCGCGCTGGCGCTGTGACGACGGCAGCGAGGTGGCGGTCAGCTTCTTCAACGCCACCGAGCCGCCCAGCCTCATTGCCGAGCGCGGCGACCAGACCTCGCTGATGACGCAGCAGCCCGGCGCCAGCGGCAGCCGCTACCAGGGGCGCAATGAGAGCTACTGGGAGCACCAGGGCGAGGCCCGCGTCGTCTGGGGTTGGCAGGCGCCGGAGCAGCGCTGCACCGCTGCCGCACGCTGAGTGACCGGCGCCGCGGCTTGCGGCAGGTCAAGGCGAGGCGCCGCCCGCAGCGCCACCATGGCGCCATCACATGTTTCGATGGAGCGCCGCATGAGCACCGGATACCGCGCCCTGGCCGCCGACATTTCCTCCACGCTGACGCAATTGCGGGCCGATGTGCCCGATGTGATGCGCGGCTTCGGCTCGCTGTCGCAGGCGGCCATGCGCCCGGGCGCGCTGGATGCCAAGGCCAAGGAACTCATCGCCATGGCGCTGGGCGTGGCCGCGCGCTGTGACGCCTGCCTCGCCTTCCATGCGCAGGCGCTCGTCAAGCTGGGCTGCACGCGCGCGGAGCTGGAGGAAGCGCTGGCCGTGTGCGTCTACATGGGTGGCGGCCCGTCGCTGATGTACGCGGCCCGCGCGCTGGACGCCTTCGAGGAGTGCGCCGGCGTGGCCGCCGCCTGATCGTCGGCGCGGGGGCGGGCGCTGGGCGCGCTTGCACAATCGCGCCACCATGCGTGCATTGCCACCGAAGCTGCCCAACACGGGCACCACCATCTTCACCGTCATGTCGGCGCTGGCGGCCGAGCATGGCGCCGTCAACCTCGGCCAGGGCTTCCCGGACTTCGGCGCCGACCCAGGCCTGCTGCAGGCCGTCACCGACGCGATGGCCGCCGGCCACAACCAGTACCCGCCGATGACCGGCGTGCCGGCCCTGCGCGAGGCCGTGGCGGCCAAGCTCAACACGCTGTACGGCGCCGCCTACGACGCCGGCAGCGACATCACCATCACCGCCGGCGGAACGCAGGGCCTCATCACGGCGCTGCACGCCTGCGTCGGCGCCGGGGATGAGGTCGTCATCATCGAGCCCGCCTACGACAGCTACGACCCCGCCATCCGCCTGGCCGGCGCCGTGCCTGTGGGTGTGCCGATGACGGCGGATTACCGCATCGACTGGGCCGCCGTGCGCGCCGCCGTCACGCCGCGCACGCGCGCCATCGTCATCAACACGCCGCACAACCCCAGCGGCCGTGTGGCCACGCGCGAGGACCTGCTGGAGCTGCAGCGCATCGCCGATCAGCACGACCTGTTCGTCGTCAGCGACGAGGTCTACGAGCACATGGTGTTCGATGGCGCACCGCACGAGAGCGTGGCGCGCTACCCGGCGCTGCGCGAGCGCAGCTTCCTCGTCAGCAGCTTCGGCAAGACCTTCCACGTGACGGGCTGGAAGGTCGGCTTCGTCGCCGCGCCGCCGGTGCTGTCCGCCGCGTTCCGCCGGCTGCACCAGTACACCGTGTTCACGGTGCACACGCCCACCCAGCACGCGCTGGCCGCCTACCTGGCCGACCCGTCGCCGTGGCAGGGCCTGAGCGGCTTCTACCAGGCCAAGCGCGACGCCTTCCGCGCCGCGCTGGCGGCCACGCCGCTGAAGCTGCTGCCCTGCGAGGGCACATACTTCCAGACGGTGGACTACAGCGCCGTGTCGGACCTCAGCGAGCTGGACTTCGCCCGCTGGCTGACCACCGAGATCGGCGTCGCGGCCATCCCGCTGTCGGTCTTCTACCAGCAGCCGCAGCAGCGCCGGCATGTGCGCTTCTGCTTTGCGAAGCGCGACGAGACGCTGGCCGAGGCCGCGCGCCGGCTGGCGAGGCTCGGCTAGGGCAGGACCACGAACCGGCCGCTGCCCGGCAGGCGGCCGTGCAGCAGCCAGTCTGCCGTGATGTCGAACAGGCCGGGCGAGTAAGCGGGCACGCGGCGGCCGTCGGGCAGCGGCAGGGGCTCGATGAGGCCGTGGTCGGCCCGCGGGAAGACGACGACCGACACGTCGCGGCCCTCGCGCTGCAGCCCGCGCAAGACCTCTTGCGTGCCGGCGTTGGGCGCCTGGCGGTCGCTGCCGCCCAGCAGCCACAGCTGGCGCGTGCGCAGCGATTCGAGCAGCGGCCGCGGGTCGTGGTCGAAGCTCAGCCCCTGCGCCATCGCGGCGCCATGCTGGCGCAGCTCGGCGCTGCTGAACTTCAGGAACACGCCGGTGTACGAGCGCGGCTGCAGCGCCGCCAGCCATGGCGCGCCGGCATGGGCGGCCTTGAACGCGTCCAGCTCGGCATAGCCGTCCTGCAACCCGGAGCGCACGATGCGCTCGGTCAGCGCGGTGAGCGTGCGGGCCTGCTGCCGTGCGTCGGCATCGAAGCCGGCGTCGCGCAGCTGCTGGTCCACCAGTTCGCGGTCCTGCGCGATGGGCCCCTCGGCCATCGCGAACGCCGCGACGACGAAGTCCAGCGGCGCTTGCGACGCGACGATGGGGGCCACCCAGCCGCCCTGGCTGGCGCCGATGACGCCCAGCCGCGGCTGGCCCGGCGTGAGCTTCCGGGCGGCCTGCAGCGCGGCCAGCGTGTCGCGCGCGCGGACGTGGAAGTCCGACGACGGCGCACCGGCCGAGCGACCGGTGCCGCGCTTGTCGTATGCGAACACCGCCACGCCGCGGCGCGCGAGCTCGTGGGGCCAGACGCTGTCGTCGGTGGACGGGTCGTTGTTGGAGCCCTCGATCCACACCGCCAGCGCACGTGGCCGGCCGCCGGGCGGCAGCACCAGCTTGCCGTGCAGGCGCAGGCCGTCGCTGATGAAGTCGGTCTCCTGCTCGACCGTGGCGAGGCGGGTGCCGGTCAAGGCGTGCTCGCCGCTGCCCAGCGTCAGCCGGCCGTCCGCGCAGGGGGCGAAGTAGATCTCGGCGTCATCCCCGCGGAACCGGCCGTCGGGCCCCTCCTGCAGCGCGCCGAAGCGGCCCTCCGCCGCCGTGTAGCGCAGCGTGCGCGGGCGGCCGTCCTCGCCGGTGATGGTCAGCACCCGGCCGCGGGGCAGTGCGTAGGCGCCGAGCAGGCAGCGCAGATCGGGGGCCAGCGTGGTCTGCGGCATTGCGTCCAGCGGTGGGGCGGGCGAGGCGGCGGCCAGGACGGCCAGAAGCAGAGGCAGCATGGGCGCTCCAGGAGAGAAAGCGTGGGGCGCCATGCTGCTGCGGCCGCGGCCCGACCGCGAGCGGCATGCGACACGCTGCACGATGGTGGGCACCAGCTGCAGCGCGCCGTCGCGCACCGGCGCCCGGCCACTGGCATGCCCCGTGCTAACCCTGATCATGTGACGGCTGCGGGCCCCGCGGGGCAGTCGCCAGTCGTGAACCAGATCACGGAGACCCACCATGCTGCACCTGTCGCGTGCCCCCGCCGATGCACCAAAGCGAGCGATGCCCGCTGCGCGTGCGCAGACGGCCGGCGAGTTGTTCGGCAAGACCATCAACCTGTCCGGCCGGCGCCGCTTCACGTCGCAGCGCGTGGTGCTGTACGCCGTGCTGGCCGCGCAGGGCCGCGAGGGCGCGCTGGCCACGGCCCGCGAGGCGCTGGCGACCTTCGGCGAGGCCCACGGCGCGCTGCTGGCCGGCGAGCTGGCGCCGCAGGCGCTGGGCGAGGCGCTGACCGAGGCCTACTTCGGTGCCGAGCGTTCGAACGAGCGCATCACGACCTTCATCGACCAGGCCCGCCGCGCGCTGGATGCGATCGCGGCCGATGCCTTCAACGCTGCGACGCTGCTGGAGGAGCTGGTGGAGGCCGCCACGCCGTTGCTGGCCACGCTGAACCGGCTCACGCAGCTCTATGAAGACCTGGCGCGCCAGCACGCCGCGGCCGCCAAGCGGCAGCTCACCAGCGTCATGGGCGACATCGAGCAGATCGCCAAGCACGCGCGCATCGTGTCGTTCAACGCGCAGGTGGTGGCGGCGCGCGCCGGCGCGTCAGGCCGTGAGTTCGCGGTCGTGTCGGGCGAGTTGACCAGCATCACCGGCCGGCTCGATGGCCTGGTGCGCGAGGCGGTGCGCAGCGCCGTGGCCTGAGCGTGCTCAGGCCAGCGGCCGCAGCGGGCAGCTGGCACCGGTCTGGGGCGTCTCGGCCAGCCGCGTGGCCAGTTCGCCACGCAGCCCCTGCAGCGCGGCGATGCGGGCGTCGATGTCGGCCAGCTTGCGCGCCAGCGTGGCCCGCAGCGCGGGGCCGGCGTCCTCGCCCTGCGTGAGCAGGGGCAGGTCGGCCGCAATCTCGGCCAGCGTGAAGCCCAGTTGCTGTGCGGTACGCACATAGCCCAGCCATTGCACGGCTTCCTCGGGATAGTCGCGGTAGCCGTTGGCGCTGCGGCGCGCCTGCAGCAAGCCGCGCTTCTCGTAGAAGCGCAGGCTGTCGCGGGAGAGGCCGGTGCGCTCGCTCAGGGTGCCGATCTGCATGGGGTGTCAAAAAAGCCTTGACCCTGGAGCGTAGTCCAGGGGTGAGGCTGCGCACCTTCGTCACATCAATCTGCGCCCATGCCCGCTTTCACCCCCGCCCAGTTCCGCCGCGTCGTGCAGGCCAGCGCCGCGTACGACCTTGTCGTCACCGCACCGTTCGCCACGCCGTGGACCTTCGCCATCGCCTTTGGGCACCTCAGCGCCGTCAACCAGGCGCTGGGCGGGCAGCCGCTGCCGGGGTTCGCGCCGCTGCAGCTGTTGTTCGCGCTGCTGATGGGCAGCGTCGTGCTGGTGTGGAGCGTGCTGCGGCTGCGCGGGCCGACGACGCAGCTCGGCCGCCACGACGCCGCGGCGCGCGCGCTGTTCAGCCTGTGGATGGCCTGGGCCTGGGCGCAGACGGGCGAGCCCGTGCTGCTGCTGTTCCTGCTGCCCGAGCTGAGCTGGGCGGTGGTGCAGGCCTGGCGCGTCGCCGGTGCGGAGCATTCGGCAAGGGGCAACCGAGCTTTCGGCAGGGTTTCGGAATAACCCTGGCGCCGGCTCCGCCGGACAATCGCGGCTTCCCTGCATCCGCACCGACTGCTGCCATGCCCACGCCTTACCGCTCCAAGACCTCCACCGCCGGCCGCAACATGGCGGGCGCCCGCTCGCTGTGGCGCGCCACCGGCATGAAGGACGACGACTTCGCGAAGCCCATCATCGCCATCGCCAACTCCTTCACCCAGTTCGTGCCCGGCCACGTGCACCTGAAGGACCTGGGCCAGCTGGTGGCCCGTGAGATCGAGCGCGTGGGCGGTGTGGCCAAGGAGTTCAACACCATCGCCGTGGACGACGGCATCGCCATGGGCCACGACGGCATGCTGTACTCGCTGCCCAGCCGCGACATCATTGCCGACTCGGTCGAGTACATGGTCAACGCCCACTGCGCCGACGCGCTGGTGTGCATCTCCAACTGCGACAAGATCACCCCCGGCATGCTGATGGCCGCGATGCGGCTGAACATCCCCGTCGTGTTCGTGTCCGGCGGCCCGATGGAAGCCGGCAAGGTGCGTCTGGCGGTGCCCGGCACCGCCAAGATCGAGATCAAGAAGCTGGACCTGATCGACGCCATGGTCATGGCCGCCGACAGCAAGGTCAGCGACGCCGACCTGGCCGAGGTCGAGCGCTCGGCCTGCCCCACCTGCGGCAGCTGCTCGGGCATGTTCACCGCCAACTCCATGAACTGCCTGACCGAGGCGCTGGGCCTCTCGCTGCCGGGCAACGGCACGGTGGTGGCCACGCACGCCGACCGCGAAGCACTGTTCAAGCAGGCCGGCCGCACGGCGGTCGAGCTGTGCAAGCGTTTCTACGAGCAGGACGACGCGAGCGTGCTGCCGCGCGCGATCGGCAAGAAGGCGTTTGAAAACGCGATGACGCTGGACATCGCGATGGGCGGCTCCACCAACACCATCCTGCACATCCTGGCCGCGGCGCAGGAGGCCGGCATCGACTTCGACATGAGTGACATCGACCGCCTCTCGCGCAGCGTGCCGCAGCTGTGCAAGGTGGCGCCCAACACCAACAAGTACCACATCGAGGACGTGCACCGCGCCGGCGGCATCATGGCCATCCTGGGTGAGCTGGACCGCGCGGGCAAGCTGCACACCGACGCGCCCACCGTGCACGCCAAGACCATGAAGGACGCGCTGGACCAGTGGGACATCGCCCGCAACCCGAGCGACGCGGTCAAGACCTTCTACATGGCCGGCCCGGCCGGCATCCCGACGCAGACCGCCTTCAGCCAGAACACCCGCTGGCCCAGCCTGGACACCGACCGCGCCGAGGGCTGCATCCGCTCCATCGAGCACGCCTTCAGCAAGGAAGGCGGCTTGGCCGTGCTGCGCGGCAACATCGCGCTGGACGGCTGCGTCGTGAAGACCGCCGGCGTGGACGACAGCCTGCTGGTGTTCGAAGGCCCGGCGCATGTCGTCGAAAGCCAGGACGAAGCCGTGGCCAACATCCTGGACGACAAGGTCAAGGCCGGCGACGTCGTGGTGGTGCGCTACGAGGGCCCCAAGGGCGGCCCGGGCATGCAGGAAATGCTCTACCCGACCAGCTACATCAAGAGCAAGGGCCTGGGCAAGGCCTGCGCGCTGCTGACCGACGGCCGTTTCTCCGGCGGCACCTCGGGCCTGTCCATCGGCCACTGCTCGCCCGAGGCGGCAGCCGGCGGCGCGATCGGCCTGGTGCGCAACGGCGACCGCATCCGCATCGACATCCCCAACCGCACGATCGACGTGCTGGTCAGCGACGAAGAGCTGGCCAAGCGCCGCGCCGAGCAGGACGCCAAGGGCTGGAAGCCGGTCGAGGCGCGTCCGCGCAAGGTGTCGGCCGCGCTGAAGGCCTACGCACTGCTGGCGACGTCGGCGGACAAGGGCGCGGTGCGCGACCTGAGCCAGCTGGAAGGCTGAGCATCGGCTGCGCTCCAGCGGCCAGGCTGACAGTTCATGTCGTCTGAACGGAACCGCCCGGCAGCACCGCTTGAAGCGGTGCAGGCACCGGTGGATGGTGCCGGGCTGTATCTCGGGTATCGGTCGACGCGGGTGTCGGTGCCGGCCACGGGGGCGCTGGTCGAGTTCCGTTACGTCACCGAACCGCCTCATGGTGACGCGCTGTTGGAGATGCGCCTGGGAGAGAGAGTCTTTCCGGGGCTCATCTGGGGCTCGATGACCTGGTGGTCCCCGGACGGCCGCTACCTCGCGATGGATTGGGCGGGTGCGTTGCCCCGGGAGCTGCGCCGAACCTGCGTGCTTGTTGATCTGCACCAGTGGCGCTACGTCGCGCTCGAGGGCTTCAGGCCGATCTCGATCGATGCCGAGGGCCTTCATGGCCACTCAATTGGCGGTGCGGCGCAGACGGTTCGAATGGATGGCGTGACCGGCTGGCACATGTGCTGACCGACGCGAGGCGGCTTTCGAGCGCCTCGCGGCGCGGGTTGCAGTAGGCTCGCCAGCCGAGTCACTCCGCAGCCCCGCCATGAATCCCCAGCCGATCCGCCCCGCTTCGCCTGACGCCATGACCGAGCGCAGTGTGGCGCGCCGCGACGTGCTGGCGGCGTTGGCCGCCCTGGCCTGCAGCGGCACCACGGCCGTGGTGGCTGAACCGCTGCCCAGCCTCATCGCCCGGGTCAAGCGCTCCGTCGTCGCGGTCGGCAGCTATGGCTTGATGGACACGCCGCGCTTCGGCTTCCGCGCCGCGGGCTTCGCGGTAGCGGACGGCCTGCACGTGCTGACCAACGCGCACGTGGTGCCGGAGGAAACGCCCGGGCGCATCGACCGCAGCATTGCGGTGCAGGTGTGGCTGGGCGACGACCAGTGGCAGCTGCGCAGCGCGACGCTGCTGGGCCGGGACCTGCGCAACGACCTCGCGCTGCTGGCCATCGACGGGCCGGTCGTGCCGGCCCTGAAGCTGGCGGCGCAGGACGCGGCGGAGGGCACGGCGATTGCGCTGATGGGCTTTCCCATCGGCAATGCGCTGGGCCAGGTGCACGCCACGCACCGCGGCATCGTGTCGGCCTGGACGGCCATCGCCACGCCGGCCGGCAGTCCGGCTGGCCTGAATGCGCGCACCGTGCGCCAGTTGCGCGACGGCGCCTTCAAGGTCATGCAGCTGGACGCCATTGCCTACCCCGGCAACAGCGGCGGCCCGGTGCTGGACATCGAGACCGGCGAGGTCGTGGGCGTGCTGCAGGGCGGCGCCATCAAGGGCACCAAGGAGGCGGCGCTGAGCGCGCCGACGGGCATCAGCTACGCGGTGCCGGCCAGCGCCGCGGCCGCGCTGCTGGCCGAGTACCGACGCTGACGCTGCGCCGCGGGCCGCCCGTCATTCCTGGAAGCCGAAGCGGCGCTCCGGCGCCTGCAGCTCCAGCGCGCGGAAGGCCGATGGCGCCATGCCGGTGAACTCGCGGAAGTCCCGCGCCAGGTGCTGGTGGTCGTGATAGCCGGCGTCCAGCGCGAGGTCCAGCCAGCGGGCCTGCGGGCTGACGTTGGCCAGGCGCACCAGCCGGTCGAAGCGGGCCACGCGGCCGAACAGGCGCGGGTTCACGCCGGTGCGCGCGGCGAACTGGCGGCGCAGCTGGCGCACGTCCAGCCCGTGCGTCAGCGCGAGTGTCTCCAGCCCCGGGCCGCCGGCATCGGCCAGCAACAGCCCCGCGACGCGGTCGGCCGCGGCGGCGGCCCGGCGCGGGGCCAGCGTCTGCGGCAGCAGCCAGGCCTCGGCCAGCGCGATCAGCGCGGCGGGGTCGTCGTGCTGGGCCAGGCGGTCCACCAGCGCGCGGAAGCCGGGCGGGAACACCTGCTCGGCATCCACCCAGGCGTCGGTCAGCTCGTCCAGCGGCAGGCCGGTCAGCCGGTACAGCGCGCCGGGCTCGAACTCGATCTGGTAGACCGAGAAGTCCAGCCCGCCCTGGCGCAGCGTGGCCACGGTGGGCTGGCCGATCAGCGCGGCCCGGGGCTTGCGCTGGGCCGGGGCGCCGGGCGCGATGGCGACCTGCTCGGCGTCGCGCAGGTAGAAGGCCAGCGCCGCCGCCGGGCGCGGCCAGTACGGCTTGACCGGCACGGGCGTGCTCGCGTCGAAGCGCAGGCGAATCACCTGATGCTGCCGCACCCAGCCCCGCAGGGCCGGCGTCGGCGGAAGGAACTGGAAGACCGGGGTCATGCGGGCAGGGCAGAGGTCAGGACGCGAGCGGCGGGCCGACGACGCGCATGCCGTGGGCCGCGAACAGAGTGTGCGCCGCTTCGGGCGTTGGCGGGCCATCCAGCCGCGCCAGCGCGGCGAAGAAGTCTTCCATGCGGCCGGCCGGCGTGTAGAGAAAGCGCAGCCGGCCGGTGGGGCTGAGCTGGCGGAAGGTGTGCGGCAGGCCGCGCGGCAGGAACAGGCTGTCGCCCGCGCGCAGCAGGAACTGCTCGCCGTCGCACTGGAAGCGGTACTCGCCGTCCTCGACGAGGAAGACTTCGTCCTGGTCCGGGTGCAGGTGCAGCGGCGGCCCACCGGGGGCATGGCCCTGCCAGCTCATGACGCTGAGGGCCTCGCCCGTGGCGGCGCCGGGCACGTTCAGCATCCATCGGTCCGGCCCGACCTGCAGCGGCGGGCCGGCATGGCTGTGGCCGGCGGGGACGAGGGTGGCGGCGGCGGTCGGGGTGTCGTGCATGGGGCGCTCCGGGTTGTCGGGAGCCGCCAGCATGGCGACAAACCGCCGGGCGCGCTGGTATGGATCGGACATCGGCGGCCCGGGCCGCGTGGCGTGCCCGAGCCGTGTCAGGCCGCCGTGCCAGCCACGCCCAGCATCGCCTGCAGCAGCACGTTGCAGCCGGCCTCGATGTGCTCGGGCTTGGCGTCCTCGATCTCGTTGTGGCTGATGCCGTCCTTGCAGGGGATGAAGATCATGCCGGCCGGCGCCAGGCGGGCCATGTAGACGGCGTCGTGGCCGGCGCCGGAGACGGCGGGCATGTTGGAGTAGCCCAGCGCGTCGGCGGCCTTCTGCACGGCGGCGATGCAGTCCGGGTGGAAGGGCTGCGCGGGGTAGTGACTGACGGGCGTGATCTCGATGGTGAGGCCCGACTCGGCCGCGAGCTTGGCGGCCACGGCGCGGATGTCGGCGTCCATCGCGTCGCACAGCGCATCGGTCGCATTGCGCAGGTCGATGCTGAACTTGACGCGGCCCGGGATCACGTTGCGGCTGTTGGGGTGCACCTGCACCATGCCCACCGTGCCGCGCCCGTGCGGTGGGTGGCGGTGGGCACAGGCCACCACCTCCTGCATCAGCGTCGTCGCGACCTGCAGCGCGTCGCGGCGCAGCGCCATCGGCGTGGGGCCAGCGTGGGCCTCCATGCCGGTGACGACGCAGTCGTACCAGCGGATGCCCAGCACGCCCGTCACGACGCCGATGGTCTTGTCGTGATCCTCCAGCACGGGGCCTTGCTCGATGTGGGTCTCGAAGTAGGCGCCGATGGGGTGGTCGCCGGGCTCCTGGTCGCCGATGTAGCCGATGCGCGCCAGCTCGCCCTGGACCGTCTTGCCCTCGGTGTCGGTCGCCGCGTAGGCGTGCTCCAGCGTGAAGGCCTTCGCGAACACGCCCGAGCCCATCATGACGGGCACGAAGCGCGAGCCTTCCTCGTTGGTCCAGAAGGCCACCTCGATCGGGGCTTCGGTCGCTATGCCGTGGTCGTTCAGCGTGCGCACGACCTCGATGCCGGCCAGAACGCCGTAGTTGCCATCGAACTTGCCGCCGGTGGGCTGGGTGTCGATGTGGCTGCCGGTCATGACGGGCGGCAGGCTGTTGTTGCGGCCCGGCCGGCGCATGAAGCCGTTGCCGATCTGGTCGATGGTGACCGTCATGCCCGCCTCGCGCGCCCAGCGCGTGACGAGGTCGCGGCCCTGCTTGTCGAGGTCGGTGAGCGTCAGGCGGCAGACGCCGCCTTTCTCGGTGGCGCCGATCTGCGCCAGCTCCATCAGCGAGTCCCACAGGCGCTGGCCGTTGATGCGGAGGTTCTTCGTGTCGACGGTCTTGGCGGGCATGTCCATGGCAAGTCCTTTCAGCGGGCGACGGCGGTCGGCTGCAGGTCGGCGGCGCGCTTGATGGCGGCATCGAACTGCGGGCCGAACGGCGGGCGCTTCAGGTAGCGGCCGGTGCCGGGCTCGGCGCGCAGGTCGCCGCGGGCGAACACGACGCGGCCCTGCGCGATCGTGTGGCTGGGAACGCCGCGCACGGTGCGGCCCTCGAAGATGTTGAAGTCGTTCTTGGAGAACTGCGTCCTGGCGCTCAGCGTCTTGATGCCGGCCGGGTCCCACAGCACGAGGTCGGCGTCGGCGCCCTCGGTGATGACGCCCTTGCGCGGGTACATGTTGAACAGCTTGGCGGCGTTGGCGGACGTGATGGCGACGAACTCGCTGGGCGTCAGGCGCCCGGAGTTCACGCCGGCATCCCACAGCACGGCCATGCGCTCCTCAACGCCGCCGCAGCCGTTGGGGATCTTGGCGAAGTTGTCCTTGCCCGCGGCCTTCTGGCTCGCGCAGAAGGTGCAGTGGTCGGTGGCGGTGGTGTGCAGCTGGCCGCTCTGCAGGCCGCGCCACAGGAACTCCTGGTGGATCTTGGGCCGGAACGGCGGGCTCATCACGTAGGCGGCGGCCTTCGCGAAGTCGGGGTCGCGATAGACGCTGTCGTCGATGAGCAGGTGGCCGGCCAGCACCTCGCCGTAGACCCGCTGGCCACGGGCGCGCGCACGGGCGATGGCTTCGGCACTCTCGATGCAACTCACGTGCACGATGTAGATGGGCACGCCCAGCACGTCGGCGATGGCAATCGCGCGGTTGGCGGCTTCGCCCTCCACCATCGGCGGGCGGCTCATCGGGTGGCCCTCGGGGCCGGTGATGCCCATCTTGGCGACCTCGGCCTGCAGCAGGTAGACGAGCTCGCCGTTCTCGGCGTGCACGGTCGGCATGGCGCCGAGTTCGAGCGCACGCTTGAAGCTGTTCACCAGCGTCTCGTCGTCGCACATGATGGCGTTCTTGTAGGCCATGAAGTGCTTGAAGCTGTTCACGCCCTCCTCACGCACCAGCGTGCCCATGTCGTCGCTGACGGATTGGTCCCACCAGGTCACGGCGACGTGGAAGGCGTAGTCGCTCGCGGCCTTCTCGGCCCAGCCGCGCCAGGTGCGGTAGGCGTCCATCAGCGGCTGCTGCGGGTTGGGGATGACGAAGTCGATGATGCTGGTCGTGCCGCCGGCCAGGGCCGCGGCGGTGCCGGTGAAGAAGTCGTCCTGCGTCACCGTGCCCATGAAGGGCAGCTGCATGTGGGTGTGCGGGTCGATGCCGCCGGGCAGCAGGTACTGGCCGGTGCCGTCGAGCGTGGTGGTGCCGGCGGGCGCTTCCTTCACGGCGCGCTCGCCGAGGGCGGCAATGCGGCCGTCGATGCACAGCACGTCGGTGCGCGATTCGGCGTCGGCGTTGACGACGACGGCGCCGCGGATCAGGAGGGGAGGGGTCATGCAGCAACTCCTTGGGCCGCGACTCGGCGCGGCATGCTGAGGATGTAGACGGTGCCGGCCACGGCGAGGCTGAAGAACCAGCCAAAGTCGAACAGGGTGACGAGGCCCGCAGGCACCGAGGCCTTGTCGACGACGCCGGACACGGCGAGATAGCCCGGCAGGCAGGGCAGCACGCCCACCAGCAGCGCGATGATGGCGCGCAGGTTCCAGCCGCCGCTGTACTCGTAGGCGCCGCCGCGGCGGTAGAGGTCGTCGTGGCGCAGCTCGGTGCGGCGCAGCAGGTAGTAGTCGCTGAGCAGGATGCCGGCGATGGCGCCCAGCAGCGTGCCGTAGCCGCCCAGCCAGGTGAACAAGTAGCCGCCGGAGGTGGCCAGCAGCTTCCAGGGCATGAACAGCAGGCCGATCACCGCGGCGATCAGGCCGCCCATGCGGAAGCTGATCTTGCTGGGCGCGAGCTGGGAGAAGTCGTAGCTCGGCGACACGAGGTTGGCCGCGACGTTGGTGGTCAGGTTGGCCAGCAGGATGACGAGCAGGCCGAGGCCGGCGGCGACGGGGCCCATCTTGGCCAGCAGCGCGTCGGGGAACAGCTCGGCCTTGCCGTACAGGATGGCACTGGCCGAGAAGCCGATGACGCCGACCATGGAGAACAGCGCCATCGGCACGGGCAGGCCCAGCGCCTGGCCGACGGTCTGGTCGCGCTGGCTGCGGGCGAAGCGCGTGAAGTCGGGGATGTTCAGCGCCAGCGTGGCCCAGAAGCCGACGAGGCCGGTCAGCGCCGCCCAGACCTTGGGGCCGCCCGGCACCTCCTTGGCCGGCAGGCCCAAGAGCTGCGCGGCGGGCACCATCGTCACGAGGGCCACGACCAGGGCCAGCGATGCGCCGATCATCAGCGGCGCCGCGATGACCTCCAGCAGCCGGATGGACTCGGTGCCCTTCCAGATGAAGACGATGTGCACCGCCCAGAACGCGATGAAGCAGGCGAGCTGCGAGCTGCTGATGGTCTCGCCCGGCGCGGGGGCGGCCAGGCCCAGGCCCAGCACGTTCAGGAAGCTGTGCAGCGCCAGCGCGCCGAAGTAGCAGTTGATGGAGAACCAGCCGCAGGCCACCAGGCCGCGCAGCACCGCCGGCAGGCTGGCGCCCTTCACGCCGAAGGACGCGCGGGCCAGCACCGGGAACGGAATGCCGTGCTTGGGGCCGACGCGGCCGATGAGGATCATGGGCACCAGCACGATGAGGTTGGCCAGCAGCACCAACCCCACCGCCTGCTGCCAGCTGAAGCCCTGGTCCAGCATGGAGCTGGCCATCGTGTAGGTCGGCACGCACACCACCATGCCCACCCACAGCGCCGCAAAGTCCTGCCAGCGCCACGTTCGCTGAGACGCCGTCGTCGGTACGAGATCGTGGTTGCTCAGCGTCGGGTCGGTCATGGGGCGTTTCCGTGGAAGTCAGGTGTTCTGCGGGAAAGCAAATTGCGGGCCTTTGGGCGTGCTGTCGGGCCAGCGTTGCATGACGGCCTTGTGCTTCGTGTAGAAGCGCACCGCCTCGGGCCCGTAGGCATGGTGGTCGCCGAACAGGCTGCGCTTCCAGCCGCCGAAGCTGTTGAAGGCCATGGGCACCGGCAGCGGCACGTTGACACCCACCATGCCGACCTGGATGTGGTGCACGAACTCGCGCGCCACGTGGCCATCGCGGGTGAAGATGGCCACGCCGTTGGCGTATTCGTTGGCTTCGATCAGCGCGATGGCCGCCGCAAGATCGGGCACGCGCACGACGCACAGCACGGGGCCGAAGATCTCCTCGGTGTAGCAGCTCATGTCGGCGCTGACGCCGTCCAGGATCGTGCCGCCGACGAAGAAGCCGTTTTCATGGCCGGGCACCTTGTAGCCGCGGCCATCGACGACAGCCTTCGCGCCGGCCGCCACGCCTTCGCCGATCAGCCGCTCCACGCGCTGCTGAGACGCCCGCGTGATCAGCGGGCCCATCTCGGCGCCGGCCTCGTGGCCTTCGCCGATCTTGAGCGCCTTGACCTTGGGCGCGAGAGCCGCGACGAGCTTGTCGCCCACGTCGCCCACGGCCACGCAGACCGAGATGGCCATGCAGCGCTCGCCGGCCGAGCCGTAGGCCGCGCCCATCAGCGCGTCCACCGCGCCGTCGAGGTCGGCGTCGGGCATGACGACCATGTGGTTCTTCGCACCGCCCAGCGCCTGCACCCGCTTGCCATGCGCCGAGCCGACCTTGTAGATGTGCTCGGCCACCGGCGTGGAGCCGACGAAGCTGACTGCCGCGATGCCGGGGTGGGCCAGGATGGCGTCCACGATGTCCTTGTCGCCCTGCACAACGCTGAACACGCCGTCCGGCAGGCCGGCTTCCTTCAGCCACTGCGCTATCAGCAGTGACGACGACGGGTCGCGCTCGCTGGGCTTGAGGATGAAGGCGTTGCCGCAGCCGATGGCGATGGGGTACATCCACATCGGGACCATGGCCGGGAAGTTGAACGGCGTGATGCCGGCCACCACGCCCAGCGGCTGGCGCAGGCTCCAGGCGTCCATGCCGCGCGCGATCTGCTCGGTGTACTCGCCCTTCAGCAGCTGCGGCATGGCGGTGGCGAACTCCACCACCTCGATGCCGCGCGCCACCTCGCCCAGCGCGTCGGGCAGCGTCTTGCCGTGTTCGCGCACGATGGCTTCGGCCAGCAACTCCTTGCGGTCCTGCAGCAGCGTGAGGAACTTGAACAGCACGCGGGCGCGGGCCAGCGGCGGCGTCTGGCTCCAGGCCTTGGCGGCCTGCGTGGCGCTGGCGACGGCGGCGTCCAGGTCGGCCACGCTGCCCAGCAGCAGCTGGCCTTGCACCTCGCCGGTGGCGGGGTTGTGGATGGCTTGCTGGCGTTCACCGCTGCTGCGATGGGCGGCGCCGGCAATCCAGTGGCCGACTTCGTAGGGGCTCATGACGATTCCTTCAGGCGCACCCGACCCGCATGGGGTTGTTGGGGTGCTCGGTCCAGTTCAGGGAGCTGCCGTCGATGACGCGACCGGTGCGGGCATCGGTCTCGCCGACTTGCAACTTGCGCATAGTGATGGTGCCAGGGACCGGGCAGATCGACACGCAGAGATTGCAACCGACGCACTCGGCCTCGTTGACCTCGAAGTGGCGTTGGCCGTCCTTGGTGGCCCAGATGGCCTGGTGCGAGGTGTCCTCGCAGACGACATGGCAGCGGCCGCACTGGATGCAGCTGTCCTGGGCTATGACGGCTTTCTCGACGTGGTTCAGGTTGAGCTGGTTCCAGTTCTTCACGGTGGGCACGGCGCGGCCGCGGAAGTCGTCCAGCGTGCGGTAGCCCTTCTCGTCCATGAAGTTGGACAGGCCCGAGCACATGTCCTGCACGATCTTGAAGCCGTAGACCATGGCCGCGGTGCAGACCTGCACGGTGCCGCAGCCCATCGCGATGAACTCGGCCGCGTCGCGCCAGGTGCTGACGCCGCCGATGCCGCTCAGCGGCAGGCCGGCCGTGGCGGGATCGCGCGCGATCTCGGCCACCATGTTCAGCGCGATGGGCTTGACGGCCGGGCCGCAGTAGCCGCCGTGCGAGCCCCAGCCGTCGGTGACGGGGCTCATCGTCATGCGGTCCAGGTCCACGCCCATGACCGAGTTGATCGTGTTGATGAGGCTCACCGCATCGGCGCCGCCCGCCTTGGCCGCGCGCGCGGGGATGCGCACGTCGGTGATGTTGGGTGTGAGCTTCACGATGACGGGCATCTTCGTGTGCGTCTTGCACCACTCGGTGATCTGCTGGATGTACTCCGGCACCTGGCCCACGGCCGAGCCCATGCCGCGCTCGCTCATGCCGTGCGGGCAGCCGAAGTTCAGCTCCACGCCGTCGGCGCCGGTGTCGGCCACGCGCGCGAGGATGTTGCGCCAGGCCAGCTCGTTGACCGGCACCATCAGGCTCACCACCATGGCCCGGTCCGGGAAGTCGCGCTTCACGCGGGCGATCTCGTCGAGGTTGGTCTGCAGCGGCCGGTCGGAGATGAGCTCGATGTTGTTGAAGCCGATCACGCGGCGGTCCTGGCTCCACAGCGTCGCGTAGCGCGGGCCGTTGACGTTGACGACCGGCGGGTCCTCGCCCAGCGTCTTCCAGACGACGCCGCCCCAGCCCGCCTCGAAGGCGCGGCGCACGTTGATCTCCTTGTCGGTCGGCGGCGCGGATGCGAGCCAGAACGGGTTGGGGCTCTTGATGCCGAGGAAGTCGGTGCTCAGGTCAGCCATGGGCGGCCTCCTTGTCGAGATGGCGGGCGCTGGCGTGCTGCAGCGCGTGGTCGATGCTGGCGGCGGCGCGCTTGCCGTGCTCCACGGCCTCCACGGTCAGGTCGCGGCCGCCCGCGCGGCAGTCGCCGCCGGCCCACACGCGGGCCAGGCTGGTGCGGCCGTCGGCGTCGGTCCGGATGCGGCCGCCCTGCAGCTCGATGGCGGCGCCGATGGGCTGGGCGTCGAAGGTCTGGCCGATGGCGCGCAGCACCAGGTCGGCCTCGATGACGAACTGCTCGCCGGTGTCGACGAGCTTGCCGCCTTCCAGCCGCGTCGCCGCGAAGCGCATGCCGCGCACCATGCCGCCTTCGGCCTCCACGGCCAGCGGCCGGGCCCAGCAGCGGATCGTCACGCCGTTCGTCTGCGCCCAGTGCTGCTCGTGCGTGGAGGCCGACAGGCCGTCCGGCCCGCGGCGGTACACCATCGTCACCTGCTCGGCGCCCAGCAGCTTGCTCTGCACGGCCGCGTCCACGGCCGTCATGCCGCCGCCGATGACGACCACCTTGCGGCCCACCGGCACCTGGGCCGGGTCGCTCTGGCGCAGCTCGGCGATGAAGTCCACCGCATCACGAAGGCCCGGCAGTTCGGGCTCGGCGATGCCCAGCGCGTTGACGCCCTGCAGGCCCAGGCCCAGGAACACCGCGTCGTACTCGGCCAGCAGGCCGTCCAGCGTGATGTCGCGGCCCAATCGACAGTTCAGCCGCGGCGTGATGCCACCGATGGACAGCAGCCAGTCAATCTCGCGCTGTGCGAAGCCGCCGGCGACCTTGTAGGTGGCGAGGCCGTATTCGTTGAGGCCGCCCAGCTTTGGTGCGGCGTCGAACAGCACGACGTCGTGTCCGCGCCACGCCAGGCCGTGCGCGGCAGCCAGACCGGCCGGGCCGGCACCGACGACGGCGACCCGTTTGCCGGTCGGCTGGCCGCGCTCGAACAGCGGCCGGGCTCCGGGAGTGGCGAAGTGACCCTCAACCGCGAAGCGCTGCAGCAGCCCGATCTCCACCGGCTTGCTCTCGTTGGTGTTGCGCACGCAGGCCTGCTCGCACAGCACCTCGGTCGGGCAGACGCGGGCACACATACCGCCCAGCGGGTTGGCCATCAGGATGGCTTCGGCCGCGCCGCGCACGTTGTCCTGCGCCACGCGCTGGATGAACGCCGGGATGTCGATACCCGTGGGGCAGGCCGTCTGGCAGGGCGCGGCGTAGCAGTAGTAGCAGCGCTCGGCCTCGATCAAGGCCTGCGTGCGGTTCAGCGGCGGATGCGCATCGGCGAAGTTGCGCGCGTAGTCGTCAGCGGCCAGGCGGCCGGGCTTCAGATCGGCAGGGTCCACGGGAATCTCCGAGGGGAAAACCGCCAAACATTACTACCCCGTAAAAATTGACGCAGGCGTAAAAACCCGCAGCAAGCGCTTGGTGCGTAACGTCAGAATCCGGTGCATGACCGTGACTGTTCCCGCGACGCGCACGCCGCGTGCCGCCACCCTGCGCAAGCAGGAGGCCATCCTCACCGAAGCCGAACGCCAATTTGCCCGATTCGGATTTGAAGGCGTCAGCCTCGACAGCATTGCCGCCGCGCTGGAGCTGTCGCGCCAGAACCTGCTGTACCACTGGCCCAGCAAGGAAGAGCTCTACCGCGCCGTGCTGGACAGCGTCATGGGCGAGTGGATGGCCAACATGTCGGCCATCGCCGACGCCGACGAACCCGAGGCCGCCATCCACACCTACGTGGACGTGAAGCTGCGCTTCAGCCGCGAGCGGCCCAGCGGCAATGCGGTGTTCACCCGCGAGATCATGGCCGGCGCGCCGCGCTACCAGGACGTGCTGAAGGCGCAGGTGATGCCGCTGCTGCACGCCGACGTGGAGCGCTTCGAGCACTGGGCCGACCAGGGCCTGATCCGCCGGCTGGACTTCACGCACCTGATGTTCCTGATCTGGTCGTCCACGCAGGCCTATGCCGACCTGGGCCCGCAGTTCTCGCTCTACATGGGCAAGCCGCAGCTCGACGACGACGACTTCGAGCGCGCCCGCCGGCTCATCACCGACCTGATCTGGCGCAGTCTGAAAGTGGCCGACTGAAGCGCCGGGCGCGCGTTGCGTGGCAGAGTCGCAGACATGATTCTCGAAATCGCCGACCTCTGCATCCAGCCCGGCCAGCAGGCCGCCTTCGAAGCCGCGCTGCGCGACGGCATCGCCAACGCGTTGTCGAAGTCCAAGGGCTTCATCCGCATCAGCGTTCAGCACGGCGTCGAGTCGCCTGAGCGCTATGTGCTGCTCATCGAATGGCAGACGCTGGAGGACCACACGGAGGGCTTCCGCAACGGCCCGCTGTTCGCCGTCTGGCGCAGCCACATCGGCAGCTTCTTCGCCGGCCCGCCGGTGGTGGAGCACTTCCAGACCGTCGCCTGACGCCTCGGCACCAGCCCGCGCAGGGCAGCGCCTCGGCCGTCGGCTGAACCGGGCGACCTGCGGGCCGCCACGTCCGCCCCATACGCCCCTTACGGCCTATACGCCCTGTCTTTTGGCAGGCCGGCGGGCGCCGTGCAGCATCGGCAGCCATGCGAACGCTGATCCTGACCGTCTCCGCCGTTGGCTTTGCGCTGTGTGCCGGGCTGCTGGCGCTGTCGTGGTTCGCGCCGCTGCAGGTGGAGCGCTGGGCGCGCGAGGCCATCGAGCACGACGTGCAGCGCCGGGTGGAGGCGCGCTGGCAGAGCCTGCAGCAGCCGGCGCTGCCGAAGGCCGCCGAGCGGCAGCTGCGCGAGCACGCCGAGGAGGTGGACCGCGCCCGCCGTGCGCTGGTGGCGCTGACCGTGGCCGAGATGCAGGACCCTGACTGCCCCTGCCGCCGCAAGCTGCGGGAGTTCACGCGCGGCGCGCTGGAGGATCGGATAGCCCGGCTGGGCAGCGTCACCGAGAAGCTGCGCCAGCTGGCGCAGGCCAAGTACGCCGAGGTGTCCGCCGCGCTGCTGCGCGAGCTGCGCATCTTCTCGGCCTGCAACGCGGCGGTGTTCGCGCTGCTGGGCGTCGTCGCCTTCATGCGCCGGCGCGCCACGCTGCAGCTGCTGGCCCCCACCCTCGTGTTGCTGGGCGCGGCGGCCGTGGTGGCCTGCGGCTACCTGTTCTCGCAGAACTGGCTGCAGACGGTGCTGCTCAGCGACTACGTCGGCTGGGCCTACGCGCCGTGGCTGGCCGTGGCCATCGCGGCGCTGGCCGACGTGGTGTGGAACCGGGCGCGTGTCTGCACGGTGCTGGTGAACGCCGCGCTGCTGGCCGTGGGTGCCGCGGCGGCCGCGGTGGCGTGCTGAGTCAGCCCCGGCGCCTGAGTCGCCACAGCGTCACGCCGCTGCACAGCACCGTGAAACCCAGCAGCACCGCGAACGCCATCTCCACGGAGATCCAGCGGAACTTGGCGACGCCGCCGGCGGCGAAGACGAGCTGGTTCAGGTGGAACTGCGGCCAGAACGGGGCCTGGAAGTGCAGCGATGCTGGAAGCGGGAAGAACAGGCCCGACAGGTACATGCCCGGCAGGTACAGCAGGTTGGCGTAGGCCGGTGCCGCCGAGCCGCTGGCCAGCGACCCCACCATCAGCCCCAGCGCGCAGAACGGGATGGCGCCGGCCACCAGCACCGCGCTCATCGCGGCGAGCTGGGCGGGGCTCAGCTGGGTCTGGCCGCCCGCGGCGGTGAGCAGCAGCAGGGGCAGGTAGGCCAGCAGGCCGCACACCACGCCCGCCACGATCTTGGCCAGCAGCCAGGCGCCGGGCGGCGCGGGCTGGGCGCGCTTGAGCGTCAGCAGCCCTTGCTCGCGCTCCAGTGCCAGCGACGGGCAGGTGGCGAACACGGCCGACATCGTCACCGCCAGCTGCGAGAAGCCGGCGAACATGAAGCGCGCGGCGTCGGGGTCGCGGGCCGTCATCTCGCCGGCCACGGCGAACGCGAACAGCGCGTACAGCGCCACCGGCAACAGAAACATCGGCAGCGCGAAGGCCGGCGTGCGCAGCAGGCGCACGAGCTCCAGCCGCATCTCGACGGCATAGGGCGACGCACGGCGCACGGGCGCCGCGTGGGCGTGGGTCAGCGTGTTCATGCGGCCTCCCGTGTCAGTTCGTGGAACGCGTCGTTGAGCCCGGCCTGCTTCACTTCCAGGCGCGAGAGCTGCGGGTCGGCGGCGAGCAGCCGGCGCACCACCGATTCGGCGTCGGTGGCGACGATGGCGAGCTGGTCGTGGTCGCCGCTCACGTCCAGCACGCCGGGCCAGCGCCGTACCTCGACGCCAGGCAGCGTCGTCACGCAGCGGATGTGCCGGCGCGACACCAGCGCGCGCATCTCGCCCACGCTGCCCTGCGCGATGACGCGGCCCTTGGCCAGCACGGCCACGCGCGTGGCCAGCGCCTCGGCTTCTTCGAGGTAGTGCGTGGTCAGCAGGATGGAACAACCCTCGTGCAGCAGCGCGCGGATGTGGGCCCACATGGCCTCGCGCGCCTGCAGGTCCAGGCCCACGGTGGGCTCGTCCAGGAACAGCAGCTGCGGCCGGCCGCAGATCGCCAGCGCGAACTGCACCTGGCGCTTTTGGCCGCCGGAGAGCTGGCCGTAGCGCCGGTCGGCCAGCGCGACGATGCCGGCGCGTTCCAGCGTCTGCGGCACGGTCAGCGGCTGCGGGTAGTAGCTGCAGGACAGGGCCACCAGCTCGTGGACCTTGAGGTCCTTCGGCAGCTCGACGTCCTGCATCATGACGCCCAGCCCCTGGCGCCTTTCGATCTCCTGCGGCGAGCCGCCCAGCAGCGTCACGGTGCCGGCGTCGGCATCCTGCAGCCCCAGCCACAGTGCGATGGCGGTGGACTTGCCGGCGCCGTTGGGGCCCAGCAGCGCCAGCAGCTCGCCGCGCTTGAGCTGCAGGTCGACGCTGTTCAGCGCCTGCAGCGGGCCGTAGTGCCTGGACACGCCGCACAGCGAGGCGACGATGTCGTCGTCGTTGCGCGCCGGCGCTTCGGCCGGCGCGGCGGTCCCGCGGCGCGGGTAGGCGCGGCCATTGAGCAGCCGGCCAATCGGCGTCGGGCGCACCAGCCACTGGTAGCTGAGCAGCAGCGGCGCCAGCGTGGTGGCGACGATGAATGGGTACTTCAGACCCCAGTGCAGCGGCCAGTCGCCCACCCACACCTGCAGCGCGGCCACCAGCGGCAGGTGCACGAGGTAGATCCAGTACGACGCGTCCGCGACGTAGCGGATGGCCGGGTGGTGGCCCGACAGGAAACGCAGCGCTGCGCCGGTGACGGCGAACGTCCAGCACCAGGCGGACGCGACGAAGGCCAGCGCGAACACGAACCTGGGTGTGTCGGGCATGGCGAACGGCGGCTGCGTCTTCAGCACGTACAGGCAGGTGGCCGACGACGCCATGGCCAGCAGCCCGTGCAGCAGCCAGCGGGCACGCAGCGCGGCCAGCGCACCCGGCGCACGCTGCACCAGCCAGCCGAATGCGAACGCCGTGCCGAAGCCGACGGTGGCAGGCAGCTGCGGCAGCAGCGACTGGTCGGGCGTGGGAATGCCGCCCGGCGGGAACCACGCCGGCATCGCCAGCAGCACGGCCGCCAGTGGCAGGCCCAGCGTCAACGCACCAGCCGGCCAGCGCACGGCGCCGGTCGTTAAGCGGTCGACGAGGCCGCGCAACCCCTGGCTCCGGTCCAGCCGCACCACGGCGCCGCGCAGCAGCAGCGCGCCGGCGTACAGCCACAGCAGCTGGTACAGGAACCACAGGTGCGTCAGCGGGAACGCGCCCGGTTGCTTGGGCATCTCGGGCATCGCCGGCGGCGCGCCGTGGAAGACCTTCTGCAGGCCCAGGTGCCAGACGAACGCGATGGCCGGGAACAGCAGCACCCAGCCCACCACCAGCGGCACCGCGATGCGCTGGCCGCGGTTGGCCCAGAAGCCGCGCGTGCCCAGCCGCTGGTGCAGCTGCCGCGCGAAGTAGCCGGCGATGAAGAAGAACAGCGTCATGCGGAAGCTGTGCGCGACGAAGCTCGCGTCCGCGAGGAACGGGCTGGGCGAGCGGTCGTTCATCGCCCACAGGCCCGGCGGCAGGCCGGGGATGAAGGACAGCGCCGCGTGAAAGGCCACGCCCAGCAACAGGGCAAAGCTCCGCACTGCGTCGAGGGCGTGCAGCCTCTCGCCGTTGAGTTGGGTGGTCATGAAGAATCCCTCCTAGAGGATGTCTCGCCGTCGCGCGGCGAAGAGCAGCGGCAGGGTGAGCGCCAGCAGCGTGGCGGCCAGTTCGGCGGCCAGCAGCCACCAGAACGGCGCGCCCCAGACCGGCTCGGGCTTGAGCATGTGTTCGCCCAGCCCCGGTATGCGGCCCACGCCCATCATGAAGAGCGAGACCGACATGTTCGTCAGGATGATGAGACCGCCCATCGCGGCCTCCGACGCGATGTGCAGCGCGCCGCACAGCACCACCGAGAAGTTCAGCAGCAGGAACGCGCACAGCAGCACGGCGTAGGGCAGCAGGCCGTCGGCGATGCCGGGCAGGGCTGCAACGAGGCCCAGCGCCGCCGCGCTCAGCACGCCCCAGGGCAGCAGGAAGCACGTCAGCAGCCCCAGCAGTTTGGCGCGCACGTAGTCGGCCGGCGACAGCGGCAGGCTGAGCATGAACAGCAGCGACCTGTCCTTGCGCTCCGACGACACGCCGAACAGCGCCAGCATGACGCCCAAGGCGATGACGGCCGTCAGCCAGACGATGAAGCCGATGTTGAAACCCACCTCGCCGGTGGCCGCCATCAGCAGGCCGGCCAGGCCCGCAGCGGTGCCGCCTGCGAGCAGCCAGCGGTAGGTGTGGAGCTCCTTGGCGATGAGCTGGCGCGTGAGCGGCGTCATGACGCGTGGGCCTCCTGGGTTTGCCGGCTGTGCATGACGGTGGCGACGAAGATCTCCTCCAGGCTCATGCGTTGCGTAGCCTGCAGCGGCAGGCCCAGACGGGCGACGAAGTCGTCCGAGAAGCCGTCGACGGTCAGCGTGGCCAGCGCGCCGTCGCGCTCGCAGCCGACGATCTCGGGCAGGTCGGGCAGGGCGCCGGCCACGCGCAGCTGCACGCGCCGCCAGCGCTCCAGGAAGTCCTCCTTGTCGTCCGACGCGACGACGCGGCCGCGGTCGATGAAGGTCAGCCGGTCGGAGATGCGCTCCACGTCCAGCGTGTTGTGCGACGAGAACAGGATGGACCGCTCGTCGTCGCGCAGCACGTCCATGAACTCGGCCAGCAGCTCGTGGCGGGCGACGGGGTCCATGCCCGATGTGGGCTCGTCCAGCACCAGCAGGCGCGGGCGGCGGGCCAGCGCCAGCAGCAGCAGCGCCTTGGCCTGCTCGCCGCTGGACAGTCGCCGCGCCGTCTGCCCGGCGTGCAGGCCGAAGCGCTTGAGCAGCGTGGCGGCGTAGCTGGCGTCCCAGCCGGGGTAGATGGACGCGACGAAGTCCATGTGCCAGGCCAGCGTGGCGTGCGGCATCAGCCGCATGTCGTCGCTGACGAAGCCGACCTGCGCCTTCGCGGCGGCCTGCTCGCGCGGCATGGCGTGGCCCAGCAGGCGGATCTCGCCGGCGTCGGCGGCGAGCAGCCCTATCAGCAGCCGAATCGTCGTGCTTTTGCCGGCGCCGTTGGGGCCGACGAGGCCCATGATCTGGCCGGGCGCCAGGTCCAGCGACACGTCCTCCAGCGTGAAGAAGCGGAACGCCTTGCGCACGCGGTTCATTTCGATGGCCTTCATTCGGCGGCCTCCTTGTCGTTCAGCGCGTTGCGCAGGCGTTCAACCAGTTCGGGTTCCGCGATGCCCAGCGTGCGGGCGATGCGGCCGGCGGCGGCGAGGTGGGCGTCCAGCTCGGCGCGGTGCACGGCCTGCGCGGCGTCCTGCGCGTCGGCGATGAAGGAGCCCTTGCCATGGCGGGTCACGATGACGCCCTCCGATTCCAGGTCCTGGTAGGCGCGCTTGACGGTGATGACGCTGACGCGCAGGTCCGCCGCCAGCGCGCGGATGGACGGCAGCTCCTGCCCCGCCGGCCAGTCCCCCGCGGCCACGCGCTGGCGGATCTGCTCGACGATCTGCAGATACATCGGCCGTGCGTCCGTCTGGGAGATGAAGAGGCTACTGTGCATATTGTGTATACACAGAATATATGCACAGTCGGGGGAATGCAAGCGGTTGCGCTGCAATACTCGCTGCCCTCATGAACTGGAACCGCCTTCGTCTCGCGTTGAAGCAGGTGCTGCATTGGCTTGCGCCCCAGCGGTCGGCGGAGCCGCTGGCCGTCAGCCACCCGGTGCTGGGCGAACTGGCCGGGACGGCGGACGAACTGCATGGCAGCACCGCGCTGGGCGCCCGTTCGCTCAAGCTGACCGTCCGGCGCGACGACCAGGCGATGGAGACCACATTGGCGCTGGCGGAGCAGGTCATCGCGCACCTGCCGGCCCTGCACGAGCGCAGCCTGCGCCGGATCGCCGACGGGTTTCTCGTTAGCTACAACGACGACTGGCGCGTGGGCCAGACGGTGGATGCCGACGGCCGACGGGTCCGTTTCGAGAACCCCGCGCTGTCAGCCGAGGCGTTCTGTGTCCAGTTCGCGCTGACCACGGTCGAAGCCGGCGGTTGCGACGTCGTGGCGCTCTGGTACGACTGCGGTGAGCTGTTCTGGGGCCACGGTTTCTGCGTCACGTCGTTCGACGGCGTGGCCGGCGAGCTGCACGCCGAGATGCTCGGCTAGAGCTTCAGCAGCGCGTCCAGGTTGATGCGCAGCTTCAGCTCCGCCGGCGCCAGGCTGGCGGCAATGGCCTGCGAGGCCAGCCGCGTGTCGCGTGGCACCGGGTTGCTCAGCGGGCTGCCGCTCTTGCCGATCAACGCGGCCACCAGCGGCTCGTTGGCGCTGAAGCCCCGTTTCACGACCATGCCCACCTCGCCGTTGGCCAGCCGAACGAGGCTGCCGGGCGGGTACAGGCCCACGGCCTTGATGAGGGCGGCGCCGGCCTCGTCGGGCTGGCCCAGCTCGTCCAGGAACACGGCCCGCGCGGCGGCGGCGCCGCTCATGGCCTGGCGGCTGCGGCGCGGCGACAGCCGGGCGCCGAAGATGTCGATGCGGCGCAGCAGCCGCGCCAGCTTCTCGCCGTCGCCGCGCGGCGCCAGCGGGCCGGCGCCGGCGTCGTGGTGCAGCCGCACGGCGGTCAGCCAGGCCTCGTTGGTGATGCCGGCCTGCGCCAGCCGGGCTGCCGCCCGGTCGCCATGGGCTTGCAGGGATTGGCGCTGCGCCGGGCTGGCCGGGCCGGTCTGGTTGGCCATGCGGTCGTGCACGTCGCTGGCGCCATAGTTCATCGTCAGCGCGGCGCCCTGCAGCGCCTCGCGCAGCGGCGCCGGCAACTGCAGCTGCTGGGCCACCAGGTCGCACAGCAGCAGGGTCAGCAGCGCGTGGCGGGCGCTGTAGTCCTCGTACGCCTGGCTGCTCTCGAACACCAGCAGCATCAGCGTCGCGTCGGGCTGGGCATGCAGCCGCTTCAGCGCCGCGTCGCGCAGCTGCGCCACGCGGCCGGGCAGGTCTGCCGGGGCAGCCTCGCGCAGCAGCGCGTGCGTGTGCAGCAGCAGGTCCGACCAGGCCTCGCGCGGCCCCAGCTCGACCTTGGTGGGGGCCGGCGTGTCCAGCCGGAAGCTGGCGTCGGCCTTGGCGATGTCGGCCAGCGGCACGCCCTGCATGACCAGTGTGTCCAGCCGGTGGGCGCGGGCGCGCTGGTATTCCATCGTGTCGGCCGAATTGACCCACGCGCCGCCGTCGATGAGGCCACGCACCTGTGGCGAGTCGCGCAGCGTCTGGCCGCGCGCGAACAGCAGCTGGCCGCCGGCGTCGTACAGGTCGTAGGGCAGTGTCATGCCCACGCGCAGCGTGCGCGCCGGGAGGGGAATGAGGTCGAGGGCCATGAAGCGCGGAATTCTGAAGCGGCTTCGGCGGGCGCAAGCCGATCTTGAGCCACGGCGAAGGGGTGGCTGCGTAGAATTCCCGGCTTCATCCGAGGAGCGCTGCGACGGGTTTTCACCTGCCAGGCTCGGATTCCTCCCCAACGGCGCTCATCGAACCTCCGAACGAGTCCGTCGATGACCATCGCCCCGCCCCCCCTGAAGCTCTCCGGCCTGGAGCCCGTCGCCATCGGCGCCGGCACGCTGTTCGTCAACATCGGCGAACGTACCAACGTCACCGGCTCCAAGGCCTTCGCCCGCATGATCCTGGCCGGCCAGTTCGAGCAGGCGCTGGCCGTGGCCCGCCAGCAGGTCGAGAACGGCGCGCAGGTCATCGACGTCAACATGGACGAGGCCATGCTGGACAGCCAGGCGGCCATGGTGCGCTTCCTGAACCTGATGGCCAGCGAGCCCGAGATCGCCCGCGTGCCGGTGATGATCGACTCGTCCAAGTGGAGCGTCATCGAGGCGGGCTTGAAGTGCATCCAGGGCAAGGGCATCGTCAACTCCATCTCGCTCAAGGAAGGCGAGGCCGAGTTCAAGCGCCAGGCCAGGCTGGTCAAGCGCTACGGCGCCGCGGCCGTGGTGATGGCGTTCGACGAGCAGGGCCAGGCCGACACCTTCGCCCGCAAGACCGAGATCTGCGCGCGCGCCTACCGCATGCTGGTGGACGAGGTGGACTTCCCCCCCGAGGACATCATCTTCGACCCCAACATCTTTGCCATCGCCACCGGCATCGAGGAGCACGACAACTACGCCGTGGACTTCATCGAGGCCACGCGCTGGATCAAGCAGAACCTGCCCGGCGCCAAGGTGTCGGGCGGCGTGAGCAACGTGTCCTTCAGCTTCCGCGGCAACGAGCCGGTGCGCGAGGCCATCCACACCGTGTTCCTGTACCACGCCATCCAGGCGGGCATGGACATGGGCATCGTCAACGCCGGCATGGTGGGCGTGTACGACGACCTGGACGCCGAACTGCGCGAGCGCGTGGAAGACGTGGTGCTGAACCGCCGCCCCGACGCCGGCGAGCGCCTCATCGAGATTGCCGACCGCGCCAAGAGCGCCGGCAAGGACGACTCCGCCCGCCTGGCCTGGCGCGCGGGTGACGTGAACGCCCGCCTGAGCCACGCGCTGGTGCACGGCATCACCGACTTCATCGTCGACGACACCGAAGAAGCCTGGCAAGCCATCAAGGCCACCGGCGGCCGGCCGCTGCACGTCATCGAAGGCCCGCTGATGGCCGGCATGAACGTCGTCGGCGACCTGTTCGGCCAGGGCAAGATGTTCCTGCCGCAGGTGGTCAAGAGCGCCCGCGTGATGAAGAGCGCCGTGGCCCACCTCGTGCCCTACATCGAGGAAGAGAAGCGCCAGCTGGAAGCCGCCGGCGGCGACGTGAAGCCCAAGGGCAAGATCGTCATGGCCACGGTCAAGGGCGACGTGCACGACATCGGCAAGAACATCGTCACGGTGGTCCTGCAGTGCAACAACTACGAGGTCGTCAACATGGGCGTCATGGTGCCGGCCCAGGAGATCCTCAAGAAGGCCAAGGACGAGGGCGCGGACATCATCGGCCTGTCCGGCCTGATCACGCCCAGCCTGGAAGAGATGCAGCACGTGGCGGCCGAGATGCAGCGCGACGACTACTTCGCGTCGCGCCACATGCCGCTGCTGATCGGCGGCGCGACGACCAGCCGCGTGCACACGGCCGTGAAGATCTCGCCGCACTACGAGGGCCCGGTGGTTTACGTGCCCGACGCCTCGCGCGCCGTGGGCGTGTGCTCCGAGTTGCTCAGCGACGAGCGCGCCGCCGCCTACATCGCGGAGCTCAAGGCCGACATCGAGAAGACCCGCGCGCTGCACGCCAGCAAGAAGCAGACGCCCCTGGTCACGCTGGCTGCCGCCCGCGCCAACGCTGCGCCGCTGGATCTGAGCCGCGTGCCGCCCGCCCCGAAGTTCACCGGCCGCCGCGTGCTGAAGAACCTGGACCTGGCCGAACTGGCGAAGTACATCGACTGGGGCCCCTTCTTCCAGACCTGGGACCTGGCTGGGCCTTACCCCGCCATCCTGGACGACGCCGTGGTGGGCACCGAGGCGCGCAAGGTGTTTGCCGACGCGCAGGCCATGCTGAAGAAGATCATCGACGGTCGCTGGCTGCAGGCGCATGCCGTGTTCGGCCTGTACCCGGCCGCGCGCGCGGGTGACGACATCGCCATCCACAGCGAGCCGCCGATGACGTGGCACGGCCTGCGCATGCAGTCGGAGCGGCCCGTCGTGGACGGCCAGAAGCGCCCGAACCGCTGCCTGTCCGACTTCGTCGCCGAGAGCGGCGACCACGTCGGCCTGTTCGCCGTGACGGCCGGCCTGGGCGTGGACAAGAAGGAGGCCGAGTTCCTCGCCACGCACGATGACTACTCGGCCATCATGCTGAAGGCGCTGGCTGATCGACTCGCCGAGGCGGCCGCCGAGTGGCTGCACGAGCGGGTGCGCCGCGAGTTCTGGGGCTATGCCGCGGACGAGGCGCTGAGCAACGACGAGCTGATCGCCGAGAAGTACAGCGGCATCCGCCCCGCGCCGGGGTACCCGGCCTGCCCGGACCACCTCGCCAAGGCCGACCTGTTCAAGGTGCTGGCCCCCGACGAGATCGGCATGGGCCTGACTGACAGCATGGCCATGACGCCGGCCGCCAGCGTAAGCGGTTTCTACCTGGCCCACCCCGACGCGGCGTATTTCAACGTCGGTCGCATCGGCGACGACCAGCTGGCCGACTGGGCCGCCCGCTGCGGCCTCAGCGAGACCGATGCGCGCCGCGCGCTGGCGCCGCTGCTGGGCTGATACGAACGCAACATCCGGATACCACGCCGGCATTCGGTCAGCCGCTTGTCCTACAAGCGGCGGCTCATCTGGCGCGTGAACATGGGGTGTCCAACAACAACGACGGAGTCCCCCATGTCCACCTCCCCCAGCGTCAAGTCCACCCAGATCGTTGCCGGCGTCGCCGTCGTGCTCGCGCTGCTCGGCGGCGCCTACGCGGTGGGCCGCTCGCAGACCATCAGCAGCCCGCCACCCATGGACGCTGCCGTGGAGCCGGCGCGTGTGGAGCCGCAGCGCCTGGCCGCCGCCGACACGCCGCGTGAGGCGCCCCGCGAGGCGGCGCGCCCGGTCGTCGCCAAGCCCGCAGTGACGCCGTCGGTATGCCAGGGTTGCGGCCGTGTGACCGACGTGCACACCGAGGCGCGCCGTGGCGAGTCCAGCGGCGTGGGCGCGGTGGGTGGCGCCGTCGTGGGCGGCCTGCTCGGCAACATGGTGGGTGGCGGCAATGGCAAGAAGCTGGCCACCGTGGCCGGTGCCGTGGGCGGCGGCTATGCCGGCAACGAGATCGAGAAGAACCAGAAGGGCTACACCGTCTGGGTGGTGCAGATCGAGGAGCGCGACGGCCGCACCCGCCGCTTCGAGCGCCGCACCGACCCGGGCCTGCGCGTGGGTGACGAGGTGCGGCTGACCGAGAACGGCTTCACCCGCCTGTGACGGGCGCTCAGTACATCGTCTTGCGGTAGGCGTCCTCGAGCGCGTCGTCCAGCCTGCGCATCTCGGCTTCGGCCGGCGCGCCGGTGGTCTCGTCCAGGATGATCTTCACCAGCGAGGGCATGTCGCGCCGGTTCTGGAAGTGCGCGGGATCCCACAAATGCGAGCGCCGGAACGCCTTGGCGCAATGCATGAACACCTCGGTCACCCGCACCACGATGGCCAGCGTGGGAATGCGGTCCTGCACCGCCATGCTGCGCAGCAGGGACGGCTCGGTGACCAGCGTGGCCTGGCCGTTCACGCGCAGCGTCTCGTCATAGCCGGGAATGATGAAGATCAGCCCCACGCTGGGGTTGGCCAGGATGTTGGAGAGGCTGTCCAACCGGTTGTTGCCGGGGCGGTCGGGAATGGCCAGCGTGCGCTCGTCCAGCACCTTGACGAAGCCGGGCGGGTCGCCGCGCGGACTCACGTCGGCCCGACCATCGCGGTGCTGGGTGCCGATGCACAGGAAGGGCGAGCGATGCACGAAGTCCTGTGCATGCCTGCCCAGCCGGTCCTGGCATTTCTGCAGCGCCAGCGCGTGCGTGGGTTCAAACAGGCCGCGCAGGGCCGCTTCGTCGGCGATGACGTGCGCGGGGTCGATGGAATAAGGCGTCGTGGCGTCCAAGTGCTTTGCCTCCCTGTGTCAGGCCCGCGGCATGCGGGCGCGCGGATTTCAGTCGTTCGCTGCGTGGCTGTCGAGCCGCCTTTTTCGGGCTCAGGCCGCCGGCGCGCCGGGCAGGCCGCGGCGCAGCTGGATGGCTTCGGCCACTTGGGCCGCGCCTATCGGCTCGATGCCGGCCAGGTCGGCCACCGTGCGGGCCACGCGCAGCACGCGATGGAAGCTGCGGGCTGACCAGCCCAACCGCTCCGCCGAGCGTTCCAGCAGCGCCTTGGCGGCGGGCTCCAGCGTGGCCTGCGTGGCCAGATCCTGTGCCTGCAACTGCGCGTTGGCGCAACCCTGCCGCGTGAGGGCGCGTTCGCGGGCCGTTGCCACGCGCTGCGCCACGACGGCGCTGGATTCCCCGGCGGCCAGGTCTTGCAATTCGCGCGGCGGGATGACCGGAACTTCGATGACCACGTCCAGCCGGTCCAGGAAGGGGCCGCTGAGCCGGCCCTGGTAGCGGGCCACCTGGTCGGGCGTGCAGCGGCAGGCGCGCAGCGGGTTGCCGAGGTGGCCGCATGGGCAGGGGTTCATCGCGGCGACGAGTTGGAAGCGCGCCGGAAACTCGGCCTGCCGCGCGGCGCGCGAGATCAGGATGCGCCCGGTCTCCAGCGGTTCGCGCAGCGCCTCCAGTGCGGCGCGAGGGAACTCCGGCATTAGGTAACAGAAACTGTCTGTATGCACGCGAGGTGCATTTTGCCGCCGTAATCTTCAAACGTTGACTTGGAGACCGCATGCCAGGCACCCCTTTCATCCGAGCGGCCCTCGTTTCTCCGCGCCAGGATCTGGGCAGCATTGAAGAGGCGTTTGACCGAAGCGGCGTCCCAGCCGTCGCGGGCTTTCAGCCAAGGTACTTCAACGTACCGCGTGTTGCCATCGTCGTGGACCATTCGGGACATCCTGTGTGGATGCCGACACTCTTTCTCGCGGATGTTGCCCTGCGAGGGCGGAGCGTCAAAGGCGACACCGTGCGCTCCTACGTTGAAGCTCTCCTGGTCTGGCTTCGCTTTCTCGACGGGCGAGGCTGCCGGCTTGAAGAGGCCGATGAGCAGATATTCGCTGTCTTTCGTAGTGAGCTTGTCCATGCTCCTCGAAAGCCCAGCGGAGCGCCCTACGCAAGTTCCACTGCAAACCATCGCATTTCGGTCGTCGCCAACCTCTATCTCTGGGCGCATGAACGAGGGGTCTTGCGCACGCCACTCGGGCTGTTCTTGGTTGCGCGGGCGGAGGCGAATCGTGGCCGAAGCAGGCTGGCTCCAGGGATCCACTACCGCCGCGACTCACTCGCGCCAGTCGTCATGCGGCGCATGCCCAGGGTTCTCTCGTATGAAGAGATTCAACGCCTGTTCATCGTCGCGCGACCGCCGTTTCGGCTGATGTTCAAGTGGGCCCTGGTGACAGGCTTGCGACGATTCGAGATCTGCGACCTTCGTCTTGATCAGCTACCTGGCCCCGACAGAATTGCGGTGTCCCGGGACGGTTTCGTACAGGTCGACATCCTGAGGAAGGGATCCAGGGAGGTGACGGTGCAAGTGCCGGTGCCGTTGGCCGAAGAGACGAACTGGTACGTGCTCGCGGACAGGCCGTCGCACGCTTCGGAGGCGCGGGTCTTTCTGGGTCGTCATGGCGCGCCTGTCCAGCGCTCCTGCCTGAGCAGGGAGTTCCGCAGATGCGCCGATCTCCTCGGAACTGGCGCGACCCTTCACCACCTTCGACACACCTTCGCGGTGAACGTCCTCAGCATCCTTGAGCGAAGCGAATCGGTCGACGACCCCATGAACTCGATCAAGACGCTGCAGGTGCTGATGGGGCACGCGTCCATCGAGTCCACCGAGATCTACCTACGGTCCATCGAGGCTTCGAGCGAGGCGGTGATGGAAGCGCTGTCCTATCTCTATGGAGCGACCCTGTGAGTCCGGTCAAGGCCTCCGAGCGGCCGATAGATGGCAGCAGGTCTTCCAGGCCGCCCAAAGGCGAACATAGGCCATTCGCCTTCGATGAGCTTGGGCTGAGCGGCGAACTGGCCTCGGCGTTGGGTTCGGCCCATCTGGCCAGCTTTGGGCATACCGCGTGGAGCAGCCAGACCATGGCTTGGCGTTGCGTAAGGAAGCTTGCCGCCTTCCTCCACGCGCGAGGCTATGCGCTCAAGGTACCTTTGCCCTCCACCGTCGCAACCGAGTTTCGAGACTGGCTTGGGAGTCTCGGCCATGCCGCAACCACCTGCCAATCCGTTCTAAATCGGATCCTTGCGATTTTCGGGTGGATCGAACGCAACGCTCCTGCGCTGCTCGCACCCGGGACGCGCATCAAGGTCCTCGGGTTCCGTGTGGAACCGTCGCCGCCCAGGGAGGCCTTGAGCGAAGAAGCCGTCAAGCGGATTCTGGAGTGCTGCTACGCGGACATCGAGGCTACCGAAGCATCCCTCACGCTGGGGCAGCGTTTGCTCGCGCGCACGCCATTGACGTCCGAAGAATCCGAGCGGTGTGACCTCATCGCCGAGCTTCTCGCGATGGCCGGTGGAGGCATGCCGTCGCAGCGAGCGGTCCATGCCGCCGGAGGAAACCTGAGTCGCCGGGTTGGCGTTGCCGGCGGCCTGCGCGGGCTGTCCAGGCAGATTTGGATGTGCCCCGAGGCAATGGTGCCGTTCTACGTGGCGATCGTCGTGCAGACGAGCGGCAATCCCCAGAGCATCTTGACGATGAGTCGGAACTGCATCGCAGCACATCCTCTGAGAACGGACCTAGAGCGGGTGGTGTGGGAGAAACCTCGATCTGGCAAGGAGCAGCATGCCGAGGCGCCGGTCGGCCGGAAGTGGAGCGCCCCCAGCCTGATTCGCAGGTTGCTTGCACTCAACGCGAACCTCCTGCCGGCCACGCCCCCACAGCACCGAGAACGACTGTTCCTTGCGTACCCACTGGTCGGTAAAAGCCCGGCGATCCCTTCCTCAAGCCTATTGCACATCCTGGTCAACGAGTTCGCCGAGCGCCACGGGCTTCCACGGTTTCAGTTGCGCGATTTCCGCGCCGCCAGCGCCGACGCGCACCACCGAGCGGGTGGTTCCATGCGCATCGCGCAGAAGCGGCTGAACCACGAGTCAGTGGCCACCACGATGCGCTACACCCGGCTTGACATGCGGCAGGCTGAACATGAATCACGCATCCGGCACTTCCAGGGCCTATTGGTGCGTGAAAGCATGCAGCCGCGAGCCGATGCTCCCAAAGGTTCTGCCCGGAGCGGACCGGTCAAGAACCCAGCGGAAACCGTCTTCGGATTCCGATGCGGCGATCCGTTCGGCGGCATTGCCCAGGGGAGCCGGAGCGGCGAGCTTTGCCTTCAGTTCCAGCGCTGCGCCACGTGCCCGGGCGCCATCATTCCTCTGGACAACCCCCAGGTCGTTGCACGACTCCTGGCCGCGTTTGACGCGCTCGCCGAGGGCAGACAGCGTGCCCTCGCGGAAGGGTGGCAGGCGCGGTACGAGATGTTGTATGAGCCGACGCGCGTCATCCTCGCCGAAGACATCCTGCCCGCGGTTTCGAAAGCCGTGCGAGGCCGCGCCGAGCAACTTGTCAAAGGCCGCCAGATACCTCACCTGGAGTAGTCGATGTTCAAAGACGTGGTCCTGGAGGCAGGCGCTCACCACTGGCGGCTCGCCGCAAGCGCTCTCTATCCCGATGCCGAGCCGATCATCAACTGGCGGAAGCTGTTGCCCGTCGACAAGGGGACCAAGCATCAGAGGGCGTACCTGACGAAGAGCTCGAAGGAGTTCCTGGAAGCCCTGATTGACATGCCGAGCGCGCAGCGACGAGGCACCCTCAGTCATGCCACCGTGGAGAACTGGTGGCGCTGGCTCCGCCGGCTGGTTGTCTGGATGGTCGAGCGGGACCTCTGGCGGTTCTCCCAACTGGGCCCCGAAGCCATGCTCGAGTTCCTGAGAGAGCGCTCCGTCGCTGCCGACGGAAGCGGCGAGCGACTGAGAAACGGAAATGTCTTCGTCGTGCTCATGCGCTGGCTGTGGGATCTGCGGTTCGACTACACGGCGTCGCTGCGCGTCAATCCGTCCGACTTGATGTACGAGATCGATCGTCTGTTTCCACCCAAGCAAAGGCACGGCTGGAAGGCGGTCGACGAGGCAGTCGCGCTGCCCCTCCTACGAGACGCCATATGGTGGTTGAAGGTGCATGGCACGACGTTGCAGGCGACGCTGCGCAAACGCGCGCTGCTTGAGCGTGGCTTCGTCGGAATCACAGCCGATGCCCGTTCCAAGGCGCGCACTCAAGCCTATCGTGCGTTCGCTGCGGAGCCAGAATTCGCGGACATGGCCCGTGACCTTGGCATGGAGGGCGCTCGACCCTACTACGCCCTGCGACGTGCGGTGAACTGCACCGAGGGTGCCTGTCTGATCATCCTGCTCTTCATGGTTGGATTCCGGTGCCGCGAACTGGTCAGCATGGATAGCGATGCGATGGTGCGCGAGGACTCAGAAGCGGGTGAGCCGCTCTATCGCCTTCGAGGAGTGGCGGCGAAGAAGGGTGGCGAAGCCCGGACCTGGGTCGCGTCTGGACCCGTCGTTGATGCCGTCGAATACTTGGTGAGCATGCATGTAGACGCTCGGACATTCGCAGGCCAAAAGGCGCTGCTGATCGGTAGGCGCGGAGGCAATCCCGTCGTCGCCGGTAGCGCGGCGAAGCGGATCAGCACTCACTCGATTGGGCCTCGCATGCTGTGCTTTGCCAACTCGGCTTTCCGTGACGATCGGCCGAGATTGAAGCACCTGCACCCGCATTCGGCCCGCAAGACCTTCGCGCGGTTCGTCGTGCTGAGGGACAAGCGGGCATTGGAATCGCTGGCCTACCACTATGGCCACACGCATCGCCTCATCACGGATGGCTGCTATGTCGGCTCGGACATCGAACTGGCTCAGATGGTCAATGAGGAGAGCCGACGGGACTTGGCGGCAGGGCTAACCGATATCCTGAGCTCCTCGGTGATCGCAGGAAAGGCTGCTGGCAATCTTCAGAAATTCGCAGGGAGTGGAACCTCGAAGCTGCGGGGTCGCAAAGCACTTGAGTCACTCGTTGATCGACTCATCGGGCAGGGCGTGCAACTGGCTCCCTGTGACTGGGGGTATTGTGTCTACTCTCAGGCGCTGTCCGCGTGCCGGGGCGACGCCTTGGGGCCGAACGAGGCCAACCGGTCGGCAGAAGTCTGCTCGAGCTGCGCGAACTTCGTCGTCACCGACAAGCACAGAGGATGGTGGACAGAGCGCGCTGAACGCGATGCACAATTTCTCGACACGAAGGGCCTGCCGGCTCAGACGGTCGCGTGGGTGCAAAGGCGGCTGGATGGCACGCATCAGGTACTGCGATCACTGAACGCCGGGAGACTGCATGCCACGTCCCAGAACCAGTCCGAGTAAGGAGGCGGCGCTGTCGGTGCGCGAGCGCTTCGAAGCTGCCGCTCATGAGTACCGCCGAGAAAACCCCGCGGGCCGACTGTCAATCGCCGCGATCTGCAGACTTGCAGGCCTGAATCGAGCCAACCTCTACGCGTCCCACCCCGACCTGGTCGCTGGGGTTCGGGCTTCGTCGAAGCGCAGACTGCCGAATGACGGGCTGCAGCCTGGGAAAACAGTCTTGGCCAAGTCTGCACGCAAGGACGAGGAGGCACGCTTGAAGGCGCTTCTCTACGTTTGCCTTGAACTGCGAGCCGAAGTCGAGAATCTTCGCGCGCTTCGCGAGGCTGACAAAGCGTGTTCGACGACGAGAAAGCGATCGAAGCCGTAGATGCGGTAGGCTTCGAGCGCACTTGCATCAAGTGCAGCTGTAGTGCAGGCCCCGATGATCTTGCCGCCTCCAGCGCTGGCACGGCGGCGCTAGAGTTGCCAAATGTCCGAGGCGCTCCAAACTTACCTCGCCACGCAGCGCCCTATAGTCGGCACGACAACCAGCGCGACCAGGGCGCGCAGTGCCGCGCCCGTCTCCTGCCAGTAGAGGGCCTCGAGTTGACTGGCGCGCCTCATGCGACCCACCCGCTGCGATACAGCAGCCAGGCCACCACGGCCAGCGTCGCGCCGATGTTGAAGTGCGTCATTGCGCGCAACGCGCGCTCGATCCATGACATGGACTTGCTCCTGAAGCTCGCGCGCGCCGCCATGTGCGGCCGCGGGCGATCAACGAATGGGCGCTGGTCGAGCGCAACGCGCCCGCGACTCAGCGCTCTTCGAAGCTCAGGCGTTCAGGGGAGGTGCGCGCGGTTGAGCGCTGGCCCAGGCGAACAGCGTCCGTGGCGCGGCCAGGAACAGTTCGGGGACATGAAGGGCGAGTGTGTCCAGCATCAAGCCAGCCGGCGCTGCGGGTGGCAGACCCAGCACGGTCGTATGCGTGGAGCAGTAGGGGCAGTGCTTCATGGCCTGCCCGCCAGAACCTTGATCGGTCGACTTGCCCGGCTCATCGAGCTTGATCAGCTTGGCGCCGGTGGCACTGCAGATCTCGGCCCATCCTGACGGCACATCACCGTGGAAGGCATGTGACAACGTCGGCGCGAGCGCGCTCAGCAGGATCGCGAAACACGCGATCCATGACGTGAGGCCTCTGAGGCGACGGCCAATCAGCATGGCTCCCATTCTAGGTGGAGCCTTCATGTGCAGAATCCGATGCAGCGCGATGTCCGAATCGCGTGCCCCACTTTCACCGGGACTTGGACTCTGCAATGCAGATCATTGATAGCTTTGTGACCATCACCCGCGGTGTGATCGAACGTGATGGCCTCGAGGGCTACCGCTGAAGAATTGCCGGGCGCGGTACGACGGCAGCTTCAGGCGGCGGATTCAATCGGTCGGCGCAACACACTTACCACTGCTAATGCAGAAGGAGTGTTGCAGATGAAGTACCGGACGCGGACGTACTACACCGCCGCGCAAAAGGCATTGATGTGGGAGCGCTGGAAGGACGGCTGGACGCTTCATGAGATCGGCAAGCTGTTTGATCGGCCGCACAACTCGATCCAGGGCATCCTGTCGAAGACGGGCGGTATTCGACCGCCTGAGCGTCGCCGCTGCGCGACAGCGCTGACGCTGGCAGAACGAGAAGAAATCTCACGTGCGCTGACGCTTGGCCAGTCGATGCGTTCAATTGCTGCTCGCCTCGGCAGAGCGCCGTCGACCATCAGTCGGGAGATTGGTCGCAACGGTGGCCAGCACGGCTATCGAGCAACCTTGGCAGACCAGGCTGCATGGGAGCGCGCCCTGCGGCCGAAGCTCTGCAAGCTGGCCAAGAACCGAGCGCTGGCTCGTGTCGTGTCGGACATGCTTCGGATGCTGTGGTCGCCCGAGCAGATCGCTGGCTGGCTCAAGCATACTTATCCGAACGACCAGCGCCTTCACGTGTCACACGAGACGATCTACCGCAGCCTGTTCATTCAAGCGCGCGGCGCCTTGAAGAAGGAGCTGCTGGAGCATTTGCGGCGCACGCGCGGCATGCGGCGCTCTCGTTCGTACACCCAGAAGACAGCGATCCATGGCCAGATCGTCGACGCGGTCTCGATCAGCGAGCGGCCTGCGTCAGCCGAGGACCGCGCGGTACCTGGGCATTGGGAAGGTGACCTGGTCTTCGGCAGCGGCAACAGCCAGATCGCGACGCTGGTCGAGCGTCAGACGCGATACGTGATGCTGGTGAAACTAGACGGCAAGGACTCGCAGACGGTTGTCAATGCGCTCATCAAGCATGCCCGCAAGCTGCCGCAGGAGCTCTACAAATCTCTCACCTGGGACCGAGGTACCGAGATGCATGGGCACAAGCGATTCACGCTGGCCACCGACATCCAGGTCTACTTCTGTGACCCACAAAGCCCTTGGCAGCGGGGCAGCAACGAGAACACCAATGGATTGCTCAGGCAGTACCTGCCCAAGGGCATCGACATCTCGGGCTACTCGCAGCACCAGCTCAACGCGATCGCTAGACAATTGAACGAGAGGCCGCGCAAGACGCTCGGCTTCCAAACGCCCGCTGAGCGATTCAGCGAATGTGTTGCGATGACCGGTTGAATCCGCCGCTGGGGGCAGCCGTTCGGATTCGGCAGTCTGGCCTCGTTCCGCGAGCTCCAATGAACTAGATGCCCCCCCCCATGTCGCCGCCGTAGTGACCTGCGTCTGAGTGGCCCGAGCTGCCACCTCCGTGCGAAGAATCGTGTGACGCCGCATCTTGTGCGCCTCCATCTAAGTGGTTGTTGACCCAGTCACCGAGGTTCGTGGCTATGCTGTGCCCAGCGTCCATCGCCAGATTGCACGCACGTTCGAACAGGTCGGCGCCAGCCGCTGTGCCGACCTGGCTGCCGAGTTCGTAGGCGGCTGCGCCCGCTGCGGCAGTTGCGATCTGCCCCGGTCCCCAGGCAAAGGGAACGCCGGACTCGCCCACAGTGGCAGCGGCAAACGGTGCAGCCGCAGTCGCGCCAGTCAGGAAGCCTACGTAGTGGCCGACCTCAGGCGCGCTTTCTGCGCAATGGTCATAGTAGTAATCGAGAGGGTTGGTCATGATGGTCCTTCAGAAGAGATTGCGTGGAGGTGAATGTCTGGGAAGGGAACGCGAGGCTTGAATCACCGATTGAAGATGTTGTTCGTTGTTTGATTGGGTATCAGGGGGCTGCCGCTACGGATCGCTGCAGTGCCTCGAGCGCTACGGAACTGCCCCTTAAGGAGGTGCTCAATGTTGTTGACAAGCTCTGCCGAGCCCAAAGCTCGCAGCACGATGACCTTCTCTAGCCCATCGGCGTCACAGAACACCACCCGGAGGCTGCGAAGTCCGAAGCACGCTTCAAGGACGCCAGCGAAGCTGTCCACTTCGAGGATCTGGTCGTGTAGGACGATGCAGGTGCCGTGCCGCCATCCACTTCCGTGGCCAACGATCAGTCGATTCGTGAGACCATCGTGTTCGCTGTCCCGCTCCACTACGAGGAACATGCGCAGCACCGGGACCCACAGAATGGCCACCGCGCCCAACAAGCAGACGAAGGCAACGCCTTCTGCCACCGCGGCCAGAAACGCCCATTCGTGCATATGTAGCGCAATGCCGACGACCGCCAGCACCAAGAACGTCAGAAGCTGTGGGGCAGCGAAGCGCGCGGTGCGCCGCGACACGATCGTTTCGGCTCGGTGCGGCGTACCCGGAACCTCCATATGGCCACCGGAGGCCGCCACTGCCAAGCCGGCGGCTACCAGGGCCAAGGCGAAGTTGTGGAGAGCTGCCAGGGGGTAGGCGTCGGGAACCCACTGGAGGGCCAACTCCACCAGGAGGTGACTGCCGACATGCAAAGGTGCAACCGAGCGCTGCAGCACTAGGCTGAGCACGGCGCAGGTTGCGAAGAAGATTCCGATGGGCAACGCAGTCCAAACCACACGACGGCGCCATACGTCCTCTTTCGGAGACTTGTACTTTGGCTCGCTATTGGGCTTGACGGCGGTGTCCTGCGGCGCCGTGGGCGTCACCCTGAACTTGTTCAGGTATTGCCCGACCGCCTCCAAGCTAGGCTCCGGGACTTGGGGAAGGGACATGTACTTCTCCTTTGCGTATCAGGTCTTGTTCAGTGCCCTACGGCGCTAGTTGGCTAGTTGTATCGTGCGCCGCGCCCAAGTCGGTTAGGCCAGAGCGGTGCTAGATGGCGCGGCTTAAGCGGTCTCAATTCAGGGCGCGGCCGCGTCGCTCCGACGCCTGTGGCCGCGTGAGGTCGTGCGGCTCACATAGCACGGCGCGTTGGCGGCGAGCCTGCTCGAGGCGGACTTCGTTGCGCATCTGATCGAGCTGCTCCTGCAAGGTTCGCCCGCCGGCCAGTTTTGCCAGGACGAGGGCGGCCTCGATGAGCATCACAGCCAAGAAGAGCGCTGCCCAAACGAGTGCCGTGCCGGGATGCTCGAGCACGAAGCCGTGCAACGCGGTCCACCGGTGCAGCAACCCTGCGTCGGCCGCCGCGTCAGGCGAGGCCCGCAGAGCCTGCACTGCCTGCTCGGCCTTGGCTTGGGCAGTGGCCAGCGCGGTTCGCGCCTCATCCAGTTCATCCCGACGCATGGAGACCTGCTCCTTCAGATGTCGGCAGACTTCGCCGCAGCCACGAGGCCCACCGCCGCGACCGGTGGCTTCGTCATCCATGGCACGCAGTGCTGCTTGCCAGGCAGTCGTTGCTTGCTCCACAGGCTCCTGACGGCCCCGCAACTCGACAGCCTGCTCTTGCTGCAGAGCAGTGACCTTCTGCTCGCGCAGGCGGGCGTCGATGTCTGCGCGGAAGATGACGACGTCGACCGCAAGCGCGCCAAGTGCCGACATCAACACCGTCAGCAGGAGGCGCGCGGTCAGGGTGGCCCAGTGCCGCGGCGAAAGGACGAGCACCAGCTCCACCAACAACACGACGTAGCCAAGCCCCGCCGCGACGCCCAACGCGGCAAGCTGCGACAGCCCGAACACGCCGGTGGCCAGCACGTAAGACGAAACGAGCCAGACCAGAACCGGCAGTTGAATTGCCAGGATGAGCACCAGCCGCCGCTGCCGCGCTGTGGGGTCGTGCAGCGGTCCCTGGGAAGAGAGCATGTTCATGATGACGCCCTCTCGGTTCAGCGCAGCCACTGCGCGTTGATGGCGCCCCGCAGCGCGCGCTGAAAGCCGGCACGGTAATCGACGACCAGCGGCTCGATCCAACCCTGGTGCTCGCCCGCCAGCTCACGCTGTTGCTTGATCGTCTCGATGTCACGGCGCCATGCGTTGGACTGAGCGCGCATGCGTTCGCAGCCCAGTGCGCTGCCCTGCTGCCCCACGGCGAGTTGCTGTAGCTCAGACTCGTCCAGCCACGCAATGCGTGCCTGCACCATGTGATCGAAGACCAGCCGAGCGCGCGCACGGATGCGCGCGCAGCCCTGATCCAGACCTTCGTGGTCGGGAACGCGCGTACCGTCCCGGAAGCCCAGGGCCTCATAGTCGGCGTCGCACAGGTCCTTGAACATCGGGTCGTCCTGCAGGGCGGCGGAAACCGGACGACGCGGAGCACTTTCGGGCTGCTCGGTGGCACGCAGCATCACGACGTTGCCGGCCTGCGGCCGCTCGGGCATGGCTGCCAGGGGCGGGTTGACAGCAGCAGCGATGGCCTTGAGGCCCTTGCTGGTGAGCCGGGTCATTAGATCAAGCATGGTGAGTACCTCGATGGTTTGTTGGAGACGTCGGCTCATTGGGTTGCCGCATCGCTATTGCACGTCGAGAACCTCCCAAACGCTTTGGGAACCACCTGATGCAAGCTGGTCAGCTTTTGACCGGCGTCCAAGAAGCATGCAGCCACCTCCACCTTCTCAACATGGGCTGCTCCTGGCCTGGCAGCAACGTCAGCAAAGACCGCCTGGCTTCCTTGCGCGGCCGTTGTCCCACCCTACCGGTCACCCCTCAGGCGAGATTCACGACGGGCAAGAGGGCCACCTTGTCGTCGTGGCCCGCAGCGGCACGGGCAAAAATCGCTCATGCGTAATGCCGTGGCTGCTTACTCATGACGGCGCGGCGCTTGTCGTTGACATAAAGGGCGAGAACGCGCTGGTATGCGCACGCCACCGGCGCGAACTTGGCCAACAGGTCCACGTGTTCAACCCTTTTGGACTGCAGGCCATGGCGTTTGCTGAACGAGGCTTCACGCCCGCGCGCTGCAATCCCATCGACGAACTGGACCCGGAGCACGAGGACTTCGCCGACGACTGCATGACTCTTGCTGAGGACCTCGCCGGCCCGGCGCCGCCCAACCTACCAGATCCGTTCTGGCGCTCCGGCGCCCTGGGTCTCATCGCTGCGGCCATCGCCTGGGTCGCCTGGGCTGCTCGCTATGTGGCCGGAGTCCCTCCCGAAGACCGCAGCCTGGGTGGTGTATGGCGCCTGCTGTGCGCGCACGATCTGACCTACCGACTTGCAGTCATCCTGGACACCCACGCGCAACACGCCCGCTTCACGCCCTACATCCATGAGGAGTTCGGCAACCTCCTCGAGGCCGAGGAGAAGGTGCGCATGTCCATTCGTAGCGAGGCCCTTAGCTTGATGCGCGTTTTCAGCAGCCCTCGCATCCAGCAGGCCACTTCGGCGAGTGACTTCAAGATCGCCACGCTGTCCGACCCAGAGGCTCGGGACTCGATCTTCGTTGTGATGCCCGCCGAGCGCCTAGCTAGCCACGCCGCGGTGCTGCGTGTGCTTCTTGGCCGCGCACTGATGGCAATCGCCCGGCGCCAGACGCGCCCCACGCAACCCACCCTCATCGTTCTAGACGAACTGGCGCAGATCGGTCCCCTACCAGCCGTGAAGGTAGCCGTGACCCTGCTGCGCGGCTTCGGTGCGAAGGTTGCAATCTGCTTGCAGAGCGTCGCCCAGCTGCGCGGCATGTGGCCCACCGACTACGCCACCATCTTGGAGAACTCAGCGCTCCTCAACTTCGGCAACGCGTCTGAAGCGGCCGCTCACGAAGTGGCTCAGCAACTGGGTGATATCGACGCGACAAAGCTCTTCGCGCTTGGCGACGAAGAGATGGCGGTCCACCTTCCCGGTCATCGAACCTTTGTCGCCCGCAAGTTGGACTACCTCAGCGACGCCTTGTTCAAGGGTCGCTTCGATCCTAGCCCCTACTACACAGCGCGTCGCCGCTGACCCGCCCTTGCAAGTGCGGTTGCGCCATTGGAAGATGAGCGCATACGACAAGATGGCAAGAGGGGCTGATGGCAAGGGTTGCGATCGTGGAACTCAGGGAGAAGGTCGAGTTGCTCAAGAAGCATCCGGATCTGATGGCGTCCAATCGGGACACAAGCAAGCAACCAGATGACCCCGAGATATGCGCATGGATCCAGAAACGCGCAGCTGCGCCCAGCGCCCTCCATCCTTCTGACCTGAGCAGGTGCAAAAGTTTGCAAGAACTGCCTGCAGAGCATGCGCGCTCGTTTCTGATCGCCTTCTTCAGTCCTATGAATAGGCCGGCAGACCTCGACCCAAAGGCAGACCTGGGACAACGCTGGCTGGACGCTCTCAAGGAGTCCGCTGACGCCTTTGGCGCGGTGCTTCGTCTGCGTGGGGGCCGTTGCGGTGGCCTCGCAGAAGGCGCGCGTTGGGACGAGTTCTTCAACCCCAAAAGGCACCGGGCCGACGAAGTTGGGCAGGACAGGATCGAGCTTATTCGCTTGAGGCACCAGCGCCCGCGTGCGTCCAAAGGGGATGATCGACTGTTGCCGCCGGGTGCACCCCACCCGTTTCCGGAATCGGCTGACCCAGACGAAATAGTTTATGAGGGTGATCAGATCGCCTTTCGCATTTCGCTGCAGCAGGTGCTGAAGGGGAATAGCCGCTTCTGCCATTTCATGGCAGTGCAGGAGGTCGAAGATGCGGGGAAGCGAAAATTCCTGCCGCTGGTGCCGTATCCGGCTCCCTACGGCCAAATGATGCCGGCGACCCATCTGCCGGCGAGCTGCGTCAGCATCCCTGCCGACCCCACCCTTCATGCGCTCACGGTGCCCCCCAAAATGGGCCGACAGCGGCGCGTGATAGTCATCGTCTCAGCTTCCCCTATCGATTTGGAGGGCATGCCCAAAGACGCGTCTGACAATGCCGAGCTCCAGGACAGCTTCATGGATCTCCTGGCCGCGCGCCTTTCCAAGCCGGGCATGATTTTTTCGCTGATGCGCTTCGAGTACCAAGTGTGGCCCAAGAGACGGTGAGTTCCGCGATGGGGCCGCCTCCTGGCAGCCTGCGCTGGTTTCGCCATTTGCTTTTCGAATCGCTCGACTTCGAGGCCAATCTTCGGCCTGCAGAACTCGCACTGATCTCACGCTTGACGCCCTGGCAAGCCCGCTGGGCGCGCTGGCTGTTCTCGCCAGTGAAGAACCGGGACCGCTGGTGGGCCAGATGGTGGTTCACGGCGAAAAGCATTCCCTTCGTGTTCGCAATACCGGCATTGAGCAAGACAGTCGACCAGGGCTACCCGCCAGAGGCCCTGGCTATGTCAAGCCTTCGCCACCGCTGCTTGGCGCAAGGTGGCAGCCGCCCACCGCCAGCAGCCCTGGCGACGACAGCTTTCATCTTTACAGAGATGGGCCATCACGAGACGGCTAGATCGCTCTTCAAGCGTCTGCTTGAGCCGAGCGGCGGAGGTCGCTTCCTACGCTGGCTGGCGTTCCGACAGGTTGCAACTATTCCTGGCAGCCTGGTGTCCCAGGGTGAGTTAGTTGCCGCGCACGCGTTTCAGACCTGGGTGCATGAGCAATCGAAGGACCGGTACGGATGCAATCACCTGTATTCGCTGCACGCATTGCACGAACTGGCCGAGCTGAGCATTCAGATGGGCCAGTGGGAGGCCGGGCTCAAGCTGCTGCGCCAAGAACTGGATCTGCGCTCCGCGAACGGCTGCTCGCGCAGCATCGAGGCATTGCGGGCACACGCTTCCATGGCCAAGACGTTGCGCGACTCGGGCAACCCGGACGCCGCCTTGGATCACGCCGAGTTCGTTCTGGAGACGTTGCGCAAGCGGCGCAAAACTCGCCCCGATGAGAGAGAGATTCGCGCGTGTGTCCAAATGCTGCTGACGCGAATCCGTGCCGGCCGTGTGGACGAGTCCACCCAGGCGCAGTGGGAGCAACTCAGCGTGGACCGCGACCGGGCCAAGCTGAACGGATACGCAGGCATTGCCACCAGCCTCCTTCCGCTAAGTCTTGAACTCAATGCCCGTGCCGTGAGGCTCGGCGGCACTGAGCCAGCGTACCGGTTGATCGATGCGCTTCTTAGTAGGCCAAACGTCATCAGCGGAGACGCCGATTTGGTCTCAGCCTTGTTGAGCAGCGCTTCTGCGATCAGGGATGTTGGCGAGGTGTCCCGGGCGCAGAACATTGAACTGCAGGTGCTGGAGGCGCTCTCCGCACCGACCGAGCGGATCGCGACCTATGTCCACCACGGATGGTTCATGTCCAGCCGTTTGGGCCGCGCGCTCTTTAAGAAAATGCGGGATTACGAACGCAATGTCTTCTCCAGCCGGCACTCACTCGAGGTCGTTTGCGATCAAGTTCCGGTGTTGCGGCGCCTTCAGTTTGGTCAACACATCATCTCGCGCTGGTCGCAGGATTCGCAGGTGCGCCTGGAGCTACAGCGAGTTCTACCTGCCGTCCGCGCTATAACTTTGGTTGGGCTGGACGAACTCGAGCTCGAGCGCGGGGGATCACGGGGCTGGATAGCAGAAGGCTTCCGCTCTTTCCACGAAGCTTGGGTCTCGCTGTGCGAGCGTTGCTGGCACGAAGAAGTACTGTCGGGAATCGCACCCCTTCATGGCATGGAAACGTGGATCTATTGCGTCGGGCCAGGCCTAGCCGCCGGTGCAGATGAGATACCTCAGGCCCGCGATGACTATGTCGAAGCTCGACGCCAAATGACGGCAGTCCGAATGCGCGTTGACGACGACTCGGCGGGCCCTCCTCCTCTGTCCGTTCTGAAAGACCTTGACCCGGCTGACCTTGGTACGCCTCACGAGGTCTTCCGTGCTGCGCGTGGCGCGCTGGCAATGGAGGATCGTGCTTTTGCAGCCATGCAGTGGTTGCAGGCGATGACGCCACAGCAGTTGGTCGCCGCAGCTGGCCCGAGTTGCATCGTGCTGCTAGACGTGATTAACGGCACCATACGGGCCAATGTGCTGCGCGCGAAACAAGCGCTCCAGACCATTTCACTCGGGGCCCTGGAGACCTTGCGGGCTGATATGGCCGTCTCCACAGTCGGCTATCGCGAGGCGCAAGCGGGGCTGCGCGATGTGATCTACGCAACTCGCCTGACGCCTTCGGCTCTAGCGTCCGTTGAAGCCGAACTCGAGCCCGAGGAGGCAATTGAGGCCTTGCGCGGCCACATAAGAACCACGATCTGGTCACCGCTTGTACAAGCGCTCGGAGCAGCGGTCAATGTGGACCTGGTGACCGGGACCGGTCTGCACGCGCTGCCGTTGGCGCTTGGCAAGCCACAGGGTTGGAAGGTCCGCCACTTCTGTGGGCTTGCGGCATACGTGCGTTTGCGCATGCCGCAAGACGTTGGGGCGCCAGTGCAGCCCTGGCTGCCGAGCCAAATTTCTATCTTCACCGACGAGGCTGAGGCCGGCGGAAGGCCCATTCCATTCGTCAACGTGGAGGCGAGCATCGTAGGCAAGTTGTTCGCCGAAGCACGCCGCGAGCACGCCTCAGTCCGAGCCGCCCGCCATTTGGGTACTCCTTCTACGGAACTGCGTCCTTGCCTTCAAATCGCGACGCATGGCACGGTGATGGAGACGCGCAGTGGTGGCACGACAAGTCAGCACGGCGCATTGCGGATTGACGATGCTGCTGGACAGATTCTCGACGCCGCGGCTGTGATGGCTCTTAGCGGTGACATCCGTGAAGTGTTCATTTCGGCGTGCGTCGCCGGCATGGTAGGCAGCTCTGAAACGGGCGATCCGCTGGGCGTAGTCAGCTCCTTGCAACTTAAAGGAGCTCAGACGGTCGTCGCCTGCTTGGCTCCTGTTTCCGATTTCTGGATGCCTCTGCTTGTGGGTGGCTACTGGGCATTGCGCCTGGAAGGAACAGACCCGCAATCGGCGCTAACGATCGCCAAGCTGCAGCTTGTGGAGCGCGACTGGCCCGAAGGATTCAGGCAGGTTGCGAAAGAGGCCTACAGAGAGGGGATGCAGGCCATCCTCGCTGACACCGCTGCGAAGACCGTCGAGAAGCGCAAAGGGTTAGAAAGACTACTTGCTGGATGGCCAACCTCTTCGGAATTTAGATCTCGCTGGTTCGAAAGCGATGAACTGGCCGATCCGGGAAATTCGAACAAAGAATCCCTAGATCCCATGGATGCTGGATTTCAAGCAAGCGTCATCAAGGACGTGCTTGAGCAGATCTTTGACAACCGAGAGGAGCCCTGGCAGGCGACCGCTCGGAAGGCGATAGAACACCTCAACGCGTATACGGTCTGCTACGGCTAAACCTTAAGTGACTGGGCCCACAGTCAACCTATAGTAACCTCGCCCCGGAGTCTGCCGATGCGAGTGAGAACATCAGCTGGGCATCATCGTTCTTGATGGCAAGCTCGTTGAAGCGTTGCTCCAGCGTCCGGAGTTTGTACTGAACAACTTTATCGCTCCGTATCAATCCAATGAGTTCGTCAGGCGCATTGCCTGCCACCAGCTCGCACAGCTCCCTGGATATGTTCTGCTTCAGCATCACCACTTGATTTGACGCGGACGGCTCGGCGAGCAAGTCAAGGTAGCTCGAAATAATGCCGAGGCGTTTGACAAATTCAACTCGTGCGTCGCTAAATTTCGCCGCTTCATTCTCAAGAACCAGCGTTCTATCTTGTGCTTCGTAGGCTTTCAGACGAAGTCGTTCTGCGCGCGCAACTGACGCAGTCTGCAAGCCGCTGGCGAGCCACCTGCCGCCACCTCGCGTCAATGAAACGAGAATGAAGGCCAATGGGGTAGCAAGCATGACGCGCCCCATACTGTTCTCAAAGGCGGTCTGGACTTCATCAGTTTCGCGTCGAAAACGTCTACCGCATTCTGTGAAAACGCTATCGAAACCTTTTTCGACGGTTGTTCCGATTTTGTTCCACCAGCGATCGCCTGAAGGAACAGGTTCGGGGCATGCCTCGATTCTGGCCAATGCGGCAATTCGTATATCGTCGTAGTGGGATTGCCAACAAGTAATCCAAATGAGGACGATGCCCAGCCCGATCCAGAATGTTGGCCAAGGAGATGGAGTCGAATTATTGGGATACATAGCGGACTGACTCATAACCGCCACCCATAACGTACGAAACTTGTTGCAGAAGTGCCGCATCGTTGCCGCCTAGATAGGCGATCGCTTGGCACATGCGTTCGTAGATCAGCTTCGCATCGGCTCGGATCTCTCCGAGCTTGGTATCGACTTCCGTGAGTCTCGAGCTCAATTCGAGTCGTTCTATCGGATCGCGACTCTCCAAAAGCCTCTCGCCGAACCGCCTCTGCTGGTCCAGATAGTGTTGGGCTTGGTCGGCATATTGCTTAAGCACTTCCGTGCATTGATGCTCAACGGCATCGACACGTCGCACGACAATCGCCTCAATCAAATCGCGGACAACACCGGCGCGCAGCTTCGCGATGCCATGCAGATGCGCAAGCGCTTCAGCCTGGTAGCGCGCCTTGGCTGCCATTGCCAAAGCCTGGACCAGCACCTGAGCGGGCACGATAGGTGACATGCTGAACTCCCCCAGCTTTGTTTGAATCGATCCAGCCGCGTAGTGCCTGCAGCCAACGCAACCCGGCGATGCACCGGTCTGCGCGGTCTCTCACGATGGACGTCGATGAGGAGGCTTGTGCCAGATGCCTACCGGGAGGTCAAGCCTCCAATGCGGGGTGCCTGATTGCCCAAACGACCGGCATCGGCAGTGTTCTACGGCTGTGCGCGAGCCAGGTCACGGACCACACCCGGTTGGGTCACTACGTGGCCCCGCTGGCCAAAGTCGGCCGTTCGCGCGATAGGTTGAAAGCGAGGCCGGCGGTCCGTGCCAAGGATGGGCATGGAGGAATAAGTTGGCGACGCGATCGCGCGAAGCGCCGGCAGTCTTAGCCCCCCCCCCCTCCGCACTCGCGGGGGAGGGCGGCTTCAATTTGACTCCCGCCCTTCTCAGGAAACCTCGTCTTGATATATAAGCGTGACACTGCTCAACGCGACGAACGCTCACCGGGCACATGCTCGCGCCCTCTTCTTTCTCCCGATCAACTGCCGTTTTCAGCAAGAGGAGTTGTCATGGATAAGTCGACGAGGGACGCGATAGCGTTCAATGCAACCGCTGCAGGCTTGGGAGCCGCAGTCGGTACTGCCACCAAGCATGCGACTACGTACCACATGGCACGAGGTCAGATGGCCGCCAACATTGGCTCAGCTGTTGGAGCCGCAGCCGCGACTGGCGCGGGCGTCGGTGGATCAGTGGCAGCCGGTGTCGGCGTGGTGACTGCTAAGGTTGCTGCGGTTGCAGCGGTTGGAGTTGCCGCGGCGCCAGTGGTCCTGGCTGCAGGAGCGATCGGAGCGATTGGCTATGGCCTCTTTAGGCTCTTTGAGGATTGATGAAGTCGCATCGGCTATAGCGCCGTGCAAGAGCGCGGACTCATCCATATTTCGAGCATCAACTGCTGGCAGCTGGAAAGCGCTCAGGCGTTAGCGCCCGGTCCGACGTGCGAGCAGGCATTCGGTCGCATAAACATCTGACCGTCCAAGTCAACCATTAGCGCCGGCCGGGTTTACCTGAAGGCCTTCATTCAGTTCTCGCCGGCTCGGCCCGCAGGCAGCGAATTTGGGCAGCACCGACGTTGCGGCCAGCATCGCCGCCACCACCAGGGCGACCATCAACTCATGGGTCTCAAAGGGTCGCGCAATCGGTCTCACCCAGACCCGCCGGGGCTTCCGCCTGCCCAGGTGGCAGTTCGCCCCGATCTTCTGGGCTGTGATCCCGAGGCCATCGAAGGCGCTGGGCACCACCGAAGGGTGGGCCCTCTTGTCGTTCCTGGAGACCCCGCTGGGCGGCCTCAACGGGAGGACGCCCAGGACGGCCATCGAGCAAGGACTAACGGATCGCGTGCTTGAACTGGCTGCGGTAGAGGGCACCTGACGCCTCCGCATCAAGCACTCGGATCCCTAGCACGCCCCGACGTTCGAACTCCTCGCACCTCGTCTCAGATGCCGCCCTCGAAATCCTTGAGCAATGCTGCTGGCAGCTGCGAATCGAAGTCGTCCGAGACGGTGAGGTGCTCCTTCAAGAATCCCAGGCGCCGACCCTGCCGTATGCAGGCCTTAAGTCTCGCCAACTTCGACGCACGACCGAGTTCTCTAGGGGCCGCGCGCGACTTTGTTCGCTTCATCTTCTTTAGCTCAAGCAAGGTCCTGAACGGATAGCGGTTCGCCGCTGGCAACCAGAATCGCTCGCGACCCACGGCCGGCATGCTGTCCCACTCGGCCAGCTCCTTGTCGGACTCCAGGGGCGGCTGCACAAAATCCGCTGGCGTCAGCGAGGGCTTGGTCATCGCTGTCGCCTCGGAATCACGCGCCAAAGCAGATCAATCTCCACGGGAGCAATGTGATCCGGGGTCAGCCCGCAATCGAACCGTTGGCCCGTCTTGTCGAGCAGCTCGATGTGGCGCCCTGCGGCGGAGCGGTGAAGCCACACCTCACGGATCTCGCGCGATGTCCAGTGACCGGACGCAGATGCCGACGCAGGCATCATGCAGATCAGCCCCGTCACGCGAGCGGCCTCCATCGACACCAGGATATCGGCTAGGTCGTACTCCCAGGCGATGCACAGGGTCTGCGTGACGCTGTGTTCAGGTTCGCCCTGGTCGCCGACTTCCATCGACAACATGAACCACGGCGCATTCAGGGTCAGCTCGACCATGCGCCAATGTTGAACGCCGGGACGCTCAAGCGTCGGAGGGATTCCTGAACATGCTTGACGACGACTGCACCTACCGGTCGAGCAGGGATTGCCGGGACGGGGCGTGCGTCATCGAGGCACTGATGGAGCAGACCCTCATCCTTCGATCCAGCGGCACCTCGCCCAGCGAAAGGCTTGTCGCCCTCAAGTGGGTTGTGCACCTCGTCGGTGACGTTCACCAGCCCCTGCACGCTGGACTCGCGGCCGACAAGGGCGGCAACGGCGTCCAACTGCGCGCGTTTGGCAAGGGCTCCAACCTGCACGCGCTCTGGGACAGTGGTCTGATCGATCACCGCCTCGACGGCATGACTGCGCATTCCGGCCTGACTGACCACCTGTGCCGGTGCTGACTGACCACAAAAGCACGTACACGCTTGTAGTGACCGGTACCAGAGCCCAGGCAGGCTGCGTGGCGCCAGGATGTGTACTTTCCCGTAGACAACCAAGCCGAGGGTCGCGGGTTTGAGACTTCGTGGCACGAAACTCGGCTGTGCAGGCGCACTACCCGCTGGTACGGTCTCAACAGCGTAGTCGAGTCGACAGCGCAAACGCCGCATGCGTCGTTTTCATGGCCGTGGCAAACCGAGCCAAGCGCCTCTTGCTCGCCGATTTCGCATCTCGTTCGTTGACCGTGGGCAACATGACCAGCCTGAAGCTGCAGTCATCGCGCCGATGGCACGTTTGCAGCGCAAGCAGCCGGTCGCGTCGATCGGGCGGGCTCACGCTGATCGTCATCAAGCCGACGTTCCGTCCCGCGGCCGGCACCGCCACGGGCGGTACTTGGTCGGAAAAGCGGGGCGCGGCGCACCGGACTGTTGCGCCAGCGCTCCGGGATCCCGGCGGCGGCGCCAATGCCGGGCTGCGCCGCAAAGGCGGGTTCCCCGTCATGGACACGCCGCGATGGGACAACTCCCTCCGCAGATGGTTCGCCCACCTTGCGCGAACCCCGCAGAAAGTCAGGCAGACAGCGCCCGCCAGGGAGATTCCATGATGTCGGGCCCGTGCTTGACATGAGACGATGTCCGACCGTTGTAGGCGGGTGTGCCGGCGATGAGCATGTCGTGGAGTCCGGTTCGATCTCGCCAGCAGTTCGCGATCAGAAGAGTCAGGGGGTGATGCGCGAATGGAACCCGACCTCATTGTCAAGTACCTGTTCAGCGAGTACACGCCCTACCTGAAGCGAATCGACGCCGTATCGAGGGACGCCTGGGGTAAGCTGATCTTTCCCGAGAACCCCGGCACGCTGGACTACAACCACTTCAACAAGCTGAAGACCCAGAGCAAGCCGACCACGCCGCTGGTCCGGGACGCTCTTCGCGACGAGCGAACCCAACGCCGGATCGCATCTGGGCTGTCTTGTCAGGACCTGTTCTCCGTTGAGAGTTTCGAACAGCTGGAAGCTGCGCTCAGGCCAAACCTGGTCGTCGAGTCCGCGGCCAGGGAGAAGCACAACGGTGCCCTAATACTGCCCGCGCCTTTCGCTGACGGTGCGAATTGCATCGGAAGCGCCGAAGAATCCGCCATCAACTCGTTGATGTTCTGGATCAACGAGCCAAGCGCGGTCACGTGCTGGACGGATGCTCCGGCCGTCGGATCGTTATTCATAGCGTATGCGCTGGGCGGTACCTACCTCCCGAACAAGGGAAAGAAGGATGTATATCTAATCTGCCCGTTCGCGGGGTATACCGACGCGGGCTACCCTGACGAGGACGACGAACTGCCCTTCGAACGATCACTGAAGGAGTTGAGAGCGCATTTCGAATTGGCGCCGGAGTCCTCGGCGGACAGGCTGTGGCGGTCCCTGGAGAGCCGCAACGCGCTCCTCGTCGTCGTCCACGCCGATCTGATGTCGGACTCCGGCGAGAGCGGTCTGAAGGCACTACTCCGGTCGGCGGCAAGCCGCGAGAAGTCTACGGCCCGTTTGCTACTCATGGGCAAGCCAGCCTATCGCGTTTCCAATTGCAGGAACTTCAATCTGCAGGTGGCCGTCAGCAAAGAAGCCGAGAGCAACGCATTCTTCGAGCGGCAATGGAAGCGGTATTGCGGTCTTCGTGGCCACGTCCCGGCAGATGAACATGGCACCAGACTCCAGCGTGCCCAGTCCTACTACACCGCAGATAAGACCCTGGCCACACGACCCGCTTCCGTACGCATGCTGGCGTTCCTGGCATCCAACTACGAGTCGTTCAGCTACTTCGATCCGACCGCCGGCTGGGCCGAGCTGGCGAACATGCCCGCAGACCTTCTCCCCGTCGACATCCGTCTGCATGTGGATGAAGTTAATGCGCAACTCCGAAGCCTTGGGAAAGACCATGTCATTCGAGCAGTCGAATGGTGCAGCACAGCACTCTACTGGCTGACGCAGAAGGCGGCTGAAGAGCTGATTCGTACCGGAAACGGCATGAAGTGGGAAACCTTCAGATCGGCGGTGAACGAGGTGCACGGTCGACTCATTACGACCGAGTCCGCAGAACCATCATCGGGCATCGAAGGCCACCGGACGAGCGAGAACTACAAGATGGATCTGGCAACTCGCGCCCTGGTCCAAGAACGCTGGATGCGCCGGGATCCTCTCGGGCGGGCCGAGGCACACTTCGTCATCGCTAAGCGTCTGTACGAGCACTGCAACGACAAGGCCTTGCTGACTGCGGAGTTTCCCTTCGAACCGCACTGGGGCCGATCGAGACTGCACTTCCTTGCCGAATGCGTGAGGCACCTGATTCGGTCCTGCGCGCCGCCGGAGCACTGCAAGTCAGACCGTCCTGGCCACAAGCTGTGGGCCGCGCTTGCGATGGAATTCCCGAAGAAGCCGACGCAGCTGGCAGGCGGGGCCTGCGGTTGCGACCCGTACGAGGTGGTCAACTTCTGCTTCGAAAAAATCTTCTGGCACGAACTGAACGGCAATCGCCAGACTGCCGACATGCTCAACCGTAAGCTGGCTCTCCAGCACGGGCTCTATCAGCTGACGGGCGAGCTGCTCGAGCTCATGAGCAAATCCCACCAGCTCGGCCGTCCCCACGATGGCCTGCACCCGGATCATCATGCGCGCTACCACCGAGAGGTGGTCTATGCACGGCTGGACCTCGGGCAACTCCAGGAGTCGCTTCACAGCTGCAATCAGCTGGTGCGTCTGTCCGGTAACGGGATGGAGACTACAACCGTCAACGTAGAGCATCACGTCGACCGCATCGTCGTGCTCACGGCCATGAATCGCCTAGAAGAAGCCGAGCGCGTGCTTGCCAGGGTCGAGGCTTTCGTGAATGGGATGAAGGTCAGGCCCGAGAAGATCGATATTCGCCTGAAAGCACGTAGGGGCCATCTGCAGTACCTACGTCGCGAATTCACATCGGCCATAGAGACCTACGAGAAGATAGCGACGGACGACCCTGCCGCGATCACGCGCGACGTGGCGCACGCCTACATCGCGACGCTCGGAGCACTGGGCACGGACGAGTACCTGCAAAGAGCGCTGACCGTCTGTCTGCAAAGCCTCTTCCATCACTCGAGTAGTGGGCAGCATCACACCGCGTTGGGTTTCCGGATTGCGTTTGCGCATCTGCTGCGCAAGACAAGGATGCTGGACGCGGCGGAAGCGACGCTCGACCAGGTGCAATACGACATCCTGAAGGAAGGATGCTCGGAGCGCACTTACCTCGCATTCCTGCTGGAGGCGGGCCGCATCGTGGCCGAGGATCCACGACGCGTCGCAAGGGCGTACGCAGCCTACCTACGGCCCTGTCTGGACCGCGCGGTGTCCCTGGGCTACGTCCGGACCGCGGAAACCGCGCTGGAAAAGGCCAGGCGTTGTCTGGAAGCCCTGCGCGACCTATTGTCATCGCTGCCGGGCGAGCCGTCGGAACACGTCAGGATGATGCTGTTCGATGCGCGCGGGTCAAAGCTCATTTCGCGCCGGCCTGTCGTCGATCCGCGCTACGCGTTCGGTTCCGCGCAGGTGGAGGCATGGCTGCCGCGCCTGTCTTCCGCCGGCGCCATTGAAAGGGAACTGGAGGAGTTGGCGTCGATGGAACGCAAGCTCGAAGGTGCCGCAGATCAACTGGAAGGCTGAGAAGCCTCCTGACCTGTGGAACCGATTGGTCTCGTCATCGGGACATCGACCGTGGCGTTCGCGGCCATCGCCATCGGCGTCGGGGTTTGAGTGACGGCCGCCCCGCGCAGGTAGTGACGCCTTAGAAGGTCCACACCTCGGGCAAAGCTGGCCATCGGCAGGGTCAATCCGAGACGCACGAAGTAGTTGCCCGAGGTGCGCTCGCTGACGCGGAAACACGACTCCGTCAGGACGCCGATACCCATTTCATGGGCCAGCAAGGCCTGGTCGATCATCTCGTCGGCCGCATGCATGCCGGGCAACGTCAGCGCCACGTTGAACCCGGCTTGCCGCTTCAGGGCTCGGGTCGCGTGCGCACCGAAGCCGGCGACGACCGTCTGATGGTTGGCTTCGATCACCATGCGCCGGTCGGACAGCTCGGCCGGATAGGCCGCGAGCACCTCGGCAAGCACCTGCGCCAGCGGCTTGGCGCTCCTTGGCGTGGGGAACTCGCGCCCCAGTCGATCCGCGATGTCGGCGGCCAAACCGGCATTGCGTCCACTGTCCTGCGGCTCATGCAGCGCCAGGACGGCAAGCCGCGACATCGCAAGGGTGAGCGTCGAGAAGACCACCGGATTGAGCCACCAGGACCGTGTCAGGTGCATGAGCAGATCCCGATTGCTTGCGTTGGCGACTATGAAGCCGGTGCGCATCCCTGCCAGGCTCTCGGACTTGGAGAAGGAATCCACGATGAAGCAAAGGCCGGCTTCCATCAGGGTGGCGGTCGCCCGGGCGAGCCCCCGCGGATCGTCCCAGGGCAGCATGCAGACCCGATCGACTAGCAGGACGGTGCCGGTGGCCAGGCACGCAGCGGCCAGCTTCGCGATGTCCGCGTCACCGTAGCGTTCACCGATTGGATTGTTCGGCGTGACCAGACACACCAATGCTGGGCGCCTGCGCTCAATGTCACTGACGACTTGCGCGATGTCCGGCAGATAGGTGGTCTGGCTCTCCACCTCCGACAAGACCTCGACGCAGGGCAATCCGAAGGTCACGCAAAGCTGCGCATAAAGAGGGAACGCCGGGCCGACGATCAGAACCTCCCGGCGCGGGGAGGCGGCGGCCCGAAACAGCAGTTCGAAGACCAGCCGCGCGCCCTCGGTCGTCCCGTTTACTAGAAGAACCTGGGGGTCGCAGGCGCCCCCGGCAAGCCTGCGTTCCACGTGTGCCAACGCATCGGTGATGGCCAGCATGCCGGCGGATCGGCCGTAGCTGCGATAGGTCAGCCCGCTGTCGAGTTCCGCGTGCAGGCACCTGACGACCGAAGGACAGGCATCCAGCCAGTTCGCGCCGGCGGACATCTGCAGGAACTCGCGCCCGGGACCTGCCTGCGCCGCAGCCTGCCCGAAGAGCTCGAATGAGCGATACATCCGCGAGAACGGCCTGGCCTCTCCCATCATGCGGCCTCTGATGCAAGGGCTAGTTGGCGATAGGCCTGCACGGCCTGGGCGAACGCGAGGAAGTCGGATGCAAAGGCTTGCAGCCTCGCCTCCAGTGCCGGGTCAGGCTTGCCGAGCGAGAGGTCGCCCTTCGTGACCATCACCGTCTTCGGATAGCAGACGGTGCCCTGCTCGAACATCATGCTGAGCATGAGGTCGCCCACCGCGAGGTGGCTGCGCAAGGATCCCGCCGACACTAGGATGCCGACCGGCATCCTGGCGAGCGACTTGCAAAACAGTTCCGTGATGGCCTTTGCAGGGCTGCTGGCGGTGTAGCAGTAGACCGGCACTGCCAGGATGACGCCGTCGGCCGCACGCAGGGAGGCATCGACCTCGCTGTATTCCTCGGGCAGCGCCGAGACACCTTTGTTGTCGACCCAGACCGGGGGCAACGACCGGATGTCGATCCAGTCGACCTCGTGCCCGACCGCCGCCAGCATGCGGCGCAGAGCCTGGGAGCCGACGCGCCCGACCGAGTCATCGCTCGCCGACAGTGAAAGCATGCAGATCTTCATTTCGTTTCCCTTCAGGGTGTTGATGAAAGCAGGAGATCGGTGCAGTGGCCCGGGTCGAACGTCAGCGGCGCGCCATCGGCTCGCGTCAGGCTCTCCGCCTTGGACCACTCATTGGGCGTCGCGGCGCTGGGCAAGATCGTGACTACGTTGCCCGTCGGCCCCAGACGTCTAGCCAGTTCGCGCGCTGCCAACCAGTTCGCAGCGCCCGAACTGCCGACCCGGTACCCGGTGCTCTGGTGCAGTTCGCGCATCGCCAGCAGCGCCCGTGGGTACCCGATCTGATAGTGTCCCGACAGCCGGTGCTCGTCAGCTTCGACGAACGGCTGCTTGCGCCCGCACCCGAGCCCGCCGGAGCCGAGGAACTTGGGATTTCCGTTCGGCGCCAGGGCGCTGGCGTAGGGCAGTTCCCGGGGGCTGGTGGCAAACACCTGCAGGTGCGGTAAATGAGCCCGCAATGCGGCCTGCACGCCCATCAGCGTCCCTCCGGTACCGATCGAGGCGATCCACGCACAAGGACCATCGCTGGCCCCACTAGGCAACTGAGCCGCGATCTCCACGCCCGTCGTGATGCGATGCATCCGCAGGTTGGCCTGGTTGTGGTGCTGGTTGAGGAAGCTGCATTCCGGGTTGGCCGCAGCCAGTCGCCGCGCGGCTTCCATGACACCCCAGAACCCTTGCTCCGAGGGCGAGACCACGACCTCGGTGCCGAGTTCGCGCAGTTCGTGTAGCAGCGTCTCGGGACTTGATGCCGACAGGACGAGCGTCAAGCGGATATCGAGTGCCGCACACAGTCGCGCTAGCGAGACTCCGAGCCCGCCACCGGTGTATTCAAGGACGTGCAACGCCCGGGACGAGGAGACCCGCTCCTTGAGTAGTTGATGGAGCATCGCGAAGGCAGTGCGGTCCTTGACGGTTCCGCCAGCGCGGTTCATGAACTCGCACTTCGCCCAGATCGTGGCTTCGCCGGGCCCACCGGGCAAAGCGACGAGAGGCGTGTTCACGACATTCGCGAGCCGCTCCCGCAGAGGCGGATAGCGGTCCAGGACGTCCTGGTCGGTCGCGGAGTTGAAAGCGGCGGCCGGGCTCATGCGGTCTCCGCCAATCGGAAGCCCATCGCATAGATGCGTTTGGGGAAGTAGCCGTGTCGCCGCTTGCAGCGCGCGAGGTCACGAAGGCGGGTGAAGCAGCCGCCGCGGGCCACGCGGTATTGGCCCCAGGCGCGGTGAAGCTCGTCCTCGACCGCTCGGCCACCAGCGTAGGGGTAGTAGTCGTTCGCAACGTACTCTTCGACGTTGCCGGCCAGGTCGCACGCGCCGAAGTAGCTGTTGCCCCTGGGGAAAGCACCGACCGGCGTGCTCGACAGCAGGCCGGCTTCCGCGGTGTTCGCGTGGTCGACCTCGAACGCGTCGCCCCAGGGATACTCGAAGCGCGCCGGTCCCGCCGCGGCATGCTCCCATTCGGCTTCCGAAGGCAGCCGAAACTCTCTGCCTGTGCGGGAGGCAAGCCACGTGCAATAGGCGTCGGCCGCCGCGGCCGAAACGGTGTACACGGGGTGGTTGGCGCGTTCGTGGGGATAGCGACCGAGCTCCCATGACGTGGGGATCTCGTTGTATCCAGTTGCGGCCAGAAAGTCGCGGTACTCGAAGTTGGTGACCGGGTACCTGGCGATGCGATACGCCGCCAGCGCGACCCGATGACTCGGGCACTCCTTGGCGATCCAGTCCGGCAGCACCCCGGTGTCCAGCAGTTGCCCCTGCACGGCACCGACACGATCGACATCGAGGCCGATCACCACGTCGGCCGCAGCGATGTCGATCATCGTCGGCTCGAATGTTCGGATCCGGGGGTCGCCGACGAGGCCGAGCACCAGGCCGGCGGCAAGCCGATCTTCCATCTTGAGCGCCGGGTCCTCGACACGCGCGGCGAGGTCTTCCGCGTCGACACCCACCAGCCGGCGGATCGCGGCCGCGGGTGCCTCGTGCCGCGTCGGCACATAGTGCTCCGGATAGCCCATAGCCCTTCGGTCACTGCAGGCGTTGATGCAGTCACCCGGGACGGCCTTAAGGATGTGTGACATAGACTTCTCCGTCGTACGAGGAGGCCGTGAAGCCGCCGCGGGATGACACGATCGACGAAATGCCCGCGAGGGTGGCGCGGTGGTCGACGACCCATGCCCGTTGACACCGGTCGAACACGGCGATCCGCCCGTTGTAGGCGGCGGTGGCGACATGGCGTCCGTCTGCCGAGGCTGCGACGCACTTGACGGAGTGGGTGTGCGGCGTGGCGATCGCCTCGTCGAGGCCGCCGTCCAGCCTCCAGAAGCGAAGGACCCGGTCTCGGCTGACGCTGACGAAGCCTCCATCGGCCAGCGCCGCGCAGCCGTTGGCGATCTTGTCGTGCGCGTTGTCGATCTTCCGGATGAGCGACGCGTCACGGGCGCGGTGGAACGCCGCTGCGCCATCGGCACCGACGGAAAACAGGACGCCTGCGCAGGCGGCCACACCCTTCACCGCGTTGGCATGCAGCTGAACGACCTGCTCCAGCCCAAGCTGACCGTCGGCGCGAGGCGACAAGACTAGGCCTTCACCCGTGTAGGCACCCACGACGACCTTGGCGATGCCGTCGACCACATGGACTGCGGCACAGTTCAGCGGCGACCGGTGCTTGTGGATCACCCGGCCGGAGAGGGCGTCGAACAGTTCCCCCGTCTGGCCGCCGGTCAGCACCGCGCCGTCACAGGACACGAGGAAGTTGCAGAGGCTACCCGGGTTGGAGATCGGAACGCCGTTGCTGCGCACGACGCCGGCGTCTCCGACGGTGATGACGCGATCGCCGGCAAGGCAGACGGCGTTGATGCCATTCGTGTCCTCCACGCCGGAGAGGTCCCATTCGCCAGTCCCAATGCGGAACGTTGCGAACGACGAACCGAAGGTGCCGAACACTAGGCAGTCGCCCCTAAATGCAACGGCGCGCGCCCAAACCACGGTGGGCAGGCGGCTGCATCGCAGGAGGTCGAGCTGAAAGCCCCCATTGACGCGCCAGACCTTGACGGTGCCGTCGTAGCTCACGGTGACGAGCAGCCCACGCGCTTCGGCCCACAGCAGGCGCTTGATGCCAGCATCGTGTGCAGGCAGTTTGACGATCCGCTCCTGTGCCGCGATGGCAATTTCGCCTTGGTCGTTGCCGGCGATGATGGTGCCGTCGCCGCAGATCACGAAGGTGTCGGTCTCGATGCCGCCCAGGTCGATCTGCTGTGTCTGTAGACCGGTTTCCGGATCCCAGCGACGAACTGTTGAGTCGTCGCTGCTCGAGATGGCGGACTTTCCGTCGGGCGACCATGCAACGCTGATCACGTCGGCTTCATGGCCCCTGAGCTCGCAAAGCAGCTGGCCATGGCGGTCGAAGATTCGGACCGCACGGTCGCGCGAACCGGTCACGATCCGATCCGCTCCTGTGTCGAAGACGGCCATCTCGACGTCGTCGTCGTGATCGGGCAGCACGGACCGCAACTTGAGACTGGGAATGTCCCAGACCCGCGCCGTATGGTCACTGCTGGACGAAAGCCCGTACCTGCCGCACTGCGACAAGCTGACGTGGTTCACGAGATGTTCGTGCCACCCGACAGCAATCGGCGCCTTAGTCGCGGCGTCGCGCAGGATGACCTTGTTGTCGTAACCACCCGTCAAGATATGGCTGTCGTTGGCTGCGATGCCGCTGATGGGGGATCGGTGTGCCATCGCCAGGGAGCCACCGAGCCCCTGCAGGCCCATGCTGGATCGCTGGGTGATCGGATGTGCGTTTGAATTCATCGTCATATCCCCAAATGAGATTGATCGGAAGCGATCTGAAGCGACGGATCGCAGTCGTGACGGTTGGCCGTCAGAAAGTCAGGCATTCGCCTTCGACTTGGGCATCAGCGACGAAGCGGGCAACACATGGCCGGCTGCAAGCTTTGCCTGAAGGTATCGGCGGTTCGCCGCCGTCGCGAAGACGCCAGTCGGGATACAGGCCTCTACCTGGATGCCGTAGTACTCGAGCGCTACAGCCTTCTCCGGGTTGTTGGTCAGGAGCCGAATCGCCAGGCCTGGCAGCAGGACGTCGATGATCTGGGCGGCAACGAGGTAGTCGCGCTCGTCGTCGCGGAAGCCCAGCGCACGGTTGGCGGCGAAGGTGTCGAGGCCACCGTCCTGCATGGCATAGGCATCGATCTTTTGCGTGAGGCCGATGCCCCGCCCCTCCTGGTTCAGATAGATGAGGACCCCGCCGCGTCGCGTGAACAAGTCGATCGATTCGCGCAGTTGCGGTCCACAATCGCAGCGTTCGGAACCCAACATGTCTCCCGTCACGCACGACGAGTGGATGCGCACCAACGGCGCCTGCGTACCGTCCTGTGCAGCGAAACGGAGCGCGAAGTGGCCGTCACGACGGTCGGCCAGCGAATCGAACGTGCACATGGCGGGCGTCGCTCCGTTAGCCAACGGCATCGCGACCGTGCGACGCAGCGATGCGCGCGGAAAGGCAGTCGGACACGTGGAGAAGCGTTCGCTCTGATCGTCGAGTTGGCGGGAATGCATGGGCGGCTCCCCAGGTTTTGAAGTCTCCCAGCCTAGGGATGCCGCTGGCGCCGTCAACCGACTGAAGGGCGTGTGCTTTCACGCGCCCGATCAGTGACTTTGGCAAACTGTTCTGAATGAAGAGCCTAAGGCTCCAGCGCTTTGCGTGCCGGTGCGCAGAAAGAGCCGGGCTGTTTCGACTAGGCCGATGAAACGCGCGCCGAGCTTTTTCGCGCGGCGGATCGATGTAGTAGGCCGTAGCGGGTCGGTATGAAGGATTCAGTCAATGCCGCCGACCTCCAATGACCGGTGCTGGCGCAAGCGGTCGTTCAGGGCCATGGCTGCGACTGACTAAGTTCAGCCTAAAGCCGACTATGACTGATTGGCGAATGCAGTAGGCGTCAACGCAGGGCGTCGTTGAGCGTGGCGGCCAGGCGCTGCGCGGCACTCTTGAGCCGGGCCACCAGGACGGGATCCCACTGGTCGATGTAGCTCTGCTCGATGAAGCGTCCATCTGGGTAGAAGCCCGGACTGCTGACGACCTTGCAGGACTCGATGGCCCACGCGGCAGGTTGGGGGGCGGCCGGCGCTGCGGCGCCATAAGTTGATGCATCTACGCGCAGCGCGTCGATGCCAGCGGCACGATTGCGGATCAGCGCGCCGTCCCAGAGCGAGTGCAGGTTAGTGCCCCGGCCGAAGGCTCGGACTTGGTACAGGTTGCCACCCTTGTCTCCCTTAAACCCGGCATGCAGCGGTTGGTGGATGTCGCCGGCAAGGTGGATGACCCACTTGAGCGCGGTCAGACGCTGCGCATCTGAAGCCCCGGACTTGAGTATGGTGACCTGCTCGCGGACAGCTTCGACTGCGCATTGGCCGTCTTCACAGTCGCGACCGCGTTCGTAAGAGCAGTCACCCGGCGGCGGATTGACGTAGTGCCACGGTGCCGTCTCAGGCGACCGGATCTGGTCGGCCCAGGTGGAAACCGACGCCATGGTGGCGCCGGGCTCGGCAGCAAGCAGCCGAGTGACCTCGGCGCGGGCCGCTGGCGTCAGTTGGGCTTCAGCCATCTCGCCGATGAGGCGGTGTCCCTCCGCGCCCCAGGCGTGAGCGGAGGATGCCGCAAGCAGCGAAAGCAGCAGGACATTGGCGGAGAACAGGATTCGCATGGGCTTCGGTGAATTGCTGTGACACATTCAAACAGAACCAAGGTGTGCGGGAACAGGTGGGCAGAAGCATCTTGCAGACTCAGCGCCTCCAGCCGAGCACGTATTCAAGGGTGCGATGACGGCATCGGCGCGCCTGTACTTCAATTCCCCTGGCCGTGCTGTTGGAGAAGGTTGCCGCAGAGGCCGCTAGTCTGGCCTGAAATGCGGCGATCCGTGACTACTGAAGGCGCTGGCATCGCACCTGTACGGCGTCCCCCGAGCGCCGCCGAAATCCGCGACTAACGAAAATCCCTGCTGCTCGTCTCCAGTTCACCGAGCAACGAGGTGAGATCCTCGATGTGCCTCGCGATCAGGCTGCAAGCGTCGCCTTGCCGTTGCCAGCGTCCCTTGACGCCCAGCAATCGGGACTGCAGCAGTTCCTGAGGTTGCGCTTCGCGAACGCTGGGCCACACGATGACCTGCACGTTGCCAGTCTCGTCCTCCAGGCTGACGAAGACCACACCCTTCGCGGTTTCCGGCTGCTGTCGCAGCGTCACGATCCCGCAGTACTCCACGGCCTGACCGTCGTCCGTGTTCATCAGTTCCTTGGCGGTGGCGAACCGACGGTCGTCGAGCTTCGGGCGGAGCAACTGCAGCGGGTGGCTTCGCAGCGTCAGTCCAAAGGTGCGGTAGTCCCAGATCACTTCTTCGCCCTCGGCGGCTGCTGGAAGTTCCAGCACAGGCTCGTTCACCGGCGCGTCGCGCAGCAACTCGGGTAGCCTGCGAAGTGCAGCAGCGTCCCACACTTGCTGTCGCCGGTGACCGCTGAGACTGCGCAGCGCATCGCTTGCCGCGAGCTGCTGCATGTCCAGGTGCTCCAGCCTCGCCAACCGTGCCAGCTCCTCCGCACTCTCGAAGTAGGTGCTGGCGCGCGCTGCCTTGATGCGCTGTGCTGAGGTTTCCTTGAAGCCCTTCACGAGGCGCAGGCCCAGCCGCACCGCCGGCTCGTGTTCGATGTTCTCCAGCGTGCAGTCCCAGTCGCTGTGCAGCACGTCGATCGGGCGCACGTCGACACCATGGCGCTTGGCGTCCTGCACGAGCTGGCTCGGCGAATAGAAGCCCATGGGTTGCGAGTTCAGGATCGCGCACAAGAACTCGGCCGGATAGTGGCACTTCACCCAGCAGGTGGCGTACACGATGATGGCGAAACTGGCCGCATGGCTCTCGGGGAACCCGTAGCTACTAAAGCCCTTCATCTGCTCGAACACGTTGCGAGCGAAGGCCTCGGTGTAGCCGTTGGCCATCATGCCGCCGATGATCTTGGGTTCGTACTTGTCCAGGCTGCCGGTGCGCCGCCAGGCCGCCATGGCGCGACGCAAGCCATCTGCCTCGCCCGGTGTGAACCCCGCACACAGGATGGCGAGCTGCATGCACTGCTCCTGGAACAGTGGCACCCCCAGCGTGCGTCCCAATGCCTTCTCGATCTCCGGACTGGGGTAGGTCACGGCAACACGCCCACTGCGACGGTCCAGGTAAGGATGAACAGAGCCGCCCTGGATCGGGCCCGGCCGGACGATGGCCACCTGGACCACGAGGTCGTAGAAGCGCCGTGGCAGGTGGCGCGGCAGCATGCTCATCTGAGCGCGGCTCTCCACCTGGAAGGTGCCGACGGTGTCGGCCCTGCAGACCATGTCGTAGGTGGCCGGGTCTTCGGGCGGGATGTCCTGCATCTCCATCACGTGACCGCGGCGCTCGCCGATCAGGTCTAGCGCCTTGCGCAGCATCGTCAGCGCGCCCAGAGCCAGCACGTCGACCTTCAGCAAGCCCATCAGGTCCAGATCGTCCTTGTCCCACTGGATGATGCTGCGGTCTGGCATGGCCGCGTTTTCGATGGGCACTAGGCGGCTGAGCGGTCCGCTGGTCAGCACGAAGCCGCCGGTGTGCTGGCCCAGGTGTCTGGGGAACGACAGCAGCTGGCCCGTCAGGTCGCGCAGTTGGCGCACAAGCAGACTGTCTTTGTCGAGGCCAGCCTCCGCAACCAGCTCGTCCGTCAGCGCCAGCTCCCAGGCGCTGGTGCCCTTGCGCAGCACCTCCATAGCTTCATCCGAGATACCGAGCGCCTTGCCCACGTCGCGCAGGGTGCTGCGAGGGCGGTAGCTCGCGACGGTGGACGTCAGCGCGGCACGGTCCCGGCCATACTTGCCGTACAGGTACTGGATAACCTCCTCACGCCGCTCGTGCTCGAAATCCACGTCGATGTCCGGCGGCTCGCCGCGCTCCTTGCTGATGAAACGCTCGAACAGCATGGAGCTGCGCAGTGGGTCAACCTCGGTGACGCCGGTGCAGTAGCAGACGACGGAGTTCGCGGCTGAACCCCGGCCCTGGCACAGGATGCCTTTGCTGCGCGCAAACGCGACAATGTCGTAGACCGTCAGGAAGTAGTGCTCGTAGCGCAGCTCGGCGATCAGGGACAGTTCATGCTCGATCTGGGTCTGGGCCTCCGCGGGAATGCCGGTCGGCCAGCGCCGGCCTGCACCCTCGTAGACGATGCGACGCAGATAGCTCTGCGGTGTCTCGCCCACCGGCACTACTTCCTCGGGGTACTGGTACTTCAGCTCGTCGAGGCTGAAGTTGCAGCGGTTGGCGACGCGTTGAGTCTCCAGCATCAGCTCGGGCGGGCAGCGCTCGGCAATGCGCCGTCGTGTGCGCAGGTGCTGCTCGGCGTTCTGGCGCAGCTTCAGGCCGCATGCCGTGATGGGCATGCGCAGCCGTGTTGCCGTCAGCACGTCCTGCAGCGGCTTGCGAGAGCGCACGTGCATGTGGACGTCGCCGACCGCAACGATGGGCACGGCCGTCAGTTCGCTGCATTCGCGCAGCTTGTGGAGCTGCACCTCGTCGTCCAGGCGGCGCAGCTGCTCCCAACCGAGCCAGCAACAGCCGATCCAGTGCCGCAGCAACCACCGCGCGATGACCTCCATCTGTGCCCGGTCGCAGCGGCGGTCCGGCACCGCAATGACGACGCAGTCGGCCAGCGTCCTGCTGTCGATCTCGTCCAGGTCCAGGAAGTAGCTGCCCTTCTCGGAGCGCCGGCGCAGGTGAGTGATGAACTCGCAGAGGTTGCCGTAGCCGTTGCGGTTGGTGGCCAGCACGACGAAGCTGAACGGTGTGTCCGAGCGAACCTCGAACTGCGACCCGACCAGCAGCTTGATACCCACCTCTTTGGCGGCCGTGTGCGCTCGCACGATGCCGGCCATGCTGCATTCGTCGGCGATCGCGATGGCGCTGTAGCCCAGCGCCTTGGCGCGCTGCACCAACTCTTCAGGTTTGCTGGCGCCGCGCAGGAACGTGAAGTTCGATACGCAGCGCAGCTCGGCATAGGGCGGAATCACGGTGGCGCCTCAGCCGAAGATGCCGTGCAAGAACCAGCCAGTGCCGTCGTCGAGCTTGGCCTGGAAGATCCACAGCAGACCGGCATGCCGGGATTCGGCCAGCCAGTAGTCCCGCATCACGAGTCGCCCGGAGCCAGCCACCTCGTCGCGGTCCCACCAGCCGCCTTCGACGCATTGCGGTCCTGCGAGCAGCTGCAGCTCGCCCTGGTAGACCGGCCGGTTGTTGCGCACAGCAAGCTTCAGCGGCTCGCGAAGCGTCCAGGTGGGTTGAGGGAGTTCGGTGCTGACCTCAGCCTGGCGCGGCAGGGGCTCGGCGGCGGGCTGCCAGTGCGCCATCCATTCCTGGCGGTGGTCGGCATGCACGACACAGCGACGCACCGCCTCGGGCCCCAGCCTCGCTGCCATGCGCTCCAGCACCAGCTGCGGTGACTCGGTGACGTCGGTGTCGTCCAGCAGCAGGGAGCCATTGCTGCCCGCCTGTTCGTGGACTTCGTTCGCGGTCAGCTCAATGTCGCCGACCGGCGCGAGGAGTTCGACCTTGGCCAGGTGCTCGGCGAGCAGCCGGCACAGATGCTCGACGTCACGGCTCGGTTCGGCCGTCCCGATCGTGAGCTGGCCGCCCGTGCCGGCTTCGCGGGATCGCATCGTGTCGTGCCACCAATGCAGCGTCAACGCGGTCGCTCCGGCATGCCGGGCTGCCAGCCAGCCGCACATCTGCACCAGCAGTCGTCGTGCGCCCTGCAGCAGCGCCGGAGCATGCTCGACGCGGAAGGGCAGCTCCAGCCGGCCTTTGAACTGCTCGGGCAGCACCTCCCACACATAGCCGTCGGGCTCGTACCCGTAGGCGCGGTCCAGCGCCTGACGCAGCTCCTTGCCGAAGCGCCGGGCCAGGCCGGCGCGCGGCAGGGCGCGCACCTGGCCCAGCGTGCGACAGCCGGTCTGCGCCAGCGTCGTCGCGTGCGGGCAGATCGCACTCAGGCTTTCCATGGGCAGTGCGTCCAGGATGTCCTGGAGCGGCCGGCGGATGCCGTCCTCCCGGTTGTTGCGCGCCAGCGCCAGGGCGGCCAGGCTCGTGGGCGCCCAGGCAACTTTCTGTACCGAGAGCTCGGCGGCTTCGGCGACCACACGGTCACGTAGCGCACGCTTGCCACCGAACAGGCGTGTGCTGCTTTCGACCTCCATCAAGACGGCATCCTCGACGATGGCGACACGGGGCGTGAACTGCAACGCCCAGGTGGCCACGGCCTGGAGGGCGTCAGGGCTTGGAGGACTCGGCGAACTCGGGTCGTTGGCGCACGGCGGCAACAGCAGGGCTGACCACAACATGGCTGGGCTCGATGGGCATGAGGCGGCTGGGGTAGCGCAGCCTCGGGGTCATGATCTTGCTGAGGCCACCGGGCATGGAGGTCAGGCGCAGCGTCTGCTCCAGCGGCACGCCCTTGCGCTTGAGCACGTCGACGGTGATCTGCCAGTCCGTGTCCACGCGCACCAGAACACGGAGTGGTGCCGCAGAGGAGTCTTGCGCGACGACTTCGGGGCGGCACAGGAAGACCGGCCCCTTGCAGCGACTGGCCAGGACCTGGAGTCGCCGGATCTGCTCGGCGCGCACCAGGGGCAACCAGGCGATGACGGCGCCGAAGCTGCCACCCTTGACGAGCTGCTCGGTGGCCCACAGTCGGTCGCGCGGCGTGTCCACGTCGATCCAGACGAGCTGGCGCTCGTCGATACCCTCGTGGCGCAGTCCAGGGGCATGCGGCGCGAGCGGCGGGCCCACCAGCGCGACGCTCCGGCCGGCGGAGGTTTGCTGCGCGATGGCATGCGACAGCAGGCGCAGCTCAACGATGGAGAGCTGGCGAACCAGCACCTCGGTCAACGATCCGCAAGGCCAGCCGCCCCCGGGGAGCTCGACGTCCAGCGTTGCAAATCCAGTCGGCAGCACCTCTGCCACCGGCCCGCCCAGCTGATCGCCGCGCCACAGAGCCGCCTCGACCTCGTGAGGGAGCGACGCAGGCGCACTGACGCCGGCGTTTTGAGTGGGAGAGGGCAGGCTGTGAGGCGGCGACGCCCCGTCCAGCCCGGCGGAGACGGGCAACATCGGAGTAGGCAAAATACTGTATGAGCATACAGTATATGCAACCGTGTTCGGCGTCTAGTCGGGCATGACGCTGACTTGCGGGAGGAGTTGGCGGCCGCTGGAGTTGTGTGCGCCGGCGTGCGATAACTGGCCCATCGACTCGCAGGGACGTTCGCCCATGTGCTACTCCGCCCAGATCCGTGCCGACTACCGGGACTACACGCGCCTGTTCGGCGCCCATCTCAGCATCAAGGAATTCGTGCGGGTCTTCTACGGCCGCCAGGTGGCCAAGCTCAAGATCCCCAAGGCCCTGGAAGAGGCGTTCGAGCGGGACGCCACGACGCCTGAGGAACTGGAGATCAAGGAGCTGATCGTTGCCTACAAAGCGGACCGGGCCATGGCGCTGGAGCAGGAGCTGTTTGCCCAGCGCAAGCGCCTGGCCGACGCCGAGCGGTCCTTGCAGACCAAGCAGACGAAGGCCGCGCTGGACAGCCTGCGCATCGCGCCGTCGAAGATTTCCAAGGCTCGGCTCGACCTGGACGACCTGCGCCGGACCGAACTGCTGGACCGCGACTCGCGCATCTTCCCAGGCGTCTACGCGCCGGTGATGGTCGTGCGTGACGGCCAACGCGTCGTCCTGCCCATGCGCTATCAATGCCGGCCGGCCGGGAAGCCTGCCGACTACGACGTCAAGTTCCCCGGCACTTACAACGCCCGCAGGGACAACCTCGAGGGGTTCTGGCGGGGCCAGTTCGGCCACACGCACGGCATCCTGCTCGTCGACACCTTCTTCGAGAACGTCAAGCGCCACGACATGGAGCACCGGCCGCTGGCGCCGGACGAGAAGCCGGAGAACGTGGTCCTGCAGTTCAACCCCAACCCGCCGGAGCTGATGTACATCGCCTGCCTGTGGTCGCACTGGAAGAAGGACGGCGAGCCAGACCTGCTGTCGTTTGCTGCGATCACGGATGAGCCACCGCCAGAGGTCGCAGCCGCTGGCCACGATCGCATGATCGTCCGCATCAGACCTGAGCATGTCGATGCTTGGCTGAACCCGGATCCGAGCAACCTCAAGGCGCTTTACGACATCTTCGATGACCGGACGCCGGCGTTCTACGAGCACCGGCAGGCCGCGTAGGCAGGCAGCGCAGGCGCGGGATGGGCAAGTACAAGCAAGCTGCCGCCAGCCAGGCCGGGCTTGGCGGACTCGGTGCGGGGAACGTCGTGTCGCTTGACGGTGGCAAGCGCCTGCGGATGGATGACCGGGTCGACTTCTGGCCAGGCACGCAGGCTTGGCAGACGGTGGTCGACGGCCCGGATGGTCCTGCCAGTGGCATCAGTATGACGAGCCTGTTGGCATACCTGAAACGGATCCGGGAGGCCGAGGGGCGGCCTGTCGGGCCGCCACCGCCGCGGGCCGCTGATCGCAAGGTGATCTGCAACTACTGCGGCCGGCCTGCTGAGCTGCATGACGGGCTTGCGGTCTACCCTGACCGCAAGGATCTGCAGGACCGGCAGTTCTGGGTGTGCTGGTCGTGCGACGCGTGGGTGGGATGCAAGAGCGGCACGGACGAGCCCTTCGGCGAGCTGGCGAACGAAGAACTGCGTGCCGTGCGGATCACGGCGCACAAGGCCTTCGACCCGGTTTGGGAGCACGGGCTTATGACCAAGCACGAGGCCTACGCTTGGCTGTCGGATGCGCTGGGCATTCCAAGGAAAGAGTGCCAGATCGGGTTGATGAAGCTGGAGGACTGCGCGCGGGTCAACCAAGTCGTGTGGGAGCGATTCGGCCAGGTTTCTAGCGGCGCTTGAACCAAAGCAGAAGGTGAGCAGTCATTGTTGGTCCGCACCGATGCTCTGAAATCCGGCTGGGCAATAGATCGGGAGGCGGCTTTGCAGCGAGAGCAGGCATACACGCCAGGTGAATAGCTCGCCGTTAAGCTGCCCTTGGGAATGCAATCGCAGACTTGGTTTCGTCGCTCAAGGAACCATCAGCGACCTGCTTGACACACCGTGTGGAAGAGCGGCTCGCTGTGGGATGGGTGACTGCGGCGGGCGCAACTAGCCAGTTGGGCAGCTGCTTAAACTGAAGCTATGGAACGAAGATTTGGCGTCAACGCCAGCGAAGCGGCATCGGAAGCGTCCATCGACAGCCGCGGGAATGTCTACCTCGGCCAAACCATCGGATGGTCCACGCTGCTGGAGTCCCAGCGCGTCCTGCTGGTCGCCGAGGCGGGGGCGGGCAAGACGCATGAGTGCGAAGCGCAGGCCGATGACCTCTTCAAGCGCGGTGAGGCAGCCTTCTTCCTACGGCTGGAGACGGTGGCTGCCAGCGGGATTCGATCGTCGCTCAACGGGGAGCAGTTCAAGAAGCGATTCGACGACTGGCGGGCGTCCTCCGCCCAGATCGCCTTCTTTTTCTTCGACTCCATCGACGAGCTGCAACTGGTACACGGAGACTTTCGCAATGCGCTCAAGCGCGTGCACGAGGAGCTGGAAGGGGCGCTGGGTCGGGCGACAGTCATAGTGACCTCGCGCCCCGTCGACATAGACCGACGGGCGTTCGCGGACATGCTGCCGGTGCCCAAGGTAGCCATCGATCAAGGACACGGCGAATCGTTCGTCCGGATGGCGCTGGATGGGCCGACCGACGAAGACAAGGATCGACCCCCGCCCTTCCGGGAAGTGACGCTGCTGCCGTTCTCCGACGATGAGATCGCCGAGTTTGCCCGCGGCCAAGGCGTCAAGAACCCCGAGAAACTGCTGGAGGAGATCCACGTCCGGCACGCGGAAGACTTCGCGCGCCGCCCGCAAGATCTGATCGAACTGTGCGACAGCTGGCGGGATCACGGAAAGATCCGCTCGCACTACGAGCAGCTGAAGAGTCACATCAAGGCGAGGCTGCGCGCGCGCCCCAAGCGCAAGGAGCCGGCGGAGCTGACCCTTGACCGGGCGCGCACCGGCGTACAGAGGCTGGCGCTCGCGGCCATCCTTAGTCGTCGTCTGACGATTCGCCACAGCGCTGGAGCGGATGTCGATGGCTCGGGCGACGCGCCGCTTGTGCCAGATGACCTGCTCTCAGACTTCACGTCCAGGGAGATCGAGACGCTGCTACAGCGCCCGATCTTCGCGGAGGGCGGGTATGGCCGGGTGCGTTTTCACCACCGGTCGGTGCTCGAGTTCTTGGCGGCCGCTGAGATCGACTACCTGGTCGGCTCGGGCGCGCTTGCTGTTTCGGCAGCCAAACGGATGCTGTTCAGTTTTTCGGACGCCCAAGTGCTTCTGCCGAAGCCGTCCATGCGGCCGGTGGCCGGCTGGCTCGCCAAGATGCGTCCGGAGTTCTTCGACACGGTGTTGAAGGTCGAACCCAGCACGTTGCTGCTGTACGGCGATCCCGAGTCGCTCAGCGAGGATCAGTGCGCGCAAGCGCTGCGAGCCTACGTCCAACGCCATGGGGCCGGGCAATGGCGTGGCCTGGAAGTGCCAAGCCTTCAGGTGGAACGGCTTGCTCGCCAGCCGCTGCACCAGGTCATCCTGGAGGCTTGGTCGGCGGGAATCGAGAACCCTGAAGTCCGCCAAATCCTGTTGCGGCTGATTGCGGTAGGTCGGTACAAACAGTGCGCCGATCTGGCGGTGTCGGTCGCCGAGAGCAAGGCCGGCGACGACAGGGAGCGGTTTGAGGCCTTGAACGTGCTGGTCGAGTTGGATGACTATCGCGTCGATGCGCTGATCGAGGCTCTGGCGTCATCCCAGCCGGGCTGGGGCCATCGCATCGGCCGGTGGGTCGCTCAGAATTTCTACCCGAAGAACGTGACGGAGGATCAGCTCGTTCGGCTGCTGACCGCCATCCCGCGCGCATCGAGACGAGACGACTTCTTTCCGAGCGGCATAGCGGCCATGCTCGAGCGCGTTTCTGTCAGCCGCGAGAGGCTGGAATCCTTGCTGCCCGGGGTGCTTACGCTGACCCGCAGTTCGGTCGTAGTGGACAAGAATGAGGACAGCCTCAACGATCGCAAGGGGCGGCTGCAAGCGTCCTACATCCTGCGAGGCCTGAGTGTGCGCCTCCTGCAGGATGGAAGTCGGGCGCCCGACCTGATCGATGCGGCCGTGCTGGGCTTCAGGGCCGCTGGCTACTCGTCGCTGGACAACGACCGCAAGCGCAGGCTGGTCGAGCTGATCGGCGAGCTGCCGGCTCAGCAGCGTCGTGCCGTCTTCGAATCAGACTTGGCATGCGTCGCCCGCCTTGAGCCGCGCCGATCAGGCCAGATGGTGCTAGCTCGCCTGATGTTTCAGGGGCCGCTGCAGTACAGCATGGAGAAGGATGGACCCTGGGTGCTGCGTGACCTTGCCAATGCCGCCACCGAGAAGGCGCGGCGGTCGCTGCTGCTTCGCATGACGACGTACCTGGCGCACACCGACCTACCGGCAGAGATGAAGCCTGTGCGCGAAGCTGTGAAGGATTCGCGCGCACTTACGGCAGAGTTGGAAGAGCTCATCAAGGCAAACGTGCCGACGCGCCAGGTGCTTGAGGCGCAAGAGCAAGAGCGCAAGCGCTCAGAGCGCCATGCGATCAAGCAGGCCGGCTACCGGGCGGAATGGACCGCCTTCTGGAAGGAGCTCGCAGAACGGCCGGCGCTGGCACTGGCGCCCGGCCGGGTGAACGGCACGCTTTGGAATCTGTCGACGGTATTGAGCAAGCGCTCGCGCGGCCGTGACAGGGTGCGCTGGGATCGCGAGTTCCTCGAGGAGTGCTTCACAGGGCCGGTGACCGAAGCCGTGCGCAAAAGCCTGATGGCGTACTGGCGGAACATGAAGCCTACGCTGCCGTCCGAGCGGAAGGAGAAGAACACCTACTTGGTGGTCTGGACGTATGGACTGATGGGGCTGTACGCCGAAGCAGAGGATCCCCGCTGGACGCGCTCTGTTAGCGCTTCAGAGGCCGATCTGGCCGTGCGGTACGCGTTGGTGGAGCTGAACGGTCTTCCCGATTGGCTTGCGGCCCTGGCGGATGCCCACCGTCAAGTCGTCGAGCAAGTGCTTGGCGGCGAAATTGAAAGTGAGCTCAAGGGAAAGGGCGGCGACGGCGGCTGGCACTCGATGTTGCTGCAGAGCCTGCGATACGGCCGCATCGAGGTCGCCCGGGTGTTGGAACGCAACTTGGTCCTATGGCTCCGCGGCCCTGGCAGAAAGCTGATGCGCGGCCGTCACGACTCCGTAGCGGAAGCAAAGCTGGATCAAGTTGTGGGCGTGCTGCTGGTCCATGGCAGCCCGGAGACGAAGCGCTGGCTGATGGAGCTGGCCACACGCGAGGTCATTGCGGCGAAGCACGGGCCGTTCTTATTCTTTTGGCTACCTGTGTTGATGCGACTCAATCCACGGCGGGGCGCCGCCCTGCTCTTGCGTGCGCTCAGCATCCTGCCAGTCGAACGCAGGGGCGTTGCCGTGACAGCCATCGGCAGCCTGTTCAGCGAGCGGCGTGCCGAGGGGGGGCTCAATTGGAGCGCGGCGTTGGCGCCGGAGACGCTATTGCGCCTGAACCAAGAAATAAACCGGCATGTCGTTCCGGCAGCAGATGAACAACATGAGGGAGCCTACTCTCCGGGTCCGCGGGACAACGCCGAGACCGGTCGACGGCTGGTGTTTGACGCCCTGATCAGTGCGACTGGTGCGCAGGCATATCAGGCGAAGCTGGCGTTGTCCACGGATCCGCTGTTCGCCCATGCCAAGGATCGCATCGCGGCCCTGGCGCATGAGCGGCTGGCGGAAGAAACCGACGCCAGCGTGATCTCGATGGAGGAGCTCGCGCGGCTCTTCCAGGGCAATGAACTCGCGCCGATGACGACCACCGATATGGCGCACCTGCTCAGTGACAGGCTTGACGATCTGCAGGACCTCATGAGCATCGACGCAAGTCCCAAGGGCGCCTGGGCCAAGGTGACCGATGAGAACACGCTCCGCCCCGCCATTGCGCGCGAGCTCGACATGATGTCGAAGGGAGCCTACACCGTCGATCAGGAAGGCGTCACTGTGGATGGCAAGGAGACGGACATCCGGTTCCGCGCGCTCTCGCGGTACCAGGCAACCATCGAGCTCAAGATTGGCGAGAAGCCGAGAACCGGGAAGGAACTGCGGGAAACGATCGAAACGCAGTTGGTCAAGAAATACATGGCTGCCCGCAATGCGAAGACGGGCTGCTTGTTGGTGACCGTTGCCAACCCGGAAAAGCGGTGGCACCACCCGGACACCGGTGAGCCCATGGACCGGCACCAGCTTCAGCACATGCTGAACGAGGCGGCGCAGCTCGCACAGCAACGGCTTGGCGGCGAAGCGCGGGTTATGGCGCGCGTGCTGGACCTGACGCCGCGATTGCCGAAAGAGCCTCGTGCGGGAAAGGGCTCGAAGCAGACTGGCAAGCTCAAGGCATCAGCGAAAACGGCCAAAGGCAGCAGAGCCGCGTCGAAGGGGGCTCGGTCTCAGAGGTCCGGCAAGTGATTTAGTAGCTCAGCGGCGGCACCGTCGCGACGGCCTCAAGCATATGGCGCTCGGTTTCGCGCTTCTGCGTGTGCTCCTGAGGTTCCTTGGCGACGCCACCGCTCGACGCTGAGAACTGAAACTGCTGCGGCCCCAGGAACCGCCGAGCATTGAGGCACCGCAAAGCGGTCGTTGATGAATGTCCGCCTTCAGCCTCAAGCAGACGGTCGTCCTTCGGTCGGCCCGCTCGCCCGCTGCTTCAAGACTTTGACATCGCGGGCGCGCGCAGATTGCGATGGCCCCTTGATCAATACTTTGCCAAGCCGACGCGACGGCACGAGTCCTGCTGCCTCATAGGGAAGTCGACCCAGACTTTGATTTCAGTCACCGCCCAGCGCTGACAGCCCATGTCCCCCGATTTGTTGAACGCGAGCCCTGAGCATGCGTAGTCAACCTATCCACAGGCCATCCGTCCCCCTGCACCCCCTCGAACAAAGATCCCCTCAGGAACTCAAAAGACAAACAGCCATAAGTCACCTAAAACCCAGCTCATCAAGGAACAGCACCCCGTGCTGGGCCAGCGAGATTTCGCCAGGTCGGGGTGGCGAGCCACCGCCCACCAGCGCGACGCTGGACGCCGAGTGGTGAGGCGCCCGCACGGGCCGCTGGCCCCAGCGGGCGATGTCGAACTGGCCCGCCAGACTCAGCACGGCGGCGGATTCGAGCGCGGCCTCGTCGTCCAGCGCGGGCAGCAGCCCGGCCAGCCGCTGCGCCAGCATGGACTTGCCCGTGCCGGGCGGGCCCACCATCAGCAGCGAATGGCCGCCGGCGGCCGCGATCTCCAGTGCGCGTTTGGGACCGGCCTGGCCTTTGATGTCTGCCAGGTCGGGCAGGCCCCCGCGGGGTTCACGCGGCAGGGCGGTGGCGCGCGGCAGCGCGTCGCCGTCGGGTTGCAGCGCGGCGACGACGTCCAGCAGGTGCCGCGCCTGTCGCACCGCCAGCCCGTCCACCAGCGCGGCCTCGGCCGCGCTGGCCTCGGGCAGCAGCAGCTCCCGCTCACCGCCGGCCTGGCGCAGCGCCAGCGCCATGGCCAGCGCGCCGCGCACCGGGCGCAACTCGCCCGCCAACGACAGCTCGCCGGCGCATTCGAAGCGGGACAGCCGGGCCGCATCCAGCTGGCCGTTGGCGGCCAGCAGGCCCAGCGCCATCGGCAGGTCGAAGCGGCCACCTTCCTTTGGCAGATCGGCGGGCGCCAGGTTCACGGTGATTCTTTTGTTGGCCGGAAAACCCAGCCCGCTGTTGGCCAGCGCCGCACGCACGCGTTCGCGGGCTTCCTTGACCTCGGTGTCTGCCAGCCCGACGACGGTGAACGACGGCAGGCCGTTGGCGAGGTGCACCTCCACGGTGACCGGCGCGGCGGCCAGCCCGTCCAGGGCGCGGCTGTGGACCGTGGCGAGGCTCATCGATAGCTTGAGGTCATGGATGAAGGCCCGGCCATGCAGCGTGACGGCGGCGGGCGGGCCAGTCTAGTCGCCGGTCCCGGGCTTGCTGTCGCGGAGTATTCCCCACGGATGCACCGACGCTGTGCGCAGCACCCGCTTCTGGTGCCAAATTGGTGCGGCCGCCCGCATTGCGGGTGCGGCTTGCCCAGATTTGTGCGGGGCGCCCGAGGCGTGACGCTTGGCACGGAAGCTGCAATGAATCGTCGGACTGCCCTCCCTCATCATTTTTCTAAACAGGAGCCCCGCCATGAAGTTGTCCCCTTCGCTGATCGCACTCGCGCTGTCCGCGGTCGTCCTGCCCGCGTTCGCCGATGAGCCGGCGCCGGACCCGTTGTCCTTCAACGTGGGCGCTGTCAGCGAGTACCGCTATCGCGGCATCAGCCAGACTCGCCTGAAGCCGGCTCTGCAAGGCGGTGTCGACTATGCGGCGCCCAATGGCTTCTACGTCGGCGCCTGGGCGTCGACGATCAAGTGGATCAAGGACGCCGGTGGCGATTCCAAGGTCGAGGTGGACCTGTACGGTGGCTACAAGACCGAAGTCTCCAAGGGCCTGACGCTGGACGTGGGTCTGCTGCAGTACGTGTACTCCGGCAACAAGCTCAACCCCAGCGCCAACACGCTGGAGATCTACGGTGCGCTGAGCTTCGGCCCGGTGACGGCCAAGTACTCGCACAGCACCACCAACCTGTTCGGCTTCGCCGACAGCAAGGGCTCGGGCTATTTCGACGTGACGGCCACGTTCGACCTGGGCGACGGCATGACGCTGGCGCCGCACGTCGGTCACCAGACCGTGCATCGCAACAGCGCCGCGTCGTACACCGACTACTCGCTGACGCTGGCCAAGGACTTCTCGGGCCTGGTGGTCAGCGCGGCGGTCATCGGCACGGATGCCAAGAAGTCGGTCTACACCAGCGCTGTCGGCGACAAGTTCCTCGGCAAGACGTCGGTGGTCGTCGGCCTGAAGAAGACCTTCTAAGAACTCACTGGAGCGCGACATGAAACTGATCACTGCCGTCATCAAGCCGTTCAAGCTCGACGAGGTGCGCGAAGCCCTGAGCGCCATCGGCGTGCAGGGGCTGACGGTCACCGAGGTCAAGGGCTTCGGCCGCCAGAAGGGCCACACGGAGCTGTATCGCGGCGCCGAGTACGTCGTGGACTTCCTGCCCAAGGTCAAGATCGAAGCGGCCGTGAATGACGACGTCGTCGAGCGCGTCATCGAGGCCATCGAGTCCTCGGCCCGCACCGGCAAGATCGGCGACGGCAAGATTTTCGTGTCGCCGCTGGACCAGGTCGTCCGCATCCGCACCGGCGAAACCGGCAACGACGCGCTCTGAAGCGCGCTCATAACAACCGTTTGGAGAAACCTCAAATGAAGAAACTCCTCGCCGGCCTCGCGCTTGCCGCCGGCCTGCTCGCGCCAGCCGCCTGGGCCCAGGATGCGGCCTCGGCGCCGGCCGCCGTGGCGGCCTCCGCCGCCCCTGCTGCCGCCGATGCGGCGTCCGCGCCCGCCGCCGCTGCGCCGGCCGAAGCCGCCTCCGCGGCTGCGGCTCCCGCCCCGGTGCCGAACAAGGGCGACACGTCGTGGATGATGCTGTCCACGCTGCTGGTCATCCTGATGACCGTGCCGGGCCTGGCGCTGTTCTACGGTGGCCTGGTGCGCAGCAAGAACATGCTGTCGGTGCTGATGCAGGTGATGGTGGGCTTCTCGCTGATCGTCGTGCTGTGGTTCCTGTATGGCTACAGCTTCGCGTTCACCGAGGGCAACAAGTTCATCGGCGGCACGGATCGTCTCTTCATGAAGGGCATCTGGGACAACGTCGCCGGCACCTTCGCCCTCGGCGCCACCTTCAGCAAGGGTGTGCCGATGTACGAGATCGTGTTCGCGGCCTTCCAGGCGACCTTCGCCGGCATCACCGCCTGCCTGATCATTGGTGCCTTCGCCGAGCGCATCAAGTTCTCGGCCGTGCTGGCCTTCCTGACGCTGTGGTTCACGTTCAGCTACCTGCCGATCGCCCACATGGTGTGGTTCTGGGCGGGCCCGGACGCCTACACGGCCGCCGACGTCGTCGACGCGACGAACGCCAAGGCTGGCCTGATCTGGCAGTGGGGCGCGCTGGACTTCGCCGGCGGCACCGTGGTGCACATCAACGCGGCCGTCGCCGGCCTGGTGGGTGCCTTCATGGTGGGCAAGCGCGTCGGCTACGGCCGCGAAGCCTTCACGCCGCACAGCCTGACGCTGACGATGGTCGGTGCCTCGCTGCTGTGGGTGGGCTGGTTCGGCTTCAACGCCGGCTCCGCACTGGAAGCCAACGGCTTCGCCGCACTGGCCTTCATCAACACCTTCGCTGCCACGGCCGCTGCCGTGCTGGCTTGGTGCGTGGGTGAAGCGCTGCTCAAGGGCAAGGCCTCCATGCTGGGTGCCGCCTCGGGTGCCGTCGCCGGCCTCGTGGCCATCACGCCCGCCGCCGGCAACGTCGGCATCGGTGGCGCGCTGGTCATCGGCCTGGTTGCCGGCTTCGCCTGCCTGTGGGGCGTGTCTGGCCTGAAGAAGCTGCTGGGCGCGGACGATTCGCTGGACGTGTTCGGCGTCCATGGTGTCGGTGGCATCGTCGGCGCGCTGCTGACCGGTGTGTTCGCTTCGCCCAACCTCGGCGGCCCGAGCGCCATGGGTGACTGGGTCACCGCCACGATGATCACGCCCGCTGACTTCTCCATCGCCGGCCAGGTCTGGATCCAGACCAAGGCTGTGCTGCTGACCATCGTCTGGTCGGGCGTCGTCTCCTTCGTCGCCTACAAGCTGGTGGACCTGACCATCGGCCTGCGTGTGACGGAAGAGGAGGAGCGCGAAGGCCTGGACATCTCGTCGCACGGCGAGACGGCATATCACAAGTGATCCCTCGCCCGGCCCGCGGCGCTGAAAGCGCGCGGGTTTGAACCGTCAGACCTACTTCACGCCGAGCCGCCCTCCGGGGCGGCTTTTTCGTTTCTGGCGACACGGCGCGCCGCTATGCTGGCCCGCCATGGACGTGATCACCCTGCTCGCGGCGGTGCTGGTCAATGCATTGCTGATGCTGCTGGCGCTGGCGGTCTGCGTCGGCGTGCGCGCGCGAGGCGGCCTGCAGGCCTGGCAGCTGATGCTGCTGGGCCAGGCACTGGGCTTCGGCATGCTGATCGCCGCCACGCGTCTGGTGCCGCTGGTGACGGCGACGCTGGGCGTGATGGCCTTGAGCGCGTCGGCGTCCGCGATGGTGCTGACCTCGGCGCGCTTCCTCGGCGTGTCGGTGTCCCGCCGCGGCCTGTGGCTGCCGCCGCTGCTGCTGGGCGTGGTGCACGTCTTCCTGTTCCCGAACCTGAAGCAGACCACCGGCGTCACCAACCTCACCATCGGCCTGCAGATCGGCTGGGCCAGCTGGTTGCTGCTGACCGGCGTGGGCCGCGCGCGTTGGCGCTGGCTGTGCGGCCTGGCGGCGCTGGGCAACTCGCTGCTGACGGTGGCGCGTGGCGTGCTGGTGCTGGGCTGGCCGGAGATCTACCCGCGCTTCCTGGTGCCGCACCCGCTGAACATCGCCCACCTGATGCTGCTCAATGCGAGCCTGGTGCTGGGCACCATGGGCTTCCTGCTGGCGCACCGTGACGCGGCGGAGCAGGCGCTGGTGCGGCTGGCGTCGCTGGATACGCTGACCGGCCTGTTCAACCGCCGCGAGTGGATGCAGCGCGCCAGCCGTGCCCTCGGTGCCGTGGGCAGTGCGGCCGGCGATGCCGCCGTGCTGCTGATGCTGGACCTGGACCACTTCAAGCGCATCAACGACGAGCGCGGCCACCCGGTGGGCGACGAGGTGCTCAAGCTCGCTGGCGAGGTGCTGCGCGGCGAGCTGCGCGCCAGCGACCTCGTGGGCCGCTACGGCGGCGAGGAGTTCTGCCTGCTGCTGCGCCAGTGCGACCCCGAGGCCTTCGGCCGGCTGGACGCGCGGCTGCACCAGGCGCTGCGGCGCCGCTGCGAGGCCAGCCTGGGCTTCGCGGTCGATTTCAGCGCCGGGGCGGTGCGGCTGCAGCCGGGCGAATCGCTGGCCGCGGCCATCCAGCGCGCCGACGACCAGCTCTACCGTGCCAAGCACGCCGGCCGCGGCCGCACCTGCTGCGCCAACGGTGTCTTGTGATCCCGCCGGGCGCCCCCATGTGGCCGGCCTCTGTCGAGTTTGAGATCATCCGGCCATGGTTCCCCATCTGATCACCGCACTGAACGGCCCCATCAACGAACTGGAGGCCCGCGTCCTGGAATCCATGCCGGCCACCGAGCGCTGGTTCCGCCTGGAGTGGATGGAGCACACGCCCACCTTCTACGCGTCGGTGGACCTGCGCAACGCCGGCTTCAAGCTGGCGCCGGTGGACACCAACCTGTTCCCCGGCGGCTTCAACCTGCTGACCGACCAGATGCTGCCCCAGGCCGTGCAGGCGGCCATGGCGGCCATCGAGAAGATCTGCCCCGAGGCCCGCAACCTGCTCGTCATCCCCGAGACCGGCGCGCGCTGCAGCTTCTATCTGGAGAACCTGGCCACGCTGGCGCGCATCTTCACGCAGGCCGGGCTGAACGTGCGCTTCGGTACGCTGGACACCACCATCACGGCGCCCACCGAGTTGAAGACGGCCAACGGCGCCGGCATCGTCATCGAGCCGCTGGTGCGCAAGCGCGGCCGGCTGACGATCAAGGGCTTCGACCCCTGCACCATCCTGCTCAACAACGACCTGGCAGCCGGCACGCCGCCGCAGCTGATGGGCCTGCACGAGCAGTACCTGCTGCCGCCGCTGCACGCCGGCTGGAGCGTGCGCCGCAAGAGCCAGCACTTCCGTGCCTACGAGGAGGTGGCCAAGCGCTTCGGCAAGCTGCTGGGCATGGACCCCTGGCTCATCACGCCCATGTTCCAGAGCGTGGACATGCACGGCAAGAAGGGGCTGGAAGCGCTGCAGACCGCCGCCGATGCGCAGCTCACCAAGGTGCGCCGCAAGTACAAGGAATACGGCATCAACGAGAAGCCCTTCGTCGTCATCAAGAGCGACGTGGGCAGCTACGGCCGCGCCGTGCTGACCGTGCGCGACGCCAAGGACATCGAAGCACTGGCCCAGCGCCTGCCCGACAACCTGGGCCAGGAGGTGCTGGTGCAGGAGGGGGTGCCCACCCACGAGCGCGTGCACGAGGCTGTCGCCGAGCCGGTGGTCTACACGATGGATCGCTACGTCGTCGGCGGCTACTACCGTGTGCACGCCAGCCGTGGCATCGACGAGAACCTCAATGCCCCCGGCGCCAGCTACGTGCCGCTGGCCTTTGCCGATTCGCCGCACCTGCCACGCCCCGGCGAGAAGCCCGGTGTCAGCGCGCCCAACCGCTTCTACATGTATGGCGTCATCGGCCGACTGGCGATGCTGGCCGCCAGCTACGAGCTGGAGGCGACCGACCCGCAGGCCGAAACCGAAGAAGCGGCTTAGGGCGCACCGGGCGCCACGCCGGCAATATGCCGGCAATACGCCGAGCCCTGCGGGGCGTCAAGCCTCGAAGTTGCGGGTTTGCTGCACTGCACAAATGTCCGAAACCGGGCGCAGAATCCCCACTTTCGAACAACAAGGCCACCGCTGACGCCGGCGGCCCTCTCGCAGTGAGTTCTTCCCACGCGGCCCGCAGCCCCTCGGCGATGGCGGGCCTGACCCTTGGCGCCCTCGGCGTGGTCTATGGCGACATCGGCACCAGCCCGCTCTACGCGCTCAAGGAGGTCTTCCACGGCGGCCATGTCGCCACGACGCCGGACAACATCCTCGGCGTGCTCTCCCTGCTGTTCTGGACGCTGACGGTTGTCGTCTCCGTCAAGTACGTGCTGCTCATCCTGCGCGCCGACAACAACGGCGAGGGTGGCCTCATTGCCATGTTGGCGCTGGCCACCAACGCCGTGAACGACAAGCCGCCGCTGCGCCGCGGGCTGATGCTGGTGGGCCTGTTCGGCACGGCCATCTTCTTCGGCGACGCCGTCATCACGCCGGCCATGACGGTGCTGGGCGCCGTCGAGGGCATTGACGTCTACGAGCCGCAACTGCACGACGCCATCCTGCCCATCACGCTCATCGTCATGGTGGGGCTGTTCTCGGTGCAGCGCTTCGGCACCGGCGGCATCGGCAAGGCCTTCGGGCCCGTCATGCTGGCCTGGTTCGCCAGCCTCACGTTGCTGGGGCTGCCGCACATCTTTGACAACCCGCGCGTGCTGGCGGCCATCAATCCGGTCTACGCACTGAACTTCTGCCTGGAATACCGCTGGGTGGCCTTCGTCGCGCTGGGTGCGGTGGTGCTGGTCGTCACCGGCGGCGAGGCGCTTTACGCCGACCTGGGCCACTTCGGCAAGAAGCCCATCCGCATCGCCTGGTACGGCGTGGTGATGCCGTCGCTGGTCATCAACTACTTCGGCCAGGGCGCCATGCTGCTGGACGACCCGGCGGGCATCAAGAACCCGTTCTTCCTGCTGGCGCCGTCGTGGGCCGAGATCCCGCTGTTCCTGCTCGCCACGCTGGCGGCCATCGTCGCGTCGCAGGCGCTCATCACGGCCGCCTTCTCGGTGACCAAGCAGGCCATCCAGCTGGGCATCATGCCGCGGCTGCGCATCCTGCACACCAGCGTGCGCGACACCGGCCAGATCTACGTGCCCTTCATCAACTGGAGCCTGTTCGCGCTGGTCGTGGTGGCGGTGGTGTTCTTCGGCTCGTCCAGCAAGCTGGCCGGCGCCTACGGGGTGGCCGTCACCATCGACATGACGATCACGACCGTGATGACGTTCTTCGTCATCCGCTTCGGCTGGCGCTACCCGCTGGCGCTGTGCGTCGCGGCCACGGGCATCTTCTTCCTCATCGACGTGACCTTCCTCGCGTCCAACCTGCTCAAGCTGCTGCACGGCGGCTGGTTCCCGCTGCTGATCGGCATCTGCGTGTTCACGCTGATGCTGACGTGGAAGCAGGGCCGCAAGCAACTGTCCGACAAGCTGCGCGAGGACGCCATCGAGCTGACGGCCTTCCTGGAGGCCGTGTTCATCAACCCGCCGACGCGGGTGTCGGGCACCGCCGTGTTCCTGTCGGCCGAGAAGGGCAGCACGCCCAATGCGCTGCTGCACAACCTCAAGCACAACAAGGTGCTGCACGAGCAGAACATCTTCGTCACCGTGAAGCACCACGAGGTGCCGTGGATAGGCTTCGACAAGCGCGTCGAGGTCGAGGCGCTGGGCAACCAGTGCTGGCAGGTGGCACTGCACTTCGGCTTCAAGAACGAGCCCGACGTGCCCGAGGCCCTGCAGCTGCTCAAGAAGCAGGGCGTGCAGCTGGAGGACATGGAGACCAGCTACTTCCTCAGCCGCGACATCGTCATCCCCACCATCGGCTCGGGCATGGCGCTGTGGCGCGAGAAGCTGTTCGCCAGCATGCACCGCAATGCGGCCGCGGCGGCGGACTTCCTGCACCTGCCCACCAACCGCATCGTCGAACTGGGCTCCAAGGTCGAGATCTGAGCCTGACGCCTGCGCACGCGCCGCCGGCCGGCAGGCCGTCCCGCGGCGCGTGGCACCCCCAGCATGCCGTGCTGCGATAGCAAAAGACACCGCTGTCATTTCTTATTGACAGCGTTGTCAGTGATCGTGGATGATGAAGTCGCCGCGCCAGAAAGCGGCGTGGCAGCACCACGTTGGGTGCCGCCTTCCCGCATCGGGGTGGACCGCGGCCCACCCCTGTGCGCATCGTCACCTCCCGCGCCGGCCATGACCGGCTTCCGCACGCCATGAATCCTCTCGATCCCGTCCGCCTCGACCTCGCCGCGCTGGCGCAGTCCTTCCCGCCCGACTTCCTGTGGGGCGTGGCCACCAGCGCCGCGCAGATCGAGGGCGCCGGGGCCGAGGACGGCAAGGGGCCGTCCATCTGGGATCACTTCTGCCGCCAGCCGGGCCGCATCAATGACGGCTCCAACATCGACGTCGCCTGCGACCACTACCACCGCTACAAGGACGACGTGGCGCTGATGAAGCGCCTGGGCCTGGACTGCTACCGCTTCAGCTTCGCGTGGCCGCGCGTGCAGCCGCTGGGGCAGGGTGCCTGGAACGAGGCCGGCTTCGCGTTCTACGACCGCCTCATCGATGAGCTGCTGCAGGCCGGCCTGCAGCCGCACGCCACGCTCTACCACTGGGACCTGCCGCAGGCGTTGGACGAAGGGCTGGGTGGCTGGCTGTCGCGCGAGGTCGTGGCCCGCTTCGCCGACTACGGCGCCGAGGTCGCGCGCCGCTTCGGCGACCGCCTGGCCAGCATCGCCACGCACAACGAGCCCTGGTGCACCGCCACGTTGGGCTACGAGACCGCGCAGTTCGCACCCGGCCACACCAGCCGCGCCGAGAGCCTGCAGGTGGCCCACCACCTGATGCTGTCGCACGGCGATGCCATCGCCGCGATGCGCGCCGAAACGAAGACCAAGCTCGGCATCGTCCTCAACCACACGCCGTCCTTCCCCGCCACGCCCACCGAGGCCGACCGCCGCGCCGCCCGCATTGACGACGGCCTGAACGTGCGCTGGTACATGGACCCCATCTTCCGCGGCGCCTACCCGCAGGACGCGATCGCCTTCGTCGGTGCCGACGCGCCCCAGGTCCAGCCCGGTGACCTTGAACGCATCCGCCAGCCGCTGGACTTCCTCGGCATCAACTTCTACACGCGCAGCCTGTTCGGCGCCGACGGCAAGACCGTCAAGGGCCCCGGCAAGCTGGGCTTCACCGACATGGGCTGGGAGATCGTGCCCGAGGTCTTCGCGCAGCACCTCGTGCGACTGGCGCGCGAATACAACCCGCCGCCCATGTTTATCACCGAGAACGGCATGGCCAACGCCGACCGCGTCGTCGACGGCCGCGTGCCGGACAAGGAGCGCATCGCCTACCTGTCGGCGCACCTGCAGGCGCTGTCCATGGCCATGAACCTGGGGGCCGACGTGCGCGGCTACTTCTACTGGAGCCTGCTCGACAACTTCGAGTGGAACTCCGGCTACGCCAAGCGCTTCGGCCTCATCCACGTCGACTACGAGACGCTGGAACGCCTGCCCAAGGACAGCGCGCACTGGTACCGCGACTTCATCGCCAAGCACCGCGCCCGCCGCTGAAGTTCCGCCGCGCGTCCAGGGGGCGCGCGGACAGGCATTCCTCCGCGTTTGCCCCGAGAAAGGCACGGAATTTCGGTCACGATCAGGCGCTAAGCTCCACCTTGCGCCGCGCCAGGGAATTTTCCCGCATGGTCCCGGACGCAATCGGCCGATTTGACGTATAGAACAGGAGGCCGGCCCGGGTTGTTCGGCAGCGTGCTGTCGCCCGGGTCGAGTCGAGGGGTGCCCGGGCGCGGGTGTTGAGTGAATGCAGGATAGATCAAACGATCCGCTGATCGATGTCAGCCAATTGACCGTGGGGATGTTCATCCACCTGGATCTGGGCTGGATGTCGCATCCGTTTCCGCTGTCAAGCTTCAAGATCGCGTCGGCCGATCAGCTGCTGATCCTGCGCCGGCTGGGCCTGACGCAGGTGCGCTGGAGTCCCGCCAAGAGTGACCTGGCCCTGCAGACCCAGGCCGATCTGCCGCCCGCGACGGTTGTGGAGGCGGACGCTGCCGTCGCAGAACCCAGCGTGCCGACCCCGGAGGAGCTCGCTCGCGAGGCCCACCGCCGCGCGCTGGCGTCCCAGCGCGAGGCACTGCGCCTGTGCGAAGAGCAGTACGGCGAGGCCGCCGCCGGCTTTCGCAGCGTCATGGAGCATGTCCAGACCGAGCCCCACCAGGCACGTTCCGAGGCCGAGAGCCTGACCGCTGCGCTGCTCGACAAGATGCTGGTCGAGGGCGACCTCAACATGCGCCTGCTCAACGAGGCCGCCGGCGACCGTTCCACCGCCCACGCGCTGAACGTCTGCATCATCGCGCTGCTGCTGGGCCGCGCCTTCGGGCTGGGTCGCGACGAGATGATGGACCTGGGCGTCGGCTCGCTGCTGCACGACGTCGGCAAGCTCGAAGTCGCCGCGCGCCTGCGCCACCGCGACGAGAGCTTCACTGCCGCCGAGACCCAGGCCTACCAGCAGCACGTCGCCAAGGGCGTCGCCATCGCGCAGGCCATGGGCCTGTCGCCTGCGCCGCTGCTCATCATTGCGCAGCACCACGAGCATGCCGACGGCAGCGGCTTCCCGCAGCGCATCAACATGGACCGCATGAGCACCGGTGCGCGCATCGTCGCGCTGGTCAACCGCTTCGACGGCCTGTGCAACCCGCTGCTGACCTCCAAGGCCATGACGCCGCACGAGGCGCTGTCGCTGATGTTCGCCCAGGGCCGCAACCGCTTCGACGCCACCATGCTGAATGCCTTCATCCGCATGATGGGCGTCTACCCGCCGGGCTCCACGGTGCAGCTCACGGATGACCGCTATGCGCTGGTCGTGTCCGTCAACTCGGCACGGCCGCTCAAGCCCCGCGTCATGGTGCATGACCCCAAGGTGCCCAAGGAAGAGGCACTCATCCTCAATCTGGAAGAGATGCCCGACCTCGGCATCCGCCGCAGCCTGAAGCCGCAGTTCCTGCCCCGTGCCGCGCTGGACTACCTCAGCCCGCGTGCGCGCATCGCCTACTTCTTCGACGCCGTCAGCACCGGCCCCGGGGAGCTGACCGCGTGAATGCCAGCCGCGAGGCGAACCCGGCCTTGCCTCGCGTCCCCGAGGCGCCGTCCCTGATCGGCGCGCTGCTCGAAGGCTTGCCCGAACCCGCCTGGCTCGTCGACGGCGCCAGCCTGACCGTCTGCGCGATCAACCGCGCCGCGCTGCGCCTGCTGGGCCTCAAGCCAGAGCGCGCGCTGGGCCAGGCGCCCGCGCTGCTGTGCGGTTCGCTGGAGGATGAAGCCTTCTGGCAGGGGGCCGCGCGCGACCCCTTCGCCCGTATCCGCTCCGACACCGTGCTGACGCACAGCGACGGCCAGCCGCGCTGGGTGAGCCGCGCCATCAGCCCCATCCACACGCCCGAGGGCGACCGCTACTGGCTGGTGCTGCTGCACGACCAGACGCGCCGCCGCCGCGCCGAGGCCGAGCGCGAGACGCTGCTGGCCGAGCTGCGCGCCACGCTCGAATCCACCGCCGACGGCATCCTCGTCGTCGACCTTGCTGGCCGCGTGCGCAGCTTCAACCGCCGCTTCGCCAAGCTGTGGGGCCTGCCCGGTGGCCTGCTGCACGAACCGGGCGACGCTGGCCTGTGGCTGAGCCTGCAGCGTGTCATGCGCGATGGCGAGCAGTACCGGCTGCGCATCGAGGCGCTGCTGGACGCACCGCTGATGCGCTCCAGCGACATGCTGCGCCTGGCCGACGGCCGCGTGCTGGAGCAGGTCTCGCTGCCGCAGATGAGCCGTGGCGAGCCCATCGGCCGCGTGTTCTCGTTCCGCGACCTGTCCGAGAAGCTCGCCGCCCACCAGCGCATCGAGGAACTGGGCCGCTCCGACGCATTGACCGGCGCGCCCAACCGCCGCGCGCTGGCCGACCGCATCGTGCAGCAGATGGCCGTCGTCGGCGGCGGCGAACCGCAGCCCTCGTTCGCGCTGCTGCACCTGGATCTGGACCGCTTCAAGCAGATCAACGACACGCTGGGCAACAGCTACGGCGACCGCGTGCTGCGCGAGGTCGTCGAGCGGCTGCGTGGTGCCGTCGGTGCCAACGACACCCTGGCCCGTGTCGGCGGCGACGAGTTTGCGCTGCTCATCGACGGCGCCCAGATGTTCGAGGCCGAGGCCGCCGCGCGCCGCGTGCAGCAGCTGCTGGCCCAGCCGTTCAGCTTCGACACGCTGAGCTTCACCGTCACGGCCAGCTGCGGCATCGCGCTGTACCCCGGCGACGGCGGCACGCCCGACGAGCTGCTGGCCAGCGCCGAGCGCGCCATGCACTGGGTCAAGGAGAGCGGCCGTGCGGGCTTCCGCTTCCACGTGCCACGCAAGGAAGTCGACCTGCTGTCGCGCATGCGGCTGGACCATGCCATGCGCCAGGCGCTGGCCGAAGGGCGCTTCCGGCTGCACTACCAGCCGCAGGTCGAGTTGGGCAGCGACCGCGTCATCGGCGCCGAGGCGCTGATCCGCTGGCGCGACCCGCAGCGCGGCGACATCTCGCCAGCCGAATTCATTCCGCTGGCCGAGGAGAGCGGCTTCGTCGTCGCCATCGGCGAGTGGGTGCTGCGCGAGGCCATCGACCAGGCGGCCCACTGGCTCAGCCGCGGCCTGCGCATGCCGGTGGCCGTCAACGTGTCGGCGCTGCAGTTCCAGCAGGCCCACTTCGTCGACAGCGTCGCCGCTGCATTGCGCGACGCCGCGCTGCCCGCCAGCATGCTGGAGCTGGAACTCACCGAAGGCGTGCTGCTGGGCGACGCCGACGAAGGCCTCAAGCGCATGCAGGCGCTGGCGGCGCTGGGCGTCACGCTGTCCATCGACGACTTCGGCACCGGCTACTCGTCGCTGGGCTATCTGAAGCGCTTCCCCATCCAGCGCCTCAAGATCGACCGCAGCTTCGTGCAGGGCCTGCCCAACGACCCCAGTGACGTCGGCATCGCCAACGCCATCGTGCAGATGGGGCGGGCGCTGGGCCTGCAGGTCATCGCCGAGGGCGTCGAGACCGAGGCGCAGCGCGACTTCCTGGCCCAGGCCGGCTGCCACGAGTTCCAGGGCTATCTGTTCGCACCGGCGCTGCGGCCCGAAGAATTCGAGCAGCGCGTGCGCCCGCGCCGCCACGTCGTCGATGCTGCGGTGTCCGGCTGGCTGGGTCTGGCCAGCACCGGCTGAGTCGGACGGGCGCGCACAATGCGCCCATGCTCTACCGCTTCAAATCCAAGGCCGGCGCCGACGTCGTCATGCTGGGCGATTCCGGCAACGACGTGCTGCGCCTGCTGGGCCGCGCGCCCGCGCCGCAAGGCATCCTCGAATCGGCCCAGCTGCCCGCGCTGATCCAGGCGCTGGAGGCCGGGGTCGCGGCTGACGAGGCCCAGTTCCAGCAGGCCGTCGACGCCGCCAAGGCCGCAGGCGACGCCGTGCCGCGCCGCCAGGGCGTGTCGCTGCGCCAGCGCGCCTGGCCGCTGCGCGAGCTGATGGTGCGCAGCCAGAAGGAAGGCGCCGACGTCGTCTGGGGCGTCTGATGCTGGAAGAGGCGACGCGCGTCATCCTCATCCGCCACGGCGAGACCGCCTGGAACCGCGCGACGCGCATCCAGGGCCACACGGACATCCCGCTCAGCCCGCTGGGCCTGGCCCAGGCGCACCGCCTGGCCGAGGCGCTGGCCGATGAACCGCTGGCCGCCATCTACGCCAGCGACCTCAGCCGCGCCCGCCAGACCGCCGAGGCGCTGGCCGGTGTGCACAGGCTGCCCGTGCAACTGGACGGCGGCCTGCGCGAACGCGCCTTCGGCCGCTTCGAGGGGCTGAGCTGGGAGGAGATCGCGCAGGCCTATCCCGACGACGCCACCCGCTGGCGCCGCCGCGAACCGGACTTCCCGGTGGGCGGCGGCGAGAGCCTGACCGTCTTCAGCGCCCGCTGCCTGCAGGCGGCCACCCGCGCCGTGGCGGCCCATCCGGGGCAGAGCATCGCCCTCGTCGCCCATGGTGGCGTTCTGGACTGCCTCTACCGCGCCGCCACCCGCACCGCGCTGGACGCGCCGCGCAGCTGGCAACTCGGCAACGCCACCATCAACCGCCTGCTGGCCAGCTCCGAGGGCTTCACGCTGGTGGGCTGGAACGACGACCGCCACCTCGCAGGGCTGGCTGCCGACGACGTTGCCGCTTGACCGGACCCCTAGGCCAACTGTTGCATCGGCACATCGCCGGTGTCGGTTGTGCCAAAAGTCGCTCCTATACTCGTTTCCACTTGTTCTCCAAGGTAGGTCCCCCGACCCGCCGCAACTCAATTGCAAAGGCTCACGATGAAGAAGATCGCCCTCGTTGCCGCCCTGGCCGCCGTCACGGCTGCTCCGGCTTTCGCCCAAAGCTCCGTCACGCTGTGGGGCCGCATCAACACCACCGTTGAAAGCCAGAAGGTGGGCAACCAGGACCGCAAGGTCGCCGTCGAGAACAACAATTCGCGTCTGGGCTTCCGTGGCACGGAAGACCTGGGTGGTGGCCTGAAGGCGTCGTTCAATCTGGAGCACGGCCTGCAGTCCGACACCGGCGCCGCTTCCGGTGGCACGCAATTCTGGAACCGCCAGGCCAACGTCGAGCTGTCCGGTTCGTTCGGTACCGTCCGTCTGGGCACCTGGTTCCCGGATTCGTACTTCTCCACCGTTGATCGCGTCAGCAACCACAACCACGACACCGGCACGTCTTCCGACGCGCTGTTCTCGTCGTTCGCCTTCGGCTTCCGCTCCAACAAGGTCGGCTACTTCTCGCCGAACATGGACGGCTTCAGCTTCATCGCCAGCGCACACGCCGGCGAAGGCGCTGCTGGTGACGCCCGTGCATTCGACCTGTCGGGCAACTACGAAGCCAACGGCCTGCACATCGGCGTGACCTACGCCCAGGCTGACACCGTCGCCAAGCGCAAGAACTACACCGTCGAAGCCGACTACGCCTTCGGCCCGTTCCTGCTGGCCGGCTACTACCAGCGCGAAGAGATCAGCGGCGCCCGCTCGCGTGACATCGGCCGCGTGTCGGCCATGTACACGATGGGCCAGTCGGAGTTCCACTTCAACATCGGCGGCACCAAGTCCGGTGGCGACGGCACGTTCAAGAACGCCGGCGCTTCGCAGTGGACGCTGGGCTACAACTACAACCTGAGCAAGCGCACCAAGCTCTACGGTTTCTACACCCAGATCGACCAGAAGCTGTCCAACAAGGTGGGCGACTTCAACTCGCTGGCCGCTGGCATTCGCCACAACTTCTGATCCTGCGGGACCAGAAACAAGAAAGCGCCCCTCGGGGCGCTTTTTTCATTCTCCGAACAGATCGGGCGAGCCCTTGCTGCCCGGCGGTGGCGCGACGCCCAGATGACGGTAGGCAGCCAGCGTCGCGACACGGCCGCGCGGCGTGCGCTGCAGAAAGCCCTGCTGGATCAGGTAGGGCTCGATGACGTCCTCGATGGTGCCGGCCTCCTCACCGATGGCGGCCGCGACGTTCTCCAGGCCCACGGGCCCGCCGTCGAAGCGGTGCACGACGGCTTCCAGGAACTTGCGGTCCATCAGGTCGAAGCCTTGCGGGTCGACGTCCAGCATGGCCAGCGCCTTGTCGGCGACGCCGGCGACGATGCGGCCGTCACTTTTCACCTCGGCGTAGTCGCGCACGCGGCGCAGCAGGCGGTTGGCGATGCGCGGGGTGCCGCGCGAGCGGCGGGCGATCTCCAGCGCGCCGTCGGCATCGATGGGCGCGTTGAGCAGCCCGGCGGAGCGCGTCACGATGCGCTGCAGCTCGGCGGGCGTGTAGAACTCCAGCCGCGCGACGATGCCGAAACGATCACGAAGAGGATTGGTCAGCATGCCGGCGCGGGTCGTCGCGCCGACCAGCGTGAACGGCTGCAGGTCCAGCTTGATGGAGCGGGCGGCCGGGCCCTCGCCGATCATGATGTCGATCTGGTAGTCCTCCAGCGCCGGATACAGGATTTCCTCGACGACCGGGCTGAGCCGGTGGATCTCGTCGATGAAGAGGACGTCGTTCTTCTCCAGTCCGGTGAGGATGGCCGCGAGGTCCTTGGGTTTCTCCAGTACCGGCCCGGACGTCTGCCGCAGGTTGACGCCCAGCTCGGCCGCGATGATGTGCGAGAGCGTCGTCTTGCCCAGGCCCGGCGGGCCGAACAGCAGCACGTGGTCCAGCGCTTCGCGGCGCTTGCGGGCCGCGCCGATGAAGATCTCCAACTGCTCGCGGGCCTTGCTCTGGCCGACGTAGTCGTCCAGCAGCTTGGGCCGCAGCGCACGCTCCAGCGCTTCCTCGCGGCTGGACTCGGGCGCCGCGCTAACGATGCGTGGCGCCGGGGCGAAATCGTCGGTCTGGATGCTCATGACCGACCTTTCGCCGGGCCGCCCCAAGAAAGGCGGACGCCCCCTCGGGGGGCAGCGAACGAAGTGAGCGTGGGGGCGAACGTCATGAGAGTTTCTTGAGGGCCAGCTTGATGCCGTCGCTGACGCCCACGTCAGGCGGCAGCGCCTTCAGCGCGGCGCTGGCGTCCTTCTCGCTGTAGCCCAGCGCGACCAGCGCCTGCAGGATGTCGGCCTGGTTGTCGTTGGCGACGGTGGCGGGCAGTGCCAGGTCGGGGCCCAGCTTGCCCTTGAGCTCCAGCAGCAGCCGCTCGGCGGTCTTCTTGCCGATGCCGGGCACCTTGGTCAGCCGGCCGACTTCCTGGCGGGAGACGGCCTGCGCCAGCTCCGGCACGGACAGCCCGGACAGCAGGCCCAGTGCCATCTTGGGGCCGACGCCGCTGATCTTGATGAGCTGGCGGAAGGTGGCGCGCTCCTCGTGCGTGAGGAAGCCGAACAGCTGATGCGCGTCCTCGCGCACGGTCAGGTGGGTCAGCAGCACGGCACGCTCGCCGAGGCCGCCCAGGTTGAAGAACGTGCTCATCGGCACGTCCACTTCGTAGCCCACGCCCGCGACGTCGATGACGACCTGCGGGGGCGTCTTTTCGGCGATGACGCCGGTCAGTCTTCCAATCATGCCCGGATTATCCGGGCCACCTCGGCCTCAGTTGCGACCGAACAAACCCAGGCGCTGCGCTTCCAGCGCGGCCTCGGCGCGCGAGCTCACGTTGAGCTTGCGGTAGATCTGCTTCACGTAGTCGGCAATGGTGTGGCGCGACAGGCCCAGCTGCACGCCGATCTCCGGCAGCGTGAAGCCCTTGGCCACGCGCAGCAGCACCTCGGTCTCGCGGTCGGTCAGCGACACCTCGTGCAGCAGCGAGGCGGCCGGCTTCTTCACCTGGGCGGCGAAGTACGCGATGACCTTGCGCGCGATCGAAGGCGACAGCGGTGGCTCGCCCTGGCTCATGCGCTGCAGCTGCTCCACCAGCAGCTCGCGCGATTGTTCCTTCAGCAGGTAGCCGAAGGCGCCGGCCTGCAGCGCGGGGAAGAGATGTTCGTCGTCGTCGTGGATGGTGACGATGACGGACTGCACCTCCGGCTGCTTCTCGCGCAGCGCGGCGATCACTTCCACGCCCGAGCCGTCCGGCAGCCCCAGGTCCAGCAGCGCCAGCGTGAAGCGCTGGCCGTTGACCAGCGACAGCGCATCCTGCACGCGCGAGCACTCGGTGATCTGCGCGTTGGCGAAGACCTGTTTGACCAGGGCCTTCAGCCAGGCGCGTATCTCCGGGATGTCTTCGAGCAGCAGGATGTGATTCATGGGAGCCTCGGGAGAGCGAAAACTAGAGCGGGATCGTCAGACGGATGACGGTACCCCAGCCAGGGCCGGATTCCACCAGGCATTGGCCGTGCATTTGCTTGGCGCGTGATTTCATGCTCGCCATGCCGTGGCCGCGGTCCAGGCGGCCGTCCAATTCGGTGGGGATGCCCTGGCCGTTGTCCTGGATGGTCAGGATGAAGTCGCCGTCCTGCACGGCGCTGGAGATCGTCGCGTTGGTGGCGCCGCTGTGCTTGATGATGTTGCTGACCGACTCGCGCAGGATGCGCGTCGTCTGCACGTAGGAGCGGGCCTGGAAGGTGTGTTCGATGTCCTCCGCGGGGCTCTTCCACTCGGCCAGGATGTTGGCCTGACCCAGCCGCGAGACGACCTCGGCCCGCCAGTCGCCCAGCGCGTCGATGAGGTGCACCGGCTTGCCGGTCAGGCCGCGCACGGACAGCCGCATCTCTTCCAGCGCCTCGCGGGCCAGCGTCGAGATGCGGTCCGACTCGCTGGTGTGCACGATGGTCAGCAGCTTGGCGCCCAGGTCATCGTGCAGGTCGGCCGCGATGCGCTTGCGCTCGCGCTCGGTCACCTGCTCCAGCTTCTGCTCGGCCAGTTGGCTGTGGGTGCGCTCCACGTCGGCGATGCGGTCGGCCATGCGCTGTTCCACGGCAGCAACCCGCTTCTCGGCGTCCACGCGCGCATGCGCGACGTTGTTCACCACCTGCAGGCCCAGGCCCAGCATCAGCACCGGCAGTGCCAGGCTCAGCCAGGGCGAGGCGGTCAGCCACAGTGATTCGCTGACGGGGGCCAGCGCCAGCTCGGCCAGCAACGCCAGCATGGTGGGCAGCAGCAGCAGCGTCATCAGGCGGAACTCGCGCGCCTGCGCCTCGTCGGGGCCGGCCTGCAGGCGCAGCCGGCGCAGCCACAGCGCCCATCCCATTGCCACCACCAACTCCAGGCTCAGCACGACGTTCCACACGGCCGGCAGCACGCCCACCTGACCGCCCGTCAGCAGCAGGCTGGCCGGCACGATGAGGCACTGGATCAGCAGCGCGTGGTCTATCCAGCTGCGCTTCCAGTTCATCTGGCGCAGCAGGTACTGCACGCCGCACAGCACCAGCAGTGTCATCAGCAGTGGCCGCAGCCCGGCGGCGGCCGGCGCGCCGGCGGCGCGCAGCACTACCCAGCTCAGCATCATGCCGACGAGGAAGTTGGCCGCACGCTCGCGGTGGTGCAGGCCGGCCACGAGGCCGACGATGGTGGCCATCAGCGCCAGCATGGCGGCGACCCAGCCGCGCAGGATGGCGGCCCAATCCGGGCCGGCCAGGGTCTGGGCGTGGGCCACGGCGGGCCAGCACAGCGCCGCGGCGAGGAACAGGGCAGGGGGCAGGCGACGAGGCTGGCGGACCCTCGACGCGGTGAAGGCAATCATGGGCCGGCATTGTGAGGGAGGCCCGGTGCCTGCCGCGCCGGGGAATGCACCAGCGACAATCCGCGTTCACTTCTTTCTGCCGTCACCTTGTGATCCTGCGCTTCGCCTTCGAACCCGTCGACAACACCCGCCTGGCCCGCGTCTGCGGCAGCCTGGACTCGCATCTGCGGGACATCGAGGCCGCGCTGGGCGTGAAGATCACGCGCCGCGACGCCGAGTTCCGCGTCAACGGCGTCAAGGCCGCCGCCGAGCGGACGCAATCGCTGCTGGAGGCGCTGTACGAGCGCGCCCGCCGGCCGTTGACCGCCGAGACGCTGCAGCTGGCGCTGGTGGAGGCCCAGGCGCCCGAGCCTGCCAAGTCGGGTGCCGATGGCCAACTGGTGCTGCGCACGCGCCGTGCCGACCTGTCCGCCCGCACGCCGCGCCAGCACCAGTACCTGCAGCAGATCCTGTCGCACGACATCACCTTCGGCCTCGGCCCGGCGGGCACCGGCAAGACGTTCCTGGCCGTGGCCTGTGCGGTGGACGCGCTCGAGCGCGCCGCGGTGCAGCGCATCATCCTGACCCGCCCGGCTGTGGAAGCCGGCGAGCGCCTGGGCTTCCTGCCGGGTGACCTGACGCAGAAGGTCGACCCCTACCTGCGCCCGCTGTACGACGCGCTGTACGACCTGCTGGGCTTCGACCGCGTGACCAAGGCCTTCGAGAAGGGCCAGCTCGAAGTGGCGCCGCTGGCCTTCATGCGCGGCCGCACGCTGAACCACGCGTTCGTCATCCTCGACGAGGCGCAGAACACCACGCCCGAGCAGATGAAGATGTTCCTGACCCGCATCGGCTTCGGCAGCCGCTGCGTCGTCACCGGCGACACCAGCCAGATCGACCTGCCGCGCGGCGTCATGTCGGGCCTCATCGACGCGGAGCGTGTGCTGGCCAAGGTCAAGGGCATCGCGATGACGCGCTTCACCAGCGCGGACGTCGTGCGTCACCCGCTGGTGGCCCGCATCGTCGAGGCCTATGAAGCGCGCGCCAAGCGCGAAGCGAGAGAAGCATGAGCCCCCGTCCCGAACTGAGCCTGTCCCTGCAATTCGCCGATCCGCGCCACCGCGCGCTGCTGCCGCGCCACAAGGTGCAGCGCTTCATCCGCGCGGCGCTGGAGCTGCCGGGCGAGATCGCCGTGCGCATCGTCGACGCCGAGGAAGGCCGCGCGCTGAACCGCGAGTACCGCGGCAAGGACTACGCGACCAACGTGCTGACCTTCGACTACGCGCACGAGCCCGTCGTCGGCGCGGACCTCGTCATCTGCGCCGAGGTGGTGGAGAAGGAAGCCGCCGAGATGGGCATCCCGCTGCTGGACCACTACGCCCACCTGCTGGTGCACGGCACGCTGCATGCGCAGGGCTATGACCATGAGGAAGACGACGAGGCCGCGTGCATGGAGGCGCGCGAGACCGAGATCCTCGCCGGCCTGGGCGTGGCCGACCCCTACCAGCGCTGATCGCCGGCTAGCGGCTGCTCAGGTAGCGCTTGCTGCGGAACAGCAGCCACAGCCCCATGGCCAGCGCGCCGATCAGCGCGATGGACTCCCAGAAGCCGTTCGGGTTCTTGATCAGCGGCATCCACTCGAAGTTCATGCCGAAGATGCCGGTGACGAGGTTCAGCGGCAGGAAGATGGCGGTCAGCACCGTCAGCGTGCGCATGATGCTGTTGGTGCGGTGGCCCAGCGCGCTGAAGTGCATCTGCACGGCCGATTCGGCCGACGACTCCAGCCGCCGCACATGCGTCAGCACACGCTCCACATGCTCCAGCACGTCGCGCGAGCGCACGCGCAGCAGCTCGCGTTCGCGCGTGACCTGCGGGTCGCCGTCGACGGGCCATTCGTCCAGCGCGTCTATCCATTCCTGGATGGCGCTGCGCTGGTCCTCGCAGGTGTCTTCCAGCCGGTGCAGCGCGTCGCGGCTCTCCAGCAGCAGCGGCCAGTCGTCGAACTCGCTGCTCTGGTCCAGCAGCACGCGCTGCAGCGTGCCGAGCTGCCGCGTCAGCAGCCGGCGCAGCTCCAGGTAGCTGTCCACCATGTGGTTGACCATGCGCAGCATCAGGTCGGCCGGGCTGGCGGGCAGCCGGGCGCTGCCACGCGCTGGCGCCTTGTCGCGGCCTTCGACGAGGCGGTCCAGCTTCTGCGCGAAGAACTCGCGCACCTGGCAGTCGGTGGGGTGCACGGTCACCAGCACGCGGTCGAAGACGGCGAAGCCCACCGGGCTGGTGTCGATGGCGCGCAGCGCGCGCTGCGCCGACGCCAGCGTGCCGTGCTCGTCGTCGACGAACAGGTCCTGGCTGCCCGGCGCCGCGGCCAGGCGGCGGAACACCAGCATGTCGTACCAGGACGTGTAGTCGAAGTGCGAGGGCAGCTGGTTGTTGATCAGGTCGGACACATGCAGGTCGACGATGTTGCCGCAGCCCCAGCGCGACAGCGCCTGCTGCACCGCGGCCTCGCCCACCTCGAACTCGCGCCGCCCGTAGCCCAGCCACAGGAAGCCGCGCTCGGGCAGCGTGTCGGGCAGCGCCGGCAGCTCCGTGAAGCTGTCGGCCTGGATGTGGAACACCCGCATGGGGCTCAGGCCTGCTTCAGCAGCCGGGCCGCGTCCAGCGCGAAATAGGTCAGCACGCCGTCGGCGCCGGCCCGCTTGAAGGCCAGCAGCGACTCCATCATCACGGTGTCGTGGTCCAGCCAGCCGTTGGCTGCGGCGGCCTTCAGCATCGCGTATTCGCCGCTGACCTGGTAGGCGAAGGTCGGCACGCCGAACTCGTCCTTCACGCGGCGCACGACGTCCAGGTACGGCATGCCGGGCTTGACCATCACCATGTCCGCGCCCTCGGCCAGGTCGGCCGCCACTTCGCGCAGCGCCTCGTTGCTGTTGCCGGGGTCGACGTAGTAGGTCTTCTTGTCGGCCTTGCCCAGCGCGCTCTTGGAGCCGACCGCGTCGCGGAACGGGCCGTAGAAGCCGCTGGCGTACTTCACGCTGTAGGCCATGATGCGCGTGTGGATGTGCCCGGCGCGCTCGAAGGCCTGGCGGATGGCGCCGATGCGGCCGTCCATCATGTCGCTGGGGCCCACCATGTCGGCGCCGGCCTCGGCCTGGGTCAGCGCCTGGCGCACCAGCAGCTCGACGGTCGCGTCGTTCATCAGGTAGCCGCTCTCGTCGGGCAGACCGTCCTGGCCGTGGCTGGTGTAGGGGTCCAGCGCCACGTCGGTCAGCACGCCCAGCTGCGGGAAGCGCGACTTCAGCGCCCGCACGGCGCGCGGAATCAGGCCGTCAGGGTTGAAGGCTTCCGAGCCGTCCACGGTCTTCAGATGCGGCTCGATGGCCGGAAACAGCGCGATGACCGGGATGCCCAGCCGCACGGCTTCGTCGGCGGTGCGCAGCAGCAGGTCCAGGCTCAGGCGCGACACGCCCGGCATCGACGTGATGGGCGCGGCCACGTTGTCGCCCTCGTGCACGAACACCGGCAGGATCAGGTCGCTGGCCTGCAGCGAATGCTCGCGGACCAGTGCGCGGGTGAAGGCGTCGCGGCGCAGGCGGCGGGGCCGGGCGGCGGGGAAGGCGGCGGGTGTCAGAAGTGAGCGGGCCAAGGCGGATCCTCAAACGGCGGGGGATGCGGCCCGGTGCGTGATGGACAACACATCCCGGCATCATTTATTCGTGACGCCACCGCTCAAGCGCGCTAAACTTGCCCGCGAATGATAGCCGCAAGGTCGTCGTTCCCTGCTTTTCCTCCCTGAGCAGGAGCCTTAGCGTGATGACAGCGATAAGGCTTTCTCGGCCCCGGTTTCTACCGGGGCCTTTTTTATTGCCGGCGCCTTTTCGGTGGCTCGGCATGGGCAGTGGAAACCCTGCCCATAATCGCCGCCATGCTCTGGGTCAAAGCCTTTCACATCGTCTTTGTCGCCGCGTGGTTTGCGGGCCTGTTCTACCTGCCGCGCATCTTCGTGAACCTGGCCATGGTGCCGGCCGACAGCCATGCCGAGCGCGAGCGCCTGCTGCTGATGGCGCACAAGCTGCACCGCTTCAGCAGCATCCTGATGGGCGTGGCGCTGCTGCTGGGTGTCTGGGTGCTGGTGGGCTGGGGCGCCAGCCGCTTCGCCGGCGGCTACTGGCTGCACGCCAAGATGCTGCTGGTGCTCGGCGCCATCGGCTACCACCACATGAACCGCCGCCTGCTGCGGGGCTTCGAGGAACTGGCCAACCGGCGCAGCCACAAGTGGTTCCGCGTCTACAACGAGACGGCGGTGCTGCTGTTCGCCGCCATCGTCGTGCTGGTGACGGTCAAACCTTTCTGACCCCCCGATGCCGCGACGGCAGAGTTCCGCCACCTGGCTGCTGCTGGCCCACATCGGGCTGGTTGTCTACGCCAGCCTCTACCCGTTCTTCCCGTGGCGCTGGCCGCCGGGCATGGGGTGGCCGTGGCTGTTCAGCCTGCCGTGGCCGCGGCGGTTCTTTGCGTACGACCTTGAAGCCAACCTGATCGGCTACATCCCGCTGGGCCTGCTGGGTTTCGCGGCGGCGATGCGCTCGGGCTGGGGGCTGCGGGGCGGGCTGCTGCTGGGTTTCCTGCCCGGGCCGCTGCTGTCGCTGGCGATGGAGACGCTGCAGTTCTTCCTGCCGGGGCGCGTGCCGTCGCTGTCAGACTGGGCGCTGAATTCGGCGGGCAGCAGCGCGGGCGCCGTGCTGGGGCTGCTGCTGCACGCGGTGGGCGGCCTGCGGCGCTGGGAGGACATGCGCGACCACTGGTTCGGCAGCAGCAGCGCACCGGCGCTGGCCCTGCTGGCGCTGTGGCCGGTGGCGCTGCTGTACCCCACGCCGCTGCCGTTCGGCCTGGGGCAGTGGCTGCCCTGGTGGCGCGAGACGCTGCTGGAGGCGCTGGACGGCACGCCCTGGGCGCTGGATTGGGGCGACGCGGTCACGGTGGAGCATGAACTGCCGCCGGGCCTGCAGGCGCTGGCCATCGGGCTGGGGCTGGTGGCGCCGGTGCTGCTGATGATCGCGGTCGCGCACCCCGGGCTGCGCCGCGTGGTGCTGGCCGGCGGCGCGGTGTTGCTGGGGCTGCTGGCCACCGCCACCGCCACGGCGATGGCCTTCGGGCCCGATCACGCCTGGGCCTGGCTCAGCGACGCCACCCGGCCCGGCGTGGGCCTGGGGCTGGTGCTGTCGGTGCTGGCCTGCCTGCTGCCGTCGCGCGTTGCGGCGGCGCTGGGGCTGTTCGTGCTGTGCGCGCTGGTGGGCCTCATCAGCGTGGCGCCCAGTGACCCCTACCTGGCGCTGAACCTGCAGGCCTGGGAGCATGGCCGCTTCGTCAACCTGTACGGGCTGACGCGCTGGGTGGCCTGGACCTGGCCCTTCGTCGCCCTGATCTGGCTCGCCGCGCGGCTCGTGCAGAAATCACAGTGAGAGAGAATCGATCGCGATGAGTTACTACCAGCGCCACGTCTTCTTCTGCCTGAACCAGCGCGCCAATGGCGAGGCCAGCTGTGCCGACCATGACGCGCAAGGCGCCTTCGACCACTGCAAGTCCCGCGTGAAGCAACTGGGCCTGGCCGGCAAGGACGGCGTCCGCGTCAACAAGGCCGGCTGCCTGGACCGCTGTGCGGGCGGCCCCGTCGCCGTCGTGTATCCCGAGGCCGTCTGGTACTCGTGGGTGGACCAGAGCGACATCGACGAGATCGTCGAGAGCCATCTGCGCGACGGCAAGGTCGTCGAGCGCCTGGTGCTGCCGGAATCCGTCGGCCGATGAACGCGCAGACCGAGAAACGCCTCGTGCCCGGCCCGGCCGGCCAGATCGAGGTCGCCATCGACCTGCCGCCGGGCGGCGCCGCGCCGCTGGGCACCGCGCTGATCTGCCACCCCAACCCGACGCAGGGCGGCACGATGGACAACAAGGTCGTGCAGACGCTGGCCCGTGCCTTTCTGCAGCTGGGCTGGCGTGCCGTGCGCTTCAACTTCCGTGGCATCGGCAAGTCGGAAGGCGGCTGGGACGAGGGCCGTGGCGAGGTGGACGATGCGCTGGCCGTGCTGGCCGCCGTGCATGCGCCCGGCGACGCACTGATCCTGTCGGGCTTCTCCTTCGGCGGCTTTGTCGCGTCGCGCGCCGCGCAGCGCGTGGAGCCGGCCGCGCAGCGGCTCGTGCTGGTGGGCCCCGCCACCAGTCGCTTCGACACCGCGCCCGTGCCGGCCGACACCGTGGTCATCCACGGCGAGGTCGACGACGTGGTGCCGCTGTCGTCCGTGCTCGACTGGGCGCGGCCGCAGAGCCTGCCCGTCACCGTCGTCCCCGGCGTGGGCCATTTCTTCCATGGGCAGCTGCCGCTGCTCAAGTCCCTGGTGGTGCGCGCGTTCGACCCGGCGCGTGCCTGAACTGAATTGATGAAACGACTGCTGGCTTCCTTTCTCGCCGCGGTGCTGGCGACGTCCTCGCTGACCGTTTGGGCCCAAGCCCCGCAACCCCCCGAGATCGCCGCGCGCAACTACGTGCTGATCGATCTCTCGGCCCACAAGACACTGGCCGAGCGCGATGCCGACACGCCGCAGGACCCGGCGTCGCTGACCAAGCTGATGACGGCCTATGTCGTCTTCAACGCGCTGCGCGACAAGAAGCTCACGCTGGACCAGACGCTGCCCGTCTCCAAGCGCGCCTGGGACGAGCGCAAGGGCGATCCGTCGCTGATGTTCATCGACACGACGATGACGCCCAAGGTCGATGAGCTGCTGCGCGGCCTGATCATCCAGAGCGGCAACGATGCTGCCGTGGCGCTGGCGGAGGGCGTGGCCGGCAGCGTCGAGGGCTTCGTGCAGCTGATGAACCGCCAGGCCCAGGCCTGGGGCCTGAAGAACACCGAGTTCAAGAACGTGACCGGCATGAGCGAGCCGGGCCACAAGTCCAGTGCGCGCGACATCGCCACCATCGCCGCCCGCATCATTGCGGACTTCCCCGAGCACTACGGCTACTACTCGCAGCGCGACTACACCTTCAACAAGATCCGCCAGGACAACCGCAACCTGCTGCTGCGCCGCGACCCCACCGTGGACGGCATGAAGACCGGCTACACCGAAGCCGCCGGCTACTGCCTGGTGGCCAGCGCCAACCGCGAGTTCCCGAACGGCAAGCGCCGGCTGCTGAGCGTCGTCATGGGCACCAGCTCCAAGGACGCGCGCGCCAGCGAAAGCCAGAAGCTGCTGAACTGGGGCTACACCGCCTACGACGCCGTCAAGATCTTCGATGCCGGCAAAGCCATCAAGACCGTGCCGGTCTGGAAGGGCGAGTCCAAGGAGGTCAAGCTGGGCGCTGCTGATGCCGTCTTCGTCGCCGTGCCGCGCGGCGATGGCAGCAAGCTGCAGACCCAGGTCGAGCACACCGACCCGCTGGTCGCGCCGCTGAACAAGGGCCAGCGCGTGGGCACGCTGCGCGTGACGACGACGGCCGGCGCGCCGGTGGCCGAGGTGCCGCTGATCGTGCAGGAGGCCGTGCCCGTGTCCGGCCTCTTCGGCCGCGCGTTCGATTCCATCCGCCTGTGGATCAAGTGAGGCCCAGGAACGGCGGTTGACCGCTTGCCAGCGCATGCAACAACTTCATTCATCCGCTGTTCGCCCCACGGCATCGTTCACCACCGGTGTGAGAACGCTGCACGCCCGCCTGGCCTGCGATGGCGCACGCTGGCGGCGTTGCTCCTCCTCGCGGGCACGAGCCCGCAGCGTCGTCGCGCCTTGCCAGCGCACGCCATCGCAGCCCCTGCGGCCGCGCTCAACCACCGTTCCTAGGCCCGAGCCATGAACCTGCCCCCCGACATCCCGCCCGAGCAGTCGCTCATCGAGTACCCGTCGCAGTTCCCCATCAAGGTGATGGGCGCGCACGTCGAGGGGTTCATCGAGGCCATCACCCACGTCGCGCGCCAGTTCGACCCCGGCTTCGACGCGGCCACCATCGAGCAGCGCCCCAGCAAGGGCGGCAACTACCTGGGCCTGACCATCACCATCACCGCTACCAGCCGCGAGCAGCTGGACGAGATCTACCGGACGCTGACGACGCATCCGATGGTCAAGGTGGTGCTCTGATCAGCTGGCCGCGTCGGCGTCCTGCAGCGCCTTGAGCTTGGCCTTGGCGGCCACATCCCCGTTCTTCGCCGCCACCTCGTACCAGTAGCGCGCCAGCCGCGCGTCCGCGTCCACGCCCAGCCCGGTCTCGAACATCGACGCGACGAGGTACTGCGCGCCGACGTCACCGGCCTTGGCGGCGTCCAGGTACCAGCGATGCGCTTGGGTCATGTCCTGCGGCCGGCCGCGGCCCAGGTAGAAGCAGGTGGCGATGTCCTGGGCGGCGTCGGCATGGCCATGCCCGGCGGCGCGCTCGAACCAGTCGCACGCCGCCGCGGTGTCGGGCTTGCCATGGCGGCCCTGCTCGATCATTTCGCCGAGCGCGTTCTCGGCCAGTGCGAACTTCTGCGCCGCGGCGCGCTGCAGCCAGCGCCAGGCCTGCGCATCGGTCGCGCCGGGCAGCTCGCGGCGCAGATGCATCATGGCCAGGTTGAACTGGCCCAGCGCCTCGCCGCGCCGGGCGGCTGCGGTGAAGCCCTTCGCGGCGACGCTCAACCGGCCGTCTTCATACGCGGCGATGGCGTCGTCGATCGGCGCGGCCTGGGCCAGCGAGGTGGTGAGCAGCAGGGCAATCAGCGGGATCTTCATCGGCGTGAGTCGGCCAGCGACGGCAAAGGCTTACGGGGCGTCCCTATGATGCCGCGCATGATCGTCAAGACCCTGGGGCCGGTGGAATACCTGCCCACGCTGGAGGCCATGCGCGCCTTCACGGCGACGCGGAATGCGGACACGCCGGATGAACTCTGGCTCTGCGAGCACCCGCCCACCTTCACGCAAGGCATCGCGGGCAGGCCCGAGCACCTGCTGCTGCCGGGCGACATCCCGGTCGTGCCCACCGAGCGCGGGGGCCAGGTCACGTACCACGGCCCCGGCCAGGTGACGGCCTACCCGCTCATCGACCTGCGGCGGCTGGGCATCTACGTGAAGGAGTACGTGTTCCGCCTGGAGACCGCGCTGATCCAGGTGCTGGACAGCTACGGCGTGACCGGCCTGCGTGTGGCCGGCGCGCCGGGCATCTACGTGCGCCCGGCCGACCCCGGCGGCCATGCCGCGCCGGCCGGTCCGGTGGACCCGGCGAACGCGTTCGAGGGGCTGGCCAAGATTGCCGCTTTGGGCATCAAGGTCAACCGCCACTGCACGTTTCACGGCCTGGCGCTGAACGTCGCGATGGACCTGGAACCCTTCCAGCGCATCAACCCTTGCGGCTACCCCGGCCTGGAAACCACATCCCTCGATAAAATCGGGGTTTTCACGGACTGGCCCACCGCGGCCGGCCGGCTCGCCGAGCGCCTCTCGGCCCAGTTGACTCCCTGACCATGACGGACACGACCTACGACCCGAGCGTGAAGCAAAAAGCCGAGGCCAAGACTTCGCGCATCCCGATCAAGATCGTGCCGGCCGAGGTGCTGAAGAAGCCCGACTGGATCCGGGTGAAGGCCGGCTCGCCCAGCACCCGCTTCTACGAGATCAAGCAGATCCTGCGCGAGCACAAGTTGCACACGGTCTGCGAGGAAGCCTCCTGCCCCAACATCGGCGAGTGCTTCGGCAAGGGCACGGCCACGTTCATGATCATGGGCGACAAGTGCACGCGCCGCTGCCCGTTCTGCGACGTGGGCCACGGCCGCCCGGACCCGCTGGACGTGAACGAGCCGCTGAACCTGGCCAAGACCATCGCGGCGCTGAAGCTGAAGTACGTCGTCATCACCAGCGTCGACCGTGACGACCTCAAGGACGGCGGCGCGGCGCACTTCGCCGAGTGCATCACCAAGACGCGCGAGCTGAGCCCGACGACGCAGATCGAGGTGCTGGTGCCCGACTTCCGCGGCCGCGCCGACCGCGCGCTGAACATCCTGAAGGCCGCGCCGCCGGACGTGATGAACCACAACCTGGAAACCGCGCCGCGCCTGTACAAGGAAGCGCGCCCGGGCTCCGACTACGAGTTCAGCCTGAACCTGCTGAAGCGCTTCAAGGAAGAAGTGCCGGGCGTGCCGACCAAGAGCGGCATCATGGTGGGCCTGGGCGAGACCGACGACGAGATCCGCCAGGTGATGCGCGACATGCGCGCGCACAACATCGACATGATCACCATCGGCCAGTACCTGGCCCCGTCGGGCCACCACCTGCCGGTGCGCCGCTACGTGACGCCCGACGCCTTCAAGCAGTTCGAGAAGGAAGCCTACGAGCTGGGCTTCACGCACGCCGCCGTGGGTGCCATGGTGCGTTCCAGCTACCACGCGGACCAGCAGGCCCACGGCGTGCTGAACCCGACGGCGGCCTAAGCCTCGTTCAGCAGCTGCTCGATCAAGCCGTGCAACGCGGCGAAATCGGGCTCGCCGACGTAGCGCTTGACGATCTCGCCGCGCTTGTTGATGAGGAAGGTCGTCGGCGTCATCTGCACCGGGCCGAAGGCGTTGGCCACGGCGCCGGTGTTGTCGATGGCGACGCCGAACGGCAGCTTGCGCGTCTCGGCGAAGCGGGCGACGAAGGCCGGCGGGTCGTAGCTCATGGCGACCGCCAGCGTGTCGAAGCCGCGGTCCTTGAACTTGCCGTGCGTGGCGATGATCTGCGGCATCTCCTTCACGCAGGTCGCACAGCTGGTGGCCCAGAAGTTCACCAGCATGACCTTGCCGGCCCACTGCTGCGAGCTGGCCTTGCTGCCGTCCAGCAGCACGTAGTTCACGGTGGGCGCCGGCTCCTTGGCGCAGCCGGCCAGCGCGGCAAAGCAGAGGGCGGCGAGGAGGCGGCGGGTCAGCATCGCCGCATTCTAAGAAGGCCGGTCAATTCCGACGCGACAGCTCGAACATCAGCAGCGACGGCAGCGCGTCGGCCAGGTGGCGGCGCGAGATGCGGGCCACGCCGTCGCTGGTGGCGGTGGACAGCTGGGTGCGGTGCTCGCCGTCGAACATCTCGACGAAGGCGAAGTCCGGCGCGTCGCGGCTGATGCCGGCGATGAGCTGCAGCAGCGCCTCGTCCATCAGCGCCGCGTCGAACAGCAGCACATGAGGCAGGCCTTCGCGGCAGAACTGCTCGGCCTCGGCCACGCTGCCGACGGCGTCCACCAGCATGCCCATGTGGCGCAGCGACGCCTGCGCCTCGGCGCGCAGCTCGCGGTGCGCGGCCAGGATCAGCACCTGGCAGCCGGCCAGCGGCCGCGAGTTGCCGCCCAGCCGCTCGGCCTCGGCTTCCAGCTTGGCGTGGGTGCTGTCGGGCGGCGGCGCCTCTTCGGGGGCGAGCTGGTTGAACTCCAGCGTCAGCAGCGTGATGCCGGCCTCCTGCTCGCGCAGCGGCAGCACGCCCAGCGTGAGGGCGGTCTGCTCCAGCAGCCTCCAGGCCAATGAATCCAACCCCGTCGACGCGGCCTGCGGCTCGGGCGCCTCGCCCAGCAGCTCCAGCGAGCGGTGGGCGAAGCGGCAGGACAGGCGCGCCTTCACGGGCCAGGGCGTCAGGTCCAGCCGCAGGTCGACGGAGGAGTGCGTGTTGGCCAGCGCCCAGTCCATCAGTGCGTTCAGCAGCGCGAACAGCAGCGCACCGTCGGCCCAGATTTCCACCGGCTTCAGCGCCTGACGCACCTGCACGCCGCGCGCCTGCGTCTCGCGGCTGCGCTGGGCCAGCACGCTGCGCAGCATCTGCGACAGGTGCTGGCGCTCGCGGTTCAGGCGCAGCCGGCCGGAGGCCAGCCGGGCCAGCTGCTGGCCCAGCATGCCGGCGGTGCGCGCGTCGTCGACGCTGCGGCGCAGCAGGCGCAGGCCGCGGCGGTCGATCTGGCCGGTGGCGGCGAGGTTCTGGATCTGCTCCAGCGCCGCGCTCAGCGGGCCGGCGATCTCGGCGCCCAGTTGCTGGACGATGTCGGCCCACTGCACTGGCGTGGGCTCAGGCATGACATCGTTGGCGGCGCTGACTGGCGCTGAAGAAGGCGGTGTGGACATGACCCCGGGAATACAGATCCGCGGCAGATGGTTCTAGGTTGTAGGCCCACCGCGGTATGAAAGCGCATGCTGGGGACTGGGCGCCCCTTTCTCCATCCCCCAGCCGGGTGGAAACCCTTGGTTCAGGGGTGGGCTTACCCTCGCAACAGCCATGCCCGCACTCAGGCGATGACGCCGGCGGCCCGCCAGGCGGCGATGTCGTCGGCGCTGCAGCCGGCCTCGCGCAGCAGTTCGTCGCTGTGCTGGCCCAGCAGCGGCGGCGCGTGCCGGTACTGCACCGGCGTGGCCGACAGCTTCATGGGACTGGCCACCAGGCGCAGACCGGGCGTCAGCGGGTGCTCCAGCCCGACGACGGCGCCGCGCGCCTGCGCCTGAGGGTCGGCCAGCGCCTCGGCGATGGAGTTGATGGAGCCGCAGGGCACCTTGGCCGCCTCCAGCGCGGCCAGCCAGTCGTTGCGCGGGCGCTGGCGGATGGCGTCCTCCAGCAGCGGCACCAGCACGGCGCGGTGGCGCACCCGTTCGGCGTTGGTGGCGAAGCGCGGGTCCGTCGCCCAGGCTGGGTGGCCGGCGATGTCGCAGAACTTGGCGAACTGGCGGTCGTTGCCGACGGCCAGGATCAGGTGGCCGTCGCTGGCCTCGAACACCTGGTAGGGCACGATGTTCTGGTGCGCATTGCCCATGCGGCCGGGCGCCTTGCCGCTGCACAGGTAGTTGCTGCCCAGGTTGGCGAGCATCGCCAGCTGCGTGTCGAACAAGGCCATGTCGATGACCTGGCCCTGGCCGGTGGCGTCGCGGTGGCGCAGCGCGGCCAGGATGGCGACGGTGGCGTACATGCCGGTGAACAGGTCGGCCACGGCCACGCCGACCTTCTGCGGGCCGCCGCCGGGCAGGTCGTCGCGCTCGCCGGTCACGCTCATCAGCCCGCCCATGCCCTGCACGGCGTAGTCGTAGCCGGCGCGCTCGGCATAGGGGCCCGTCTGGCCGAAGCCGGTGATGGAGCAGATCACCAGGCCGGGGTGCTCGGCCAGCAGGCTTGGCGCGTCCAGCCCGTAGCGGGCCAGGTCGCCCACCTTGAAGTTCTCCACCAGCACGTCCACCTGGCCGGCCAGCTTGCGCACGATGGCCTGACCCTCGGGCGTGGCCAGGTCCACCGCCAGCGAGCGCTTGTTGCGGTTGGCGCCGAGGAAGTAGGCGGCCTCGGACGTGTCCTGGCCGTCGGCGTCCTTCAGATAGGGCGGCCCCCAGGCGCGCGTGTCGTCCCCGCTGCCGGGGCGTTCGATCTTGATGACGTCGGCGCCGAGGTCGGCCAGCGTCTGGGTGCACCAGGGGCCGGCCAGCACGCGTGAGAGGTCCAGCACGCGCACGCCCGCCAGCGCTTGTGGAGTTGGCAGTTTTTGCATCACGGAATTGTCAGGGGGCGGCTGTCGATAATTCGGCGATGCCTCATCGCTTCGTCGCCGGATTTGCCCTAATGCTCGGCCTGCTGGCCGCCTGCCAGCCGGCGTTGAACTGGCGCGAGGTGCGGCCGGCGCAGTCGGGTGCGGTGGCGCTGTTCCCGTGCAAGCCCGACGTCGAGCAGCGCGCCGGCATGGGGCTGGTGCAGTGCGAGGCGGCCGGCAGCCGCTTTGCGCTGTCGTGGGCCGACACGCCGGACGCCGCGCAGGCCGGCGCCGCGCTGAAGGCCATGGCGCAGGCGCTGGCCGCCAAGCTGGGCCAGCCGCTGCCACCGGCGCAGCCGCTGCAGGTGGCCGGCATGACGCCGCTGCCCGAGGCGGGCCAGCACCGCCTGGGCGGCGACGGCGCGGCCACCCGCGTGGCGGTGTTTGCGCATGGCGGCCGGGTCTACCAGGCGGTGATGTCGGGCGCGCGGGACGACGCGCCGGCATGGGAAGCGTTCATCGCCGGGCTGCGCGTCGAGCCCGCCCGCTAACATCGCGCCCCATGCCCAACCTGCTCGTGATCGCCCACGCGCCGCTGGCCTCCGCGCTGCGGCAGGTGGCCGAGCACACCTTTCCCGACTGCGCGCCGACGTTGGCGGTGCTGGACGTGCATCCCGGCCAGTGCGCCGAGGATGTCGAAGCGGCCGCCCGTGCGCTGATGGCCCAGGCCGGCCAGCCCGAGTGGCTGGTGCTGACCGACGTCTTCGGCGCCACGCCCTGCAACGGCGCCCAGCGCCTGGCGGGCGAGCGGGTGCAGGTGCTCACCGGCGTCAGCGTGCCCATGCTGTGGCGCACGCTGTGCTACGCCAGCCAGAAGCCCTTGACCGAGCTGGCCCGCCGGGCCATGCAGGGCGCGGTCACCGGCATCGTCGCCACGCCCCCCTTGCCCCCCGACGAATGATCACCTCCACCCTCACCATCAGCAACAAGCTGGGTCTCCACGCGCGCGCCTCGGCCAAGCTGACCAAGCTGGCCGGCAGCTTCAAGTGCGACGTCTTCATGAGCCGCAACGGCCGGCGCGTGAACGCCAAGAGCATCATGGGCGTCATGATGCTGGCCGCCGGGCTGGGCGCCACGGTGGAGCTGGAGACCGATGGCGAGGACGAGCAGGCCGCGCAGGACGCGATCACCGCCCTGGTCAACGACAAGTTCGGCGAGGGGCAGTGAGCCTGGTCAGGCTCAGCCCGCCAGCCGCCTGAAACGGGCCGGCAGGTCCGCCGTGCGCAGCAGCAGCGGCAGGTCGGCGGTGTTGAAGTCGGGGTCCCACGCGGGCTCGCCCATCAGCCTGGCGCCGCAGCGCAGGTAGCCGCGGATCAGCGCCGGCGGCTCCACCACCAGGTCCTGGCGCAGGTGGGCGATGGGCAGCGGCAGGCGCGGGCGCACCTGGCAGTCGATGGGCGCGAGGTGGGTCGCGGCGATCTGCTTCCACAGGCTGGCCGCGAAATGGCCGCCATCGCGCATGCTGACGCTGGCGCAGCCGATGACGGTGTCCAGACCGTTGCGGGCCATGAACTCGGCCAGTGCGCCCCACAGCGCAATGATGGCGCCGCCGCTGCGGTGGTCGGCGTGCACGCAGGAGCGGCCGATCTCGGCGACGCGTGAGCGCAGGTTGCGCAGCCGGGTCAGGTCGAATTCGGTGTCGCTGTACAGGCCGCCGGCGCGCTTGGCCGCCGCCGGCGTCAGCACGCGGTAGGTGCCGACGACGGGGCCGGGCTCGCCGTCCTCACCGGCCGCGCGCACCAGCAGGTGCTCGCAGTAGGCGTCGAACAGGTCCACGTCCAGCCCGGCCGGCGCATGGCGAGGCGTCGGCAGGCGGGCGCCCATCTCGACGGCGAAGACCTGGTAGCGCAGTGCCTGCGCCTCGCGGACCTCGGACTCGCTGGCGGCCCAGCTCACGGTGAGGCGGGTGGGCGTGGCGCGCTCGGCGCGGTGCAGGGCGGGGGCGTGCGTCAGCGCCTGCGTGACGATTTGGCTGCGGTTCATGCCGCCATGCTGGGCGGCCGGCTTGACGCAGCGGTGAAGGTCCTATGAAAAAACCATGACGCCCGGCGCCGGCGCGAGCGGCTACATTGGCCGCTCGATCTGCGAAAGGGCGCTGCTGATGAGTTTCCAGGTGTTCGGCATTGCGGTCTCGCGTGGCGTGGCCATCGGCCGCGCGGTGCTGGTGGCGTCCAGCCGTGTCGACGTGGCGCACTATTTCGTTGCGCCGGATCAGATCCAGTCCGAGATCGCCCGCCTGCTGCGTGGCCGTGATGCCGTCGCGCGCGAGCTGCAGACGCTGAAGGACGAACTGCCCGACGACGCGCCGCACGAGCTGGCCGCGCTGCTGGACGTGCACCTGATGCTGCTGCACGACGAGGCGCTGACCGGCAGCGCCGCGCAGTGGATCGTCGATCGCCACTACAACGCCGAGTGGGCGCTGTCGGCCCAGCTGGAGGTGCTGGCGCGCCAGTTCGACGAGATGGAGGACGACTACCTGCGTGAGCGCAAGGCCGACCTGGAGCAGGTCGTCGAGCGCGTGCTGGGGGCGCTGACGCACGAGGAGGGCGGCGGCGCCGTGCCCGTCACCGCGCGCGACTTCGGCGGCGAGGACCCGCTGCTGCTGGTGGCCGCCGACATCTCGCCGGCCGACATGATCCAGTTCAAGCGCAGCGTGTTCCGCGGCTTCATCACCGACATCGGCGGCAAGACCTCGCACACGGCCATCGTCGCCCGCAGCATGGACATCCCGGCGGTGGTCGGCACCCGCGAGGCGTCGCGCCTCATCATGCAGGACGACTGGGTCATCATCGACGGTGACGCCGGCACCGTCATCGTCAACCCGTCGCCCATCGTGCTGGAGGAGTACCGCTTCCGCCAGCGCCAGAGCGAGCTGGAGCGCGCCCGCCTGGCGCGGCTGCGGCACACGCCGGCCGTCACGCTGGACGGCGAGCACATCGAGCTGCACGCCAACATCGAGCTGCCGGCCGACGCCGAGGCCGCCGTCGGCGCCGGTGCCACCGGCGTGGGGCTGTTCCGCAGCGAGTTCCTGTTCATGAACCGCGACGGCGAGCTGCCCAGCGAGGAGGAGCAGTTCGTCGCCTACAAGGCTGCCGTCGAGGCGATGAAGGGCATGCCGGTGACGATACGCACCGTCGATATCGGCGCCGACAAGCCGCTGGACCGTCTCAGCGTCTCCGAGCTGCGCCACGAGCATGTGCTGAACCCGGCCATGGGCCTGCGCGCCATCCGCTGGAGCCTGGCCGAGCCCAGCATGTTCCGCCAGCAGCTGCGCGCCATCTACCGGGCCAGCGCCTTCGGCAAGGTGCGGCTGCTGATCCCGATGGTGGCCCACCTGGCCGAGGTGCGGCAGATCATCGAGACGCTGCGCAAGGTGCAGCAGCAGCTGACCGACGCCGGCCACGCGTACACGCGCGTGGAGCTGGGCGTCATGATCGAGATCCCCGCCGCCGCCGTCATGCTGCCGCTGCTGCTGCGCCACGTGGACTTTGTCTCCATCGGCACCAACGACCTGATCCAGTACACGTTGGCCATCGACCGCGCCGACGAGGCCGTGGCCCACCTCTACGACCCCTGGCACCCGGCCGTGCTGCAGCTGATCTCGCAGTCCATCGCGCAGGCCCGCGCGGCGGGCAAGGGCGTCAGCGTCTGCGGCGAGATGGCCGGCGACCCCGACTTCACCGAGCTGCTGCTCGCGATGGGGCTGCGCAGCTTCTCCATGCACCCGTCCCAGATTCCGGCCGTGAAGCAGCGCGTGCTGCGCTCGGACGCGCAGCGCCTGGCGCTGGCGCTGCCGCGCGTGCTCGACAGCGATGACCCGCGTGCGGCGGCCGAGAAGGAGCTCGCCGCCGCGCGCGGCGGCAGCGCGGCCGTTCACTGACGCGGGCGGCGCGCGTCAGCGGCGCGAGCGCCGGTCCAGGCCGATCAGCGCCAGGATGGCCGCCGCCACCAGCACGCCCAGCCCGCTCAGCGTCACGCCGATCGGCACGCCTGCGGCCTCGCAGCCCGCGTAGACGGCCAGCATCGCCAGCACGCTGAGGTTCTCGTTGAAGCCCTGCACGGCGATGGAGCGCCCCGCGCTCAGCAGCGTGGCGCCGCGGTGCTGCAGCAGCGCGTTCAGCGGCACCACCATCGCGCCGCCCACGGCGCCCACCAGGCCCAGCACGGCGGCGGCCAGCGCGACGTCGTGGATCTGCGCGACCACCGGCATCAGCAGCCCCAGCGCCACGCCGGCCCACAGCCCGTGCCGCGCCTGGTGCAGCGCCAGCCAGCGGCCGGCCGCGCCGGCACCGGCGATGACGCCCACCGCCACCGCCGCCTGCAGGTAGGCCGCCTGGCTCAGCGGCAGCGCCAGCGCCTCGCCGGCCCAGCGCAGCACGGCGAACTGCAGCGTCGCGCCCACGCCCCAGAACAGCGTCGTCGCGGCCAGCGACAGGCCGCCCTCGCGGTCGCGCCACAGCGTGCGGTTGGCGGCGCGGAATTCGCGCAGCAGCGCCGCGGCGTCGTGCGACGCGCTGCGCTGGCGCCGGCCGCTGTCGGGAATGCCGGCGTTCAGCGCGCTGCTCAGCGCATAGATCAGCAGCAGCGCGGCCAGCGAGCCGGTCAGCTTGTCGGCCGGCAGGTTCCAGCCGTCGCAGTGGAAGGCCAGCGGCGAGCCCAGCCACAGCGGGCTCACCAGCAGACCGCCCAGCACCGCGCCCAGCAGCGCGGCCGACACGACGGTGATCTCGATCCAGCCATTGGCCTTCACCAGCGCCTCGGGCGCGGCCAGCTCGGTGATGAGACCGTACTTGGCCGGCGCATAGGCCGCCGCGCCCAGGCCCACGACGGCCAGCGCGGCCACCGGGTGCAGGCCCAGCACCATCAGCGCCAGACCGGCGATCTTGACGAGGTTCATGGCCGCCATCACGCGGCCCTTGGCGAAGGCGTCGGCCAGCGGCCCCACCCACGGTGCCAGCACCACGTAGGCGGCCATGAAGCCCACCTTCAGCAGCGGCGCCCACCAGGGCGCGAAGCCCTGCTCGATCAGCAGCGCGATGGCGACGATGAGCAGCGCGTTGTCGGCCAGCGCCGATGCGAACTGTGCGCCGATGACGAGGCCGAAGCCCGGTGGCAGCGCGGCGGCGCGGCCAGGCGCGGCGGTGGGGGAGGTCGTGGCATGCACGGGCGCCGCACTGTGGCGGCGCCGCGTGAAAGGCCGATGACGACGGGGCCGTCAGGGCAGCGGGTGGATGCGCTCCTCGCGGTCCCACTGCCGCGTGGCGGCCGCCGCGACGAAGGCCTGCGCCTTGCCGTCCAGTGCGCAGACGCTGTCGTCCGCCACGAGGTGCAGCGCCTCCACGAGCATCTGGCCGCCGTCGTCGTGGCCGATGGCCTTCAGGTGGGCATAGGCCTGGCGCACGAAGGTGGCTGCGGTGTCGTCCTGCGCGAGCTGCTGCGCGGCCGCGGACGACAGCACCAGCGCGACCGCGTCGAACGCCGCCGCCGGGCTGCCGGCCAGCCGGGCGTCGGCCGGCTGGTGCGTGCCGTCGCTGAGCGTGGCGCCGCCGATGCGCGGCGCCAGCTTCTGCACCTTGGCGCCGGCCTTGCGCAGCGCCTTGTCCACGGCGGCCAGGCGGCGCGCGTCGGAGTCGTCGCTGTAGACGATGGCGACGCAGCGGTCCTGCAGCGAGGGCGGCGTCTTGTCGATCAGGCCCAGCGCCGGCGAGGGCGGCAGATCCTGCACCGGCACGGCGGGCCTGGCGGCCGGCGGCAGCGCGGTCAGGCCCAGCCCGGTGGCGACGCGCCGCGCCAGGTCGGCATCCACCACGCGCAGATGGCCCACCATGCGCTCGCGCACCGCGGGCGTCTCCACCTTGCTCAGCTCGAACACCAGCGCGGCGGCAATGTGGGCCTGCTCCAGCGCGTTCTGGCTGTGGAAGAACTGGCGCGCCTGGCTGTAGTGGTCGGCAAAGCTCTCCGGCCGCACGCGGCCCTTGGCGTCCGGTTCGCCGGGCGCCGCCACGCTCGCAAAGCCGCGCGGCGCCTCGTAAGGCGCGTCGGGCTGCAGGCTGCTGGGCTCGTAGGCCACGCGGCCGGTGGGCACGCGGGTCTGCATGTGGCCGTCGCGGGTCTGCGTGTGGAACGGGCACTTGGGCGCGTTGATGGGCAGCTGGTCGAAGTTGGGCGTGCCCAGTCGCGACAGCTGCGTGTCCAGGTAGCTGAAGAGGCGGCCCTGCAGCAGCGGGTCGTTGGAGAAGTCCACGCCCGGCGGCAGGTTGGCGGGGCAGTAGGCGACCTGCTCGTTCTCGGCGAAATGGTTGGCCGGGTTGCGGTTCAGCGTCATGCGGCCGATGACCTGCAGCGGCACCAGGTCCTCGGGGATGAGCTTGGTGGGGTCCAGGTGGTCGAACGGGAAGGCTGCGGCGTCGGCCTCGGTGAACAGCTGCACGGCCAGGTCCCAGGCGGGGAAGCGGCCGTCCTCGATGGCCGTCCACAGGTCGCGGCGGTGCGCGTCGGGGTCGGCGCCGGCCAGCTGCACGGCCTCGTCCCACAGCGTGCTCTGCAGGCCCAGCACCGGGCGCCAGTGGAACTTGACGAAGCTGCTGCGGCCCCGCGCGTCCACGAGCCGGAAGCTGTGGATGCCGAAGCCCTCCATGAAGCGCAGCGAGCGTGGCAGCGTGCGGTCGCTCATGGCCCACATCACCATGTGCAGGCTCTCGGGCATCAGCGAGATGAAGTCCCAGAACGTGTCGTGCGCCGAGGCGGCCTGCGGGAAGCCGCGGTCCGGCTCCATCTTCACGGCGTGGATGAGGTCGGGGAACTTCATCGCGTCCTGGATGAAGAACACCGGGATGTTGTTGCCCACCAGGTCCCAGTTGCCCTCGGGCGTGTAGAACTTGACCGCGAAGCCGCGCACGTCGCGCGGCGTGTCCACCGAGCCGGCACCGCCGGCCACCGTCGAGAAGCGGGTGAACACCGGCGTCTTCACGCCCACCTCGGTCAGCACGCGCGCGGTCGTGACCTTGGCCAGCGACGTGTGCAGCTCGAACACGCCATGCGCCGCCGAGCCGCGCGCATGCACGATGCGTTCGGGAATGCGCTCGTGGTCGAAGTGCGTGATCTTCTCGCGCAGGATGAAGTCTTCCAGCAGCGTCGGGCCGCGCGCGCCGGCCTTCAGCGAGGTCTGGTTGTTCGTGACCGGCAGGCCCTGGTTGGTCGTCAGCGGCGGGTGCGTGCCGCCCGCCGTGTGGTGCAGTTCGCCGCCGGTGCCGGGGCGGGCCGGGGGCGGGAGGTCGGGGGAGGGGCGCTTGGGCATGGGAACTCCTGGCTCGCCGGATTCGGCAGTTGGCGTCGCACTCTAGGAAGCCGGCCCGACCCGGGGCGTAGGACGGCGCGCCGGATACACCTTGGGTCATCTCGCGGTGCTGTATGCAATTACAGTATCCGCATGGAAGTTCAGGACAAGCTCGCCATCCTGGCCGACGCGGCCAAATACGACGCCTCCTGCGCGAGCAGCGGCACCGAGAAGCGCAACTCCCGCGACGGCAAGAGCCTGGGATCCACCAGCAACGGCATCTGCCACGCCTACACGCCGGACGGGCGCTGCGTGTCGCTGCTCAAGGTGCTGCTGACGAACTGGTGCGTCTACGACTGCCTGTACTGCATCAACCGCAAGAGCAGCGACGTGAAGCGCGCGCGCTTCAGCATCGACGAGGTGGTGCAGCTGACGCTGTCGTTCTACCGGCGCAACGTCATCGAGGGGCTGTTCCTGTCCAGCGGCATCATCCGCACGCCCGACTACACGATGGAGCAGGTCATCGAGGTGGCCCGCCGGCTGCGCGAGGACGAGCATTTCAAGGGCTACATCCACCTGAAGACCATTCCCGACGCATCGCCCGAGCTGGTGGAGCGCGCCGGGCGCTACGCGGACCGGCTGTCCATCAACGTCGAGCTGCCCAGCGCGCAGAGCCTGCAACAGCTGGCGCCGGAGAAGGACGCTGCGGGCATCGAGCGCACGATGTCGCGCATCCACCTGCGGCTGCAGGCTGCGCGCGAGGCGAAGCGCGAGGCCCAGGCGGTGCGCGCGCTGCCCGGCGCGGCCGCGCGCACCGCGCCGCCGCCGCGCTTCGCGCCGGCCGGGCAGAGCACGCAGCTCATCGTCGGCGCCGACGCGTCCGACGACCGCACCGTGCTGCAGCTGTCCAGCCGGCTCTACACGGGCCAGGGGCTGCGGCGCGTCTACTACTCGGCCTACAGCCCCATCCCGCACGCCAGCCGAGCGCTGCCGGCCCAGGCCGCGCCGCTGCTGCGCGAGCACCGGCTCTACCAGGCCGACTGGCTGCTGCGCTTCTACGGCTTCCGGGCCGACGAGATCGTCACCGACGCGGGCTTCCTGTCGCTGCAGCACGACCCCAAGCTGGCCTGGGCGCTGGCCCACCCGGCGCAGTTCCCGCTGGACGTGGACCACGCGCCGCGCGAGCAGCTGCTGCGCGTGCCGGGGCTGGGCGTGGGCTCGGTGGACAAGCTGCTGGCCGCCCGCCAGCACCGCCGGCTGCGCCGTGCCGACCTGCTGTCGCTGGGCCCGCTGGCGCGCAAGGCGCTGCCCTTCGTCGTCGCGGTGGACCACCGCCCCCGCCCCGCCGACCTGCAGGCGCTGGCGCGGCCCGCGGCGGCGCCGCAACAGGCGGCGCTGTTCTGATGCAGCTGCCGCTGCGCTACCCGGCGGACTGGGACGGTTTTGCCGCGCAGCTGCCCGCGCTGCTCGCGGGTGACGACGCCGGCTGGACGCATGACGTGGGCATGCAGGCCGGCCTGTTCGGCGAGTGGGCCGCGACGGAGGCCGGCGAGGCCACCGCATGGCGCCCGCCCGCCGGCTGGGACGCCCTGGGCCGGGCGGTGGCCATGCATGCCGACGACGACCGCTACGCGCGCCTGCTGGCCTTTGCGCGCCGCCTGCAGCACGAGCAAGGGCTGTGGGCCGACGTGCTGGACGCCGACCGCCGCCGGCTGCAGTCCATGGCCCGCCAGGTGGGCCGCGAGATCCACAAGATGCATGCCTTCGTGCGCTTCCGCGAGGTGGCCGACGCGCAGGCGCCGGGCGGCCGGCGGCACGTGGCCTGGTTCGAGCCGGTGCACCACGTGCTGCGGGCGGCGGCGCCGTTCTTCGTGGACCGCTTCGCGCAGCACGCCTGGGCCATCCTGACGCCGCTGGGCTGCCTGCACTGGGACGGCCAGCGCCTCACCGGCGCCGGCCCCGCGAGCCGCGAGGACGCGCCACCCGAAGACGCCGGCGAGGCGCTGTGGCTGACCTACTACCGCAGCATCTTCAACCCGGCCCGCGTCAAGGTGGCGGCAATGAAGAAGGAGATGCCGGTGCGCTACTGGGCGCAGATGCCGGAGACGCAGCTGATCAGCGAACTCATCAAGGATGCGCCGCGGCGCGAGGGGCGCATGCGCGGCGTGTGAGGTACGCCGTCGAGCATGTTCGGGCCGAGCGCCGGGCCGCCCCAAGCCGGCCCGTCGGGCGATGTTGACCGGGCTCGATGGCCGGTCAATCGCCGTCCCCTCGGGGGCTTCGGCCGGACACATTAAGCCCAGTGGGCTCGATGTGCCTGCCGAAGCGCAGCGGCCGCTGGCCGCTGCGCGGTCCCGACCAGACGCGCTCGCGTTCAGCGATGCGCGGCTGGGCGAGGGGCTCGTCAGCCTTTTTCGAATAACAAGGCGAGCTGGCTCGCGATCAGCAGCTCCTGCCGCGTCCACGCGCGCGTGGCGCGGGCGTCCACCAGCCACAGCGCGCCGGCCAACTGGGCGCCGTCGTACAGCGGCACCTCGATGCGCGCCTCGGCGGCGCCGGCCAGGCCGGCCAGTTCGGCGTGGCAGGGGTGCAGCGCGGCGTCGGGCAGTGCCAGCGGGGCGCCGTGGCGGGTCAGCAGGTCCAGGTAGCGCGGTTGGGCCTCCGGGGTGAGGCCGCCAGGGCCCAGCGGCCAGCGGATGACGCTGGCCAGGCCCAGGATGCGGGCGCTCGCCGCCTTCAGCTCGGCCAGCGCCTCCGTGGGCGGCAGCGTGGCCAGGCGCTGGCGCTGGCCGCACAGGTGCAGCAGCAACTCCTCGGGCGTCAGCGGGGCGCCGCCTTCCTCGGCCGGCGGCGCCGCCAGCGTGGTGCGCGCGGGCAGGGAGAGCCGCTCGATCTCGGACTGCAGGGCCAGGTGTTGCCAGAGGTGGTCCAGCGCGCCGGGCGCGTCGCCCTCGGCCTGCAGCAGCTGGGCCAGTTGCAGGTGGGCCTGGCGGGCCTGGGCGCGGGCCTGGATGCGCTGCGCCAGCGCCAGGCCGTGGCGCGTGGAGCGCACGGCGGCGGCGTTGTCGCCGCGGGCCAGCGCAATCTCGGTCCAGGTGCGGCTGGCGGCCGCTTCGAGCCAGGGGTAGCCCTGGCGCGCCGCGATGTCCAGCGCCAGGCGGCAGTCGGCCACGGCCCAATCCATGCGCTGGCGGGCCAGCGCGGCGCGGGCCAGGTGCCAGTGCGCCTCGGCCTCGAACACGCGGTGCTGACCGCGCCGCGCCGCGGCCAGGCCGTGGCTGAAGTGGCGCTCCGCGGCCGGCAGGTCGCCGGTCTCGAAGCTGCCGACGCCGATGTTCAGGGCCAGCTTGGCGGCGAGGTAGCTGTCATCCGTGCCGGCCAGATGCTCGGCGGCGTCGCGCATCTGGCGCAGGCCGCGGGCCCAGTCGGCCTGCGCGTAGTGGATCTGGCCCAGGCCGATGCGCGCGGCGACGCCGGTCTGCAGGTGGCCGCTGACCTCGGCGAGGTCCAGCGCCCGCGACCATTGCTCGCTGGCAAGCTGGTACTCGCCCTGTTGATAGGCGATGCGGCCCAGCGCCTCGCACACGCGCGCGGCCTGCACGGGAAAGTGCCCCGCCGCGGCCAGCGCGCCGGCCTGCTCCAGTGCCGGCAGCAGCTCCAGCGCGCGGCCGCGCGGCTCCAGCAGGCCAAAGCGGGCGTACAGCGCGTCGGCGCCGACAGCGGTGTCGCCGGCCGCGAACGACTGGGCGCTCAGGCGCTCCAGCAGCCGGTCGGCCAGCGCGGGGTGGCGATGCGCCACACGGGCGATGCGGCCCAGCAGGTCGGCCAGCGCATCACTGGCGGCAGGTTGTAGCGTGAACACGGCGGCGGCGTCTGGTTGGTTTCTCACTGGTATTCTTGTTCATCCGGGCGCTTGCCAAACCCGTCCTGGGGCCGGTCCGTAGCCTACTTGAGTGGCCGCAGACCAGTTTAAAACCAATTGACGACCCCTGTCGTTGGTATTAGAGTGGTATCGACTGATTCCCGTCGACCATGCCGCTTGCCCTCGATCCCTCACTTGTGACTTTCCGCGACTCCGGTCGGCCCGCACGCTGGTGGGTCGGCATCGACGGTGGCGGTACCAGCACGCGTGCGCTGGTGGCGGATGCCGATGGCCGGGTGCTGGGCCGCGGCGAGTCCGGCGCGTCGGCGCTGAACCAGGGCGTGGAACAGGCCTGGCGGCATATCGCCGAGGCCATCGCACGTGCCGGCGTGCCGGGTTTGCAGCTGCGGGATTGTGCGCTCGGCCTGGGTTTGTCGGGCACCGGCGTGCCGGCGCAGCTGCAGGGTTTCGTGGCGGCCGATCCGGGTGTGGCGAGGCTGGCGCTCGTCACCGACGGTTTTGCCGGCCTGCTGGGCGCGCACGGCGGCCGGCCGGGCGGGCTGCTGATCTCGGGCACCGGCTCGGTGGCCGAGGCGCTGCTGGAAGACGGCTCGCACCGCATGACCGGCGGCTGGGGCTGGCAGATCGGCGATGAAGGCAGCGGCGCCTGGCTGGGCCAGCAGGCCATGAAGGTGGCGCAGGCCGCCTATGACAACCGTGCGCCGCGCGGCACGCTGGCTGACAGCGTTTACGCCGTGACGGGCCCCACCCGCGAAGAACTGCTGGCCTACTGCGCCCAGGCCGGGCAGGGTGGCTATGCCAGCCTGGCCCGGCTGGTGTTTGAGAGCGAGGCCAGTGACCCCGCCGCGGCGGCCCTGCTCGATGCCGGCGCCCGTGCGCTGGACCAACTGGCACTGTCCCTGCATCCCACCCTGCCGCTGGCGCTGGCCGGCAGCATCGCGTTGCGCCTGGCGCCACGCTTGAGCGCGGCCTTGCAGTCCCGCCGTGTCGAACCCCAGGGCGATGCCGTTGCCGGCGCGCTCTGGCTGATTCAACAACAAAGAACCATCACCGCATGAGCGCAGTTTTCGACTTCAAGGCTGATCCCAACGCGGCCTCGCCGCTGTACATGCAGCTGGCGCAGAGCCTGGCCACGGCCATCCGTGACGGCGTGTTCCATGCCGACGAGGCACTGCCCAGCGAGCGCGTGCTGGCCGAGCAGCTGGAGTTGTCGCGCGTGACCGCGCGCAAGGCCATCGACCGGCTCGTGGAGCAGGGCCTCATCATCCGCAAGCGCGGCTCGGGCAACTACATCGCGCCCAAGCTGGAGCAGCCGCTGACGCGCCTGACCAGCTTCTCCGAAGAGCTGCACCAGCGCGGCTTCGTGCCGGGCTCGCGCTGGCTGCTGCGCGGCTTCACGCCGGCGGCGCCGGACGAGCAGCTGTCGCTGGAACTGAAGAGCGGCGAGCGCGTCGCGCGGCTGGAACGGCTGCGGCTGGCGGACTCTGTCGTCATGGCCTACGAGGTGAGCGTGCTGCCGCAGAGCGTGCTGCCCGATCCGCAGAAGGTCGAGGCGTCGCTGTACACCCACCTGGGCGACCGCGCCCCGGTGCGCGCGCTGCAGCACATCCGCGCGCTGAATGCGGACGCGAAGCTGGCCGGTCTGCTGGAAGTGCCGTTAGGCGCCGCCGTGCTGTTCATCACCCGCGTGGGTTACCTGTCCTCGGGCCAGGCCGTCGAGCTGACGCATTCCTACTGCCGCAGCGACTACTACGACTTCGTCGCCGAGATGCGCAGGGACTGACGTGACACGACTCGAAGGCGACATCGTCACGCCGCAGGGCGTGATCGCCGGCCACCTGGACCTTGCGAACGGCCGCATCCAGGCCGTGCACGGCACGCCCATCGCGGCAGAACGGGCGGGCGAGCGCGGCCGGCCCGTGCTGCTGCCCGGCTTCATCGACATCCATGTGCACGGCGGCGGCGGCCGCGACACGATGGAGGGCGGTGACGCGATCGATGCCATCGCGCGCCGCCATGTGCGGCATGGCACGACCGGCCTGCTGGCGACGACGATGACGGCGCCGCTGGCCGACATCGAGTCGGCGCTGCGCGCGCTGGGGCCGGTGTGCCGCGAGCGCGGCGCGCAGTCGGCGCGCGTGCTGGGCGTGCACCTTGAAGGGCCCTACATCAGCCCGGGGCGGCTGGGCGCGCAGCCCGCCTACGCCATCCCGGCCACGCTGGACGAGGTGTTGCGGCTGAACGCGCTGGCCCCCATCAAGGTGCTGACCCTCGCGCCGGAGATGGAAGGGCACCTGGCCCTTATCGGCCCGTTGCGCGACGCCGGCATCCGCGTGCAGATCGGCCACAGCAACGGCAGCTACGACGACGGCGTGGCCGCGCTGAACGCCGGCGCGTCGGGCTTCACCCACCTCTTCAACGCCATGACGGGCCTGCATCACCGCGAGCCCGGCATGGTGGGCGCGGCACTGGCCCATGGCCAGCATGCCGAGCTCATTCCCGACCTGCTGCACGTGCACCCTGGCGCCATCCGCGCCGCGCTGCGCTGCATTCCCCACCTGTTCTGCGTGACCGACTCGACGGCCGCGGCCGGCATGCCCGATGGCGAGTACCGCCTGGGCGAGCACATGGTGCAGAAGTGCCTGGGCGGCGTGCGCCTGCCCGACGGCACGCTGGCCGGCAGCGCGCTGACGATGGACCAGGCGCTGCGCAACCTCGTGCACAAGCTGGACCTGCGGCTGCCCGACGCCGTGCGGCGCGTGGCGACCGCTGCGGCGGATTACCTGGGCCTCGCGGACCGAGGCCGGCTGGCCGTGGGTGCGTGGGCGGATGTGGTCGTGATGGATGCCGGGCTCGCGCTGCGGCGCGTGTTTGTGGAAGGTGAGGAGATCGATGTCGTCGCTGATGCTTGAGGAGGCGCTGAGTGCGCCGGACGTGGTGGCCCGCCAGCTGGCCGCCGACCCGCTGAGTTACGCCCGCCTGGGCCAGGCGCTGCAGGAGGTGCCGCCCACCAGCGTGCTGACCATCGCGCGCGGCAGCTCCGACCACGCCGCCCACTACCTGGCGTATCTCGTCATGGCGCGGCTGGGCCGGCTGGTCACGTCGCTGCCCATGTCGCTGATCACGCTGTACCAGAGCCGCATCCACTGCGAGAGCCTGCTGTCGCTGGCGTTCTCGCAGTCGGGCCAGAGCCCCGACCTGATCGCGCCGACGCAGTTCTTCCGCGCCGGCGGTGCGCGCACGGTGGCCTTCGTCAACGCCAGCGGCTCGCCGCTGGCGGCCGCGGCCGAGCATGTGTTCGAGCTGCATGCCGGCCCCGAGAAGAGCGTGGCCGCCACGAAGAGCTACATCGCGCAACTGGTGGCCGGCGCGCGCGTCGTGGCCGCGTGGCAGCAGGACGACGCGCTGCGTGCCGCGCTGAACGTGCTGCCCATCGCGCTGGAGCAGGCGGCCAAGCAGGACTGGAGCGCTGCGCTGCCGGTGCTGAAGGAAGAGAACCGCCTGTTCGTGCTGGGCCGCGGCACGGGCCTGGCCGTCGCGATGGAAGCGGCGCTGAAGCTGAAGGAAACCTGCGGCATCCAGGCCGAGGCGTTCTCGGGCGCCGAGGTCAAGCACGGCCCGATGGCGCTGGTGCGCGACGGCTACCCGCTGCTGGTGTTCGCGCCGCGCGGCCCGGCGCAGGCCGGCCTGCTGGCCATTGCCGACGAGATGCGCCAGCGCGGCGGCCGCGTGCTGCTGGCGGCCCCCATCGGCACGCCGGGCGCCGAGCTGCCCCTGGTCACGACCGGCAACGAAGACCTCGACCCCATCGCGCTGGTGCAGAGCTTCTACCCGATGGTGGAAGCGCTGGCGCGGGCCCGCGGCTTCAACCCTGACGTGCCGCCCAACCTGGCCAAGGTCACCAAGACTCACTGAGGACTGCCATGAGCAACTTCGATCCCGGCCGCCTCGTGATGGTCGACATCCCGGGCCAGAGCCTCGACGCCGAGACCGCCGCCTTCCTGCGCGAGCAGAAGATCCGTTCGGTCTGCCTGTTCCGCAAGAACCTCGGCACCGAGGACGAGGTGAGGGCGCTGGTCAGCGACCTCATCGACGTGCTGGGCCCCGAGGCGCTCATCGGCATCGACCAGGAAGGCGGCGCCGTCGTGCGCGCCACGTTCCTGCCGCAGCCGCCGTCGGCCATGGCGCTGGGCGCCAGCGGCGACGCCGCGCGGGCCGAGGCCGTGGGCGCGGCCGTCGCGCGCGGGCTGAAGTCGCTGGGCATCAACTGGAACTTCGCGCCGGTGCTGGACGTCAACAACAACCCGGCCAACCCGGTCATCGGCGAGCGCAGCTTCTCCAATGACCCGGCGGAGGTCAGCTGCCTGGCCGCGGCGTGGATGCGCGGCTCGCTGTCGGCCGGCGTGGCCTGCTGCGTGAAGCACTTCCCCGGGCACGGCGACACGCATGTGGACTCGCACCACGCGCTGCCCACGGTGGACAAGAGCCGCGCCGAGCTGGACGCGCTGGAGCTGGCGCCGTTCAAGGCGCTGGCCGGTCAGGCGCCGGCCATGATGACGGCGCACATCGTCTACCCGCAGATCGACCCCGAGCGGCCGGCCACGCTGTCGCCCGAGCTGCTGGGCGGCATCCTGCGCCGCGACTGGGGCTACGACGGTGTCGTCATCACCGACGCCCTGATGATGAAGGCCGTGGCCGAGCGCTTCGGCTACGCCAAGAGCGCCGTGATGGCCATTGAGGCCGGCGCTGACATGGTGCTGGCGCAGGGCTCGCTGGCCGAGCAGCTGGTGGCCATCAACGCGCTGCGCGATGCCTTCGCCAGCGGCCGGCTGACGGCGCAGCAGGGCGAGGTCGCCAACGCGCGGCTGGACAAGCTGGCCGCGGCCTACCCGGCCCGCGTGGTGGGCGATGCCGCCGCGCGTGCGTCCGACCACGCGCTGATGGCCGAGGCCTGGGCCGCCGGCCTGACCGCGCTGCGTGGCGCCAGGCCGCCGGCGCTGTCTGCGCCCATCCGCGTCATCGTGCAGGGCGACGTGCCCACCGACATGGTCTCCGAGGCCGGCCCCACGGGCCGCCAGGCGGTCGCACTGTTCGACGCGTTCACCGACGCCCAGGTGCAGATGGTGGACGACATCGCGCTGCTGGACTGGCGCCGCGTGCCGCAGGACGGTCGCGTCAACGTGCTGGTGTCCACGCGCCGCGCGCGCTACGGCCTCACGGCTGCCGAGTGGCGGCCCGACCTGCACCTGTCGCTGTGGAACCCCTACCAGGCGCTGGACGTCGCCGGCCCCACGGTGCTGAGCTGGGGCTTCGCACCGGGCGCGCTGGCCGCGCTCAAGGCGTGGCTGGAGGGCCGCACGCAGGCCACCGGGCACGCGCCGCAAGGGCTGCAGTGATGGAGCAGGTCAAGACACCCATGCGGTGGATCCCGACCCTGTACTTCGTGCAGGGCATGCAGTTCTTCGTCGTCATGCTCATCGCGGGCCTGATGTTCAAGAACCTGGGTGTGGCCAACGACCAGATCGCGCGCTGGACGGCGGTGCTGGGCCTGGCCTGGGCCATCAAGCCGCTGTGGAGCCCGTTCCTGGAACTGCTGCGCAGCAAGAAGCTCATCGTCGTCGCCGCGCAGTACGTGGGTGCCGCCGGCCTGGGCCTGATGGCGTTGGCGCTGCACCTGCCGCACTGGTTCGGCGCGGCCATCATCGTGCTGTTCCTGATCGCCTACGCGTCGGCCACGCACGACATCGCCTGCGACGGCCTCTACATGGCGTCGCTGGACAGCAAGCGCCAGGCCAGCTACGCGGGCTGGCAGGGTGCGTTCTTCAACGGTGCGCGCTTCTTCATCACGGGCGTGGTGCTGAAGCTGGCGGGCTATCTGGAAGGCCAGGTCGGCGCGTTCAACGCGTGGTCCAGCGTGTTCCTGCTGTTGTGCGTGCTGGTGACCGTGCTGGCCACCTACAACGCCAAGTTCCTGCCCGGCACGCTGAGCACCGAGCACAGCGACCTGACGGCCTCAGGCGTCGCGGCCATGCTGAAGGATGTCGTCAGCGACTTCTTCAGCAAGCCCGGCATCTGGCTGGCCGTGCTGTTCATCATCCTGTTCCGCCTCGCCGAAGGCCAGGTGCAGACCATCGGCCCGCTGTTCCTGCTGGAAGCCCGCGACAAGGGCGGCCTGGGCCTGACGACGGGGCAGGTCGCGGACGTCTATGGCTGGGTGGGCACGGGAGCCTTCCTCGTCGGCTCGGTGCTGGGCGGCTACCTGACCAGCGCGCTGGGCCTGAAGCGCGCGATGCCGCTGCTGCTCATCGCGATGATGGTGCCCAACGCGACGTTCTACTACCTGGCCAGCGCGCTGCCGCAGGACATGATCCACATCGGCGCGGCCGTCGGCATCGAGATGCTGGGCTACGGCTTCGGCTTCGTCGGCATGATCCTGTACATCATGCAGGCCGTGGCGCCGGGCCGCTACCAGACGGCCCACTACGCGCTGGGCTCGGGCGTCATGCAGCTGGGCTTCATCTTCGCCAAGTTCATCAGCGGCGACATCCAGGTCAGCGTGGGCTACGAGCATTTCTTCGCGTGGACCATCGCCTGCGGCGTGCTGCCGCTGCTGCTGCTGCTGTGGGTGCCTATGCCGCGTGGCGACAAGGTGCAGGCCGAGGCGGTGCCGGCATGAGGGCCGCTGTCCTGACCACCGGCCTGCTGCTGGCCGCGGCGCCGGCGCTGGCGACGTCGACCTGGGGCGAGTACTTCGACGACTTCTCGCAGAAGGATCTCGACGCGCTGCGCGCCAGCGGCTGGGTGCTGCGCGACGGCACGGGCCACCCGGGCCTGCCGGGCTCGCGCTTCTCCCCGGCTCAGCTCGCGCTGGACGGCGGCCTGCTCAGGCTCAAGCTGACGACCGACGGCACGCCGGCCAACACCACGCTGGCGCAGCTGTGCGCGGCGCGCAAGTTCCTCATCGGCACGACGACGGCTCGCGTGCGGCTGCGCGACACGGCCGGCTCGCGCGACCCCATCGTGCAGGCCTTCTACCTGGCCAGCCCTCTGCGCCACGACTACGACCCCGACTTCAGCGAGGTCGACTTCGAGTACCTGCCGCACGGCGGCTGGGGCAGCCCCGACACGCGGCTGTACGGCGTCAGCTGGCAGACCGTACGCGTGGACCCCTGGCAGTCGTTCAACCAGGCGTCGCAGCTGCCCGGTTCCTTTGACGGCTGGCAGCTGCTGACGGTGCAGGTGGAGGCCACGCGCACGCGCCACTACGTCAACGGCCGGCTGCTGGGCGAACACACCGGCCGCAACGTGCCGGCCAAGCCCATGGCCATCAGCTTCAACCACTGGCTGGCCGCGGGCGCCGTGGCCGGTGCGCCGCGTGAGTACCAGTTCGACGTCGACTGGGTGCTGCACCAGGCCGGCAAGTCCGTCGAGCCCGACGCGATGCAGGCGCGTGCCGAGCAACTGCGCAAGCAGGGCGTGGCGCGCCAGGACACCGTGCCCGATGCGGGGCTGAAGAGCGAGTGCAACCTATGAGGAAGATCCTGATCGCCGCGCTGGCGCTGGCTGCCGCCGTCACCGTGCAGGCGCAGGCCCAGCCTGTCGTCGGCACCTACATCCTGGCCGAGCGCGGCGTGGGCGTCGTCGAGCAGTTGAAGCCCGGCCGCGTGTCGCACATCCTGTACGCCTTCCTGCTGATCTGCGGCGAAGGCCAGCGCAAGGAGGAGGCCGCCGCCTGCGCGGGCAAGCCCGGCTTCAGCATCGCGCCGCATGCCGATCAGGACACGTTCTCCGCAGCGTTCCAGCGCCTGAAGCAACGCGACCCGGCGGTGCAGGTGCTGGCCTCGGTGGGCGGCTGGGGCGGGTCGGACCCGTTCTTCCACCTCGCCGCCACGGCCGCTGGCCGCGCGGCCTTCGTGAAGCACGCAACCGACTGGCTGCGCGCACACCCGGGCTTCGACGGGCTGGACATCGACTGGGAGCACCCCGGCAACAACGGCGCGTCCAACGGCGTGCAGCTGGGCAGCCCGGCCGACGGCGAACACTTCGTGGCGCTGCTGCAGGACCTGCGCACAGGCCTGGACACGCTGGGCCGCGACACCGGCCGGCGCTACGCGCTGACGGTGGCCATCAACTCGTCCCGCGAGCAGCTGGCCCGCATGCCCATGGGCCGCGCGGCGGCGTCGCTGGACCTCGTCTTCATGATGACCTACGACTTCACCGGCCCGTGGACCAAGCACGCCGGCAACCACACCGCGCTGCGCAGCGCCCGGCCCGGCAGCGACGCCAGCCTGGAGGCGCAGGTGGCCGGCCTGAAGGCCGCCGGCGTGCCCGCCGCCAAGATGGTGGCCGGCGTGGCGATGTACGGCCGCGGCTTTGACGGCGTGAAGGCCGACGGCAGCTACGACAAGCCCTGGCCCAATGCTGACGGGTCCGTCGCGTTCAAGGACATCGACGCGCTGAAGGCGCAGGGCATGAAGCCGCGCTTCGACAAGGCCACGCAGTCCTGGGCCATGGTGGGCAACGGCCGGTTCGTCGGCTACGACGACCCGCGTGCCGTGCGCGCCAAGGTCGCGTTCGCGAAGCGGGCCGGCCTGGCCGGCGTGTTCGCGTGGGAGCTGACGCAGGACGACGGCCGGTTGCTGGACGCGATGAATCTGATGGCGAGGTGATGCCCGTCGCCCAGTCTTGCCGCGCTGAACGCGGGCAAACCTGGTCGGTCTTGCAGACCGCGCTGCGGCCTGGGCCGCAGCCCTTCGGCAGGCACGGCGCGCCCGCCGGGCGCACCATGTCCGGCCTCAGCCCCCAAGGGGACGAGGCCACCGACGGCATTGAGCCGTCAGCGGCCTCAGGCGGGCCGGCTTGGGGCGGCCCGGCGCTCGGCCCGGAATACATCCTGTTGAAGGGTCTTCGATGAACTCTGCTCGTCGCATCGCCTCGGTCGACGCGCTGCGCGGCCTGGCCGTGGCGGCCATGCTGCTGGTCAACAACCCGGGCGACTGGGGGCATGTCTACGCGCCGCTGGAGCATTCCGCCTGGCATGGCTGCACGCCCACCGACCTGATCTTCCCGTTCTTCCTGTTCATCGTCGGCGTGTCCACCGCGCTGGCACTGGGGCCGCGCGTGGACGCCGGGGCCGACGTGGCGAGGCTGCGGGCCGGCGTCGTGCAGCGCGGGCTGCGCATCGTCGCGCTGGGTCTCGTGCTGCACCTGCTGGCCTGGTGGCTGATGCACAAGCCCGAGTTCCGTGCGCTGGGGGTGCTGCAGCGCATCGGCCTGTGCTTCATCGCCGTGGGCCTGGTGGCGATCCAGCTGCGCGTGCGCGGGCAATGGCTGCTGCTGGCGGCGCTGCTGGCCGGCTACGCCGCGCTGCTGCAGTGGGGCGGCCCGCTGGAGAAGGCGGGCAGCCTCGCGCAGCGCGTGGACACGGCCGTGCTGGGCCGCTTCGCCTATGAATGGAATGCGCAGACCGGCATCGCGTTCGACCCCGAGGGCGTGCTGTCCACGCTGGGCGCGCTGGCGACGACGGTGTTCGGGCTGCTGTGCGGCGGGCTGCTGCGGCGCGGGCAGCCGCGCGCACTGCTGCTGACCGGCGTGGCGGCGGCCGCGGTGGGCTGGTGGTGGTCGACTTGGCTGCCGTGGAACAAGCCGCTGTGGACGCCGTCCTTCGTGCTGTGGACCGGCGGCCTGGCCTCCATCGCGCTGGCTGCCGCGCATGGCTGGATGGACCGCCTGGGCCACCGCCCCTGGGGCCGCGCGTTCGGGCTGAACGCCATCGGCGCCTATGCCGGGGCCTGGATGTGCACCGTGCTGCTGGCGGCCACGGGCTGGATGGCGCCGCTGTACCGCGGCGTGTTCGCGCCGGTGGGCGCACGGCTGGGGCCCGAGGCGCAGTCGCTGTCGTTCGCGCTGGCCTTCGTGGCCGTCTGGGCCGTCATCGTCTGGGTGCTGGACCGGCGCGGCTGGTACTGGAAGATCTGAGGCCATGGCGGGCGATCCTTTCGCCATCCGCATGCCGCCGGACATCCGCTCCGTGCGGGTGGGCGAGCACCAGGTCGTCTTCATCGACGACTTCCTCGACGACCCGCAGGCGCTTGTCGACGCCGCCTGCCAGGCCGCGTTTCAGCCCTGCCCGGGCGCCGACGAGCGCCGCGGCTACCCCGGCGTGCGCGCGCCGGCGCCGCGGGCCTACACCGAGAGCCTGACGGCGCTGATGGACCCGCTGATCCGCGTCAACTTCGGCGTGCCCGAGGCGCTGCCGCTGAAGAAGACGCCCTGCGCGTTCTCGCTGACGACGGTGGCGCCGCACGACCTGGGCCTCTTGCAGCGCGTGCCGCATTTCGACGCCAGCACGCCGCACTACATGGCCGTGCTGCTGTACCTGTGCGACGAGAAGCATGGGGGCACGGCGTTCTACCGCCACCGCGCCAGTGGCCTGCAGCAGATCACGGCCGGCAACCGCGAGGCCTACGGCGAGCAGGTCTACGCCGAGGTCGACGGCCGCGCGCCGCCGCCGCGCTACTTCGGCGACTCGGATGACCGCTTCGAGCTGCTGGGCATGCTGCCCGCGCGCTTCAACCGGCTGGCCATCTACCGCGGCAGCCTGCTGCACTCGGCCATCGTCCGCCCGGCCGCCGGGCTGGCCAGCGACCCGCGCCAGGGCCGGCTGACGGTCAACACCTTCTACGACTTCTGAGTCGTTGCGGCGCAGAGCGAGAGAAGGCTCTTGGCGCGTTGTCCGGTGATGCCTGCCGGATCAGGTTGGGCGGGAGGCTGGGCATGCCTGCCCAGCCGCTCGCTGCCTTGCGTCCCGCCTTCGTCGAGACAAGCCGTGGTGGCGTCGCTGGGGCGTACAGGCGCGCAATTGCGCAGGTAAAGGAGGAGGTCCGCGTAGCGGGCCGGGGGACACGGAGCAATTGCGCGCCTGTGCGCCCCAGCCCATCCCAAACCAGTCGGAATTCAGGGCGCCGCCGTGTGGTCACCAGCCAAGGCGCGACGAGCCAAAAAAAAAGCCCGGCGGCTGCCGGGCTTGAAGGAGACAAGCGGTCAGGGATCAGAACTTGGCGGTCAGGCCCAGCTTGTAGGTCGTCTCGCCCTGGAAGGACCAGGCCGGGAAGCCGGCGCGCAGCGGCGTCTTGATGGCCGTGTTGCTGGCCGCCGCGGCGCCGTACTGCACATCGTCGTCCTTCAGCAGGTTGACGATGTCCAGGCTCAGCTTGAGCGACTTGTTGATGTTCCAGCCGAAGGAGGCGTCCAGCGACCCGAACGCGTCGTGCATGCGGTTGCCATACCAGAAGGCGCCTTCGCGGATCATGTACTTGGAGCGCCAGTTGTAGGCCAGCCGGGCGGTGTAGCTGGCGTCCTCGTAGTAGCCGACCAGGTTGACGTTGTGCTTGGAGGCCTGCGTGAACACGCCCAGCGCGTCCAGGTAGCTGCTGGCCGGCGCCTTGCCTTCGGTGAAGGTGTAGTTGCCGCTGACGCCGAAGCCGTTGCTGAAGCCGTGGTTGGCCTGCAGCTCGATGCCGCGGATGGTGGCGCCGCCGGCGTTCACGTAGCGCTGCACCGTCCAGTTGTCCTTCTTGGTGACCGGGTCCACCAGGCCCATCTGCTGGTCGGGCGTGATCAGCGCCGTCACGAAGTTGGAGATGTCCTTCAGGAAGTACGTCGCCGACACGAGGTTGCCCTTGCCGTAGTAGTACTCCACGCCGATGTCGGCCTGGCTGGACTTCATGGGCTTGAGGCCCACGTCGCCGAAGGTCCAGGTCTCGTTGTTGGACCGGTCGTCATTGAAGCCCGACAGCGTGATCGGGAACATGTTCGCGAAGTTGGGGCGCGTGATGGCCTGCGAGGCCGTCGCGCGCAGCACCAGGTCCTTGCGCAGGTCGAACGCGACGTTCAGGCTGGGCAGCACGTCGTTGTAGGTGGTGCTGACGCTGGACAGCGTCTTGGCGAAGCCGACGTTGCTGTCATACCCGTCCTTGGGCGAGGTGCCGGTCTTGTCGACCGCGTAGCCCAGGCCCTTGACCGTCGTGGAGATGTAGCGCAGGCCGAAGTTACCGCGCAGGCCCTCGGTGTCGAACTCGAACATGCCGTAGGCCGAGCGGTTCTTCTCGTTGAGCTCGCCGTAGCCGGAGCGGTCTTCCGTCCAGGCGGTGATGCTCTTGCGCGTGTTGTTCAGCATCGCGCTCACGTCCGCGCGCGGGATGGACCAGCTCGCCACGTCCACCGAGCCGCTGAACAGCGAGCTGGTGGGCGCCGAGGCGATGGTGCCGGCCCAGATGGGGCGGAAGCTGCGCTTCTCGAACGTGTGGTCGGCCAGGCGCACGCCGGCCTTGAACGCGCTGATGACGCCCCAGTCCACGTTGAAGGTCGCATCCAGCTGGCCGAACTTCTCCTTGTCCTTGTTCGGGCCGGCCGACGTGGCCCAGCTTTCCGGCGTCATGCTCGCCGGCAGCGAGCTCAGGCCCCAGGACTGGTTGGACGTCGGGTTGATGCTGATCTGGTGGCCGGTGGCGTCGATGGTGCCCTGCCAGTTGGGGCGCGTGAACGGGCCGGCGGCGCCGTCGAAGGCGGCCGTCTGGTAGTTGGTCGTCAGCGACGTGCCGCCCTTGGCCTGGGTGTTGCCCAGCACCAGGTCGAACTTGGCGTTGTCGATCTTGTAGTGCGCGTCGGCGACGACGCTGTTGGAGTCCATGCTGGCGCCGCGGGCCCAGACCTGGAAGAACTTGTGCGGCAGCGGCTTGGCGGCCGTCGTCGTGCTGTGCAGGCACATGTCGATGCTGCTGCGCTTGTCGCAGTTCGCGTCGTGCATCAGGTAGTCGCTGGAGTTGGACGCGTCGGCGTCCAGCTTCATCTTCAGCACGTTCAGGCCCAGCTCCAGGCCGTCCACCGGGCGCGCCTGCAGCGCCACGTTGATGGCGGTGCGCTTGCGGTCCTGCACGAAGGCGGTGGGCGCCACGTCGCTGTTCCAGCGGCTGTCGGCCTCCACGCCGTTGCGGATGTAGTTGCCCTTGGAGATGCCGCCGGCGATGAGCGCGCCGAAGCGGCGGTCAGCCGTGCGCCAGCTGTAGAGGCCGGAGACTTCCTTCTCGGGGTCGCTGATGGTGCTGCGGCTGTAGCGCGTGCTCAGGAACACCGTGTTCGGGTCCAGGTCCAGCGGCTTGCGGGTCTTGACGATGACCGTGCCGCCGATGCCGCCTTCGGTCAGGTTGGCCTGCGAGGACTTGTAGACCTCCATGCCGCCGATCAGCTCGGCCGGCAGCAGCGAGTAGTTGAACGAGCGGTCGATGTCCATCTGGTCGTACCAGCCGGTGGACGCGACGGTCTGGCCGTTCAGCGTGGTGTAGGTCATCTGCGGGTCGGAGCCGCGGATGGACACCGAGGCGCCCTGGCCGAACGCGCGGCCCACGGACACGCCGGGGATGCGGCCCAGCGCCTGGCCCACGTCGGAGTCGGGCAGCTTGCCCACGTCCTCGGCCGACACGGCGTCGACGACGGCGGACGCGTTCTTCTTGATCGTGGCGGCGCTCTGCAGCGAGGCGCGGATGCCGGTGACGACGACTTGTTCGAGCTGCGTGGACGCCGCCGGTGCGGCCTCCTGCGCCTGCACGGCGAGCGCGCTGCTCAGCAGCGTCAGCGACACGGCGGTCGCGATGGGGGTCAGCTTGACCTTCATGAACTGGTTCCTTGTTGTGGTCAGAGGGCGGGTGGCGGCGGCGCCGACCGCTGGGTCGAGTACCACCATGAGTCCGGTTGCAGCGGGGCTCTCGTCTGAGCGAGATGCGACCAGTGCGAGACCACTATAGGGAGTGACAAATCCACTTTGCTACCAATTAAGACATGGTAGTTACCCGGGTGGCTCATGGGAGGGGGATGCCAAAAGTTCGGCCTTCTCACGAAGATTCAGGCGCCGGCAGGCAAACTGGTATCTAAGTGGTTGAGTTGTTCGGGTGCACCCATGTTGTGCGCTGGCGACGAAAATCGGCGCCGCCGAACCTGGGTTGCGCTATCAGTTTTTGCCCATCGTGAAGGTGGACTGTTTTTGGTCTGGCTTTCCAGGGTTTTGGCCGTGGCCGGGCCGGCCGGCCGCCGGGACAATGGCGGCTCGCCCCATGAACGACCCGATGACCCCTTGCCTCCCAGGCCCGCGCCACGCCGCCGGCCGGCCCGCATGACGCCCGTTGCCACCTGGCCGGTGGCCGACCTGCCGACGCTGCGGCAGCGCCTGGAGCAGTGCGCCGAGCCGGTGCTGCTGCCGGGCCTCGTGCGCGACTGGCCGGCGGTGCGTGCCTGCCGCTCGGCGCCGCTGGGCATCTGCGACTACCTGGCCCGCCTGGACCGCGGCGTGCCGGTGTTCGCCACCAAGACGCGCGCCGCGGCGCAGGGCGTCATGGGCTACAACGACGACCTGACCGACTTCGCGTTCGTGAAGGCGCGCATGACGCTGGCCGAGTTCATGGCCAACCTGGCGGCCTACCTGCCGCTGGACGGCGCGCCGGCCATTGCCGCGCAATGCGCCAAGGTCAGCGACGTCATCCCCGGCTTCCTGGACGAGAACCCGCTGCCGGCGCTGCCCGGCGTGGTGCCCAACTTCTGGCTGGGCAATGCGCTGACGGTGCCCGTGCACCACGACCACCCGTACAACCTGGCCTGCGTCGTGGCCGGCCGGCGCCGCTTCACGCTGTTCGCGCCAGAGCAGGTCGGCAACCTGTACATCGGGCCGCTGGAGCACACGCCGTCCGGCGCGCCGATCTCGGTGGTGCACCCCAAGGCGCCGGACTTCGCGCGCTACCCGCGCTGGCGCGACGCGCTGGCGGCGGCGCGCGTGGTGGAGATGGCGCCCGGCGACGCGCTCTACATCCCGCCGCTGTGGTTCCACCAGGTGGAGGCGCTGGAGAAGGTCAACCTGCTCGTCAACTACTGGTGGCCCGTGGAGGGCGACCGGCGTCTGCCCAGCCCGGCGGCCACCTTCATGCAGGCCGTGCAGGTGCTGAACGCGCTGCCGCCGGCGCAGCGCGACGCCTGGGCCGCGATGTTCGGCCACTACGTGGTGCAGCGCGAGCAGGACCCCGGCGCCCATGTGCCCGCGGCCTGGCAGGGCGCACTGGCGCGCCGCCAGTGAGGGGCGCGGCATGCGGGCGATGAAGGAACTCCACGGCGTCACGCGCGAGCGCTTCGAGCGCGACGTGGTGCCGGCCTACGAGCCCGTGGTGCTGCGCGGCGTGGCGGGCGACTGGCCGTTGGTGGCGCAGGGCCGGGCGGGCCTGGCGCCCTGCCTGCAGTACCTGATGAGCTTCGACGGCGGCCAGCCCGTGGATGCCGTGCTGGCCCGGCCCGACGCCACGCGGGCCTTCACGTACAAGCCCGCGCTGGACGGCTTCAACTTCACGCGCGACAGGCGGCCCTACGCGGCGCTGTTCGAGCAGCTGTGGCGCTACAGCCATTTCCCCGAGCCGCCGGCGCTGGCCGCGCAGAGCGCGCTGGTGGCCGAGGCGCTGCCGGGCCTGGAGCTCGCCAACGTGCTGCCGCTGCTGGACGCGTCCGCCGCGCCGCGCATCTGGATCGGCAACCGCGCGACCGTGCCGGCGCACTTCGACGACTCGCACAACCTCGCCGTCGTCGCCGCCGGCACGCGCCGCTTCACGCTGCTGCCGCCGGCCTGCGCGCCGCTGCTGTACCTGGGCCCGCCCGACTACGCGCCCACGCCGGCGCCCATGTCCGTCGTGCCCGACCTGCACCGCGCCGACGCGGCGCAGTTTCCGCTGGTGGCCGAGGCGCTGCAGCAGGCCGTCGTCGCCGAGCTGGCGCCGGGTGACGCGATCTACATCCCGCCGCTGTGGTTCCACCAGGTCGAGGCGCTGGCGCCGCACCTGAACATCCTCGTGAACTACTGGTGGCGGCCCGAGGCCGCGCCGGGCCGGCCCGACGACCTGCACCTGGCCGCGATGCGGCTGGCCATGCTGGCGCTGCGCCACCTGCCCGATGCCGAACGCGAGGGCTGGCGGGCGCTGTTCGGGCACTACGTGTTTGGCGCGCGTGGCGACGGCCTGGCGCACATCCCCGAGGGGCAGCGCCACCTGTTTGGTGACGTCGATGCAGCCGCCGACGCTGCCATGCGGCAGGACATCGCCCGCCGGCTCGATCACCAGAGGTAGAGCTGCAGCGTGCGGTCGCCCACGCGCGGCGGGATGTCGGCCAGTAGCGTGCGGTGGTCGGGGAAGTTCAGCGCGCTGCGGGCAACGAAATCGTCCACCGCGTCCAGCCGGTGGCGCGCCTGGTGCGGCGTGGGCGGCTGCAGGTCGTCCGGGAACAGGCCCATGCCGGCCAGCAGCGCGTACCAGGACACGATGGGATAGCCCTGGCCGAAGCGGCCCTGCTTCAGCCCCGCGGCCAGCGGCTTGCGCGACATCCACGTCATCAGCACGCCCTGCAGCGACTCCGACAGGTGCATGTTCTCGGCGTTGGCGCGCCAGTAGTCGGTGTCCGTGCGCGAGTTGGTCTTGTAGTGCGCCACGATGTAGTCGCGCGTGTTCTCGAAGCGTGCGCGCATGAACTCGTTGAACCGGTCCTGCGCGGCCGGGCCGACGTCGCCCTGCTCCAGCGCCTCGACCAGCGCCGCGGCCGTGCGCTGCACGAACAGCAGCGCCGTGGCCTCCAGCGGTTCGATGAAGCCCTGCGACAGGCCCACGGCCACGCAGTTGCGGTTCCACTGTCGGGCCATGCGGCCCACGCGCATCGTCAGGTGGCGGGCCGGCACGTCGGCGTCCAGCAGGCCCAGGTGCTGGCGCAGCTCCGTCTCGGCCTCGTCGGCGGAGCAGTGCGCGCGGCTGTAGACGTAGCCGTTGCCGCGCCGGTTCGTCAGCGGGATCTTCCATGCCCAGCCGTGGCGCAGCGCTGTTGCGGTGGTCTGCGATTCGATGGGGCCGTCCAGCGGCGTCGGCATCGCGATGGCCGCGTCGTTGAACAGGTTCTCGGCGTAGGAGATGAAGGGCGTCTTCAGCGCCTGGCCGATCAGCAGCGACGAGAAGCCGGTGCAGTCGACGAAGAAGTCGGCCGCCAGCGTATCACCGTCGTCGAGGCGAAGCCGGGCGATATTGCCTTGTTCATCCAGCTGCACCTCGGCGACGTGGCGCTGCAGGTGCGTGACGCCACGCGCCACGGCCTGGCGGCCGAGGAACTGCCCCAGCAGCGTCGCGTCGAAGTGATACCCGTACCAGATGTCGAACGGGAAGTTGTGGTTCGCGCGCGGCCCGCGGCCCTGGCGGGCCAGCGCGGCGGCGACGAAGAAGCGGTCCGGGTGCGCATGCACGTCGGCACCGTCCAGCCGTGCATGCACGTTGTCGACGAACTGATGCATGGTCATGTTGTCCAGCATCGACGCGAACGGGTGGAAGTAGCGCTCGAAGCCCGGCCGCGTGGACCAGCCCTCGAACGTGATGCCGCTCTTGTAGGTGGCGTTGCAGGCCGGCATCCATTCGGATTCCTCGATGCCCAGCCCGTCGAAGAACCCGCGCAGCCACGGCGTGGAGCCCTCGCCCACGCCGATGATGCCCACCTGCGGCGACTCCAGCACCGTCACCTTCAGTCGCGGGCCGTAGGCCGACGTGGCCAGCATCAGCGCCGTCATCCAGCCCGCGGTGCCGCCGCCGACGACACAGATGTGCTGCACCGGCGGCGGCCTGTCCGTGCTGCCGCCCGCCGGGCGCGCGGCGATGTGCTGGTTGAAGACGGTGGCGGTGTCGGTCATGGGCGGCAGAAGGAAGAAGGGGAGCGTGCTTGCGCACGCTCCCCTTGGATTGTTGGTAGCGCCGGGCGCAGCCGGAACCCGAGGATTCCGCGCTGCGCTGACTTCATCAGTACTTGACGCGGGCGGTCAGGTAGAACTGGCGGCCGTTCTTGTAGATGGCACGCGGCTCCGACTTGAAGTCGCCGTAGTACTTCAGCGTCGGGTCGTTCAGGTTCTGAGCATCCAGGCTGACGGCGAAGTTCTCGTTGAGCTTGTAGCCCAGCGAAGCCGACAGCACGGCGCTGCCGCGCTGGTAGTAGTCCGTGCCACGGTCGCGGCCCAGGAAGTTGTCCGAGTTGTAGCCGTAGTTCACGCGGGCCGAGAACTGGTCGTTCTCGAAGAAGCCACCGAGGTTGGCAGTGTGCTTCACCGAGCCGCGCAGCACGTGACCGCTGGCGTCGTGGCCGTCGGCATACGTGTAGTTCGCACTGACGCCGAAATTGTTGAAGATCGGCGTTTCGAACGCGAACTCCAGGCCCGTGACGCTGGCTTTCTTGTTGATCTGCGTGGTCAGGTCAAACGGCGCATTCACGAAGGTGCCCGTCGGGGCGTTCGTGACTTCGGTGCGCAGCGTGGCGCGCTTGATGCCGTCGATGATGTAGCTGCCCATGTTCATATGGAAAGCACCCATCGAGACGAAGGCGCGCGGCGCGAAGTACCACTCGATATTGGCGTCAAAGTTGGTCGAGCGGATCGGCGTCAGCTCGGGGTTGCCGCTGGTGCCGGTGCCGACTGCCTGGCCGGTGATGTCGCGGTAGGAACCGGTGGCCTGGCTGGCCGACAGCGCCGTGTAGTCCGGACGCGTGATGGTGCGCGACAGGGCCATGCGGGCGACGACCTTGGGCGTCACGTCGATGCGGATGCTCGCGCTGGGCAGCACGTCCGTGTAGTTGTTGTTGCGGAACGTCTGGTAGCAGCCGCCGCCATCACACCACGGCGAGATGGCGTAGCCCGGCGCTGCGGTGTCCTTGGTGGGCACCCAGACCAGCGACGTGGTCTTGGTGTTCACCAGGCGCACGCCGACGTTGCCGTTCCAGCCTTCGCCTTCCAGGTTGCCCTGCAGGTAGCCGGCGGTGACCTTTTCCTTCACGGAGTACTCGGCGGCCACGCGGCGGCGCTCGATCGGGCGCACGGCCGCGGTCTTGGCGTATTCGGCCAGCGTCGCAGCATCCGGGAAGCGGATGTTCGTCGGGAACCCGCTGCCCAGGCCTTCACCGAAGTTGCCCGGGTAGGCTTGGTTGTACTGTGCGTTGGTCAGGCCGATGGACAGACCGCTGACGGAGTTCTTTACCGGGGCGCCCCAGTTCGGGCCCTGGCCGATGATGGGGCCGTCGGTGTAGCGCTTGTGCTGGGCGCTGCGGGCGCCGAACTTCAGGCTCTTCAGGATGCCGGCGTCGAGAGCGTATTCGGCGTCCACCTGGGCCCAGGTTTCCTTGTCCTGCACGACGACGTTCTGGTCGCCGAAGATCCAGTCCAGGCCGAACGGCGTGCCCGTTTCGCCAGCCGGCGGGGTCAGGCCGGTGAAGTTGAACGCGGGCGCTTCGCCGCTGCCCTTGAGCTCGTAGCTGCCGCCCGTGGCGCGGATGTCGCCCTCGAAGACGTCCTGCGAGAGCGTTTTGCCCTTGCCCGTGGACGTGCCCACGTTGCCCGACAGCTTCAGCGCACTGCTGACCTGCCACGAACCCTCCAGGTTCACGAAGTTGGTCTCGGCCGAGGCCTTGCGCGAGATCAGGTCATACACGCCGATGTTGGTCGGCGTGGCGAACGTGAAGCTGGCCTTGGTCAGGATGTTGGTCGACGGATCGACGGCCGTGCCCGACAGCACCGGCGTGCGGCTCAGCGCCCACCAGTTGGACAGCATGTAGTTGCGGTTGTAGTTGTCCGCATCCATCTTGGACGACATGCCCGTCAGCGTCATCTCGACGTCCTTGGACGGCTTGATCTGGGCACTGATGACGCCGCCCTTGCGCTCACGTTCCTGCGTGAAGTAGGCCGCGCCGATCAGGTTGGGGAACAACACGCCCTTCAGCGCCGGGTTCTGGGCGATGACGTCGGGGTTGTTGTCGGTGCTGATCGGGGTCAGCGACAACAGGCCGTCGTGGGCGAAAGTCTCCACGCCATCGCGGCGCAGGTGACGCTTCTCGTTGAAGGCCTGCACCAGCACGCCGAAGGTTTTGGATTCGTTCTTCCAGGCCAGCAGCGCGCTCAGCTGCGGGTCGGTCTTCTTGGCTAGGTCGGCGTAGACGGCGCCGATGCCGGCCTCAAACGTCAGCGCCTTGGCGAAGTCCAGCGGCTTGCGGGTGACGATGTTCACCGAGCCGGCTGTCCCGCCTTCGATGTCGGACGCCGAGGCATTCTTGTGCACTTCGACGCGGCTCACCAGTTCGGACGGCAGCAGCGAGAAGCTGACCGAGCGGCCGACGCCGGCGCCGGTCTGGTCCAGCACGAACCAGTCGCCGTTGGCGACGGCGTGGCGGTCCAGCAGCGTCTGCGTCAGGCTGGGGTTGGTGCCGCGCAGGCCCACACGGTCGCGCTCGTCAAAGCCGCCGGAGCCGCCCGACGGGCTGTTCAGGATGGTCACGCCGGGAATGCGGGCCAGCGAGTCGGCCACGTTCTTGTCCGGCATCTTGCCGATGTCCTCGGCCGAGATGACGTCGATGTGCGTGTCGGCGTTGCGCTTGACGCTCAGCGACTTCTCCTGCGAAGCCCGGATGCCGGTGACGGTGACGGTTTCCAGCTGTTGCGTGGCCGGCGCCTGCTGCGCCATGGCGTAACTGCTGGCGCCGAGCAGGGCGACGAACACCGCCTGCGAGATGGGGGTCTGCTTGACCTTCATGAACTGTTCCTCGTTGTGGCCAATGAAATCGGGCGAGTGGTGGCTCATGCATGGATGCATACCACCTTCAGTCCGGTTGAGGCTTGCTGACTGTTGCGCAAGCTCACGACCAGTGCAACGCCACTTTAACAATTGATAACGCCACTTTGCTACCAGTCAACAGCAGGGGGTTTCCCGAGTGGCTGTCGACTTTGCCCCGCCCGTATTGAGAACGGCGCCTCCGTGGCGCCCCTGGATGCGGATGCTATTGGTATTCGAGTGGCATCTTTTTGGGGCTGCTGATGTTGCTTGCTGACGACGGTGTGGGGCAGTGTTCTGTTGCTACTGCGCGTCGTTCTGTGAGTGGACTGGTCCTGATCTGGTGCTGGATTGGTTGCTGTGTGGTTGCAAACCAGTTGCTGGCATGCGGCCGTAGCTGCGTGCGGGGTGGTTTGCTGCGGCCTGCGGCGGCACTCTTCTTGAGGGCGGGTCTGTCGCTCGTCGGGCGCCGGCGCCGGCTTGTGCGGCCTGGTTTTGACGTTTTGCGGGAGGACTGTTGCGCCTCGTCAACTCTGTGCTATAGTTGCGGGCTTGCCTCAGGAGGGGTGGCCGAGTGGTTAAAGGCAGCAGACTGTAAATCTGCCCGCATTGCGTACGCTGGTTCGAATCCAGCCTCCTCCACCAAAGCATGCATTGGCATGCCGAGGACGTCTGACGGCGAGAAGGCTCCCAGGGCGGGAGTAGTTCAATGGTAGAACCTTAGCCTTCCAAGCTAATGACACGGGTTCGATTCCCGTTTCCCGCTCCACTCGAGAGCGGCTTGGTCGGCCAGCGTCGACACCGGTTTGCCGGTCAGTTCATCTGGCGTCAAACCCGTGCCGATGCCCTTGTGGCTCAGTGGTAGAGCACTCCCTTGGTAAGGGAGAGGTCACGCGTTCGATCCGCGTCAAGGGCACCACAACTTCTTTCTTTTTTCTACTCGTCCCAACGGGTTCGCCTCAGGAGCGCAAGATGGCAAAAGGCAAGTTTGAACGGACCAAGCCGCACGTGAACGTGGGCACGATCGGTCACGTCGACCACGGCAAGACCACGCTGACGGCTGCAATCGCGACCGTGCTGTCCAAGAAGTTCGGTGGCGAGGCCAAGGCCTACGACCAGATCGACGCAGCGCCCGAAGAAAAGGCCCGCGGCATCACGATCAACACCGCGCACGTCGAGTACGAGACCGCCAACCGCCACTACGCGCACGTGGACTGCCCCGGTCACGCCGACTACGTCAAGAACATGATCACCGGTGCTGCCCAGATGGACGGCGCCATCCTGGTGTGCTCGGCCGCTGACGGCCCGATGCCCCAGACCCGCGAGCACATCCTGCTGGCCCGTCAGGTCGGCGTGAAGTACATCATCGTCTTCCTGAACAAGTGCGACATGGTCGACGACGCCGAACTGCTCGAGCTGGTCGAAATGGAAGTTCGCGAACTCCTGTCCAAGTACGACTTCCCCGGCGACGACACCCCCATCGTCAAGGGTTCGGCCAAGCTGGCCCTGGAAGGCGACACGGGCGACCTGGGCGAGCAAGCCATCATGCGCCTGGCCGAAGCCCTGGACACCTACATCCCCCAGCCGGACCGTGCCGTTGACGGCGCCTTCCTGCTGCCGGTGGAAGACGTGTTCTCGATCTCGGGTCGCGGCACCGTGGTGACCGGTCGCGTCGAGCGCGGCATCATCAAGGTCGGCGAAGAAATCGAAATCGTCGGTATCCGCGAAGTCCAGAAGACCACGGTCACGGGCGTCGAAATGTTCCGCAAGCTGCTGG
>NZ_JBIGHX010000008.1:0-330356 GCF_043555885.1 Pelomonas lactea | reverse complement strand
CTGTGCAGGTCAATGGCTGCATACAGTTCCATGCCGGTCTCCTTCGCGGCTCGCCCGCTTGATCTGGAAACCAAACGGTAGGCCTATGAACGGAGACCGGCCATTGGGGCTAGATGATTCTTCAGGTCTTTAATCTAAAGCCCTCCATCCAACGCCAGAGCCGGCTTGCGCCGGCTGGTCAGATCGACATTCCCAGGTCTCCACGCCAGCCCAACACCACCACCCCATGCGCCTGCCTCTCGCTGCCCTGCTCCTGCCGCTGGCACCCGCTCTGACCAGCTGCGCCGTCTTTGAAGCCCTGGGCGGCATTCCCTATGCCGAGAAGACGGTGACCCTGCCGCCGGCCGTCTCCGGCACGACGGCGCTGGACTGCGTGGCGTCCTCGGTGCAGTCGCTGCGCGAGCGCAACGGCTTCTGGATGGCGGTCAGCCGGCGGGACGATGGGCTGGGCGTGCTGGAAACCGGCCAGTACCCGGCGTCCAACCTCTCCGGGTTCCGCCTTCGCGCGCGGGTCGACGAGCCCCGGCGGCAATTGCGCCTGCAGCTGAAAGCCGGCGGGCTGTACTACGTAGACCTGGGCGCCAAGCCGGGCGCGGCTGCGCTGGCGGCAGCGGTGGACGCCTGCCTCGCCAGCGCCGCCCCGCGCGATCCACCCGGCCCGACCGCGGCACGCTGAATCGTTTGAGCCGCTCCTGGAGCGCTGCCGGGCTTGGTGCCCTCCACGGCCCGCGCCGGCGCCACCACGCGCCCTCACCGGTCAGCCCGGCGGCGGGCACGAACGCCCCCACCGCGGCTGCTGAAGCCCTCGCACACCGCGCGCCCCGTCGCTAGCATCCCGGCTCCACGGCAGCAACCCGAGGCCACACATGGCATTGAAACCTCTGCAGGGCCTGGCGCTGGCCGCCGCCTGCGTCCTGAGCCCGGCGGCGTCGGCCCAGAACGTCCTGCTCAACGAGGGCGGCATGCTGTTCCAGATGCTCCCACGGTGTGCCGAGACGGTGCCGGTCTCGGGCATGTACACCCATGCGTCGGCGCTGAAGATGGAGCCGGCACAGGCGCAGGTGATTGCCGAGAAGCTCGTGGCCACGCTGACGGCGCGCTGCCCCCAGACGCGCACGCTGCGGCTGGACCTGTTGCGCGGCCAGCACATGATTGCGCTGGACGGCACGGCGGTGGGCGCCGTGGCGTTGGCGCTGGCGCCGCCGTCCGCCGCGCCGGTGCCGCAGGGGCCGAACCTGCTCGCGCCCACAAGCCCGCTGCCCAGCCTGGCCAGCGCCAGCAGCCCCGCGGCCCGCTGCGGCGTACTGGCGCAATGGATGGAGACCACGCTGCTGGACGGGGCCGAGCAGGAGGCCTTCCGCGACGAGCACATGCGCGCCGTGTTCGGCCGCACGTTCGATGACGACAACACGCTGCGCATGGTGGTGCACGACACGGAAGTGGCCGCCTGCGTGCGCCCCAAGCCGCGGCCTGCGCAGCCGGTGTCGGCCATCGGCCTCCTGCGCCGCGTGATGCCGGACGACAGCCCGGATGTGAGCAGCAGCCCGCAGGCGCAGCGCGTCAAGCGCCTGGAGCCGGTGCTGCGGGAGGTGATGGGCTACACGTCCGGCCCGCGCCTGCGCGGCAGCATCAGTGCCCATGTGCTGCGAGTGCGGCAGCAATACGCCACCGCCAACCAGCTCGCCAACATGGCCAACCGCGGCAATGCGGAGCAGGTGCTGTCCAAGGAGCTGGCGCCGGAACGTCACACGGTGCGTGAGCTCACGCTGCTGCTGCCCGCCGACCGCGAGCGGCTGTTGGCCACCCTGACGGAACAACGCGCCCGCGTTGCGATGGACAGGATCAACGCCTGGCTGGACAAGGCGCAGGCCTTGCCGCGCAACCTGGCCGGCGCTGCCGAGCTGCACAAGGGCCGGCAGCAGCTGGCGGAGGTCATGGGCATGCTGACGCCGGACCGCCATGCCACCGTGCGGAGCCGCGTGGAAGGCCTGCTGGACGAGATGCTTGCCCCCACGCTCAGCGACGTGACGCAGCGCGTGGCCCGCGTTGCCGCCACCCGCGAAGGCGCGCGCACGCTGGTGACGCTGCAGCAGGACTTCGAGCGGCAGCTGCACAGCTATGGCGACTTGCCCTCGGTGCAGCGCGCCTACCAGTCCCTGCTCGACGCCCGCAACCGCGTGCTGCCGCCGCTGCTGCCGGCCTGGCAGGCGCAACTGGCGGCCACGCCCGCGCGCCGTGCCGAACTGGACGAGCGTCGCGACGAGCTGGTGGCCCTGTTCGGCGCCCATGTGGCCGTGGACGACGCGCACTACGCCGCCTTCAAGGCGCCGCTGGACGCCAGGGCCGACGAGCTGGTCCAGCGGCTGAATGCCGAGGAAAAAGCCCGCCGGGCCCGGGAGCGGCAGGCCGCGCGGGCCGCTGCCGCAGCGGCCGGGCTGGCGCTGAAGGCCGAGGACTTCAAGGCGCCCGGCGGCCCCGGGTCGACGGCCATGGTGGCGCTGTACAGCGGAGATTTCCAGCGCGTGGGCGCGGCCCGCGGCAGCGCGGCGCTGGGGGCCCTGGCAGATGGCTACATCGCGGAGTTCTCGGGCCGCTGCCGCGAGCATCTCGTCGATGCTGTGCAGTTGACGGAGCCGAAGTGCACCTTGTGGCAGACGCAGGAGCAGAACTACCGGGAGGTGTCCCGCCACTGCATTCATTCCATCAATGTGCCGACCGGCGTGTTCGCCGAGCGCAGCCTGCTGGACGCCAAGGCCTCACGCCACGGCGAGCGCGGCATCCAGACCCTCGGCTCCATCTTGAGCCTCAACCCCAAGGCCATGATGGGATTGCTGGAGGCCGACGCCTGGGACGGCACGGCCAGGAAGGCGGTGGCGGCGCATGCCTGCACGGCGCCGGCCCTGAAGCGGCTGCGTGTGAACCTGGAGGCCTACTTTCTGGGCAAGCCCGCGGTGATGCTGGACGGCGTGCCGGCGGGAGACGACTGACACGCCCCGGCTCAGGGGCACCCCGCCGCAAACAGCTCTTCCACCCACGCCGGGTAGTCCACGAACGGATTGCGGTTGCCCTGCCGCTCGACGATGCACAGGCTCGGGGTGATGGCTCCGGGTTTCAAATTTCAACCCCTCACTTCAAGAAGTCGGCCACGCACGGGATCTGTGGCGGCCTTCGGAGATTGAGGGCGGAGCCTGCTGCTACCTGACGATGGCCCCCATCGATCAATTCTCTTTGCACGCCCAGAAATTCGCTCCGACGCGCACCATCGGGCAACTCCCAGCCAGCTTTTGCGGCAAGGCGTCCAAGATTCGGGGTCGCCAAGAGTCGGGGTAATAATATTCATGCGAAGCTCCAGGCAGATCACACAAAAGCTCTGAAGCCCGAACCGGCGCCAAGCGAGCCTTTATTCATTCGGGCGCCCTCGCCGGCAATTTTTTCGACTTACACGAGCTGGTCGGGCTCACCGTACACAAAAACCTCGACAATATCGCTCATCGATGAGCCATATTTTTCCTTCAGATAATCCGGAAGGAACTTATGGAACATACCCAAACTGATTTCGTACTCCCCCTGATTCGAATCAAAGAAGAACAACGTTGTAGCCAACGTATTCGCCGGGGAGTAAAAAGCGATGGCGTGCAAGACATTGTCGTCGTTAACATATCTAAACGAGATGAAAAGCCCCCCACGTTTCTGATGCCAGCGGTTCACCAGCCCCATGTCATAGCCCCACGCCCTGGCGTAATTTCCCTTTTGAATGCCGTAGCCACTCTGAGCACCGCTCTTCATCAAAGCGGGGTTGTTGTGGTGATCGATTGCTTTGTCCACCGTGGACTCCTTCCACAGCGCGTTCATTCTGTCTTTCGGCGTCCCATATTTACCGAGCTTGGTATGCATCCGCTTCATCCATTTCCAGCACAGTTCTTGGCATATTCCCTTTGCAGCTGACGTGCCTGCCACCTCACGCTCCTTAATGAACAGCACCTCTGACTGCTTGAACTCGTACTTCTTGAAGTCATCGAGCGGCATGAAATATCTCCTTCAGTTCTCAAAGCAAGAGGGTGCTGACTACCCGGCGCGAGCGCGTGGCCGGATGGCCACGCACCTGGCCAGCGCGGTGCGCGCTGCCGTCACGCCAATTCGCGGCCGCCTATGGACACCTCAGACTAGCGACGCCGGTCGCGCCACCACAGTCGGGATTGCATGAAGCCGAATCGGCGCACGGGCGCCTGCGGATGGCCAAGATGCGCCAAACCTGAATGAGGGCCGCCACGAGATGCGCTGTCGTGGCTGGCGGCCCGGCCCCGGCTCAGGGGCACCCCGCCGCAAACAGCTCTTCCACCCACGCCGGGTAGTCCACGAACGGATTGCGGTTGCCTTGCCGCTCGACGATGCGGGCGTGGCGGCGGAGTTCGTTGGCGTCCACCGGGTCTGCGCGGTGCCAGGCCACCAGCGTGCAGCGCTTGCCGAACAGGTTGCCGCTGGTGCCGACGGTGTCGGACAGCTCCAGGTTGCCCACGCCGGTGCTGTCGTTGCCCTCGTAGCGGATGGCCATGTAGAACATCATGCGGGCCACGTCGCCCTTGACCGCCGCGCGCGGCTCGAAGCTGTCGGCGTCGGTCAGGTTGCCGGGCGCCTCGCCGATGGCGCTGCCGCCCCAGTCGAAGTCCTTGTTGCCGCGGGTGCTGTTGACGGACACGTCGGCCGGGCGCAGGTGGTGGATGTCGGTGTGGGCCCATTGCGCCTCATCGGGGAAGCCATGGCTCTTGGCCCAGACGTGCTCGCGGTTCCACGCGTCCTGGTCGTTCGAATTGGCGGACGCGTTGTGCGTCTTGGGCTCGGAGCGGCCGGTGTAGATCAGGATGACGTTGGCCGTGTTGGCGGGGTCTTCGTCGGTGTACTTCAGCGCGTCCCACACGGCCGAGTAGCTCATGCGCGTGTGGTTGCGGGCCGCGGCCTCGTTCAGCGCCACGCGCAGCGCGGTGCCGGTCTTGCCGATGGCCTGGGCGTAGTAGGCGTTGAAGCCGCTCCAGGTGGCGCCGCCGGACGGCGGCTGCGTGAATGACGCGGTCAGCGTGACGCCGGTGAAGGCCTTGTAGCCGTACAGGCCGATGTAGTAGCTGCCGGCCTGGGGCTGGGCGAAGGTGCAGGTTTCCTCGTTGCCGTTGACGAGGGGGCGGCAGTCGAACACGGCGGACGTGGGCTCGGCGCTGGCGCGCACGTAGAGGTCCACCGCGCCGGTGCCGCCGCTGGTGCGCACGACAAGGTTGGTGGCGCCGGCGGGCACGTCGAGCCGGTAGCGCAGCCAGGCGCTGGCGGCGGCGGACTGGTTGGTCACCGGCACGCCGGGCTGCAGCACGACGGTGGCGGGCGTGCCGCCGCCGGCCGGCGTGTAGCTGCCGACCAGGCTGGCGCCGCTGTAGCTGCTGTAGCCCTGCACGCGCACGTGGTAGGTGGCGGCCGTGGGGCTGGCGAAGCTGCAGGTCTCGGTGTTGGTGCCGCTGGTGGACGCGCAGTCGTTGCTGCCGCTGCTGGCCTGCGCGCCGCGGCGCACGTAGAGATCGGCATCCCCGCTGCCGCCGCTGAGCTTGAAGCTCAGCTGCGTGGCTCCCGAGGGCACCACCAGCGTGAAGTCGCGTGTGCTGCTGGCCGCGCCCGACAGGCCGGTGGCGGCCACGCCGTTGGCCAGCGCGGTCTGCGCCTGCGCGGCCGGGGCCAGCACCACCCATGCGGCCGCAGCCGCCCACGTTGCGATCCAGCACCCACGCATGACGACACCTCGCAGTTTTACGGAAGCGTCAGACTAGCGGCGGCGGTCGCGCGTCCCCAGTCGGGCTTGCCTGAAGCCGGATTGGTGTGCGGGCTGGCGCTGATGCCGGGCAGGCGCCGGCCCGGCCGGCGGCGCCGCAGCCGCCATTCGGCCCGCCTGCTGTCGATTCGTCGCAAGCGGCGCGCCCGCGGGGCGGCGTGTCTGCACAGTGCGGTCCATCGCAACCGCCACCCCCGAGCCACCGCCATGAACACCGCCGCCCACCTTCCCGTCTGGCCCTTCGCCCTGCTCGCCGTGCTGCTGGCCGTGGGCCATCGGCAGTCGCGCAGCCGGCTCGTGCAGCCGGCCACGCTGGTGAAGCTGGCGGCGGCCATGCTGGCGCTGTCGTTGTTCGGGGTCATCGCCACCTTCGGGGCCGGCGCCATGCCGGTGCTGGCCTGGGCGGCAGGCTTTGCCGCCACGGTGGGGTTTGGCGCCCCGCTGCTCGCGCCGCGCGGCCTGGCGCGCGAGGGCGGCGCGGTGCGCATGCCCGGCAGCTGGGTGCCGATGGGCCTGATGCTGGGTATCTTCATGACGAAGTTCGGCCTCGGGGTTGCGGCCGGCGTGCATGCCGAGGTGCTGCACGACGCGTGGTTCATCATCACGGCCTGCGCCGTGCTGGGCCTGCTCAGCGGCGCTTTCGCGGCACGTGCCCGGGCCGTGCACCACTTCGACCGGGCGGCAGCCGCGGCCTGACGCGGCCGGCAAGGCGCCCTGGGCTGGCAGACGTTCGCGACCAGGATGCGAGGCCGGGTCTTCAAGGCAGACCCTGGTTAAGCGTGACGCAGCCCCACTGGCTTGCGTGGATCATCTTCATCAGCATTGCCCCCGCGGCACGCATGCATCTCTCTCGCAAGCCACGGCCCGAGCTCACCGCTTGAAGCAACGCGCATAATTCATGCGCATCATTCGTGGAGCCTGTTCATGCCCAGAACCGTCGACGCCCCAAAGCGAGCAGTCAATCTCAGCGTGAACAGCAAGGTGCTGGACATGGCCAAGGAGTTGGGCATCAACGTCTCAGCCACGGTCGATGCGCTGCTGACAGCCGAGGTGGAGAAGCGTTACTGGGAGCGCTGGAACGAGCGGAACCGGCAAGCCATCGAGGACTACAACGCGCGCATCGAGCGTGAAGGGCTGCCGCTTGCCGCGTACCGCAGCTTCGCGAAGGAAGATTGATGCCGCGCTTTGACGTCTACGCCAACCCGAGTGTGCGCGAGCGCAAGACGACGCCCTTCCTTCTGGATGTGCAAAACGACTACATCGACGGGCTGGCAACGCGCGTGGTGATTCCGCTGCGCACGGAGGCCTACTTCGGCACGCGCGCTGATCGACTGAATCCGTTGGTGCATGTGGCCGACGAGGCGGTCGTGCTGGACACGGCCGCTATGGGCGCGGTGCCGCTGAACCTGCTCAAACGCCCGCTGACCAACCTGCGTGTCGAGCAGGGCAACATCACGACCGCGCTGGACACGCTCTTCGGCGCGTTCTGATTCGCCAGGCTCACTCGCCGCCCTTCGCCAGCCGCGCCACCAGCTTCAACAGCGTCGGCACGCGCTTGCGGCCATGCATGCCGCGCACGCGCACCTTGGCGGCGCCGATGTCGACGCCGGCGCTGGTCACGGTCAGCGGCCGGGCTTCTTCTTCGCGCATCACCTCGAACTGGGCCGTGAGCCCCGGCCGGCTGGTCTTGGACACGCCGATGACCGGCACGCGGCCGGCCAGCGCGTGGAACAGCTGCAGGCCCGAGCCCGGCGTTTCCTCGGCGTCGAGGTGGACGAAGCCGTCGATGACGATGAGCTCGGGCGCCAGCGCGTGCTCGCGCAGCAGCTGCATCACGCAGTGCAGTTCGCGCAGGTCGGGCTCGCCGCGGGCGGGCTTGTCCACCTGGGCGATGGACGTGACGTAGGTCTGGCTGGCTTCAGGCGCGTCCCAGGCGTCGAACGCGACGGCGGCGGCGCAAGCCCGAGCGCCGTCGAAGTGAACGGTGATGGCGAGTTTCATGCGCCATTCTGACGCGGGCGCGGCGCCGTCAGGCGCTGGCGCGCACCCGGCGCCGCGACCGGGCGGCCTCCCCAGCCGGCCGGCCCTCAGCAGGCCCAGCCGCGCCGCGCCATCGGCAGCCGGGCCGGCGGGCCGCGCCCACACCGTGCAGCAGTTCACGGCGAGGCGCCGAATGCCCCACAACACTGAATGGTCATTCATTCTTTTCTTGCCAGCAATGCGGCAGAAAATAGAATGAACGATCATTCAATATCCAGAAGACCTTGCGGCCCCGCCTGTCGACACGGCGCGGCGCCCAAGGTCAGCCCCCCCTGCACCGAGGTCTCTCCATGCCCACGCCCACCCTCCCCCGCACTCCCGCCCAGCCGCGCCGCCGCTCGCTGGGCATGCCTGCATTCGCCACGCTGACCGTGCTGGTGGCGGTGGCCGCCGCGGTGTTCCTGACCGCCTGCAGCCCCGCCGGCGCCCAGCAGGGCGACGCCAAGGCGGCGCCGCCGACGCCCGTGTCGGTGCTGACGCTGCAGCCGCAGCGTGTGGCGCTGAGCACCGAGCTGGCCGGCCGCACGGTGGCCACCCAGACGGCCGAGGTGCGGCCTCAGGTCAGTGGCATCGTCAAGGCGCGCGCCTTCACCGAGGGCAGCGACGTGAAGGCCGGCCAGTTGCTCTACCAGATCGACCCGGCGAGCTACCAGGCCGCGCTGGACAGCGCCAAGGCCGCGCTCGCCAAGGCCGAAGCCAACGCGACGACGGCCCGGCTCAAGGCCGGCCGCTATGACGAGCTGGCCGGCATCGACGCCGTCAGCAAGCAGCTGCGCGACGACGCCCGCGCCGCGCTGCAGCAGGCGCAAGCCGACGTGGCCGCCGCCACCGCCGCGGTGCGCACGGCGCAGATCGACCTGGACCGCACCCGCGTCAGCGCGCCCATCGCCGGCCGCATCGGGCGCTCGGCGGTCACGCCCGGCGCGCTGGTCACGGCCAACCAGGCTGGCGCCATGGCCACGCTGCAGCAGCTGGACCCGATCTACGTCGACGTGACGCAGACCAGCGCCGAGCTGCTGCGCCTGCAGCGCCAGCTGGCCGACGGCACGCTGCAGCGCGACGCCGCCGGCCAGGCGCGCGTGAAGCTGCTGCTGGAAGACGGCACGACGTACGCGCTGGACGGCCAGCTGCAGTTCTCCGAGCTGCAGGTGGACCCGGCCAGCGGCAGCGTCACGCTGCGCGCGAAGTTCCCCAACCCCAAGCGCCAGCTGCTGCCGGGCATGTACGTGCGCGCCCAGGTGCAGAGCGGCGTGCAGGCGCAGGGCCTGCTGGTGCCGCAGGCGGCGGTGTCGCGCGACGCCAAGGGCAACGCGACGGCCATGGTGGTGGGAAAGGACGGCAAGGCCGAGCCCCGCGTGCTGCAGACCGGCGCGGTCGTCATGGGCCAGTGGCTGGTGACGGCGGGCCTGGCGGCGGGCGACCAGCTCATCGTCGACGGCCTGCAGCGCCTGCGCCCGGGGGCCCCCGTGCAGGCGGCGCCGGCCCAGCCGGCCACCGCGCAGATCGCCGCGTCGGCGGCCCAGGCGCGCTGATCGAGGAGGCCCGACCATGTCCCGCTTCTTCATCGACCGCCCCATCTTCGCGTGGGTGCTGGCCATCGTCATCATGCTGGCCGGTGCGCTGTCCATCCGCACGCTGCCGGTCTCGCAATACCCCAGCATCGCGCCGCCGCAGGTCTCCATCAACGCGAGCTACCCCGGCGCGTCGGCCAAGACGCTGGAGGACACCGTCACCCAGGTCATCGAGCAAAAGCTCAAGGGCATCGACGGGCTGACGTACATGTCCTCCACGTCGGACTCGCAGGGCAACGCCAGCATCACGCTGACCTTCGCCGCCGGCACCAACCCCGACACCGCGCAGGTGCAGGTGCAGAACAAGCTGGCCGGCGCCACGCCGCTGCTGCCGCAGGAAGTGCAGCGCCAGGGCGTGCAGGTGGTGAAGTCCACGATCAACTTCCTGATGGTGGTGGGCTTCGTGTCGGAGGACGGCAAGCTCTCCGGCACCGACCTGTCGGACTACGTCTCCACCAACGTACTGGACCCGCTGAGCCGCGTGGAAGGCGTGGGCGAGGCGACGCTGTTCGGCGCGCAGTACGCGATGCGCATCTGGCTGAACCCGCACCAGCTGAACCAGCACGGCCTGACGCCGGCCGACGTATCCGCCGCCATCCAGGCGCAGAACGCGCAGGTCTCCGCCGGCCAGCTGGGCGCCGCGCCCGCCAACGTGGGCCAGCAGCTCAACGCCACCGTCACGGCGCAGAGCCGGCTGCAGACGCCGGAGCAGTTCCGCAACATCGTGCTGAAGACGGCCGCTGATGGCGCCACCGTGCATTTGCGCGACGTGGCCCGCGTGGAGCTGGGCGCGGAGAGCTACGCCACCGTGTCGCGCTACAACGGCAAGCCCGCTGCGGGCGTGGCCGTGAAGCTGGCCACCGGCGCCAACGCGCTGTCCACGGCCAAGGCGGTGGAGGCGGAACTCAAGCGCATGGAGGGCTTCATGCCTGCCGGCGTGAAGGCCGTCATCCCCTACGACAGCACGCCCTTCGTCGAGGTCTCCATCCACGAGGTCGTCAAGACGCTGATCGAGGCGGTGATCCTCGTGTTCCTGGTGATGTATCTGTTCCTGCAGAACTTCCGCGCCACGCTGATCCCGACGATCGCGGTGCCGGTGGTGCTGCTGGGCACCTTCGGCGTCATGGCCGCGGCCGGCTTCTCCATCAACACGCTGACGATGTTCGGCCTGGTGCTGGCCATCGGCCTGCTGGTGGACGACGCCATCGTCGTGGTCGAGAACGTCGAGCGCGTGATGACCGAGGAAGGCCTGTCGCCCAAGGAGGCCACGCGCAAGTCCATGGGCCAGATCAGCGGCGCGCTGGTGGGCATCGCGCTGGTGCTGTCGGCCGTGTTCGTGCCGATGGCCTTCTTCGGCGGCTCCACCGGCGTCATCTACCGCCAGTTCTCCATCACCATCGTGTCGGCCATGGTGCTGTCGGTGCTCGTCGCCATGGTGCTGACGCCGGCGCTGTGCGCGACGCTGCTCAAGCCTGGCCACGGCGCCGCCACGCGCGGCTTCTTCGGCGCGTTCAACCGCCGCTTCGACGCGACGACCCACCGCTACGAAGGCGTCGTCGCCCGCATGATCCGCCGCTGGGGCCGCCACCTGGTGGTCTACGGCCTCATCGTCGCCGGCATGGCGGTGCTGTTCCTGCGCCTGCCCACGTCCTTCCTGCCGGAGGAAGACCAGGGCATCCTGTTCTCGCAGATCCAGCTGCCCGCCGGCGCCACGCAGGCGCGCACGATGGACGTGGTGCAGCGCGTGGAGAACCACTTCCTGCAGAACGAGAAGGACAACGTCGACTCGGTGTTCGCCGTCACCGGCTTCAGCTTCGCCGGCCGCGGCGAGAACATGGCCATCGGCTTCGTGAAGCTCAAGGACTGGAGCCTGCGCAAGAGCGCCGCCCAGCAGGTGCAGGCCATCGCCGGCCGCGCGATGGGCGCCTTCATGCAGTTCCGCGATGCCTCGGTCTTCGCGTTCGCACCGCCGGCCGTGCTGGAGCTGGGCAACGCCAGCGGCTTCGACATCTACCTGCAGGACCAGGGCGGCGTGGGCCGCGAGGCGCTGGTGGCCGCGCGCAACCAGTTCCTGGGCATGGCCGCGAAGGACCCGACGCTGGTGGCCGTGCGCCCCAACGGCCTGGCCGACGCGCCGCAGCTGCGCCTGGACGTCGACACGGCCAAGGCCGGCGCGTTGGGCCTCTCGGTCGCCGACATCAACAGCCTGCTGTCCACCGCCTGGGGCGGTGCCTACGTGAACGACTTCATCGACCGCGGCCGCGTGAAGAAGGTCTACCTGCAGGCCGACGCCGCCTACCGCATGCAGCCCGACGACCTGAACAACTGGCGCGTGCGCAACGCGCAGGGCCAGATGGTGCCGTTCTCGGCCTTCGGCACGGCGAACTGGGAGCTGGGCTCGCCCCGCCTGGAACGCTACAACGGCCTGCCCGCACTCGAAGTGCTGGGCCAGCCGGCGCCGGGCAAGAGCTCGGGCGCAGCGATGAAGTCGGTGGAGGCCATCGTCGCCCAGCTGCCGCCCGGCGTGGGCGTGAGCTGGACGGGCCTGTCCTACCAGGAGCGCCTCACCGGCGACCAGGCGCCCATGCTGTACGCGCTGTCGCTGCTGGTCGTGTTCCTGTGCCTGGCCGCGCTGTACGAGAGCTGGAGCATCCCGTTCGCGGTGATGCTGGTGGTGCCGCTGGGCGTCATCGGCGCGCTGCTGGCCGCAACGCTCCGTGGCCTGTCCAACGACGTGTACTTCCAGGTCGGCCTGCTGACCACCATCGGCCTGTCGGCCAAGAACGCGATCCTCATCGTCGAGTTCGCCAAGGAGCAGATGGAGGCCGGCAAGGACGCCGTGGCCGCCACGCTGGAGGCTGTGCGCCTGCGGCTGCGCCCCATCCTGATGACGTCGCTGGCGTTCGCCCTGGGCGTGCTGCCGCTGGCGATTGCCACCGGCGCCGGCTCGGGCAGCCAGAACGCGATCGGCACCGGCGTGCTGGGCGGCATGTTGAGTGCGACGGTGCTGGGCCTGTTCTTCGTGCCCGTGTTCTTCATCGCCGTCCAACGCTGGTTCCCGAAGAAGACTTCTCCGGCGCCCGCCCCGCAGGCGGCGCCCCAAGCCCTGGAGGGCGTGTGACATGACCAAGTTCCTGACCATCCTCGCCGCGAGCCTCGCGCTGGCCGGCTGCGCCAGCATGGCGCCCACCTACGAGCGCCCCGCCGCCCCGGTGGCTGCGCAATGGCCGGTGGCGCCCAGCGCCGCCGCCACCCAGGCCGCCGACCTCGGCTGGCGTGAGTTCTTCACCGACACGCGGCTGCAGGGCCTCATCGACCAGGCGCTGGCGAACAACCGCGACCTGCGCGTGGCGGTGCTGAACGTGCAGCGCGCCCAGGCCCAGTACGGCGTGCAGCAGGCCGATCGGCTGCCCACCGTCAACGCCGCTGCTGCTCAATCGGCCACGCGCTCGCCCGGCGGCAGCATCAGCCGCCAGTACAGCGCCACGCTCGGCGTCAGCGCCTGGGAGCTGGACCTGTTCGGCCGCGTGAAGAGCCTGAGCGACGCGGCGCTGCAGCAGTACCTCGCAACGGACGACGCCCGCCGCAGCGCGCAGGTCAGCCTCGTTGCCGAGGTGGCCGGCGCCTACCTGACGCTGGCCGCCGACCAGGAGCGCCTGCGGCTGGCCGAGCAGACGCTGCTGGCCCGCCAGGAAGGGCTGCGCCTCACGCAGCGGCTGCAGGCGGCTGGCGTGGCCTCCACGCTGGACCTGCGCCAGGCCGAGATCGCCGCCGAGACGGCACAGACCGACCTGGCCGGCCTGACCACCCAGGTCGCGCAGGACCGCAACGCGCTGACGCTGCTGGTGGGCCAGCCGCTGGCGCCCGAGCAGCTGCCCGTGGCCGGCACCGATGCCGCCGTCACGCAGACCGCCGAGCTGGCCGCCGGCCTGCCCAGCGACGTGCTGCTGGCCCGGCCCGACGTGCAGCAGGCCGAGCGCACGCTGCAGGCGGCCAACGCCAACATCGGCGCGGCGCGCGCGGCCTTCTTCCCGCGCATCAGCCTCACGGCCAGCGCCGGCAGCGCCAGCAACGCGCTGGACGGCCTGTTCCGCTCGGGCTCGGGCCTGTGGACCTTCATGCCGCAGGTGTCGCTGCCGATCTTCGACGCCGGCCGCAACCGGGCCAACCTGACCATCGCCCAGGTGGACCGCGACATTGCCGTGGCGCAGTACGAGAAGGCCATCCAGGCCGCCTTCCGCGACGTGGCGGACGCGCTGGCGCAGCGCGCCACCATAGTCCAGCAGGTCGCGTCGCAACAGCGGCTGGTGGCGCAGACGCAGGACACCCTCCGCCTGGCCGAGGCCCGCTTCGCCAAAGGCGTGGACGATCGCCTGGCCACGCTGGACGCGCAGCGCTCGCTGTACGGCGCCGAGCAGGGGCTCATCAACGCGCGGCTGGCGCAGCAGGTCAACCGCGTGACGCTGTACAAGGCGCTGGGCGGCGGCCAGGGCGCGGCCGCGGCGGCGCCACAATCCACGTCGTGACTGCCGCCAACACTCCCTCCGACCGCACGCTGGCCCGCCGCCAGCAGGTGCTGGACGCCGCCGCCGACTGCTTCCGCCGCCGCGGCTTCCACGCGGCCAGCATGGCCGAGATCGCCAAGACGGCGGGCATGAGCCCGGGCCACATCTACAACCTGTTCGAGAACAAGGACGACATCATCGCGGCCATCGTCGAGCGGGACTGCCAGGACATCCTGACCCGCATCGACGAGTTCCGGCAGGCCGGCGACCTGCTGGAGCAGATGCTGGCCGGCACCGAGGAAGCCATCGACGAGCACAGCCAGGTGGCCGAAGCCGCGCTGCAGCTGGAGGTGCTGGCCGAGGCCAGCCGCAACCCCAAACTCGCGGCCGTCGTGCAGCGCAGCCAGGCGCTGGTGAACGAGAAGGCCCAGGAGCTGATCCGGCAGAGCCTGGGCGAGCACGCCGGCCGCGTGGCCGACGAGGAAATCCAGGGCCGGGCGCTGATGCTGGGGGCGCTGTTCAACGGCCTGACCGCACTGGGCGTGCGTGACCCGGCGATGTCGCAGCGCGTGCCGACCATGGCGCCCGTGATGCGGCGCGTGCTGCAGGTGCTGCTGGCGCCATGATCGCGCCCGCCGCTGCGGCGGGGCACTACCGGCGCGGCGACTCCTAACGACTTCTTCGGCCGCAACCCGACATCACGCCGTCCTCAAGCGCCAGGATGGTAATCGCCAGCCCGGCACCTAGTCTGGTTCGGCGTGTGCCGGACCTTCCACAGCCCCTCGGCCCGGCACCGCGCCGCCGTCGACCTGCCCTCGCTGCCGCCTGGCGTGCACCGCGAACGGGCCGACTCCAGTCCAAGGACATTGGACGCCGACCCTGATGGAGATTCCCCATGAGTAGCGCACAAACCGCGATGAACACGCTGGCCGCCCAGTGGTACAACGCCGTCCTCTCCGGCTGCAAGCTGTCGCCGGACGAGTTCCAGCTGATGCAGGGCGCCATGCCCATCGGTGCGACCACCGAGAACCTCTGGAACGTCTTCGACAGCGTGCCGCCGCTGACGGCCACGACCTTCTACAACCCGGCCCAGGTCAGCAGCTTCAGCCAAAACTACGCGGGCGTCATCAGCGCCGTCATCGCCCAGGGCACGCTGCAATTCCAGCGCGACATGGGCGACTACTACGCGCAGTGGAACAACTACAAGAAGACCATCTCCCCGCTGCCCGCCGACAACCTCGCATGGTCCAAGGCCTTCTCCAGCTGGGCCAATGCCAACCTGCCGCAGAGCCAGGTGACGACCAGCATCACCGACTTCAACACCATGCTGCAGGACCCCATCGCCGTGGCGGCCAACCAGCTGCTGAACGTGCAGTTCGCGCCGGCCACCATGCACCCGGGTGACTATGCCTACACCACCACCATCGAGCAGCTGCAGCTCGCGCTGAACAATGCCAGGCCGGCCACCGTGCAGCTCAACAGCAGTACGCAGTCCAGCGACGTCAGCCACACCTGGGCGCAGTCCGAAGCGTCGGGCATCTTCGACATCTTCGGCCTGGGCGGCGACTCGTCCTACGACGAGCTGACCACCAAGGTCACGACGGCCGGCGTGAACATCCAGGCCAAGTTCGCCAAGCTGGTGACGCTGCCCGCCGGGCCGCTGAAGCAGCCCAGCGACGACAACCTGCTGTCGCAGTTCGTGCCTTGGTTCAATTCCGCCGCGCTCGGCGAGGCCCATGCCAAGCAGGACAACACGGTCTGGAAGGCTGGCGACGCCATCACGTGGGAGAGCACCTTCGGCCCCGGTGGCAACCTGCAGCGCTTCGCCGCCGCGATGGTCATCGTGGATGGCATCTCGCTGACGATGACCTCCAAGGCGGGTCTATCCACGCAGGACCAGGCCAGCTTCAAGGCCGCCGCGGCGGGCGGCGTGTTCCCGTTCTTCGAGGCGGAGGCCAGCGGCGGCTGGTCGCACGACGTGAGCTTCGACGACCAGGGCAGCGTCACCGTCACCTCCAGTTGCCCCGCGGGCAACCCGCAGGTGCTGGGCGTGCTGGTCAGCCCGATCGCCGACCTGTTCTGACACCCCACGCAGCAGACGCCCCGCCGCACCTTGCCGCGGGGCGGGTATCGCCATGGCTGTCCACCAACCGGGAGAACCCACATGATCCTGTGCATGACCTCCGACGACATCGGCATCGTCAACGACGCCTATGCCGGCTACGACCAGAACGTCTTCGGCATTCCTTACTGCTACCTGCCCAAGCACAGCTACCGCGGCCTCCTGGGCCAGGACGAGGACTTGTTCATCTCGGCGCACGGCAACGACGACGAGATCGGCAACGCGGCCGGCCAGCCGGCATACACGCCGCAGCAGCTGGCAGCCGCGCTGAACAACGACGTGCTGCCCGGCAACTACCGCGGCCGCATCTTCGTGTCGGCCTGCGGGTCGGCGCCGGTCTACGTCAACGGGCTGCTCACGGCTCTGGGCAACGCCTACCGGGGTCGCGTGTTCGGCATGTACGGTGACATCGACTACACCATCGCCGCCCCCGGCGCGCGCGACTGGGTGGCTGCACGCTGAGGCGCCCCCGGCGCCGACGCTGCGGCCCGATGGCTGTCGGACAATGCGGGGCATGAGCACGACGCCCCGCCCTCCGCAGCAATACGAAGATTTCATGCGCCATGTGTTCGAGCATGGCGTGCACAAGAGCGACCGCACCGGCACCGGCACGCGCAGCGTGTTCGGCCACCAGATGCGCTTCGACCTCGCCGCCGGCTTCCCGCTGGTCACGACGAAGAAGGTGCATCTGAAGTCCATCATCCTGGAGCTGCTGTGGTTCCTGCGCGGCGACAGCAACGTCAAGTGGCTGCAGGAGCGCGGCGTGACGATCTGGAACGAATGGGCGCGCGAGGACGGCGACCTGGGCCCGGTCTACGGCGTGCAGTGGCGCAACTGGCCCACGCCGGACGGCGGCCACATCGACCAGATCGCCGACGTCGTGAAGACGCTGAAGTCCAACCCGGACTCGCGCCGCATCATCGTCAGCGCATGGAACGTGGCCGACCTGCCCAAGATGGCCCTGATGCCCTGCCATGCGTTCTTCCAGTTCTACGTGGCGGACGGCAAGCTCAGCTGCCAGCTCTACCAGCGCTCGGCCGACATCTTTTTGGGCGTGCCGTTCAACATCGCCAGCTACGCGCTGCTGACGATGATGCTGGCCCAGCAGTGCGACCTGGCCCTCGGCGACTTCATCTGGACCGGCGGCGACTGCCACATCTTTACCGAACCAAAAAACAATCAACTCCATTGACGATCAATGACTTAGATCGCTTTCAGGCTGCACTTTTTTAAGAAACATGCAGTTCTTCGGCCTGGTCTGTCGGTGAAGGGGCGCTCGCGACCTCCGTAGCATCTGCGCTGTGAGACCCCAAAAGAAACAGCGCAAGCGTCGAAATCACGCCTCGGGGAGGGCCTCAGGCTCGCGTTCCGAACCGAGTTGCAGACGCATCACCGAAGGCACCTCAATGGACCCTAAGCCCCTGATTCAGCTTGCATCCTCGCTTAGGCCGGGAGACCGCCTTGAATGGATCAAGCACCTCAACAAGCACCCTGACCATGTCGTGAGAATCGTCGCGATCCGCTCGGTGGCAGTAGTCGTGGTCGTCATCGCCGGGATGCTCATCTGGGCAGTCCGGGCCTGATACGTTCGCTATTCACATCGAGGACGTGCAGGTCCAGTAGCGCCTGCTTTCGATTTGTTTACGGGGAGCGGCGAGTTCTACCTGCCTCATGGCCGGCCGCTGCGAATTTCAGCGGCGGGCCCGCCTCTCCGCCTCCAGCAGCAACTGCCACGGCCGGTATCCAAGCGCCGTGCAGAGTTCATCCAGGCTGTCCAGCGCCAGCGCCATCTCTCCGCGCTCGACCAACCCGATGCTGTTGCGATGCAGCCCTGCCCGAGACGCTAGTTCCTCTTGGGAAAGCGCTGCCCCAAGTCGTGCTTCACGGACGACCTGACCAAAGGCAACTAGGAACTTGACGCGCAATCTGGGCTTTCGAGCAAACCTCGAATTCTGTGAACTACAGCCCTTTTGGTCTACACAATATACTGTGCATCGCGCGCTGATCGCCCCTGCTTTCTGCGCCACATTGACCAGACTTCAACCATGCTTTTCGTCGCACGCTCGCCCAGCTTTCTCGAGGTCACTCGCGTGGAGTCGAAGGCCCTTGCAGGAGTGAATGAGGCGGCCAGGTCGACTCAGCTTCCCTGGCTGGTACTCACCTATTTGCTCCCCGGCGAGGCGCCCAACGCCGCGATGGAGACGGCTTGCGCGCAGAGCATCGAGACCTTGTTGGAGCACATGAAACAACGGCCAAAGGCTCAGCCGGCAAGTCTGCTGTACATGAGGCCTCCCACCCTGAACGACCAATGGTCTCGCCTGTACGTCCATTTCGTCGTCAGAGGGAAGTGCAATGGCGTGCCCGTGTACCTCTACGAACTCGGCGGCCCGAGAGGGTTGTGCCTGCTCGACGGCGAGAACATCGACCCCGATGACATCTTGCAGCGCAAGGTCGTCTTGCAAGTCAACTGGTCGCGCCACTTCAATTGGTGATGGGTCGTGCGCGCATTGTTCCTCTCCATGGACACGGTGCTGGGGCCGCTAAGCCGCGATGCCGAGTACGTTGAGGCCGTGCAGTGGATAGGCCAGCTCGGCGCTGACCTGGCTCCTCAGAACGACGTCCAGGTGGTGTTCAACCGGGACTCAGATAAGTTGTACCCAATCGTGGCTGCAGAAATCCTTCTTGCCGCGCTCGGGACACGACACATAGAGATTGCAGGCGCCGCAGAACTCGCTGGCCCCATAGCGGCCTACGTGCACGAGCATGACGTCACTGACTTCGTCGTGCTTGAGAACTCGCGGGCCGAGCCTGACGGGCCTTTGGCAGACAACACGATCCTCTGCGATCCCTCTCGCGGCGACGAGGACCATGCGCTGGTCGAAATACGAGAGTGGCTTGCTGGCTCCGCGCGAGAAAGAAGCGCCGTGCTAACGGCAGTCCTGCAGGCCAGCCCTCCCCCATCTGCTGTGGAACGGCGGCGAACGCTGCTGCCGCCTGGCAAGCCTGAACGCGTCATTGCAATCGTGGCGGCCGTGCTGCCCGAGTTCGAACTTGTGCGTCTGGAAGCGGCTGGTGACTTGACCGTGAGCATTGGCAAACGAACGCCTGGGATTGACTGGCGCGAGCTGCAAGTCGGCCAGAGGGTCGAGTGCGACATTGAGGGGGAGTACGCCACTCGAGTAGTGCGCGCCCGGTTGTTGCCCCCCGAGGAAGCCGCGGCAGACGGATCAGGCAACGATGAGGGCCGTACACCATGAAGCTGTCTCTTTGCCCTCACTGCAGGACTATCCACCAAGTTGTAGGTCCAACCGGCATCACGGAGCTCAGCGAGGAAGCCCGCTCGCGGCGTCTCCGTTGCGCGCTCTGCAGCACAAGGACTGTCCAGTTCCGCCAGATAGCAGACGCGCCAGACACCGCGCCTGGCGAGTTCGGCTATCCCTCGGCCGTGACCTGCGCCTTCGAAGTTCAGTTTGCTCACTGGGCGAACGCCACGGCGGGCGACATCATCCTCGCTTCTCAGGATGGCTTGCCGTTCTACCAGTTGACCAGATTGGCCCGCGGGCTGCGCGTCGACGGCGCAACGCTGGGCAAGTGGGTCGACCTCGAGGCCGACGCTATACCAGCTGGCATCCGCACATGGGCATCTCTGGATGCAGAGCGGACGGAGGTGCTCCTCTTCATCGCCTCGTTGACCGGTCGCATAGAACTGGCCCAGAACACAGCGGGTGCGAGGCTCGCCGTGGACCCCGGGCTATGGACTAGCACCTGGCTTCGCAAGCCGAACAAGGAACTCGACGGGCGCCTTCCTGAGGAGTTCTTGTGCACGCAAAGCCGGCGCGAAGTCTTGAACGACCTGGTGGCGCAAGCCGTCCAAAGAGGCTACGGATGAACCTGGCCGGCGTTGCGCCGGTGCGTGGTGGACGGCACTCCCGACCGTCACACCGGTGTCGGTCGCGACTGCTTCATGGCCATCTGATCGAAGCGAGGTCGGCACATGGAAGATATTCCCGAACGGCGTTTCACGCCGGTCCATTCGACGCAACTGGGTACGAGGTACGTCCTCATGTCGGACATCCCGAGTCGCCTGCAGGACCACTGCGAGCGCTTTGCCCGCGGCCGGCGTGCCTTGCTCCTTCTACCGGAAGGGACCATAGCGATGTTCTACGAGGATTGGCTGCTCTGGGCCGATTCCATAGACGTCGACAGCAATCCGCGTCCAGTGGCGTCCGGAGGCATCGTGCGCGCAGAGCGCGTCAGGCTCACGCCCTCGGTTCCTCAGTTCCGATGCGACCGCTGCGGTGCCGCGGCGCAGTACAGCGCTGACGACGGATTGACCAATCTCCTGCAGCTGAGCTTCGACGGAGGTATCGGCTCTGCCCTTGATGTCAGGAGGCGCTTCGACCTCGACATTTGCCACGGTTGTCTGAAGGAGACCTTTGGGCCCTGGTTGCGGGTGGTGTCAGGCGGTTGAGCTGACGTCGGATACGGCTGCACGAAATTCCCCACCGACGACCAGATGCGTCCGCACTTGAAAGGGTGCTCCTAGCTTTCGCCCGCGACATAAGTGCCATCCTGGGGCGTCAGTACACGAAGCATTCCCGGCCCTGAAACGAGAAAAGGATAGGGCCATCGCAGCGGGTGGTCAGCACCCTGCGCACTCCTTGCTCGTTTCGAAATCCGTATATGCCGCTGGCCTTGCTGCCGTAGAACCCGGTGGTCTCTTGGGTGTCGTATTGCTTGTAGTCGTCGCTGATTACCACAAGCTTCGGTGAGCAGCCATAGACGCTGAACATCTCGGGATATAGGCCGCTCCTGCGGCCGTGGTGTGACGCAATGAGCACCTCAACCCCGGCCACCGTTGTGCGGAAAGGGGGACAGGTCTCCAGCAGATGACGCCACCCCTGCAATTCCAGGTCGCCCGGAAACATGAACCGGTGACCATACACGTCAAGGGTGAACACCAGGCTCAAGTTGTTCTCGTCGTTGAACCGGGTGCAAGGGTTCCAAGACCAGATCATGCCGACGCCCGGTATGTCTGGCGGAACCTGCCGCCAGCCAATCGACTGGCGCGCGGCGAGCGCATTCGCGACCGCCTCGATACCCCTGCCGAGGTTGTTCTGCCCCCCCTCAGTCTTGAGGCGCACGATGGTCCCGGCGGGCACGGTGGGATTGCCCAGAATGCAGCCGACCGTGATCCCGCAAGCCTCCAGGTCTGGAAAGCCTGACATGTGGTCCTCGTCGTAGTTCGTGCAAACCAGCATATCGAGGTAGTTCACCCCCAACGACTGCAGGTGCCGACCTGGATACCATGGCGCCCCGCGAAAGTTCACCGCGTGCCCGCAGTCGATGAGAACCCGGTAGGCGTGGTTCGGACCGAACGGAATCGTCAGCAGCGCGCACTGGCCGTGGTCCACGTCAAAAATCTGCAGGGCGCCGTCGTGGAGGGGTGGTGTCATTTCGTCCCGTCTCGTCTTACTGCGATGCCGCAGGATTTTCAGCGGGGGTTAGCCACTTCTCACAGCGGTGACCAGCGGTGCTACCGGCTGCGGTTTCGCCGGCCCGCGATCTTGCCTACGCCCTGACGATTCTGCGGAAACCCAGGCTCACCTGGTGAGCCACCCCACCTTCACACTGCCGTTGCCGAGCCGCAACCCGATTGCTCCGGCGTCGCATCATCGTTACATTTGTTGCTAGCACTCATAGAGAACGAGTGCTAACAACCGAAATCGCTCAGGGTATCTATGGCAAAGGCACACAAAGTAGTCTTCTACCCGGTCGGGAACGGAGACACGTCGCAGGTCATCACCACGGAGGGCCGGCGCCTGCTGTTCGACTACCGGCACTGCGCCAAGGGGGAGGATTCAGACGAACCCGAGATTGACCTGGCGAGCCGGCTTCGCTCGGAGCTGAAAGGCTCAGGCAAAAACTATTTCGATGTCGTCGCCTTCACGCACGGCGACCTGGACCATATCCAGGGTAGTACCGACTTTTTCCACCTCGAGCACGACAAGAAGAAGCAAGGCGGCGAACGCAAATTCGCGAAAGAGATGTGGTTCCCCGCAGCGATGCTGCTGGTCGAACCGGAGGACAACCCAGAGCGCGAAGAATACGTGCTGTGCTTGGAGGCCCGGCACCGGCTCCTCGAGGGCAAGGGCATTCTTGTCTTCTCACGACCGAAGGTGCTGATCGACTGGCTCGAGAAGGAGCTGAAGAAGAAGGGGTTGGCGTCCGACGCTCGCGACCACTTGTTCATCGACGCCGGCCAGCTCGTCCCGGGCTTCAGCCTGGTACAGGATGCCCTTGAGGTCTTCTGCCACTCCCCTTTCATCAAGCACTGCGGGGACGGTGAAGACATCGTGCGCAACGATGCGTCGCTGATCTTCAATGTCCGGATGCAGATCGGCAGCGACCTCTATGACTACCTCGAGGTCGGCGACTCGACCTGGGAGGTGCTGGAGGAAATCGTCGAGACGACCAAGAAGCACGACAACATGGACCGCCTGGCCTGGGACATCTTCAACATCCCTCATCACTGCAGCTACAAGGCCCTCAGCGACGAAAAGGGCGAGAAGAAGACGACGCCCAAGCCGGGCGTCGAGAAGATTCTCCTCGGCGGTAAGCCTGGGTCGTACATCGTCAGCAGCAGCCGGCCGATCCCGGACATCAAAGAAGCCTACAAGCAGGAACAGCCGCCCCACATCCAGGCTCGCAATACCTACGAGGAGTACGTCAAGAAGGTTGACGGCAACGACTTTCTGGTGACGGGCGAAGAGCCTCGGGCGAACGCCCCCGAGCCAATCGAGTTCGAAATCACCAGTCAGGGTTTGTCGCTCAAAAGCGCTGCTGTAGCCGGCGCAGCAGCCATCGTGCGCTCCGTCGCGCCCCGGGCTGGCTGATGGCCGACGATGAGTTCTATGAGCTTCGCGGCGAGACCCTGTCCGACGAAGCAGCGCTGACACTGCCTCGGACCAAGGCGATAGCGGCCGCGGCCCGGCGAAACAGGGACTTCACCGTCGAAAAATATGCACGGCTGGGCGGTGACGACAATACGACGGCCGAGTTCATCGTCATGGAGGTGAAGACGCGCGGCGTGCCCTCCAAGAACGCCGCCGGCATCAAGTACCGCGAGCGCATAGCAGTCGTGGTGCGTGCCGACCCCAAAGTTCTGGTGAACGTCTGGGCTTTGCGTAAGGCCTTCCCGCGGCTGCTGCACCAGAACCGAGTCGGCCCCAACGCCCCTGCTGACCTGTGCCTCTATTTTGAGCCGGTCAAGGCGGTGCTGCGTGAATGGACACCCGAGACCTTCCTGCGCCGAATCCAGTGGTGGCTCGAGAACTCCGCGAAGGGGACGCTTCACGCGGCGGACCAGCCAGTCGAGCAGCTTTTCTTCATTGCCGACTACGAGCTTGTGCTGCCCTGGAACTTCGACGAGCTACGCAAGAAGGAGGGGGGCAGGTTCTCCGTAGTACCCGGCATGAAGCTGGCGAATGGTCGTCTGACGTTGAGGCTTGTGCCGAACGCCTGTGAAGGTCTCCTACCGGTGTCGTTGGTGCAGCTTGACCTCCCCCCCGTCATTCAAGGCGAGGTGATGCCTGAGCCGGCTACGCTTGCGGAGCTGCAAGGTCTTCTGGAAGGCCGGGGATTGGACCTACTCGCCGAGCTGAAGGCCCTTGTTCAGCCGCGCGTCGGTCACGACGGGGCCCTGCCGACGTCCGACGAGGAATTCACCCTCGTGCTCTTAAACATCCCAGTCAAGCGCACTGCAGACGTCGAGCCAGAGCGCACGCGCCACCAGGCGTTCGTGCTCGCTGGAAGCCTGCTTGAGCTTGGCGAAAAGCTTGGCGTGCTGATGAAGCACGCAGGGCGGTACTTCCAGGATGTCCTCCGCACGCAACCAGCGGATGCGTGGAAGTCGGTTGCTCTGCTCACGTCAGAGGTCCTCCAGTTCAACAGCGCGAAGGCGGCGCGCGCCCAGTCCGGTATCACGGAGCCCGGGCCGGAAGCCACGTTGATCGGCGTCGGCTCGCTGGGTAGCCTGCTGGCGTCTTTGTGGGGGCGCATGGGCTGGGGCAAGTGGACTGTCATTGACAAGGATCACGTCAAGCCCCACAACCTTTCGCGACACATCGCGATGCGAGAGCACGTAGGGTTGCCCAAGACGGCCGTCGTGCGGGCGCTCCATGTCTCAGCCATGCTGGACGCGAGCATCGTGACGGATATTGAAGCCGATGCCTGCGAGTTCACCAACGACAAGGTCGCGGCGGCAATCGACTCGCCGGCCCTGGTTGTTGATGCCTCGACCACGCTCGAGTACCCCCGCGCGGTGAGTTCTCGCGACGGCGCTGCACGCCATGCATCGGTGTTCCTGACGCCAAACGGCCGCGACTCGGTGCTGCTAATGGAGGACGCTGCCCGCAAGCTGCGGCTCCGCACGCTCGAGGCCCAGTATTACCGGGCGCTCATCCGAAACGACTTCGGCAAAGACCACCTCGCCGGCAACGCCTCGACCTTCTGGAGCGGGGCCAGTTGTCGAGACATCTCGGCCGTGATGCCGTACTCGCTCATCATGACGCATGCAGGCAGCTTGGCCGACCAGGTGCGGCAGGCCCTGTCGCAGGCTGGCGCGCGCATTCGCATCTGGCAGCGTGACGGCGACACCGGACAGGTCACGGTGCACGACGTCCAGGCGGAAGAGGAAGGCTCAATTGACCTCGGTGAAATGAAGCTCTTCATGGACGCGGGTGTGGAACGGCGCCTGAGGGCTATGCGGGCCGCCAAACTGCCGAATGAAACCGGTGGTGTGCTGCTGGGCTACTACGACTTCATCGAGAAGATGGTGGTCATCGTTGACGCTCTGCCCGAGCCGCCGGACAGCAAGGCCTCGCCCACCGGATTCGAGCGAGGCAAGGAAGACCTGGCGCCGACCGTGGAGGAGGCTATGAAGCGAACTGCGGGCAACGTGAAGTACGTCGGCGAATGGCATAGCCACCCGCGAGGCCATTCCACGACGCCGAGCATCGACGACCGGGTGCAGATGGCCCATCTGTCTTTGGAGATGTCGAGCGACGGGCTACCCGTCCTCCAGCTGATCGTCGGGGACACGGACATCTTCATCAGCCAAGGAGAGGTGCGTTGACGCAGGCAGAGCAAGGACGCGGCATTGCCCTGGCGCTTTCCGGCGGAGGCGTCAGGGCCATAGTGTTTCACGCAGGCGTCCTTCGCTGGATGGCCGAGCGCGATCTACTCGAACGGGTCACTCGCATTTCAACTGTCTCTGGCGGGAGCCTCTTGACCGGGCTGATCTTTCAGTTCAACGGGATGAAGTGGCCCTCCTCGAGCGAATACCTGACACACGTCTACCCGCAGTTGAGAGCGGCGCTTTGTGAGCGAAGCCTCATGTGGGGTGCGTTCCGCCAACTGCTGAACCCGTTGAACTGGCGCTTCCTGCTGTCCCGCGCCAATCTCCTCGGCCTCGCGCTTCGCAAAGAATGGCAGATTCAGGCGCCCCTATCGGCGCTTCCCCGCACTCCCGAGTGGTCGATCAACGGCACGACGGCCGAGAACGGAAAGCGCTTCCGTTTCAAGGCGGGCCAGATGGGTGACTACGAGCTTGGGTACGCGGAGGACTGTCACACCTTCCCCTTGGCGAATGCTATGGCTGTGTCCGCTGCGTTCCCTGGCCTCATCGGACCGCTCACGCTGCGTGCGGACAGCTTCGAATGGAAAAAGCGCCGCTGGGGCACGACGCCCGGCAGCGAGCAGGTCGTTACCCTTCCGTTTCGAAACCTCCACCTGTACGACGGTGGTGTGTACGACAACCTTGGCTTGGAGCCCCTGTTCGACGCAGGCCGTCAACGCTCGAAAGTTGGCGACGAGTGCATCGTCGCCTCGGACGCAGGGCTGCCGCTTGCGCCAGGGTTCGAATCGAACCCGCTGAACATATTCCGTCTCCGACGGATCACCGATGTGATGTCCGAGCAGGTGCGGTCGCTTCGCGTGCGAGCCTTCTCGAACTTTCTACAGGGCGGCAAGGCCAGAGGCGCGTTCCTATATATCGCAGGGCCCAAACCGGAGGAGCCCGACGCCGAAGCGCTGTATGCGATGCGATTCCCGACGTCGCTCAGCCGCCTTTCTGTCGAGCAGTTCGAACGCCTGGCAGAGCACGGGCGCTCTGTCGCGCAGGCTGCGGAGGACAACTATGGCGCTCTGTGCTCGAAGGAGCATTAAGCACGGGAGCAGCCGAAGGTGGCCATGCCAACCCGGGACGCTATGCTGCCGCAAAACGATACGACCACGGATGAGGGAGCAGCATGGCGAAGACCATCTATGACAAGCCCACCAGGGCCCTTCTGAAGGACATGCTGGCTGCGTGGGACCTCAAGCCCGGCCAGGTGTTCACGAGCTCAAGGGCGGTCGAGTGGTTCAGCACCAACTACCCGAAGCTGAAGCCGGTCACCATCCGTGCGCATCTCGTGCAGGCCTCAACGAACGACAAGAACCGTCTGCACCACCCCTCGACCAACGAGACCGACGACATCCTCTTCAAGGTGGACACCGGCCAGTACCGCCTGTACGAAGCCGGCAAGGACCCCTCCCCGATTCATGAGCTCGTCCAAGGCGATGTCGAGCGGCAGGAACAGCAGGTCGCGGCGGACAGCGAGGAAGCCGAAGCTGAAGAGCCGTGGGCTGGCTCGTCGGAGTTCTTGCTGGAGAAGGACCTGCAGCGCTATCTCGTCGAGAACCTCGAGTGCATCGAGCCAGGACTTAGGCTGTACGAGGAAGAGGACATTCGTGGCGTCGAGTTCGAGGCAGGCAGCGGTCGGCGAATCGACATCCTGGCGGTGGACCGCAACAACTCGCTCGTCGTGCTGGAGCTCAAGGTGTCCCGTGGGTATGACCGCGTCGTCGGCCAGTTGCTTCGCTACATGAATTGGGTCCGCAAGGAAGTGGCCGACCCTGGCCAGCGCGTGCGGGGCATCATCATCTGCCGAACGATGTCCGAGGACCTACGCCTGGCCTGCGCCTCGATCCGAGACGTTGAGCTCTGCGAATACAGGCTGTCGGTGACGGTGTCGAAAGTACCCGCGCTCGAGTTGCCGTCCTGACGACCGCTCGCGGAATTGAAGACACTCCATGAAACGAGCAGCGGCACCTAAGGCCGCGCACCATGCGCCGGCAGACTGGACTCAAGAGTCCCTGGAGGACGAGCTGCATCGCTCGCTTGGGCGCCTAGTCTATGAGGCTGCGAGGTTCGACTTCTTCGTCGGCTTGCAGCTGAACTGGCTCGGACCGTACCTCCAGGTAGACGTTTCCAAGTACCTCACCCCTTCGAAGTACACGCTCGACAACCGGCTCGCCATCCTCAGGAAACTCGTAAGGAAGGCCTACAGGTCCGCGGGACCTGAGGTGATTGCCGAGTTCGACCAGTGGTTTGCGAGCGCACGTTCTGCGCGTGCCCTTAGGAACGACTACGCCCACGGCAGATGGGGCGTTCCTGGCAAGCTGGCAGAGTCCCCTCTCGGCCCCCACCATCCCCGAATCCCCATGCTGGCATTCGTTCGATTGGACTGGGACATGAAGCCGAACCAACCGGATCGAAGCGTCGATATGACCGTCGAGGAACTCAAGGAGCAAGTCGCAGAGGCAGTCGCTGTCTTCAGGGCGTTCTTCGGCCTATCAGAGAAGCACAAGCATCATTGCTTGCCTCAGTAGGAAGCACGGATGGCTACAGAGCGTGCCCCTTCAGGATCGGGCATCGTGGCCACATCGCATCGAGGATCAAGGTGTGGATACGCGCCCTGGTAATACCCACACGCAGCACCTTCCGGCTCTTCTCGTACGGCGGTTCGTCATTCCTCCAAACGAACGAGGATTCCGCCTGAAACTCCCGGCTGCTTATGTCTAGGTCGTCCACCATGTGGGCCAGTGAAACGCCGTGAGGACGTGGATGCCGAGGACGCACTCGTCTAGGCAGCTCTGGCCAGGACGTGCGCCTACTTCCGCGGCTTGGGGTCGGGTCTCACGCTAGTGATCCGCACCAAACCGCTCTCCCCGGCGCTGTCGGTAAATCCAATTGCCGCTTCCAGGTTCGGCTGTGCTTCGACGGTACGCGCGTGCCGCTCAACGCGCGCAACTAGCGAGCCTTCTGTCGCCGAGTCGAGGGCGCCCAGCGCCTTCAAATCTCCCAACAGCTTGCCGGCATGGCCGTATAGGTGCCCCGCCTCAGGACGTAGAAAGCCTTCTCGAGCAACCAGGTAGGTTGCGACTCGGTTACGATGGTCCACGTCGACCCTGACAACAGCAGCGGGGCTGACTGGTTCACCTGTAGCGTCGATGAGCATGCGGCTCTCCTGCAGAGCAGAAATCCTAGGCCTGCGCGTCCTGGGTCTCAAGCCCAGCTACGGCTCGTTGGGCCAAACTGAAACCGAGGTGAACGGCTTGCTTCGTCCCAGCATCGGCTCGGCCTGACCCAACGTAGACGTTCGCCGCGCGCATCGGGACCAAGAGGTCGCGCGCGGCCACCAGGATGTCTGCGTCACTCCGGCCCATCACAACCGTCATCCGCCACACCTGCAGCAGTCGGTCGGCGTCCAGCAAGTAAAGCCTCAGCTGCCGGTGCCACGGCTTGCTGGCGGGTAGTGAGGCCAGCAACGCACGGATGAGCAGGTCGAGGTCCTTGATGGACTTGGTGATGCCCTCGAGTTCAGGCTCCGGCGTCGTAGAAGGCGTCGGTACATCCATCTCGCTACATCAGAACTCGTCGACGGTGCTTCGCCCAGCGGATGGCGCGGCCCTTTCGAAGAGCCAGTCGCACCCATCTACGGTTCCGCGCACCACGCGGGCGTTCTCGCGGCCGACGGTACGGTCGTCGCACGCATGGAAGGCTTCCCAGCTCACGGTGTAGTGCACCGCAACGCCGGCTTCGGTGGCCTCTGCGCCGGTGACCTGCAGGTCCGTCATCTGCGCGAGCTCATCGAACTCTGCAACGCTGAAGTCGAGCGCCAGGCCAAAGCCATCGTTCTCGACCATCTCGTTGAAGTACAGCTGCAAGTATTCGCCCGGGGCGGGAATGGGGACGCGGATGTCTGCCGGCATAGCCACGATTTTGAAGCAGCCGACGCTTGTGCAGGTTGATGGCGAAGCTCCCCATGGGTTGCCTACAAAGTGGGGAGGTCATGGCCGTCACCGATCCCCCGACTGTCCGCGGGTCTTCTGCCTGTGTCGACGAACGGCCTTCCGGCGTCGATATGCTGCGCTGCAACATTGGATTTTTGTACCGCTTGTCTCCTCCACCACCCATGGGTGGATTAGCCCCTGCTGGCCACCGGCCGGCTGGGGCGTTCTTTTAAGACTTGCCGACATCAGGCCTGTCGACGCCGCTGGCGTCTGTCGCCAGGCAAGGCCAAGCGCCTACTGGTGGACTTTGGGAGGCAGAGGATCAACGACTGTCACGCGCTTGAGGTCTGCGCTATAGGCCAATAGAACAGTGCGGCCGACATGCCGAACACTTCTGAGTTCATCGAGCTGGGCCGGACCAAGCGTCTTCGCATGGAAGGCGTCGAGAAACTCCAGGAAGGCACTCACAGTCGCTGCGTACTCCTCCTCGGAGGCGCTCTTCTGGATGAGCAGCTTGAAGCGCAGCCCATCGTCAGCCTCTGCCATCAGCGAGAACAGCAGGGAGTAGTCGTTGTCGCTTCGCTTGCCCGCCGTGCTGACTACTGTCAACGCTGGCGCGCCAGGTCCCACCAAGCGGCCGTAGAGCGTGCTCAAGCCTTTTTTGAGCAGCGTGTAGTGGTCCTTGCCCGCCTCTTTGAAGAAGCCATCGAAGTAGGACTTTCCGATGAAGACTATCGCCATGGTGGGCAGCAGCCATTCAAGGCCTGCTTGAGGGCCTGGCGGATCACGCTCTTCAATCTCGACCGGCACGGAGCCTGTTGCTAGCGCAGCCTCCAAGTCGCGGAACGTGTCCTGAGGGATGGGAAGACAGAAACTGACTGCGAGTGGTGGAAGCATTAGGGAATGCTAGTTCGAATCGCCATGCCAGTCATGCGCTCAGCCGCTGTGCCGTGCTCAACTCAGCATTACGTCGAGCAGCTTCGTGTAGGGGTCGACATGGTCCTGCGGTGGTTTCTGTGCGGCCTTCTTCAGTTCATCGTGACTGCTGGAGGGCCACCAGGGCGGTCGCTTCGCCTCTCCACTGCCATGTGCCTTCGACCGCCAGCAAGCGTGATCTAGGCGCACTACGGGCAACGCGCAGGAGCCAGCGGTCATACGCGCACGAGCTGAACTTCGTCGAAACCGCAGACGGGCTTCCGTTCTGACTTGAAGCGCCGCCGCACTGGGCCTACGCTCTGCAGACTCGCCGCTGCCGCATCACCAAGTCGATGGAGCGTTTTGATGGACAACCTGTTCTTCGCCGAAGACGGCTCTGCTTCCGCCTGGTTCACGGTGCGGCCGCATCCCCTCGGATTCGTCGGCAAGGTCAACCTCGTGCTTGCTGGGAAGCCCGGCTGCTCCGTCCGCCACGAATGCCTCGGGATACGCGCCTCGAGTCACGACGCCCTGGAGGATGCACGCGCTGATGCCCGCGAGCTGGTGAGGATGTGGAGCGAGGAGCGCGTGCAGTTGGGCGATCTGTGACTCGCCAGAGCGGCCTCTCCGCCCAGGCGGTGCAGAGGCATCAAGCGCAACCGCGACCTAGCTGACAGCCTTTCCGAGAACCCCACCTTGACCGGCCTAGTGGGGCCGCAGCACGACGGCGCATGGGAGCGTGTCGGATATGCCTCCTCGAGCACGTTCAGCACTGCCTTCAGCCGCCACGTCGGGAAGGCTCCTAGGGCGTACTCCCGAGAGGGAAGCTAACCGTCAACCTGGGCGTTGCCGGCACGCTGCAGTCCGCTCGCGCCGGCTGCCAGACGTGCTGAAATGGCCCGATCTTGTCGGGAGATTTCGATGTCATCGCTGCTTGAAACCATCGCGGACTTTGCGTTCGGGGTGGTGAACTTCTTCCTCACGCTGCGCGACCAGACTGCGCGGCATCGCCATGACGATCCCTTCACCGCCGAGAAGAAGGAGCTGACGCGCCTTTGGCTGTTGAGCTGCGCAGGCGCAGTCATCGTCTCGGTGGTCGCCTTCTTCGCCGGCTCTTCGCTGGATGCAGCGAGCGCGGGCGGACAGTTTGCGGTCGCAGCTGAGGCCCTGCGTCAGGGCTTGTTCTACCTGGTCGCGGCTGCCCTTTCGCTGTCGCTGCTCTGCATGGCGTACTTCGGCTATCGCCTCTGGCGCCTGGAGCGGAGCTACTGAGGACGCCACGGTCGACGGGCGCGCTGCAAGGCACCGGGCAGGCCGCGTTGGAGCGCACTGCTAGACTGAAATCGAGGTCGCGGCTTTGTCGCAACTCCCTGCTTTTCCTCCCTTGTATCTTGACGGCTCGGACTGGCCAAGGTAGTTCGATCCTCCCTGGGGCATCAAAGCCCGCTGCTCAGCGCTGAGCGCCTTGGTCGGACCGTCTTCTCCTCAACCCGAACGGTTGTTGGAACTCGAAGTTCGCATATGCAAGGAAGGGAACGAGAGGACATGTCCGAACCCGTTTTTGTAGGTATCGACGTCGCCAGCGCGACGTTAGAGGTGGCTTGCACTGGAAGTCACAACACTTGGCAGGTCAGCAATGACGAAGCCGGCATTGCAGAGCTAGGCCGTCGCATGAAGGTGGCCGCCCCAGCTCTGATCGTGCTCGAAGCGACAGGAGGCTACGAGTTCGCGGCAGCGTCCGCCCTGCAACTGGAGGGATTTGCGGTTGCGGTGGTCAATCCACGAACTGCACGAGACTTTGCGCGGGCGATGGGGCTCTTGGCAAAGACCGACTCGTTAGATGCCAAGCTCTTGGCCTCGTTCAGTCGCGTCCTGCATCAGCACCCTGAGCGTGAACGCTTCGTCAAACCGTTGGCAGATGAGGCCCGCCAGCAATTGCAGGCACTGGTTCAACGTCGGCGCCAGCTGATTGAGATGCAGACGTCGGAGAAGCTTAGACGGCGGCAATCACACGCCGCGTCGCGTGCAAGCGTCGACCGGGTACTGGCCTTCTTGAAAGAAGAACTTGCCGACAACGACGCCGCAGTCGCCGCGCATCTTGAGCGGCATCACGCGGAATTGGTTGCCGCACTCACTTCCGTGCCAGGCGTTGGCCAGACCAGCGTGGCGGTGCTGGTTGCGGACCTCCCTGAACTTGGCAAGCTTGACCGGCGCAAGATCGCCGCGCTCGTGGGTGTTGCGCCGATGAACCGGGACTCCGGCCAGATGCGCGGCCAGCGTTCCATCTGGGGCGGTCGCCATGACGTGAGAAGTGCCCTCTACATGGCGACGCTCGTGGCCGTACGTTTCTGCGCGGTGTTTCGGTCCTCCTATGAGCGCTTGCTCGCCAGTGGAAAGGCCAAGAAGGTCGCGCTCGTGGCATGCATGCGGAAGTTGCTGGCCACGCTGAATTCAATGGCGCGGCATGGTTCACGCTGGAATCCGATGATGCACGATCAGTGAGTTGGGGACGGAGCCCACAGAAACCTCAGCCCGTTCGTTCTCCTCGGCGCCGCCTTGCTGCGGGGTTTCAGCGAGGATTCTTGGGTTGACTGGACAAGACTGCACTGCGGACAATCTAGGCCTCTTCACTTGACGGCTTTGCCATGAACCCAGCGCCTAGTAGCTGGCCTTCGCCGTCCTGTCAGTAGAAGGCTCGTACGCTTCGAGCCAACTGCGCGCCGGGCGGTGGAGGCTGAGAACCTGCCCACCCCCGGGATTGCGCCCGTGATTTGCTCGCCTGTTGTCGAGCATCGGCTTCCCGGACCCTTCACGACCACGCGGCACTGTAGGTGTCGCGTTCGTCCATCGCGCCCCAAGCGCGATGGCGGGAGACACCCGTGCATCAACTCATTGCCCGCAGCCCGCTGCTGTCGAGCGCCTATCAGGCTGCGCTCGACAAACTGCCCGACACCCGTAAGTTCACCCAGCGCCTCGGTCCTGGCCTCATTACCGGAGCCGCCGACGACGATCCCAGCGGCATCGCCACCTACTCCCAGGCGGGCTCGCAATTCCGCTTCGGCCTGGTGTGGACGCTGCTGCTGACCACGCCGCTGATGATCGGCATCCAAATGCTGTCGGCCCGCATTGGCTGGGTGACCCGCCAAGGCCTGGCTGCCAACATCGCCAAGGTCTGCCCTCGCTGGCTGACCCTGTCACTGGTGGCCTTGCTGGTCGTGGCCAACACCATCAACATCGCGGCCGACATCGGAGCCATGGCGGAAGCGGCGCATCTGTTGGTGGGTGGCCCGCGCGTCCTGTATATCGTCGGATTCGGAGCCGCCTGCGTTCTTGGCCAGGTGTTTTTCTCGTATGAGCGCTCGGTGCGTGTGCTCAAGTGGCTGACGCTCGCGCTGTTCTCGTATGTCGCCGTGGTTCTGGTGGTGCACGTTCCGTGGCACCAGGCAACCCTGGAGTCATTGCAGCCCTGGGCCTTCTTCCCCGCGGACGCGAAGTTCAGCGACTACGCCAGCATGGTCGTGGCCGTGTTGGGGACGACCATTAGCCCGTACCTGTTCTTTTGGCAGGCCGCGCAGGAGGTCGAGGACGTCCGCCTTCGGCCTGACACCGTCGAGTTGCGCGCTGCGCCGGCCTATGCCCAGGAGCACCTGTTCCGCATCAAGCAGGACACCTACATCGGCATGTCCTTCTCCAACCTCGTCGCGCTGTGCATCGTGCTGGCCACGGCGGTGACGCTGAACATGCATGGCATCACGAGCATCCAGACCTCATCCCAGGCTGCGCAAGCCCTGCGTCCGGTGGCCGGCGAGTTTGCGTTCGCGGTCTTCACTCTAGGCATCGTCGGGACAGGCCTGTTGGCGGTGCCGGTCCTTGCGGGTTCAGCGGCCTACGCGGTCAGCGAGGTGTTCGACTGGAAGGCCAGCCTCGCCCATGGCTTTGATGAGGCACGCGGCTTCTACGCCATCATCATCGCGGCCACGGGCATCGGCACGGTGATGAGCGTGTTCGAGCTCGACCCCATCAAGGCACTCGTCTGGAGCGCCATCGTCAACGGCGTCATCTCCGTGCCAATCATGGTCGTGATGATGTGGATTGGCCAGTCGAGCCGCGTCATGGGGGCACTGACGATGTCGGGCCGCCACCGCTTCTTCGGCTGGGCGGCCACCGCCGTGATGGCAGTCGCCGTGGCAGTGATGTTCATCACTGCCTGAGCGCCGCAGCCTCGCCCTTTCAAACTCGCCGCATGCCACCGTCACGGTGGGCGGCGATGCTGCGCGCCTCGTTCCGCGCCAGCCCACTTCGACCTGTGTGATCCATGAACAAAAACCTCCCTACTTGCCTGACATTGCTGGGCTTCGCCCTGAGCAGCTTCGCTCAGGATCAGGAAGCGTGGAATGCCCATTTCCAGTCCACCTACATCTGGCAGAAGAAGCCATCGCTGAGTTCGCCGTATGCCGGGCCGAACAGCCTCCTGGCGCAAGCAGAGAAGAGCTATTCGTTTACCGCAACGGCGGCCTTCGGCGTTCGGCTGAGCCGCTTGACTGAAGCCTATTTCGACCCCGAGGTCGCCCAGGGTGTACCCATCTCCGGGCTGGTGGGCCTGGCCGGTTTCAGCAACGGAGAGCTGGCCAAGACTTCCGGCGCCAAGCCCAAGCTGTATCGCGCCCGGCTTTTCGTGCGGCATACGGTGGACCTGGGAGGCGAGCAACAGCCAATTGAGTCCGCAGCCCATCAGCTGTCGGGCAAGGCTGCTTCTGAGCGTCTGGTCCTCAGCGCCGGCGCGCTTTCGGTGCTGGACATCTTCGATGCCAACAGCTACGCCCACGACCCGCGCATGCAGTTCATGAACTGGGCGCTCATGACCCATGCAGCCTATGACTACCCAGCTGACTCGCGCGGCTACACCTATGGCGTGGCTGCCGAGTACATCGCTGAAGGCTGGGCGCTGCGCGCGGGCCGCTTCGCCGTGCCCAAGGAGCCCAACCAGCTTCAGCTGGACAGCCGGCTGTTCCGGCACTACGGCGACCAAGTCGAGCTGAGCAAGGACTACGCTGTCGCGGGCCAGACCGGCACCGTGAGGTTGCTTGGCTTCCGCATGAAGGCCGTGATGGCACGCTATGACGACGCCCTCTCGGCGACCAGCGGCACGCCAACCCTCGACGCCGTGCGACAGCAGGATCAAGCGAAATGGGGCGTCGGCATCGGCGTCGAACACAAGCTCGCCGAGAACATCGGTGTCTTCATTCGCGCGTTCAAGGCAGACGGCAGGACCGAGACCTACGCCTTTACTGAAGCCGACCGATCAACCTCGGCCGGACTGCAGGTGGGCGGCTCGGCCTGGGGCCGCGCACAGGACGTCCTCGGGATCGGTATCGCCCAGAGCAGCCTTTCCACGGGGCATACCCAGTTCCTCGCACGAGGCGGGCAGACCTTTTTCCTCGGGGACGGCAAGCTCAGTTACCGGCCGGAGCGGGACTTCGAGGCCTACTACCGGGCCGAGCTGCTCAGAGGGCTCTTCCTCACCGGCGACTTGCAGCGCATCCGAAACCCGGGCTACAACGCCGACCGAGGCCCTGCGTCCTTCTACGCGCTTCGCTTGCATTGGGAGAACTGATGCGAGTGGGCGGAGGGCGAACTGCGCGCCGCATCGGCTCGGTCGGCATGCCAGTTATTGGGCTGACGCCGTGCTCCTGGCTGGCGCCAGATGTCCAGCGATAATGTGGTTGTCATTGGGGAGTAGCCGCTCTTCGCTCGAAGAGGCTGACGTCAACACACTTGGCCTGCAGGCCATGGCGTCAGCAGTTTCCTGACCTGGCAAGACCTTTGACCACAGCGCCTCCGTACTGGCCGGGGAAGCGCTGTGGTCATTCGTCTGGGAACCGGCCGTGGAACCTTCGTGGAAGCACTCCTCGTCTCAACTGGTGTGGTCGCTCTTGCTGAGATTGGCGACAAGACCCAACTCCTCGCCTTCATCCTTGCTGCACGGTTCAAGAAGCCGTGGCCCATCATTGCCGGCATCCTGTGCGCGACCATCGTGAATCACGGTGTCGCCGGCGCCTTAGGCGCTTGGATCACTTCAGCAGTTTCCCCTGGAGTCCTCCGCTGGGTGCTCGGCGCCTCGTTCATCGGCATGGCCATCTGGACCTTAATTCCCGACAAGATCGAGGAGGAGGAAACGCAGGTCGCCAAGCGCTTCGGTGTCTTCGGTGCCACGCTGATTACCTTTTTCCTGGCTGAGATGGGCGACAAGACGCAGATCGCCACCGTGGCCATGGCAGCTCACTACGCCAACCCGCTTTGGGTGGTGGTCGGAACAACAATGGGCATGCTCTTGGCGGACGTGCCTGCCGTATTCATTGGCGACAAACTCGCCGACAGGATTCCGATGAAGCTGGTGCATTCCATTGCAGCGGCGATCTTTGCCGTGCTGGGTATCGCGACGCTCATCGGCGCGGGGTCCGGCTTAGGCTTTTGAAGTTGCCCATCAGAGTCCTTGACCAGCAAGACGGTTGCTGAGCAGGCGTCGACGCGATGACAGCAGAGACGTTCCAAGCCTCTGGCCTTCGGCCAGGGGCGTTTTTTTGGCTGCTCAGCTTCAGATGCGGAGCGGTTTGGCAGCGTCATTTGTGACGCCAGACCTTCATCGCCGAGATGGGCATGATGGCCGCAAGCCCGGACAACGCTCATATCGACAGACTGACTGGGTTTGGCATGGCGCTGTGCCTGATGGGCATGGCGGTCACCATGTTCAGTCCACGTCCACAGGTCTGCACGTCCAGTTGAAGGTCACAGGCCGGCACACAGGGTCAGTGCGATCAATCGGCTGCCAATACGCGCAGAGGCGTCAGTGCCTGTGCACAGCGCGTAGGTGCGGGCTCGGCAGTTCGGCTGACGGCGGCTCCTGGGACGCCTCTTCGAGACCCGCAAGAATGCCGCATTGATCCGCCTTTCGCACATCGCTGCAGCGCTGCCGAAGCTCTTTCAGCTGCTTCTCCAACAAGCGCAGTTCCTTGATGCGCTTGGATACATGACCAATGTGCTCATCGAGCAGCGCATTGACGTCGCCGCAGTCTTCGCCAGGCGCATCCTTGAAACGCAGAAGAGCGCGTACCTCGTCTAATGACATATCAAGGCTGCGGCAGTACCGGATGAACTGCAGGCGCTCCAAGTGGGGCGCCTCGTACACCCGAAAGTTCCCTTGTGTCCGCCCGGGAGCCGGCAGCAGACCCTCGCGCTCGTAGAAGCGGATCGTCTCTATGGGCGTTGCTGACGCGGCTGACAAGTCGCCAATCTTCATGAGTACCCCAGGGCTCGCAAGGACATAAGTGTAGAGACTTGACTCTGTAGCAGCTACAGGTTGTCAAATACTTTCTAAGCTGACGAACGAGCAAGCATGAGCACCCACGAGCACGCCCACGACGACCATGCCCACCACCACCATGAGCATGACCACGCGCATGGGGCCGGACACGACCACGGCCATGCACACCGGCAAGCGACGCCATGCTGCGGCTCGGCCCACGGCGTGGAGACCAAGTCCCCAGTCGTCGCGACGTCCGGCGGCCTGCTGCTGCGCATCCCCGCCATGGATTGCCCAACCGAGGAAGGGCAGATACGGCGCGCGCTGGAGCGCTTCCCCGAAGTGCGCGGGTTGCGGTTCGATCTGCCTGCGCGCGCGTTGGACGTCAACGCACCGCAGGCGGTCTGGGAGCCGGTGATTGCCGCCATCAACGGCATCGGCTTCAAGACGGAGACGCTGTCGGCGCCGCCTCCCGCCGAGGACACCGCCAAGGCCCAGCGCGCTGAGTTGATCCGCCTGATTGCGGCGCTGCTCGTTGCAATCGCTGCTGAACTGGTCCACTTCTTCGCGCCGGAGACGCTGGTCTGGAAGGTGGCCGGTATGGCCGTCGCGACAGGTGCCATCGCGCTGTCCGGCCTCGCCGTGTTCCGCAAAGGCCTGTCGTCGCTCCTGCGCGGCCAGCTCAACATCAACGCACTGATGTCGGTGGCTGTTGCCGGCGCCTTTGCCATCGGGCAATGGCCCGAAGCGGCAATGGTGATGGCGCTGTATTCCTTGGCCGAACTCATCGAGGCGCGCTCGGTCGAGCGGGCGCGCAACGCCATCACCGGGCTGTTGGCGTTGTCACCGCCCCAGGTGGAAGTGCGCCAAGCCGATGGCACTTGGGCCAGCGTGGATGCAAAGACCGTGGCCGTCGGTGCGACGGCCCGCGTCAAGCCTGGCGAACGATTCGCCCTTGACGGCCGAGTCACCTCCGGCGAGGGCGCCGTCGATCAGTCCCCCGTCACTGGCGAGAGCATCCCGGTGGATAAGGCACCGGGCGATGACGTCTTTGCTGGGACCATCAACCAGGCTGGCGCGCTCGAGTTCGAAGTGACCAAGCCCGCCAGCGACACGGTGCTGGCGCGCATCATCCATGCCGTCGAGGAAGCCCAAGGCCAGCGCGCGCCAACCCAGCGCTTCGTCGACAAGTTCGCCGCCATCTACACGCCGGCCATCTTCCTGCTGGCGCTGGCGGTCGCAGTGGGGACGCCGTTCCTCATGGGCTGGCCGTGGCTGACGGCGGTCTACAAGGCCCTCGTCCTGCTCGTCATCGCCTGCCCCTGCGCGCTCGTCATCTCTACGCCCGTGACTGTGGTCAGCGGCCTGGCGGCGGCGGCCCGTCGCGGCATCCTCATCAAGGGTGGCGTGCACCTCGAGGAGGCCCGCAAGCTCAAGGTGGTTGCGCTGGACAAGACCGGTACGCTGACCGAAGGCAAGCCGCGCCTCGTAGCGCAAGCGGCGTTGTCTCAGACATTGCCTGAAGCCGAGGTGATGCTGATTGCCAAGAGCTTGGCATGCCGTTCTGACCACCCGGTGTCCAAGGCCGTCGCGTCCGGACTGGACGGAGAACCACTGCCCGTCGAAGCCTTCGGCGCCGACCTGGGCCGAGGCGTTCACGGCACCGTCAATGGCCGCCAATACATCCTAGGCAATCACCGCTGGGTTCATGAGCGAGGCCTGTGCTCCGCCGAGCTGGAGGCGCGGCTTGAGGAGCACGAGGCGCAGGGGCGCACGCTGTCCTTGCTGGCGGACCAAGAGAGCGTCCTTGGGCTTTTTGCGGTCGCCGACACCGTCAAGGAGACCAGCAGGCAGGCCGTCGCTGACCTCAAGACCCTGGGCATCCACTCCATCATGCTGACCGGTGACAACCCGTCCACGGCGAAGGCGATTGCCAGCCAGGTTGGCATCGACGAAGTTCAGGCCAATCTGCTGCCCGAGGACAAGCTCAAGGTGATTTCCGAGCTGGGTCAAACCCAGCAGACGGGCATGGTCGGCGATGGCGTCAACGATTCACCAAGCTTGGCTGCGGCCGCCGTGGGTTTCTCGATGGGCGGCGCCGGCACCGATACGGCCAAGGAAGCGGCCGACGTGCTCATCATGAACGACGACCTGCGAAAGGTTCCTGAGACCATCCGGTTGTCCCAGCGCACCTACGCCATCCTTTGGCAGAACATCGTCTTGGCGCTTGGCATCAAGGCCGTGTTTTTCGTGCTGGCGGTGTTCGGCAGTGCCACGATGTGGATGGCGGTCTTCGCCGACATGGGCGCGAGCCTGCTGGTGGTTTTCAACGGGTTGCGTCTTCTCCGGGTCTCGACCCGCCACTGACTGTCACGGTCCCGCAGCGATACTTAGGCCATGTACCGGCTCGTCGCAATGCTGCTCGCTTTGCTACTGCCGCTCCAATTCGCTTGGGGCGCAGCGGCTGTGTATTGCCAGCATGAGACTGGCGTGCAGTCTGCCAAGCATGTGGGCCACCATGCTCATGAACACAAGGCGGACGAAGGCACTGAGAAGCCCGCGAGCGCGAAGCTCGCTGTCGACAACGACTGCACGGCTTGCCATGCCACCTGCTCTGCAATGGCTTGCGAGGCTCCGGCCAGCATGGAGGCGCTTGCTCTGACGAGTCGCCTCGACATTCCCACCTTCGACGCTCATGCGTCCGCGCCCACCAGGGCGCCAGACCGCCCTCAGTGGCGCCGTCTCGCCTAGCCGGCGAGACAGGAGGACTTCCAACCACACCCGTCTCGCCGAATCCCTGGTTTCAACCTATGAGATTCGATGAGAAGAATTCTTTGGCCGCTCGGGCTGGCGGCCGCATTGCTCAGCCCTTTTACCGTCCGCGCCCAACTGGCGACAAACACGGCGGCAGACAGCCTCACCCTTGAACAGGCGCTCGAGCTGGCGACGTCGCGAAGCTTCGTGGTGTCGGCGGCGCAGCGAGAGCTTGAGGCCCAGGACGGCTCCGTCCGGCAGGCTGGCGCGTTCCGCAACCCGGAACTCGCTGCAAGCGTCGAGGACACCCGTAGCGCGACGCGAACGACAACCACGACGCTGAACATTCCGTTGGAGCTGGGCGGCAAGCGCACCGCCCGCGTGAACGCGGCTCAGCGCTCGCGTGACCTCGCCCAGGTCGAGCTGGCCAACGCAAAGGCCCAGGTTCGTTCATCGGCCATCGCGGCGTACTTCGCAGTGCTCGCAGCTCAGGAGCGCTCGAAGCTGGCCACCAACTCGGCAGACCTCGCCACGAGTGGCGCACAGGCTGTATCCAAGCGCGTAGCGGCCGGCAAGGTCTCGCCGGTGGACGCCACCCGCGCCCAGGTCGACCAAGCCAACACGCAGCTCGAGCTCGCTGAAGCGCAAGCGGAGCTGTCCACTGCCCGCCATGCTCTGGCCAACCTCTGGGGGGATGCAGAGCCACGGTTCGTTCGCGTCGCAGGAGACATCAACGCCATTCCTGAGCGTGCGCCCCTTCCCGAGCTGATGGGCCGGCTCGAGGAGGCTCCGGCGCTGCTGGCCGCCCGTACCGAGGTGGAGCGCCGCAAGGCGCTGGTGGATGTCGAGCGCAGCAAGGCGACGCCGGACGTGACGCTGAGCGTTGGCGCGAAGCGCGACAACGAATTGGGACGCACGCAGGCCATCGTCGGTCTGTCCATCCCGTTGCCGCTCTTTGACCGCAACCAAGGCGCGGTCTACGAGGCCAACAAGCGAGCGGACAAGGCGGAGGATGAGTTCCAGGCCGCGCGCCTGCGCGTCCTTGCTGACCTGCAGACGGCGGCAGCGCAGTTGTCCATTGCTCGCACATCGCTGCAGACGCTGCAGTCGACGGTCCTGCCCGCTGCACAGCAGGCCTACGACTCGGCCAGCAAGGGCTTCGAGGCCGGCAAGTTCGGTTTCCTTGACGTCATCGACGCGCAGCGCTCCCTGCTGCAAGCCCGGGCGCGCTACCTGAGCACGCTCTCCAACGCATACCAGGCCGCCACGGCCATCGACCGCCTGCTCGGTCGCTGAGAACGGAACACCAACATGGCAATCACGAAGAAACAGCGCATCGCGATGGCGGTCATCGTCCTGGTCGGCGTCATGGCCGGCGGCGGACTGCTGCTCACCGAACGGCACAAGACCGGCGAAGAAGCCGAACAGGCCCAAAACACCAATGAGGCCGGCTACGCGCACAAGGAGGGTGACGACGACAAGAAGGCCGCCCCGGCTGCCAAGGAAGCGCACGAGGAGCATGAAGATCGCGCGGTCAAGCTGACCGAGGAACAAGTCAAGAAGGCTGGCATCGCGGTGCAAGTCGCGGGCCCGGCGAAGCTTCAGGCTGCCGCCAAGTTCACCGGCGAAATCCGCTTCAACGAGGACCGCACGGCCCACGTCGTGCCGCGCCTGGCGGGTGTGGCCGAACAAGTCGTCGCCAATCTCGGCCAGTCGGTGCGCAAGGGTGAGGTCCTGGCCGTCATTGCCAGCAACTCGCTGTCAGAGCAACGCAGCGAGCTGCTGACCGCCCAGGAGCGCCGCGATGCGGCCCGCGTCACCTACGAGCGCGAGAAGAAGCTCTGGCAGGAGAAGATTTCTGCGGAGCAGGACTACCTGCAGGCCCAGTCTGCCCTGCGTGAAGCGGACATCGCGGTCCGCAATGCGACCCAGAAGCTCGCGGCCGTGGGTGCCACCGGTTCGTCGGCCAACCTCAATCGCTTCGAGCTGCGCGCGCCCTTCGACGGCACGGTGGTCGAGAAGCACCTGGCGCTCGGAGAGGCGGTCAAGGAAGACGCCAGCATCTTCACCGTCTCCGACCTCCGGTTGGTCTGGGCGGAGTTCAACGTCGCGCCCAAGGACCTGGCCACCGTTCGCGTGGGTCAGCGTGTCTCGGTCTCGTCGACTGCGTTCGAGAGCAAGGTGGAAGGCACCATCTCCTACGTCGGCGCGCTGCTGGGCGAACAGACCCGCACCGCCCGTGCCCGCGTGACGCTGACCAATCCCGATGGCGCCTGGCGCCCCGGCCTCTTCGTCACTGTCGCCGTGTACGGCGAGAACCAGGACGTCCCTCTGACGGTGCCGGCCGATGCGGTCCAGACCATCGAGAACCAGGCCATGGTCTTCAAGGCCGTGTCCGGCGGATTCGAGGCGGTGGCCGTCAAGGTGGGCCGCTCCGACGGTCGCACGGTCGAGGTGCTCAGCGGCCTCAAGGCCGGCGACCAGGTCGCGTCCAAGAACACCTTCGTCCTCAAGTCCGAGCTGGGCAAAGCCAGCGCGGGCCACGAACACTGAACGGGAGGACGGACATGTTTGAACGCATCATCCGCTTCTGCATCGAGCAGCGTTGGCTGGTCATGCTGGCCGTGCTGGCCATGGCAACCCTCGGAGCCTACAGCTACACCAAGCTGCCCATCGACGCCGTCGTCGACATCTCCAACGTGCAGGTCGTCGTCAACAGCCAGGCACCGGGCTATTCGCCGCTGGAGACCGAGCAGCGCGTCACCTATCCCATCGAGACGGTCATGGCCGGCCTGCCTGGCCTGGAACAGACGCGCTCCCTGTCGCGCTATGGCTTGTCTCAGGTCACCGTCATCTTCAAGGACGGCACCGACATCTACTTCGCGCGGCAGCTCGTCAACCAGCGCCTCCAGGAGGCGCGCGAGCGGCTGCCGGCCGGCGTGACGCCGAGCATGGGTCCCATTTCCACCGGCCTTGGAGAAATCTACCTTTGGACGGTCGAGGCGGTGAAGGGCGCGAAGAAGCTCGACGGCACAGCCTACACGCCCACTGACCTGCGTGAAATCCAGGATTGGGTCGTCAAGCCGCAGCTGCGCAACGTGCCCGGCGTCACTGAAATCAACTCCATCGGCGGCTTCGCGAAGCAGTACGTCGTGGCGCCCAACCTTGAGCGCCTCGGTGCCTTCGGCCTCAGCCTGGCCGACGTCGTCAATGCGCTGGAGAAGAACAACTCCAACCTCGGCGCCGGCTACATCGAGCGGCGCGGTGAGCAATACCTCGTGCGCGCGCCTGGTCAGGTCAAGTCCATCGAGGACATTGGCGAAATCATCATCGGCACGGCACAGGGTCAGCCCATCCGCGTCCGCGACGTCGCTGCCGTCGAGCTGGGGCGGGAGCTGCGCACCGGCGCGGCCACCGAGAACGGCCAGGAGGTGGTGCTCGGCACCGTCTTCATGCTGATGGGCGAGAACAGCCGGACCGTCTCGCGAGCCGTGGACAAGCAGATGGAGGCCATCAACAAGACGCTGCCCGCTGGCGTCAAGGCCGTCACGGTCTACGACCGGACCACGCTTGTCGACAAGGCCATCAAGACCGTCCAGAAGAACCTGGTCGAAGGCGCGTTGCTGGTCATCGCGGTGCTGTTCGCCTTCCTCGGCAACTTCCGTGCGGCGCTCATCACGGCCATGGTCATCCCGCTGTCGATGCTCTTCACCTTCACCGGAATGGTGAAGTACGGCATCAGCGCCAACCTGATGAGCCTGGGCGCTTTGGACTTCGGCATCATCGTGGACGGCGCAGTGGTCATCATCGAGAACGCTGTGCGCCGGCTGGCGCACGTCCAGGCACACAAGGGTCGGGCGCTGACGCGCGCCGAACGCTTCCACGAGGTGTTCGTAGCGGCCAAGGAGGCTCGCCGGCCGCTGCTCTTCGGCCAGCTCATCATCATGGTGGTCTACGTGCCCATCCTTGCCCTCACCGGCGTGGAGGGCAAGATGTTCCATCCGATGGCCTACACGGTGCTGCTCGCACTGCTCGGCGCGATGGTGCTGTCGGTGACCTTCGTTCCAGCTGCCGTGGCGCTGTTCATCGGCGAGCGTGTGACAGAGAAGGAGAACCGCCTGATGGAGTGGGCCAAGCGCCGCTACGAGCCCGCGCTCAAGGCGACCCTGGGCAACGCGCCCGTCGTGATGACATTCGCGACCGTCATGGTGGCTCTGTCCGTCATCGTGGCCACCAAATTGGGCAGCGAGTTCGTGCCCAACCTCAACGAGGGCGACTTCGCCATCCAGGCGCTGCGTATCCCGGGCACGAGCTTGACGCAATCGGTGGAGATGCAGAAGCAGCTCGAGGCGACGCTCAAGGCAAAGTTCCCCGAGATTGAGCGCATCTTTGCCCGCACCGGCACGGCCGAGATTGCGGCGGACCCGATGCCGCCCAACATCAGCGACGGCTACATCATGCTGAAAGCCATGGACCAGTGGCCCGAGCCGCGCAAGACGCGCGACGAGCTTCTTGCAGCCATCCGCGAGGAAGCCGCCACAGTGCCTGGCAACAACTACGAGTTCTCGCAGCCCATCCAGCTCCGCTTCAACGAACTCATCAGCGGCGTGCGCTCGGATGTGGCCGTCAAGGTTTTCGGTGACGACAACGACCTGCTCAACGAGACGGCCAACCGCATCGCAGCCACGTTGCAGAAGGTGCCAGGCGCGACCGAGGTCAAGGTCGAGCAGACGACGGGCCTGCCGATGCTCTCAGTCAACATCGACCGTGCCAAGGCCACGCGCTACGGCCTGAACATGACCGACGTGCAGGAGGCCGTGGCGACGGCCGTGGGCGGTCGCGAAGCCGGCACCTTCTTCCAGGGTGACCGGCGCTTCGACATCCTCGTGCGGCTGCCGGAAGACGTGCGACAGGACGTAGAGGCGCTCAAGCGCCTTCCCATCCCGTTGCCGAAATCGGGGGCTGAAGGCCGCGCGTCATACATCCCGCTCGGGGAAGTCGCGGCCCTAGAAGTTGCCCCCGGACCCAACCAGGTGTCCCGGGAGAACGGCAAGCGCCGGGTCGTCGTCAGCGCCAACGTGACAGGGCGAGACCTCGGCTCGTTCGTCGCCGACGCGCAGGCTGCGATGGCGAGCGTGAAGGTGCCGACGGGTTACTGGACCGCCTGGGGCGGCACTTTCGAGCAGTTGCAGTCCGCGTCGCAGCGCCTGCAGGTTGTAGTACCCCTGGCCCTGGCGATGGTCTTTGCACTCCTCTTCACCATGTTCGGCAACGCCAAGGACGGCCTCTTGGTTTTCACGGGCATCCCGTTTGCGCTCACCGGCGGTGTCCTGGCGCTGTGGCTGAGAGGCATTCCGCTGTCGATTTCAGCGGCAGTCGGCTTCATCGCCTTGTCCGGTGTCGCCGTGCTCAACGGGCTGGTGATGCTGTCGTTCATCCGCAGCCTTCGCGAGGAAGGCAAGAGCCTCGACGACGCCATCTGGGAAGGCGCGCTGACCCGGTTGCGTCCCGTGCTGATGACGGCCTTGGTCGCTTCGCTCGGCTTTGTGCCTATGGCAATCGCCACTGGCACTGGTGCGGAAGTGCAGCGGCCGCTGGCAACGGTGGTCATCGGAGGCATCTTGTCGTCGACCGCGCTCACCCTGCTTGTACTGCCGTTGCTGTATCGGTGGGCACACCGACGGGATGACGACGAAGTCGAAGCACCTGCTGCGACCTTAGTGAACGCCTAAGGAGAAATGACGATGTCGCACGACCACGCTCACGGGTCAGCAGGCCACGACCACACAGCGGGCGCGAACCAGCGCTCGCTGAAGATTGCCTTCGGGCTCACGACGGTGTTCCTGTTCGTCGAGCTGGTCGGCGGCATCGTGTCGCAGAGCCTTGCGCTCATCTCGGATGCGGCGCACATGTTCACGGACGTCGCGGCGCTGGCCATCGCGCTCGCGGCCATCCGGATAGCGAAGCGTCCGGCCGATGCCCGAAGGACCTTCGGTTATCACCGCTTCGAAATCCTGGCTGCAGCGTTCAACGCCATGCTGCTGTTCGGGGTGGCCGTCTACATCCTCTACGAGGCCTACCTGCGCATCAAGGCGCCGCCGGAAATCCAGTCGACGGCGATGCTCGTCATCGCAGTCGTTGGCCTGCTGGTCAACCTCGTCAGCATGCGCGTTCTTCAGGGCGGCCAGGAGTCGAGCCTGAACGTGAAGGGTGCCTACCTCGAGGTGTGGGCCGACATGATTGGCTCCGTCGGCGTCATCGTCGGGGCGGTCATCCTGAAGTTCACAGGCTGGGCCTGGGTCGACTCAGCGGTCGCCATCCTCATCGGCCTGTGGGTCGTGCCTCGGACTTGGACGTTGCTCAAGTCGAGCATCAACATCCTGTTGGAAGGGGTGCCCGAAGACGTTGACATGGTCGAGCTGAAAAAGCTCCTGTTGGCCGTTCCGTGCGTCAAGAGCCTCCACGACTTGCACGTCTGGGCGGTCACGAGCGGCAAGAGCACGCTCACAGTCCACCTGGTGACGGAGCCGGAAGTGAACGTCGAAAAGCAAGTCCTTCCCGAGGTGCGCAGGCGCCTGGCGGAGACCTTCGGCATCCACCACATCACCGTGCAGTGCGAGCTGGAGCCTTGTGGCCAGACCGACGAGGGGGATCATTTCAAGAGCGCTACCGCCGCGCTCGCCGAGGAGCATGACGAGAAGAGCCATTCACACCAAGGCCATGAGCACTGAAATTTGCGACTGTTTTTATCGAACTGGCGTGGGGTGACCACGCATGCAGGCGCCGGTGGGCAACTGCTTGGTGTGGTCCTAACGCCGAGCTGCTGCCAGACCTGGCCGGGAGGCCCGCCCCTCTATCCGCAGCACCGTGCTGCGCCTACAACCTGAGCTTTCTCTGCCGGCAAGGCCAAGTCCTCCAGGATGGTGCAGTCGACTGCCGGGCCGCCCGAACAGGCGGTATCGCAACTGCAGACGAAAGCGCTCAGGTTGGCTTCGAGCGCCTTCAGCTCCTCAAGCTTCTGCTGCACCTGCGCCAGGTGGGCGGCGGCGATGTCGCGCACTTCGGCGCACGGGCGGTCAGGCTGGTCGACGAGCCCGACCAGTTCCCGCACTTGCTCGATGGAAAAGCCGAAGTCTCGGCAGCGGCGGATGAAGACGAGGCGTCGGACGGTCGCCTCGTCATAGCTGCGTTGGCCGGCTTCTGTTCTCGCGGCCGGTGGCAGGAGACCAATGTCTTCGTAGTACCGAACCGTGGGCACCGTCGCGCCGGTACGGCGGGCAACAAGCCCGATGGAGAGTCTTGCACTCATGCCGCCATCCTAGCCACTCACCCACAGGCGCCCGGCGAGCATCCACATGCCTTGGCGGCAACCAGCTGGGGCAGGAACTGATCGAACAACCACCGCGCATCGGCACCAGCTTCAGCAGGGGCCTCAATGGTCAGCTCAACGGACACTGGCGTGTCGCGGAGGTAGAAGCGAAGGAAGCCGCAGCATCGCCGTTCACCATCGACGATGCGCTCCAGCTCTATCCGGGCCTCGCGCGCGTAGGTCAGGTGCAGCGTGGTTTCTTCTAGCCGGTGCGCGGTCAGGCTCTGCGCCGTGACTTGCCGAATCCAAGCCAGCCGCCCTGGCAGCTCAGCAGAGGACAGGGTGCAGGCAATGGGAGCGTCAGCCGCGACTTGCATTGCAGTTGCCCCCACAGCCCACAGTAGGTTGAACCTGACGCCGAGCACTACGTCTCCACCAGACGACGCCGCCCGCCGCCGCGGCCAGCACCAACAGCCCAGCACCGAGGGGTGCTAGCTCGTCAGCGCAGGCCAGCAATGCAGAGCCAGTGGCCGCCAGCGTCGCCGTGCCTGCCGTCAGCGCTGCAGCGCCTCCCAGAAGCGGGACCGCGCAACATACGGCGCACGCCGCGCCCACGCCCAGAACAGCCTTCCAAGGTCTCATGTCCGTCTCCGATGCTTGAGCACAACGCCCACATCGCGAAGGTAGGACCTCAAGTAACTTGAGGGGCAAGCGGTCCGACCACAATTCGGCGATGGAACCAATGAAGACCCTGGTGCTGTTTGTCGTGACCGCAGTCGCGGAAATCGTCGGTTGCTACCTGCCGTACCTGTGGCTGAAGCAAGGCAAGACCTCCTGGCTGCTCATCCCGGCGGCCGCCAGCCTTGCGCTGTTTGCGTGGCTGCTTTCGCTTCATCCGACCGCTTCTGGACGTGTCTACGCGGCCTATGGCGGCGTGTACATCGGCGTGGCCGTGGTGTGGCTGATGCTCGTCGACAACGTGCGGCCATCGACGTCCGACTGGGTTGGGGTTGCGGTCAGCTTGGCGGGGATGGCCATCATCATGTTTGGGCCACGCAACGCATAGCGCTCTGCGTGCGCTTGCCGCACGAACGGCGCAGGGTCGAGAAGGTTTAGCCAGACCTAGACCGTCACGGCCGTCCTTCGTCTGTCAACGAAGCTCGCCATGGCGCGACCACGTTTGACCTATGCCATGGTTCTCGGTCGCGTTCAGCGCGGTTTAAGCCGCGGCGCTAGACTACGACCGCTTATGTTCCGCCGTACCACCCGCCGCCTGACCACCGCATTCTTCGTGGTTTTGTCGCTGCTGTTGTCACAGCTGGCGTTGGCAAGCTACGTCTGCCCGCAACAGGCAGACCCGGCCACGATGGCGGAAATGATGGCGGCTGGCGTGCCCTGCCAAGGCATGGATCAGGACCAACCTGGGCTCTGCGCGGAGCACTCCTCCAGCGCCGCTCAGTCCTTCGAGGTCGTCAAGGTTCCCACCCTGGCACTGCCGATGGTGGTCCAGGTGCTGGAACTGCCGCTGGTGCTCGACGCTGTCGAGGCGGCAACCGTGCCCGCTACGGCCACAGCGGAGGCTCAGCCGCCTCCGGACCCACTCTTCCTTTCCACGCTCAGACTCCGAGTCTGACCAGCTCCGTCGACTGACAGGCGCCGGTGCGGCACGTCCGCATCCCGGCAACGCCGCCGCTCGTCCACGGAGTTTTCATGCCATCACCACGTTTCCTGCGAGCAGTCGCAATGGCTGCCGCATTGCTGCCTGTCCTGTGCTGGGCAGCACCCCTCACGTTTGACCAAGCCCTCGAGCTGGCCGTTCAGCGTTCCGAGTCCACCCACGCTGCCCGCGCCGGCACGGCAAGTGCTACCGAGGCCGCTCGCGCCGCTGGCCAACTACCCGACCCGGTCCTGCGCGCAGGTGTCGACAACCTGCCCATCTCCGGCGTTGACCGGTTCAGCTCGCGGGACTCGATGACGATGAAGCGCGTCGGCATCAGCCAGGAATGGCTATCTGCCGAGAAGCGTGCCGCGCGACAGGCGGCCGCGGACGCGATGGTCGGGCGGGAAGCTGCTGCAGTGCAGTCCACTGCGGCAGAAGTTCGCCTCCAGACCGGCCTGGCCTACCTCGACGCCTGGTTCATGGGCGAGACGCTCAAGCTCACTACCTTGATGGAGCACCATGCCCACGAGGAGCTCGAGGCCGCACGCGCCCGGCTGTCCTCCGCGACCGGCAACAGTCAGGAAGTCCTTGCGTTGACCGGCGCCAGGGGCGTCGCAGAGGACGAGACGGCCGAGGTCAAACAGCAGCAGGCCACCGCTCGCGCCGCCTTGGAGCGTTGGGTGGGCGCCCAAGCCGATGACCTGGCCGCACCAGCAGGCCTCCCGATACCGGAAGAGCAAGCCTATGTGGCCAGCCATCCCGCCGTGGTTGCCGCTCAACTGGACGCCGAGCTGGCCCGCAGAGAGGCGGAGCTGGCGCGAACCAGCCGCAACCCGAACTGGTCTTGGGAGGTCAGCTACGGCCAGCGCGCTGGCTATCCCGACATGGTCTCGTTCGGCGTCAGCGTTCCATTGACCATCGCGCCGGCATCGCGACAGGACCGTGAAATCGCGTCCAAGCTGGCCATGACCGAGAAGGCAGAGGCTGCCTTGGCCGAAGCCACGCGCATGGCCATCGGCGAATACCGAGCCCTCGCCAGCGACGCGAAGCGCCTCGCCGACCGCATCGAGCGCTACCGAGGGTCGGTGGTGGTCGCTGCTCAGCAACGCACGGAGGCGGCCTTGGCGGCCTACCGCTCCAACCAGGCTCCCCTTATGACGCTGTTCGAGGCTCGACACGCCGAGGTCGAGGCGCAGCGAAAGCTGCTCTCCCTCCAACGCGACCTGGCCAAGACCCAGGCTCAGCTTGCTCTGAAATCCATCCTCGAAGGAGCCGCCCGATGAAGCGCGCAACTCTCGTCGCCGCGCTGGTCGCAGGCGGCGCACTACTGGCCGTCGGCGGGTTCTACGCCGGCCGTTCGACTCAACCCACCGCGTCCGCGCCGGACGCTGCCACGACCTCGGCAGAGCGCAAGCCGCTGTACTGGCACGATCCGATGGTCCCAGGCCCGCGCTTCGAGAGGCCGGGCAAGTCGCCATTCATGGACATGCAGCTCGTGCCCGTCTACGCCGACGAGGCGAGCGACGGCGGCGTCAAAGTCAGCTCGACGGTGCAGCAGAACCTCGGTGTGCGGACTGCTGTCGTCAAGCAGACCGACGTGTCCTCGTCGTTCGACGCGGTGGGTGCGGTGCAGTTCGACGAGCGGTTGAACGTCGCCGTCCAGACCCGCGTTGCCGGCTACATCGAACGCTTGGCCGTGCGTGCGCCGATGGAACAGGTCCGCAAGGGCCAGGCTTTAGCCACTGTCTTCGCGCCCGAATGGCTCGGACCACAGAACGAGTTGCTGGCGCTCAAGCACGCTGGCGTCGCCCCGGACTTGATTGCAGCGTCGCGCGACCGGCTGCGCGCCATGTCCATCCCAGACGCGCTTGTTCGCCAGAGCGAAGAGACTGGCACCGCCCAGGCGCGGTTCACACTCAGCGCTCCTGCAGGTGGCGTGGTTGCCGAGCTGGGCGTGCGCGAAGGTGTCGCCGTCTCGCCAGGCATGACCGTTTTCCGGATTGCCGGCCTTGAGAAGGTGTGGGCCGTGGCCGAAGTGCCGGAGGCCCAAGCCGTGAGCCTCGTGCGTGGCCAAAAGGTCAAGGCGGTCCTGCAGGCTGACGCTTCGCAGACCTTCAGCGGCGAGTTGAAGGAAATCCTTCCCCAGGTCAGCGCGAATACGCGCACGTTGCAGGCTCGCTTCGAGGTCGACAACCGTTCCGGCAAGTTGACGCCGGGGATGTTGCTGCGCCTGCAGGTCGCAGGGGCTACGACATCCCGGTTGGTCGTGCCCTCCGAAGCCGTCATCCGGACGGGCACGCGGGCCGTGGCCATCGTGCGCAAGAACGGCAGCGCGTTCGAGCCACGCGAGGTCAAGCTCGGCGCCGACCTGGGCGACCAGCTCGAGGTGCTCGAAGGTCTGCGCGAAGGCGACGAGGTTGTCACCAGCGGACAGTTCCTCATCGACTCCGAGGCGCGCCTGAAGTCCGTGCTTGGTGCCATGGGCGCTGCGCAACCCGCATCCGAACCAGCGATGGCGGTGCCTACCGTCTACAGCGCCGAGGGAAAGGTCGAGAGCGTCAAAGCGGACGGCCTCACTATCAGCCACAGCCCCGTGCCTGAGCTGAAGTGGCCCGCCATGACGATGCACTTTCGCAGGGCAGACCTCAAGGCCTTCGCTGACGTGAAGGCCGGCGACGCCATCCACTTCGAGTTCAAGAAGCAGGGCGACGGCTACGAGCTGGTCTCCGTCCAGCGGATGGGAGGCGCCAAGTGATTGCCGCGCTCATTCGATGGTCCGTCACGAACCGCTTTCTTGTGCTCATCGCTACGGCATTCCTGGTCGCTGCGGGCCTGTGGTCGTTGGCGCGAACACCCGTAGACGCGCTTCCGGACCTCTCGGACACCCAGGTCATCGTGCGAACGACCTACCCGGGCAAGCCGCCCCAGGTGGTCGAGGACCTGGTGACCTACCCGCTGACGACCACCATGCTCAGCGTGCCAGGCGCCAAGACCGTGCGCGGCTACAGCTTCTTCGGCGACTCCTTCGTCTACATCCTCTTTGACGACAAGACAGACCCGTACTGGGCTCGGTCGCGTGTCGTGGAGTATTTGAGCCAAGTGCAAGGACGTCTGCCTGCAGGTGCGACGGCAGTGCTGGGACCGGACGCGACTGGCGTCGGCTGGGTCTACGAGTACGCGCTCATCGACCGTACTGGCAACTCCGACCTCAGCCAGCTGCGCGCCCTCAACGACTGGTTCCTGAAGTTCGAACTGAAGACCGTGCAGGACGTGTCCGAGGTCGCCAGCATCGGCGGCATGGTGCGCCAGTACCAGGTGGTGCTGGACCCCGACCGCATGCGCGCGGTTGGCATCACGCAGGCCATGGTCATCCAGGCTTTGCAGAAGGCCAACCAGTCGTCGGGCGGCTCAGTCGTGGAGATGGCCGAGACCGAGTACATGGTGCGCTCTCAGGGCTTTCTGAAGTCTCTCGACGACTTCCGCACCATCCCACTGAGCGTTGCCGGGGCAACACCGGTGCTGCTGCGGGACGTCGCGACGGTCCAGGTCGGCCCAGAGATGCGTCGCGGCATCGCCGAACTGGATGGCGAAGGTGAGGTCACGGGCGGCGTGGTCGTCATGCGCTCGGGCAAGAACGCACGCACGACCATTGCAGCGGTCAAGGCGAAGTTGGAAGAGCTCAAGCCCAGCCTGCCGAAGGGTGTCGAGGTCATCGAGACCTACGACCGCTCCAAGCTCATCGACCGCGCGGTGGATAACCTGCGTGTGAAGCTCATAGAAGAGTTCGTCGTCGTCGCGGTGGTTTGCGCGGTGTTCCTGTTCCACCTGCGCTCAGCCTTGGTAGCGGTCGTGACGCTGCCCGTCGGCGTGCTCACGGCCTTCATCGTGATGCACTGGCAAGGCGTCAGCGCGAACATCTTGTCGCTGGGTGGCGTGGCCATCGCCCTTGGCGCCATGGTCGACGCCTCAGTTGTGCTGGTCGAGGCGGTGCACAAGCATCTTGAGCACTTCGAGGAAAAGCACGCCCGACAGCCGACGGTGACCGAGCGATGGGAGCTTGTCGCTCACGCCTCGGTAGAGGTAGGCCCTGCGCTGTTCTTCTCGCTCCTGGTCATCACGCTGTCGTTCCTGCCGGTTTTCACGCTTGAAGCGCAGGAAGGCCGACTGTTCTCGCCGCTGGCGTTCACCAAGACCTACGCGATGGCTGCCGCAGCGGGGCTCTCGGTCACTCTCGTGCCGGTGCTGATGGGCTACCTCATCCGTGGTCGCATCCCCAAGGAGACTGCCAACCCGCTCAACCGGTTCCTCATCGCCATCTACCGGCCGGCGCTGGAGGCCGTCCTGCGCTTCCCCAAAGCCACGTTGGTAGTCGCTGCGCTTGTGCTGGCCGTGACCGCTTTCCCGGTCATGAGGCTGGGCGGCGAGTTCATGCCTCCGCTAGATGAAGGCGACCTGCTGTACATGCCTTCGGCCCTGCCCGGCATCTCGGTGTCGAAAGCTTCGGAGCTGCTCCAGCAGACGGACCGGCTCATCAAGACGGTGCCCGAGGTCGAGCGGGTCTTCGGCAAGGCGGGTCGCGCCGACACTGCCACTGACCCGGCGCCCCTCGAGATGTTCGAGACCACCATCCAGTTCAAGCCGCGCGACCAGTGGCGCGCCGGCATGACGCCGGACAAACTCATCGAGGAACTGGACCAGGTCGTGAAGGTGCCTGGCCTGTCGAATGTCTGGGTGCCGCCCATCCGCAACCGCATCGACATGCTGGCCACCGGCATCAAGAGCCCGGTGGGCGTCAAGGTCGCTGGCGCTGACCTGGCGACCATCGACCGACTCGCTACGCAGATTGAGTCCGCCGTGAAGGGCGTGCCCGGTGTGTCGTCGGCGCTGGCCGAGCGGCTGACCGGCGGCAGGTACATCGACGTGGACGTCGACCGCGCCGCTGCCGCGCGCTTCGGGTTGTCGGTGGCCGATGTCCAGGCCGTGGTGTCCACCGCCATCGGTGGCGACAACGTCGGCGAGGTCATCCAGGGCCGCGAGCGCTTCCCTGTCAACGTGCGCTACCCACGGGAGGTGCGCGATTCGCTGGAGCGATTGCGCCAGCTGCCCTTCGTCACCGAGAAGGGGGCGACCGTGCTGCTTCAGGATGTCGCCCGCATTTCCGTCGAGGAGGGGCCGCCCATGATCCGCAGCGAAAACGCTCGGCTCTCGGGCTGGGTCTACGTGGACGTGCGTGGCCGAGACCTGCGCTCGGTCGTGCACGAGATGCAGGAGGTTGTCAGCAAGCAGGTGGCGCTGCCTGCAGGCTATGCCGTCTCCTGGTCGGGACAGTTTGAGTACCTGGAACGCGCCACCGAGCGGCTGAAGGTGGTCGTGCCGGTCACCTTGGCTGTCATCTTCGTGCTGCTTTACCTGCTGTTCCGCTCGGCGGGCGATGCGGCACTCGTCATGGCCGCGGTCCCGTTCTCGCTGGTGGGCGGGTTCTGGCTCATCTGGGCACTCGGGCATGCCATCTCGGTGGCCACGGCTGTGGGCTTCATCGCGTTGGCCGGCTTGGCCGCGGAGTTTGGAGTGGTGATGTTGGTCTACCTCCAGAACGCATGGAAGCAGCGGCTGGCTGCGGGAGACGCCAAGAATGAAGAGACCTTGCTTGCCGCCATCCGTGAAGGCGCAGTGCTGCGGGTGCGGCCAAAGGCAATGACGGTGGCGGTTGTTATGGCGGGCCTACTTCCGATCCTGTTCGGTCACGGGACTGGCTCGGAAGTCATGATTCGAATCGCTGCGCCGATGGTGGGGGGCATGGTGACAGCGCCACTGTTGAGCATGCTGGTTGTGCCTGCGGCCTGGCTTCTGTTGCGCCGTAGGGAATTCACCCTCAAAGTGCATCCGGGAGGACGGCTGCTTCGCGATGGGTTGCCAAAATAGCTGTTATTCCGTACAGTGTTTCGGAGCGCTCAAAAGCTGGGCGACCGACCTACGGAGCCAACGTGCTGCTCGACCTCAATGACCCTGAAAGCATCCTCGCCTGGTGGCGGGTGTTCCCCGAACGGCACGATGGCCTCCTCGAGCACAAGCTCAGGCTGAGCCCGGAGTTCGCGCCGGCAATTCGGGAAGCGCAGCGCCGCATTGCGGGGAGTGAGGAACTGCAGGGCATGCTGGCGAGGTCAGTTACGCAGCGGCGTGTGCACGAAGCGAGCCAGGCCGAGCGGGTGTCTCGAATGTCGTCGGTGGAGATGTTGCGTAGGGAGCTGGTGACAGCGTGACCGACCAAGGCGCGCCGCGGGCGCGCGTACAGAGCAGTTGCTGGGCGTCCTTGACGGACAGCGTTGGGCCCTCGGGACGACCGGACGGGCCCTTTTTTGCGTGAGCGGCGCCCTGCCTCGGGCTTTTCCCCTAGCCAACACATCTGCGGTGCAGCATCTTGTTGGACTACAAGAAACTAGGGGGAGTCGTGATGGACGAGACGCTGCAGGCGCAGGCGCCAGAGACACCAAGTGCACCTGCCGGCACCATCCGTGTCGAGCTGCAAGCTGACCCAACGGTCGGGTATGCGTCGATCCAGAACGCCATCCCGGTGGTGCGCTCGCTCCGATTGACCAATGGCACCGAAGAGCATCTTGAAGGGTTGGAGGTGCTCGTCGCCTGCAACCCCTCGTTCGCCCGCGGCACGAAGCTTCGCTTTGAGTCCCTTGCGCCAGGCGAGTCGCGCCTGATTTCGCCGCTCGACCTCCACCCCGACCACAGCTACCTGTCCGATCTGCAAGAAGGCATGTCGGCCTCCATCACCGCGACCGTGCTGCGCGGCACCGAGGAGCTGTTCCACCACAACCAGCCCGTTCAGGTCCTCGCCTACGACCAATGGGCGGGAACGCGCGCACTTCCAGAGCTGCTGGCGGCTTTTTCGATGCCGAACAACCCGGCCGTCGACGTCTTGGTCGGCAAGGCATCCAAGCTCTTGCGGAAGTCCCACCCTGACCTGTCGATGGACGGCTACCAATCCAAGAGCAGAGACGTCGTGTGGAAGCAGGTGTCGGCGCTGTACAGCACCCTGGCAGCAGAGAACCTGCAATACGCCGAGCCTCCCGCGTCATTTGGCAGCGATGGGCAGAAGATTCGGACAGCCGACCGCATCCTCGAATCGAAGGTCGCCACCTGCTTGGACCTCGCGATGCTGTTCGCATCGTGCCTTGAGCAGGCCGGATTGCGCCCGGTGGTGCTCGTCAAGCAGGGGCACGCCTGGGTGGGGGTGTGGCTCCATCAGGCGTCGTTCAGCCAGCCGTTGGTCGAGGACGCTCAGGAAATCCGCAAGCGCATGGACAGCGGCGAGTTCCTGGCATTCGAGACGACCGGCGTTGCGCTCCATCACAGCCACCGCCCTTCCCTTCGGATTGCGCTTGAGCGCGGCCTTGAGCATCTGCGAGACGAAGACGGGTTCCTGTTCGGCGTGGACGTCTTCATGGCTCGGGGCGTCCAAATCAAGCCCCTACCCAGCCGCGTGACCCTCGCCAAGAGCGCTGCCGTGGACGAGGCCAGCGCACCGGATGACATCGAGCAGACGCCGGACCTGCCGCCACTCGATCCGGCGTACTTGACGCCTATCGAGATTGCCGCTGAGGACACGCCTGAAGGCCGCCTAGCGAAGTGGAAGGCCAAGCTGCTGGACCTGACGCTGCGGAACAAGCTGCTGAACTTCAAAACGACCAAGTCGACGCTGCAGTTGGTGGCGCCGGACCTGGGCGCGTTGGAAGACGGGCTCGCCGACGGCGTGGAGTTCCGCATCAAGCCGCTGCCCGCGCTCATGGAGGGTGGCGATCCGCGCTCGGCGCAGGTGCACGCCATGCGCACCGGGCGCTCACCGCTCGACGACATGGCTCGCGACGCCCTGCCGAACAAGGAGCTAATCGCCCGCGTGGGCACGGAGGGTCTCGACGGCAACCTGCTTTCGCTGCTCACGGCCGCCAAGACGGGCTTGGAGGAAGGCGGCGCGAACACCCTCTACCTCGCGCTTGGATTCCTGAGGTGGACCGAGGCGGACAAGGCTGACGCGTCGCACCTCGCACCGATCCTCCTGGTGCCGGTGACGCTGAGCCGGCAATCGGTGCGCAGCGGATACCGGCTGACCCGGCATGACGACGAGACCATCATCAACCCAACGCTGCTGCAGCTGCTCCGCAGCGCGTTTGAGTTGAACACCACCGGTTTGGACACGGTGCACACCGACGACAGCGGCGTGGACGTGCCCCGCATCCTGCAGGCCTTCCGCCTGGCCACGCGGGAGCTGCCGAAATGGGAGGTCCGTGAGGAAGCCCACCTCGGCATCTTCAGCTTCACCAAGTACCTGATGTGGAAGGACCTGCAGGACAGAACGGAGCAGCTCAAGGCCAACCGCGTCGTCAAACATCTCATCGAGCACCCGGGAGAGGCGTTCACGACGGACGCGCCGGAGTCGACCGAGAGGCTGCGCCTCGACGATGCCTACCGTCCGCAGGACATCCGTGCGCCGATGCTATCGGACTCGTCGCAGCTCGAAGCCATCTGCGCCGTCGACTCGGGGCGCGACTTGGTCCTCGAAGGGCCTCCTGGCACTGGCAAGTCCCAGACCATCACAAACATCATTGCCAACACGCTGGCCAAGGGGAGGACCGTCCTGTTCGTCGCCGAGAAGGTAGCGGCGCTTGAGGTGGTGCACCGGCGGCTCACCGACGTTGGCCTGGCGCCGTTCTGCCTGGAGCTCCATTCCTCAAAGACCAAGAAGACGGATGTTCTGGCGCAGCTTGGCAAGGCCTTGGAAGTCAGCAGCACCAAGACAGCCAGTGAGTGGGAGCGCGAGGCCGACCGTTTGGCCGCTCTGCGGATGGAGCTCAACGGGCTCGTCGACGCCCTTCACCGTGAGCACTCCAACGGCCTGGACGTCTACTCGGCCATCGGAACCTGCATTGCGAACACTGGCACGCCGGCGTCGCACATGCCATGGGCGGACCCCAACACGCACAGCCATGCCGAGCTGGACAAGCTGCGCGAGACGACGCGGCGCATCGCCGCGCTGGGCCAGGCCCTGACGACGTTGCACGACCACCCGCTCGCGCTGGTTGGTCACAGCGATTGGTCACCTCTTTGGCAAGAAGAGTTCGAAGGCGCGGTCGCCGCGGCAAGCTCAGCCGCAGGCACGCTCAAGGACAAGACGGAGCCTCTCGCCACGCTGCTGGGCGACGCGCCGGCCGGCCAGAGTCTTGAGGGGCTTGCGGCGTTTGACCATCTGGCCGACGTACTTCTGGCGGCACCGAAGGTTCCGGTCGCCCTCGCGAAGCAGGCGCATGACACGGCGACGAGAACACGGGTTCAGACGCTTGTGAAGCACGGCCGAGCACGGCAGCAGCACTGGGCACTGGTGGGTCCTGGTTGGACTCCCAACCTTGCGAAATTGAACGGCGCGGAGCTGAACGGGCAGTGGACAGCCGCGAACAACGCCTGGTGGCCGAAGTCCTGGTTCGCCAAGCGAGGCATCCTTGCGAAGCTGGCTGCAGTTCGTGAGGACTCTCGGCCGCCGTCTGGTGCAGCTCTGAGCACCGCGCTGAAGCCTTTGGGCGACGTCAACGAGGAGGACCAGTTCCTCCGAGGCTTGCACGCTGACGCCGAGGCATTGCTGGACGAGGCCTACTCGGGCGTGCAGACCGACTGGGACGCTGTCGAGAGGCACGCCGCCTGGGCTCGAACGTTTGCCGATGCAGTAGCTCGAGTTGCAGCCGGGGATGCTGCGCGCGCCGAGGCGATCCAGCGGGCACTGAGTCCGCTCGTCGGCGAGCAGCGTGCGGTGCTGGGGCCTGCCGGGGCGTCCGGACGCAAGCTGCTGGAGTTCCGCGATGCGTACCGCGAGTTCCAGGCCAAGCTGGCCGTGCTCAACGAGGTGGCGAAGCCCACCGCACCACTGGCGGGTGACATTCAAGCCGACGGTGCCATCCCGCGAGTGCAGTCGCTCCTGGCGAGCTGGCAGCACGGGCGACGAGCCATCCAACCGTGGTGCCTGTGGCGTGGCGTGCGCTCGCAGGCAATCGCCCAGGGCCTGCAGGGCGTCGTCGAGTCTGTTGAGAGCGGCCGGATCGCCCTGGTCGATGTCGCGGGGCACTTCGAGTACAGCTATCGCAGCTGGTGGCTCAAGCGTGCGGTCGACAAGGAACCCGTGCTCCGCACCTTCTCGAGCGCGGACCACGAACGGAAGATTCGCGAGTTCCGCGACGCCGACACCAGGTTCCAGAAGCTCACGCAGGCGTACATCGCTGCCACGCTGTCTGGGAAGGTGCCGACAGCGACCAGTGCCGTCGTCGGGGCGGACAGCGAGATGGGCAGACTACGCCGTGAGCTGCAAAAGCAGCGCAAGCACCTCCCCGTGCGCCAGCTGATGCAGGGGCTGCCCACCCTCCTGCCGAAGCTTAAGCCGTGCCTGCTGATGTCGCCACTTTCCGTAGCGCAGTACCTGGCGGCGGGCCACTCGCAGTTCGACGTGGTGGTCTTCGACGAAGCCTCGCAAATTGCGGTGTGGGACGCCGTGGGCGTGATTGCTCGCGGCAAGCAGCTCGTTGTCGTCGGCGACCCGAAACAGTTACCTCCCACGAACTTCTTCAACCGCTCCTCGACGGATGACGGTGACGGCGGTGACGGTCAGCAGGTCGAGGACCTGGAGAGCATCCTCGACGAGTGTCTTGGCGCCGGGATGAACCGGCTAACCCTGAAGTGGCACTACCGCAGCAAACACGAGAGCCTGATTGCCTTCAGCAACGTCAACTACTACGACTCAGAGCTGGTCACCTTCCCGTCGCCGGTGACCGCAGACGTGGCCGTTCGCTTCCAACCAGTGGCAGGTGCCTACGACCGCGGGGGGTCGCGCACCAACCGTGCTGAAGCAGATGCAATCGTCAACGCCATCGAGCAGCACTACCTCAAGGAGGGCAGCGGCGGACTGACTATGGGCGTCGTCACCTTCAATCAGACGCAGCAGTCGCTCATCGCCACGCTTCTCGAAGCGAGGCGCAGGTCAAACGACAAGCTGGACAAAGTGCTCGCGCAAAAGGTGTCGGAAGAGCTGTTCATCAAGAACCTCGAGAATGTCCAAGGCGATGAGCGCGACGTCATCTTGTTCTCCATCACCTACGGTCCAGACGCAGCTGGAAAGCTGACGATGAACTTTGGCCCGCTCAATTCCGAGGGGGGCCACAGGCGCTTGAACGTGGCGATTTCGCGGGCTAGGCATGGCGTCGTCATCTTCAGCACGTTGAAGCCGGAGCAAATCGACCTTGCCAAGGTCCGGGCGGCGGGCGTTCGCGACTTGAAGCACTATCTCGAATTCGCCCGACGGGGTCCGCGTGCGCTCGTCGAGCAGTCCATGCCCACCGGCTTGGCGCCGGACAGCCCATTCGAGACGGCCGTCATCGGCATGCTTCGCGACAAGCAATGGGATGTGCACCCACAGGTCGGCTGCTCGGGCTACCGGATCGACATCGGCGTCGTGGACCCCAGGGCACCTGGCCGCTACCTGCTCGGCGTGGAGTGCGATGGAGCGACCTACCACTCAGCGGCTACCGCGCGCGACCGGGATCGCTTGCGGCAGCACGTTCTTGAGGGGCTCGGCTGGCGTATCCATCGCATCTGGTCGACCGACTGGTGGCTCGATCCGCAGCGCGAACTTGAGAAGCTACAGGCAAAGCTTGAGGAGCTGGTCAGCCAGGACCCTGAGGAAGTGATCGCCGAGCCAGAGGTAGCCGAGGAAGCTGCGCCTCCTGATACCGAGCCCGAAGAGCAGGTCGCCGAGGCGAACGCGCAGATTGTTCCCACGGAGAGCCCGCTCAAGCACTACTCGGTGGCGGTTCTCCCGTTGGGTGAACCGGATGCGTTCTACGAGCCGTACTCGACCACCACTCTCCATGACCACCTGACCCGTGTCGTGGACCTGGAGGGCCCGATCTTGGAGAGTGTGCTCTACAAGCGCGTTGCCCGCGCCTGGGGGCTGGAACGGACCGGTTCACGCATCGTCGACAGGCTAAAGAGCTTGGCCCTTCCGCGGTTCGTGAAGACGGTGGATGGCGACAAGACCTTCTTCTGGCCCGCCAACGTGAACCCGTCAGACTGGGCGGACTTCAGGGTGTCCAGCGGCGACGAGAACTCACGCCGCCACATCGACGAGGTCGCGCTTGAAGAGGTGGGCGCCGTGATGCGGCACATCCTCGACCAGGCTGGCGGCACGAGCCGCCAGGAGCTTGCCCGTACGACGTGCAAGATGCTTGGGATGAACCGGGTTGCTGCTGATGCGGAGGCACGAGCCATGTTGGCCATCGCGCATCTGGCCGAGCGAGGTCGTGTCGTGGTCGAGGGGGACCAGGTTCGGTTGCTCCAATGATGGACTGGCGCGACCGCCACGGCGGATCGAGAGCGGGCATTGCTCTGCAGATGCTCAAGCTCTTTGCCACGCTCGCCGCCCTGTGCGTGTCCTCACACTTGGCGGCCCAGGAGGTCACAGGTCTGGTCGTCGGGGTCCACGATGGCGACACGCTAACGCTCCTGACGGCAGAGAAGAAGCAACTGCAGATTCGCCTCGCCGACATTGACGCGCCTGAGCTTGGCCAGCCCTTCGGTCAGGCGGCCAAGCGCGAGTTGTCGACGCTGTGCTTCAAACAACAGGCGAAGGTCCAAACGCGAACGACTGATCTGTACGGGCGCATTGTGGGTGTCGTTTCATGTGAGGGGCGTGACGTCTCGCGCGTGATGGTCGAACACGGGATGGCGTGGGCCTACCGCATGTACTTAAGGCGCCCAGAGCTGTTGAACATCGAGTCCGATGCCAAAGCATCTCACGCGGGTTTGTGGGCATCGCCCGCGATCCCGCCGTGGGAGTTCCGCAAGACTGCCAAGGTTGCCGCGCTATCTGCCTCTGCGCCGGCCAGTGCGCCAACTTCAGGCGCTAGCGCCCCAGCATCAAGCCAAGCAACCGCGACAGTCCACACGGGTCCACGCGGGGGCAAGTACATCGTCAATGCGGCTGGCCACAAGGAGTATTTGACGTCTCGGCACCATTGAGTCCGGGTCGGCGGGCCAGTTCCAGAACTGCACATGCAAGAGCATTTGAGGACAGCTCCCGTGATTTGCGTCATTGCGACCTAGACTCTCGCCTGCAATATCACTTGGAGTCGTTGCATGGCTAAGTCCCTCTCGAAAATCATGGGTCAAATTGAGAAGCTGCAGAAAGAAGCAGCAGCAATTCAGTCCACCGTCATCGCGCGCATTCGGAGGGAGATTGCGCAGCACGGCCTGACCGCCGAACACCTCTTCGGCTCGTCCGACAGCACGTTCGTCGGAAACGGCCGTGCAGCCCCGACCAAGGGCGCGCCTGCCAACGCAGTCAAGGCAAAGTCTGCTCGCGCTGCGAAGCCGCCGAAGTTCGCTGACGACCAGGGCAACGCCTGGGGTGGTATAGGCAAACGTCCGCAATGGATTCGTGACGCTCTTGCCTCTGGGCGCTCGCTCGAAGAGTTCTTGGTGGGCGCGAAGAAGGCAGCTCCGGCTGCCAAGAAGACGCGTGCTGCCGCGAAGGCCGCTCCGGTGAAGGCGGTGAAGGTCGCGGCCAAGAAGAAGGCCGCGCCGGCGAAGAAGGTGGCCAAGCCGACCAAGGCAACCAAGGCGGCGGCGGCCGCAAATCCCGTAGCAAAGGCGCCTGTCAAGAAAGCCGCCAAGGTGGCGCCGGCGAAAAAGGCTGCCGTTAAGAAGCCCACAAAGCCCGCGCCCGCTGAAGCGGTGGACGCTGGCGAAGCCACGGCCTAAGCCCTTCTCTTTAGCCGAGCAGCGCCACCATTTCCCTGGTGGTCCTGCCGCGCTTGGCGGACCGTCTACCCAGCGTGCACCACGCAAACGTCAGCGATGCTCGCCTCGCAGCCTCGGTCAGGCAGGCCAAACGAGCTGCGAATGCGTGCGCTATTGGCAGTGAGCTTCTCCAGGCGCTGCGGGGCAAGTCGTTAGCTCAACAAGATGAGCACCTTGCATAGATGTCCGTGCGCCGCGCTGCAACGTCTCCTACTGAGCTGATGAGGCGCGCTTCCACAATGGCAACCCATTCCTTCGATGCGCTGCAATCGCACATCGCCGACCAGTCGCTGAACGGCTCCTTGACGCACCGATTTTTGAGCCTGTCGGGCTGAACCGGCTGGCCCTTCTTGCTTGTGTGTGGCGGCACAGATACAGCCCAAATGGAGTTAAGTCGACGCGATGGCCATTGCGCGCTATAGCCGATGGATAAAGGCCAAAAAGGCGTTGACGTCCCCGACGAAGTGCCCCTAGCCTGCCGCTTCGTCGCGATCCTAAGGCGCTTTTGAGTTGACCTGATCCGCGACCTGTTCGCGGCATCGACGGCTCCGCGAATCGGAGCACGACGTCATGATTCGGAGGCCCCCTGATGAGGAAGTTCAGCTGCCGACCACGTCACCGTACTGACCGTACTGGCGCTCAGTACAGTGAGTACAGTCAATGCATCACGGTCACGCAGCCGCGGGCAGCCCGATGACCAGGTCGATTGCGACCGAGGCGAGCGTGTGGGCCGCCGCGGATGCCCTCGCGGCTGAGGGTACTGAGCCGACTCTGGATGGCGTGCTCGCTCGCCTAGGCGGCGGGTCCAGATCGACCGCGGCACCTCACTTGCGAACTTGGTTTGCTCGCCGAGACGAGCTTGCTGCAGTGGTGGTGCCGGATGAAGTGGCTGCGCGCGGGGGAGCCTTCATCCGTGAACTCTTCGCCACTGCGCAACGGCTAGCGCACGAAGCTGTCGACGAGCCCCACCGTCACACAAAAGCAGCTCTCAAATCGGCGAACGCACAACTCGCTGATGCGGATGCCCAAATTGCTCGGCTGGAAAAGGTGGAACAGGGCCACCTCGACGAGCTGGCACGCCACGCAGAGCGCATTCGAGAGTTGGAGATTGGCATGGCCGCGCAACAGGCGATGACGCAGGAGAAGACCCTCGTCATCGAGCGCCTCGACGACCAGCTGCGGCAGGTCCAACAGGTACTCAACGAGCGCACGCAAGAGGTTGCAGCGTTACGAGCTACGGCAGCAACGGCGGAAGCGCTTGAGGGCCGACTGGAGACACTGCAGCGCAGCGTGCAAGGTTTGTCTGACGGGAGGGCCGTATGACGCTCGTTGTATTCGCTGCGTGCTCACCTCACGCCCCCAAGAATTCGTAATCGCTTTGGCCGGCAAGCGCTGACCGATGACGATAAGCCCGGGCGAGATGGATGAGGGGGAATCAGCTCAACCACCGAGTGTGCGTAGGACAGTGTCGCCGCAGCGATCTTTTCCAACTGCGCCTGGCTTTGCAACGCTCAGTTGGATGAGCTCATAGGTTGGTTCAACATGTACCGAACCGTGGAGCTCCCGTCTAGGAGATGTACTTCGAAGCATCGGCGAACTTGGCGCAATACTTGGATTCAGCTTTTGAATTGAGGGGTTCCGTGTGCGTCGCCAAATGCGTCAACTGCCAATAGAGCGATGGCGCGTGGAGGCTCGCATCATTAGTCGTCATCCCTCCGACAACGGGGGTGCGCCCTCGTCGGAGGAGAACAGTCGTCTCAGGTAATCGCGGCGCTCATCGTTCGCCTCAACAAGTTGGAGGCTTACCATCAGCCCAGCCGTACTGGGCCGAACAGGGTGAACCAGGTTGTAGAGCACCGTGTTGCTCTTCACGTCGATCACGAGCACTAGGCCAGGCACGTTGGAGTGACCAAGTAGTTGATATGCGCTGCGCTTCATCTGTATGCGCTTCTGAATCCGCTCCCCTGCCTTGACCTCTACAGCGATCAGGTTGACTCCACCGCGACTGTTGCTGAAGCCGACCACAAAGTCGAAGCCGAAGTCCGCAGGCGCTTTTGAAAGGAACTTTGGCCCCAGGTCTTCGAGAAAGAGTTGTGCCAGAAGCTCCGCACGCCGTGACACAAGTTCAGCATCGGTTTTCATGTGAATGCAGAGGTGGAAGGTTTGGAAGGACTCACGGCTCCCCAGTACGCGACAACCTCATCGTGCAGCACCTGTAGCGCCGCCGGGGTCAACTCGTGGGTCAACGGAATGCTGGAAATCGACTTGCTTGGCGTTCCGCTATGGACGGCGCGAATGAAGACCCTCTTCGATGGTTCATGCACACCGAGGACGTATGTTGGCGCTGGAATGCGCAGTAACCTGTCAACATCATCGCGGTCGGCCGTTACCGGTAGGACACGCGACCTCTTCTTCAGAGGGAGCGCAGTGGACTTGGCTTGCCCGAAGAAATACAGCCCGGCCCCGCGCGTCGTTCGCAACTCGACGTAGAAGTCCAGCGCCGGCCACTTGTCGCCCAAGAATGCCGCCCTGAACAACGGTGCGGCAAAGCCGCTGTAGTCCGTTAGGCAGAGGTAGACAACGCTCTCGCCACGCGATCCGGTGACATCTTGCAGTTGCGATGTAGCCATCAAGTTCCAAGGTTGATTCAGGGGTGTCGGAGAGGCGAGGCAACCGCTAGGCGCGCCTAGGCCCACGCTTCCGGCACCAAACCTCTTCCACGCCACTCCTCGACGAGATGGACGTTCTCAAGTCCGCCCCAAACCTCCTCGCCCGCGTGGTCTAGAACGATGATCTGCAGTCGTCCATCGGTCTTCTGGATGATGTCGTTGAAAAGTGCGAAGACCTTCCTCACTGCGACCACGTCCTCGTTATCCCAAGTAGGATCGAGCTCTTCGTCACTGGATTTACCAGCGCGACGGGCAGGGAAATAGACCTGACTCGGCTGGTCATAGATGAGGAGCGCCGGAACGGGGTGTTGCGGCAAGCGAAGGAAATAGCCCTGCAACGCAAGGCTTAACGCAACGTGATAGGCCAACCAGTTCGCGCCGCTGCCAATCTCCCAGAGGAAGTCATCGCGAGTCTCGCGGATAACTCGCACGGTGAGGTCTTGAATCACGAGTCGGATTGGCGCGTCAGGCCACTCACCATCAAGCTGCGGAATAAGCCTGCCCGAGATGTCCTGGATCGTGTTGAGCGCGTTCTCCAGCTTCCGTCCAATCTCATGCTCCGACACCAGCTTGGCCAGCCGTTCGACTTCGGCCCGCAGCGTCGAAATCTCCTGGTTCAGCTCCGAGGACGTGTCTGCAGCGTCGTACAGCCTGAGTGCCTCTTGCAGCCGCCCCAGGAATCGCGAGATTTCTTCGCCTCGCGTCGTGACCTTCCGTGCCTCATCGGACTGCCCCTCCAGGGTGCGAATCTCAGCACGCACTGCGGCCAAGTCGTTGAGCACGGTGTCGACCGCCTCCCGCTGTCGCAGCGTCTCCTTTCCAAGTGATTCCGCAACGCTCGGATAAGACCGCAGCCGCAACTCAATGCCTTCCAGCGCTTGACACAGCTGGTCGACTCGCGCACGGCCCGCCTCGCTGGGCTCAAGGACCGCCGCGGGATGCTCTGTCGCAAGGTCTCGAATCCAGGCCGACAAGCCCAAGCGGTCGCGCTGGATGCGCAGACCATCGCGGTACTCGTCGCTGCTTTCGTCGAGCCGGCGCAGTTCATGAAGGCGTTGACGGGACTGATTGAGGGTCATCGTCAGCTTCGACTCGACGGCGCGCAGTTCGGTGAGCCGGCTCATGATGACGTCCATCGCCGCCAACGTGGGCGTTGCAGACCGCGTGTCGCTGCGAAGCGCCTCTCGCAGCAGGTCGACTGTCGAAGGCCAATCATCCGGCACCGCGGTGTGCGCCGGCAGAAGCCCATATTCAATCGCCAGACGGGCCCAAGCAAACCCCTCACGCTGCCACGCGGCGCCTGTGTCCTGGCGGGCCTTCAACTCCCCTTCCTTGCGACGGAGAAGCCGCGACAGCCGGTCGAGGTCATGCCGCGCCTGAAGCAGTTCCGGGCTTATCGCGCCGAGCACGTAAGGGAAGATGGTCTTCAGCTTCTCCCGGTGATCCGTCGTGTCGGCCTTGAAGAACAGGACGTCGGGGTTGGCAACGATGTTCTGCGGCTGGAACAGGAAGGCCATCAGGTCGCGGAAGCTCACGCGCGACTTGAACCTCTCATCCGTCCCGGGCTCGAACTGCAGGTTCGACAGACCCGAGAGCCTGTTCAAGACGGCCTTCACATAGTCGACGTTCTGGTTCTTGCCCGTGATGACCGCTGGGACCTCAACGACCGGCCCCTCCAGGAGCAGCATGTCGCCGGACGCTTTCAGGCCACCAGGCTCCCGTCGTGCGAGCAGCTTCTGTCCTTCAAGCGTATCGACCAGCACGCCAAACCACGAGCACGTCTCTCGAATAACGCCCACGGGAATCGCACACTTTTCCGACCCCAGGCAGTAGTCAATGATCGGAATGACCGACGACTTCCCAGTCTTCGAAGCGCCGCTGATGACGTTCACCATGCTCGGCTCGAACTCGACCACTCTCGGCTCACCGCCTTTCCGCGGCCACAAGATGACTTTCAACAGTTTGAAGTGCATCAGAACCCTACCTTCAATGTGTGGGCAACCTGCTGGTCCGACAGGCCGGCGAACCAGTACCCGATCTTTTCGCAGGCCGGTGCGATTCGTCGGATTCGCTCAGGGAGCGACGGGGCCCGCAGCTCATCGTGCGGACTGAATGCCCGGACGGTTGCGGTATTCGGCTCGATGCGGACCAGCCGCGCCTGCTCGGCGGCAATGAGAGAGCCGAGCGTCAGCTGTCGCAGCGCCAAAGCACGACCATGAACCGCCAACAGGTCCTCGCGCTGCTCGCCGAGCTTGCCGGCGAAGAGATGCAAGCCAGAAGCCTTCTGCGTGCCCAGCACCATGGCCAGCGTCGGCGCGTGAAGGACCAGCGGCAAAAGCAAGAACGCAAGAGGCAGGGTCACAGCCTGCCCGTCCCGTTCCTGGAATCCAAGACCGAATCGCCAGATGGCGTACGCACCCAGCGCTTCGTTCTGGACGATTGCGGCCTCGGTGAGGCGCGCTACACGAGCGCCGTCCGTCACTTCGCGTCCTCCTCGTTCAGAAGAGCCTGGTGCTCCGGGTGCCACCCCAGCTTTCGTCTGTCGGCCAAGTCGTTGAAGCCCCCGTGCGTGAAATGTCCAGGCACTTCACGGCTGTCCAGTGGCACCTCCATGGCGGCACAGCGGCTGTAGACGATCCGCCCTTGAGCCTCCTGAGGTTTCTCGGAGTAGGTCTCCTTGACCTCGCTCAGCGCCGCGTCGTGCTTGCGCAGCAAGGTCTCTTCCCAGTCCTCAAAGGTGCGGTCGTGAACGAGGCCCTGATCCGCCCACTTCACCTTGTCGCCAGACGTACGCATGAGGTCACTGGCCGCCCTTAGCTGCTGCTCTTCGGACGCATCTATCAGTTGCAGCTGCCTCACGAAGACAGGACGGGTCGTCAGCAAGGCCTTCGTGACATCTTTGGATGGAGCGGCCGTGAAGGTTGGCAGATAGCCCGCCATGTTGTTCTGCTGGACGAAGGCATGAAAGTTCCTTCGGAACTCTGCGACACCCACCAGCGCCGGGACCTTCCGGCGAATGCACTTGTCGGCTGCCTCCTTGGCCTGGCCAATCGCCGAAGCGCAGATCACGTCGAGCGACGCCTCTGGGACCGTGGGCCGCAACAGCTCACGAAGAGGCTCCAGTGGGTCGGCATCGGTGGCGAAGACGGCGGTCTTGCCGACGACCGCCACGCGCAGCTCGTCAGTCGCATCGAGGAACTTCTGAACGTGCGCGATGCACTTGGGCGCGTCAGCCTTCTTCTTCAGCTTGTCTCTGACCTGTGTGACAAGTGCTTCGACAGCTTTCGCATCCGCCGCGGCATGCATCGCCGCACTCAGCTTGCCGGGCTTCGGTGGCGTCACGTAGAGCTGGAAGGAGGTCTTCGCCCCGTCAACCTTCTTCGTCTCGACCGCGTCCAGCCAATTGGCGACCGTCTTCCAAAGGTCATCGGACCAATCGGAAATCGGGTTGTGCGCCAGTGCGCTTTTGCATTGCTCGAGCAGCAGCGTGCCATCGGCGTAGTGGACGGCGACATCGTCCAGGTACTCGAGCGACACGCTCGAGTCGCGCGGACTGCTCAGCAGGTAGTAGCACAGCCGGACCGGCTGCAACGCGAACCCGAGGTACGGGCCGGCGGCGGCATGCTTGACGACAAGCGGCGCCGCCCCGCTCATGCGAGCGGCCTCGGCATCGACGGCCGCGACAAAACGGCCCAATAGATCGTGGACTTCATGACGCTCCCGTGTGCGACTCTGCCAATGACGGCATTGCACTCATACTTTGTTGTTAGGTTAGCAGCTATGGCCTGCCCGAATCAGCTCCATAGGGCTATCCCTAAACTCGCCGGGGAGCGCTTCTCAGCGCCAGAGCTGGCGGCCCGGCATCTAGCCGCGCATGTTCGCGCTGCTCAGGCTGCCGGGTCGAATGGGCACGCAGTAGCGGGCGTGCTAGAACGGAGGCTCACGCAGGGAGGGCGTGACGCCATGGGCGAACTCGACGAGATGCTGGCCAAGTCACACGACTTCGCTGAACACCTGCTGGGCATGTTCGGGGAAGACATCGAGTGGTTTGGCGGTGACCGGCCCGAAGCCGCAGCGGCGGCCGCCGAGCTGGCGTTCGAGCACGCTCACGCGCTTCGGGTGCTCTTCAGTGCGGGCACCCCGAATTCCGGCGCGGCGATGCTGCGCTTGCAATACGAGGCCCTGTTGCGCGCCGCCTGGTTGCTCTACTCGGCACCGGAGAGTCCGGTCGAGAAGCTCTCGGCCTTTCTGACCGAAGAGACTGCCGCGACGGCCAAGAACGTCATCAGCGCCGAGAAGATGCTGCTGGCGCTCGAGAGCACCGCTGAGAAGGCACCCAACCTGCGCGGCCTGGTCCTGCAGCTTCGAGAGCTTCGCGACAGTGCCTGGGCGCCGATGAACGGGTTCGTCCATGCCGGCCTGCATGCCCTCGCACGGACCCAAGATGGATTTCCTGCGGAGCTGGGGACCAACTTGGTGAAGCTCTCGAACGGGATGCTGCCCATGTCGGCACGGCTGCTGGCCAGGACGACGACATCAGTGGCTCTGGTCACCGCGGTAGACAAGGTGTACGAGCGATTCGTCGACGTGCTGCCAGTGGTCGCACCTGGCGGCAACTGACCTCAGCGACCCACAGGTTTATCGCCGAGTAACGCTCTCCGCTAGGCGCGCCTGTGCTGAGCTCTTCTGGGCGGATACGGCAGCCGCCACAGCTGCGGCGGTCGTTGCAGCCATGCGGTCAAGCGATTCACGCATCTGCTTTGCGTCCTCTGCAAGGCGCTGGTTTGCCTTCTTGGACTCCGCAAGCTGCTCCGTCATGAGGAGCTCCATCCGGTCCTGCTGGGCGTCGTTCTCAAGCTTGTATGCCCTCGCAACCCATAGCTGCCAGCACGTCATGAGGATGGTGAAGAAGACTGAAGCGCCAAGAGCCCACTTGGCCCAGAAGATGCCTCGCTCGGCCTGCCGAAGAGTCGTATTCGTGGCTGCTGCGCTTTCTTCCAAATCGCTCTTCCACTGAGGGATCACCTCCGTGAGGAACAGCATGTGGAGCTTGGCCAACTCGTCGGCCATCCCGCCCATGAAGCCGGCCACTTCGCGCAGTTGCCGAGCCGATTCTTCACTGGCTATTGCGGCCCGTCCCATGGGCGTCTCTTCAAACGGCGGCAGCTTGATTTCCGCCAGTTCAAAGGGGGGTCGAGCCTCGAACGCAGGGACGTTGACGCGCTCAGCGAGCGACTCCGCAATAGAGGACCCGTAGCCCGTGTGGATTGAGCTTCCGCGCATCAGGCGCTGAATGCGCTCTTGGTCATCGAGGGCTTTGCGAACGGCACCCATCGCTGACGACTCCTTGAGGGCGTTTCGCATGACCGACAGCCCGCTCAGACTGTCCCCCAACGCGCTTCGCACGGACTCAGAGAGGGTACTGAAGCTCTTCTGTATGGTCCCCTGAATGGAGGCCATGCCGTCGTTGATTTTCTTCAGCACTGCCGCCCCGAGTTCCTCGAGCGGCGATGCCTCGCCGACCAGTGGACCGACACGACATGCCTCGGCGACCCCACGCGCCAGCGCGTCAACGTCTTCCGAGGACAGGCGCTCGTACATCTCTGCAGTTAGCACCGATGAGCCGTCGTCAGGCTGAGTTCGCACGAGCCGCTTCACAAGGGCTTCGCCAAGGCCACGCATCTTCTCTGGGTCCTGGGCGCCATCGGCGTACGGCCCGAGAACGTCCATGTCTCGCATCTTCAGAGCATGTGCAGACAACGGCCCGATGCTGGTCTCCACGGCAACACCGCCGGGCGTTCTGGGCGCCTCGGGCGTGCTAGGCGAGGTACTGTCGCTGGCTTGCTGGTCTGTCATTCTCGTCTCCTCCCTTTGAGCGTCATTGTGCCGAGGAGCCAGACGTCGTGTGCCGCGCTCGGTGCGGCCCCTCGGAACGGCAGAGAGGCCGCGCCTGAGCGAACACCGCTCGCGCGGCATCATCACTTTTCAGGGTGACTGTCGCGTTTGCAGTGGTCACGATCCACCCAGCTACGCGCGAGGATGCCCAATGTCCGTCGTCTCTCCACTGCCCATCGAAAAGCATCAGAGCTACGGCAATTTGCTATCCCATTTGAACAATCTCAAGGCTGCCCGCCTACCAAACGGCGACCAACAGTTTTTGTTCAGAGGCGAGGCCAGATTGCACCCGAATGCGGAGGGTCGTGCCACGGTTCGCTCGACGTTTCACAGGCTCCAGTCGGATGCGACTCTGGTTGGTCAAGCGTTCACGATCTACAGACGCGCGCAGCAGATTGTTGGAGCCTCGGCCGGGTACTCGGTCAGCCACGAGGATGCCATTGCTGTGCTCCGGCACTACGAGCTGCCCACCCCTTCGATTGACGTCACAGGAACACCCGAGGTGGCGCTGAGCTTTGCCCTGGGCTCCACCAGCGATGGCGTATCCAACGAGCGCTTCGTGTTCGTCATCGACTGCGCGAAGCTGCCAAACGGAGGCGGCAAGCAAGACGAGGAGCCGTTCGTGGTGACCGTGGAAGACCACTTTTTCCTGACGCAGCCCATCAACGACGGCGGACTGACGAGTCGCTGGATGCGGCAGGATGGCTTCGCGCTCATGCCATCGTGGTGGAGAGCTGCTGTGCCCGCTTTCGACATGCTCGATGACCGGATGCTTGGCGCCTTGTCGCTGCACTCATTTCCGGCGGATACCTGCCCTGGCTTGCCAATGCCAGACCTCATGTCAAAGGCCAACGACCAAGTCGCTGCCCGAGTGGGAGCTGCGGTCCGGGCCTTCGTTGAGGCACAGGGATGGCAGGTTCATCCGTACTTCGCAAAGCTGGTCATGCAGATTTGACTCGGAGGCAACAACGCTGTGGTCACGCTTGGCGGCAGCTGAGCTCGGCAGCCCGGCGCTCATTGCGCGCCTTCTAGGGCCTCATCCAGTTCCAGCCTGAACGTCGGCAGGTCAGCCCGCAGCACATGGTCCTGCGCCTGGAAGCATGCCTTCAATAGCGGCAGGTATTCCTCGCAATGGCCTGGCCCGTATGGGTAGATCAGATGCGTCCGCACGGAAGCCGCCAGCGCACTGAGGTGGTCCTGCTGCTCAAGGCGCCGGAGCATGTGCAACGCTGAGGTCAGCAGCTGTTCCTGAACTCTGCTGGTGACTCGGTCGGAGAGGAGGATGGGCTGCATCACCCGACCAAGGGCTTCAGCCGCCTGGAATGAGATGTAGACGTGGTTGCCGTCGGTCTGGTCAGGCGTGACCACGTTCTTCTCTTCACCGGTGAGGTGCTCGGCGTCGTCGATCCACTCCGCCGTCGTTGCCACCAATTGGTAGAGAAGGTAGCTCAGCGGCGTGGGGAATTCGTCGTCGCCATCGAGTTCGTCGACCTCCCGCGCACGCTCAACCAATCTGGTCGCGAAGTGGGGCATGTAGTGAAGCCACAGATGGTCGTTGGACCTCTGATGCAGCCCCTCCAGCACCATGACGCGGAAGAACCAGATGCCCGCGTAAACCGGGCACCTGTGCTTGGTGGTCTCACGGTATTGCAGCTGCGGTCCGTTGAGCTTCTTCAAGAGCGCTTCGTCACCGTCGATGTGTGCCAAGACGGCCTCGCCGACAGACCGATAGACGCCCAGCTTTCCGGCGAGCTCCACGTCCTTGAGGTAGAAGTTCAGCAGCCGGTTCTCGTCGGGAATGTAAAGCCGGTGTCCTTGGCCGCCGACGAAGTTCTGGTTGTCCTTCAGCTCGATATAGAAGATGCTGCCTTCGTTGCCCAGAAGCGCGTCGAAGAACTCATCCTGAAATTCCTCCACCAACAAGGTCGCTCGTTCCATCACTTGGAGGCACAGGTACGGCCTGGCCGTTGCAAGGTAAGCCACGAGTTGCCGCGAAGTCAGTAGACGCTTGACGATGATCCTGGCGCGATTGCGCAGGCTCTCCGACGGGCCTATCAGGTCCGCAAGGGTCTCGCGCGCCCAGAACCATGCCCTTGCAATCCAACCCAGCTCACCAACGTTGCCGAGGGTGAGTGTTCCGTCGTCGCGCATGAGCACTTGGAAGGCGGGACGCGGTGGCTGGATGAACTGGGCAACGCGATTGCGCACGCCCTCAGACATCGCGACGTCGATTGCCGGCACGAGGTGCCGGTCGAGGAGCACAGCCAGTTCGTCGAAGCGACACTCATGGAGCAGCGATGTGCTGAGCCTGTTGAAGATGCTCAGCCTGCGACGGGTTAGGCGCCGAGTCGTCAGAGCCCGTATCGGCACGAAGACGGCGAGCAGCAGGAACAAGAGGTACTGGGTGGTGCTCTTGTCGAAGCCCCACTTCCACGGCCCGAGGACGGGAAACACGCCCACGTCCCTCAAGACCGGCTCGAAGTAGAAGGCGTGGATGGTCAGTAGCACGCCCGAGATGACGCACCAGTCGACCCAGGTCAGGCGCAACCTGAAGCCGAGCCGCGCGTTGTTGGGTAGAAGCGCCCACACTGCGGCAATAAGCCCCAGCATGGTCAACATGCCGCCTGTGTCGATGCCTGGCGGAATTACCACAGTTGGAGCGTCAGCAGCCACGGACTCTAGGCGCCAAGCAGCTTGGGCAGGTACGGCAACAGCACAGCGGATACGGCCGTGCCGATGGCATAGGCCTCCTCGCCGCCCTTCTTAATCTTGCTGAGGTTGTCGGACACCTTCGCGACCTTTTCGATGACGCCAGCGGCTTTGGCGAACAGGCCCTTGGCCTCTTCGGGTGCAGCGGCCACGGTCTTCTCGATCACCTTCTCCTGGGTTTTGTAGGCGCCGGCGACTTTCTGCAGCGCGTCCTGTACCGGCTTCACGCCTTGAACGCCGTACATGCGTAGCGCGCCGCGGATGGTCTCGACCTGCTTGCGGACGAAGTCCCGCAGATAGGGCGCCATGTCGGTCTCGCCGAGTGCAGCTTCAAGTGCCGCGAGTTCCCCTTCTAGGACGGTCAGTTCTTCAGCGGACATGTCCGCCTCGTCCTCTTCGCGCAGCGCCCACGCAGCCCACTCGAGGATTTTTCGGACATCGGGCGTGTGCAGGTTTCCAACGTGGTTCTTCCAAGGGGAGTGGATGTGGCCTGGGGAGGCGTATTGACTCATCCTCTCGAAGGAGGGACTTGTGAGCCCCGTTGGAACACCGTGAGCGTCGAGCCGAGCGCGCGCGAAGTTGACTTCTGAACGCAGCCCCATGAGGAGTGTTGTGACCTCGTCTTCGAGGTGCGGCCTATCGAGCGCGACGTCGAATGCTCCAGCCCATGCATTGAGCGTCGACTGCTCCGCAGTCTGCTGCATAAGGCGGTCGTAGATTCTCAGCAACCTGCTGGCTGCATTCATTGTTCTTCCCTCCCTGTGCGAGACGCCCTCAGCCGTCAGCTGAGGCAGCCTCGAAGCGTTTAGACCGCGATGGGCGCGGCGATTGATGGGTATGGGTCATACCCCTCAATTACAAAGTCCTCAAATTTGTAACCGTAGATGGAGTCGGGCCGCCGATTGATTTTCAACGTTGGCAGCGGACGCGGGTCCCTCGAAAGCTGGGTCTTGATTTGCTCCATGTGGTTTGAATATGCATGGAGGTCCCCGATGCTGACGATGATTTCGTGAGCTACGAGGTCGCATTGCTGCGCAAGCATGTGGGTAAGCAATGCGACAGAAGCGATGTTGTATGGAAGACCTAGGAAGCTATCCGAGCTGCGGATATATAGCTGAGAAGAAAGCTTGCCATTTGCAACGTAGAACTGATACAACAAATGACAAGGCGGCAGGGCCATTTTTCCTTGCTGCGCGTTTTCTTTCGGGCTCAGCTTGTCATCGGGCAGATATTCTGGATTCCAACCATGGAACAGAATTCTCCGACTGTTCGGATTGTTCTTCAGCGCATTGACGACGTAGTCAATCTGATTGATTGTCCCGCCGTCTTTTGTTGGCCAAGCCGTCCATTGCTTCCCATATATCGGGCCAAGCTCACCTGTTTCAGTAGCCCATTCATTCCAAATGCTAACGCCATGCTCCTTGAGCCAAGCAACGTTGGTATCGCCATTTAGGAACCAAATTAGCTCATTGGCAATGCTCTTGAAGTGGAGCTTCTTCGTGGTGAGCAGCGGAAATCCGTGCGCGAGGTTGTGCCGAATCTGACGACCGAAGACTGACGTCGTGCCGGTGCCAGTACGGTCGCCCTTGGCAGTTCCGTTTTCGAGGATGTCAGAAAGCAGTTCGAGGTATTGTTTCATCTTTATCGACTAGGCCGATGGTTCAGATTGCACTTAAGCGGCCGCCCTGCAAATTCTCAATAATCTCATCGCGCCTTTTAACTTCTCGTCGCAGATAGAGAATCTCTTCATAAAACAGGCTGTTCTGCTTCAGAAGACCCTCCAGTTGCCTGGATACCGCTACTTCGGGGTCGATTATGGGCTCTTCGCCTTGTTCTACTGTAAGCACCTCCGCCTGTGGTGGCTTCTTGGCTTCCGCCTTCAAGTCACGCACGCCCTTAAGAGCCCAGGCTCTGTCGCGGATCGTGTTGAGCGACAACTTCGTGAGCTTTTGAAGTGATGCTACTGTGGGCTTCAGCTTCATCTTCTTCCTCTTGGCAGGGTCCGCCAGCGTGGTGAGCGCGTCTCGGATAAGCCGGTCGTTCCCAGTCGGATCACTGGGTACATCGTCGCTCTGTATAGGCGTTTTAGTCGACATGGTGACCACCGAGTCCAAGCTTGTTGATGTGACGACCGATCTTTTCAGCCTGACCAATCCAGATGACCTTGTACGCCTTGTTGGTCTCTGCATCGGCTTTCGCCAAGAGGCGGTCGTGCCGCGCAACGAGGGCCTGCCCAGCGCGCTCGGTGATGACATGGCTCTCGCAGTCCGGGTCGCACTCGAAGTCGCCGTAGCAAGGCGGCTCCTTGTCGAGGACTGGGAGCGCAAAGTTCTTTGTGCAGCTGCCAATGCTGGTCGGCTGAATCTTGACGCCGCTGTTGGCTAGGTTCCGGATGTACCGTTCGCGGGCGGCGCCGAAGTAGGCCTTGCCTGCGAAGAAGGCATCTGTGCGAGCCTTGTGAGCTTCGCCACCGCCGCCTGCGAACCGCGAGTCCTCACCGAAGAGGTCTTGCAATGCGGTCTCCCGAGCTTCTGCCATGCGGCTGGTGACGCTGGCCATGAGCTCTTTCCGGTAGTTCCCGTAGCTCGCAGTGACCTCGTTTGGCATGCCGTAGAAACGGCTATGAAAGTGCTTCAGCTGCATGCTGATGAATTGCAGCCCGACTTGCTGCTTGGCAAGTTGGAAGACGAGTGTTTCGCGGCACTGATGAACCGAGAACGTCCAGTCAGCGTAGACGCCTCCAACATCAATGCGCTCCAGCCACCGGCACAGCTTGATGTTCAAGGAGCCCAATGCGTAGCCGCGGCCGTCCTTCGCAAAGCGCTCGAACGGGCTGGAGAACAGGTACTTGTTGCCCGTGCACGCGCAAAAGTATTCGAGGACATCGAATGCGTCCCTTGTGATGTCAATGGCGAGCCAACCTTCGGCAACCGGAGCTGACTTCGAACGCCCCTTCACCACCTTCGACTTCAAGAACCAATACCCATTATTGAAGTCAAGGGCATCACTATACAAAAACTTCGTTTCGGAGCTCCTCATCCCCGTCAAGAGCAGAATCAATAAGATTGCGGCATTTTGCGCATCGCAAATGAATGCCTCGAGATCGCGCTGACCAATGCCGAAACGCGCTTGGAGACCAGATGCGCCAACCTTATTATTCAAATAAGCGTCAACAGCCTCCGCGTAAGCGTCAAGATCAATTTCTTCGATCCATTCAGGCTTTCGAGGCACATCTGTGCAATGAATGGTCAGGCCCAACATCGCCTTGAACCGAAGAATGTATTGAATACACTGATCCTGAATGAACAGGAAATGAACATCAGTGAGCGTCGCAATACCGGGACCGTCAATCGTCTTCGGCCACGGGATGCTGCCCTTCTCAATGTCAACTAGCTGCCACCGCAGCGGCTCTGAAAGATTGGACTGAACAACGGGGTCCGAAATCAGCTTCAAGGCACGCTTCAGTGCGGCTCCGCGCCCCGGATATTGGGCGATGGCTTCCTTGAGCAAGCCGAGCGAAATTTCGGACAACTTTGTAATCGTTCGCCCGTAGCGCGCTTGAGAAATGGCGATTGCGGAAGAAAAAACCTTGGCAAGCTCGTCAGTACGAGCTTTGACGGTTCGCGGATCGACCCCCTCTTTCGCCGATTTTGCATGCTTGACTAGCCGAGGGAATTTAGCGTAGATCGCAGCGGCAACTTTCAAATCAGAGACGATTTCACTCGTCAGGCAATACGTATACCGTCCGCGATGCATCGAATTTACATGCTCGAAAGTATATCCCTTGCCATAGATGTAGTCCAACCAAGCGATGGAGCTTGTCGAGGGCCCTTGATATAGCTCATCCCCTTCCTTGTAGAATGGCCAAACTGGGTCTCCGATTTTCCCCAGCCAAATCGGCGCATCGGCGGGAAAAATGGCCACCCCAGCCATAACAGCTTTAAGAGAAGGCAGTGCATTCGCGGTTGTCATGACTCAAATCCCTTGATAAATGAGTTGATCGACCAAAATATCATCGAGCTGCACAGCCTTGATCTTGGCTTCGGCCAACACGTCCGCAGGGAACACGGCGTTCTCCTCCAGCACGCGGTCGATGAGTTTCACGACATCCTCAAGGAGCTTTCGACGAGGCTCAATGGAAGGTGAACCCTGCTCAAGCACCGCCGACACTCTTCGCCGATAGACAATAATTTTTGGCAACGAGTTCTCAGTCACAACCGCCTGATCGCAGAATAGACACATATTCCAGTGCCGACAGACCCCTCCTTCTTTATGGCGTGTTACCTTGCGAACCATCTCGCTTGGTGAATATGGGTCGTAACAACCGCAACCCGAAAGCGTCTCGTGGAAGGCGTCTGGATCAGCCACGTTGCGGATTGCTCCGGCTCCAGCCGCCCCCTTTTTACCTGCTTGATATTCAATCGAACGCCGGGTTATGCCCTCAAGAGCGCCGGAAACTATTGAATTGAACACCGGTTGAAGGCGATGTTCGTCCAGGTAAATCGCGGTCGTGCCAATATTCGCATGTGAGATTGCGGCTTGAACCTGAAAAATGTCAGCCCCGGCCAGAACCATGTTTGTGACCAGCGTCGGGCGACACCGCGCCAAATTGAACTTAAAGTTGTCCCCAAAGCTCTTCTTGAGGCCTTCTTCGTTCGCAAATCGGCCATACCAAGTAGCAGCCTTCCCTTTAGGGTCGATCCCAACAATGACGGTTTTTCCAACAGTCCTTGACGCCTCCACATCTTCGAAAATGAAAAGCCGTTGCTGCAGTTCGCTAGGCGCGTACTCTCTGATAGGAGCAGTGATCGCCAAGATAAGCCGAAACAGCCGTTCCACACGAACAACAGAGCCCTCTTCGATGAATTTCTCCTCCACCTCGAGGTTGTCGTCTTTGGCCAGTTCAACATCCAGCAGATCAAGGTGAAGCGACTGTTCTTCCGACCTAGTGTGGCTGGAGGCGCGCTTCTTCTGAAAAGTTATTACCGCCTTACCCGTCAATGCGTGCTCGGCTTGGTAGCAGTCAACGTCCAGCTTCTTCAGCGACTCGACGTTAAGACCGGTAAGCAAGCAGAACTCAGCCGCAAGGGGCATCACCAGACGGTCATCGACATAGGGCCATACACCCCACCGGCAGAACAGCCTTCGTAGGCGAGTGTCGGTTGCTACCGTGTTCAGGTCTCTACGTCGGAAGTCCTCCAGCATTGCGCGCGCATCGCACCCGTACTCGTTCTCGAAAGACCACAGCAAGGCGCGCTCGTCGGACTGATGCACATACATCGGCGCGATGCCGACTGCCTGCTCCGGGGTGAGCCCCTTGCGTAGCCGAAGGGCCACCACCCCGGCGTCAACGCCGTAGGCTCGCGCGGCCTCGTTCACGCTTGGGTAGCTAGCTCCCTCAATGACCAGCTGCGTGGCAACCCCACTGGACGCCCGCTTGCGCGGCGTAAGACCCAGTGCCTCGGATGTGCTCCAGCCAGCCTTCAGACGGCTCTGAAGCTTGCCACGCGGCACACCGTACCGACGAGCCAGTTCCGACGGTTCGTACTCGACACCATCGAGCTCTACTGACGCAAGAGTGTTCTTCTTCCGGTAAGGAATTCCTTCACCGGTGCGTGTGTAGCCATTGACCACGCTGCGCGCGACGTTGGTCCACTTTGACAGCGCCGCCGTGATTGCTTCCTGCTGATCCTCGGTGTACGAGGCGCGGCTATCGGTCTCGCGCACTCCCTTATGCATCGGCGAGTGGTACACGTTCGCATCAATCAAACTCATTGAGTAGGCGACGTCCATGACGCGCCTAACGCTCTTGTAGAGGCTGTATCTCGTCTTGCTAGCGAGCTTTTGTTTATCGAGCCACTGATTGAATCGAATCAGGGCATCGGCCTCCCAGTGCAGGTGCAAGTAAAAGCGCGGGTCTACTGAAAGCTCTGTGTACCCGGAGCCAGTCTGGACTACGTACTCAAGATACTTATTCTTTGCGTATCGAAAATTCGCCGCGTACGGCTCGTCTTGCTCTCTTTCAACACGGAAGAATATCCATATTAACTGGGCATACGGATTTCGGAGCGTAGGCTCAGGGGGGCGCGTGATTCGAACGATGTTTTCCAATGTGGCCTCGACTTTCCTTGTGTCTTAAGGGTGCTAACCACGATTCACTCCGAATCGTTTCAGCCTCCTCCAGACGGTTAAGTCGATGGCCAGCCTTGGTCAACTTGTCCAGCATGGCAGGTGAGATTTGGGTATAAATCTCAGTGGTTTTCAAATCACTATGCCCAAGCATCTGCTGGACAATTAGCATCCGGTCCATATAGTCCTTGCCAGCATCAGAAGAAAGGACAGAAAAGGCAGTACCATGCCGCAGCCAATGAGGACGGATATTTTTCGGCAGTCCCGCGCGGTCGGCTGCAGCATTAAACTGCTTCGTGGCGTTGCGGGCCTGCCACTTGAATTGATTCGCGGTCAAAAACACCGGCTTGTCAGGATCATTGAAGTCCCAACCTTCAGCGAGTTCATATTCCGCAGTATTGTGGTACGCACAAATACGGCGCAACGTAGCCCTGGAGATAAGAGTAATGCGTTCCTTGGTCGTGCCAGCCCGCCCTTTCAGCCCACTGATGCAAATGGGAATGAATTCAAGCGAGGAGTCGTACATTGAGGAACTCGGCAAATCTTTTACCGTAAGTTCAATCAACTCAGTGATTCGAAGCCCCATGTCGTACTGCGCATGAAACATGCACCGCTCGCATTCGTTGTGAAACCCTTTGAGCACTGCGATAACGACGCTGGCATCAATGGCCTTGGGGCTTTTCGGACTGCCACCTTTCGTGACGTATCCCATCTTCCCGTCCCTACCACGAGGCGACTTCTCCATATCTCGCAGTTGGCGCGCATCGTCGGTGCAAAGCCAGTCCAGGAACTCATACAAGCAGGCCTCGCGCGCCTTGAGCGTCCTATTGCTCTTGGCGCCGAGTTTTTTCATGTACTTGAGCCAGTCGATAACGGCGTCCCTATTCAGCGCAATGATGTTCTGATCGACGCTAAGACCAGGCAGAGGCGGATGGGCCTCAATCCAGCGGACGAGGTAGGTCATAGTCCGGCCGTACTGAAGCGAGGTGCCAGCGGAGTAGGTCAGGCCCACTTGGCGCCCAACGTGGCTCAGCCACGAAGAAGCGGTTCGTACAATGAATCCCTTGCTGTCGCTCACGCAGAGGATGGGTTGCGGCGCCCCGGCAAGTTCCAGCGTGAGGGACGTGCCTGGCATGGACAGCACGTCGAGCTTCCGCCTCGTTTCGTCAAAGGGGATGATGGTGAGCAACGCCTTGGCGTACTCCTGGAGACCCTTGGGTCGCGCACCGAGATACACGTCCATGCTCATCGACCGCAGCTCCTTAAGTTGATTGAATTTATGGTTCGAAAGAGCAAGCTGTCAAGCACACGAAAACGCTCAATCATTCCAGGGAGAAGGAGAAAAAATTGAACGTTCTCTTTTGGTTCCGTAAACACATCTACGACAACCACGTGGAGCAGGTGCAAACCCAGCTGGCCCGTGAGCCCCGGCCCTACCCGACCATGACGCTCAAGCGTCGGCCGGCGTCGATCTTCGACTACGAGTTCGAGGACTTCGAGCTCAGCGGCTACGACCCGCACCCCGCCATCAAGGCGCCGGTCGCCGTATGAGCACGATCACGTTGGTGGCCGCCGTGGCCAGGGACGGCGCCATCGGCCGCGACAACGCGCTGCTGTGGCACCTGCCCGAAGACATGGCGCGCTTCAAGGCGCTGACCGTCGGCAAGCCGGTCGTCATGGGCCGCAAGACCTGGGACTCGATCCCGGCGAAGTTCCGCCCGCTGCCCGGCCGGCGCAACCTCGTCGTCAGCCGCAGCGCGACCGCCCTGCCCGGTGCCGAGGTCTTCGCCAGCCTGGACGCGGCGCTGGCCGCCTGCGCCGAGCCCGAGGTCTGTGTCATCGGCGGCGGCGAGATCTACGCGCTGGCGCTGCCACTCGCCGCCAAGCTCGCGCTGACCGAGGTGGACGCCGCCTTCCCCGACGCGGACCGGCATTTCCCCGCCTGGCCGCGCGATCAATTCACCGAAGCAGCCCGCGAGACGCGCACCAGCGCCGCGGGTGTGCGCTTCGATTTCGTCGATTACTTTCGCAGAGAGAACTGAGATGTCTTCAGGCGGTTTTCACGTCCACGGCCCGCACGACCACGAGCTGGAGCACGCGGCCCAGCATGAGCCCAAGGGCCTCGCCGGCCAGCTGGCCGTCATCACGGCCATCCTCGCCACCGTCGGCGCGTTCTTCTCGTACATGGGCGGGGCCACGCAGGCCAACGCCGCGCTCTACAAGAACGACGCCGCCATCCGCAAGACCGAGGCGGCCAACAAGTGGAACTACTACCAGGCCAAGAGCAGCAAGCAGAGCCTGGCCGAGCTGGCGCTGGACATGACGCCCAGCGAGGAGCAGCGCGCCAAGTACCGCGACAAGATCGCGCGCTACGAGAAGGAAAAGAACGACATCAAGGTCGAGGCCGAGAAGCTCGAACACGAGTCGCGCGAGTTCGACGAGAAGAGCGGCGAACAGATGCACATGCATCACCGCTGGGCCCAGGCCACGACGGCGCTGCAGATCTCCATCGCACTGGCCGCCATCACGCTGCTGACCAAGCGGCGCTGGATGGAGGTGGCGACGCTGGCCGTCGGCGCCGTAGGCGTGGCGCTGGGCGGCGCGGCCTGGCTGCACTACTGAGCCGCCGCGCAACAGGCAAAGAAAAACCCCCTCGCCGCGAGGCCGAGGGGGTTGGTTCTGGTGGGCGGTGCAGGGTTCGAACCTGCGACCCCTGCCGTGTGAAGGCAGTGCTCTACCGCTGAGCTAACCGCCCGAAATCTGGCGCGGCGCTTTCAAGGAACCAGGAGATCCTGGTGGGCGGTGCAGGGTTCGAACCTGCGACCCCTGCCGTGTGAAGGCAGTGCTCTACCGCTGAGCTAACCGCCCTTGAAAACGCATCGGCTTTCGGGAAGCCCACGATTATGCCACGGTTTGTGCGGGTTCGAGAACTCGCCATTTGCATGCGCCGCCGGCGGCCTTGTCCAGGTCCACCAGCATCTTGGCGTGGGCCTCCGCCTCGGCGGCGTCGGCCAGCAGCACGGGCAGCTCGAAGCGGCTCAGGTCCGCCGCCTCGACCAGGGCATCCACGTCGCCGCCGCCGGACGAATCGCCGTGGTCGTCCATCAGCAGCGCGTCCTGCCCGCGCGTCAGGCGGATGTAGACGTCGGCCAGCAGCTCGGCGTCCAGCAGCGCGCCGTGCAGCACGCGCTTGGTGTTGTCCACCTCCAGGCGGCGGCACAGCGCGTCCAGCGAGTTGGCCTTGCCGGGGAACAGGTCACGCGCCATCAGCAGCGTGTCGCGCACGCTGGCCACATGGTCGGTCAGCACGCCGCGCTTCAGGCGCTTCAGCTCCGCGTTGACGAAGCCGATGTCGAACGGCGCGTTGTGGATGACCAGCTCCGCGCCGGCCAGGAAGGCCAGCAGATGGTCGACGATCTCGGCGAACTTGGGTTTGTCGGCCAGGAACTGCTCGGTCAGCCCGTGCACGCGCAGCGCGTCCTCGTGGCTGGCTCGCTCGGGGTTGATGTAGAGGTGCAGGTTGTTGCCGGTCAGCTGCCGGTTGACCATCTCCACGCAGCCGATCTCGATGATGCGGTCGCCCCGTTCGGCCTCCAGGCCGGTGGTTTCCGTGTCGAAGAAGATCTGCCTCATGCGGGCCTCTGGTTGCGCTTCGTCGCCCACGCGAAGATGGCGATGCCCACGAGGATCATCGGCAGGCTCAGCCACTGGCCCTGGCTCCAGCCCAGCGCGCGGTAGCCGAGGAAGTCGTCGGGCTCGCGGAAGTATTCGGCCGCAAAGCGCAGCGCGCCATAGCCCATCATGAAGACGCCCGAGATCTGCCCCGTCGCCCGCGGCTTGCGCGCATACAGCCACAGGATGACGAACAGCAGCAGGCCCTCGCCGGCGGCCTGGTACAGCTGCGACGGATGGCGGGCGAGGCCGCCGTCATTGGCCTGCGGGAAGATCATGGCCCACGGCAGGTCGGCCGGTGCCTGGCGGCCCCACAGCTCGCCGTTGATGAAGTTGCCCAGCCGCACGGCCATGATGCCGGTGGGCACGCAGGGCGCGATCAGGTCCGACACCTCGAAGAAGCTGCGGCCGCGGCGGCGGCCGAAGATCCACAGCGCAAACAGCACGCCCAGCAGCCCGCCGTGGAAGGACATGCCGCCCTTCCAGACCTCCAGCACCTCGGCGAGGTGGTGGATGTAGTAGTCGGGCTTGTAGAAGAAGCAGTAGCCCAGCCGCCCGCCCAGCACGACGCCCAGCACGCCGTAGAACAGCACGTCGTCGACGTCCTGGCGCGTCCAGCCGACGGCGGCATGCTGCGGCAGGCGCACGCGCCGGCCGGCCAGCCACAGGAACAGCCCGAAGGCGATCAGGTAGGTGATGCCGTACCAGTGCACGGCCAGCGGGCCGAGACGGAGGGCGATGGGGTCGAACTGGGGATGAACCAGCATGAGCTCGGCACGAAGAGAAAGCGGCCGGCATCATAGCCAGCCGCTTCGGGCCGCCCGCTCAGGCCAGCTCGGCCAGGCGCTTCTTCGCGTCCTCAACGACGCGCGGGCTGGAGCGCTTGTTCTGCAGCACCCGCTCCAGCGCCGCCCGGGCCGCGGCCTTGTCGCCCTTGGCCTGCAGTGCCTGGCCGGCGCGGTAGTCCAGCGGATAACGGTCGGCGCCTTCCAGAGAACGGCAGCGCTCCAGCAGGCGCAGCGCCTCGTCGGGCTGGTGGCCGTCCAGCGCCACGCGGGCCAGGCCGTAAGGGCCGGCAGCGTGCTGCGGGTGCTCGCGCTGCACCCGCTCGAAAACGCCGCGCGCCTGGGGCAGCGACTTCTGCTCGATGAACTCGGCGCCCAGCCGCATCCAGCCATTGCGCAGCTCGCGCTGCAGCGTGCGGTCGTCGCCCGGCTTCACGGCCTGCAGCTCGCGCTCGGCGCCGGCCCAGTCCTTGGCCTGCGCCGCAACGAGGAAGCGCAGCAGCCGGGCCTGCTCGGGCTGGCGGGACTGCACCTCGCTGGCCAGCTCGCGCGCCTTGGCCTCGCTGCCGCCGGCAAAGCCGGGCGCGATCAGATAGAACTGCGCCAGCGCGCTGCGCGCCTCGTAGAGCTGCGGGTCCAGCTGCACGGCCTTGACGAACTGGTCCTTGGTCTTGCTGGCCAGGCCCGGCATCTTGAAGACGCTGGCGCTCATGGCCTGCTGGCCGTAGATGCGGCCCAGCGCATAGCTGCAGGCGGCCTGCGGGCGCTTGTCGGCGCAGGCCTGCAGCGGCGCGATGGCGGCCTCCAGCCGCGCGGCGTCGTTGTCGTCCACGGCCACCAGGGCCAACGCGACGGCGGCCTGGTCGTCGTCCGGGCGGGCCTTCATCTGCGCCTGGGCCGCGCGGGACAGCTCGGCGGTGCGGCCGGCATCCAGCCAGGCCTGCCACTGCGGGTCCTGCAGCAGGTCGGCCTGCGCGGCGCCCGCCAGCAGGGCCAGCGCGAGGGGAAGCATTCGGGGGATCATCGGTTTCTCCGGAAGGGACGCGGCCTCAACGTCGTGGCGCCCGGAGCGGATGCTGGGGTTTGCCCGCCGTGACTTCAGGCATGGCACGCTGACTAGCGCTTCTTCTTGGCACCCGGCCGGAATTGCGCCAGCGCCTCCATCTGCTGCTCGCGCCTTGCCGCCTTCTTGGCGTCCAGTGCGTCCATCGCCTTCTTCTGCGTGAGGCCCGTCGAGTCCGAGAACCACCACCACAGCACCGCCAGCGGGAACGGCGACAGCACGATGGCCCAGGCCCAGAACTCGTCCTTGTGGAACTGTGCAAATCCACCCAGCTTGAGCACGATCAAGAGCACACCGATCAACACGAACGCCATGCGGCATCTCCTTCAGGTATCTTTCGCAGTCACTGTAGTCCACGTCACCGAAAGGTTCTCATGAAAGCCCTGCTTCTCGGCCTCGCCCTGATCGCCCCCGCCGCCGCCTTTGCCAACCAGGAACTGGCGCAGAAGAAGAACTGCATGGCCTGCCATGCGCTGGACAAGAAGCTGGTGGGCCCGTCGTACAAGGACGTGGCCGCCAAGTACGCCAAGGAAAAAGACGCCTACAAGAAGCTCGCCGAGAAGATCCAGAAGGGCGGCTCGGGCGTCTGGGGCCCCATGCCCATGCCGGCCAACGCCGTCACGCCGGCCGAAGCCGAGACGCTGGCCAAGTGGGTGCTGACGATCAAGTAAGGCCCCCCGCCCTGCTCGACGACAGGCCCTGCGGGGCCTGTCTTCGTTGGCGCGGCATGAGCCGAAGGGCTCAAGCCGCGCGCGAGCGCTTCATGGGCGATTCATGGCCGCTTTGAAGAATGGCGGCGCAGGCCGTTCTGCGCCCCACTCTTCAAGTTCATGACCCGATTCGCCCTTCGCGCCTCGCTGGCGGCCACGCTGGCCGCCCTGTCCGCCGCCCACACGGCCCACGCCGCATCCGCCACGCTGGAAGGCTGGGCGCTGATGCCCGCCAACACGTTTGCCGAAGGCCCCACGGCCGGCCAGTTCGCCAACAGCGCCGGCGGCAACACGCTGCCGCTGCTGAACAAGCAGCCGGTGCAGGGCTTCTCGGCCGTGCTGGCCGGCCCGACTGCCGGCACGTACTACTTCATGCCCGACAACGGCTTCGGCACCAAGGAGAACTCGGCCGACGCGCTGCTGCGCCTGTACGCCGTGACGCCCAACTTCAAGACCGCCACCGGCGGCACCGGCACCGTGTCGGCCGCCAACTACAACAGCGGCTCGGCCATGGGCGGCTTCAACGCGGGCAGCTACATCACGCTGTCGGACCCGAACAACCTGCTGTCGCTGAAGATCCAGGCCGACTACAAGCGCTACTACAACAACGCCGCCAACCCGCTGGTGGACAGCAGCATCCGCAACGACCGCCTGCTGACCGGCGCCGACCTGGACATCGAGTCCGTGCGCAAGGACAAGAACGGCAACCTGTGGTTCGGCGACGAGTTCGGCCCCTACCTGGTCAAGACCAACGCCAAGGGCGAGGTGCTGCGCCGCGAGATCGGCATGACGGGCGTGCTGTCGCCGCAGAATGAGGCCGTTGCCAACGGCAGCGCGCTGGCCACGCTGGGCCGCTCCAGCGGCTTCGAGGGCATGGCCATCAACCCGAACGGCGACCGCCTCTACACGCTGCTGGAAGGCACCGTCACCGGCGACCCGGCCAAGACGCTGCGCATCAACGCCTTCGACGTGACCACCGAGGCCTACACGGGCCAGCAGTGGAACTACAAGCTCGACACCGCCGGCACCAACATCGGCGACATGACGGCCATCAACGACCACGAGTTCCTCATCATCGAGCGCAACGGCGCCACGGCCACCAGCGGCACGCCGTTCAAGAAGATCTTCCAGATCGACCTGAACAAGGTCGACGCCAGCGGCAACGTCATCAAGACCGAAGTGGTCGACCTGATGAACATCGCCGACCCGCACGACCTCAACGGCGACGGCAGCAACGCGTTCACCTTCCCGTTCACGACCATCGAGAGCGTGCTGATCCTGGACGCGAACACGCTGCTGGTGGCCAACGACAACAACTACCCCGGTGTCGGCGGCCGCAATCTGGGCTCGGACAACACCGAGTTCCTGAAGATCCATCTGAACCAGGCGCTCAATGTGGCGCCCGTGCCTGAGCCGAGCACGTATGCGCTGATGCTGGGCGGCATGGGCCTGGTGGGCTTCATCGCCCGCCGCCGCCAACGCGGCTGATTCGCGCAGGCAACAAAGAAGGCCGCCCTCGGGCGGCCTTTTTTCTGGGCGATGCGGATCAGTAAGCCTGGCCCAGCTGCTCCAGGATGGCGGGGTTCTCCAAGGTGCTGGTGTCCTGCGTGACGCTCTCGCCCTTGGCCACCGAGCGCAGCAGCCGGCGCATGATCTTGCCGGAGCGCGTCTTGGGCAGGTTGTCGCCGAAGCGGATGTCCTTGGGCTTGGCGATGGGGCCGATCTCCTTGGCCACGTGGTCGCGCAGCTGCTTGGCGATGGCCTTGGCCTCGTCGCCCGTGGGGCGCGGCCGCTTCAGCACGACGAAGGCGCAGATGGCCTCGCCGGTGGTGTCGTCCGGGCGGCCCACCACTGCGGCCTCGGCCACCAGCTCCGTGCAGCTGACCAGCGCCGACTCGATCTCCATCGTGCCCATGCGGTGGCCCGACACGTTCAGCACGTCGTCGATGCGGCCGGTGATCGTGAAGTAGCCCGTCTCCGCGTCCCGGATCGCGCCGTCGCCGGCCAGGTAGTAGCCCTTGAGCTCGGCCGGGTAGTAGCTCTTCTTGAAGCGCTCCGGGTCACCCCAGATCGTGCGGATCATGGACGGCCACGGCTTCTTGACCACCAGGATGCCGCCCTGGCCGTTGGGCACGTCGTTGCCGGTCTCGTCGACGATGGCTGTCGTGATGCCCGGGAAGGGCAGCGTGCAGGAGCCGGGCACGAGTGTGGTCACGCCGGGCAGCGGCGTGATCATGTGGCCGCCGGTCTCGGTCTGCCAGAAGGTGTCGACGATGGGGCAGCGGCCGCCGCCCACGTGCTGGTGGTACCACTCCCAGGCGGCCGGGTTGATGGGCTCGCCCACCGAGCCCAGCAGACGCAGGCTGCTCAGGTCGTACTTCTTCGGGTGCACTGCCTCGTTGCTCTCGGCCGCCTTGATCAGCGAGCGGATGGCCGTCGGCGCCGTGTAGAAGATCGTGACCTTGTGCTTCTGGATCATCTGCCAGAAGCGGCCGGCGTCCGGATACGTGGGCACGCCCTCGAAGACGATCTCGGTGCCACCCAGCGCGAGCGGGCCGTAGGTGATGTAGGTGTGGCCGGTGACCCAGCCGATGTCGGCGGTGCACCAGAAGATGTCGTCGTCCTTCAGGTCGAAGGTCCACTTGGTCGTCAGCGCCGCATGCAGCAGGTAGCCGCCAGTGCTGTGCTGCACGCCCTTGGGCTTGCCGGTGGAGCCGGACGTGTAGAGCAGGAACAGCGGATGTTCGGACTCGACCCACTCGGGCGCGCAGGTCGTCGGCTGCGCGGCGGTCAGCTCGTGCAGCCACAGGTCACGCCCCTCCACCCAGCCGATGTTGCCGCCGGTGCGCTTGTAGACGATGACGTCGCGCAAAGTCGGGCAGCTGTTGTCGGCCAGCGCCTCGTCGACGATCGATTTCAGCGGCAGTGCCTTGCCGCCGCGCTGCTGCTCGTCGGCGCAGATCAGCGCGACGGCGCCGGCATCCTGCACGCGGTCGCGCAGGCTCTGCGCGGAGAAGCCGCCGAACACGACCGAGTGCGTCGCGCCGATGCGGGCGCAGGCCTGCATGGCCACGACGCCCTCGACCGACATGGGCATGTAGATGACGACCCGGTCGCCCTTCTGGATGCCGCGGGCCTTCAGCGCGTTGGCGAGCTGGCCGACCCTGGCGAGCAGCTCGGCATAGGTGACGCGGGTCACGGCGCCGTCGTCGGCTTCAAAGATCAGCGCCGTCTTGTCGCCCTTGCCGGCCTCGACATGGCGGTCCAGGCAGTTGTAGGAAACGTTGAGCTTGCCGTCCTCGAACCACTTGAAAAACGGCGCCTCGCTGTCGTTCAGCGTCTTCGTGAACGGCGTCTGCCAGCTCAGCAGCTCGCGGGCCAGGCGGGCCCAGTAGCCGGCGTAGTCCTTGTCGGCCTCCGCCACCAGCGCCGCGTAGCCGGCCTCGCCCTTCACATGCGCGTTGGCCACCCACTCGGGGCTGGGGGCGTAGGTGTTCAGCGTGCTCATCGTCTGTCTCCTGGAGTTGCTTGGCGCGGACTGTGCTTCGGGCGTCTGACGATGCCCTGACGGCGTGACGTCATTCACGCCACCTAGAATTTCCGGCAATTCTGCTCGGTCCTACCCCATGCCCAACGATCCCCAGCTCCGCCCCCTGCCCCGCCTGATCTTCGCCAGCCGCTGGCTGCAGCTGCCGCTGTACCTGGGCCTCATCCTGGCCCAGGCCGTCTACGTGTTCCAGTTCTGGACCGAGCTGGTGCACCTCATCGAGGCCGCCTTCGGCAACCAGGGCGCGCTGGAGATGCTGGTCAAGAGCATTGGTTATAAGAGCACCGCCATCAAGGACGCCGCCGGCACGATCATCGGCTACGAGCCCATCGCCAAGCTCAACGAGACCATCCTGATGCTGGTGGTGCTGGGGCTGATCGACGTCGTCATGATCTCCAATCTACTGATCATGGTCATCGTGGGCGGGTACGAGACCTTCGTGTCGCGCATGGACCTGGGCGGCCACCCTGACCAGCCGGAGTGGCTCAGCCACGTGAACGCGTCGGTGCTGAAGGTGAAGCTGGCCACGGCCATCATCGGCATCAGCTCCATCCACCTGCTGAAGACGTTCATCAACGCCGACAACTACACCGAGAAGACGCTGATGTGGCAGACGCTGATCCACGTCGCCTTCCTGCTGTCGGCCATGGCCATTGCCTACACGGACCGGCTGCTGGCGCACCACGAGGACAAGGCGCACTGACGTGCCACGCTTGCCGGCCGATCCGGCAAGCCGCCCGCCGCTCACATCCGTTGCACGCGGTTACCGTGGGTAAGCACGCTGTGAAGCGTGATCCGCCGCACGCCCGGCGATGATGCCGCCCGCCGACGGGGCGAGCCGACGGCCACAATCCGGCCGCGCTCACAGCCCCGTCCTCCCAAAGGGCCATCCATCATCATGTCAGACCAAGATCGCCGAGAGTTCCTACGCCGCTGGGCCGCCACCGTGGGTGTGGTCGCGCTGCCCGGCTGTGGCGGCGGCGCTCCCGGCGCCGCGGCCACGGCGTCGGCAACTGCAGCCGACGGTGCCGCATCCGCCGCTGCGCCGGCCGCATCCGCCCCGTCACCGGCTGCGTCGGCCCCGGCCAACGCGGGCGCCGGTGCCGCGGGTGCTTCGTCTGGTGCCGCGGCATCAGCCAGCGCCGGGCCTATCCAGTTCTGGGTGCACTCGGCCACGACACTGACGCAGGCGCCTTTCACGCTGGGGCTGTCGCTGCCCAAGGGCAGCATCCCGTCCGGTTCGACAGCAGTCGCGTCGACGGCCGGCGTCCAGGTCGTCGTCAAGAACCGCTGGTCCGACGGCTCCGTGAAGTTCGCGATCGTGTCCGGCGCCGTTGCCGTGACCGCTGGCACACCGACCAAGCTGGGGCTGAGCGCCAGCACCGCGGCCGCGCCGTCGCCCGCCGCCCTGGCCGTGAGTCATCTCAAGGCCACCGGCGTGACCGCCGCCGTCGACGCCGGCAGCTGGGGCAAGGCCAGTTGGTCGGGCAACGACTGGGACGCACCGTTCCTGGCGTGGGTGGCCGGCCCGCAGATGTCGAGCTGGATCTACCGCAAGCCTGTCGGCACCGACCCGCACCTGGTGGCCTGGCTGGAGGTGCGGCTGTACGCCAGTGGCGCCCTCGAGGTGCTGCCGTGGGTGGAGAACGGCTACCTGGCCGTGGCCGCCCCGGCCAGCCGCAACGCCACCTACAGCTTCACACTGGGCGGCAAGCAGCGCTTCTCCCGCGCCATCGACCTGCCCAGCCGCTGCCGCACGCCGCTGCTGGAGGGTACGGCGCTGTCCTACTGGCTCGCCAACGATGTCGACGTTGTTGCGCGTCAGGACACCCAGATGCTGCAGGCCAGCGAACTGGTGCCCAGCTATCACGGCAAGACCGGCACGACGTCCGGCGCCTACCGGGCACTGCCGGCCTCGTTCACGCCGCTGCAGCAGGGCGGCTACTCCGGCAGCATGGGACAGACGGGCTACCAGGCGGCCATCGGGCTGCTGCCGGAATGGGACGTCTGCTTCCTGACCTGCGACGACGCGATGGCGCCCTACAAGGGCGTCGTGCGCAATGCCTTCAGTGCCGGCCGCTATGCGCTGCACTTCCGCGACGAGAAAACCAACCGGCCGCTGCGCTTCAGCGACTACCCCAACCTCAGCGTCAACGCGTCGACCAAGCTGCAGTTCCCGCCTGGCGCCAGCGGCACCGGCGCCCCGGGCTGGGACATTCCGCACCACCCGTCCGTGGGCTACATGGCCTACCTCGCGACGGGCCTGTGGTACTGCATGGAGGAAGTGCAGTTCGCCGCCACGTACAACTTCCTGGGCCAGGTGGACGACCAGCGGCGCTTCAGCCAGGGCGTGTTCCTGTCGTCGTCGGGTGCAGCCACCGTGCGCGGCGCGGCCTGGGCCGTGCGCACGCTCGCGCAGGCCAGCGTGGCGACGCCGGACGACGACATGCTGCGCGCGGAGTTCATCGCCTCGCTGACCAGCAACATCGAGTTCAACCACGCCACCTATGTGGCCAAGCCCAACAACCCGTTCGGCATCGTCGCGCCGTATGGCGACGCCTACGGCAGCAACAGCGACGGGCGCGTCACCGAGGCCCCGTGGCAGCAGGACTTCTACACGGCCGCGTTCGGCTACGCGCTGGCGTTGCAGCCCGGCGTGAGTGCCGACGCCCTCGGCAAGCTGTCGGCCTTCTTCGCCTGGAAGGCGCGCAGCGTCATCGGCCGGCTCGGTGGCACCAGCAGCACCGAATGGCTGTACCGCGATGCGGCCGTCTACACGATGGCCGTCGCGCTGGTGGACTTCCCCGACTGGTCCGGCGGCACGGGCCCGTGGCCGGAGAACTGGGGCGCGCTCTACAAGGCCTCACTGGGCACCGCCAACCCCGGCACCGCCGGCGACCTGCGCGGCTCCTACTTCCCCGACGGCACCAGCTACTGGGGCAATCTGCTGCCGGCCATCTCCTATGCGGTGCGGCATGCCGTACCCGGCGCCGCCGAGGCGTATGCACGCCTCACAGGTGCCAGCAACTGGAGCTCGCTGATCACGACGTTCAATGGTTCTCCCGTGTGGGGCGTCAAGGCGTTGTCGACTTCAGGCCAGGTCGTCGTGCCCACGCCGACACCGTCCCCGCCGGCGTCGCCCGCTCCGCCACCGCCCCCACCACCTCCCCCGCCGCCGCCGGCAGCACCACCGCCCCCGCCGCCGGCCCCCACACCGCCGGCCTCAGCTGCAGGCGGGTCGCCCGCGCAGGCGCCGACACCGCCGGTCGCGACGCTGCCCGCCTGGGCGCGCGGGCTGCCCACCTGGCAATGGACGCCCATTGCCGGCACGGCGCTGTCCAGCGTCGAACCCAGCCCGCGCCCGCTGGGCGCGACCGGCCCCAGCGCCAAGATCGATGCCTGGTGCGGGGCCTCGCTGAAGCGCAAGGGCAGCGTCTACATGCTGGGCGCCGCCGGCGGCCACAACGACTACGCGGGCAACGAGGTGGACGCGCTGAACCTGCTGGCCGACCAGCCCGCCTGGGAACAGTTGCGCGCGCCGTCCTCCAACGCCGACATCGTCAACAGCGTCCAGTTCTTCCTGGACAACCGCCCCTCACCCACCCACACCTACTACGCCACGCAGTTCATCGACCGGCTCAACCGCATGGTGGTGTTTGCCAGCGGCGGCTCGGAGGGCAGCTTCCCGGCTGCGCCGGCGACCCATGCTTACGGCGGCTCCAGCCGCTCCTACAGCTTCGATGTGAGCAAGGGTGACTGGGATGCACCCGACTACATCGCCAAGTTCCCCGGCAACGGGGACTTCCTCGCCTGCCTGTGCGTGCGACACCCGCTGACCGGCGACGTCTATTACTCGCGCAACTACGGCGACGGCTGGTACCGCTGGACGGCCACCACCAATCGCTGGGACAAGCTGTCGGGCACGACCCGCGCCCCGTGGTACGCCGGTGCCGCCATCGACACGCAGCGCAACCGCATGCTGGTGGTGGGCGGCTACTCGCCGATCAAGCCCGTGGTGATGGACCTGAACGGCAACACGCAGCAGGTCACGTTCGGCGGCCTGGGCGCCGACGCGCTGCTCGTCACGGGCTACCCCGGCGTCGTCTACGACGAGATCAACGACACCTTCGTCATCGCCTACAACGAGGGCGCCAGCATCAAGCTGCTGACCGTCCGGGCGTCCGACTTCCAGGTGGCGGCGCCGACCGTCAAGGGCAGCTTGCCCGCCGCGCGCACCAACGGCATCCAGAATTCGCTGCAGTACGTGCCGGAGCTCAAGGGGGTCGTCATCGCCAACAGCTACCGAGGTGACGTCTACTTCATGAAGACCGCCTGACGGGGCGCGGGGGGGCTCAGCGCCCCACCATCTGCCCCGGCACCACCCAGGCGTCGAACTGCTCGGCCGTCACGTGGCCCAGCGCCAGCGCGGCCTCGCGCAGGCTGCTGCCGTCCTTGTGCGCCTTCTTGGCAATCTGCGCGGCGCGGTCGTAGCCGATGTGGGTGTTCAGCGCCGTCACCAGCATCAGGGAGCGCTCCACCAGTTCGGCAATGCGCGCCTCGTTGGGCGTGATGCCCACGGCGCAGTGGGTGTTGAAGCTCGCCATGCCGTCCGCCAGCAGGCGCGCGCTCTGCAGGACGTTGTGGATGACCATCGGGCGGAACACGTTCAGCTCGAAGTTGCCCGACGCGCCGCCGATGTTGATGGCCACGTCGTTGCCCATCACCTGCGCGGCCAGCATCGTCACCGCCTCGCTCTGCGTCGGGTTGACCTTGCCGGGCATGATGGACGAGCCCGGCTCGTTCTCCGGGATGCTGATCTCGCCGATGCCGCTGCGCGGGCCGCTGGCCAGCCAGCGCACGTCGTTGGCGATCTTGGTCATGCTGGCCGCGAGCGTCTTCAGCGCGCCGTGCGCGTGAACCAGCGCGTCGCACGACGCCATGGCCTCGAACTTGTTCGGTGCCGTCACAAAGGGTTGACCCGTCAGCCGTGCCAGCTCGGCCGCCACGGCTTCCGCATAGCCCTTGGGCGCGTTCAGCCCGGTGCCCACCGCCGTGCCACCCAGCGCCAGCTCGTACAGATGCGGCAGCGCGGCCAGCACGTGGCGCTCCCCATGCGCCAGTTGCGCCACCCAGCCCGAGATCTCCTGCCCCAGCGTCAGCGGTGTCGCGTCCTGCAGGTGCGTGCGGCCGATCTTGACGATGTCGTCATAGGCCTCGGCCTTCTGCTGCAGCGTCGTGCGCAGCGCGCGCAGCGGCGGCAGCAGCCGCTCCGTCAGCGCCTGCACGGCGGCCACGTGCATGGCGGTCGGGAACACGTCGTTGCTGCTCTGGCTGCGGTTCACGTCATCGTTGGGGTGCACCAGCCGCCCCTCGCCGCGCTCGCCGCCCAGCAGCTCGCTGGCGCGGTTGGCCAGCACCTCGTTGACGTTCATGTTGGTCTGCGTGCCCGAGCCGGTCTGCCAGACCACCAGCGGAAACTCGTCGGCATGCAGACCGGCGATGACCTCGTCGGCCGCCTGCACGATGGCCTCGGTCTTCTTCGCGTCCTGCAGGCCCAGCGCCTGGTTGACGACGGCCGACGCGCGCTTGACGCGAGCCAGCGCGCGGATCAGCTCCGGCGCCTGGCGCTCGCCGGAGATGTCGAAGTTCTGCAGCGAGCGCTGCGTCTGCGCGCCCCACAGCCTGTCGGCCGGCACCTCGATGGGGCCGAAGGTGTCGCGTTCGATGCGAGTGTTCATGTCAGCTTCTCGTTGGACGATGCGGTCAGCATAGTCACCCCGTGAACCCCGGCGGCCGTCAGGGCCGTCGATAATTCCGCCCATCCCTCCCGCCGCCCCAGGCCCGCCATGACCACGATCCGCCAGCAAGACCTCATCGACAGCATCGCCGCGGCGCTGCAGTACATCAGCTACTACCACCCCGCCGACTACATCGCCCACCTGGCCCGCGCCTACGAGAGCGAGCAGAGCCCGGCCGCCAAGGACGCCATCGCGCAGATCCTGACCAACAGCCGCATGTGCGCGGAAGGCCGCCGCCCCATCTGCCAGGACACCGGCATCGTCAACGTCTTCCTGAAGATCGGCATGGACGTGCGCTGGGAAGGCTTCGCCGGCAGCATCGAGGACGCCATCAACGAAGGCGTGCGCCAGGGCTACAACAACCCCGACAACAAGCTGCGCGCGTCCGTGCTGGACGACCCCATCTTTGCGCGCAAGAACACCAAGGACAACACGCCCGCCGTCGTGCAGATGGAAGTCGTCCCCGGCAATACGGTGGACGTCATCGTCGCGGCCAAGGGCGGCGGCTCCGAGAACAAGAGCAAGGTCTACATGCTCAACCCCAGCGACGACATCGTCGACTGGGTGCTCAAGACCGTGCCCACCATGGGTGCCGGCTGGTGCCCGCCGGGCATGCTGGGCATCGGCGTCGGCGGCACGGCCGAGAAGGCCGCGCTGCTGGCCAAGCAGGCGCTGATGGAAGACATCGACATGTACGAGCTGCTGCAGCGCGGCCCGCAGAACAAGCTCGAGGAACTGCGCATCGAGCTGTACCAGAAGGTCAATGCCCTGGGCATCGGCGCCCAGGGCCTGGGCGGCCTGACGACGGTTCTCGACGTGAAGATCAAGACCTTCCCGACGCACGCGGCCAGCAAGCCCATCGCGATGATCCCCAACTGCGCGGCCACGCGGCATGCGCACTTCGTGCTGGACGGCAGCGGCCCCAGCTACATCGAGCCGCCCAGCCTGGACCTGTGGCCCGACGTCAACTGGGCCCCCGACTACAACAAGAGCAAGCGCGTCGACCTGAACGCGCTGACACCGGCCGAGGTGGCCAGTTGGACGCCCGGCCAGACGCTGCTGCTGAACGGCAAGATGCTGACCGGCCGCGACGCCGCCCACAAGCGCATCCAGGACATGCTGGCCAAGGGTGAGCAACTGCCCGTGGACTTCACCAACCGCGTCATTTACTACGTCGGCCCGGTCGACCCCGTGCGAGACGAGGTGGTGGGCCCGGCCGGCCCGACCACCGCCACGCGCATGGACAAGTTCACCGACATGATGTTGGCCAAGACCGGCCTCATCGCCATGGTGGGCAAGGCCGAGCGCGGCCCGGTCGCCATCGAGTCGATCAAGAACCACAAGAGCGCCTACCTGATGGCGGTGGGCGGCTCCGCCTACCTCGTCAGCAAGGCGATCAAGGGCGCCAAGGTGGTGGGCTTCGCCGACCTGGGCATGGAGGCCATCTACGAGTTCGACGTGGTGGACATGCCCGTCACGGTGGCCGTGGACGCCACCGGCACCAGCGCCCACATCACCGGCCCCGCCGAGTGGAAAGAGCGCATCGCCAGTGGCAAGGGCATCGCCATTCCGGTCACGGCGGGCTGATCAGCCGCCGCCCGGCGCACGCCAGCGCCTGGGCGGCTGCCGCGGCAACGCTCAGTCCAGCCGCAGGTTCAGGCGCACCCAGGCGAGCTGGCCCTGCGGGCGGTTGCGCACGCCGAACTCCTGCATGACCTTGAGATCCAGCGCCCAGACACCGCTTTCCGACTGGTAGGCCACCATGGGGCCGATGGAATAGACGCGCGCCTTGTTGCCATGGCTGGCCACGCCCGGGCCGCTGTCGCCGGTGAACTGGCGCACCACATAGCCCTGCAGGCCGGCGCGCCAGCTGTCGTCGATGCGGTACATGCCGGCCCAGTCGGCATGCAGGTACTGGCCCGAACGGACCTGGGTGTCGGAGTTGCGGGTGTTGACCGAGTAGGTCGCGCGCAGGCCCAGCTCCAGGCCGTTGTCCCACACGCGCGACGCGATCAGCAGCGGGCGCACCGTCCAGAACTTGCCGGCACCGGGGTTGACCGCGCGGCCGGCGACATAGCTGCCCGTCGGCGCCACGACGCTGACGCCCAGCGCCGTGCGGCCGTCGTCACCCTGCCAGTCGACGAAGGCGGTGACGTCCAGGTCGCCCTGGCCGCTCTTGCTGCCGCTGCGCTGGGCCGAGCCCTGGGCCAGCAGGCCGTTGACCGCAGCCACCGTGCCGGCGGGCAGGCCGGCCGGCAGCGTGGTGCTCAGCGTCACATCGTTGCGCTGATGCACCAGCGGCAGCGTGGCCGAGAAGCCCAGCCGGCCTTCCTGCACCAGCGTCTCGGTGATGTAGGTGAAACGCGGCACCAGCACCGTGGCCTCGATCTCGCCGTCGGCGCGCACCGGCAGCGTACCCAGCGGCGTCGTCGTGTCGGTCACCGGCGCCTTGCCGTCATTGCCGCGCAGCTTGTTGGCGCTGTAGTGCTGCAGCCAGATCTGACCGTAGGCGCCCGGGAACTGGGGCGTCGTCAGCTCGTAGCTCGGCGCGCCCAGCAGGGCACGGAGCTGGCCGTTCTCGGTGGCCGAGGCCCCGCCGGCAGACAGGCAGGCCACGGCGGCCAGCATCGCGGAAATGCGCTTGTTCATGGAGTCTTTCGTAGTGAATGCAGGCGTCGGCGCCGGTGGAGCGGGCCCCGGGCGACAGTGGCCGGCATGTTGCCAGCGGGCATGCCTGCCATTTCCGCACGACCGTTCACAAAATCGGGTAAACCCTGAACTACTTCCGATTTCGCGGCCGCCGATGCACACCTGAAGTGGCGCGACGGGTGACACTGCCGCCCCGAGACGACCCGGCGATCGCTCGTCATTCCACAAGCCCGCCGCGCATCACCCAAGCAAGAAGGATGACCATGCCGCACTCGCTCCCCCGCCTCTCCCGCCGCCTGCTGCTGGCCGGCTCAGCCCTGTCCGCGCTGGCGCTGCATGCCGGCATCGCGGCCGCGTCCGACGTACAGGTGGACGGCTACAGCTTCCCGGACACCACCACGGTCGGCGGCCAGAACCTGGTGCTCAACGGCGTGGCGTCGTCCAGCATCCTGTCCACGCGCTCGTCCATCGTGGCCTTCTACCTGCCCAGCAAGCAGAAGACGACCGAGGCGGCGACCACCGTCAAGGGCCCCAAGCGCATCCAGTTCTACATGGTCCGCACCGTCAGCGCGCGCGACCTGTCCAACGCGCTGCTGGACCGCATCCGCCAGAACGTCAGCACCGAGGAGTTCCGCGCCAACATCATCTCGACGGCGCAGCTCGGCACGGTGTTCAGCACCATCCCGCGCATCAACAAGGGTGACAAGGTCGTCATCGACTACCTGCCCGGCACCGCCGGCACCGAGTTCACGCTGAACGGCCAGAAGATCGGCGAGACCATCCAGGGCGAGGCCTTCTTCCCGATGATGATGAAGGTCTGGATCGGCCCCAAGGTGCGCGACACCACGCGCGAAGGCCTGCTGGGCCTGACCGGCAGCGACGCGCGCTGACCCGCGTGGCCCCTGGCGACGCCCCACAATGGGGGCGAGACGGCCGACGTCGGTCCGTGCCAGGAGCCCGCCCATGTCCTCTTTTCGCGCCTACGCCGCCCACACCGCCGGCGGCCCGCTGCAACGCTTCGACTTCGACCCCGGCCCGCTGGGCGACGAGGACGTCGAGATCACCGTCGAGCACTGCGGCATCTGCCACTCCGACCTCGCGATGATCGACAGCGAGTGGTTCCCGGCCAGCTATCCCGTCGTGCCGGGCCACGAGGTGGTCGGCCGCATCACCGCGCTGGGCCCGCGTGCCAAGGGGCGGCAGCTGGGCCAGCGCGTCGGCGTGGGCTGGCACACCGGCAGCTGCATGCACTGCGGCTTCTGCATCGGCGGCGAGCAGCACCTGTGCGGCCAGCGCCAGCCCACGCTGATCGGCCGGCACGGCGGCTTTGCCGACCGGCTGCGCGCGCACTGGGCCTGGGCCATCCCGCTGCCCGACGCGCTGGACCCGGCCGCCGCCGGCCCGCTGATGTGCGGCGGCGGCACGGTTTTCCTGCCGTTCGTGCTGCACGCCATCAAGCCGACCGACCGCGTCGGCGTCGTCGGCATCGGCGGGCTGGGCCACCTGGCCGTCAAGTTCGCACGCGCCTGGGGCTGCGAGGTGACGGCCTTCACATCGTCGGCGAGCAAGCGCGACGAGGCACTCGCGCTCGGCGCGCACAAGACCGTGTCCAGCGTCGACAAGGCAGAGCTGAAGGCCGCGGCCGGCAGCCTGGACTTCCTGCTCATCACCGTGGGCGCCGCATTGAACTGGGATGCACTGATCGGCACGCTGGCGCCCAAGGGCCGCATGCACCTGGTGGGCGTCGTGACCGACGCGCTGAGCGTCAGGAGCGGCGGCCTGCTGAGCTGGCAGAAGGGCCTGTCGGCCTCGCCCACGCCACCGCCGTCGGTGCTGGCGACGATGCTGGAGTTCTCGGCGCGGCACCAGATCCTGCCGCAGGTGGAGCGCTTCCCGATGAGCCGCGTCAACGACGCGCTGGATCACCTGCGCAGCGGCAAGGCGCGTTACCGCGTCGTGCTGGACGCGGACTTCTGACCGCTCACGGCGCCGCTGCCGCGGACGCCCCCTTGGGCTGCCTCTGCACCTGCTGCGGGTAAGGAATGTCCACGCCCAGGTCCTTGAGCGTGCGCCAGATCGTGAGGTTCACGTCCGACCGCACGCCGCCGCTGCCGTTCTCGGGATCCATGATCCAGAAGAAGACGCTCAGCTCCAGCCCGCTATCGGCAAACCGGCTCAGCTGGACCGACGGCCCCGGGTCGCTCAGCACGCGCGGCACACCGGCGATGGCGGCCGCCAGCGTGTTCATGACGTCGTCGACCTTGCAGTCGTAGTCCACCTGCACCGTCGTGGACAGCAGCACCCGCGGGTCGGCCAGCGAGGAGTTCTCCACGCGCTGCGTGATCAGCATCTCGTTGGGCACGATGGCTTCCTTGCCGCCCAGCGACCGGATCACCGTGTAGCGCGTCTTGATGTCGGTCACGCGGCCCTCGAAGCCGTCCACCTTCACCATGTCGCCAATGCGCAGGCTCCGCTCGGCCAGGATGACGAAACCCGACACATAGTTGGCCGCCAGCTTCTGCAGGCCGAAGCCCAGGCCCACGCCCAACGCGCCGCCCAGCACGCCCAGCGCCGTCAGGTCGATGCCCGCGGCCGACAGCGCGAACAGCAGGCCCACGAACAGCAGCAGCGCGCGGATGGCGCTGGCGGCGATCTTGCGCATGGACAGATCCATGGACTCGCGCTGCAGCAGCCGCGACTCGATGGCCGCCGAGATCCACAGCGCCACCACCAGCACCAGCGCTGCCGTCAGGCCGCCCTCGATCATGTTGCGCAGCGTCAGCTTGACGGTGCCGAACTTCCAGCCAATGTCGTCCAGCTCGTCCAGGATGACGGGCAGCAGGCCCGTGATCCACAGCACGGCGCCCAGCCACATGATCCACGAGCCGATGCGCTCCACGAGGCGGATGGGCGCCGAGTCCGGCCAGGCCGCGCGCAACACGCGGGCGATGACGCGGATGACCGCCAGCGACACCAGCACCGGCAGCGCCAGCTTGAACAGCGCCGGCGCCAGGCCCCACAGCGGCAGCAGGCGACGGGCGCCGAAGGCCAGCGCCAGCGCCAACAACGGGAACAGCGCGCCGTCGATGACGCGCTCGCCGAACAGCACGCTGTGCTCGCGCCGAGTGGCCGCACGCGAGGCGGCCCAGCTGAGCAGCCCCGACAACGCCAGGCAGCCCAGCAGCAACGCCCACTCGGCCAGTGCGTCGGTGCTGAACACACGGCCCAGCAAGGCCTGCAGCTCGTTCAGGCTCAGAGGTTGATGCATTGAATTCATGTCAGGGGCGGCCGCCCACCCGGTGCGGCGCCGATCATCTGGAAAAAAGATTACAGGTCGGCCAGCGCCCGCAGATGCACACCCACACTGCGCGCCAGCGCGCCGAGGTGGTAGCCGCCCTCCAGCACCGACACGATGCGGCCCTTGGCATGGCGCGCGGCCACGTCCTTCAGCCGCAGCGTGATCCACTCGTAGTCCGCTTCCACCAGGCCCAGCTGACCCAGGTCGTCCTCGCGGTGGGCGTCGAAGCCGGCGGAGATGAAGATCATCTGCGGCTTGAAGCGCTCCAGCGCCGGCAGCCACATGGCCTCGATGATCTCGCGCACCTCGCCGCCGCGCGTGTAGGCCGGCAGCGGCACGTTGACCATGTTGGTGCCCTTGGGCACGGCGCCGCTGTACGGGTACAGCGGGTGCTGGAACAGGCTGACCATCAGCACGCGGTCATCGCCCGCGATGATGTCCTCGGTGCCGTTGCCGTGGTGGACGTCGAAGTCCACGATGGCCACGCGCTGCAGGCCGCGCTCGTCCAGCGCATGCCGCGCCGCGATGGCCACGTTGTTGAAGAAGCAAAAGCCCATGCTCTGGTCGCGCGTCGCGTGGTGGCCCGGCGGGCGCACGGCGCAGAAGGCGTTGTCGGCCCGGCCGTCGATGACGAGGTCGGTGGCCTGCACCGCCGCGCCCGCGGCCATCTGCACGGCGGCCCAGGTGTGGGCGTTGGCGGAGGTGTCGGGGTCCACCGCGCAGCGCTCGCCGCGTTCGGCGCAGCCGCGCAGCAGCTCGCCGATCTCGGCCACGTAGCCATGCGTGTGGGCGCGCTCCACGGCCTTCAGGTCGACGGGGCTGGCATCGAAGTGCTCCAGCGCCTGGTCCACGCCCGAGGCGATCAGCCAGTCGTCGATGGCGGCCAGCCGCGCCGGGCACTCGGGGTGGCCGTCGCCCATGTCGTGGCGGCGGCATTCGGGGGGATTGAAATACGCGGTGGGCATTTGCCGTTGTCTCTTGCTATGGTCTGCGCCATGACGCCATCACGAACGCTGGCAGGCCAACTGCAGGCTCTGCAAAACCAGATTAGCACGGTCATCAAGGGCAAACCCGCGCAGATCGCCGATTCACTGGCCTGCCTGATGGCCGGCGGCCACCTGCTCATCGAGGACCTGCCCGGCGTCGGCAAGACGACGCTGGCGCATGCGCTGGCCATTTCGCTGGGGCTGAAGTTCTCGCGGCTGCAGTTCACGGCCGACCTGCTGCCCAGCGACCTGCTGGGCGTCAGCGTCTACGAGCGCGAGAAGAACGGCTTCGTCTTCCACCCCGGCCCGGTGTTCGCGCAGGTGCTGCTGGCCGACGAAATCAACCGCGCCGGCCCCAAGACGCAGAGCGCGCTGCTGGAGGCGATGGAGGAGCACCAAGTCAGCATCGAGGGCGTCAGCCACCCGCTGCCGCAGCCCTTCTTCGTCATCGCGACGCAGAACCCCAGCGAGCAGCTGGGCACCTTCCCGCTGCCGGAATCGCAGCTGGACCGCTTCCTGATGTGCATCTCGCTGGGCTACCCGGACGCCGCCGCCGAGCGCGAGCTGCTGATGGGCGGCGACAGCCGCGAGCAGCTGCGCGAGCTGCAGCCGGTGATGACCCCGGCCGACCTCTTGCAGGTACAGGCCGCTGTGAAGGCGGTGCACGCCGCGCCGCCGCTGCTGGACTACCTGCAGGCACTGCTCGCCGCAACGCGCTCGGGGCAGTGGTTCGTCGAGGGCCTGTCCCCCCGCGCCGGCCTGGCCGTGCTGCGCGCCGGCCGCGCGCGGGCACTGCTGCAGGGGCGCGACTACGTGTCGCCCGACGACCTGCAGGCCATCCTGCCGCAGACCATCGCGCACCGGCTGCAGCCGCGCGCCGGCGCCGGGCGCGGCGCGCGGGAGCAGGTGCGGGCGATGATCGAAGCCATCCCCCTGCCCTGACCCGCCCGCGATGCTCGCCCGCACGATGCGCGCCCGCTGGCAGGCCTGGTGGCAGGCCCGCCAGCCCCAGGCCGACACGCACATCACCACCCAGCGCAATGTCTACATCGTGCCAACGCTGGCCGGCCTGGCCTTCTGCGGCACGCTGGCCGTGCTGCTGCTGGCGTCCATCAACGAGCAGCTGAGCCTGGGCTATGCGCTGACGTTCGCGCTGACCGGCGCGGGCCTGGCGTCCATGCACACGACGCACGCCAACCTGCGCGGCCTGCAGATGGACCTGCGCGCGCCCGACGGCGTGCACGCCGGCGACGAGTACGCGCTGGAGCTGCGCCTGCACAACCCGGGCAAGGACCGCTTCGGCATCGCCGTCAGCGCGCAGCTGGACACGGGCCTGACCGAACCCGCGTGGGTGGACGTGCCGGCGCTGGGCCACGCGGTGCTGACGCTGCGCCTGCCGGCGCCGCAGCGCGGCCTGCGCGCGCTGCCGCGGCTCGTCATCGCCACGCGCTTCCCGCTGGGGTTCTTCCGCGCCTGGAGCTACTGGCGGCCCGCCAGCCAGGTCTGGGTGTACCCGCGCGCCGAGGCCGTGCCGGCGCCCTTCCCCGCGCAGGCCGAGGCCGGTGCTGCCGAGACCACGGCGGCGCATGCCTGCGCCAGCGGCACGGACTTCTCCGGCGTGCGTACCTACCGCCGCGGCGACTCGATGAAGCAGATCCTGTGGCGCAAGTCCGCGCTGGCGCTGGACCAGGGCCTGCCGCTGTGGGTGCGCGAGACCGAGGCGCCGCTGGCGCGCGACCTGTGGCTGGACTGGCGCGACACCACCGGCCGCGACATCGAAGCCCGGTTGTCCCGCCTGGCCGCCTGGGTGCTCGCCGCCGAGCGGCTGGGCCAGCCCTACGGCCTGCGGCTGGCCGGCCGCGAGCTGGCGCCGTCGCTCGGCGCGACGCACCGCGTGGCCTGCCTGCAACTGCTGGCGGGGTTCGGCGCATGAGCGCCTTCCAGGCCTGGTGGGCACGGCTGCCGCGCGACACGCGCGACAGCCTGTTCCTGCTGGCCGTCATCACCGCCGTCATGGCGCCGCACGCCAGCCACCTGCCGCTGTGGGCCACCGGGTTGACCGGCCTGGTGCTGCTGTGGCGGGCCCAGATCGCGTGGCGCGGGCGGCCGCTGCCCAGCCGCTGGTGGCTGGTGGGCATTGCCGCGGTCTACGCTGCCCTGACCTGGCTGACCTTCCGAACGCTGGTGGGCCGCGAGGCCGGCATCACGCTGCTGGCAGTGCTGATGGCGCTGAAGACCCTGGAGCTGCGCGCGCGCCGCGACGCCTTCGTCGTGTTCTTCCTCGGCTTCTTCCTCGTGCTGACACAGTTCCTGTACTCGCAGTCGCTGCTGACGGCAGCAGGCGCGCTGCTGTCGCTGTGGGGGCTGCTGGCGGCGGTCGTTCTGGCGCAGATGCCCACGGGCGTGCCCAGCATCGCCATCGCGGCGCGCCGCGCGGCCGGCACGACGGCGCTGGGCCTGCCGGTCATGGTGCTGCTGTTCGTGCTGTTCCCACGCATCGCGCCGCTGTGGGGCGTGCCCACCGAGACCATCGGCAAGACCGGGCTGTCCAACCAGCTGGATTTCGGCGCGATGAGCGAGATCGCCAACGACGACGGCATCGCGATGCGGCTGAAGTTCGACGGCGCCGTGCCGCCGCCGGACCAGCGCTACTTCCGCGGCCCGGTGCTGACCCGCTTCGACGGCAAGACCTGGCGCGCCCCCGACACCCGCACCAGCCAGAGCTGGCTGCGCGGCCGGGACGACCTGGCCGTCGACGGCGCCGTGCTGCGCTACGAGGTCACGATGGAGCCGCTGCGCATCCCCGTGCTGCCGCTGCTGGAGATGGCGCCCGGCGGCCCCGGCACCGAGCTGCCGCTGCCAGACCTGACGCTGGCCCGCGGGCCCGAGCTGCAGTGGGTGGCGCCCCGCCCCATCACCGAACGGCTGCGGCTGAACGCCACGGCCGGGCTGGACTGGCGCTCCGGCCTCAAGCTCAACCGGCTGCAGCAGGCCACGCTGACCGACCTGCCCGCCGGCAACCCGCGCAGCCTGGCCTGGGCCCGCGAGCTGGCCGGCCAGCCACGCTTCGCCAGCCTGGAACCCGGCCCGCGCGCCGAGGCACTGGCCACCGCACTGCTGGACCATGTGCGCAGCGCCGACTTCACCTACACCCTGTCCCCCGGCCGCTACGGCGAGGAGACGCCGCACGTCATCGACGAGTTCTGGCTGGACCGCCGGCTGGGCTTCTGCGAGCACTTCGCGTCGGCCTTCGTCGTGCTGATGCGCGCGATGGGCGTGCCGGCGCGCATCGTCACCGGCTTCCAGGGCTGGGACGCCGAGCCGCAGGACGGCTACCTCGTCGTGCGCAACGCCAATGCGCACGCCTGGGCCGAGTTCTGGGTGGAGGGCCGCGGCTGGCTGCGCAGCGACCCCACCGCCGCCGTCGCGCCCAACCGCGTCGCGCAAGGCCTGGCGCTGCAACCACAGCCGGGCGCCTACAACGTGCTGGGCCAGATCAACCCGGACCTGTGGCGCGCGCTGCGCAACGGCTGGGAGACGGTGAACAACCGCTGGCAGCAGCTGGTGCTGAACTACTCGCGCCAGAACCAGTTCGACCTGCTGAAGAAGCTGGGCTTCGAGCGCCCCGACTGGACCGGGCTGGGCCAGGCGCTGGCCGGCGTCATCCTCGCGTTCACGCTGGCGGCCATGGCCTGGCTGCGCTGGAGCAGCCGCCCGCACGACGCCTGGAGCCGCCAGCGCGCGCGCATCACCGCGCTGCTGGCCCGCGCCGGCGTGGCGCTGCCGCCGCACGAAAGCCCCGCCGCCTGGGCGCGTGCGCTGCGCCGCCAGCACGGCCAGCGCGGCGAACCCGCGGCGCAATGGCTGGAGAAGCTGGAACGCTCGCGCTACGCGGCAGATGCGCCGGCGCCTAGCTGGGCCGAGCTGCGCATCGCCGCGCGCCTGCTGAGAACCCGCAACAGGTAACGACGCGACTTCGGTGACACTGCGCGCCAGCTCCACTGCCGCCCGTCGCCGATGCCGATGTCGCTCCGCCTGCCCCGCCCGCTTGCCGCTCTCGCCCTGCTGATCGCGGCGACGGCGGCGCCGGCCTGGGGCCAGGCCACGGCGCCCGCCACGCCCGCGCAGCTCATCGACCGGCTGGGCGTGCAGGTCCGCCAGGCGCTGGAAGACCGCCGCAGCGGCCTGACGCCCGACGGCGCCGAGGCGGCGGTGGCGGCGCAGATCACGGCGCTGGCGCGCCGCTCGGTGGGCGACGACGCGCTGGTGGCCACCGACTCACTGGGCCGCACGCCGCTGATGCTGGCCGTCAGCGGCGGCTATGCGGCGGTCGTCGAGGCGCTGCTGACCGACCCCGTCGTGCGGCTGCGCATCGACGCCCGCAACGCGGCCGGCGAGACCGCCTGGATGATCGCCAGCACCGCCCCATCGATGACGCTGATGGCCTGCCAGCCCGGCCTGCTGACGCTGGAGCGCCACGCGCTGCTGACGCCCTACCTGCGGCGCATGTCCCAGCTGATCGCGGACAGGAAGTCGCCCATCGCCCGCATCCAGCAGGCGCTGGAAGACGCCGGGGCCGAGCGCGCACCCGACGCGGCCCGACAGGCCTGGCTCGCCCGCTGCCCCAACGCGTCGCCCGAACTGCGGCAGGCGCTGGGCGGCGCCGACCTGCTGAGCCCGCTCGTCAACGACGCGCTGCAACGCCAGATGGCGTTCAACAAGGCCTACCGCGCCGGCCTCGCGACACTGCCCCAGCGGCCGCCGCCGGACATGCGGTTCATCGCCGCGCCCGGGCGCGTGCTGGCGGTGGGGGACATGACCTGCCCCCGCATGGCGCCGCCCACGCTGGCGGGCTCGCTCGACTGGACCGGCAGCCTGCGCCTGCTGGCCCGCATCGCCACCCGTGGCGGCATCGTGGAAGTCGTCGATCTCGCCGTGCAGACGGACGCCGGCACGCCCGCCATCGTCATCGACCATTTCCGCAGCCTGCTCATCCGCACGCTGGCGGCCTACCAGTGCGAGGGCGAGCATGTCTTCGAGCAAGAGTTCGTGTTCCGCGTCCAGTGATGCCTCAACGCCCGCGATGTCTGAGATGACTCCACCCCGACGCGCCGCGCGCCCCCGGCTGCTGCTGGCACTGGCCCTGATGCTGGGCACCGCCGTGCAGGCACAGCCTGCCGGCACGCCGCGGCAGATCATCGACGCCCTGGGGCTGGAACAACGGCAGCTGCTGCAAAAACCCGACCCCAAGCGCTCTCCGGAAGACGCCGAGCGCGACGCCGCAGCGCAGATCAAGGCGCTCATCGGCTCGTCGCCCGGCCACCTGTCCCTCACCGAGGCGGACCCGCGCGGCCGCACGCCGCTGATGCTCGCGGCCGGCCAGAGCTACGCGCTCATCGTCGAGGCATTGCTGAGCGACCCCGGCGTCAGGCTGTCGATGGACGTCGCCAACGCCGACGGCGAGACCGCGTGGATGCTGGCCAGCTTTGCGCTGCCGATGACGCTGCCGGCCTGCCAGCCGGGCAGCCTGACGGTGGAGCGCCAGCTGCAGATGCTGCCCTACCTGCGCCGTCTGGCCCACCTGGCCAAGACGAAGGCGGCCTCCATCACGGCCACCATCGACGCGCTGGAAGCCGCGGGCATCCAGCCCCGGCCCGACGACGCCAAGCGCGCCTGGCTGGCGCGCTGCCCGAATGCCGCGCCCGACCTGCGCCGTGCGCTGGCCGAGGGCGAGCTGATGCCCACGCTGGTCAACACCGCCACTACGCGCTTGGCCGAGTACGTGCGTGCCACGCGGGACGCGCCACGCAAGGTGCCGCTGCGCCCGCCCGCCGGCATGCGTTTCGTGCCGGACGGACAACGCCGCGACACCGTCGGCCTGGTGCCGCAGTTCGCCGCCGAGGTGCCCGGATGCCCACGCGTGGTCAGGCCGCGGCTGGACAACCCCCTGCCCTGGAAAGGCATGCTGCGGCTCAAGGCGGTCGTCTGGACGCGCGGCGGCGTCGTGGAGGCCGTCGATGTGGATCAAGTCGCCATCAATGGGCGGCAGGACGACGACATCACCAACTTCTTCCGGGACGTCACCCTGAGGGCGCTGGCCGGCTACGAGTGCGAAGGCGATTTCGTGTTCGAGCAGGAATTCCAGTTCGAGATCCGTTGATGCGTTCCATGTCCCCAATCTTCCCCATGCGCTTTCATCCCCGCCTTCAAACCACCGCGCTGCTGTGCCTGGCGCTGATGCTGGGCGTCGCCCAGGCCCAGCCCGCCGCCACGCCGCGTCAACTCATCGACAACCTCGGACTGGACGTGCGGCACCTGCTGCAGACGCCCGACCTCAAGCGCACGCCGGAAGCCGCGGAACGCGACGTGGCGGAGCAGATCAAGGCGCTCATCCGCACCACCCCGGGCCATCCGTCCCTCACCGCCATCGACTCGCGCGGGCGCACGCCGCTGATGCTGGCGGCCGGCCACGGCTACGCCCTCATCGTCGAGGCCTTGCTGTCCGACCCCAGCGTCAGGCTGACGGTGGACGTCGCCGACGCCGACGGTGAGACCGCGTGGATGCGGGCCAGCTTCGCACTGCCGATCACGCTGCCCGCCTGCCAGCCCGGCAACCTGACGGTGGAACGCCAGAACCTGATGGCCCCCTACCTGCGCCGCATGACCCACGTCGCGAGGACCGGGTTCACCGCCGTCTACGCCACCGTTGCCGCGCTGGAAGCGGCCGGCGCCCAGCGTCGGCCGGATGAAGCCAAGCGGGCCTGGCTGACGAGCTGCCCCAACACCGACACCGACCTTCGCGGCGCGCTCGCCGAGGGCGAGCTGACCCCGGCGCTCATCAAGGCCGCCGTGACGCGGCAGAACGAGTACGCCCGGGCCACCCGCGCGGCGCGGCCGAAGGTGGCTCAACGCCCGCCGAAGGACATGCGCTTCATTCCGGAGGGGCAGACCCGCGACACATTCCAGCTGGTGTCGCAACTGGCCCGCGAGCCGGGGTTGTGCCGGGTGTTGCCCAAGCCGCAGCTCCAGGACGAGCTGGCCTGGGAAGGGCAGATCCTGCTGCGCGCCATCGTCTCCACGCGCGGCGGCGTGGTGGAGGCGGTCGATGTCGAGCGGCTGTCCATCACCGGTGATCGGCAAGAAGCCGTGACCCACTACTTCCGCCATGTCGTGCTGAACGCGCTGGCCGGCTACGAGTGCGAAGGCGACTTCGTTTTCGAGCAGGAGTTTCATTTCGCCGTCCGCTGACACCGCCATCACCATGCCTGCCTCGCCAACCCACGCACGCGCCGCCCTGCGCCGCGGCGCCCTCACCGCCCTGGCCGCGTTCGCCACCTTCGCGCCCGCGGCCCGAGCCGACGACGTGCCGCGCGCGCCCCGGCACATCGTCGAACGGCTGGGCGTCGAGATCCGCCAGATCCTGGCCACCGCCACGCCGGACAGGACGCCCGAAGACGCCGAGCGCGCCGCCGCCGCGCAGATCACGGCGCTGATCCAGCGCGAACCCGGCCATCTTTCGCTGACCGAACCCGATGCGCGCGGCCAGACCGCGCTGATGCTGGCGGCCAACGGCGGCTACCCGCTGGTTGTCGACGCGCTGCTGGCCGACGCCAGCGTCAAACTGGCGGTCAATGCCGCCGACAAGGACGGCCATACCGCCTGGATGATTGCCAACTTCGCGCCGACGCTGACCCTGGCCGCCTGCCAGCCCGGCGCGCTGACCCGCGAGCGCTACATCCTGCTGCCGCCCTATCTGCTGCGCATGGCCCACCTGCTGAAGACGCGGGCCGCCGGGCTTGGCGCCATCGTGCAGTCGCTGGAAGCCGCCGGCGCGCAGCCCCAGCCGGAGGCGGCGAAGCGCGCCTGGCTGGCCCGATGCCCCAACACGGCGCCGGAGTTGCGCGCCGAACTGGAGGCCGGCCCGCTGATGCAGACGCTGGTGGCCCATGCGATTGCCAAGCAGTCCGAGTTCAACAAGACCGCCCAGCAGTCCGTGCGCAGGCTGCCCATGCGACCGCCCAAGGACATGCGGTTCATCTCGGCCGAACGTGAGCACGGTGCCCGGCCGGCTCGCGCGCTGCTGGGCACCCACCAGACAATCTGCAGTCACATGCGCAAGGCGGAGATTCCGCGCATCGCCTGGACGGGTGAGATCCGACTGCGTGCCACCGCGTCGGCGAATGCCGGCATCGTGGAAGTGGCCGATATCGACGTGATCTCCATCAAGGGCGACAAGCCCGAAGCCGCCGGCGAGTTCTTCCGCGGCCTGGTGCTGCAGGCGCTGGCAGGCTATGAGTGCGAAGGCAACGTGATCTTCGAGCAGGAGTTCCATTTCGAGGTCAGCTGACCTCCGGCCACCGCGCCGCCCCGTATGCTGCACGCGTGAACCGCCTCCGCTCCCTGACCTGCCTGGCCGCCGCGCTGCTGCTGGCCACCGCCGCCACCGCCAAACCGCGCCGCGAGCCACCGCCGAAGCCGCTGGGCACGCGGCCGGCGCTCGTCGCCTTCGCCAACGAACTCGCCGCCGCCGAGGGCTGGGATGCCGCCGCGCTGCGCCGCCAGCTGGCCGCCGCCAGCAACCTGCCCAAGGTGCGCCAGCTCATCCTGCCCGCCGCGGCGCCGACGGCCAAGAACTGGGCGGCCTACCGCGACCGTTTCGTCGAGCCCCGGCGCATCGACGCAGGCCTCGCGTTCTGGGCCCAGCACGAGGCCGCGCTGGCCCGCGCCGAAGCCACCTACGGCGTGCCGGCCGAGGTCGTCATGGGCATCCTCGGCGTGGAGACCTACTACGGCCGCATCATGGGCGGCTTCAAGGTGCTGGACGCGCTGGCCACGCTGGCCTTCGACTTCCCCGCCGCCCACCCGCGCGCGGCCGAGCGCCAGGCCTTCTTCCGCAGCGAGCTGGCCGAGTTCCTGCGGCTCACGCGCGAGCAAGGCCTGGCCCCCGAGGACGTGCGCGGCAGCTACGCCGGCGCTTTGGGCTGGCCGCAGTTCATGCCCGGCAGCTGGCGCAAGTACGCGGTGGACTTCGACGGCGACGGCCACATCAACCTGATGGCCAGCCCGGTGGACGCCATCGGCAGCGTGGCGCACTACCTGGCCGAGTTCGGCTGGAAGCCGGGCCAGCCCACGCACTACGCCGACGTCACGCTGCCCGCCGACCCGGCGGACCGCGCCCGCCTGCTGGCGCCGGACATCAAGCCCACGTTCACGGCCGCCGAGCTGCTCGCGGCCGGCGCCACGCTGCCGGACACAGCCCGCAGCCACGCCGGCCCACTGGCCGTCATCGAGCTGCACAACGGCGGCGGCGCGCCGACGCTCGTGCTCGGCACGGAGAACTTCTGGGTGGTCACGCGCTACAACTGGTCGGCCTACTACGCGCTGGCCGTCATCGAGCTGGGCCAGGCCGTGAAGGTGGCGCGGCCGACGGCGCCCTGAGACTGCGCGCCGCCGTGCAACGTCAGCCCGGCGGCAGGCTCCACTCGCCATCGCCCGGCGGCGGCGCGGGCGGCTCCGGCCCCGTCGGCACCTCCGGGGCCACGGCCGGCGCCACGCGGTCCTGCCAGTAGCGCCGTGCCTGCGCCCGCTCGCAGCGCGCGGCGGCGCCGTCGCTGAACCACTGCCAGGCGCCGCACGACGGGGTGTCGACCACCGCGACGCCCGCCGCCTGGTAGCGCGCCAGCACCGGCGGCGCCGGGTGGCCGAAGCGGCTGCGGTAGCCGGCCTGCACCAGCGCCACCTGCGGCCGCACGGCGGCCAGCAGCTCGGCGCTGGACGAGGTCTTGCTGCCATGGTGCGGCACCAGCAGCACGTCGGCGCGCAGGTCCGGCTCTCGGCGCACCAGCGCGCGCTCCTGGTCGGCCTCCAGGTCGCCCAGCAGCAGCACGCGCCGGCCCGCGGCCGACGTGATGCGCAGCACGCAGGACAGGTCGTTGGGCTTGAGCCCGGCGTCGTAGTGCGCCGGCGGCGGGTGCAGCACGTCGAAGCGCACGCCGTCCCACACCCAGCCCTGGCCGGCCTCGCAGCGCACATCGGTGGCACCGGCGCGAAGCAGCGCATGGCCAGCCTCCAGCGAGCTGCGCAGCTCGCGCACCGGCAGCGCCCGCAGCAGCGCGGCGGCGCCGCCCACATGGTCGATGTCGCGGTGGCTGAGCATCAGCACGTCCAGCTCGCGCAGGCCCAGGCGGCGCAGCAGCGGCAGCAGCACGCGCTCGCCGGCGTCGGCGCCGGGCGCGTAGACCGGGCCGGCGTCGAACAGCAGCGCGTGGCTGCGGGTGCGCACCAGCACCGCATTGCCCTGGCCGATGTCCGGCGCCAGCAGCTCGAACTCGCCCGCCGCCGGCCGCGGCACGGCGGGCCACAGCAGCGGCAGCATCATCACGAGCCCCGTCAGCCGCAGCCGCCACGGCAGCCGCATGACGATGAGCGCCGCGCCCAGCAGCGCCAGCCCTTGCGCCAACACCGGCGCGGCCGGCAGCCACCACACGGCGCCCGGCCACGCCGTCAGCCACCGCAGCCAGGCCATCAGCACCTGCGTCAGCGCCGCGGCCACGGCCCACAGCGGCGGCGCCAGCCCGCCCAGCAGCGCCAGCGGCGCGATGAGGAAGCTGATGACCGGAATGGCCAGCAGGTTGGCCAGCAGCCCGACGACGGACAGCTGCGCAAAGCAGATCAGGCTCAGCGGCGCCAGCCCGGCGGTTGCGACCGCCTGTGTGTGCAGCGCAGCCTTCAACCGCGCTCGCCAGCCCTCGGCCGGCTCGCCGCCCGCCGCCATCAGCAGGCCCACCGCGCCGAAGGACAGCCAGAAGCCGGGCTGCAGCAGTGCCCACGGGTCCACTGCCGTGACGACGACGGCCGCGCCCAGCAGCACCACCGGCCAGGGCCAGCGCAGCCCCAGCGTCTGCAGCGCGGCCACTGCGGCCAGCATCAGCACCGTGCGCTGCGCCGGCACGCCCCAGCCGGAGAACAGCGCATAGCCCAGCGCCGCCGCCACGCCGGCCCAGCGGGCGGCCGTGGGCGCGGCCACGCGCAGGCACAGCCGGCCGCTGCGCCGCCACAGCACGCCCGCCACGGCGGCGGCCAGCCACGCGAACATCGTCACATGCAGGCCGCTGATGCTGAACGCGTGCGCCACGCCGGTGTCGCGCAGCAGCGCCCAGTCGGCGTGGGCAATGGCGTTCTGGTCGCCCAGGCTCAGCGCGGCCAGCACGCCGGCCAGGCCGCGGTCCGTCACATGGGCATGGATGGCGGTGCGCAGGCGCTGCCGAGCCGCGTCGATTTCCCACCACGGCGCGGCCTGCAGCCGCTCGGCGCTGCGCACCACGCCGCTGGCGCGCAGCCCCTGCTCGAACAGCCACAGCTCGGCGTCAAACCCGCCCGGGTTGGCCAGCCCGTGCGCGCGCTTGAGCCGCGCCGTGAAGCGCCAGCGCTCGCCGGCGGTGATCGCCGGGCCGTCATAGGCCAGCAGCATGAGCCGCCGCGGCACCTCGGGCGGCAGTGCCGTCCCGGTCGGCCCGACCGACTCGACGGCGAACTCGAAGCGCCAGCCCGGCACGCCGCCCTGGCCCGTGACGGCCACCGGCAGCGAGTCGACGCGGCCGGTCAGCACCAGGTCGCGCCCCTCCCAGGCCGGGTGCAGCTCGGGCGTCATGCGCGCGTCGGCACGCCACGCGGCCTGCGCGAACGCCAGCACGGCCACACCGGCCGCCAGCAGCAGCCAGTGCCGCCGGTGCAGCGCCAGCAGCAGCGCACCCACCGCGCCCAGCCCGGCGAGCGACATGCCGGTGGGCAACTGCTCGCAGCGATGCAGCAGCGCCAGCCCGGCCAGCCAGGCCAGGCCCGTCACCAGGAGCTGCCGAACACCCCACCGCTGCGCTGCCAAAGCCCGCCCTCACCCCCCTGCGGATGGGAGGCGGGGTGTAGCATGCCGCCGTTTTTCAGCCGCGCCACCGCGCTTCCCCGCATGACTTCTTCCGCCGCCATCCAGGCCAAGCTCGCCGAGCTGGGCATCACGCTGCCACCCGTGGCCGTGCCGGCCGCTGCCTACGTTCCGTTCGTCCGCACCGGCAACCTCGTCTTCCTGTCCGGCCACATTGCCAAGAAGGACGGCAAGCCCTGGGTGGGCCAGCTGGGCAAGGATGTCGACACCGCCACCGGCCAGCAGGCCGCCCGCGCCGTCGCCATCGACCTGCTGGGCACGCTGCAGGCCGCCACCGGCGACCTGGGCAAGGTGGTGCGCATCGTCAAGGTCATGAGCCTCGTGAACAGCACGCCCGATTTCACCGAGCAGCACCTCGTCACCAACGGCTGCTCGGAGCTGCTGGCGGCCGTGATGGGCGACGCCGGCAAGCATGCGCGCAGCGCATTCGGCGTGGCGCAGATCCCGATGGGCGCCTGCGTCGAGATCGAGCTGATCGCCGAGATCGCCGACTGATGTTCATCCAGCCTTCCAAGCTGCCGGCCCGCGCGCTGCTGGGCATGGCGGTGGCGAGCTTTGCCGCCGTGGGCGTGGCACTCGTCGCGCAGCATCAGTTCGGCGTCAAGCCCTGCCCGTGGTGCGTGCTGCAGCGCGGCATCTTCCTGCTGATCGGCACGTTCTCGCTGCTGGGCTGGCTGGTGCAGGCCCGGCGCGGGCTGCGCCAGGCGGCGCTGGTGGTCGTGCTGGTGTTGTGCGCGGCCGGCCTGACGGCCGCGGTGTTCCAGCACGAGGTGGCGTCGCAGAACGCCAGCTGCGCGCTGGGGCTGGCGGACAGGATCGTCACCGCGCTCAACCTCGAGGAGCTGTGGCCCTCGGTGTTCATGATCACGGCCAACTGCGCCGAGGCGGCCGCCTATCGGCTGCTGGGCCTGCCCTACGAGGTGTGGAGCGGGCTGCTGTTCGCCGGCCTGGCGGCGCTGGGCGTGGTGGTGATGGGCCGCCGCTGACGGGCTACGCCACGTCGGGCAGGCCCGGCAGCAGCTTGTCGAGCGTGATCGGGTAGTCGCGCACGCGCACGCCGGTCGCGTGGTAGACGGCGTTGGCCACCGCCGCGCCAACGCCGCAGATGCCCAGCTCACCCACGCCCTTGGCCTTCATCGGCGAAGAGATCGGGTCGACCTCGTCCAGGAAGATCACGTCCTGGTGCGGGATGTCGGCATGCACCGGCACCTCGTAGCCGGCCAGGTCGTGGTTCACGAAGAAGCCGCGGCGGGTGTCCACGTGCAGCGCCTCCATCAGCGCCGCGCCGACGCCCATGGTCATGGCGCCGATGACCTGGCTGCGCGCCGATGTCGGGTTGATGATGCGCCCCGCCGCGCACACCGCCAGCATGCGCCGCACGCGCACCTCGCCCGTGAAGGCATCCACCGCCACCTCGACAAAATGCGCGCCGAAGGTGGACTGCTGGTAGCGCTTGTCGAGGTCGCCGTACTCGATGCCGTCCTCGGCCGCCAGACCGGCGAACGCGTCCAGCGGCAGCGCACGGCCGCCGCCGCGCACCTCGCCGTCGACGAAGCTCGCGTCGCTGCCCAGGCCCGCCTGGGCAGCCACCAGGCCGCGCAGCTTCATGCAGGCCGCGTAGACGCCGGAGCAGGCGTTGTTGGCACCCCACTGGCCGCCGGAGCCGCAGGAGACGGGGAAGGCCGAATCACCCAGCGCCACGCGCACCCGCTCCAGCGGCACGCCCAGCGTCTCGGCGGCGGTCTGCGCGAGGATGGTGTAGCTGCCGGTGCCGATGTCCGTCATGTCGGTCTCGACGACGACGCGCCCCTCGCCGTCCAGCCGCGCCCGCGCACGGGACTTCATCGCGATGTTGTTGCGAAACGCCGCCGCCACGCCGGTGCCCACCAGCCAGCGCCCCTCGCGCCGCTGCGCCGGCCGGGGCGAACGCTGGTTCCAGCCGAAGCGCTCGGCGCCGAGCCGCAAGCACTCCGCCAGCCGGCGCTGCGAGAACGGCCGCTGCGGCTTCTCGGGGTCGACCTGCGTGTCGTTGCGCAGCCGGAGTTCCACCGGGTCCAGCCCCAGCTTCTCGGCCATCTCGTCCATCGCGATCTCCAGCGCCATCATGCCCGGCGCTTCGCCCGGCGCGCGCATCGCGTTGCCCTCGGGCAGGTCCAGCACGGCCAGCCGCATCGCGGTCAGGCGGTGCTCGCCGGCGTACAGCAGCCGCGTCTGCACGGGCGCCGTCTCGGGGCTGCCGCCAGGCAGGTTGCCCGACCAGCTCTCGTGCGCGATGGCGGTGATGCGCCCGTCCCGCCCGGCGCCGATGCGCAGGCGCTGGATGGTGGCGGGCCGGTGCGTGGTGTTGTTGAAGATCAGCGGGCGCGTCAGCGCGATCTTCACCGGCCGGTTCACGGCCCGGGCCGCCAGCGCGGCCAGCAGCACGTCGGCGCGCAGGAACAGCTTGCCGCCGAAGCCGCCGCCGATGTAGGGCGACCGGACGCGCACGTCCGCCTTCGGGATGCCCAGCGTCTTGGCCAGGTCCTCCACGGCCCAGCCCACCATCTGGTTGCTGGTCCACACGGTCAGCTTGCGCCCCTCCCAGGCGGCCAGCGTCGCGTGCGGCTCCATCATCGCGTGCCCCTGGTCGGGGGTTGTGTACGTCGCGTCCAGCTGCACCGGGGCCTCGGCGAAGGCCGTGGCGAAATCACCCACCTGCGTCTGCCCCTTGCCGCCCATGCCGTCGCTCCTGGCCAGCGGCGCGTGCGGCCGCTGCGCGGCGAGGTCGAACCGGCCGGGCCGGGTTTCGTAGCGGATGTCGATCAGCGCCGCGGCGGCGCGCGCCTGCTCGAACGTCGTCGCGACGACGACGGCGACCGCCTGGTGGTAGTGGCTGACCTCCGGCCCGCCGAGCAGCTTCGCGGTGTTCTTGCCGGCCTGGCCCAGCTTGCCCGCGTTGCGGGCGGTGACGATGGCCAGCACGCCCGGCGCCTTGCGTGCGGCCGTCAGGTCCATGGACCGGATGCGGCCTTTCGCGATGCCGGCCCCGACGACGAAGCCGATCGCCGGCTCGGCCGTCGCGCCGTGGTGCTCGTACGCGTACGGCGCCGTGCCGGTGGTCTTGAGCGGCCCGTCGATGCGCGGCGTGGGCCGGCCGACGACGCGGCCCTGGTCGATCGGGTTGGTGGTGGCGGGTTGGTCGAATCTCATGACGTCGCCTTTGCAGCGTGGAGGATGCCGGCCAGCGTCCGCTCGGCCAGCGGCAGCTTGAAGGCGTTGTCGTCGGCCGGCCTCGCACCGGCAAAGGCCTGCGCCGCAAACGCGCGCGCGCCCTGGGCCAGCAGCGGCTCGGCCGCCTCCACGCGCCAGGGCTTGGGCGCCACGCCGCCGAAGGCCACGCGGCCGCTGCCGTCGCGCTGCAGGATGGCCGCCACCGACACGAGGGCGAAGGCGTACGACGCCCGGTCGCGCACCTTGCGGTAGACATGCACGCCCTCGACGGGCGCCGGCAGCAGCACGGCGGTGATCAGCTCGCCATGCGCCAGCGCGTGCTCCACCTGCGGCGTGTCGCCCGGCAGCGCATGGAAGTCGGCGATGGGGATGCGGCGCGACTGGCCGTCGGGCCGCACGGTCTCGACCTGCGCGTCCAGCACGCGCATCGCCACCGCCATGTCGCTGGGGTGGGTGGCGATGCAGGCCGCGCTGCCGCCGATGACCGCCAGCGACCGCGACACCCCGCCCACGGCGCTGCAGCCGCTGCCGGGCTGGCGCTTGTTGCAGGGCTGTGCGGTGTCGTAGAAGTAGGGGCAGCGGGTGCGTTGCAGCAGATTGCCGGCCGTCGTCGCCCGGTTGCGCAGCTGGCCCGAGGCGCCGGACAGCAGCGCGCGGCTGAGCACCGGGTAGTCGCGCTTCACGGCCGCGTCGGCGGCGAGGTCGCTGTTGCGCACCAGCGCGCCGATGCGCAGGCCGCCGCCCGGCGCCGCGGTGATGCGATCCAGGCCCAGCGCGTTGACGTCGACGAGGTGGGCCGGCGCCTCGATCTGCAGCTTCATCAGGTCCAGCAGGTTGGTGCCGCCGGCGATGAAGCGGGCGTCGGGGCGGCCCGCCACGGCCGCGGCCGCCTCGGCCGGCGTGCGGGCGCGTTCGAAGCTGAAGGCCTTCATGCGGCACCTCCGGCCACCGAAGTGATGGCCTCGGCGATGTTGGCGTAAGCGCCGCAGCGGCACAGGTTGCCGCTCATGCGTTCGCGCAGTTCGTCGGCCGACAGCAGCGGCCGCGCGGCAAGGTCGGGCGTCGCATGGCTGGGCATGCCGCGTTGCAGCTCGTCCAGCATGCCGACGGCCGAGCAGATCTGGCCCGGCGTGCAGTAGCCGCACTGGTAGCCGTCCTTGGCGATGAACGCGGCCTGCAGCGGGTGCAGCCGGCCGGGCTCGCCGAGCCCCTCGATGGTGGTGACCCGGGCGCCCGGCGCCATGACGGCCAGCATCAGGCAGCTGTTGATGCGCCGCCCGTCCAGCAGCACCGTGCAGGCGCCGCACTGGCCGTGGTCGCAGCCCTTCTTCGTGCCGGTGAGCTGGAGCTGTTCGCGCAGCAGGTCCAGCAGCGTCGTGCGCGTGTCCACGTCCACGGTGCGCAGCTGGCCGTTGACCTCCAGCGTCACGCGCGCCTGCGTGGCTGGCAGCGCGGCGGCGGGCGTCAAGGCCGCCTGCGCGTCGGCGGCCTCGGCCGTCGTCAGCGCGGCCGAGGCGGCGGTCGCGATCAGCACTTCACGGCGTGACACACACGCCCCGGCATCGTTCATGGCTTGCTCCACACAGCTGGCTAGCGCCGCAGACTAGGTGTCGCAGCCCCCCGCGCGGTGTGGGACAAGGCGCCGTCCCGGTGCAGGACGGCCGGGCGGCTGGCTACTCGCCCAGCACCACGCCCTCACGGCGCGGGTCCGCGCCGCCCACCCAGCCGTCCGGCGTGCGCAACAGCACCTGCAGGCCACTGGTCAGGTCGGTCTCGATGACGGCATGGCCGCGGCCACGCAGTTCGGCCAGCTGCGCGGCCGTCAGCGCACCGCGCTCCACGATCAGCGAGCCGCCGTTGAAGTGGCCGAAGTTGGGCAGGTCCACCGCCCGCTGCGCCGGCAGCCCCCAGGCCAGCGCGCCGGTCAGCACCTTGGCGACGTAGTGGATGATGACCGGCCCGCCCGGCGAGCCGGCCACCATGACGAGCCGGCCCGTGCGGTCGAACACCAGCGTGGGCGCCATGCTGGAGCGCGGGCGCTTGCCGGCCTCCACGCGGTTGGCGACCGGCTTGCCATCGGCGCCCGCCGGGTTCAGCGAGAAGTCGGTCAGCTGGTTGTTCAGCATGAAGCCGCCGGCCAGCCCCGTGCCGCCATCGCTCATGACGCGGTTGCCGAACGCAGACTCGACGCTGGTGGTCATCGCCACCGCATGGCCTTGCGCGTCGACGACGCTGATGTGGCTGGTGCCGGCCTCCAGCTGCTCGGCCTGCGGCGCGAACGCCAGCCTGACGCCGGGCTGCCCGGCCACGGCCGGCGGCATCGCGCGCTCGCCGATCAACGCGCCGCGCTCCTTCAGATAGGCCGGCGCGAGCAGGTTCTGCCAGTCGCCGCCGGGCGCGGGCACGAAGGCCGGGTCGCCGATGAACTGCGCGCGGTCGGCGAACGCGAGCTTGGCGGACTCGGCGTAGGCGTGCATCCAGTCGGCCGTCACACCCCTGGCGGCCCGCGCCAGCGGCTGGGTGTCGAGCAGGCCCAGGATCTGCATCAGCGTCAGGTGGCCCGACGTCGGCGGCCCGAAGCCGCAGACGCTATAACCCCGCCAGTCATTGCACAGCGGCGGGCGCTGCAGCGGCCGGTAGCCGGCCAGATCGGCCGCGCTCAGCAGGCCCGGCCGCGCATGGTGCTTCACGCGGCGCACGATGTCCTCGGCCACGGCGCCCTCGTAGAAGCCGCGGGCGCCCTGCTTCGCCACGCCGCGCAGCACGGCCGCGTAGGCCGGGTTCTTCAGCAGCGTGCCAACGGGTTTGGCGTTGCCGGCGGTGTCGAACAGATACGGCCCGGCCTGCGGGTCCTGCCGCAGCGCGGCCTCGCTGGACGCCAACTCGAACAGCCGCGGGCTGATCGCAAAACCCTGCTCGGCCAGCGCGATGGCGGGCTCGAACAACCGCGCCCAGGGCAGCTTGCCGTGCAACTTGTGCGCATCGGCCAACATGGCCAGCACACCCGGCACGCCGGTGGACAGGCCGCTCATGATCGCGTCGCGCATCGCCAGCGGCTTGCCGTCCGCTTTGAGGAACAGCTCGGGCGTGGCAGCGGCCGGCGCCGTCTCGCGGCCGTCGAAGGTCTGCACCTGGCGGCCGTCCCAGTGCAGCAGGAAGGCGCCGCCGGCGATGCCGCTGGACTGCGGCTCCACCAGCCCCAGCACGGCCTGCACGGCAATCGCCGCATCGACGGCCGAGCCGCCGGCGCGCAGCATCTGCAGGCCCGCCTGCGCGGCCAGCGGGTTGGCGGCCGTGACGGCGAAGCGCTGGGCCGGCGCGGTCATCCCGGCCGGCGGGGCCGTGCGCGTGGTGGCAGCCTCGGGCTGCTCGACGGGCTGCGCCGTCGCGCCGGCCGCGGCCAGCAGCGCGGCGATGCAGAGGGTCTTCAAGGGGGGCATGCGGCCATCTTAGGCAGCCGGCCCGCGCCGTGTCAGAAGTAGCCCAGGTCGCGCTGGCTGTAGTTGCCGATCTGCGGCAGCACCAGCGGCAGGTCGGTGGCCGACACGCCCATCCACGTCGCCAGCGTCGCGGCGAGCTGGTCCACCGACGTGGTGGGCAGCAGCCGGCCCTGGCCCACGTCGTCCGGCCCGTTGACGCTGACCGACGGCAGCGTGCCGTAGAAGCGCCCGCCCTTGACGGCGCCGCCCATGACGAAGTGGTGGCTGCCCCAGCCGTGGTCGCTGCCGTCGCCGTTGCTGGTCAGCGTGCGGCCGAAGTCGCTGGCGGTGAAGGTGGTGACCTTGTCGGCCACGCCCAGCTCGGCGGTGGCGGCGTAGAAGCTGGCCATCGCGTCGCTGATCTGCGTCAGCAGCCCCGGGTGCTGCGCGACGAGCAGGTCGTGCAGGTCGAAGCCGCCGATGGACACGAAGTACACCTGCCGCGTCGCACCCAGCGCCTGCCGCGCGGCGATGAGCTTGGCCACCATCTGCAGCTGCGTGGACAGGCTGCTCGTGTCGAACGGCGTCGTGAACGCCGGCGCGCCGGCCAGCGCGGTGGACAGCGTGGCCTGCGCGTCCACCGAGCGCTTGACGACGCGGTTGAGCTCGGCCTCCATCCAGTGCGTGCGGTCTGCCGTGATCAGCGCGCGCAGCGCCGTGGAGCAGGCCGCCGAGCCGAACAGCGATTTCGTGACGCCGTTGATGGGCACCGCGCCCGACGTGGAGACCTGGTACTGCACCGCCTGCTTGCCGGCCATGAAGACGGCGTTGCCGGACACGTTCATGCAGGTGAACGTGGACGTGCCGTTGCCGTTCATGAACAGGTCGCCCAGCCGGCCGCCCCAGCCGGACGTGGCGCCCTCGGGGGAGCTGGCCTGCCAGACGGACTGCTGGTCGTTGTGCGAGAACAGCTTGGGCGGCAGCGGCACGCTCTTGGCCTTGTACTGCGCCAGCGTGGTGGGCTGCACCAGCGTGCCGACGTTGAGCTGCACGGCCAGCTTGCCGGCATCCCACAGGCCCTTGAGCCTGCCCAGCTGCGGCGCCAGCGCCATCTGGCGCCCCCCCACGGCGGGCAGCGCGGTGGCGGCCAGCGTGTCGCGCGGTGTGGCCAGCGTCTGGCGGATGGCCGCGTAGGCGTCGTAGCTGGGCTGGTCGTAGGGCACCAGCGTGTTGCCGTAGTCGTTGCCGCCGTACAGGAACAGGCACACCAGCGCCTTGTAGTCGCCCGGCACGGTGGCCGCGGCGGCCTCGCCGATGCCGGCCAGCGACAGCGCCCACGGCGCGGCGGTGCCGGCAATGCCGACGGCGGAGGCGCGGCGCAGGAACTCGCGGCGCTGCAGTTCGGGGAGACGGTTGAGTTTCATTTCTGCACCAGGTACTCGGGGCAGGCCATCAGCATCAGGATGGCTGCGTACACGCGGTTGAGCTTGCCGGCGTCGGTGGTGGCGGCGATGGTGGCGATGGCGGTCGCGACGGCCGACTCCGTGGCCGCCGAGATGCCGCCGCCGCCCAGCCGCAGCGCGAGGCTCGCGACCAGCGCGGGCGCGTCGGCGGCCAGCGCCACCTCGGCGGTGTAGCTGGCCTTGACCTCGCCCACGCCGCTGGCGATGGCCGTCTGCAGGAAGTTGAGATAACCCGCGGCCGTGCTCTCGTTGCAGAGCTGGAACTCGGGCGCCGGGACGCCGTTGATCCCCAGCGTGGAGCCCGGCGGCACGTAGCCGGGGCGGAAGAAGTTGAACACCGAGCCGCTGCGCAGCGGGCTCTGGCCCAGCCGCGTGGCGGGGTTGGTGGTATCGCCGATGTTCCAGACGCCGGTGGGTGACGTGGCGCCGAAGCTGCGCCCCCAGTGCAGCAGCCGCAGCACCGGCTCGCGCAGCTTGCCGCCGGCGTTGCCGGTGGGCACGCTGCGGGCCTCGGTGTCGAGCAGGATGGCACGCACCACGGCCTTCAGGTCACCGCGCACGCCGGCGCCGTTGTTGGCCCACACGGCCGCCACGCGGCCGACGTAGGCCGGGCTGGGATGCGAGGCCACCAGCCGCTGGATGAGCTGGCGGCCGATGAACGGCCCCACGTTGGCGTGGTTGGCCAGCGTGTCCAGGGCGGTCTTCATGGCGGTGGGGCCGTCGGCGGTGGACGGGATGTCCACCCCGAGCACCTTCTTTGCGCCGGTGGCGAAGCGCGCCGGCACGTTGATCAGCGGCTTCCTCACATAGGCCGGGTCGGTGGCGCTGGCGCCGTCGTAGTCCCAGCCGGTGAAGACGCGGGCCAGCTCGGTGATCTGGGCCTGGGAGTAGGTCTCCAGTGGCTTGCCGTCGCCGCCCGCCTTGGGCGTGCCGTCGGCGCTGAGCTGCACGAGGCCGATGCTGAACAGCTGCATCACCTCGCGGGCGTAGTTCTCGTCGGGCACGCGGCCGGTCTTGGGATCTTCCTTCTGGTTGCCGCGCAGGTTCAGGTAGACGCCCATGGCCGGCGACAGCGTCACCGCCTCCAGCAGCGCGCGGTAGTTGCCGAACGCATGCTGCTCCAGCAGGTCCAGGTAGGCCGCGCCCATCAGTCCACGCCACTGCACCGGCAGGCCGTTCATGGAGACGACGAAGATCTCCGAAAGCGCCAGCACCACGCGCTGGCGCAGCGTGTCGGGCGCCGACATCAGCTTGCGCCACAGCGTGTTGTCCAGCCCCGCGAAGCTGTTGCGGTTGGCCTCGACCGCATAGCCCTTCTCCACCATCCAGTCGAAATGACCCGCGCTCACCGGCATGGCGAACTGCGCGTCCAGCCAGGCGGCATAGCCGTTGGCCTTGACGGTGGCAATGTCGGCCGACGTCGCGGCGAAGCCGGCCTGCGCGAGGAAGCGGGCGGCCTCGGCGTCGTTGGGTGGCGGCGGAGGCGGCGCAGCGGTGGCGCCGGCGCCGGGCGCGCCCCCGCTGCTGGGGGCCGTGCCGCCACCACCGCCGCCGCAGGCACTCAACAACGACGCTGCGGCCAGCGCGGCGGCTGCCGGGGTCAGGGGCGACGAGGCGTCGTCGGGCGATGGCGGCTCGGCGAGCGCGGGCAGGTCAGACAAATCAGGCATGAGGTGGCGAAAGATGGGCGGGCCGGATGATCTCCAAACCCGGCCCCTCCTGCGCGCCCATCACGGCCCGAACGTGACAATGGTTGTCAGACTTACCTGCCGAAACACTTCACGCAATTCAAATCAGGGGTACGCCCGTCTTGCTTTGTGCGAACTCGCGTGTCACGCCTTCGGCCAGCTCGACGAGCTTGAGCCCCTCGGGAACGACGTCGAACACGCCCAGGTCCGTGATGATGCGGTCCACCACGCCCACCCCGGTCAGCGGCAGCGTGCATTCGGGGATGATCTTCAGATCCTCGGTGCCGTCCTTCTTGCGCGCCACATGCTCCATCAGCACGATGACGCGCTTCACGCCGGCCACCAGGTCCATGGCGCCGCCCATGCCCTTGACCATCTTGCCCGGGATCATCCAGTTGGCCAGGTCACCCTTGCCGCTGACCTGCATGGCGCCCAGGATGCTCAGGTTGATCTTGCCGCCGCGGATCATCGCGAAGCTGTCGTGGCTGCCGAAGATGCTGCTGCCGGGCAGCGTCGTGACGGTCTGCTTGCCGGCGTTGATGAGGTCGGCGTCGACCTGGTCCTCGGTCGGGAACGGGCCGATGCCCAGCATGCCGTTCTCGCTCTGCAGCCAGACTTCCTTGTGCGCCGGCACATGGTTGGCCACCAGCGTCGGGATGCCGATGCCGAGGTTCACGTAGAAGCCGTCCTCCAGCTCCTGGGCCGCGCGGGCGGCCATCTGATCTTGCGTCCAGGCCATGGCTCAGTCCTTTTTCGAAGTGAGGGAGACAGAGCTACTCGCTTCGCTCGGGCGGTCTGTCCCCTTGTCCTTAGATGGCGACAGCGTCACCTTTTCAATCCGCTTTTCCGGATTGGCGTTCACGACGATGCGGTGCACGTAGATGCCCGGCAGATGGACCGCGTCCGGGTCCAGCTCGCCGGTCTCGACGAGCTGTTCCACCTCGACGATGGTCAGCTTGCCCGCCATCGCGACGGCCGGGTTGAAGTTGCGCGCGGTGCGGCGGAACACGAGGTTGCCGCTCTTGTCGGCCTTGTAGGCCTTCACCAGCGACACCTCCGGCACCAGCGCCCGCTCCATGACGTAGGTCTCGCCGTCAAACTCGCGCAGCTCCTTGCCTTCGGCGACGACCGTGCCCACGCCGGTCTTCGTGAAGAAGGCCGGGATGCCCGCGCCACCGGCGCGCAGCTTCTCGGCCAGCGTGCCCTGCGGCGTGAACTCCAGCGCCAGCTCGCCCGCCAGGTACTGGCGCTCGAACTCCTTGTTCTCGCCGACGTAGCTGGAGATCATCTTGGTGATCTGGCGCGTCTCCAGCAGCTGGCCCAGGCCAAAGCCGTCCACGCCGGCGTTGTTGGAGATGACCGTCAGGCCCTTCACGCCGCTGTCGCGCAGCGCCGCGATCAGCGCCTCGGGAATGCCGCACAGCCCGAAGCCGCCGACGGCCAGCAACTGCCCGTCCTTCACGACGCCGCGAAGCGCTTCGTCAGCGCTCGGGTACACCTTGTTCATGCCGCTGTCTCCATCTGGGGGGTCACAGAAGGCGCACAGCGTAGCCGGGCAGAGCTACGTATGGCGTTACGTAGAATCGCCTAATCCTTCCGGCCCACGCACGGGCTGCCCTCCCGGCCGAGCCTGCCCGACACGCCCTTGCCGCCCGCCGCCGCCCTGCCCGACTACCGCCTGGCCTTCGAGCTGGCGCCCATCGGCCTCATCCTCTCCGAGCAGCGCATCGTGCGCGACTGCAACCAGCATGTGCTGGCCATCTTCGGCGCCCGCCGCGAGCAGCTCGTGGGCCACAGCTTCGAGCAGCTCTACCCCTCGCCCGACGAGTACCAGCGCACCGGCGAGCGCATCGTCGCCAGCCTGGACCGGCAGGGCCGCTACGGCGACGACCGCGTCATGAAGCGCTTCGACGGCAGCCTGTTCTGGTGCCACGTCATCGGCCGGGCGCTGGACCCGCGCGATCCGCACGCGCGCGGCATCTGGAGCTTCGAGGACCTGTCCGCCCGCCGCGGCCTGACCGCCGAGCTGACGCCGCGCGAGCGCGAGATCGCCGCGCTGCTCATCGACGGGCTGACCAGCAAGCTCATCGGCCGCCGGCTGGGCATCAGCCACCGCACGGTGGACGTGTACCGTGCGCGCCTGATGAAGAAATACCAGGCCGCCAGCACGCCCGACCTGATCCACAAACTGCTGTCCGCATGAGCAAACACGCCCACGCCCCCGAGCTGCCCTACTGCCGCAACTGCCACTACACGCTGGCCAGGCCGCGGCCCGTCTACTGCGGCCACTGCGGGCAGGAGACCGACCTGCACCCGCCGTCGGTGCGCGAGATGTTCACCGAGTACCTGGGCCACTACGTCGCGTTCGACGGCCCGCTGTGGCGCACGCTGTGGGCGCTGATCGCGCTGCCCGGCCACCTGACCAATGCCTACTTCCATGGTGCCCGCCGGCGCTACGTGCTGCCGCTGCGGGTGTACCTCAGCGCCAGCTTCATCTTCTTCGTCGGCTGGGCGCTGCTGCCGCAGGGGCCAACGCAGGTCGTCGAGGTCGACCCGGCCATCGTCGGCAGCGCCGAGGCCGGCAAGCCGGTCACGCTGCGCGTGAAGCCCGGCGCCACGCCGGCGGAAACGGCCGCCGCGGCGGAGGCCATCGCCAAGGGCGCGAGCGCCGCCGAGCGCTGGAAGATGACGACCAAGCTGGCCGACTGCGACATGGCCGCGGCGGGCGACTGCACGGGCGCGTCCGGCTGGTTCACGCGGCTCGCGAAGAAGGCGCAGTCCATGACGCTGGAGCAGTGGAAGGCCCGCACGCGCGCGCTGGCACCCTACGCGATGCTGGCGATGCAGCCCGTCTTCGCCGCCCTGCTGCTGCTGGCCTTCATCGGCAGCGGCCGGCGCTACGCCGAGCATTTCGTGTTCTCGCTGCACACCCACAGCCTGTGGTTCCTGGCCCTGCTGCTGGCCGTGGGCACCGGGCTGGAGGGCGTGATGGTGTTCGCCGTGTTCGGCCATGGCCTGGCGGCCATGCGTCGCGTCTACGGGCTGGGCTGGTGGGGCGCGCTGCTGCGCGGCCTGGCGCTCAGCGGCTTCTACTTCATCGGGCTGGGCGCTCTGGCCACGGGGCTGGTGGCGCTGATCGCGGCCACCGCCTGAGCCCTGGGCCGCCCGGGCGTCAGTTGAAGACGCCCTGGCGCAGCCATTTGGTCGCCACCCACTTCTCGCCCTCGATGACGGGCGAGCCGCCATGCAGCGTCTGCGTGGACGGATGCGGCCGGTCGTAGCTGAAGAACACCGCGTTGCCCTTCACAGGTGCCACGTCCAGGCCGATGTCCGGGAAGACCGTCGAGCCACCGGCCACCGGCGTGTTCAGGTAGATGACCAGCGTGCCCACGCGCTGCCCGCCGCGCTTGAGGATGTTGGGCGTGCTGACGTGGCCAGGGTCGAAGTAGTCGTAGTGCGGCTGGTACTCGGCGCCGGGGCGGTAGCGCAGCACCTGCAGGCCTTCGCCATGGTCCAGCGGCCAGCGCAGCAGCGTCGCGATGCGCGACTCGACGCGGCGGATCAGCTCGTTCTCGCAGCGCTCGAAGAACATCCCGTCGCTGGTGCGGGCAGCGTTCACCTCGCTGCCGTCCGACGCGGTGGCCACCGTCTCGGAGCGCGCCAGGCGCTTTGTCGCCAGCTCGATGACGCCGTCGCACTCGGCCTCCGACAGCAGGTCGCCGAACACGACGACGCGCGGCTGGCGCAGCGCCATCAAGACCTTGACGGCGCGGTCGCCAGCATCCACGACCGGCGCGAAGCGCGTCAGGTCCGGCTCGGGCATGCCGGGCGTGGCGCCATCGACCGGCGCCGCCGCGCCGGCCTGGCCCAGCGTACGCGCCAGCGCGTCGCGGGCGACGGGCTCGTCCCAGCCGCTGCCCAACATGGCCGCGAGGATGTTCTCGGACGCATGGCCGGCGCGCGACTGCTCGGCGATCCATTCGCACAGTTCGGGGGTGATGACTTGTTGGCTCATGACTTGCGGCGGAAGACCAGGCTTTCGGGGGTGGACGCTTCGGGGGCCCAACGATAGCCGTCCAGATTGAAATCCTTGAGACCGTCGGGCGTCTCCAGGCGCTGCTGAATCGCAAACCGTGCCATCAGACCCCGGGCGCGCTTGGCGAAGAAGCTGATGATCTTGTAGTCGCCGTTCTTCCAGTCCTCGAACTGGCAGTCGACCACCCTGGGCTTGAGCACCTTGCGATCGGCGGCGCGGAAGTATTCCTGCGACGCGAGGTTCACGATGACCGGCGCCTTCTCGCCCGCCACCAGCTTGTTCAGGTGCAGCGCCAGACGGTCGCCCCACCAGTCGTACAGGCTGGCGCCTGCCGGCGTGGCCAGCCGCGTGCCCATCTCCAGCCGGTAGGGCTGCATGCGGTCCAGCGGCCGCAGGATGCCGTACAGGCCCGACAGCATGCGCACATGCGCTTGAGCCCACGCGATGTCGTCGGCGGACAGCGTCTTCGCGTCCAGCCCGTCGTAGACGTCGCCGTTGAACGCCAACACGGCCGGCTTGCTGTTCCTGTCGGTGAAGCGCAGACGCCAGGCGGCGTAGCGATCGACGTTGAGCTGCGCCAGCGGCTCGGACAGGTCCATCAGCTCGCGCACCTCGGCCACGGACTTGGTGCGCAGCACGTCGATGAGTGCCGCGGTGTCGTCCAGGAACTGCGGGCGGGTCAACGCGTCGGCCAGTTCGGGCGGCGTCGGCGTGTCGTAGTCAAGGGATTTGGCGGGCGAAAGCAGGAACAGCATGGGCGCGGATTTTGGCGCCTGTTTGGCGCCCGCCGGTCAGCCCGGCGCGGCGTCGTCGCCGAAGCGGTCCAGCGCAACCAGCACCGCCACCACCAGCGCCGCCGCCACCGGCCCGGCGGCGGGTGCCAGCAACGCCGCAATGACCGGCACCACCAGCACCAGCTGGCGCAGCCCCACGCCGTACAGCACCCCGGCACGGCGCACGTAGCGCACGCCGACGTCCGCCCAGCGCACCCGCGCCGGCGAGGCCACCGGCATGCCGACGACGAAGCCGGCATGGTTGTAGAAGCGCACCGCCATCAGCGTGGCCACCAGCGACGCCGACAGCAGCGCCAGCAGCACCAGCTCCAGCACCAGCCGAGGCCCCGGGCTGGCCAGGCCGTCGTGCAGCGACGGCGCCGTCAGCGTGGCCGTACCCATCAGCGCCAGCGCGGCGGTGGACGCCAGCAGCGTCGCCGACATCAGCGAATTGCGCAGCGTCTGCACAGCCAGCAGCTCCGAGCCCGGCTGCGCCGAGACGACGCCCAGCCAGTCCTCCCGCAGCCCGGCGTGACGCGCCGGGGCCGGCGCGAGACGCTGCCGCGGCAGCACCAGCACCGCCTCGTACAGGCCCAGCACCGCCAGCGTCAGCGCCACGCCGGCCCAGCCGCCGTCCATGCCCATGGCTCAGGCCTTCCCGCGCTGCTCAAGCAGCTCGAACAGGCCCATGCCGGCCAGCATTGCGGCGACGAACACCACCGCCTTCAGCTCGCCCATGCCCAGCGCCACCAGCGCCGGCCCCGGGCAGAAGCCCGCCAGCCCCCAGCCGGCGCCAAACATCAGGCTGCCGACAAGCAGGCGGCGGTCGATGACACGGGCCGTCGGCAGCCGCAGAGGCAGGCCCAGCAGCGTGGCCTCGCGCCGCCGCGCGATCGTGAAGGCCAGCAGCCCCACCGCGATGGCGCCCACCATGACCAGCGCCAGCGACGGATCCCAGGCGCCGGCCAGGTCCAGAAAGCCCAGCACCTTGGCCGGGCTGGCCATGCCCGACAGGATCAGGCCCAGGCCGAACACGAGACCCGCCAGCAACGACGTGAAGATGGACATGGCAGCTCCTCAGAAACCAACAACGTGACGCAGCAGGAACACGGTGGCAAAACCGGCTCCCATGAAGGCCAGCGTGGCCGCCAGCGAGCGGGGCGACAGCCGGGACAGGCCGCAGACCCCGTGCCCGCTGGTGCAGCCGGCGCCGTAGCGCGTGCCCACGCCCACCAGCAGCCCGGCCAGCACCAGCGTGGGCCAGCCGGCGTCTATGCGCGGCAGCGGCACCGCGGTGAACAGCGCATACGCGAGCGGCGCGCCCACCAGCCCCAGCACGAACGCGAGCCGCCAGCCCACATCGCCGCGCACGGGCCGCAACAGCCCGCCCAGCACGCCGCTGATGCCGGCGATGCGGCCGTTCAGCAGCACGAACAGCGCGGCCGCGAGGCCGATGAGCGCCCCGCCGGCCAGCGAGGCCACGGGCGTGAAGTCATGCCAGGCGATGTTCATCGCTCACTCCTTGGGGCAATAGAGGTCGTACAGCACGGCCAGCACCTGCAGCAGGCGCGGGTCGGCCACGCTGTAGAAGATGCGCTTGCCGTCGCGGCGCGTGTCCACCACGCCCTCCCCGCGCAGCACACCCAGCTGCTGCGACAGCGTCGGCTGGCGGATGCCCAGCACCTCCTCCAGCTCGCTGACGGACATTTCCCCCTGCGACAGCTGGCACAGCAGCAGCAGGCGGTCTTCGTTGGCCAGCAGCTTCAGGGCGCTGACGGCCTGGCCGGCGGCGCGGCGCAACGTGGGGGTGTCGATGACGGGATCGGACATGGCGGGCTCCGTGACGTTGACTTCATTATGCAAACAAATATATTATTCGTCAACAGATTGAACCAACCGGGAGCCCGCATGGCCACCAGCACCACCGTCCAGGCCTTCTTCGACGACAAGACCTGGACCGTCTCCTACGTCATTGCCGACACCGCCAGCCGCTGCGCCGCCATCGTGGACCCCGTGCTGGACTTCGACTTCAAGTCGGGCCGCACCGCCACGCAGCAGGCCGACCGGCTCATCGCCCATGTGCGCGAGCAGGGCCTCACCGTGCAGTGGATCCTGGAAACCCACGCGCACGCCGACCACCTGTCCAGCGCCCGCTACCTGCAGCAGCAGCTCGGCGGCCGCATCGCCATCGGCGAGCACATCACGCAGGTGCAGGCGACGTTCAAGAAGCTCTTCAACCTGGAGCGCGGCTTCCTGCCCGACGGCACGCAGTTCGACCACCTGTTCCAGGACGGCGAGGTGTTCCACATCGGCGAGACACCGGCGCAGGCGCTGCTGGTGCCGGGTCACACGCCGGCCGACATGGCCTATGTCGTGGACGGCGCGGTGTTCGTCGGCGACACGCTGTTCATGCCGGACGTCGGCACAGCCCGCGCCGACTTTCCCGGCGGCGATGCACGCGCGCTGTACGCGTCCGTGCAGCGCATCCTCGCGCTGCCGCCCGAGACGCGCGTGTTCGTCTGCCACGACTACCCGCCCGCCGGCCGCGCGCCGGCCTGGGAAAGCACCGTGGCGCAGCAGCGCGCAGCCAACATCCACGTGCGCAACGGCATCAGCGAGGCGCAGTTCGTACAGATGCGCCAGGCACGCGACGCGACGCTGGACGTGCCCACGCTGATCCTGCCGTCCATCCAGGTCAACATCCGCGCCGGCCAGGTGCCCCCGCCCGAGGACGACGGCGTCAGCTACCTGAAGATTCCGCTCAACGTCATCGGCGCCGGTCGGGCGTGAAAAACCCCGCCGCAGCGGGGTGGCTGGCAACCGCCAAGGCGGCTTACTTGGCCAGCAGCGTGTTGACGGCGCTCAGGTCCTCGGCGCGCAGCTGGCCGGAGGCCTGGCGCAGCTTGAGGCTGTTGACGACCACGTCGTAGCGCGCCTTGGCCAGGTCACGCTGCGTGGAGTAGAGCTGCGTCTGGGCGTTCAGCACGTCCAGGTTCACGCGCACGCCCACCTTGTAGCCCAGCTGCGTGGCTTCCAGCGCGAGCTTGGTGGACGACTCGGCGGCCTCGTAGGCGGCGACCTGGGCCTTCAGCGACTGCACGCCGAAGAAGGCGCGGCGCGTGGCTTCGGCAACGCTGCGACGCGCGAAGTCCAGGTCGTTGCGGGCCTTGTCTTCCAGCACCAGCGTTTCCTTGATGCGGTTCTGCGTCAGGCCGCCGGTGTAGAGCGGGTAGGTCAGCGTCAGGCCGATGCTGGCGTTTTTCGTGGTGCCCACCCCCGACGACTGCGCCGCCAGGCCGCTCAGGCTGTTGTGCAGGTTCTGGCCGCCCAGCGTGGCGCTGGCGTCCAGCGTGGGCCGCTCGCCGGCGCGGGCGATCTGGGTGTCCAGCTGTGCCACCTCCAGGCCCAGGCGTGCCTTGCGCACCGCCGGGTGCTGGTCATCGGCCGTGGCCACCCAGGTGTCCACGACGTTGCTGGGCAGCGCCGGCAGCGCCACCGGCTGGGCCAGCCCCTTGGGCTCCACACCGACGCGACCGACGAACTGGTCCAGCGTGACGCGCTTGACGCGCAGGTCGTTGTCCGCCGCCAGCTCCTGCGCAACGGCCAGGTCGTACTTGGCCTGCGCTTCGCGGGTGTCGGTGATGGTGGCCGTGCCCACCTCGAAGTTGCGCTTGGCCGACGCCAGCTGCTCCGAGATGGCCGCCTTGTTGGCTTGTGTGGTGGACAGCGCGTCCTTCGCGGCCAGCACGTCGAAATAAGCCGTGGCCAGGCGCACGATGAGATCCTGCTCGGCGGACTCCAGGTCGGCCTGCGCCACCGCGTAGCCGCGGCGAGCCTTGTCGATGGTGGGCGCGTTGGCGGCGTTGTAGACCGAATACTTGCCCTGCAGACCGGCCGTCAGCGTGCGGGCCGTGACGCCGTTGCCGCTGGGCGGCTCGGTGCGCGCCTCGGTGCCCGAGGCCGACAGCCCCAGCGTCGGGCGGGTCAGCGCCTCGGCCTGCGCGGCGCGGGCGGCCGCGGCATCCGCGGTCGCCTTGCTGGCGAGGTAGGTCGCGTCGTAGCCCCGGGCCGCGTCGTAAAGCTCCTGCAGGCTCTGGGCCTGGGCCGCGCCCGCGAGCAGAAGGCCGACGGCAAGGGCCAGCGGTTGCAGGATCGGACGTTGGGCGGGAACGAAGGGCATGGGATTCCTTGGCTGGAGCAGTGATTTAAACAGCGGCCCGGGTTATAGACGCAAAGCCCGCCGATGACTGAAGCCATGTGACGAGTTGCCCCGAAAAGGCGTCAGGCGGCGTCTGGCAGCGACGGGCGGCGTCCAAGGTCAGTGCTTCAGAAGCTGAACGCCGGGGCTTCGGCGAAGCCGGGCAGGCGGCCGGCGACCGTGTCGAACATCTCCACGGAGCTGAATTCGCTGGCGCCCTTGCGCGTGACGAGCACGGCGCGCATGACGGGCTCGCCGCCAACGATGGCCGCCAGGCGGCCACCCACCTTGAGCTGGTTCAGCAGCGCCTGCGGCACCGCGGCGACGGAGCCGGACAGCAGGATGACATCGAAGGGCTCCTCGGCGGCCACGCCGGCGACGCCATCCTGGTTCAACACGCTGACGTTCAGCACGCCGGTGCGCTTGAGGTTGGCGGCGGCCTGCGCAGCCAGGCCGGCGTCGGCCTCGACGGCGACGACGCGCTGCGCCCTGTGGCCCAGCAGCGCGGCCAGGTGGCCCGTGGCGGCGCCGATCTCCAGCACCTTCTCGTGGCGCTGCACCTTCAGCTCCTGCAGCAGGCGGGCTTCGACCTTGGGCGCCAGCATGCGGCGCGTGGCGGTCAGCGGCAGCTCGACGTCGACAAAGGCCTGCGACTTGTGCGCCTCGGGCACGAAATCCTCGCGGTGCACGACGTGCAGCAGCTCCAGCACGCTGGGGTCGAGCACGTCCCAGGGGCGGATCTGCTGCTCGATCATGTTGAAGCGGGCTTGTTCGACGTTCATCTGGTTCTCCGGGGCGCGCGGGTCGGCGGGACAAAAACCAAAATTCTAGGTGCGCGGCGGCGCGGCGAGCAGACCATGCAGCAGCAGCGCCATCTGGGCGTCCAGCAAATCCTCGGCGCTCATGGTCTGGTGGCAGATGTCGTGCTCGCCGAACGAGTGCTCGTGCAGCAGCATGTGCAGCATGGGCGCGATCAGGAGGTGCACCGTCGCCTCCACGGGCACGGCGCGGAACTCGCCGCTGCGGATGCCGCGCTCGATGAGGCCGCCGATGAGGTTCTGCGAGGGCTTGATGACCTCGTCCACGTAAAAGCGCGCCAGCTCGGGGAAATGGCGGGCTTCCACCATCATGACCTTGCACACCACGCCGGCATTGCCATGCCCCACCTTGGCCCACCAGGCGCGCATCATCTGGTGCAGCAGGTCGGCGATGGAGCCGGTGTGCAGCGCCGCCTGCGCGGCCGACTCGGTGATGTGCACGGACAGGTTCTCGCGCACCATCGCCTTGAACAGCTCGTCCTTGCTCGGGTAGTAGCGGTACAGCGTGCCCTTGGCGACGCCGGCGCGCGCGGCAATCTCCTCGCTGCGCGTGGCCGCGAAGCCCTTCTCGACGAACAGGGCCAGGGCCGCGTCCAGCAGTTCCTGCGGGCGGGCGTCCTTGCGGCGTTGGCGGGGGGTGACGGTGGCCAAGAGAGCTGAGTTAATGACCGAACGGTCAGTAATGTAGCCCTGGGGTCAGCATGCGGCAAGTTCCGGGCACGAGTTCTGCAAAAGCGGCTGGCTACACTGCGCCGCCTTTTTCTAACCTTGTATTTCCGGAGCCGTACGTGGACGTCATCCTGCTGATCAAAGCCGCCGTCATGGGCATCGTCGAAGGGCTGACCGAGTTCCTGCCAATCTCGTCCACGGGGCACCTCATCCTCGCCGGCTCGCTGCTGAACTTCGTCGGCGAGAAGGCCAAGGTGTTCGAGATCGCCGTGCAGACGGGCGCGATGTTCGCCGTCGTGTGGGAATACCGCGAGAGGCTGGCTCGTACCGTGCGCGGCATCACCGGCGAACCGCAGGCGCAACGCTTTGCGCTCAATGTGCTGATCGCCTTCCTGCCCGCCGTCGTGCTGGGGCTGGCGTTCGGCAAGGTCATCAAGGCCCATCTGTTCCACCCGGTGCCCGTGGCGCTGGCCTTCATCGTCGGCGGCCTCATCATCCTGTGGGTGGAAGGCCGCCACAAACGGCTGTACGGCGACATGGACCTGCAAGGCAGCCGCCGCGCCCGCGTCGAGACGGTGGACGACATGCGGCCGCTGGACGCACTGAAGGTGGGCCTGCTGCAGTGCCTGGCCATGATCCCCGGCACCAGCCGCTCGGGCGCCACCATCATCGGCGGCCTGGTGCTGGGCCTGTCGCGCAAGGCGGCCACGGAGTTCAGCTTCTACCTGGGCATTCCGACGCTGATGGGGGCCGGCGCCTACTCGGTGCTCAAGCAGCGCGACGCGCTGGCCTGGGCCGACCTGCCGATGTTCGCCGTGGGCCTGATGTTCGCGTTCATCAGCGCGCTGCTGTGCATCCGCTGGCTGATCCGCTACGTGTCCAGCCACAGCTTCGCCGTGTTCGCCTGGTACCGCATCGCGTTCGGCATCGTCGTGCTGGCCACGTGGCAGACCGGCAGCGTGGTCTGGGCGGATTGATAATTCGCCCATGGCCATCACGATCAAGACCGCTGCCGATGTCGAAGGCATGCGCATCGCCGGGCGCCTGGCGTCCGAAGTCCTGGACATGCTCACGGTGCATGTCCAGCCCGGCGTCACGACGAACGAGTTGGACAAGCTCGCGCACGACTACATCGTCAACGTGCAGCAGGGCATCCCGGCGCCGCTGAACTACTGCCCGCCCGGCTACATCCCCTACCCCAAGTCGATCTGCACGTCGGTCAACCATCAGGTCTGCCACGGCATCCCGAACGACAAGCCGCTGAAGAACGGTGACATCGTCAACATCGACGTCACCGTCATCAAGGACGGCTGGCATGGCGATACCAGCCGCATGTTCGTCGTCGGCGACGGCTCCATCGCCGCCAAGCGCCTGTGCGCCTTCACCTACGAGGCCATGTGGAAGGGCATCGCCAAGGTCAAACCCGGCGCGCGCCTGGGCGACATCGGCCACGCCATCCAGACCTTTGCCGAAAACGCCGGCTTCTCCATCGTGCGCGAGTTCTGTGGCCACGGCATCGGCCGCGTCTTCCACGAGGAACCGCAGGTGCTGCACTACGGCCGCCCCGGCACGCTGGACGAGCTGGTGCCGGGCATGATGTTCACCATCGAGCCCATGATCAACGCGGGGCGCCGCGAGATCAAGGAACTGGGCGACGGCTGGACCATCGTCACCAAGGACCGCTCCCTGTCCGCGCAGTGGGAACACACGCTGCTGGTCACCGAGACCGGCTACGAGGTGATGACGCTGTCGGCCGGCAGCCCGCCGCCGCCGGCCTTCATCACGCAGGCCGCCGCCGCCACGGCCTGACCGGTGACAACGCTCGCTGAACGCCGCCAGCAGTTCAAGTCTGGCAAGCAGGCGCTGATCGACGGCTTCCTCGCCGAGCGCCCCAGCCAGGCCGGTGCCGAGCGGCTGCTGCGCCGCCTGGCCCGCCACGTGGACGACACGCTGCGCGCGCTCTGGGCGCAGGCCGGCATGCCCGACGGCGCCAGCCTCGCGGCCGTCGGTGGGTACGGGCGCGGCGAGCTGTTCCCCTACTCCGACGTCGACGTGCTGGTGCTGCTGCCCGACGGCGTCGAGGCCTACCAGCCTGGCGCGGCCAAGACCGCCATCGAGAGCTTCATCACGTCGTGCTGGGACGTGGGGCTGGAGATCGGCTCCTCGGTGCGCACGCTGGCCGAATGCCTGTCGGAGTCGGCCGGCGACGTGACCATCCAGACCGCACTGCTGGAAGCCCGGCCGCTGGCGGGCGACGCCGGTCTGTTCCGGGCCATGTCCGCGCGCTTCATGCAGGCGATGGACCCCAAGGCCTTCTTCCGCGCCAAGACGCTGGAGAGCCTGCAGCGCCACACCAAGTTCGACGACACGCCCTACGCGCTGGAGCCCAACTGCAAGGAAAGCCCCGGCGGCCTGCGTGACCTGCAGATGCTGATCTGGGTGGCGCGTGCCGCGGGCTTCGGCACTACGTGGAAGGCACTGGCCCAGCGCGGCCTCATCACGCCGTTCGAGAGCCGCCAGCTGCAGCGCAACGAGAACCAGCTGCGCCTGATCCGCGCACGGCTGCACGCGGTGGCCGGCCGGCGCGAGGACCGCCTCGTGTTCGACCTGCAGACGGCCGTGGCGCAGAGCTTCGGCTTCGAGAGCACGCCATCGCAGCGCGCCTCCGAAGTGCTGATGCGGCGCTACTACTGGGCGGCCAAGGCCGTCACGCAGCTGCACCAGATCCTGCTGCTCAACCTGGAGGAGCAGATCAACGAGTCGGAGCCCGGCGTGCTGCGCCCCATCGAGGGCCAGATCGACTTCCTGGACCGCGGCCGCATGCTGGAGGTCGCCACGGACGACCTCTACCTGCAGGACCCGCACGCCATCCTGCGCACCTTCCTCGTCTACCAGCAGACGCCCGGCATCAAGGGCCTGTCGGCCAGCACCTTGCGTGCGCTGTACAACGCCCGCGGCCTGATGGATGCCGCCTGGCGCCGCGACCCGGTCAACCGCGCCACCTTCATGGCCATGCTGCGCCACCACGAAGGCCAGACGCACGCCTTCCGGCTCATGAACCAGACCTCCGTGCTGGGCCGCTACCTGTGGGTGTTCCGCGCCATCGTCGGGCAGATGCAGCATGACCTGTTCCACGTCTACACGGTGGACCAGCACATCCTGATGGTGCTGCGCAACGTGCGCCGCTTCTTCATCCCGGAGCACGTCCACGAGTACCCGTTCTGCTCGCAGCTTGCCGCCCAGTTCGACGCTCCCGAGCTGCTGTACATCGCCGCCCTCTTCCACGACGTGGCCAAGGGCCGCGGCGGCGACCACTCCGAGCTGGGTGCCGTCGAGGTGAAGCGCTTCTGCCGCCAGCACGGCCTGAGCCCCCAGGACACGGCCCTGTGCGTGTTCCTCGTCGAGCACCACCTGACGATGTCGCGCGTCGCACAGAAGGAAGACCTGGCCGACCCCGACGTCATCGCCGCCTTCGCTGCCAAGGTGGGCGACACGCGCCGCCTTACGGCGCTGTACCTGCTGACCGTGGCCGACATCCGCGGTACCAGCCCCAAGGTCTGGAACGCGTGGAAGGGCAAGCTGCTGGAGGACCTGTACCGCATCACGCTGCGCGCGCTGGGCGGCGCGCCGCTGAACCTGGACGCGGAGATCGAGACGCGCAAGCAGGAAGCGCGGCAGGACCTGGCGCTGCACTCCCAGCTGCCCGGCACCGAGGAGCCGCTGTGGAAGACGCTGGCCGTCAGCTACTTCGCTCGGCACGACGGCGCCGAGCTGGCCTGGCATGCGCGCTCGCTATGGCGCCACGTCGAGACCATCGTGCCGGTCGTGCGCGCCCGCCCCTCGCCCATTGGCGAAGGGCTGCAGGTGCTGGTCTACGCACCCGACCAGCCCGATCTGTTCGCCCGCATCTGCGGCTACTTCGACACCGCCGGCTTCAGCATCCTGGACGCCAAGGTGCACACGACGCGCAAGGGCTACGCGCTGGACACCTTTCAGGCCATCCGCCCGGAGGCCGACGTACACCACCGCGACCTCGTGCCCATGGTCGAGCAGAAGCTCGCCGCCGTGCTGCAGGCCGGCGGCCCGCTGCCCGAGCCGAGGCGTGGCCGGCTGTCACGCCGCGTGAAGAGCTTCCCGTACTCGCCGCGCATCTCGCTGCGGCCCGACGAGCGCGCCACGGCCTGGCTGCTGACCATCAGCACCAGCGACCGCGCCGGCCTGCTCTACGCCATCGCGCGGGTACTGGCGCGCCACGGCATCAACCTGCAGCTGGCCAAGATCTCGACGCTGGGCGAGCGCGTGGAAGACACCTTCCTCGTCGACGGCCCCGCGCTGCAGCACAACAAGGCCCAGCTGCAGATCGAGAGCGAGCTGCTGGACGCGGTGTCACTGCCCGCGTAGGAGCGGCTCAGAGCAGCCCGCTGTACCAGCGCAGCCCCAGCAGCTGCCGCAGCAGTTGGTGGGAGCGCCCCTGCGGGTCGGCCAGGTCGTGCAGCACCGTGAAGTGGTTGCAGCCCGGCAGCTCGTCGCATACCGGCACCGCGCGGGCGCCCCAGGCCTCGCGGATGAGGCGGTTCTGGCGGCGGAACTCCTCGCTATCTTGCGCCCCCGCCAGCGCCACCAGCGTCTGCGGCGCCGCCGGCGGCGGAAAGCGCACGGGGCTCAGCCGCCGCACGGCCGCCGCATCCAGCCGCAGGTCGTCTTGCAGGAAGGGCACGTGCAGCAGCGGTGCCAGGTCATGCACCCCCGAGACCGACATCGCCGACTGCACCAGCCGCCGCGGCAGGTCGCGGGCCACGCGCTTCCAGTCGCAGCAGCTCAACATGGCGGCCAGGTGGCCACCGGCCGAATGCCCCAGCAACACGATGCGGCTGGGGTCACCGCCATGCTCGGCGGCATGCCGCCAGGCCCAGGCCACGGCCTCGGTCAGCTGCATCGCGATGTGTTCGATGCTCACCGCCGGGCACAGGTCGTAGTTGGGCACCACCACCAGTGCGCCCTCGTCCGTGAAGCTGGCGGCCAGGAAGCTGTAGTCCGACTTGTCCAGCGAGCGCCACCAGCCGCCGTGCACGATCACCAGCACCGGCGCGAAGCCGCCCGCAAAGGCCGGGTCGGGCTTGAAGACATCCAGCGTCTGCCTCGGGTCTGCGCCGTAGCGCACGTCCAGTTGGCAGTTCGCCCGGCTGCGCACCAGTGCCGAGGCCTCTGCCCAGCGCGCCAGCACGTCGGCGCTGTCGGCCACCCGTTGCCGGTTGTTGTACTGGGCTTCGAACCAGGCCTCTGTTTTGCGGGGCGTCATGGCCGCGCACGATAGCAGCCTCGCGACGAGGCTATACTGCGTCGCTCGCGTGGGGGGGGTAGCTCAGCTGGGAGAGCGCCGCGTTCGCAATGCGGAGGTCGGGAGTTCGATCCTCCTCCTCTCCACCACCGATCCAAAAAGCCGTTGAACCTTCAACGGCTTTTTCTTTTGCGGTTGTGGGTTTGGCTCCATGGACATCGTCGTCAACGAAGAACTCAAGGCTTACATCGATCCGTTGACGCCGGAGGAACACGACGCGCTGGAGCGCAGCATCCTGGCCGAGGGGTGCCGCGATGCGCTGGTGCTGTGGGGCAACGTGCTGGTGGACGGGCACAACCGCTACGGCATCTGCACCAAGCACGGCCTGCCGTTCCAGACGGTGCAGAACACGCGCTTCACCTCCATGGAAGACGTGCACCTGTGGATGATCGACCAGCACCTGGGCCGGCGCAGCATCTCGGACTTCCAGCGCGGCGTGCTCGCGCTGCGCAAGCGCGAGATCGTCGCCGAGCGTCGCGCCCGCAGCACACCGCCTCCGCCGCCCGGCATCGACGCCCCCATGGACGCCCCTGCAGCGCCTGCACCGTCACCGGCGCCGGCGCCAGTGAGCGAGCAGGACGCGCTGGCCACCCGCGAGGCGTTGGCCAAGGCAGCGCGGCTGTCCAGCAACCAGGTCGTGCTGATCGAGAAGATCCAGAAACAGGGCGCGCCGGAGCTGGTGGCTGCGGTGAAGGCTGGCGTCGTGTCCATCAACGCCGCCGCCGCCGTGGCCAGCCTGCCAGCCGAGGAACAGGCCGCCGCTGCGGCCGCCGGTGCCGATGAACTCAAGCAGGCCGCCAAGCGTGTGCGCGAGGCCAAGCGACGCGCATCCGCCCCCGTCGCCGAACCGGTTGACGAAGCGCCCGATGCCGACACGCCGCCAGCACCGCCACCGACGCTCGCCGGCCTGCAGCAGCGCGTCGCCGAGCTGGAAGCCGAGAACGCCTCGCTGCGCCAGGAGCTGGCCGCGCTGCGCGCGCAGCGGGCATAAAAAAGGCCCGGCGACCTGGAGGCCGCCGGGCTTGAATGCCTTGGTGTGCACCTCACACCGGGCAACTGCAGAGGTTGCATGATACTGTATTTTTATACAGCCATCAGCCAGCGGCGGCCCATCGCTACGATGCGCGCCCATGCTCAACCGCATCGACGAAGAGATCACCTTTCGCAAGCTGGAGATCCTGCTGGCCTTCATGGAGAGCGGCAATCTCGCGCGCGCCGCCGAGAGGCTGGGCATCAGCGCCGTCAGCGTGCACCGCGCGTTGCATTCGCTGGAGACGGGCACGCGCTGCAGCCTGTTCCGGCTGGAGGGCCGCAACCTGCAGCCCACTGACGCGGCGCATGCGCTGGCCGATGTGGCGCGCGAGGTGCTGCAGACGATGTCCAACGGCATCCGCGCCACGCGCGAGATCGCCGGCTACGCGGCCGACCGCATCCGCATCGGCTCGCTGTACTCGCTGACCAGCGTCACCGTGCCCGCCCTCATCATGGGCCTGCGCCTGCGCAGGCCCGACATCCAGACCGAGCTGGTACTGGGCTCCAACCAGGAGCTGCTGCGCAAGCTGCGCGAAGGCGCCGTTGACGCGACGGTGATGGGCATTCCGGAGGGCGCCGGCGACGTCGAGACGCAGTTGCTGTTCGAGGACGACATCTTCTTCGCAGCGCCCGCAGGGTCGCCCTACGCGCAGCGGGCGGAGATCGACCTCAGCACCTGCGCCGACGAGCGCTTCGTGTCGCTGAACGAAGGCTATGTGACGCACGACCGCTTTCTCGACGCTTTCCGCGTGGCCGGTTTCGAGCCCAACGTCGTCATGACGACCAATGACATCTTCTCGCTGATGAACCTGGTGGGCGGCGGCATCGGCTGCACGCTGCTGCCCGGGCGCATCCGTGGCGTCCTGCCGCGCAACGTGGCGCTCGTGCCGCTGCTGCCGCGCTACCAGATGCGGCAGAAGATCAGCGTGTGCTTCCTGCGTACGCGCGAGCGCGATCCCAACCTGCTGTCGCTGCTGGCGGCGTGCCGGGCACATGCCACGGAATTGCAGGGTTAACCCACGACCGTTGCGCGCGGCGTAAACGTCGCCGCGCGAGGTTGATTGATCGCCCAGAGGGCCGCCAACACACTGCGGCCGCATACCGCCACCCATGGCGGACTCTGGAGACATCGATGACCCTGACCCGACGCGACTGGCTGGCCGCAACCGCCGCTGCAGCCGCCTGGCCCACCGCCTTCGCCCAGACTGGCGGCCTGAAGATCTCGCACCAGTTCCCCAGCGGCACGCTGGCCGAAGGCGACTTCCGCGACCGCCTCTGCCGCAAGTTCGCGACCGAGGTCGAGAAGCGCACCAGCGGCGCGTTGAAGGCCTCGGTCTACCCGGGCTCGTCGCTGATGAAGACCAACGCCCAGTTCTCGGCCCTGCGCAAGGGCGCGCTGGACATGAGCCTGGTGCCGCTGAGCTACGCCGGCGGTGAAGTGGCAGAAACCAACGCCGGCCTGATGCCGGCCCTCGTGCCCAGCTACGAGCAGGGTGCGGCCTGGAAAACGGCCGAGGTGGGCAAGCTGTTGTCCAAGGTGCTGGACGACAAGGGCGTGATGATCGTCAGCTGGGTCTGGCAGGCCGGCGGCGTGGCCAGCCGCGCGCGGCCGCTCGTCACGCCGGACGACGCCAAGGGCCTGAAGGTGCGCGGCGGCAGCCGCGAGATGGACATGATGCTGAAGAACGCCGGCGCGTCCGTCATCACCCTGCCCTCCAACGAAATCTACGCCGCCATGCAGACCGGGGCGATGGATGCGGCGATGACGTCGTCCACCAGCTTCATCTCGTTCAAGCTGGAAGAAATCGCCAAGCACCTGACCTCCGGCCGCCAGCGCACCTACTGGTTCATGCTGGAGCCGCTGATGATCTCCAAGGAGGTTTTCAGCAAGCTGCCCAAGGCCCAGCAAGACATCATCATGGCCGTGGGCGCCGAGATGGAAGCCTTTGCCATGGACGCCGCCAAGGCGGACGACAAGGCTGCCGCCGAGATCTACGCCAAGGCCGGCGCCAAGGTGTACGACATGGACGAGCCCACGCTCAAGAAGTGGCAGGCCATCGCGCGCGACACCGCGTGGAAGGACTTCGGGGAGAAGAACGAGTCCTGCGCCGCCATCCTCAAGGCCGCCCAGAAGCTGCTCTGAGGCCGCGCCATGAGCCACGGTTTCGAGCTGAAGCCGGCCACGGCCGGCATTGACCCCGACACGCCCGCGCTGCTGCAGCCGGTCGCGCGCCTGCTGCACCTCATCAACCACGCGATGGTGGTGCTGGGCATGCTGGCGCTGCTGGTGGCGTCGTGCGTGCTGACGTACAGCATCGTGTCGCGCTACCTGATGAAAGCCTCCACCGACTGGCAAGACGAGGCCGCCGTCTTCCTGCTGGTGGGCGCCACCTTCATGTGCGGCGCCTTCGTGCAGCAACTGCGCGGCCACGTGGGCATCGAGGCGGTGGCCGGCCTGCTGCCCCGCGCGGTGAACCGCCTGCGGCTGATGCTGGTGGACCTGCTGTGCACCGCCTTCTGCAGCTTCTTCGCCTGGAAGTCGTGGACGCTGTTCCACGAGGCCTGGGCCGAGGGGCAAACCACGTCGTCCTCCTGGGCGCCCCCGCTGTGGATTCCCTACGGCCTGATGGCCGCGGGCATGACCCTGCTGAGCCTGCAACTGCTGATCCAACTCGTGGCTCGCATCAACGGCCTGTTCAAACCCCACCAAGGAGCCACCGCATGAGCATGCTCGCTCTCGGCGCCCTGTTCGGCATCGTCACGCTGCTGTTCATGTTCTCGGGCGCGCCCATTGCCTTTGCGCTGGGCAGCGTCGCCACGCTGTTCATGGCCTTCTTCATGCCCGCCTCGGCGCTGGACACGGTCACGCAGAACGTCTACGAGGAGATGGCCAGCATCACGCTGCTGTCCATTCCGCTGTTCATCCTGAAGGGCGCAGCCATCGGCAAGTCCCGCGCGGGTCAAGACCTGTATGCGGCCATGCACGTGTGGATGGGCCGCATCCCCGGCGGCTTGGGCATTGCCAACGTGTTCGCCTGCGCACTGTTCGCCGCCATGGCGGGCTCCAGCCCGGCCACCTGCTCGGCCATCGGCAGCGCCGGCATCCCGGAGATGCGCAAGCGCGGCTACTCGCCGGGCTTTGCGGCCGGCATCATCGCGGCCGGGGGCACGCTGGGCATCCTGCTGCCGCCGTCCATCACGATGATCCTGTACGCCGTGGCGGCCGAGCAGTCGCTGGGCCGGCTGTTCCTCGCCGGCATCTTCCCCGGCGTGCTGCTGGTGGTGCTGTTCGCCATCTACGCCGGCCTGCGCTACCGCAAGGAGCACGCGCTGGCCGAGGCCGAGTTCAAGCGCACCGGTGCCGCCTCGGCGCTGCTGGAGCAGGAGAGCTTCACCACCCGCCAGAAGTTCGAGATGCTGCCGCGCGTGGTGCCGTTCGTGCTGCTGTTGATCGGCGTGATGGTGGCCCTGTACGGCGGCTTTGCCACGCCGTCGGAAACCGCCGGCCTGGGCGCCCTGCTGGCCCTGTTGCTGATCGCCACCATCTACGGCGTGTGGCGCCCCACGGATGTGGCGCCCATCCTCACGTCGACGCTGAAGGAGTCGACCATGCTGATGTTCATCATCGGCATGTCGCTGCTGTTCAGCTATGTGATGAGCTACCTGCACATCAGCCAGGCCGCCGCGGAGTGGATCGTCGGCATGCAGCTCTCCAAGTGGGTGCTGCTGGCCTCGGTGCTGCTGATGGTGATCCTGCTCGGCTTCTTCCTGCCGCCCGTCAGCATCATCCTGATGACCGCCCCCATCATCCTGCCGCCGCTCAAGGCTGCCGGCTTCGACCTGATCTGGTTCGGCATCCTGATGACCATCGTGATGGAAACCGGCCTCATCCACCCGCCGGTGGGCCTGAACATCTTCGTCATCAAGAACATCGCGCCCGACATCGAGCTGCGCGACATCATCTGGGGCGTGCTGCCGTTCGTGGTGTTGATGCTGCTGGCGGTGCTGCTGATCTGCCTGGTTCCCGCCATTGCCACCGGCCTGCCGGACCTGGTGATGGGCGCCGTCAACGCCCCCCGCTGAGGAGACGTCGATGAACGCCCCCGCCTGGAACCTGCGCGACCGCCAGCGCCGTGACCGTCTAGCCCGCGCCGCCGCTGCCCTGGGCCACCGGCTGCAGGGCCGTGTCGTGGCCACCGACGCGGCCGTGCCGCTGCTGGAAGCCGTGCTGCAGCCGGGCGACCGCGTCTGCCTGGAAGGCAACAACCAGAAGCAGGCCGACTTTTTGGCCCAGGCACTGACGCAGGTGGACGTGGCCCGCGTGCACGACCTGCACATGGTGCAGTCGGTGCTGGCGCTGCCCGAGCACCTGGACGTGTTCGAGAGCGGCATCGCCCGCCGGCTGGACTTCTCGTTCAGTGGCCCGCAAGGCGCGCGCCTGGCCAAGCTGGTGAGCAGCGGCGGCATCGAGATCGGCGCCATCCACACCTACCTGGAGCTCTTCGCACGCTACTTCGTGGACCTGACGCCCAAGGTCGCGCTGGTGGCCGCCCACGCGGCCGACCGCCACGGCAACCTCTACACCGGCCCCAACACCGAAGACACGCCAGCCATCGTCGAGGCCACGGCGTTCTCGGGCGGACTCGTCATCGCGCAGGTCAACGAGATCGTGCCCGACGGCACCGCCCTGCCCCGCATCGACATCCCGGCCGACTGGGTGGACTTCGTCGTTCAGGCGCCCAAGCCCAACCTGATCGAGCCGCTGTTCACGCGCGACCCGGCGCAGATCAGCGAGATCCAGGTGCTGATGGCCATGATGGCCATCAAGGGCATCTACGCCGAGTACGGCGTGCAGCGGCTCAACCACGGCATCGGCTTCGACACCGCGGCCATCGAACTGCTGCTGCCCACCTACGGCGAGCAGTTGGGACTGAAGGGCAAGATCTGCCAGCACTGGGCGCTGAACCCGCACCCCGCGCTCATCCCGGCCATCGAGGCGGGCTGGGTGCAGTCGGTGCACTCCTTCGGCTCCGAGCTGGGCATGGAGGACTACATCCGTGCCCGGTCGGACGTGTTCTTCACCGGGGCTGACGGCAGCCTGCGCAGCAACCGCGCGTTCTGCCAGGCGGCCGGCCACTACGCCTGCGACCTGTTCATCGGCTCCACGCTGCAGATGGACCTGCAAGGCAACAGCTCCACCGCCACGCTGGGCCGCATCACCGGCTTTGGCGGCGCGCCCAACATGGGCGCCGACGCCCGCGGCCGCCGCCACGCCAGCCCCGCCTGGCTCAAGGCCGGCGCCGAGGCCCGGCAGGGCCGCGCCGGGGCCGCCGGCACGCCGCGGGGGCAGAAGCTCGTCGTGCAGATGGTGGAGACCTTCCGCGAGCACATGCAGCCCGCCTTCGTCGAGCGGCTGGACGCATGGACGCTGCAGCAACAGGCCGGCATGGACCTGCCGCCGATCATGATCTACGGCGAGGACGTGACCCACGTGCTCACCGAGGAAGGCATCGCCAACCTGCTGCTGTGCCGCACCGACGACGAGCGTGAGCAGGCCATCCGCGGCGTGGCCGGCTACACCGCGGTGGGGCTGGCGCGCGACAAGGCCATGGTGGAGAACCTGCGCGACCGCGGCGTCATCCAGCGCCCGGCCGACCTCGGCATCGACCCGCGCGACGCCACCCGCAACCTGCTGGCCGCCCGCAGCATGCGCGACCTCGTGCGCGCCTCCGGCGGCCTGTACGCGCCCCCGAAGCGCTTCCGCAACTGGTGAGTTCAACCATGCAACCCGGACTCGAAACCCTGGACTACACCTTCCCCGGCACCCGCCCAGCCGGTGCCTTCACGCCCGTGCTGGTGGGCGTGGTGGGCTCGGGCAACCTGGAAGTGCTGCTGGAGCCGGCGGCCGGCAGCGACTGCCGCGTGCACATCGAAACCTCCGCCCGCGGCTTCAGCGCCATCTGGGCCGCGGTGGTGCAGGACTTTCACGCCCGCCATGCGCTGGCCGGCGTGCAGGTCTCCATCCACGACATGGGCGCCACGCCCGCCGTCGTCAGCCTGCGGCTGGACCAGGCCGCGCAGGAGCTGCAGCCATGATCTCTTTTGCCGAATGCTCCGCGCGCGAGCGGCTGGCGCTGCTGCTGGACGAAGGCAGCTTCCACGAGTGGCTGCCGCCCGCGATGAAGCTCACCAGCCCGCACCTGGCCCAACTGGGCGTGCCATCGTCGTTTGACGACGGCGTGGCCATCGGCCGCGCCACGCTGGCGGGCCGCCCGGTGTTCGTCGCCGCGCAGGAAGGCCAGTTCATGGGCGGCGGCGTGGGCGAGGTGCACGGCGCCAAGCTCGTCGGCCTGCTGCAGCGCGCGCTGCGCGACCAGCCCGACGCGGTGCTGCTGCTGGCCGAATCCGGCGGCGTGCGCCTGCACGAAGCCAACGCCGGGCTGATCGCCGTGTCCGAGGTGATGCGCGCGCTGCTGGACGTGCGCGCCGCTGGCATTCCGGTGGTGGTGCTGATCGGTGGCTCGGGCGGCTGCTTTGGCGGCATGGGCATCGTGGCGCGCTGTGCCGACCACATCGTCATGAGCGACATCGGGCGCCTGGCCATGTCCGGCCCCGAGGTGATCGAGGCCTCGCACGGCGTGGAGGAATACGACTCGCGCGACCGCGCGCTGGTGTGGCGCACCACCGGCGGCAAGCACCGCTGGCTCACCGGCGACTGCGACGCGCTGGTGGAAGACGACGTGGCCGCCTTCCGTGAAGCCGCCATCGCGGCCCTGGACGCCAGCCGCCCCGTCACGCTGGCGAGCCTGGAAGCGGAGCACGCGCGCTTGGCCGCCCGGCTCACCTTCGAAGGCGCCGAGGCCACCACCCTGTGGGCCGCGCTGGGCGTGGCCGAACCGCGGCGCGTGCCGGATTTGGACGTGGCCGGCGTGCTGGCCCTGGGAGCGCACTGATGGACTGGCAACTCCTGGCCACGCGCCTGTTCGGCGCCGATCACGGCATCACCCGCACCGGCGACTTTCTGCACGGCGAGGTCACGTTCGACGGCGAGCCCCTGACCGTCATCGGCACCACGGACCACGCCCCCATCGGCGTGCAACTCGCGCTGCAGCAGGCCCGCCAGGTGCTGGACACCATGGCCCAGCACCCCGGCCGCCCCCTCCTGCTGCTCATCGACACCCAAGGCCAGCAACTGCGCCGCCGCGACGAACTGCTAGGCATCAACCGTGCCATGGCCCACCTGGGCATGACGCTGGACCTGGCGCGCCGCCGCGGCCACCGCGTGCTGGGGCTGGTGTACGACCAGGCACTGTCCGGCGGCTTCATCACCTCCGGCCTGATTGCCGACGCCTGCGACGCGCTGCCCGAGGCGGAGATCCGCGTCATGCGGCTGCCGGCGATGGCCCGCGTCACCAAGCTGCCCGAGGCGATGCTGGCGGCGCTGTCGGAGTCCAACCCGGTGTTCGCACCTGGCGTGGACAACTACGTCGCCATGGGCGGCGTGCGCAAGCTGTGGCAAGGTGACCTGGCCGCCGCTCTGCGCGAGGCGCTGGCGGAGGCGCCGACGCACGACCGCCGTGCCAAGGACGGCGCCGAACGCGGTGGCCGGCGGCTCGCGGCCCGCGTCATGCAGCAGGTGCTGGACGCACCATGACGCCGTTGCACCGCCACCAGATCGCCTGGCTGTCGCACCCCGGCTGGCAACGGCTGCTGGACGGTGACTGGGACGACGAAGCCCATGCCTGCCTGCGCCACTGGGCGGAGCACAGGCTGCCGGTCGTCGTCACGCGCCAGGCCCCGGACGACGACGCCATCGCGCTGGGCCTGTGCGCCCCGGCGCGGTGGAGCCGCCGCCGGCTGGCGCTGCGCGTGGCGCGGGCCGACGTGCTGTATTTCGACGAGTTCCCGCGGCTGGAGAAGGTCGTCGCGCAACTGCCGCCCGCCGCCCGCGCGCCCGCCCGCGAACTCGCCGCGGCGCTGCAAGGCAGCCGCACGGCGGCGCGTGTCTACGGCAGCCACGGCTGGCAGCACCTCACGGGGCTGGCGCATGTGCGCGACGGCTCGGACATCGACCTGTGGGTGGGCGTCGCCGACACCGAGCAGGCCGACGCGGCGGCGGCGGCGCTGAACGCCTTCTCGGCCGCCCACTGCCGGCTGGACGGCGAGCTCATCTTCCCCGGTGACAGCGCCGTGGCCTGGCGCGAATGGCTGGCCTGGCGCGCCGGCCGCGCCACGTCGCTGCTGGTGAAGCGCCTGCAAGGCGCGGCCATGCAGGCGTGGGAACCGAGCGAGGCGCTGGCATGAGCGCGCCACTCGCGCGCCACGCCGCCGCGCCCACCGCGCAGCAGATCGGCCGCGCCGCCACGCTGGCGCTGTACGACGAACTGGCGCTGTCGCCCAAGCCCGGCCTCGTCACCCTGACCGACCGCGGCAGCCACACCGACATGGACGCGCACACCTTCATGCGCAGCCTGTTCGCGCTGCGCGGCTACTTCGTGCGCATTGCCGAACTGGGCGCCGCCGGCGCGCCGTTCGAGGCGCTGGAGCAGGCCGGCATCGCCGCCGAGGCCCGCATGCTGGCGGCCACCGGTGGCATCAACACGCACCGGGGGGCCATCTTCATGCTGGGGCTGCTGTGCGCCTCGGCCGGTGCGCTAGCCGCGCAAGGCGAGCGGCCCACCCCCGAGGGCGTGCGCGCCGCGCTTCACCGGCACTGGGGCGACGCGCTGGCCCGGCGCGCCACGCGCGCGTCCACGCTGCCGGGCGGCATCGCTGCACGCCGGTTGGGGCTGCGCGGCGCCTCCGCCGAGGCGGCCCAGGGTTTCCCGACGCTGTTCAATACCGCGGTCCCTGCGCTGCGTGCTGCCACGGCCCGCGGCCTGCCCCGGCAGGCGGCGCAGCTGGACACCTTGTTCGCCGTCATCGCCGCGCTGGACGACAGCAACCTCGCCCACCGCGGCGGGCTGGCGGGGCTGCGTTTCGCGCAGGCCGCGGCGCGGGGCTTCCTCGCCGCCGGCGGAGCTGCGCAGGGGCGGCCCGCGGCCGAGGCCATCGGGGCCGCGTTCGTGCGCCGCAACCTGTCCCCGGGCGGCTCGGCGGACACGCTGGCGGCCGCCTGCTGGCTGCAGCGGCTGGGCTGAATGGCACTGGCCCTGCTGTTCCCCGGGCAGGGCGCCCAGCACGCCGGCATGCTGCCGTGGCTGGACACCCGCCCCGAGGCCGCGCCCGTGCTGCAGGCACTGAGCCACCAACTGGGCCGCGACTGGCGCACCGGCCTGGCCGATACGGCCTGGATGAACACCAACGCCGTCGCCCAGCCGCTGCTGACAGGGGTGTGTCTGGCCGCGTGGCGGGCGCTGGCCGCGCATCTGCCCTCGCCCATCGCCGTGGCCGGCTACAGCGTCGGCGAGCTGGCCGCGTGCTCGGCAGCCGGCGTGTTCGATACGCCCACGGCGCTGGCCCTCGCCGCCCGCCGGGCGCAGGCGATGGACGCCAGCGTCACGGGGCAGCACACCGGGCTGCTGGCCGTGCAAGGCCCGGGCGCACTGGCACTCGCCGAGGCGGCCGGCACGCTGTCCATCGCCATCCGCATCAGCCCCGAGCGCGTCATCGTCGGCGGCCCCGCCGTGGCGCTGGACGCCCACGCCGCGCGCTGGGCCGCCGCCGGCCTGCGCTGCACGCGGCTGCCCATCGCCGTGGCATCGCACACGCCGGCCATGGCAGCTGCCGTCGCGGCTTTCGCGCAGCACCTGGCGGCTGCCGATCTTCAGCCCGCGCGCGCACCGGTCGTCTGCAACTTCGGCGCGCGTGCGCTGCGCCAGCCGGCACAGCTGGCCACGGCACTGGCCGGCCAGATCGCCAGCACGGTGCGCTGGGACGAATGCATGGACACCCTCGCCGAGCGCCAGCCGCGCTGCGTGCTGGAGGTGGGCCCCGGCTCGACGCTGGCCGCGATGTGGCGGGAGCGACACCCCGGCATCCCGGTGCGCTCGGTGGACGAGTTCGGCGGCCCCGACGGCGTCGTCCGCTGGGTGAGCGCCCAGCTCGCCCGACAGTAAGCTGCCGACCGCTGACCTGGGAGGACTGTTGCGCATGCGTTTCCTGACAATGTTGCTGGCCGCCGTGCTGGCCGCCACCGGTGCGCTCGCCGCGCCGGCCGGCGTCGTCGACCGCTTGGAGATCGTCTCCACCCAGGACGCCTACAACGGCGCCACGCCGGCTGGCGCCGCCGGCCCGTATGTCGTCATCACGACCATCGTGCACGGCCGGCTGGACCCGACCCACCCCGACAACGCCGATGTCGTCGACCTGCCGCTGGCGCCGCGCGACGCCGACGGCTGGGTGCGCTACTCGACCGACGCCACCGTGCTGCGCCCCAAGCACGCCCGCGACGCGCGCCGCATCCTGTTCTACGACGTCGTCAACCGCGGCGGCCGGCTGGGCCAGGGCGTGTTCATCGGCGGCGGCGCGCTGGCCGACGGCGCCGCGCCGGGGCCTGACTTCCCGTCGCTGCTGCGCCGCGGCTACACCGTGGTGTGGAGCGGCTGGCAGGGCGACATCGCGCAGACCGGCCGCGGTGCCACCGCGGCCCTGGGCACACGCTTTCCCGTCGCCACCGCCGCCGACGGATCACCGCTGACCGGCATGAGCCGCGAGGAGTTCATCCCCGACCAGGCCGGCGGCGGCACCGCGTTCCCGCTGAGCTACCGGCCGGCATCGCTGGAGGACCGCCGCGAGGTGCAGTTCACCGCCCGGCGCGCCTGGCGCAACGCCGACGGCCTGGCCGACTACGCCAGCACGCCCGCCGCGCCTGTCACCGACTGGGCCTACGTGCAGCAGCACGACGGCCGGGTTGCCGTGCGCTTCACGCCGCCCACCACGCTGCCCGTGGCCGGTGGCGGCACCGTGGCACCGGACAAGGGCACGATCTACAGCTTCGTCTACCGCGCCGCCGAGCCGCGCGTCGCGGCCATCGGCTTCGCCGCAGTGCGCGACCTGCTGCACTTCCTGAAGTCTGCGAGCAGCGACGCGCAAGGCCAGCCCAACCCTCTGAACGACATGAAGGCCGCGCCCTGCGCTGCCGGCGGCGACTGCCCGGCCGAGCCGGCCACCAACTTCGACGTGGTGCTGGGCGAAGGCACATCGCAGTCCGGCCGCTTCCTGCGCGACTTTTTGTACCGCGGCTTCAACAAGGCCGCCGACGGCCAGCCCGTCTTCGACGGCCTGCTGGCCGTCATCCCCGGCGGCCGCCGCACGTGGACGGCCGAGCGCTTCGCGCAGCAAGGACGCTGGTCGCGCCAGCATGAAGACCACTTCATGCCGGGCGACCAGTTCCCGTTCAGCTACGCGACCTTCACCGACCCCGTCAGCGGCCGCCACGACGGCCTGCTCAAGCGCTGCCAGGCCGACAACACCTGCCCCAAGCTCATGCAGATCGACGGCAGCTTCGAGTGGTGGGGTGGCCGCGGCTCGCTGAACGTCACCGACGGCGCCGGCCGCGACGTGCCGCTGCCCGCCAACGTGCGCTACTACTTCGTGCCCGGCACGCAGCACGGCGGCGGCGGCGGCGTGACGACCGGCCTCGTCAGGCCGCCCGATCCCGGCAGCGCCTGTCGCTTCGCCAACAGCCCGGTCACGATGACGCCCATCGAGCGCGCGCTGCTGGTCGCGCTGGAGGACTGGGTGGTGCATGGCAGGCAGCCGCCCGCCTCGGCCCATCCGCGCGTGGCCGATGGCGGCGCGGTGCCGCCCATGTCCGTGCCGCTGGCCGGCACGGGCCGGGTCAGCACGCTGTTCGTCACCGAGCACGGGGACGGCATTCCGCGTGCGGACCTCACGCGGCCCTATCAGCAGCGGGTGCCGGCCGTGGATGCCGACGGCAACGAGACCGCCGGCATCGCCACACCGGAAGTCACCGTGCCGCTGGCCACCTACCTGGGCTGGAACCTGCGCGGCCCGGGCCATGCCGAGGGCGAAGGCTGCAGTGCCGCCGGCAGCGCGATCCCGTTCGCCATCGACGCCACGTCCAGGCTGCCCGGCGACCCGCGCCCGCCGCTGTCCGAGCGCTACGCAGGCCGGGCCGACTATCTCGGCCGGTTCAATGCCGCCACGCAGGCGCTGGTGCGGCAACGGCTGCTGCTGCCGCTGGACGCCGAGCAGGTCTACCGTCTCAACGCCGGGAAAGTCTCGCCGCTGCTGTGGGCGAGTCCCCCGACAGCACCCGCGTCGGCGCCGCCGCGATGACGGCTTTCTGGCCGGGCGACTGCTCGGTCAGCGTGCAACGCATGTCACGCCCCGCGGAAGCCCCGAATCGCCGTGCCCCCCACCGGGCGGCGCGCAAGCGCGAGGGCGTCAGCGGGGGGCAGGCGCCTCGGCCGGGGCCGTGGCAACGACCGCGCCCGGCGGCGGCAGCGTCAGCCGGTTGTCCACGCCATGCACGCCCTGCGGGGCAGCGGCCAGCACGGTCGCACGGGCCTTGGCGGCGGCGTCGGGCGCCGGGCCGTCCAGCCGCACGATGCCGTTGGCGGTGCTGACCTCGATGCGCGAGGCGCTCAAGCCCGGGTCCACCGCCAGCGCGGCCTTGACCTTGGCGGTGATGCCGGCATCGTCGATGGCCGCGCCGACGCCGGTGACGGCATTGCGCGACGCGTCGACGGCCACGGCCTGCGTGTCGATCACGGCCTGCCCGGCCTGGCTGCCAGCGTCCCTCACGCTGGCGACAGCGTCGTCCAGCTGCGTGCCGACGGAGCGCGGGTCCTGCATCGCGACGACGGCCACCAGCGCGATGGCGGCACCGGCGCCCAGCGCCAACAGCCATGGCAGCACGTGGCTGCGGCGCCTGGGCTCCGTCACCACCACCGTGCGCGGGCGAGGCGCGGGGTCTGCCACGCGCACGGCGCCGTCCGGCGCGAGCAGCGCACGGGGCTCGCGGTCTCTGCGGGAGAAGGGATGGGTGAATCGCATGTCGGTCTCCATCGATGTGCATCAGCGGGCCACGCGCTGCGCGGCCCCGAGCCGGCCGCCCTGGCTACGCGCGCGTCATCCAGTCGCTCAGCTCATCGGCGTGCTCTTCCTCGTCGGCCAGGATGTCTTCCAGCAGCCGGCGCGTCGTCGAGTCCTTATCGGCGATGAGGTGGATCATCTGGCGGTAGCTCTCGACGGCCACGCGCTCGGCGATGAGGTTGGCGCGGATCATGCCCTTGAGGTCGTTCACCGCGTCGTAGTCCGCATGGCTGCGCCGCAGCAGTCCGTCGGGGTTGAAGTCGGGTTCGCCGCCCAGCTGCACGATGCGCTCGGCCAGGCGGTCGGCGTGGCTCAGCTCGGCATTCGCATGCACCATGAACTCGTCGGCAATGCTGGGCGACTCCAGCCCGCTGGCCATGAAGTGATGCCGGCGGTAGCGCAGCACGCAGGTCAGCTCGGTGGCCAGCGCGCCGTTGAGCAGCTTCACGATGTCGTCGCGCCAGGGGCCGTAGGCGGGCGTCACGGCGCCGTCGTCCAGGTCGCTGCGGGCGGCCTTCAGCGCGGCCTCGTCCAGGCGGAGGGGGGTGTGCTTTTCTGCCATGGGAATGTTCCTTGTGCGCGCCCGGCGGTCGCCGGGCCTGGGAACAACTCTCGCCGCGGCGTGCCAGCGGCGGCATCGGCAGCGTTCGCGGCGCGCTGTCGGACGGCGCCGACTACGCCGGCTCCAGCGCCAGCCCCGCCTGCACCCAGGCGTCGACACCGCCGCGCAGCACGCGCGCCTGGTAGCCCCGCGCCTTGAGCCACTGCGCGGCCCGCGCCGCCGACACGTCATTGGGGCAGGCGCAGTAGGTGACGAACTCCGCCTCCACGGGCCAGCCCGCCAGCGCGGCGTCACCCAGCGCGCCGAGGTCGAGGTGGCGCGCGCCGGGGATGCGGCTGGCCGGCGGGCCGCCGCGCACGTCGACGAACACGACCTGGCAGCCCTGCCGCTGCAGCGCCGCCACATCGGCCGGCTCCAGGCGCTCGAAGCGGTTCAGCTCGCGGCGCACCCGCGCGCGGTGCCACAGCCGCCAGGCCAGGTAGCCCGCCACGACGGCCACGCCCAGCGCCAGCGCGGCACCGCCCAGCTGGCTCAGCCCGCGCAGCAGCGCGTCGATCTGCGCGTGGAACACCCGGCCGGCCAGCAGGCCCGCACCCGCCCAGGCGGCCGAGCCCAGCAGGTTCCAGCTCAGGAAGCGCCCGGCGGGCATGCCCAACGCGCCGGCCAGCGGCGGCGCCAGCATGGACAGGCCCGGCACGAACTTGGCGATCAGCAGCGTCAGCACGCCACGGCGGGCGAAGCTGAGCTCGTTCTGGCGCACGCAGGTGTCCGGCGAGATGGAGACGACGCACAGCGCGCTCAGCACCCGCCGCCCGGCCCAGAACCACAGCGCGTTGGCCACCATGGCCGCGGCCGTGATGGCGACGAACGCGCGGAACGCGAAGCCGTCGCGCGTGGCCGACTCCGCGCCCAGCAGCAGCAGCAGCAGCGGCGTGGACGGCAGCGGCGCGCCGAGCTGGTGCAGCAGCACCGCGGCGGCCACGGCGACGAGGCCGTGGTGGGAGAAGAGGTCGGTGAGCAGGTCCATGGCAGCAGGTCGCCAGGATAGCCGTGTGCCCTTGTCCACGCTGGCAGCGGCCCATCGTTACGCCGCCGATCGCAGCACGGCGGCGTGTCCGGCGAATCGCCTACACGCCGAGATTCTTCAGCAGCAGTTCGCTCACCTGCCCCACGGGATAGAGGCCGTTGGCCGACATATGCCTGACCAGGGCCTCACGCGTCGCGGCGTCGAGCACGCCGGTCTGCGGTGTGCTCAACGCCGCCTGCATGGCCCGGATGCGCTCGGCACCGAGCTGGGCCTCGAGGCTGTTCAGCGTTGCGCTGGCGGCAGGCGTGCCGGAGCCCATCGCCTCGGGCAGCTTGGCGCCCACATGGACGATGTTGCCCAGCCCCATCAGCCAGTAGAGGCTTTGCGGCAGCTCGGGCAGACCGTGGCTGATCCACACGTTGAACAGCACATAGACCAGCGAAAACAGCGTGAAGGCCAGCATCTGGAAGCGCAGGATGTCGAACTCCCCGGTCTCTGCATCGGTGACCAGGTCCTTGCCCTTCGGGGCCGCTGCGGCATCCGCAGACGCGGGCTTGGCAGCTTCGACGGCCCGCGTCAGCACATGCGAGCCACCCACGATGCCCAGCAACTGCAGCACGTCGGGCCGCAGCTCCAGCATCACGCCGCTGCAATACCAAGAGAAGCACAGCGCGAACACCACCACCAGCGTCCAGCACAGGGTCTGGAAGCTGGTCAGGCTGAGGCGCCCGGTCTTGCCATGCTTGACGAGCTGGTCGAACAGCGTCAGCGGCCGCAGCGTCCCGCGCGACCACCCGGCGACGAGGTAGATCACCCCCAGCACCAGGATGCCGAACACGGCCCCCACCCAGCGCTGGGTCATCAGCACCTCCTGCCGCAGCTCGAGCACCGGCTGGCCATCGCTCCAGGCCATCAGCTTCAGCCGCACCGGCTCGCCCCAGACCGTCTGCCACCAGCCGGGTGAGTCACTCAGGCGCTTGCGCAGATCGCCGGGCAGCGTGGCGGACAGCGGGATACCGTCGTTCACCTCGCCTGCGCGCTTGGTGGGCAGGTCGACCACGCTGCTGCCGTTGAGCAGGCACAGCCGGAAATTCGCGTTGCCCAGGGCCGGGCCGGTGCCGCGCACCAGCAGAGGCACGGTGGCGCCGGGCGACACGCGGGCACTGGCCAGTTCGATCGACGCAGCCGGGATGTCGGGCGCCGCCTGCGGCAGCAGGGCCGAGTCGTTCAACACCACGCGCAGCGGCTGCGCCGCCGTGGCAACCCACTCCAGCCGCGCATTGGCGCCAAGGGTCCAGTTGCCGTCTTTCGCCTCCATCACGGCACCCCGCTTGACGACCATGGGCCCGGCGGGCTCCAGCATGGGGCGCAGGCTCACGCCGAGCTTGCCGTTCACCAACTGCAGCCGGTAGCGCCGGTTGTTTGAGGTGGCCACGATGGCGGCCTGGGGTTCGGCAGACTGCAGGCTTGCCTGGTTGTCCATCAGGTCGCCGAAGCGGAGATCCGGCGCGGCCACGGCCAGGTCTTCGGCCAGCGTGTTGCCATCCATACGCGGCTTGACGCTGCCGAGCAGCACGGGCCGCGCCGTCGTGGCCTGCAGCACGAGATCGGCCGGGGCGTCCGCCACGCTGATCTCGAGCAGGGCATTCGCACGGGCCGCAGCCTGCGGATTGCAACGATCGGCGGCGGCAGGCGCGAGGCTGGTGCCCAGCAGCAGGCCCAGCAAGGCCAGGATGGAGCGGCGGCATGGCATGGTGTTCAGCCCTTCAAGAGCTTCCAGAAGCTGGGAGCCCCGCCCACGAGGTCGGGCGGGGTGCTGTCGAAATAGGCGAAGCAATCGTTGAACCACTCGACGAAGCTGTCCACATGCGTGCGCGAACCGACGTACTGCGCAAACCGCCAGCGGTTGTCATGGGCCGGGCGCAGGCTGCCCGCGTTGTAGATGGCCGCCACCTGGGGCGGATCGAAGGCGGAGTGGCGCCTTTCGTTGGCGATGTAGGCGGTGCCGGCGTCGATGGAGTTCTCGGGTCTGACCAGCCAGGTCGCGTCTATCGTGGGGTCGCGCATCACCACGCGTGCCGTGTCGATCAGCGTCTGCATCAGCCCCACCGACCTGCGCCCGTCGGGCTCGACCCGGCTGGCCTCGGGGTCGCCGAGGCTCTCGGTACAGATGGTGGCGACGATCAGCTCCACCGGCACCTTGTTGCTGCGGGCCGACTGGCAGATGGCGCGGCCGAACTGCGTCCAGACGCGTGCGACGGTCTGCGGCTGGCCCCCCGTGCGCGGCAGCTCTGCGCCGAGCATGACGCCCCGGGGCGTCAGCTGCCAGCTCGCACCGCCGTTGTAGTTGTGCGGCTCCAGCAGCGGCAGGATGCGCACACCCATCGCCACCCGGGCGGCCTCGGACAGCGAGTCGGTCGTCGCCACCGCAGGCGCCGACGCTGCCGGCAGCGGCGCCGCAAAGCCGCCGCTACCGGCTGGAGCGGGCGCGCCCTGGCCGACATCCAGCACCAGGCCGAACTTGTCCAGGATGCGCTGCATCGGCGTGCAGACGCTGACGTTGAGCTCGGCCGTGGCACTCGTGCTGCCGATGTGCAGGCCCACGGCCCGCCCCTGGGCGTCCACCACCAGCGCGCCGCTGTCGCCACCTTGGGTGACCGCTTGCCAGCCGCCCAGGTTGCGGCCATAAAAAATCTGACCCCGCACCTTCATCGCGAACAGCGGCAAACCCGACTGCTCCAGCCGGTAGTCCAGCAGGATGCTGCCGTCGCTGGACTGCACCTCGGCCTCGACCAACTGCTGGCTCACCGCGCCGTAGACGCGCAAATCCATGCCGGGGAACGCGGACGGCGCCATGGCGACGGGCCGGAGCGCCTGAGCCACGGGCTGCCAGCCGGTGGCGAACTCGGGCCTCATTTCGGCGATGGCGGCGTCGATGAGCAGGCCGTCGGGCACCAGGCCGTTGATGGCAGTCCAGTCGACCAGTTCGGCGACCGGCTTCCAGCCGCCGCCCTCGTCCTCGGCCTCGATCAGGTCGCCCCGCCTGCCGAAGCCGCCGGGGTTGAGCACATGGGCGGCGCTGAGCAGGTAGCGCCTGGGGTCGGCCAGGTCACGCTGCCGCAGCACGCAGCCCAGCGTGCCGATCTCCTGAAGATCGGCGTGGCGGATGCGGGTGCCGGGGCCGATCTGCATGGCTCAACCGCACTTGCGTTTGTCTTGCAGCCGCTTGACCTCGGCCGCCGTGAACACGCCCTTGGTGTCGGGGCATTTGCTGGCCCGCTGGTTGTCCCCCAGCGCCGCGCGGAGCTGATTGAGATCGGTAACGGGCTCCTGGCCCAGCAGCCCGGCCAACTCGCGGACCTGCGCGGCGCTGAGGTCCGCGTCCTTGCCGTTGACGGCAATGTCAGCCTGGCCGTCATCACGCGCCGCCTTCTTTTTCAGCCCTGCGCGACAGCTTTGCAGCTCCGACGCCCCGAGGCTGTTCATGTAGTCCTCGTCGGGTGAGCCAACCCGCAGATTGCCCGCCCGGGCGACGATCGCGAACCCGTCTTCAGCCGAGCTGACCTTGCCGCTGAGCGCCCTGCTGAAGGCCTTGCAGGTCTGTGGCCCGACCTGGCCGTCAACGTCGATTTCCAGCTGCTGCTGCAGGTAGCAGGTCCGCGCGTGGCCAAGTTGCTCCAGGCCGTTGCAGAGGTTGGGGCGAGCCAGGCTCCTGCTCTCCTTGTCGCCGCTGAGTGGCGCCGCATCAACGCCGGCCTTGGCGGCCTCTACCGTCACGGTCACCGTCAGCGTGGCGCTCTGGCTGGCTGCATCGCGGACCTTGAAGCCGTAACTGCCGGCTTCCGTCTTGGTCTCCGCCGACACCAGCACCGCCCCACCTTCAGCGGACAGCTTCACCGTCAATCCCGGCACCGTCGACACGTCCACCCTGAAAGGCCTGGTGCCGCTCTTGATGAGGATCTCGGCGGGGGCGGTCTGGCCCGCCTTGATCTTCAGCGTGCTCTCCTCCAGCGCCAGCCCGGTCGCGAACTTGCTGATGTCGATGCCGCAGCCACCCAGGCCCGCGGCCACGCCCTCGAACTGACGGTCTATCGTGCCCTTGACCTCGGCGACGGCGCCCTGCACCTCGATGCGCGCGCCGCTGACGGCGCCCAGCGCAGCGCCCAGGCTGGCGTCGGGCTGAGACGCAGCGTCCGACGTGCGCGCCAGGCTTTGCTTCGTGCCCAGCCCGGGGATCGAGCTCTTCCCGGGCCCCACCACCAACTCGGCAATCGCCAGGCTTCCCGCCATCGCGTCGGTGTTGAACTGCGTCGCATAGGCCGCAAGGCCCTGGATGGCCGCGCGCAGGTTGGCCGGGTCGGCCTGCGTGGCCAGCAAGGCCTCGTCGAGGATGGTGCGGATGTCGTCGACCTTCTGCTGCAGCATGGCGCCGGCGCTATCGGCGCGTTGCTCCACGCTGGCGGCGCGCTGCTGCTGCTTGCGGGCTTCCTCAAGATCGCCCTGCAGCCCCAGCAACTCGGCCTGCAGCGCCTGCGGGCCGCTGCCCTCGCCCGGCGCCACCCGCGCCGGCCCCGCCAACTTCATGGCTTCGGCTGCCACCTTTACTGCAGCGTTCAGCTGGCCTCGTGCGTTGCGCACCAGGCCTCTTGCCTCCTTGCTCATGCGCAGCGGCTGCACCGCCGCCTTGGCGCAGACCAGCGCCTTCATGCCGTCCACGTAGATGCTGAGCCGCTTGGGATTGCTGTTCCAGCTGCCCAGCTGATAGGCCGTGGCGCTGCCCAGCCCCAGCACCCGGAACACGTCGCGGTGCGCGTCGGCAAGACCTGCTCCTATGGCCAGGGCGCTCACGCCGATCAACGCGGTGGACAGGCCCTGCTGCCGGCGCAACTCCTCGGTGATCTTGCCCTCGTAGGCGTCGTAGCTGCGGTCCGCGTAGCCGATGGCGTCTTCCAGCGAGCCCCCGGAGACATGGTTGGGCGGCGAGTGCCGGGTCGGCTCGATGTAGGGCAGATTCACGCAGGCGGACAAGCCACCCGCCGCCAGAACCATGGCCAGTTTCGTGCGATGCGAACCCATAACTCTTTCCCCAAGCGTGACAGCTGTTCAGACCTGACACGGGTTGTAACGAGGGATCAACCCGGGGGCATCGTCAATCGTGATGAGTGGCGCTGAGCGGCATCAGCGCCGACTCGCCCCAGCCAACGCGATGTAATCAACTACATTGCGAGAATGCCCACCGACCTCTGGACCCAGTTCGACGCCGCGCCGCTGGCGCTGACGCTGCGCGTGGCCGGCGTGGCCACGCTGCTGGCGCTGGCGCTGGGCGTGGCGCTGGGCTGGGTGTTCGCGCGCACCCGGCTGCCGGGCCGCGGCGTGCTGGAGGCCGTGTGCATGCTGCCGCTGGTGCTGCCGCCCACGGTGCTGGGCTACGGCATCCTGGTGCTGACGGGCCGGCGCAGCGCCCTGGGCGCCTGGCTGCGCGAGCACTTCGACTACACGGTCATCTTCCACTGGCACGGCGCCGTCATCGCGTCCACGCTGGTGGCGCTGCCGCTGGTGCTCAAGGGCGCCAGCAGCGCCTTCGCGCAGGTGGACCGCCACCTGGAGGCCGCCTCGCGCACGCTGCGCCAGTGCGCCTGGAGCACCTTCGTGCGCGTGACGCTGCCGCTGGCCTGGCCCGGCATCCTGGCCGGCACGCTGCTGGCGTTCGCCCGCGCGATGGGCGAGTTCGGCGCGTCGCTGATGGTGGCCGGCTCCATCCCCGGCCAGACGCAGACCGCCTCCATGGCCATCTACGACGCCGTGCAGGCCGGCCGCGACGACGTCGCGCTGCTGCTGGCCCTGATCGTGTCGGCCGTGTCGGTGGCCATCCTCGTGCTGTCCAACCGCTTCCTGCAACGCCCGCCCCCGCCATGATGAAACGCCTGATGGCCGCCCTCGCCTGCTCGCTGCCGCTGCTGGCCGCCGCGCAGCAGCTGACCGTCTCCGCCGCCGCCAGCCTGACGGACGCGTTCAAGGCCATCGGCGCGCGCTTCGAGGCGGCCAAGCCCGGCGTGACGGTGCGCTTCAACTTTGCCGCGTCGGGCGTGCTGGTGCAGCAGATCGCCCAGGGCGCGCCGGTGGACGTGTTCGCCAGCGCCGACCAGGACACCATGGACCGCGCCGCGGCGCAGAAGCTCATCGCGGCCGACACGCGGCGCGATGTCGCCGCCAACGCGCTGGTGCTGGTGGTGCCGGCCGACAGCGCCGTGCAGCGCGTGGCAGACCTGAGCGGGCCCGCCGTGAAGCGCATCGCCGTCGGCAAGGTGGCTTCCGTGCCGGTGGGCCGCTACACGCAGCAGGCGCTGGGCAGCGCGCAGCTGTGGTCGGCGCTCAGCCCCAAACTCGTCTTCGCCGACAACGTGCGCCAGGTGCTGGACTACGTGGCCCGCGGCGAAGTGGAGGCCGGCTTCGTCTACCGCACCGATGCCGGGATCGCGAAGGACAAGCTGCGCGTCGCGGCCACGGTGGGCGGTCACACACCCATCACCTACCCGGCGGCGGTCGTCGCGGACAGCCGGCAGCCGGCGCTGGCGCGCGAGTTCGTCGCCTTCCTTGGCAGCGCCGAGGCACAGGCCATCCTGGCGCGCCACGGGTTCGTCAAGCCTTGATCGACGTCCGCCTCCAGCTCTCGGTCAGCGACGCGCGCCGCCGCTTCGACCTGGACATCGCCTTCGCGACCGACGCGCCCGTCGTGGCGCTGTACGGCCCGTCGGGCGCCGGCAAGTCGCTGACGCTGCAGGCCATGGCCGGGCTGCTGCCGGTGCAGGCCGGCCATGTGCGGCTGAACGGCCGCGCGCTGCTGGACAGCGCCGCCGGCATCAACCTGCCGCCCGAGGCGCGCGGCGTGGGCTATCTGTTCCAGCACTACGCGCTGTTCCCGCACCTCAGCGTGCGCGACAACATCGCCTTCGGCCTGACGAGCTGGCGGCGGCGCCTGAAGGCCGACGACGCGGCACGCGTGGATGAGCTGATCGCGTCCTTCGGCCTGGCGGCGATGGCGGCCAGCAAGCCGGCCACGCTGTCCGGCGGCCAGCAGCAGCGCGTGGCGCTGGCGCGCGCGCTGGCCTGCCAACCGCAGGTGCTGCTGCTGGACGAGCCGTTTGCCGCGCTGCACAGCGCGCTGCGGCGCGAGTTGCGCGCGGAGCTGAAGCGCGCGTGCACGGAACGGGGCATACCGGCCGTGATGGTGAGCCATGACGTGGACGACGTGATCGAGCTGGCCGATGAGGCGCTGGTGTTCGACGGCGGCCGCATCACCGAGCACCTGCGCGCCGACGCGCACGACCTGCGGGAACGGCTGGGATGACGGCCCAAGACCACCCGCTGCTGCAGGGCGAGCTGCGCCTGGCCGGGCGGCTCGATGGCCGCTTCTTCGACCTGCTGGCCGCGCTGTCGCTGACCGGCTCGCTGCAGAAGGCCGCCAAGGCGGCCGGCTACAGCTACAAGGGCGCCTGGCTGGTGCTGGACGCCGCCGATGCGCTGACTCACGCGCCGCTGGTGGACAAGGCCACCGGCGGCGCGGGCGGCGGCGGGACGCGGCTGACGGCCGGGGGCCAGGCCTTGCTGGCCGCCTGGCGCGAGCTGCAGGCCCGCCACGCCGCCTTCCTGCACGAGCAGGCGGCCTGGCTGGCCACGCAACCGGCGCTGGATGCGCTGCTGAAGAGGATGAGCATGAAGACCACCGCCCGCAACCAGTTCTTCGGTCGCATCGCCGGCGTGAACCCGGGGCCCGCGACGACCACCGTGCGCATCGCGCTGGACAGCGGGCAGGAAGTGACCGCCTCGCTGACCACGCAGGCCGCGCAGGAGCTGCAGGTGCGCACCGGCCAGGAGGCGCTGGCGCTGGTGAAGAGCAGCGAGGTGGTGCTGGTGACCGACTTCGGCGGCTACCGGCTGTCGGCGCGCAACCAGCTGGCCGGCACCGTGTCGCGCGTGGAGCGCGGCGCGGTGTCGTCGCTGATCGGCCTGACGCTGCCGGGCGGCACGGTCGTCACGGCCAGCGTCACCAACGACGCGGCGGACGGCCTGGGGCTGGCCGCGGGCCAGCCGGCCACCGCCGTGTTCAAGGCCTATGCCGTGATGCTCGCGGTGCGCGACTGACGCCCGCGCTGGGTCAGGAGGCGCCGCGCGGCGCCAGGCCCAGCAGATGCCAGCAGGCGTAGCCCGCGGCCAGCCACAACAGCACGACAACGACGGCGCCGGCCCGGCTGCGGGGCTTGCGGCCATGGGCCGCCATCCAGCCATCGGCCTGCGCGCGGCAGTCGGCCAGCACCTGGGCCGGCAGCAGCCGGATGCACAGCCAGATCAGCGCCGGCAGCAGCAGCACGTCGTCGACATAGCCCAGCACGGGGATGAAATCCGGGATCAGGTCGATGGGGCTGAGCGCGTAGGCCACGACGATGACGCCCAACGCCCGGGCATGCCAGGGCGTCCCGGGGTGCCGGGCCGCGAACCACAGCGTCAGGCCGTCGCGCTTGATGCGCGCGGCCCAGGTCTTCAGCGTGCCGGCGATGCCCATGGAGCGCAGCATGCCACCGCCGCGAGCTGTGCCAGGCCACCAGCGGCGCCTGTCGAGTGGGGCAAGGCCGGACGCCAAGGCCTCCGGCCCTGGCACGGCGAAGCCGGCGAGGGCCGGGCCAATCAGCCGGGCCAATCAGTAAGTCTTGTACGGCAGGAACTTGCCGCTCATGACGATGCTGACGCGGTCGCCCATCGCGTTGGGCTCGCGCTGCAGGTCCATCTTGAAGTCGATGGCGCTCATGATGCCGTCGCCGAATTCCTCGTGGATCAGTTCCTTGAACGTCGTGCCGTAAACGCTGATGAGTTCGTAGAAGCGGTAGATCAGCGGGTCGGTCGGCACGCTCGTCGGCAGGCTGCCCTTGTAGGGCACGACCTTGAGCCACTGCGTCTCGGCCTCGGTGAGGTCAAAGGTCTTGGCCAGCTTGGCGGCCTGCTCGTCGTTGAAGGTCATCTGGCCCAGGCAGCCGGCGGTGACCCACTCCTTGCTGAGGCCGATGTCGGCGGCCACGTCGGCCCACTTGATGCCTCTGGCGACCTTGGTGGCGATGATTTTTTCGGTGACTGCGAGGCGGCTCATGCGGTGCTCCTGTGGAGGCGGGGTGTCGAGAGGGGGCTTCGGCCGCTTCGGGCAGGCCGCGGAGGACATCCGGGCGCAAATCGGGCGCGCGACGTGCTCGTGGGGTTGGCAGCGACTGTAGGAACCGACGCGCGGCCGCGGAATCGTGGAAGTGAGCGAGTTTTTGTAGGGGGCGCACTACAAGGGGCTGCCTGCACACCAGCGCTGGCAACGGTGGAATGGTCAGGTCTGGCCATCCAGGCGGGCTGCATCCCGCGGACGCACCGCCCGCACCCGCCCCGTGAAGCGCCAGCCCGGCACTGGCATCATGGCCGGCTTCCCCCGGACTTCGGCACACCGCACTCGGCGGCGCAAGCGCCCGTCACATCACATGCCCTACCCCGACACCCTGCTCTCCGTCGCCCCGCTGGGCATGCCCTGGGACACGCTCGATCCCTTCCTGTTCTGCGTGCATCACGACGACGCCTACCCGCCCGGCAACGGCCGCTACGGGCCGGATGCCGCGTTGTTGAAGGGCCGCCAGATCGGCTCGGATTTCTCGGGCAAAGCGGGCTGGAGCATGTACCACGGCCAGCAGGTGCCGGGCTTTCCGGCCCATCCGCACCGCGGCTTCGAGACGGTGACCATCGTGCGGCAGGGTCGCATCGACCATGCCGACTCGCTGGGCGCCGCCGCGCGCTTCGGCGGGGGCGACGTGCAGTGGCTGACGGCCGGCCGGGGCATCGTGCATGCGGAGATGTTCCCGCTGCTGCGCACCGACCAGCCCAACCCGCTGGAGCTGTTCCAGATCTGGCTGAACCTGCCGGCGGACAGCAAGATGGTGGCGCCGCACTTCACGATGTTCTGGTCGCAGGACATCCCGCGGCACCGCTTCGTCGATGAGGCCGGGCGCGCGACGGACGTGGTCTGCATCGCGGGCGCCCTGCCCGTCCCCGACGGCGTCCTGTCCCCGCTGTCGCCGCCGCCGGATTCGTGGGCCTCGCGGCTGCACGCGGACCTGGCCATCTGGACGCTGCGCCTGGCTCCCGGCGCACGCTGGGTGCTGCCCGCCGCGATGGGCGACGGCACGCGCCGCAAGCTCTATTTCTTCGCCGGCTCGCGCCTCGCCGTGGACGGCCAGCCCGTGGCCGTGCGGCATTCGATGGAATTGCGGGCCGGTGCCGCGGTCACGCTCGTCAACGAAGGCGCCGACGCCGCGGAGCTGCTGATGCTGCAGGGCCGACCCATCGGCGAGCCGGTCGCGCAATACGGCCCGTTCGTCATGAACACGGAGCAGGAGCTGCGCCAGGCCTTCGAGGACTACCGCCGCACGCAGTTCGGCGGCTGGCCCTGGCCCGACCCGGCGCCGGTGCACGGCGACAGCGCCGACCGCTTCGCGCGGCACGCGGACGGCCGCACCGACCGGTTCCCGCCGCAGGAGGCCTGAGCCCCTCGGCTCGGCCGCTCAGCGGCTCATCGGCCCACGGCCTTCGTGATGCGCACGCTGACCTCGCCCGCGCCGGCAAACACATGGCGCGACTGCTGGCCGATGCGGATGTCGTGCACGCCGGTGATCATGCCGGTGGAGATCACGTCGCCCGCCTTCAGCACCGTGCCCTGCTGCGCCCGCTTGTTCAGCGTGAAGGCGAGCGCGCCCAGCGGGCCGGCCTTGATGTTGACCTTGCCGGTGCCGACCGAGGCGCCATCGATGAAAGTCTCGACGTCGATCGTTTCCAGCTCGCGCCAGTTGGCAATCTCGGCGCCGACGACGACGCCCCAGTTGTTGCCGAAGTCGGAGATCACCGCGCCGGGGCCGACGTCGTTCAGCGTGGCCAGCGGGCTGCTGGCCACTTCCACGCCGATGTGCATGGACTTGACGAAGGGCGCGACGGTGTCGGCCGTCCAGTCGGCCTTGCCGGCCGGACCGTCCTGCGCAACGACGATGACCACCTCGGCCTCGACGGCCGCGAAGCCGCCCTCGAACACCGGGCAGGCGGCCGTGCCGCCGGCCTCGACATGGTGGACGTTGGGCGCGAAGGCCGGGCCGATTAGGCGTTCCTCGGGGAACTGCGTGGCGAACGCCGGGTTCACGCGGGCCACCTTCCAGCCCTTGACGGCGTCGGGCCAGCGGGCGATGGCGGCGGCCTGAATGGCGTAGGCCTCGGCCAGCGTGGCGGGCGGCGTGCCGGGGTAGGCGTCAAGGGAACGGCCGGCGGCGCGGGCGGTGGTGAAGGCTTCGGCGATGGCTTGGGTGGCGCTCATGGAACTCTTTCTGTGCGCCAGCCGGCGCGGTGTTGCATGCGGCCGGCAATGTAACGCGCAAAAACGGAACGCGGTTTTACTTTTTTGAAAGCAGGCCTATCCCGCCTGCTCCCGGCGCACGGCGAACAGTGCCAGCTCCACGTCGTTGCGCACGCCGAGCTTCTCCAGCACGCGGGCCCGGTAGGTGGACACCGTGTTGGGCGACAGCACCAGCTGCCCGGCGATCTCGCCGACGCTGCGGCCGGCGGCCAGCAGCTGGAAGACCTGATGCTCGCGGTGCGACAGCGTCTCGTGCAGCGGCTGCTCGTGCTGCGGCGTGCGCCCGCCCGCGCCGATGGCGCCGGCCAGCTGCTCGGCCACGCTGGGCGTGATGAACAGCTTGCCGCGCGCCACGCTGCGCACGGCGTCGATCATCTGCTCGCTGTCGGCGCTCTTGTTCAGGTAGCCGGCGGCGCCCAGCTTCAAGCTGCGCACGGCGTACTGGCGGTCGGGGTAGGTGGACAGCATCAGCACCGGCAGCCGGGGGAACTCGGACTTCAGCGCCTTCAGGACGTCCAGCCCGTCGCGCTGCGGCATGGCGATGTCCAGCAGCACGACGTCCGGCGGCGCAGCCCTCACCTGCTGGATGGCCTCGGGCCCGTTGGCCGCCTCGCCGACCACGCGGATGTCCGCGGCCTCGGCCAGCACCTGCTTGATGCCCTGGCGCACGATGAGGTGGTCGTCGCAGATCAGAACTCGAATCACGGTGCCGTCTCCAAGGGCATGACCAGTCGCACGGTGGTTCCGCACCCCGGATAGCTCTCGATGCCGAGGCGCCCGCCGAAGTGCGCGGCCCGCTCGCGCATGCCCAGCACGCCGTAGCTGCGCGGATCGTCCAGCGCCTCGGGCACCGCGCCCACGCCGTCGTCACGCACCTGCAGGTACAGCACCGGCGCGGGCGGCGCGTCCACGTCGATGCGGATGGCGACCCGGCGCGCCCGCGCATGCCGGGCCACGTTGGACAGCACCTCCTGGAAGATGCGGAACACGGCAATGGCCAGGCCCCCTTCGGGCGGCGCGACGCCGGCGGCAACATGCATCTTGAAGTCGACCTCGCGCTCGTCGCTGCCGGCTTGCTGGAACTCCTGTGCCTGCCACTCCAGCGCGGCCCACAGGCCCTGGTGGTCGAGGATGCTCGGGCGCAGGTCCGTGATGATGCGGCCCACCGAATCGACCGCCGTGTCCACCAGGTCGCCCATGCGCTGGCACTTGGCCACCATGGGCTCGCGCTGGCCGGGGTCACCGACGCGGCGGGCCAGCCAGTCCACGTCCATCTTCAGCGCCACGAGCAGCGAGCCCAGTTCGTCGTGCACCTCGCGGGCGATGCGCTTGCGCTCGGCCTCGCGGGCGGCCTCCAGGTGGTGGGCCAGCTCGCGCAGCTGGGCGGTGCGCTGTGCCACGCGCTGCTCCAGCTCGTCATGACTGGCGCGCAGCGCGGCCTCGGCCTGGCGGCGGGCGGAGATGTCGACGAAGGTGACGACGGCGCCCTGCACCTGGCCATGCTCGATGACCGGGTAGCTCGAATACTCCGCCGGGAAGGCGCTGCCGTCGGCCCGCCACAGCACCTCGTCGGCGATGCGGCAGGGCTCGCCGCGGCGGAAGGCGTTGAAGATGGGGCAGGCGCACTCGGGGTAGTGCGCGCCGCTTTCGCGCGAGTGGTGGATGAGCTGGTGCATGTTGCGCCCCAGCACCTCGTCGGTGCGCCAGCCCAGCTGATCGCAGGCGGCGCGGTTCACGAAGGTGCAACGGCCGGCCATGTCGATGCCAAAGATGCCCTCGCCGGTGCTTTCCAGCAGCAGCGTCAGGCGGCGATGGGCCGCTTCAGCCGCCAGCGGCGGGTCGGTCAGCGTGGGCAGCACGGGCGAAGGCATGGTCATGCAGCCAGCAAGCGGCGTGCCACCGATTGGTGCATTCCGAATAAGGAAATAAGCAAACTGTCGTTTGGCGAATAAGGGACTTGGGGCACCCTCTCGGCTTTGCTTCCACCGATGGTCACGACATGTCCCTCTCCCTGCTGACCCGCCGCACCGCCTTGGCCCTGCTGACGGCCTCCGCCTCGCTGCCAGCGCTGGCCGCCGACCCGACGCTGCTGAACGTCTCCTACGACGTGGCCCGCGAGCTGTACAAGCAGATCAATCCGGCCTTCATCGCCGCCCAGAAGGCCAAGGGCGTGACCGTCGCCGTGAACCAGAGCCACGGCGGCTCCAGCAAGCAGATCGGCGCCGTCATCGGCGGCCTGGAAGCCGACGTGGTGACGATGAACCAGGCCACCGACGTGGACCAGCTCGCCACCAGCGGCCTCACGCCCGCCGACTGGCGCAGCCGCTTCCCCAACGCCGCTGCGCCCTACTCGTCGACCATGACCTTCCTGGTGCGCAAGGGCAACCCCAAGGGCATCAAGGACTGGGCCGACCTGGCCCGCCCCGGCGTGCAGGTCATCCTGCCCAACCCCAAGGTGACGGGCAACGGCCGCTACAGCTACCTGGCCATCTGGGGCAGCGTCATCGCCAATGGCGGCACCGAGGCCCAGGCGCGCGAGCTGGTCACCAAGGTGCTGACCAACGTGCCCGTGCTGGACGGCGGCGGCCGCGGCGCGACGACCACCTTCACGCAGCGCGGCATCGGCGACGTGCTCGTCACCTTCGAGGCCGAGGTGGAACTGATCGAGAACGAATTCGGCAAGGGCCAGTTCGAGCAGGTCAACCCCAGCATCTCCATCGAGACCGATGCGCCCGTGGCCATCGTCGACAAGGTCGCCGCCAAGAAGGGCACGGCCGCGCTGGCCAAGGCCTACCTGGACTTCCACTGGAGCCCGGAAGCGCAGGAAATCATCGCCAGGAACAACTTCCGCCCGCGCGACCCGGCCATCTTCAAGAAGCATGCGCAGCGCTTCGCCAACATCAAACTGTTCACGGTGGACCAGACGCTGGGCGGCTGGGCCAAGGTCAGCAAGCAGCACTTTGCGGACGGCGGCTCGTTTGACCAGGTGATGGCGGGCATCAAACGGTAGAGACTGTTGGCCCCTCGCCCAGCTTGCCGCGCTGAACGCGGGCAAGCCGGTCTGGGACCACGCCGCGGCTTGCGCCGCAGCGCTTCCGCAGGCACATCGAGCCCACTGGGCTCCATGTGTCCAGCCTCAGCCCCCGAGGGGATGGCGATGCTCGCGGCGTTAAGCCGCTCGCACATCGCCCACGCGGGCCGGCTTGGGGCGGCCCGGCGCTCGGCCCGCAAATGCAAAACCAAACACAACAACATGGCTTCCTTCTCCCTGGGTAGACGCCGCGTGCTCCCCGGCTTTGCGCCGACGCTGGGCTTCACGCTGTTCTACCTGTCGCTGATCGTGCTGATCCCGCTGGCCGCGGTGTTCCTGAAGTCGTCGGGCCACGGTTTCGACGCCTTCTGGGCCGCGGCCACGTCGCCGCGTGTCGTCGCGTCGTACAAGCTCAGCTTCGGCGCGTCGCTGATCGCCGCGCTCATCAACCTCGTGTTCGGGCTGATGCTGGCCTGGTGCATCGTGCGCTACGAGTTCCCGGGCAAGAAGCTGGTCGATGCCCTCATCGACCTGCCCTTCGCGCTGCCCACTGCCGTCGCCGGCATCGCGCTTACGGCGCTGTACGCGCCCAACGGCTGGGTCGGCTCGCTGTTCGCCCCGGGCGGTGCGCTGGCCTTTCTGTTCGGCCCCGAGGGCCTCAAGATCGCCTTCACGCCGCTGGGTGTGCTGCTGGCGCTGATCTTCATCGGCCTGCCCTTCATCGTGCGCACCGTGCAGCCGGTGCTGGAGGACATGGAGACCGAGCTGGAAGAAGCCGCCGCATCGCTGGGCGCGCAGCGCTGGACGACCTTCCGCTTTGTCGTGCTGCCCACGCTGCTGCCGGCGCTGCTGACCGGCTTCGCGCTGGCCTTCGCGCGCGCCGTCGGCGAGTACGGCTCGGTGATCTTCATCGCCGGCAACATCCCCATGGTCAGCGAGATCACGCCGCTGATGATCATCTCCAAGCTGGAGCAGTACGACTACGTCGGCGCCACCGCCATTGCGGCCGTCATGCTGATCGTCAGCTTCGTGCTGCTGCTCATCATCAACGGGCTGCAGGCCTGGACATCGAAGCGAGGTGCCCGATGAGCCCCCACGTTCACTTCGTTCACTGCCCCCCGAGGGGGCTGGCCTCCCTTGGGGCGGCCCGGCGGGAGGCCCGATGACCACGACCCTCCATCTCGCGCCGGCCCGTGCCCGCGCCAAGTATCAGGACAACCCCGCCACGCGCGAATCGCCGCTGGTGCGGTTCACGCTGCTGACGCTGGCATTGGGCTTCTTCGCCATCTTCCTGCTGCTGCCGCTGGTGGCCGTGTTCACCGAGGCGCTGCGCAAGGGCTGGGAGCTCTACTTCTCGTCGCTGGCCGACGCCGAAACGCTGTCGGCCATCAAGCTCACGCTGACGGCGGCGGCCATCGCCGTGCCGCTGAACCTCGCGTTCGGCGTCAGCGCGGCATGGCTGATCGCCAAGCATGAGTTCCCGGGCAAGCAGTTCCTGATCACGCTGATCGACCTGCCGTTCTCGGTGTCGCCCGTCGTGGCGGGCCTGATGTACGTGCTGGTGTTCGGCGCCAACGGCTGGTTCGGCCCCTGGCTGCAGGAACACGACGTGAAGATCATCTTCGCCGTGCCCGGCATCGTGCTGGCCACCGTGTTCGTGACCTTCCCCTTCGTCGCCCGCGAGCTCATTCCTCTGATGCAGGCCCAGGGCAAGGACGAGGAGGAAGCCGCCACGGTGCTGGGCGCCAGCGGCTGGCAGACCTTCCGCCGCGTCACGCTGCCCAACATCAAGTGGGGCCTGCTGTACGGCGTGATCCTGTGCAACGCGCGCGCCATGGGCGAGTTCGGCGCGGTGTCGGTGGTGTCGGGCCACATCCGCGGCCTGACCAACACGCTGCCGCTGCACGTCGAGATCCTCTACAACGAATACCAGTTCGCCGCCGCCTTCGCCGTGGCCTCGCTGCTGGCGCTGCTCGCGCTGGTGACGCTGGTGATCAAGCAATTCGTCGAGTGGCGCGCGAGCCAGTCGGCCAAGGAAGAGTGATGGGCATCCAGGTTCAAAACATCCACAAGCGCTTCGGCAACTTCACCGCCCTCGGTGACGTCAGCCTGGACTTCCCGCGCGGCGAACTGGTCGCGCTGCTGGGCCCGTCGGGCTGCGGCAAGACGACGCTGCTGCGCATCATTGCCGGCCTGGAGCAGGCCGACACGGGCCGCGTGCTGCTGGACGGCCAGGATGCCTCCGACACCCACGTGCGCGAGCGCCAGGTCGGCTTCGTGTTCCAGCACTACGCGCTGTTCCGCCACATGACGGTGTTCGACAACGTCGCGTTCGGCCTGCGCGTGAAGCCCCGCAAGCAGCGCCTGCCCGAAGCAGAGATCAAGAAGCGCGTGACCGAACTGCTCAAGCTCGTGCAGCTGGACTGGCTGGGCGACCGCTTCCCACCGCAACTCTCCGGCGGCCAGCGTCAGCGCATCGCCCTGGCCCGCGCGCTGGCCGTGGAGCCGCGCGTGCTGCTGCTGGACGAACCCTTCGGTGCGCTGGACGCCAAGGTCCGCAAGGAGCTGCGCCGCTGGCTGCGCCGGCTGCATGACGAGCTGCACATCACCAGCATCTTCGTCACGCACGACCAGGACGAGGCCCTGGAAGTGGCCGACCGCATCGTGCTGATGGACCACGGCCGCGTGGAGCAGGTCGGCACGCCGCAGGAGGTCTACGAGCGCCCGGCCACGCCCTTCGTCTACGGCTTCCTCGGCGCGGTGAACCGCTTCGTCGGCCACTCGCGCGGCGGCGTGCTGCACATCGGCGAGCACCAGCTGCCGCATGCCGGCGCGCATGGCGAGGGCGAGGTGCAGGCCTATGCGCGGCCGCATGAGCTGCAGATCCTGACGGACGAGTCGGCGCACGGGTTGTCTGCGACGGTCGAGCGCGTGCTGTCGTTCGGCGCCAGCGCGCGCGTCGAGCTGATCGGGCCGGACGGGCAGCCGCTGGAAGCGGAGCTGACGCGCGACGAGGCGGAGGCACTGCGCCTGCAGGGCGGCCAGCGCGTGAAGCTCAGCGCGGCCAGGCTGAGCCTGTTCGAGGCGGGCGCCGGCATCTGAAGCGCACCTTGCTGCGCCACGACAGGCAGCCCGGGCGGGCTGCCTTTCTTTTTTACGGCGACGCGTTCCAACGCGCTTAGTCGCTCCCCGCATGCACGCTGCGAATTGATTCGTTCCCTGACCTGACGGCGCTGCGCACACTGAAGACTCCCTATCCAGGAGTCTGAGCATGACCATCACCGCCATCAACGTCCGCAACCAGTTCCGCGGCACCATCAAGGAGATCATCGAGGGCCCGGTGGTCTCCGAAGTCGACGTGCTGACCCGCGGCGGCGATGTCGTCACCTCCGTCATCACGACGCGCTCGGTGAAGGACCTGGGCCTGGAGGTGGGCCGCGAGGTCGTCGCCCTGGTCAAGTCCACCGAGGTGTCCATCGCCACGCTCTGAACCGGAGACGGCCATGCCCTACAGCGCCCCTCGCGTCCTCATCATCCCGGGCCTGCACGACAGCGGCCCAGCGCACTGGCAGACCTGGCTGCAGGGCCAGTACCGCGACGCCCGCCGCGTCACGCAGCGCGATCCCAGCCGCCCCGAACTGGAGCGCTGGGCGGAGCGCATCCAGCGCACGCTGGAGGTCGCGGGCCCGGGCGAATGGCTGGCCGTGGCGCACAGCTTCGGCTCGCTGGCGCTGGCCAAGCACTTGGCCGACCACCCCGGCTCGCCCATCCGCGAAGCGCTGTTCGTCGCGCCGGCCGAGCCGGACAAGTTCGGCCTCGCCGAAGCCCTGCCCCACCACCGCCTGCCGCGCCGCTCGCGACTGCTGGCCAGCAGCAACGACCCGTGGATGAGCGCCGCCAGCGCGGCCCGATGGGCGTACCGCTGGGGCGCCAGCTACAGCAACCTCGGCCCTGTGGGCCACATCAACGCGGAGGCCGGCTTCGGGCCCTTGCCGGTGGCCAAGAGCTGGGTCGACGCAGCGCGGGCACGCCATGCGGCAGAGCAGCGGCCCCGGCACGCCGAATTCCGCGAGTGGGCGTTCGCGATCTGACGCAGAACAAGGGCCCGGGAGCCGCTTGAAGCGGCTCTTTTTCGTCAGCCCAGCGCTGACTTGAACACCGCCAGCGTCCGCTCCCACGCCAGCGCCGCCGCCGCTGCGTCGTAGCGCGGCGTCGTGTCGTTGTGGAAGCCGTGCTGCGTGCCGGCATAGCTGTGCTGCTCGTAGCGCACGCCAGCCGCCTTCAGCGCCGCCTCGTAGGCCGGCCACGCGGCGTTGATGCGCTCGTCGCTGGCCGCGTGGTGGATCAGCAGCCGCGCCTTGATGCGCGGCACGTCCTCCAGCGCCGGGGCGCCGCCGTAGAACGGCACCGCCACGGCGACCTCGGGCAACTGCGTGGCGATGTGGTTGGCCAGCGTGCCGCCGTAGCAGAAGCCCACGACGCCGACCTTGCCGTTGGCGTCTGCCAGCGTCAGCAGCCCACGCCCGCCGGCCACGACGTCGGCGCGGGCTTTGGCCGGGTCCAGTTTCTGGAACAGCGCGCGGGCGTCGTCCTCGTTGCCCGGGTAGCCGCCCAGCGGCGTCAACGCGTCGGGCGCATAGGCCACATAACCCGCCAATGCCACGCGGCGCGTGATGTCCTCGATGTGCGGGTTCAGGCCGCGGTTCTCGTGGATCACCAGCACGGCCGGCAGCTTGCCCGTCGCCCCCGCCGGCTTGGCCAGATAGCCCTTCACTTCGCCATTGCCGTCCGGTGACGCAAAGGCCTGGCGGCGCGTGACAAGGCGCGCGTCATCGGGTCTGACCTGTTGCGCAGCGGCGAAGTTGGGGCTCAGCGCCGCCAGCAGCGCGGCGGCACCGGCCGGGCCGCCGGCAAAGCGCGCCGCCTGGTCCAGAAAGCCGCGGCGGCTCAGCTCGCCGTGCACGTAGCGGTCGAACAGCGGCCAGGCCTGGGGCGGGATGTCATCGCGGGTCATGCGAACTCCTTCGAAAATCAGGCGAGCAGGGAGGCCTGGAGTTTGCGCGTGTTGCCGCTCGTCTTCATGTCGGACAAAGCGCTGCGGGCGTCCGACGGCAGCGCAAGCCCGTGGCGGGTCTTGAGCTCCAGCAGCAGATCCAGCACGAGGCCGATATCGCGTGGCGGATCATCCGGCCGGGCCTGCACCACGGCGCACAGCAAGGCGAAGGCCAGGCCGTGCACCTGCGGATCGATGCGCAGCGCCGCCTGCAGGCTCTTGTGCAGGCGCGCCGCCTTGGGCAGGGGTGTGACGAACAGCGCGCGGGTAAGGCCGTCGAGTTCGGGCCCTCCGGCCAGCCGCCCCTGGGCGTGAGCCTGCACCAGCAGGTCCACGGCGGTAGCGACCTGGCCGGCTTCCTTGCCGCACAAGGCCAGCATCAGCAGCAGCCGGGGCATGGGCGTCAGCGGCATGGCCGCGTCGAGCAGCACATCGAGGTAGGCGCGGTTGTGCCACTCCGCCTCCCACCAGTCGAGGTTGTTGCCGAAGGCCCAGGCGCCCTGGGCGCACCAGGCTTCGAGGTCGGACGGCAGCGTCGACGCGGCATAGCGCAACAACCCCGCCTCCCGCCCTCCGAAGGCCCAGCCGCGCCAGCTGTCCTCGGGCCAGCCTTCCGGCACATGCCGCGCAACAGCGAGGTGCGTCAACGGCGTGTCACGCGGCGCGGGCGGCGAGCTGATATGGAAGTCATGGTGCGTGTAGGTCTTGCCGTCCACCTCCCAGGTCCTGGGGCTGGTGTGCCAGGCATAGGTCGCCACCCGGGCGCCGTCAGGGCCGAGGCCGGGGTGGCGGCGGTCCAGCGCCGGGTCATCGGCGCGCGGGTGACGGATGCGCGCGGCGGCGGCGAACAGCGTGACCTCCGGACCGGGCTCGATGTCGTCACCCAGCGCGTAGCGGAAGGCGCGGACCAGGGGCGTGTCCGGCAAGGCCGCCGCGATGGACGGTGACGTGGTGCCGGGTGCAAGGCGCAGCAGGGCCTGCACCTGCTCGATCTCGGCGACCTTCACACCGGCTGCGGCGTGGGCGGCGATGCGCTCGGCCAGCGCCTGCGGCGCGATGAAGCCGCCACGGTGCGTGGCACAGGACAGCGGTGCCAAGCCCTGGCCGGCGGCGATCAGCGCCGCCACCGCGTCGATGCGCTCGCCCAGCGCAGCCAGCGCCAGCGGGTTGCCAAGCTCAGGATCGGTGTGTCGCGGCAGCCGGGTGCCGTCGACCGCAAAACACAGCAGCCGTGCCAGCTCCGCCGGCAGCGGCTTGCGCATCTTCAAGGCCCGCTTGGCCACCGGCGCAAAGCGCTTGCGGTCCTCGCCCGTCAGCGGTGCGGCCAGGGCCAGCCCCAGGACGGCGCGCTCGAAGGTGTCGACGTCGTCGGCGTGCTCGAAGACGTGAGCGATGCATTCGACCAGTTCCTGCGCATCGGCCAAGGCGGGCAGGCGGCGGTCCTCGTCCAGCGGCCGGGCTTGCCGCGCCGCTGCGGCGGCCGGCGCGGGAGCAGGCTCCGACGCAGCCACAGCCATCTCACCCAGCAGCTTCTGCAGCCGCGGCTGGTGGATGGCGGCCACCGTGGCGACGAAGGCGGGGAGCCGTTCGCGCGCCTGCGGCGTCAGCCCCCAGGCCTCCAGGCGCTTGAGCACACCGGCCTGGACGGGGGTTGCTTCGTGCAGCAGGGCGGGGACGAGGGTCTCCGCGGCGCGACGTGCGAGTGCGGGCTCGCGCTTCACGACGCCATCGAGCAACTTCAGCGCGGCGTCAACCTGCGCCTTGACCGTGGCCATCATCACCGGCGCCAGCGCGGCCAGCAGGCTGTCGCCGGCAAGCGGCACGGCCCCGTCCAGCACCTTCAGGGCTTCCAGCGCCATCGTCACCGTCGGCGGGATGCGGCTGGCGCACAAGGCCAGGTAGCGCGACAGGTGCGGCTGCATCTCGCCCGACGTGGGCGCAAGATCGCCGTGGAAGCGCGAGAACCAGCTGGCGCGGTACTGCGGCCAGTCCTTCTCCAGCGCGCCGAGGGTGAGGTCCAGCAGCTGGGCGCGCGTGGCGATGCCGTCATCCACCAGCGACAGCAGCAGCGGCCCCCAAGCGAGCTTCGGGTCCTTGCAGTATTTGTCGCTGGACGCCAGCGACGTCTCCGCCGTGCCCTCGATCTCGAACACGCGCAGCAGCGACGGCCGCAGACCGGGGTCGGCGGCGAACAGCTCGTCCAGCTTGTCGCGCCGCAAGACAGCATGGGGCAGCCCGATGAGGCGCAGCACATGGCCTTCATCGTCGGTGGGCAGCAGCAGGCCGGTGCGCACCAGCAGCCACATCTCCCGAGCCCAGGTTTCATGCTCGCGCATAGCCTCGACGAGGGCCGTCCAGTCGGCGCTGCGGGGCCGAAACTCACGGCACAGTGCGATCAGCAATACCTTGTCGACGACGCCGGCATTCACGACGTCACGCGCGGTGCCACAGAGGATGATGGCCGTGTCCAGCGCCTGGCGCTGCGCCGGTGGGTGCTTCGCGAATGCCATGACGGCGTCGCGCTGCCTCTCGCGGTCGGCGGCCGGCATCGCGCGTAGCACCCCCAGGGTCGCGGCCGCGTCACCGGCCTGGAGAGCGGATTTCAGCGCGGAAAGGATCATGTCGTCGGGGTTCGTTGGGTTTCGGCCGCCAGCACATGCTTGCAGGGCCCGCGCCGGCCCTGATGCGCGGCAAACCACGGGCAGGTGCAGCGCAGCTCTTCGTCCACCTCACGCACGCGGTGGTCGAGCTCGCCGCTGCGCACGGTGGCCTCGAAGGGCTGGCGTTTCAGCACGGCGACGGCATCGGCCTCCAGCAGGCGCTGGGCATCGGCCAGGCGGGGATGCATGTCCTCGATGCCGGACAGGTCCAGCGGCAGCACGCGGTGGAAGTAGCGGCCTTCGGCGACGTCGTAGCCGACCAGGCCGCTGGCGCCGAGTGCGCGCAGCGCATCGGCCACCTCGTCGACCGAAAGCGACAGTTCGGCGGCCAGCTGGGCCGCGTCCAGGTTGGCCTGCCAGTTCAGCGCCGCACGCACGCAGGCCAGCATTGGCGCGCCGCGCAGGCCGGCCTGCAGCAGCGCCCGCAGCGCCTGGCCTTCACCGGAGAAGCCACGCCAGGGCTCCGCGCTCAGGGCCAGCGTGAAGCGGGCGCTGCCCAGGTTCACGACCCAGGCACTAGCCTGGTGGCCGTCGTCGGCGTAGACGGCGAGGGACCGCGCGGTTGGCAGCAGCCCGTTCAGCGTCGCCAGGCGCCGCACGTCGGTGACGCGCACCGCGCCCGGCCCGGGCCGCGTCGACGTGAACAGCCCGCGCGGCCCCGGCCCCACCCACAGCGGCGTGCGGCTGGTCGAGGCCTTGGGCAGCGTGCGCAGGAAGCGCAGAGCCTCCAGGCCGGAAACTTCGAAGCGCCGCTGCATGGCGGCCTGGCAGGACTGCACCTCCACCATGCCGCGCAGCCAGCGCGTGGGCAGATCCACCTTGCGCTCGACGACCTCGGCGCCGCCCGAACGCAGGGTCAGCGCATCGGCACCGACGGACAGGGCCAGGCCGGCGTCGTCGCGTACGAGGGCCAGGGCCGCGCGCATGCCGGCGTTGAAGTCGACGTTGGTCGTGCCCTTGCCCACTACGCTGCCGTCGTAGGCCGCAGGCAGCAGGTCCACCCGGGCATAAGTGCTGCAGCAGGACGAGAAACCCTCGAAGCGCAGCAGGCCGCCACCCGAGGTGACAACCGGGTCGGCCAGGGCGATGGCGCGGGCAACGCTGTTGGCCGGCGTGAAGAAGCGTGCGCCGACGACGAGGTGCAGGGCCGTCAGCAGCTCGGTCGTGCGGCGCGGCTGCAGCAAGCGGCCTTCGAAGAAATGCGGTGCCGCGCCGCCTTCTTGCGCCAGTGCCGTGGCCAGGGTCAGCCGGGGCTGGGCCTCGTCGCTGAGGAAGGATTCGCGCGGATAGCGGTAAGCCTGGGTGAACGCATTCATCGCGCCGCATGATGCATCAGCGCAGATGTGAATAACGATATTGAAAAAACGTCGGCGACAGCATGAGCGGCCCTCTCCAGAATCCCGCCGCATGAACTTCCAGCAACTCCGCTCCGTCCGCGAGGCCCAGCGCCGCGGCTTCAATCTGACCGAGGTCGCGCAGGCGCTGCACACCTCGCAGCCCGGCGTCAGCCGGCAGATCCGCGAGCTGGAAGAGGAACTGGGCATCGAGCTGTTCGTGCGCGTGGGCAAGCGGCTCACCGGCCTGACCGAACCGGGCGAGCAGGTGCTGCCCGTCATCGAGCGCCTGCTGCAGGAGGCCGAGAACCTCAAGCGCGCTGCCGACGACTTCGCGCAGGCCGGCAGCGGCCGCCTGCGCATCGCTGCCACGCACAGCCAGGCACGCTACGCGCTGCCGCCGGCCGTGCGCGACTTTCGCGCCCACCACCCCGACGTCAGCCTGCACCTGCAGCAAGGCTCTCCGCAGCAGATCGCGCGGCTGCTGCTCGATGGCGAGGCCGACGTGGGCATCGCCACCGAGGCGCTGGCGCAGTACCCCGAGCTGATGGCGCTGCCCTGCTACCGCTGGACGCACTCGGTCGTCGTGCCGCCCGAACACCCGCTGCTGGACGGCCCGTTGACGCTGGCGCGCCTGGCGCAGTTCCCCATCGTCACCTACGAGCCCGGCTACACCGGCCGCTCCCACATCGACGACGCGTTTGCCGCCGCGCAGCTCACGCCGCACATCGTGCTGTCCGCGATGGACGCCGACGTCATCAAGACCTACGTCGAGCTGGGCCTGGGCGTGGGCATCGTCGCGGCCATCGCGTTCGACGAGGAGCGCGACCGCCACCTGCGCGCCCTCGATGCCCGCCACCTGTTCGCCGACAACATGACGCGCCTGGCCGTGCGCCGCAGCGCCTACCTGCGCGACTACGCCTACGAGTTCATCCGGACCTTCGCGTCGCCGCTGACGCGCGACGTCGTCGACGCCGCCCGCCATGACGCACCTGCCGCCGAGCCGGTGCTGGCTTGGTCGAAAGCCGCATGAGCTAGCGCGTTCTTCGTCGTTCACGGCGTACCAGTGCCTGCCTAGAGTGAGGCCCTGCCTCCTAACGCCAACACCATGCGCCGCATCCTCACCGCACTCTCCCTCGCCGTCGCCGCCACCGGCGCCCTCGCCCAAGCCTCGCTGCTGAACGTGTCCTACGACCCGACGCGCGAGCTGTACCAGGACTTCAACAAGGCCTTCGCCGCCCAGTGGAAAGCCAAGACCGGCGAGGCCGTCAGCATCAAGGCCTCGCACGGCGGCTCGGGCAAGCAGGCCCGCTCGGTCATCGACGGACTGGAGGCCGACGTCGTGACGCTGGCACTGGCCTATGACATCGACGCGCTGGCCGACCACAAGCTGCTGGCGCTGGACTGGCAGAAGAAGCTGCCGCAGAACGCCACACCCTACACGTCCACCATCGTGTTCCTGGTGCGAAAGGGCAACCCCAAGGCGATCAAGGACTGGCCGGACCTCGTGCGCAACGGCGTCGCGGTCATCACGCCCAACCCCAAGACCAGCGGCGGCGCGCGCTGGAACTACCTGGCCGCCTGGGGGTACTCGTTGAAGAGCGGCGGCACGCCGGCCCAGGCGCAGGACTTCGTCAAGAAGATCTATGCCAACACCAAGGTGCTGGACTCAGGCGCCCGCGGCTCCACGACGACCTTCGTTGAACGCGGCATCGGCGACGTGCTGATTGCCTGGGAGAACGAGGCCTACCTGGCCGTCAAGGAACTGGGGCCGGAGAAGTTCGAGATCGTCACGCCCAGCATCTCCATCCTGGCCGAGCCGCCCGTGGCCATTGTCGACAAGGTCGTTGACAAGCGCGGCACGCGCAAGCAGGCCGAGGCCTACCTGAACTATCTTTACAGCCCGGAAGGCCAGGAGATCGCGGCGCAGAACTACTACCGCCCGCGCGACGCCAAGGTCGCGGCCAAGTACGCGAAGACCTTCGGCCCGGTCGAGCTGTTCACCATCGACGAGCTGTTCGGCAACTGGCGCCAGGTGCAGAAGACCCACTTCGACGACGGCGGCACGTTCGACAGGATCTACGCCCCCGGCAAGTAAGACCCCGCATTGATGACCCTCTGAAGGCCAACGTCCGCAAGGGCGCTGGCCTTCTCTCATTCACGGCCGCGCTGCGGCGGCGTCGGCCAGATACAGCGCAACACGGGAGCCCTCCGCGGTCGCGGCCAGCCGCCCGCCCCAGGCCAGCAGCACGGCCGCGACCATGACCGCCAGTTGCCGCCTCTTCTTCACGGCGGCCCACCCCGGCCACGCGGCAGCGCGCCGCGCGGTGGCGCACCAAAGCCCATGCGCGGCGGGCGCGGCAGTCCGCCAGGGGGCGGCATGCCACCGGATGGGCCGTCGGCCATGACGGGGTTGGACACGCTCGGGTCCACCCCCACGACGATGCCCGCGGCGAAGCCTGCATCCACGCTGCCGGTCAGCGTCAGCATCTCGCTGACGGCGCCGTCGCCGAACACGTTGTCGTCCTCCAGCCGCAGCACCGACATGTTGGGCCCCTTGCCGTACAGCCGGCTGGCGTAGACGGCGGCCGTCGCGTCCGCCGGGAAGGCGAACTGCGTCGTCGCCTGCGACGGGCTGGCGCTGGTCAGAGATGCGCCGGCCAGGAACACCATGCAGTGGATGTGCGTGATGCGCCCCTCGTACCAGCCGGGGTAGACGGTGCTGAACGTCACGCAGCCGTCGGCGTCGGTCTTCTGGATGCCGCGCAGGAACGTCGTCGGCGACGGGCTAGCGCCGGCCATGTCGTCGTAGCCCGAGTACTTGCCGTCGCGGTCGCAGTGCCACACATAGACCCAGGCACCGGCAAGCGCCCGGCAGCCGCGGGTGACGTCCACCAGCTTGATGCGCAGCGCCAGCGGCACGCCGGGGCGGCCCTCGGTGATGTCGGCGCGCAGCAGCGCGTCGCCAGCCAGCATCGCGCGCAGCGGGAACGGGCCTTCGGTCTCCGTGGGCGCCAGGCTGCAGCGGGGAGCGCCGGCCACGAGCCGGGCGAGGCCGGCCTCGGCGGCGGCATCTGGCACAGCGGGGCGGCCGGTGGCGGCACAACCCGCCAGTGCCGCGCCACCCAGCGCGGCTCCCAGCACGCCACGGCGGGAAGGGATCTCGGGGCCGGCTTGTGCCGGTAAAGCGAATTGGTTTGTCATGGGAAAGGTGCTCGGCGCTCATCGCTGTCGGCCCTCACTGTCGCGGGACCGGGTTTCGCGCATGTCTGCGGCATGTTTCCAGCCCGACACAAAGACGCCCCCCGCAGCAACCTCCGGACACGGGCGCGTTCAGGGTCTCTGCTAGCCTGACACCGTCAACCTCCGGACCTGGGCCGCCGTTGGGCCCGGGCTCCCGCTCCAAGGCCCGGCCCGATGAAACACCTGACCCGTCTTGTGCTGAGCGCAGCCGCCCTGCTGGCCGGCTGCGCGGCGCAGCCTCCGGCACCCGCCGCGAGGTCCACCGCCAGCGATGCGCTGTGGCTGGACCGCCTGAGCTGGGGCGCCACTAGCGCCGACCTGGCCACCGTGCGCAGCCAGGGCCGCAGCGCCTGGCTGGAGGCCCAGCTCGAACCCCTCGCGCCGGCTCCGCTGCCCGGCGCCGCGCAGGCGCAGATCCAGGCGCTGTCCATCACGCAGACCGAGCTGCTGCCGCTGGTGCAGCGCCTGGAGGCGCAGCGCAAGGCGGCCGATGCGCTGACCGACGACGCCGCCAAGGCCGACGCGCAGAAGGCCTACCAGCAGGCAATGACCCAGCTGGCGCGCGAGGCCTCGGCCCGGCAACTGCTGAACGCGCTGTACTCGCCCCGGCAGTTGCAGGAGCAGTTGGCGTGGTTCTGGTTCAACCACTTCAACGTGCACCAGTTCAAGAGCAACCTGCGCGTCATGGTGGGCGACTACGAGCAGGGCCTGCGCGAGCGGGCGCTGGGCCGCTTTCGCGACCTGCTGGGCTACACGGCCCACCACCCGGCCATGCTGCGCTACCTCGACAACGAGCAGAACGCCGCCAACCGCATCAACGAGAACTACGCGCGCGAGCTGCTGGAGCTGCACACGCTGGGCGTGGGCGGCGGCTACTCTCAGCGCGATGTTCAGGAGCTGGCCCGCGTGCTGACGGGCCTGGGCGTGAACCTGACGGACACGAAGCCCAAACTGAAGCCCGCGCAGGAAGCGCAGTACCGGCGCGACGGGCTGATGGAGTTCAACCCGGCACGGCACGACTTCGGCGACAAGCAGCTGCTGGGCATCACCGTCAAGGGCAGCGGCGAGGCCGAGCTGGAACAGGTGCTGGACTTGCTGGCCCGGCATCCGAGCACGGCCCGCTTCGTGAGCGCCAAGCTGGCCCGGTACTTCGTTGCCGACGAGCCGCCGCCCGCGCTGGTGGAGCGCATGGCGCAGCGCTGGCTGCAGGGCGACGGCCGCATCGCCGACGTGCTGCGCACGATGGTGGCCTCGCCCGAGTTCGAGGCCTCGCTGGGCCGCAAGTTCAAGGACCCGACGCATTACGTCGTCTCCGCCGTGCGGCTGGCCTACGCCGACAAGGTGGTACTGAACACCGGCCCCATGATCGGCTGGCTGTACCGGCTGGGCCAGGCACCCTACAACCGCCAGACGCCCGACGGCTACCCGCTGGATGAGAACGCCTGGGCGGGCCCCGGGCAGATGACCACGCGCTTCGAGATCGCCCGCGCCATCGGCAGCGGCAGCGCGGGCCTGTTCAGGGTGGACGGCGAGGCCAGGGAACGGCCGGCCTTCCCGCAGCTCGCGAACCCGCTGTACTACGACGGCATCGCGCCACGCCTTGCCGCGGCCACGCAGCAGGCGCTCGCGCAAGCCACATCGCCGCAGGAATGGAACACCTACCTGCTGGCCTCCCCCGACTTCATGCACAGGTGATGACGATGGACCGACGCTCACTGCTGCAGTTCGGCCTTGGCGCGGCGCTGCCCACGCGCCTGTGGGCCGCCCCGCCCGGGGCTTCGGCCCCCCCGCCGCGCCTGCTCGTCGTGTTCCTGCGCGGCGCCTACGACGCGGCCAACCTGCTGGTGCCCACATCGTCCAGCTTCTACTACGAGGCCCGCCCCAACATCGCCATCGCGAGGACGGCTGCGCTGCCACTCGACGCCGATTGGGGCCTCGCCCCCGCCATGGCCGACAGCCTCCACCCGCTGTGGGCCAACGGCCAAGCCGCCTTCGTGCCGTTCGCCGGCACGCACGACACGTCGCGCAGCCACTTCGAGACGCAGGACCACATCGAGCTGGGCCAGGCCGATGGCGGAGCGCGCGACTTCCGCAGCGGCTTCATGAACCGGCTGGCCGGCGTGCTGGGCGCGGGCGCGCCGGCCAGCTCACGCCTGGAGGCCATGGCCTTCACCGACCAGGTGCCGCTGATCCTGCGCGGCGACCGCCCCGTGGCCAACCAGGCGCTGCGCGAGCTGGGCAAGCCGGCCATCAACGCGAGCCAGGCGCAGGTGATTGCCGGCATGTACGCCGGCACGCGGCTGCACGGCGCGGTCAGCGGCGGCTTCGAGGTGCGGGAGGAGGTGTCGCGCGAGATGGCCGGCGAGATGGAGGCCGCCAGCCGCGGGGCCATCGCTGCCAAGGGCTTCGCGCTGGAGGCCCGGCGCGTCGCGCGGCTGATGCGCGAGCGCGTCACGCTGGGCTTCATCGACGTGGGCGGCTGGGACACCCACGTCGCCGAAGGCGGCGCGACCGGCCAGCTTGCCACGCGGCTGGGTGAGCTGGGCCGCGGCCTGGCGCTGTTTGCCGACGAGATGGGCCCGCAGTGGCGCAACACCGTGGTGGTGGTGGTCAGCGAATTCGGCCGCACCTTCCGCGAGAACGGCAACCGCGGCACCGACCATGGCCACGGCAGCGCCTGGTGGGTGCTGGGCGGCGGCGTCAAGGGTGGGCGCGTTGCCGGCGAACAGGTGGAGGTCAAGGCCGCCACGCTGCATCAGATGCGTGACTACCCGGTGCTCAACGAGTACCGGGCGACGCTGGGCGGCTTGTTCAGGCGCCTGTACGGCCTGAACGACGCGCAGCTGGCGCAGGTCTTCCCTGGCGCCAGCCCGCGCGACCTGGGCCTTATTTAGTCCAGCGCGCCACGACCGCCTTCACGCGCTCGCCGAAGGCCTTGGCCGTGGCGATGTCGCCCGGCACCATCTCCTCGGCCGACGCGTCGCTGGGCGTCTGCGTGATGAGGCCGGCGTAGCCGCCCAGGTTGTTGATGTCGTCGCGCGTGGCGGCCTTGTGGTTGGGCGCCTTCAGGCCCATGCCCACCCAGATCATGCCGTGCTGCTGGCTCAGCGTGTGCAGGTACTGGATGGTGCCCTGCTTGTCGCCGTTCAGCGTGGCGCTGTTGGTGAAGCCGGCGGCGATCTTGTCCTTCCAGACCTGGGCATACCAGGGCTTGCTGCTGGCGTCGGCGAACTTCTTGAACTGCCAGCTCGGGCCGCCCATGTAGGTGGGCGTGCCGAAGACGATGCCGTCGGCCGCGGCCAGCGCGGCCCAGTCGGCCTCGGTGATGTTGCCTTCGGCGTCGATGGCGATCAGCTGCGCACCGGCCGCGCCGGCCACGGCCTCGGCGACCTTCTTGGTGTGGCCGTAGCCGGAGTGGTAGAGGACGACGATCTTGCTCATGGTGGACTTTCTCCTGCGGTTGACGAGATTCAGGCTGCGAGGTCAAAGACGAGGACTTCGGCGTCCTTGCCGGCGGACAGCGTGAGGCGAGATGCTTCACGGACTTGCAAGGCATCACCCGCCGTCAGGTCTTGCCCGTTGACGTTAAGCGATCCGCGAACCAGGTGGATGTAGGCCAGGCGGCCGGGCGCAAGGGTCAGCTCTGCGGCTTCGGCACCGTCGAACAGGCCCGCGTACAGCTTCGCGTCGGCATGGATGGTCACGGCGCCATCCGCGCCGTCGTTGGCCGCCACCAGGCGCAGCTTGCCGCGCTTGGAGGCCGGGTCGAAGTGCTTCTGCTCGTAGCTCGGGGCAATGCCGCGCCGGTCCGGCATGATCCAGATCTGCAGGAAGTGCGTCGTCTCGTCCTTGGCGTGGTTGAACTCGCTGTGCATCACGCCGGTGCCGGCGCTCATGCGCTGCACGTCGCCGGGGCGGATGACGCCCGCTTCCTTGCCGTTCTGCGCCGCCCCGCTCTCGCCGTTGCCCATGCTGTCCTTGTGCGCCAGCTCGCCCGACAGCACGTAGCTGATGATCTCCATGTCGCGGTGGCCGTGCGTGCCGAAGCCGCGGCCCGGGGCGACGCGGTCCTCGTTGATGACGCGCAGCGCACCGAAGCCCATGCGGGCCGGGTCGTAATAGTCGGCGAACGAGAAGCTGTGGAAGGACTTCAGCCAGCCATGATCGGCATAGCCGCGGTCGCTGGACTTGATCAGTTGGGTGGTCATCTCAGGCTCCTTGCTTGTTGGCGATGGAGTCAATGTAGGAGCCGGTCTGTCGCCCATCGACCAGCGCGGCTTGAGGACACCGTTCAAATAGACTGAACGCATGCCACACACACTCGACAAGCGCCGCGCGCTGACGCCCGAAGCCCTGTCCATGATGGACACCATCGCCCGAACCGGCAGTTTTGCCGCCGCCGCCCGCGAGATGGGCCGGGTGCCGTCGGCGCTGACCTACTCCGTGCGCCAGCTGGAGGACGCGCTGGACGTGCTGCTGTTCGACCGCAGCTCGCGCCAGGCCGTGCTGACCTCGGCCGGCCAGGAGCTGCTGGTGGAGGGCCGGCGGCTGCTGCAGGAGCTGGACGCGGTGGCCAACCGCGTGCGCCGCATCGCCACCGGCTGGGAGAGCGAGCTGACGCTGGTGATGGACGACGCCGTGGCCCGCCGCGCCGTGTTCGACCTGATGGAGGCCTTCTACGCGCAGCGGCTGGACGACGGCACGCCGCCGCCCACGCGGCTGAAGCTGCGCGTGGAGGTGCTGGCCGGCACCTGGGAGGCGCTACTGCACGGCCAGGCCGACCTCGCGCTGGGCGTGCCGGCCCAGTCGGCCAGCAGCACCATCCACTGCGAGCCGGCCGGCGAGCTGGAGTTCGCTTTCTGCGTCGCCCCGCACCACCCGCTGGCACAGCTCCCGGAGCCGCTGACGGCCGCCGCCATCGCCGAGCACCGCATCATCGCCGTGGCCGACAGCGCCCGCACGCTGCGGCCCATCACCGTGGGCCTGCTGCCGGGGCAGGACGTGCTGACCATGCCCTCCATGGCCACCAAGCTGGAGGCGCTGCTGCGCGGCCTGGGCTGCGGCTCGCTGCCGGTCAGCATCGTGCGCCGCCACCTGGAGGCCGGCCGCCTCGTGCGCAAGGCCACCTACGAAGGCCGCCGTGCGGGCGTCATGCACTACGCCTGGCGCGACACCGGCCAGGCGCCCGGCAAGGCGCTGGCCTGGTGGCTGGACAAGCTGCGCAGCGACGCCACGCGCAAGGCGCTGCTGGAACAGCACGAAGGCCTGCTCCTCTGATGTACCGGGGACGCTTCGCCCCCTCGCCCACCGGCCCGCTGCACGCCGGCTCGCTGGTGGCCGCGCTGGCCAGCTGGCTGGACGCCCGCACCCACGGCGGACAGTGGCTGGTGCGCATCGAGGACGTGGACGGCCCGCGCTGCCCGCCGGGCACGGACGCGGTCATCCTCGGCCAGCTCGCGGCGCTCGGCTTGGTGCCGGACGAGCCGCCCACCTGGCAGTCCCGCAGGGGCGAGCTGTACCAGGCGGCGCTGGACCGGCTCATCGCTGCCGGCCAGGCCTACGGCTGCGCCTGCACGCGGGCCGAGATCGCCGCGGCGATGGGCCCGCGGGCCAAGCACGGCGAGCTGATCTACCCCGGCACCTGTCGGCCCGAGCGCGGCGGCACCCGCGGCCGGCCGGCACGCGCCTGGCGCTTCCGGGTGGCGGGCCACATCGACTGGCAGGACCGGCAGCTCGGCGCGCAGTCGCAGGACCTGGACGCGGAGGTGGGCGACTTCGTGCTGAAGCGCGCCGACGGCCTGTGGGCCTACCAGCTGGCGGTCGTCGTCGATGACGCCGAGCAAGGCATCACCGACGTCGTCCGCGGCGAGGACCTGGCCGACAACACGCCCCGCCAGATCGCGCTGCAACGCGCGCTGGGCCTGCCAATGCCGCGCTATCTGCACACGCCGCTGGTGCTGGCCGCGGACGGGCACAAGCTGTCCAAGCAGAACGGCGCGGCGGCCATCGACCTGGCCGACCCGCCCGCGCGGCAGCGCGAGGCGGCCGAGCGGCTGGGGCTGCCGGCACCGGCGGCGCACCTGGGCCTGGCCGACACGCTGGCCGCCGCGCAGCAGGCCTGGGCGGCGCGGTACGGCCCGGCGCGCTGAAACGCCGACGGGCCCTCGTCGCCACCGGCTCGCCCTCGTCGCCCGCGGCGGGCGCTCGTCGCAGCGCGCTGGGCACCCCGGCGGACGCTGCAGACACTGCGCCCCGTCAGCCACTCCCCCGGTACAACCCATGGACTACCGCAGCCTTCTCGTCATTCCCATCGCCGTGCTGGCGCTCAGCGCCAGCAGCGCCGAGCCCCTGCGCCTGCCGACCGGCTGGCAGGGCGGCGCCAGCCTCACCTGGCCGGCGGGCCCCACCTATGCCTACGGCGTGGCGCCCGACACCGAGCAACAGGCCTCGCGCGCGCTGACCGTGCAATCGCTGGGCCGGCGCCAGCCCACCGAACTGGGCGCGGTCTGGCAGAGCGTCGTCGGCTACACCGGCAAGCGGGTGCGCTTCACGGCCGAGGTCAAGGCCACCGGCGCCGACGGCTGGGCCGGGCTGGTGGTGCGCGACGGCTTTCTGCCGCTGTACCTGCTGCCCACGAGCGCCGACGAACCCGAGCCCGCCGCGCAGGCCGGTGCCGCGGCCTGCGCGGACTGGTGCGAGGTCAGCGTCGTCGCCGACATCCCGGCCGACGGCATGGGCGCCGCCACCGTGGGCCTGGCGCTGTTGGGCAACGGGCAGGTGTGGGCGCGCGGCTTCAGGCTGGAGGTCGTCGGCACCGACACGCCGCTGACGACGCACCGCTTCGCCGCCGCACAGACCGCCGCGCTGCGCGAGCTGATCGGGCGCAACCAGCGCGCCCAGGCTGGCCAGCCCACGCCGCCCGGCAACCTGGCACTGCGCTGAGCCCCCAACACCCCGAATCAGGAGACCCTCATGGACTACCGCGCCCTGGCCCTCGTTCCCCTGGCCGCCTTCGTGCTCAGCGTCAGCGCCGCCGCGCCGCGCGTGCCGGACGGCTGGCATGTCTTCGCCATCTCGCACAGCGACAAGCCCGATACCAGCAACGGCTTCGAGATCGGACTCACCCCGGTCGGCGACGCCGCCGGCACACCCACGCTGACGATCCGCTCGACGCGCCCCCAGTTGCCGCTGGGCCCCAACGTCGGCGCGCTGACGCAGCCGGCCTACGGCTACGCCGGCCAGCGCGTGCGCTTCAGCGCCGAGATGAGAGCCGAGGGCACCGCGCCGTGGGCCGGCGTCTACCTCACGCCCGGCGACGGCGGCATGCTCAACCGCATGGCCGAGGGTGCCCTCGGCGTGGAGCACCGCCTGCCGCCCGGCAGCCCCGTGCAGCCCGGTGGCGACTGGCAGCCGGTCAGCGTGGTCATGGACGTGCCGGCCGATGCACCGCTGATCAGCGTCGGCCTGGCGCTGGTGGGCGAAGGCCAGCTGTGGGCGCGCCAGCTGCGCTTCGACGTCGTGGGCCGCGACGTGCCCGTGACGGCCACCACGCTGAACATCGACTGGGCCCGCGCCCGCCAGAGCTTCGCCGAGAGCCGCCGCGTGATGGCGCAGCTGCCGCCGCAACCCCTCGCCAATGCCCGCCTTGACTGAGCGCCCGCCCACCCGGCTGCTGGCCACGCTGCTGCCCGGCCTGATCTTCTGGGCCGCCTGGGCGCTGGCCGCGCTGCAATGGCCCGGCGCGCGCTGGGTGGTGCTGTCGGCCCAGCTGTGGCTGGCGTACAGCGCCGCGGCGCTGGTGCTGCGCTGGCGCTGGTGGCCCGTGGGTGTGCCGGTGGCCGCGGCGGCCGGCGCGCTGCTGGGCCTGGCGCTGGTGCCAGGCCCGCGCGCCGTACCTTGGGGCCAGTCCTGGGAGGTGGCACGGCTGGCCCTGCCGGCCTGGGGCTTTGCCGTGCTGGTGCAGCTGCCGCTGCGCTGGTGGCGCTGGCGCGAGGAGCAGGCCGTGCGGCTGCGCGTGGCCCAGGCCGAGCAGCAGGCCGCGATGGCCGACCTGGCCCGCCAGGTCAGCGTGGCCGAGCTGAAGGCGCTGCAGGCCCAGGTTGAGCCGCATTTCCTGTTCAACGCGCTGGCCAGTTTGCAGCAGCTGATCCGCCAGCAGCCTGCCACGGCCGAGCGCTTCCTGGGCGAGCTGCACGACTACCTGCGCCTGGCGCTGCCGTCGCTGCGCGAGCCGCTGTCCACGGTCGGCAAGGAGTTCGAGCTGACCCGCGCCTACCTGACGGTGATGGCCACGCGGCTGGGCGCGCGGCTGCACTTCCACGTGCAGGCCGACGCCGACTGCGCCGCCCACGCCATGCCGCCGCTGATGCTGCTGACGCTGGTGGAGAACGCGGTGCGCCACGGCATCGAGCCGCTGGCGGCCGGCGGCCGCATCCGCGTCGGCGCGCGCCGTGACGGCGACCGGCTGGTGGTGGAGGTGGCCGACACCGGCGCCGGCCTGCAACCGGCCCCGCCCGCCCCCGGCGCGTCGCAGGGCCTGGGGCTGGCCAATGTGCGCGACCGCCTCGCCAGCCTCTACGGCCCCGCCGCACACTTGAGCATCCAGCAGGCCGACGGTGGCGGCGTGCTGGCCCGCATCACCCTGCCCTGGACCGCCGCCGCATGAACACCCCCACCGCGCTGATCATCGAAGACGAAGCCCTGCCGCGCCAGCGGCTGCGCGACGGGCTGGCCCAGCTGTGGCCGCAGCTGCAGGTGTTGGCCGAGGCCGAGGACGGCGACCAGGGCCTGGCGCTGGCGCTGGACCTGCGCCCCGACATCGTGTTCGTCGACATCCGCCTGCCCGGGCTGGACGGCCTGTCGCTGGCCCGCCGCCTGAAGGGCCTGGCCCACATCGTGTTCGTGACCGCCTACGACGCGCACGCGGTGCAGGCCTTCGAGCACGGCGCCATCGACTACCTGCTCAAGCCGCTGGCCGAAGCCCGCCTGCGCGAGACCGTGCAGCGGCTGCAGCAGCGCCTGCAGTGGCCGCCGGCGCAACTGGCGCACTGGCTGCAGCAGTGGGCGCCGCCCGCGCTGGAGGCCGCTGCAGCGCCAGCCGCGGCCCCGCTGCGCTGGCTGCAGGCCTCGCAGGGCGAGCGGCTGCACCTCGTGATGGTGGCCGACGTGAGCCACTTCCGCAGCGACAACAAGTACACCTGCGCCGTGACGGCGGAGGGCGAGTTCCTGCTGCGGCTGTCGCTGCGCGAGCTGCTGGCGCAGCTGGACCCGGGTCAGTTCTGGCAGATCCACCGGGCCGTCGTCATCAACCTCGCGCACGTGGCCCGCGTCGAGCGGCGGCTCACCGGCATGGAGGTGCTGCTCAAGGGCAGCGACACGCGGCTGCCGGTCAGCCAGAGCTTTCAGTCGCGCTTCAAGCCAATGTAGTGCTGCGGCCCAGCAGCCGCGCCAGCCAGCCCGGGCGAGCGGCGGGGGCCGGCCGGGGCACGCCCAGCGCGTGCAGCCGCTCCTCCACCGCGGCCAGCCCGGTGCGTCGGGCCGCCTGCATGGGCGTGGCTGCATCGAACTCGGAAGCCAGGTCCGGCATCGCGCCGTTCTCCAGCAGGTACAGCGCCACCGCCTCCTGGCCCGCGAGGATGGCGGCCACCAGCGGCGTGGACAGGAACTCCGGGTGCGCGTAGTTGACATCCACGCCCGCCTTGACGTGGTACTCGACCAGCGCCAGGTCGCCCTCGCAACCCGCCTGGTACATCTCCTTCCAGTTCCCGCCCGACATGACCCGTCCTTGCCTGAAGCCGCGACGGCCGGACTCTATAGGCATGAGGCGACAATCGCCCGTTTCCCCAACGCAAGGATTTCCCCATGAACACCACGCCCAGCGGCCTGCAGTTCGAAGACACCGTCGAGGGTGACGGCAAGACGGCCGTGGCCGGCCAGGACGTCACCGTCCACTACACCGGCTGGCTGTGGGTCGACGGCGCCAAGGCCGCCAAGTTCGACTCCAGCAAGGACCGCAACGACCCGTTCGAGTTCGAGCTGGGCGCCGGCATGGTCATCCGTGGCTGGGACGAAGGCGTGCAGGGCATGAAGATCGGCGGCAAGCGCACGCTGATCATCCCCGCGGACCTGGGCTACGGCGCGCGCGGCGCCGGCGGCGTGATCCCGCCCAACGCGACGCTGTGCTTCGACGTGGAGCTGCTGGGCGTGGCCGGCGGCCCCGAGGCCGTGGAGCTGAACCTGCACACCACCTCCAGCGGCCTGCAGTACGAGGACCGCACGGTCGGCGACGGGGCCGAGGCTGCCAAGGGCCAGCGCGTGTCGGTGCACTACACCGGCTGGCTCTACAAGGACGGCATGAAGGGCAAGAAGTTCGATTCCAGCAAGGACCGCGGCCAGCCCTTCAAGTTCCGCCTGGGCGGCGGCGAGGTCATCGCCGGCTGGGACGAGGGCGTGCAGGGCATGAAGGTGGGCGGCACGCGCATGCTGGTGCTGCCGCCTGAGCTGGGCTACGGCGCCTATGGTGCCGGTGGCGTGATTCCGCCGAATGCGACGCTGCTGTTCGAGGTGGATCTGCTGTCGGTGTAAGTAGAGCCCCCCGGCCAAGGACTACCTTGGCCGGCCCCCCGAGGGGGGCGGCGATGCTCGCGGGGGTGACCCCGCTCGCACATCGCCAGACGGGCCGGCTTGGGGGTGGAGTCGGACACAGGCAGTCCCTGCGGACTGCCTGTGCCTACGGAACGCCTTGGGCCAGAGGCCCAAGGCAGGCCCGGCGCCCGGCCCGAGGAGTGCTCGGCTGCCGGCTACAGCTCGGTGCTGAACATCGTCGTCGGCGGTGAGTACTGCGTCAGCCGCCACGGCAGGATGCGGGAGTCCACCTCGTCGACCGGGCCCGTGAGCGGCCGGCCGGCCAGCCAGTCCTGGAGCTTGGGCAGTGGCATGGGGCGCGCGACGAGATAACCCTGTACCTCGTCGCAGCGGATGGTGCGGATGATGGCCAGCTCGCGATCGGTTTCCACGCCCTCGGCCACCGTGCGCATGCCCAGCACGCCGGCCATGCGCACGATGGTGTTGACGATGGCGCGCGCATCGGCGTGCTCGGTCAGCGAGCGCACGAAGGAGCGGTCGATCTTCAGCGTGTGGAACGGGAACGCGCGCAGGTAGGCCAGCGACGAGAAGCCGGTGCCGAAATCGTCCAGCGCCACCTGCACGCCCAGCTCGCGCAGCGCATGCAGCCGGCGCAGCGCGGCCTGCGCGTCCTCCAGCATCAGCGACTCGGTGACCTCCAGGTGCAGCGTCGATGGCCCCACGCCGGCACGCACCAGCAGGCGCTCGACGCTCTCGACGAAGCCCGGCTCCATCAGCTGCAGTGGCGACACGTTGACGGCCACGTTCAGGCCCGGCAGGTCGCGCGCGGCCAGGCAGGCCTGCTTCAGCGCCAGCGCACCCAGCTCGTGGATGAGGCCGCAACGCTCGGCCGCGGGAATGAACTCGCCCGGCGAGATGGAGCCGAGCGTCGGGTGTTCCCAGCGCATCAGCGCCTCGACACCCAGCGCCTGCAGCGTCTGCGAATCGACCTTGGGCTGGAAGTGCAGCTCGAACTGCCCCTGCCCCAGGCCCTCGCGCAAGGCCTGCTCCACGGTGTGCATGCGCCGGCTCGCGGCCCCCAGTGCGCTGGCGTAGACAACGCTGCGGCCCCGGCCGGAGCGCTTGGCGTCGTACAGCGCGAGGTCGGCATTGACCATCAGGTCTTCGACGTTGGCGATGCCCGGGTCCAGCCGCGCCAGGCCCACGCTGGCGCCCACGTGCAGGCGCTTAGGCCCCACCTCGATGGGCTCGCTGAGCTTGTCGATGATGAGTGCCGCCATCGCCTGCGGCGCGCGTCGCGGCGACGTCCCCAGGCGCAGCATCGCGAACTCGTCGCCCCCCAGCCGGCCGACGAGGTCGCCCTCCTCCACCAGCGACAGCAGCCGGCCCGCGACGACGCGCAGCACCTCGTCGCCGGTGGTGTGCCCCGAGCTGTCGTTGATGACCTTGAAATGATCCAGGTCGATGGACAGCAGCCAGCCCGGCTGGCCCAGTTCCATGGCGGCCTGCGCGGCGTTCATCAGGTTGCGCCGGTTGGCCAGCCCGGTCAGCGCGTCCTGCTCGGCCTGCACCCGCAACTGATTCTCGAAGCGCTGCGCCTCGGTGATGTCGGCGATGACGCCGCGCCAGCCGCCGCCAGCCGCGCCGTCGGCGCTCGCGATGGGCTTGGCACTCAGCGCCCACCAGCGCGCCTGCTCGCCGCGGCCCAGTTGCAGCTTGAGGTCGCGGAACGGCCGGCCCAGCGCCCAGGCGGCCAGCAGCGGCCCGGACTGCTGCGCGCGCGCGGCGAACCACTGCGGCAGCCGCACCTCGCCCAGGCGCTCCTCCGGCACCCCGAGCAGCGTGGCCAGCCGCGCCGAGCGGTGCACCAGCCGCCCGGCGGCGTCGGTTTCCCATAGCGCGTCGCTGGCGTTCTCCTCGAAGTCCCGCAACAGCAACGACACCACCTGCTGCTGGCGCGCATGCGAGAAGCGCGCGCGCAACAGCGCCGTGGACTGCCGCGCCAGCGCCATGGCGGCCAGCGATACGACGGTGGCATAGGCCAGCAGCAACGCCCCCACGGCGAGGAAGATGGGCTCCTGGGCCCGCCACAGCGCCACCAGCGAGCCGGCCACGATGAGCCAGGTATAGGCCAGGCTGGCCAGCGGCAGCATGGCCAGCGCGAAGGCGCCGGCACCCAGCATGCCGGTCACCAGCGTGGCGATCAGCACGCGCTCCGCCGGTGCGGCCGGCGCGAACCACCAGGCCGCCGCCAGCCCCCAGCACAGCCCCAGCAGCGCCGCGTGCCAGCTGCCGCGGTAGTAGCCCTTGGCCGACACGGTGCCGGGTTCGCGGCCCCGCCGCGTCCACCAGCCGTACAGGCCGGCGCCCAGCAGCAGGACCAACAGGCCCAGCCAGCCCGTCAGCCAGGCGCCACCGGCGCGGCCCACGGCCAGGCACACCAGGCCGCCGGCGAGCAGATTGGCCGCCATGAGGGCCGGCGTCAGCCGCACCAACTGGTCAAGATGTTCTGCCCGGATGCGCGCGGACTCCACATCGCTGTCAACATACAGCTCGAAAGTTCGCCGCAAACGCCCCCAAATCCCTTCAGCCCGCGTCATGAATGCGCTTTCTGCCGTGCTGTCCCTCTTGCGCCGCATGGTAACGAGCGACTTCACCACGATGTCATGGGAGGCTGGTCTTCTGCGTGTCGTTTGCATCATCTGCCCGCCACTTGAATGGAGCACCCCGCCATGTCCGTGACCGACCAACGCCGTTCCCCGCGCGTCGAGTTCTTCCTCGTCCCCGAGGAGCACGAGCAGCTGCCGGTCTGGGTCATCAAGCCCCAGAGCCTGGCCGAAGCACGCGGCGGCGTGGTCGTCAACCTCAGCGAGGAAGGTCTGCAGATCCTGGCCGCTGCCGAGCCGGTGCTGGACGCCCAGCACTATGAACTGCGCCTGCTGCTGGGCGAGGACGACGGCGTGCCGCTGTTCAGCGCGTCGGTGCGCCGGGTGTGGAGCCGGCCGCTGAGCCGCATCGTGCAGCTGTGCGGCTTCGAGTTCGAGTCGGCGCACTCGCAGGCCGAGGAGTTCCTGCGCACGCAGACGGCACAGATCACCGCCCGCAAGTGGGTGCGCTGCGTGCTCGTGGAGCGGATGACCGCGCTGGCCTGACGCCACCCCGCTGCACCGCGCAGCGGCTGCCCCCCCCGCCGCCAGCAGGTCGGCGGCCCCCGTGTAGCGCCGCAGAAGTCCGGCGACACGGTTTCGCTCGCGTCGGGACGACGCCTGCGGCCCAGGGCCAGCACCGCCAAATAGTTCCGGAAACGCCCGATTCGCGCTCCAGCGGCGGTGGCGTGGCTGGCTTTCGTCCGGTCAATTCGGCAAAATTGATATCAATGATTGATTCAATTCCCACCTGGCGGGTGGGACGCGCCGACTTCCCGGGAGCGACGCCGAGCAGGCATCGCAGCAAAATGATCAAAACAGCATTTTCGCGACTGACCGACATCTTGCTGAAGCGGGGCACCGGGCGCGCTCGGCTGCACTGGATCACCGTGGCATGGCTGGCAACCGGCGCTGCGCTGGCCACCGGAGTCGCCGTGGCACCCTGGGTGCTGTGGAGCGCCGCGGCGGCATTGCTGGCACTCCAGGGCCACCTGGCGCAACGGGCCAGCGCGGCGGACGGCGACAACGCCCAGCGGCAGCGCCAGCTGAGCGCCCGGCTGGAAGAAGCCGCCAGCACCTGGGCCACCCACGTCGGCACGGCGCAGACGCAGCTGCGCGATGCCATCGAGCAGATGCTGGCGTCGTTCGGCGACATCCTCCAGCAACTGGACGGGCTCGCGAGCCCCGCGGATGCCGGTGACGAGGGCCGCCTGGCGCTGCTGGCGCATTGCGACGATCAACTGCGCGGCCTGCTGCGCAACTTCGACGGCTTTGTGCGGTCGCGCGATGAGACGCTGGGCATCGTGCGCACGCTGGGCGAGGCCTCGGGCCGGCTGCACACGCTGGCCGAAGACGTGTCCAGCCTGGCACGCCAGACCAACCTGCTGTCGATCAACGCCGCCATCGAGGCGGCACGCGCCGGCCCCTCCGGGCGCGGCTTCGCCGTCGTGGCCGGCGAGGTGCGGCGGTTGTCCGCCGAGTCGGGCGACACGGGACGGCGCATCGGCGGCCAGCTCACCGACTTCAACGATCGCATGCAACAGGCACTGCAGCAGGCCACCAGCCAAGCCGCCCAGGACACGCAGGCCATCCAGGCGTCGGAGCAAACCGTGGGCGAGGTGGTGGCCCAGGTCAACGCCACGGTGGCCGCCCTGCAGCAGCGCAGCGCCGAGCAGAGCGCGCAGGGCGAGCTGGTCAGGGCGCAGGTCGAGCAGTTGCTGACGGCCTTCCAGTTCCAGGACCGCGTGCACCAGATCCTGGACCAGCTGCGCGACTCCATGGCCCAGGCCAGCGTCGCCCTGCAGGACGCCGCCGCCGCCGACCAGGCGCCCGACGCCGATCACTGGCGCCGGCTGCTGGCCGCCGGCTACACGACGGCCGAGCAGCGCGCCGTCTCGCACGGCCAGCCCGTGCAGGCGACGCCGGCCCGAAACATCGAAACCACCTTCTTCTGAGGAGCACGCATGGTCAAGACCATTCTCATCGTCGACGACTCCAGTTCGCTGCGCACCGTCGTGCGCCTGGCCATGACGCGCGCCGGCTACGACGTGCTGGAGGCCGGCGACGGCATCGCCGGGCTGGAGGCGCTGAACCAGGCGCCCAAGGTGCACCTCATCGTCTGCGACGTGAACATGCCCAACATGGACGGCATCACGTTCGTCACACGGCTCAAGGCCCACCCGCGCCACCGCTTCATCCCGGTGGTCATGCTGACCACCGAGGGCGAGGAGGACGCCAAGAACCGGGGCCGCCAGGCCGGCGCCAAGGCCTGGATGGTGAAGCCCTTCAACCCGCCGCAGCTGCTGGACGCCGTGTCCAAGCTGGTGCTGCCGTGAGCACCGGAGGCCCCATGGACCTGCTGCTCCCTGCCGAACTGAGCATCTACACGGCCGCCGAGCTGCACCCGCAGTGGCTGGCCTGGGCGGCGCAGCACACCGGCCACGAGGCGACGGCAGACGCCACCGCCGTCGACCAGGTGGACGGCGCCGGCGTGCAACTGCTGGTGGCGCTCGAGCGCGGCCTGGCTGCGCGCGGCGTGGCGCTGCGGCTGCGCAACCCGAGCCGGCCGCTGCGCGAGGCCTGCACGGCCCTCGGTCTGGCCGGCTGGCTGGCCCACGCTGCGCCACAACCCACCCCGGAGGCCGCATGACCCAGGACGCCGACTTCGTTGCCGAAGCGCTGCCCGCCTTCCTCAGCGAGGCCGAGGAGCAGGTCCAGAGCCTGGAGGCGCTGCTGTTGCAGCTGGAAAGCTGCCCCGGCGACATCGAGCTGCTCAATGCGCTGTTTCGCTGCGCCCACACCGTCAAAGGGTCGGCGGGCCTGTTCGGGCTGGATGCCGTGGTGGGGTTCACCCACCATGTCGAGACGCTGCTGCAGCGCGTCCGCGAGGGCCAGGTGGCGCTGACCCCCGAGCTCAGCACGCTGCTGCTGCGATGCAATGACCAGATCCGCACGCTGGTGGCCGAGGCCGGCGGCGCGGCGCAGGACGCCGACGCCGTCGCACAGCGGGAGGCCCTGGTGGCGCGGCTGCAGGCCGCCGCCGGCGTGACGCCGCCCGCGGCTGCCGAACCCACCGGCGCGGCACCCGCGCTCAGCCGCCGGCCGTGGCATGTGTCCGTGGCGTTTGGCAGCGACGTGTTCCGCAACGGCATGGACCCGCTTGCCGTGCTGAACTACGTGCGCGGCCTGGGCGAGATCACCCACATCGTTTGCGACGTCGGGGGGGTGCCGCCGCTGGACGCGCTGGACCCCGAGAGCTGCCACCTGGGCTTCCTGTTCGGCCTGGCCACGGAGGCCAGCCGCGAGCAGATCGAGGACGCCTTCAGCTTCGTGCGCGAGGACTGCCAGCTGCACGTCATCACCCCCGGCGCCACGCCGGCCCAGTTCGCCGACCTGATCGACGCGATGCCGGGCAACCCGCGGCTGGGCGAGATCCTGGTGGCGGTCGGCGCCATCAGCCCGGCGCAGCTGCAGCAGGGCCTGCGCAGCCAGCAGGCGGCCGCCGCGCAGGGCGAAACGGCGCTGCTGGGCCAGCTGCTGACCGAACAGACCGGCCTGGCCACGCAGGTGGTGGATGCCGCGCTGCGCAAGCAGCGCCGGCAGCGCACCGACACGCCGGCCCCCGCCGCGGGCGACGACCACCGCTTCATCCGCGTGCAGGCCAACCGGCTGGACGCCGTCATCAACCTGCTGGGCGAGCTGGTGATCGCCGGCGCCGGTGCCGCGCTGCTGGCTCGCGAGACGCAGCAGCGCCAGCTGATGGAAGCCAACGAGCAGATCAGCCGGCTCATCGAGGAGATCCGCAACGGCACGCTGCAGTTGCGCATGGTGCCCATCGGCGAGACCTTCGCGCGCTTTCGCCGCGTGGTGCGCGACACCGCCGCCGAGCTGGGCAAGGACGTGCAGCTGGAGATCCAGGGCGGCGAGACCGAGCTGGACAAGAGCGTCGTGGAACGCATCGCCGACCCGCTGATGCACCTGGTCCGCAACGCACTGGACCACGGGCTGGAGACTCCCGAGCAGCGCGAGGCGACCGGCAAACCGGCGCAGGGCCGGCTGATGCTGTCCGCCCGGCACGAGGCCGGCAGCATCGTCATCCGCATCACCGACGACGGCCGCGGCATCCAGCGTCGCAAGGTGCTGGAGCGCGCCTGGTCGCGCGGACTGGTGGAAGCCGGTGTCGTGCCGGACGACGAGGCGATCCTGCGTCTCATCTTCGAGCCGGGCTTCTCCACGGCCGAGAAGGTCACCAACCTCAGCGGCCGCGGCGTGGGCATGGACGTCGTGCGCAGCAACATCGAAGCGCTGCGCGGCAGCGTGCTGCTGGACAGCACGGAGGGCCGGGGGTCCACCATCGAGATCCGGCTGCCGCTGACGCTGGCCATCATCGACGGCTTCCTGATCTCCGTCGGCGATGCGCGCTTCATCTTTCCGCTGGATGCCGTCATGGAGGTCATCGAGGGCCGGGCGGGCGACGCCACCCTCGACGCCCGCGGGCGCGGCGTCGTCGAGCTGCGCGGGCAGGTGCTGCCGGTCGTCAGCCTGCGCACGCTGTACGCCATCGACGGGCCTGTTGCCGCACGCGGCAGCATCGTCGTGCTGAAGTCGGGCCACGCCCGCTACGGCGTGCTCGTGGATGCACTGCTGGGCCAGCACCAGACGGTCATCAAGCCGCTGGGCCGGCTGTTCCGCAGCCTGCGCGGCGTGTCCGGTTCCTCCATCCTGGGCAACGGCGAAGTCGCGCTGATCTTCGATGTGCCGTCGCTCGGGCAGCTGGCCGCCGAGCCCCGCTGCCAAAGGCTTGCTGGCGACGCCGTCGCCGAACGCACCTCTTCCTGATCCGGCACCCGCCACCGCACGAAAGGACACCAACATGACCTCCCCCTCCTGGATCGCCCGACTGCTGGCCGGCAAGGAACTCGACGCTGCCGACAGCGCCCGACTGGCCGCCGAGGCGGCGCGCGACGACGCCGAAAGCCGCCTCCGGCTCGCGCAAAGCGAGCTGCAGGTACGCACCGACATCATGAACATCACCAGCATCGTGTCGGAGGCGGACAAGAAGGGCGACATCCTGTCCATCAACGAGAAGTTCCTCGAAATCTCGAAGTACAGCCGCAGCGAACTGATCGGCCACGGCCACAACACGACGCGCCACCCGGACATGCCCAAGGAGGTGTTCAAGCAGATGTGGTCCACGATCGGTCGCGGCGAGATCTTCCGCGGCATGGTGAAGAACCGCGCCAAGGACGGCACGCCGTACTACGTCGACGCCGTCATCGCCCCCATCCTGGGCGACAACGGCAAGCCGATGAAATACCTCGGCGTGCGCTACGACATCACCGAGCAGGAGATCGAGCGCCAGAACTCGCGCGGCATCCTGGCTGCCATCGACCAGAGCTACGCCTTCATCGAGTTCGACCTGACGGGCCACGTCCTGCACGCCAACGACAACTTCCTGAAGACCCTGGGCTACAGCCTGGACGAGGTCAAGGGCCGGCACCACCGCATGTTCTGCGACGCGCCGTTCGCCGCCAGCGCGGAGTACGCGCAGTTCTGGCAGGACCTCAATGCCGGGCGCCCGCAGAACAACGTCTTCCGCCGCATCGCGAAGTCGGGCCAGGAGGTGTGGATCCAGGCGGTCTACGCCCCGGTGAAGGACGAGATGGGCCGCGTCGTGAAGGTCGTCAAGATCGCCACCGACGTGACGGAGCAGATGCTCGCCACCCGCATGCTCAACGAGGCAGTCGCCCAGGCGGAGCAGGTGACCAGCGCCGCCCGTGAAGGCGACCTGGCGCAACGCATTCCGATGGACGGCAAGTCGGGCGCCGTGCGGACGCTCTGCGAGGGCGTCAACGCGCTGATGGAGACCACGGCGGTCATCTTCGACGACGTGGGCCGGGTCTTCGGCGCGCTGGCCGAAGGCGACCTCTCGCAGCGCATCACCCGCGCCTACGCCGGCGTGTTTGCCAAGGTGCGGGACGATGCCAACGGCACCGGCGAGAAGCTCGCCGCCGTCATCGACGAGGTGCGCAGCGCCGCCGACGCGCTCACCGGCGCCGCCGGCCAGGTCAGCGCCACCGCGCAGAGCCTGTCTCAGTCGGCCAGCGAGCAGGCGGCGTCCGCGGAGCAGACGACCGCCTCCGTCGAGATGATCTCGGCCAGCATCAGCCAGAACAGCGACAACGCCCGCGTGACCGACGGCATGGCCACCAAGGCCAGCCGCGAGGCCGCCGACGGCGGCGTCGCCGTCACGCAGACCGTGACCGCGATGAAGCAGATCGCGCAGAAGATCAGCATCGTCGACGACATCGCCTACCAGACCAACCTGCTGGCGCTGAACGCCGCCATCGAGGCCGCCCGCGCCGGCGAGCACGGCAAGGGCTTCGCCGTGGTGGCCGCCGAGGTGCGCAAGCTCGCCGAGCGCAGCCAGGAAGCCGCCAAGGAGATCGGCGACCTCGCCGGCAACAGCGTCAGCACCGCTGAGCGCGCCGGCAAGCTGCTCGACGAGATCGTCCCCAGCATCCAGAAGACCAGCGAGCTGGTGCAGGAGATCGCCGCCGCCTCGCAGGAGCAGAGCCAGTCCGTCTCGCAGATTGGCGACGCGATGGGCCAGCTCAGCAAGGCCACGCAGCAGAACGCCAGCGCGTCCGAAGAGCTGGCCGCCACGTCCGAGGAACTGTCCAGCCAGGCCGAGCAGCTGCAGCAGTCCGTCGCCTTCTTCACCACCCAGGCGCAGGGCAGCACCAGGCCATCGAGCCGCCCGGGTGCCGCGCCCTTCGTCGAGCGCCGCGCTCCCAACTCCCCCATGCGCGCCCAGGCCGGCCCGCGCCCCCCGATCAGCGCCGTGCAGGCCACTGGCACCCACGGCAACTTCCGCCCGTTCTGAACTGCACCAAGAGGCAACCCATGACTGCTGCTACCACCCCCTGGCTGACCCGCGTTCTGGCCGGCGATCGCATCGATGCGGCCGAGCAGGCCCGTGCCGCCGCCGACGAGGCCCGCAGCGCCGCCGAGATCGCCCGCGCCGCCGCCGAGCGCAGCCGCGACGACCTGCAGGCCGAGCGCGACGACCTGCAGGCGCGACTGAAGCTCGCCGAGGCGGAGCTCAAGGTGCGCACCGACATCATGAATGTCACCAGCATCGTCTCGGAGGCCGACAAGAAGGGCGACATCCTGTCCATCAACGACAAGTTCCTGCAGGTCTCCAAGTACGGCCGCGGGGAACTGATCGGCCACGGCCACAACACCACCCGCCACCCGGACATGCCCAAGGAGGTGTTCAAGCAGATGTGGGCCACGATCGGCCGCGGCGAGATCTTCCGCGGCATGGTGAAAAACCGCGCCAAGGACGGCACGCCGTACTACGTCGACGCCGTCATCGCCCCCATCCTGGGCGACAACGGCAAGCCGATGAAATACCTCGGCGTGCGCTATGACATCACCGAGCAGGAGATCGAGCGCCAGAACTCGCGCGGCATCCTGGCTGCCATCGACCGCAGCTACGCCTACATCGAGTTCGACCTCGACGGCCAGGTGCTGACGGCCAACGAAAACCTGCTCGCCGTCATGGGCTACAGCCTGGACGAGGTCAAGGGCCGCCACCACCGCATGTTCTGCGACAGCGCGCTTGCCGCCAGCCCGGCGTACGCCCAGTTCTGGCGCGACCTGAACGCCGGCAAGCCGCAGAACGACGTGTTCCACCGCATCAACAAGGCCGGCCAGGACGTGTGGATCCAGGCGGTCTACGCGCCGGTGAAGGACGAGATGGGCCGCGTCGTGAAGGTCGTCAAGATCGCCACCGACGTGACCGCCCAGATGCGCGCCGCGCGCATGCTCGACGAGGCCGTGGCCCAGGCCCAGCAGGTGACCAGCGCCGCGCGCGGCGGCGACCTCTCGCGGCGCATCCCGATGGACGGCAAGACCGGCCAGGTCGCCTCGCTGTGCGAGGGCATGAACGCACTGATCGAGACCACGGCGGTGATCCTGGGCGACGTGGGCCGCGTGTTCGCCGCGTTGTCCACCGGCGACCTGTCGCAGCGCATCACGGCGGACTACAGCGGCGTCTTCGGCAGCCTCAAGGACGACGCCAATGCCACGTCCGAGAAACTCGCGGCCGTCATCGCCGACGTGGGCCGCGTCTTCGGCGGCCTGGCGGCCGGCGACCTCACGCAGCGCATCACCGCCGAGGTGGACGGCGCCTACGAGCAGGTCAAGAACGACGCCAACAGCACCTGCGAGAAGCTCGCCAACGTCATCGAGGAAGTGCGCAGTGCCGCCGACGCGCTCACCGGCGCCGCCGGCCAGGTCAGCGCTACCGCGCAGAGCCTGTCGCAGTCGGCCAGCGAGCAGGCCTCGTCGGTGGAGCAGACCACCGCGTCCATCGACATGATGTCGGCCAGCATCGGCCAGAACAGCGACAACGCCCGCGTGACCGACGGCATGGCCACCAAGGCCAGCCGCGAGGCCGCCGACGGCGGCGTCGCCGTCACGCAGACCGTGACCGCGATGAAGCAGATCGCGCAGAAGATCAGCATCGTCGACGACATCGCCTACCAGACCAACCTGCTGGCGCTGAACGCCGCCATCGAGGCCGCCCGCGCCGGCGAGCACGGCAAGGGCTTCGCCGTGGTGGCCGCCGAGGTGCGCAAGCTCGCCGAGCGCAGCCAGGAGGCTGCCAAGGAGATCGGCGACCTCGCCGGCAACAGCGTCAGCACCGCGGAGCGCGCCGGCAAGCTGCTCGACGAGATCGTCCCCAGCATCCAGAAGACCAGCGAGCTGGTGCAGGAGATCGCCGCCGCCTCGCAGGAGCAGAGCCAGTCCGTCACGCAGATCGGCGGCGCGATGGGTCAGCTCAGCAAGGCCACGCAGCAGAACGCCAGCGCGTCCGAGGAACTGGCCGCCACGTCGGAAGAACTCTCCGGCCAGGCCGAGCAGCTGCAGCAGACGGTGGCGTTCTTCAGCACCCGCGGCGACGGCAGCGCCGGCCAGGCGCCCGGCCGCCACGACGCGCAGCCCTTCGTCGAACGTCGCGCACCCAACTCGCCGATGCGGGGCAACGCGCCGCGCAACACCGGCCCGACACGCCTGCAGGCCACCGGCACGCACGGCAACTTCCGCCCGTTCTGACATCCGGAGGTCGGCATGAATCACACCGTCGATGCAGCCGCCGAGGCCGCAAGCCAGGCGCGCCAGTTCCTCAGCTTCACGCTGGGCGCGGAGCTGTTCGCCCTGGACATCCGCACCGTGCGCGAAATCATCCAGCACGGCGCCATGACGCCGGTACCGCTGATGCCCGAGTTCGTGCGCGGCGTCATCAACCTGCGCGGCGCCGTGGTGCCCGTCATCGACCTGCAGGCCCGCTTCGGCCGCGGCGCCGCCAGCGTGGGCAAGAAGACCTGCATCGTCATCTTCGACGCGCTGCGCGACGGCGAGCGGGTCGAGCTGGGGCTGATGGTGGACGCGGTCTGCGAGGTCATCTCGCTGGAGCCCGCCCAGATCGAACCCGCCCCGCCGTTCGGCGGCACCACCCGTCGTGACTTCATCGCCGGCATGGGCAAGCGCGGCGACCGCTTCATCGTGCTGCTGGACCCCGACCGCGCGCTGGACATCGACGAGATGGCCGCGCTGTGCGAGAGCGGCCAGCTCGCACTGGCTGCCTGAGGTTGCCGATGGCCACCATTCCCCTGTCCGACCGCAGCTTCAGCCGCATCGCCCGCCTGATGCACGGCAGCGTCGGGCTGTCCTATGGGCCCAACAAGAAGTCGCTGATGCATTCGCGCCTGGCCGGACGCCTGCAGCGACTCGGGCTGCGCGGCTTCGACGACTACGTCGACCTGCTGGAAAGCGCCGACGACGGCGGCGAGTTCCAGATGGCCGTGGACCTGCTCACCACCAACGAGACCTACTTCTTCCGCGAGCCTGCCCACTTCGCGCTGCTGCAGGCCGAACTCCAGCGCACGCGGCCCCAGCAGCTCGCGGTCTGGAGCGCGGCGTCCTCCTTCGGCGACGAGGCCTACAGCACCGCCATGCTGCTGGCCGACCTGGAAATGATGGGCTGCATCGGCCCGGACTGGTCGGTGCTGGGCACCGACATCAGCGAGCGCGTGCTGCAGAGCGCCGTGCAGGGCATCTATCCGGCCGACCGGCTGCGCGACGTCACGCCCCAGCGCCTCAAGCGCCACTGCCTGCGCGGTGAAGGGGACAGCGAAGGCCTGGTACAGATGCGGGAGACGCTGCGCGAGCGCGTGCGCTTCGGCCAGCTCAACCTGTGCGCCGCCATCGAGCCGCTCGGGCCGTTCGACGTCGTCTTCCTGCGCAACGTGCTGCTGTACTTCGACGCCAAGACCAAGAGCGCCGTCGTCGACCGCGTGCTCGCGCAGCTGCGCCCGGGCGGGCTGTTCTTCCTGGGCACCGCCGAAGGCCGCGTGCCCTGCAAGACGCCGCTCACGGTGCTGGCCCCCGGCGCGTTCCGCAAGGAGACCCGTCCATGACGCCCGCGCACGTGACGCTGCACCCGGGCGACGTGGCCTGCGTGGACCGCGGCGGCCGGCTGGAGACGCTGCTCGGGTCGTGCGTGGCCATCGTGCTGACCGACCCGCGCCGCACCGTCGGTGCGATGTGCCATGTGGTGCATGCCGGCGCTCCCACCGGCGGTTGCAACACCGCCTATGGCGACGGCGCGCTGGCCGAGATGGCGCGCCAGCTGCGCAGCCGCGGCATCGACGCCCGGCAATGCCAGGCCTGGGTCTACGGCGGCGGCAACATGTTCCCGGGCCAGGTCGGCGACACGGCGGCCCAGGGCAACGTCGGTGCCGCCAACATGACCTGGGCGCTGGAGGCCCTGCAGCGTGCCGGCGTGCACGTGCTGGGGGCCTCGGTCGGCGGCCACGCCTACCGCAAGCTGCGCTGGACCGTCGGCCCCGAGGCGCCCGAGGTGGAGGCCGTGCACATGGCTTTGCCCCCTGGCCCGAAAGCGAGCACCCCATGATCAAAGTTTTCGTCATCGACGATTCCGCCGTCGTGCGCCAGACCATGGCGGCCCTGCTGCAGGGCGACCCGGACATCGAGGCCAGCGGCAGCGCGCCCAACCCGCTCCTGGCCGCACCACTGATCCGCAAGCGGCGCCCCGACGTGCTGCTGCTGGACATCGAGATGCCCGGCATGGACGGCCTCACCTTCCTGCGCCAGCAGATGGCCGAGGCGCCCATCCCGACGGTCATCTGCTCCTCGCTGAGCACGGAAGGGAGCCGCATCGCGGTGGACGCACTCGCGGCAGGCGCGGTCGCCGTGGTGGCCAAGCCTCGCCTGGGGCTGCGCCAGTTCCTGGAGGACTCGCGCCGCGAGCTCATCGCCACGCTCAAGGCAGCCGCGCGCTCGCGCCCGCGCATGGTGCGCCTGCCGGCCGCCCCCGCGGGAAGCGCCGCGCCGCGCCTGCCCGCCGCCGCGCCGGGGCTGCACGCACTGTCGGTCAACAAGCCCGTCGTCATCGGCAGCTCCACCGGCGGCACGCAGGCCATCGAACACATCCTGCGGTCCCTGCCGGCGGACGCCCCCGGGATCGCCATCGTGCAGCACATGCCCGAGCGCTTCACCGCCATGTACGCACAGCGGCTGGACGGCCTGTGCAACATGTCTGTGCGGGAGGCCCGCGACGGCGACCGGCTGGAGCGCGGCGTCGTGCTCATCGCGCCGGGCGGCAAGCACATGAAGCTGCGCAAGAACGCCGGTCAGTACTACGCCGTGGTGCTGGACGGCCCGCCGGTGAACCGCCACAAGCCGTCGGTGGATGTGCTGTTCCGCAGCCTGGCCGAGCACACCAACGGCGACGCGCTGGCCATCATGCTCACCGGCATGGGCGACGACGGCGCCCGCGGCATGAAGCAGCTGCACGACCTGGGCGTGCGCACGCTGGCGCAGGACGAGGCCAGCTGCGTGGTGTTCGGCATGCCCATGGAGGCCATCAAGCTGGGCGCGGTCGACGAGGTGCTGCCGCTGGACGGCATGGCCGACGCGGTGACCCGTTTCGACGCGAGAGGCTGATCGGCGCCCCGCCCGGCGCTCGGCCAGGTGGCGCGGCGCGCAAAACTGGGCTACGGTGGCACCGACACTTCAAGCCCGCCCTCATGCTCGAAACCGACCAGCTGCTGCGTTACTGGACCCTGTCCCAATGGCAGGCCAACCTGCTCGTGCTGCTGCACCTCGCTGGCGCTGGCCTGCTGGGCCTGGTGCTGGGCTACGAGCGCGCCTTCCACGGCCGCGCGGCCGGCATGCGCACCTACGCGCTGGTCTGCATGGCCTCCACCGCCGTCATCGTGCTGCTGGGGCTGCCCCACCAGTGGTTCGGCGGCAGCGCGGGCGCCACGCTCCCCGCGCTGATGGACCCGACCCGCGTCATCCAGGGCGTCGTCACCGGCATCGGCTTCCTGTGCGCAGGCGTCATCATGCGCGAGGGCATGAACATCTCCGGCCTGACGACGGCCGCGTCACTCTGGGCCGCATCGGCCATCGGCATCGTGGTCGGCATGGGGTTCTACTTCGCCGCCATCACGCTGACGCTGCTGTGCGCGTCGCTGATGATGTGGGGCGCCCGGCTGGAGGCGGCGCTGCCCTCGCACCCCGCCATCGCCGTGCACCTGCGCGGCGAGCCCGGCCGCACGTTCGCGCAGGCCGAGCTCGTGACCTTTGCGGCCAGCCTGGGCTACGACTTCGCGCCGGGCTCGGTCAGCATCGAATGCCACGACGGGCAGCAGGAATGGCGCTTCGTCTGCACGGCGCGGCAGAACTACGGCCGCGACACGCTGTCGCGCTTCGCGAGCCGGCTGCCCGAGCTGCCCGGGCTGGCGGGCTACCGCGTCTCGCACGCCCGCAACTGAGACGGCCTCAGAGCAGGCTCACGCCGGCCAGGTTCAGCAGCGAGGTCTCGCGCATCAGCCGCACGAAGTCGGCCAGGAAGGGCTTGGCGGCCAGGCCCGGCGTGCTGACCGCGTACAGCCGCCCCGTCAGCCCGCCCTCGCCGATGCGCTGCCGCGCGACATACCCGCGCGCCAGGTAGCCCTCCACCGCCCACAGCGGTAGCGCCGCGATGCCCCGGCCGCTGGCCACCAGCTGCAGCATGGCCACCGTTAGCTCGCTGGTGCGCCGCGGCGGCGTGATGCCGGCGGGCTGCAGCACGCGGCGCACCAGGTCCAGCATGTCGTCGGGCACCGGGTAGGTGATCAGCGTCTGGCCGGCGAAGTCCGCCGCGTCCAGCCACGGCTTGCCGAGCAGCGCATGACCCTTGGGCAGCAGCGCGACGATCTCGAAGCTGAACAGCGGGTGCACGACGACGCCGGTCTCGTCGGCATCCACGTCCGACACGATGGCCAGCTCGGCGCGGTCCTGGTGCAGCAGGCCCACGGGGTCGGCCTGGAAGCCGGACACGATGTCCAGCTCCACCTCCGGCCAACGCTCGCGAAAGGCATCCATCGCCGGCATCAGCCAGTCGAAGCAGGTGTGGCATTCCACGGCGATGCGCAGCTGGCCAGCCGAGCCGTCCACCAGCCGGCGCACGTCGCGGTCGGCCTCGTCCACCTGCGGCAGCACGGCGTCCGCCAGCTTCAGCAGCCGCTGGCCGACGACGCCGAACACCAGCGGGTTGCTCTTGCGCGCGAACAGCTCGGCGCCGTAGTGCTCCTCCAGGCCCTTGAGCTGGTGGGACAGCGCCGACTGCGTCAGGTTCAGCAGTTGCGCCGCGCGGGACAGATTGCCGGCCTCGCGCAGCGCGGCCAGCGTGCGCAGATGGCGCAGTTCGAGCGGTGTTTGCATGAGCGGAACTGTTGATGAACCCGAAAACGTTTCGTTTGATTCATTGTGCCCGACTGCGGATCATCACGAATCGAATTCAGCATCACTCGATTCAACATGATCAAGACTCATATCCTCGGCTTCCCCCGCATGGGCCAGCACCGCGAACTGAAGACGGCGCTGGAACGCCACTGGCGCGGCGAGCTGCCGGCCGCCGCGCTGGAAGCCCAGGCCGCCGCACTGCGCGCCCGCCACTGGGCGCTGCAGCGCGACGCCGGGCTGGACCACGTCACCGTGGGCGACTTCGCGCTGTACGACCACGTCGCCCAGTTGATCCAGCTGTTCGGCTGCGAGCCCGCCCGCTTCGGCTTCACCGGCCAGGAGACAGCGCTGCAGCGCTACTTCACGATGGCCCGCGGCGCGGCGGCCCACGACGCGCCGTGCAGCTGCGGCAGCCCGCACGGCGACGGCGTACCCGCGCTGGAGATGACCAAGTGGTTCGACACCAACTACCACTACCTCGTGCCCGAGTTCGACGCCGCCACCGAGTTCAGCCTGCACGCCGACCGGCTGCTGGCCGAGGTGGACGAAGCCATCGCGCTGCCCGCCAGCCCCAAGGTCGCGCTGCTGGGGCCGGTGAGCTTCCTGTTTCTCGGCAAGAGCAAGCAGGACGGCTTCGACCGCCTGGCGTTGCTCAAGCGCCTGCTGCCCGCCTACGAACAGCTGCTGACCCGCCTGGCCGCCCGCGGCGTGACCTGGGTGCAGCTGGACGAACCCATCCTCGGGCTGGACCTCAGCCCGCCGTGGCAGGACGCGCTGCGCCAGGCCTACGCGCGGCTGGGCGTCGTCGGCCAGCCGCTGCTGCTGGCCACCTACTTCTCGCCGCTGGCCGACAACCTCGACCTCGCCTGCGAGCTGCCCGTGGCCGGCCTGCATGTGGACGCCGTGCGCGCGCCGGCCGAGCTGCTGCCGGTGGCGCAGCGCCTGCCGCGGGACCGCGAGCTGTCCGTGGGCATCCTGGACGGCCGCAACATCTGGCGCAGCGACCTGGACGCCGCGCTGGCCACGCTGCGCCAGGTGCAGCAGCTGCGCGGCGGGCGGCTGTGGGTGGCGCCGTCGTGCTCGCTGCTGCACGTACCGTTCAGCCTGCGGCACGACGCGGCGGTGGACACCGAGCTGCAGTCCTGGCTGGCCGGTGCCGTCGAGAAACTGGACGAACTGCGCGTGCTCAAGCGCGCGCTGTGGGGCGATGAAGCCGGCGTCAGCCGCGAGCTGGCCGAAGCACGCGTCGCCCGCGCCACGCGCATCAGCAGCCGCCGCGTGCGCAACGCGGCCGTCGCCGCGCGGTTGAGGGCACTGCCCGCAGACGCCGACCAGCGCCGCTCGCCCTTCCCCAGCCGCCAGGCCGCGCAGCGCCAGCGGCTGCGCCTGCCCACGTTCCCGACGACCACCATCGGCTCCTTCCCGCAGACGCCCGAGATCCGCGCGGCCCGCGCCGCGTTCAAGCGCGGCGAGCTGTCCGAGGTCGTCTACCGCGACGCGATGCACCGCGAGATCGAACTCGCCGTGCGCAAACAGGAGGCCCTCGGCCTGGACGTGCTGGTGCACGGCGAGGCCGAGCGCAACGACATGGTGGAGTACTTCGGCGAACAGCTCGCCGGCTTCGCCTTCACGGCCAACGGCTGGGTGCAGAGCTACGGGTCCCGCTGCGTGAAGCCGCCGGTGCTGTTCGGCGACGTGTCCCGCCCGAAGGCCATGACGGTGGACTGGACCGTCTTCGCGCAGAGCCTCACGCCCAAGCCCATGAAGGGCATGCTGACCGGCCCCATCACCATCCTGCAATGGTCCTTCGTCCGCGACGACCAGCCGCGCGCCGACACGGCGCTGCAGATCGCGCTGGCCATCCGCGACGAGGTGGCCGACCTGGAAGCCGCCGGCATCGCCGTCATCCAGATCGACGAGCCCGCCATCCGCGAAGGCCTGCCGCTGCGCCGTGCCGCGTGGAGCGACTACCTCGCCTGGGCCACCCGCGCCTTCCGCGTGGCCGCCAGCCCGGTGCGCGACGACACGCAGATTCACACCCACATGTGCTACTCGGAGTTCAACGACATCCTCCCCGACATCGCCGCGATGGACGCCGACGTCATCACCATCGAGACGAGCCGGTCGGACATGGAACTGCTGCGCGGTTTCGGGGACTTCCGCTACCCCAACGAGATCGGCCCCGGCGTCTACGACATCCACTCGCCCCGCGTGCCGGACACGGCGGAGATGCTGCGGCTGCTGAAGAAGGCCGCCGAAGTCATTCCGCCGGCGCTGCTGTGGGTCAACCCGGACTGCGGGCTGAAGACGCGGGGGTGGGTGGAGACTGAAGCGGCGCTCGCGAGGATGGTGGCAGCGGCGAGGGAATTGCGGCGGGAGGAAGCGCGCGTCGGCTGATGCGCTCCAAGCCAGCTGAGATAGACGAGCGGTGCTGGACGGTTGCTTTCCCTGAAGCGTGGGAGGCGATCCGGCTGGCATCATTGCGCGGACCGGCATTCCCAAAAGAAGTCCACCAAGAACTTGTAACGGCGCGCCGCTTTTGCCGGAAATTTAATGCTGTATGAAATGCAGCAGAACGGGAGATTTTCTGTGTCAATTCAAGCACTTGCCTACGATGACGCAGCCCGTTTTAGGGCGCAGCGCGCCTGCTTTGGCGGCGTCGGCTGTCTCTCTAAAACACGTTGGGCTCCAAACCGATGAGAACGCTAGATCTTCAAGCAGAAATTATTCCAAGGCATTCCGCTGCTGGATTCGAGATCGGCATGGATATCTCAGAAATTGCTGAAATCATTCGCGGCGCGACCGTTCTTGATCAGCAAGTACCTGTCGCAGCCTTGCGGCAGAACCGAGGCGTTATCGCGAAACGAGACCTGGACGGGCATATCCGGGCAGTGTTTTTCGGGGACGATCAAGTTCGACTCAGTTTCAATGCTGCCGGAAAGCTCTTTTGTATATTCCTGTTTGAAGGTTATAGCGGCAGCTACATGGAAGCGGTTTCGATTGGAAGCCCTATGTCTTCGGTTCAGCGATTGCATCCACTTCTATACGATGATGGGGATGAAATGTGTTACATCGCCGACGACGAAGAGAACAGCGTTCCTGGGATTGCATTCGCCGGGTCTTCGAGTTGTTCACTTGAAGATGATCCCGAACAGTTCGTTTGTGGATTCTGTGTTCACGATTGGACGATTCAAAAATGATGCCGCTATTGCCCAACCATTCCGTCAACCGGACCTCCGCATCGCTGCGCGCTGCTGCGGCCGGTTACGTCAAACGTTATGTCGCACGATGACGGCCTATATGAACTCTCTGCAGCCTTAAAGTCGGCGGGATTGCAGAACGAGCTCTATCACGATTGCATTTATGTCCTGCTTCCTCATGAGCAGGGCGCCGTCGAGGTTCGTTCAATAAATGAGATTGAACGGGCGGTGCACCTTCATGCCGGGCGTGATTGCACGGATTTGGTTGAGCGGCCGGGTGAGTTTGACGGCCCACCTGAAGAGGTGACAATTCGACTGATGCGCAGGTTGATGGAACGTGGCATCAATTTCGTTGACTCACTTCCGTAAGGCGTGAGACATCACCTGTCATTGCAGCCGACCGGCGCCTGATGCGCTGGCTGGTCGGCTGAACTCCACCGTCAAGACAGCCAAATGCCTCGCTGCCTTTCTACTTTCTTCCTCGTGACCGACTGGTCGAACACCGGCGGGGGCGTTGGTCAAACCCTCTTCTTATTCGGAAAGTTTGTAGCCATTGTTGGACGGATTGGTTTTCCGGCGCTATGCGTGGCGGCGTTCAGTGCCTGCCTGGCTCAGCCACAAGTTCTGCTGATCATTGGATATGCCGCGGGGCCGCTCCTTGTGGCGTGGCTGCTTCTGGAAAGCCTCGCGCGCGTGCTCATGATTGCAGGCAATTGGCTCTCGCAGACGCGGAACAGGCATGTCTAGCCGGTTGGTCAAGCGGTCCTGGGCCAGCTACGCTGGCCGGTCCGCTTACCGGGAACGCTGAGGCCGCCTCTCCACGAGTCGGATCGCTCAATCAATCGCCGGATACTCCCCCAACCCATCCGGCCACGGCGTCAGGATCTCAAAGCCGTCCTTGGTGACAGCCACCATGTGCTCCCATTGCGCCGACAGCGAGTGGTCGCGCGTCACCACCGTCCAGCCGTCGTTCAGCTCGCGGATGGCGGCGCCGCCGGCGTTGATCATGGGCTCGATCGTGAAGATCATGCCTTCCTGCAGCTTCAGGCCTTCGCCCGGGCGGCCGAAGTGGTTGACGTGCGGCTCGTCGTGATAAACGTCGCCGATGCCATGCCCGCCGTACTCGCGCACGACGCTGAAGCCGGCCGCGTGGGCCACCTTCTGGATGGCGTGGCCCACATCGCCCAGCGTCGCGCCGGGGCGCACCTGGCGGATGCCGGCGCGCAGTGCCTCGTACGTGGTCATCACCAGCCGGCGCGCCAGCACGTTGGCCTCGCCGACGATGAACATGCGGCTGCTGTCGCCGAACCAGCCGTCCTTGGTCAGCGTGACGTCCACGTTGACGATGTCACCCTTCTTGAGCTTCTTGTCCTTGCTCGGGATGCCGTGGCAGACGACGTGGTTGGGCGAGATGCAGGCCGTCTTGGGGTAGCCGTGGTAGCCGACGTTGGACGGCGTGCATTTCAGCGTGCCGACGATGTAGTCGTGGCAGAGGGCGTCCAGTTCCTCGGTCGTCACGCCCGGCACGACGTGGGGCTTGAGCATGGCCAGCACCTCGGCGATGAGGTGGCCGGCCGTGCGGGCCTTGGCGACTTCCTCGGGGCTGCGCAGCTTGAGGCTCTTCATGCGCGGGCTCCCTTGGCCTTGGCGGGCTGAACCCAGCCGGCGACGCGGGCCAGGTCCAGCCCGCCTTCCTGCTCGGCGCGGATCAGCAACTGGCACAGCTCGCTGTGGTTGAGCTGCGGGTGCAGCTCGGCCAGCAGGCCGATGCGCATCCAGTGCTCGGCCTGGGCGTTGATGGAGCGCGACAAGGCCTGGCTGGCAACGCGCAGGCTCTCATGCAGCGGATCGGAGATTTTGACGATTCCCATGCCGGCACTATATACGATTCATATACAAACCATATAAACCCGGCCGCAGCACGGGCAGGTGGCCGGCCAGCCGGCGGCGGCGGGTCAGAAGCTGGCCGTGAGGCCCAGCGTCACGCCACTTGCTGCGCCGCTGCCGGTCTTGCGACCGTAGCTGGCGTTGAACGACAGCCGCGGGCTGAGCGTGACCCAGAAGCCGGCCTGCAGCCAGGGGGCCGGGTTGCGGTCGTCGGCGAACGTCTCGGCCATCAGGTGCAGCTCATCGCTGACGGCCGTCTCCACGGCCACCGCCCAGCGCGTGCTGTCGTCCCGCGGGTGGCGGCCGCCGGCCCAGCCGAGGTTGAGGTGGGCGGACGTGGCGCGGCCCAGCGCCACCGTGGTGACCAGCGTCGCGTAGAGCTGGTCCATCTCCATGCGCAGCCCGCGCGTGCGCCGGGCCACGGCGCCGTAGGCGAGGCTCCATTCGGCCGCGCCGCCCTGCCCGCCCGCGAACACGGTCTTGCCCGCCGCGGTGAGCGCGTCGCCATGCCCGTCACTGTCGCGCACGCGGGCCGCGGCGATGGCCAGCTGTGTCCGGTGGCCCACGTCGCAGGCGAACTGCGACGACAGCAGGCGAGTGGTGGCTGCTGCGTCGGCGGCAAAGCGCCCCCAGTAGGTCTCGACCGTGCACTCCCCGTCGCCCAGCACGGCGGCGTCCTCGGTCACCAGGGGCCGGCCGGCTTGCGCCGCGGCGCAGGCCAGCAAAGCGGCCAGGGTTGCGGCGAAGCGGGCCCGCCAGGCGCGGCAGTGCCGGGGGATGGGGTGGAGGGCAGTCACCGCGCCAGTGTGCAGCGGGCCCGCCGGGCGCTGCGCACCGCCGAACTGCTAGAACTGATCGCGCTGTGAAATTTTCAATCGATGTCAGCGATGACCGCAGCCTCGTACGCGGACAGGAACTCCGCCGGCATGCGCCGTGGGCGGCCACTGCTGATCTCGATGCAGACCAGCGCCCAGCGCCCGCGCAGCAGCGTCGCGCCGTCGCCGGCCCGGCGCAGCTGGAAGCGCCGCTCCATCGCCAGCCGGCCGTCGCTGGCCGTCAGCCAGGTGCCCAGCACCAGCGCCTCGCCCGCGAACGACGGCAGCAGGTAGTCGTAGTGCCCCTCGCGGATGGCCATCGCGCGGTCCAGCCGTCGGTAGTCGGCCAGCGTGAGGCCCAGCGCTTCGGAGTGCGCCCAGCCCGCCTGCTCGCACCACTGCACATAGACGGCGTTGTTGGTGTGGCCCAGCCCGTCGATGTGCTCGGCCGCCGGCGTCAGCGCCAGCGTGAACGGCGACGGGTGGTCCCAGTCATTCATACACGGAGACTTCCGGCCGCCTTGCCAGCACGGCGATCGGCGGCGCCCAGCGTTCGCCGCGCGGCTTCTTGCTGGTCACCAGCGTGATCTCGCTGGGCTCGAACACCTCGACGTTGTGCGTGATCGGCGTGGTCAGCAGGTACTGCGCGCGGGTGCTGCGCAGGAAGTGGCCCACCAGCTGGATGTTGCGCACGTCCAGGTGGGCAAAGGGCTCGTCGATGAAGACGAAGCCGCCGGGCGTCTCGTCGTCCTTCATCAGGCCCACGAGCAGGATCAGGCTCTTGAGCACCTGCTGGCCGCCGGAGGCCTCGCCGTCGTTCAGGCCCACCTCGCCCTTGCCGTCGAAGTTGAACTTGACCTGCAGGCCGGCCTGGGCCAGCACGGTGTCGTCGTTGTCCAGGTGCGGCAGCACGGCCTCGGCGGTGGTGCCCGCCAGCTCGCCCAGCTCGGCCACGTTCTTCTTGTAGCGGCGCACGGTGGCGCGCAGCACGTCGATGTAGCGCTCGCGGGCGTTGAAGGCGGCGATGCGCGCCATCTCGTTGCTGGCGCGGCGGTCGCTGAGCTGGCTGTCCTGCTCGTGCACCTGGGCGGCCATGCGCGCATGGCGCTCGACGACGCTGGCGTCCACCTCCCAGTGGCCGGTCTGCAGCTCCTGGTCCACATGGTGGGCGCGGATCTCGGCCTGGCGGGCGTTCTCGAACTCGTCGCGCACGGCGGCCAGCGCCGCGGGCGTGACCCACGCGGGCGGGAACTGGGCCTTCTGCTTGCGCGACTCCTGCGACGCCTTGCGCAGCGCCTCGCGCTTCGCCTCGTGCTCGCGCAGCCGGCCGGCGGCGGAGCCCTCGCCGTCCTTCAGCGCAATCTGCGCGCCCTCATAAGCCTGCTCGCTGCGGGTGGACTCGCGCACCACGCGCTCGTGCTCGCTGTCCAGCGCGCTCATGCGGGTGGAGGCCTCGGCGCGCGCCTGGCGCAGCACCGGCAGGCGCGTGCGCGCTTCGGCGAACTCATCGGCCCGCTCGGAGAGCTCCTGCGCGGCCTTGTGGCCCACGGCGGCGCGCTGCACGTCCTTGAACTGGCGCTCCACCTCGGCCTGGGCCTTGGCGATGCGGCTCAGCTCGCCGTCCCAGCGGGCCAGCTCGGCTTCCAGCGCACCGCGGCGGGAGTCCACCGCCGAGGCGCCGAACTGGTGGTCGCGCGGCTCCACGAACACGCTGCGGCCGCCGCGGCCGTCGCGGTAGTAGGCATCGGTCGTGATCCATTCGCCGCCGACCTTGGCGCCCTCCTCCGTGGACGTGACGCAGCGGATACCCCCCAGCTGCCGCGCCAGCCACGCCGGCAGCGGCGCGCTGACGTTCAGCGCCGCCAGCAGGGTGCCGGCCGGTGCCTGCGTGACGGGCGCGGTGTCGGACACGACGTAGTGGCGGTAGCGCTGCTTGGCGGCGATGTCGAAGGCGCGGCCCTCGTCGCTGCGGTGCTTCAGCACCACCACCCAGCGCGACGGCCGCAGCAGGCCTTCGGCGGCGGCGCGCCAGGTCTCGTCGGCGATGTCGATGCTGTCGGCGACGAGGTAGTGGGCGATGCCGGCGTCGTCCAGCGCCCGCTTCATCGGCGCCACCTCCGGCGGCGGCGGGGGCAGGCGCTTGCCGCTGAGTTCGCCCAGTGCGGTTTGCGCCTTGGCGGCCTTGTCGCTGGCGCGCGTGTAGTCGGCGCGCAGGCGGTCACGTTCGGTGGCCAGCTCCTGCATCTTGGCCGTCAACGCGGCGGCGTCGGCCTCCACGTCGGCCAGCGCCTTCAGCTCGTCCTCGCGCTTGACCAGCGCTTCGGCAGGCCGCTCGGCTTCACGCGCCGCGTCGAACGCGGCGCGGGCCTCGCGGCGTTCGCCGTCCAGCGCCTTCAGGCGCTCTTTGGCAGCCTCCTGCGCGGTGAACAGGCTGTGCAGCGCCGCGCGCTTCTCGCTCAGCGCCTTGATGTCGCCCGACGCGAACAGCCGCTGGCGGTGCAGCTCGCGCGCGTCGCGGGTGATGCGCTCGCGCGCCTCGCTCCAGCGCAGCACCGGCAGCACCTCGGTGGCCAGGCGCTCGCGCTCCTGGACCTTGAGCTGGTACTGGCGATGGCTGTTCACGCGGTTGGCCAGGTCGCTCAGCTGCGCCTGCGTGTGCGCCAGCTCGGCCGCCGCCTGCTCCACTTCCTTGCCCAGCTGCTGCTGGTGGCTGCGGGCCTGCTCGTAGCGGTCCAGCACCTCCTGGTCGCCGAACACCTCGAACACCAGGCGCAGCAGCTCCTTCGGGCTCAGCTCGCACAGCCGGTCGGTCTGGCCCTGCTCCAGCGCCAGCACGCGGCCGATGGCGCGCGTGAGGCCGGCGGCCTCCAGCCGCTTCTTCCAGGCCTCGATGCCCAGCCAGTCGCGGTCGCCCTTCTCGGCCAGCTGCTCAATTTCGTGAACGCCGTCGAGGATGACGTAGCGGCGCACCCAGTCGCCGCCGTGGCGCTCGATGCGGCAGGCCAGCGTGACCTGGTCGGCGTACAGCAGCGAGCTGGCGAACGGCCGGCTGCTGTTCTGGCGCGAGCGCGGGCGGTTGTCCACCAGTGCGCGCAGCCAGGCCGTCTCGGCGTTGGCGTGGCGGGCGTAGGTCTTGTACGTGCGGCCGCCGGAGCATTCCAGCCCCAGCAGCGTGCGCATCGCGTCCAGCAGCGTGGTCTTGCCCGAGCCGTTGGGGCCGGCGATGGTGATGATGGCGCCGTCGAGAGGCAGCGTGACGCGCTGGCAGTAGTCCCAGTGCAGCAGTTCAAGCGATTGCAGGTGGAACATCTTCAGTCGTCAATGTCTTGTTGTTCTTCTTGCGGGCGCGCGACCGGATGGCCGGCGCGCGCGAGCACGTCGCCTAAAGCGCCGTCGAGGATGCGCGGGGCCAGCAGGTCGTAGTCGATCAGCAGGTCCAGCAGCGGGCCCTCGGCAATGTCCTCGCCGCGGCGCGTGATGAAGCCGTGGCGCTCCAGCAGCTTGAGGTTGGTGTCCATGCGCAGCTTCTTGCCGAGCTGGTCGCCGAAGTCGGCCAGCAGGCTGCGGTAGCTGATCAGCGGCGCCACGCTGGCGGCCTGCGGCATGGGCTTGTCGGTGGCGAACATCTCGCCCTGGCCGGCGTGGATGGCATCGCTGCGGGCCACCTGGCGCTGGCGCTTGGGCAGCACGATGAGGCTCCACAGGATCACCAGCAGCGCCACGCCGTCGCGCGGGATGTCGAGGTTGTTGTTGGCCGCCAGGCCCGATTCGCCGAACACCGCGCTCTCCGCCGGGCGCAGCAGCGCGACGGCGATGTGGTCGGCGTGCACGTTGTCCACCAGCTGCAGGCCCACGCCGGCCAGGCGCGCGCCGAGCTGGTTCCACAGCTCGGTGTCGATCAGCGCGCGCTTCACGAGGGGGTGGCTGCGCGGCAGCCAGCGGCGGGCCAGCAGTTGCGCGGCGAGTTGCTGGGATTCGTCGAGTGGGCTCATTGGGAAGAGGATTCAGGAGTCAACACGCCGCGGCTCATCCATTTGACGAACTCATCGTCCACGGGGCCTTGCTCGGCGGACCAGCGGACCGACCAGGGCTGGCGGGCCATGTCGCCCGTGGCGCCCTTGAGATGCCGGGCCTGCGCGTCGCCCAGCAGCGGCAGCAGCTGCGCGCGGTAGGCGGCGCGGGCATAGCTGCCGCCGAGGATGGCCGGCGTCAGGTCGCGCTCGATGGGTTCGGCCGACCAGGCCTTCAGCAGCGCCTGCATCTGGTCCATGTCCGGCGGCAGCTGCATGACGGCCAGCTCGCCCGTGGGCGCGGCCTGGCCCTGCGGCAGCGCGGCGGCTTCGGCGGGCTTGGGGCGGTCGCGCTCGAACTCGGCCTCGGCCGTGTCGACGAGGTCGCGCTGCGCCACCAGCACCGGGTGCACCGGCCGCTCCCAGGCGCCGTTCAGCAGCGCGGCCAGGTCGCCCTGGCTTTGCAGCCAGCGGCGCACGTCGGTGGTGGTGATGCCGGTGGAGCCCAACGTCACGCGCTGGCGGTCGGCCTGCTGCAGCGCGCGGTTGAACTGGCTGGCCATCGCCAGCAGCCGCGCCTGGGCCAGGCCCAGCTCGCGGGCCAGCCGCTCCAGCCGCGCCTCGCCGGCCGATTCGGCCTGCGCAATGATGGCGCCCAGCGCCTCGCCGGCGCGGTCCACCAACGTCAGCGCCTTCTCGAAGCGGGTGCGCGCACGGCGCAGCGCGAACTCGCTGCCGCTGGCGATCGCGTCGGCGAACTCGTCGTACAGGCGGGACAGCTGCGCCAGCAGATGCTGCAGCTGCGCCGGCTGCAGCGTGCCCAGCTGGTGCGCGCCGGCCACGCCGGCCAGCAGCGAGGCCAGGTCGCCGTCGGGCGACTGCTCCTGCGTCAGCGGCTGCAGGATGCCCACCAGTTGCTGCGCCAGCGGCGTGACGGCGTAGGTCTGGGCGGTGGCGTCCCAGGCCAGCAGGTCGGCCTCGCGCAGGCGCTTGAGCACGTTGTCCAGCGCCTCGTCGCGCAGCACATGGAAGGCCTGGTTCAACGCCTCGCGCGTCAGGCGCGACTCGCGCAGCGCCATCAGCTCGAAGAACACCCACACGCGCAGCCGCACCAGCGGCGCCGGGCCGCCGAACAACGCCCGCTGGGCGGCCAGCAGCGCCTCCTGGCGCTCCAGCTGCCACCACAGCAGCGCCTCCTCGGGGACGCTGCCGTCGCGGAAATAGTCCTCGACGCGCAGGGCGTCGTCGCTGTCGGGCGGGGAGGTGGGGAGCTGCACGGGCTGGGACATGGGGCGGCGATTATCCCGGCTGGCGCCACCGCGCCCGGGGAGCCCGCCCGGCCGGGCCATCGCCCCTAGTTTCCAGGGCGGCGCCGGGCCGGGCTGCCGCTAGCATCTCGCCGCCGCCAGCCGCCCGCCACGGGCGCGAACGTCCGGCAAGCCACCAGGGAGGCGTGATGAAACAGGACTACCCCTCTTGGCCGCAGCGACTGCTGCTGGCCTGCGCGGCCGGGCTGCTGGCCGCCCCCGCCTGGGCCGCCGAGGCCCTGCCCTACCAGCGGCTGCAACGCTGCCCGTTCACGCCGGCCGAGCTGAGCGCGGCAACCGGGCTGAAGGTGGAGCTGGTGCCGCTGATGGAATTCGCCGGTGCGCCCAAGCCCATGACGGCGCCCGAGCAGGGCCGCCTGTTCCTCAGTTGCAACGCCACGGACGGCGCCGCCCCGGCCACGCTGCTGGTCACGCAGCAGTGGTTCGACCCCAAGACCGCCGCGGCCCGCATCCAGGCGCTGAAGGCGCGCGACCTCAAGGACGCACAGCCGGTGCCCGGCGACCCCGACGGCGCGCTGTGGCTGACGGAACGCGACGGCGCCAAGCAGACGCTGTACTACGTGCGCGGCGGCAACGTGCTGGTCAGCGTGGGCGTGCACGGCGTGCCGCCGCCGTTGCAGGCCAGCCTGCGCGCCGGCCTGCTCAAGCTCAAGCGGGTGCCGTCATGAGGCCGGCGCGGCAGGTGGCGGCCGCCGTGCTGCTATGCGTGGCGGCCGCGGGCGCCCGGGCCCAGGCCGCGCCGGAGGACCCGACCGCCGGCGCCATCAGGCTCGACCTTGCCAAGGCCGAGGCCTGGCACGGCGGCCGGCTGGTGCTGATGGAGGGCCAGACCGTGGCCGGCCGGCCGACCCGCTTCAGCCTGGAGGGCTTGTTCGTCATGCAGCCCGTCGTCGCGACGCTGCAAGCGCGCGGCGCGCAGCCGGCCATCGAGCTGGCCGCCGTCAAGCCGCTGTCCAAGGCGCCGGCCCGCAGGGCGGACGCCGACGCACAGGGCCGCGCGACGCTCAGCTTCCGCGCCCAGGGCGACGCGCTGCTGCAGGTGTCCGCGCCCGCCGCCGTGCCCTACCAGCTGGCCGTCTGGGTGGGGCCCGAGATGAACCCGCCGCTGCCCTCGCCGTTCAAGGCAACGCCGGCAGCCACGCTGCGCCCGGGAGCCAAGCCATGACCGCCGCACGTCACGCGATGCTGGCCACGCTGCTGCTGCCGCTGGCGGCGCTCGCGCAGGACGCGCGCCAGCTCAGCGGCGCCGGCCAGGCCTGGGACGACTGGGCGTCGGCCAACCGGCGCGGCCTGGCCGACGCCAGCCGCGCGCAGCGCACCGGCGCGCCGGCCCCGTCAGCGGCGATCCGTCGAACCGCATCGCGGCGGCCATCGCGAAGGCGCTGGGCGCGGCGACGGGCGCGGCCACCGGCGACGACGCCGGCAAGCAGCTCGACGAACTGGGCCGCCTGCTGGGCCGCAACGGCGTGCCGCAGGGCCGGGCGGCCGTCGAGCGGGTGCGCCGCGCGCTGGAGAGCGCCGGCCTGCTGGACCCGGCCGACGGTGACAGCCAGCCCCGCGTGCCCAGCGGCGCCCCGGCCGTGCCCTCGGCCTGCGAGGGCAACCCGGACTGCACCGCCTGCTACGGCCAGGCCACCACCGACCTGGACACCACCCGCATCCGGCTGGAGAAGCTGCGCGCGCTCTACAGCAGCACCTACCGCTACGGCAAGAACATGATCGCGTACGCCGACGGCGTGTCGGCGGTGCACGGCGTTGCCGCGCTGACCTGGCAGACCCGCAAGGTCGATGTGCTGAAAAGCCTGAAGAACCTCGACAGGGCCTATGACGCCAAGTACGAGGAGCTGATGCGCCAGCTGCATGCCGACCTGCAGGGCTACGGCCGCTGCGAGGCGGAGCAGGCGCAGGTGCCGGACTGGTTCGACCGCTTCGGCTTCATGTACTACCAGTTCATGAAGACGACCTACACGAGGCCCTCGCTGTGAGCGACGCCGCCGCACCGCGCCCGCTGCCCTGGGCGCTGGCGTTGCGGCTGCTGGCCGCACCGGCCCGGGCCTGGCCGCTGGCGCTGGGCGGCGGCGCCGCGGCGGCGTGGCGCTTCACCGCCGCGCTGGCGCTGGGCGCCACGCTGGCGGCCACCGTGGGCTTCGCGTTCGTGGGCCTGCACACAGGGCATTTCGGGCTGCGCTTCCTGCCGCTGGCGGCGCTGGGCCGCGCCGCGCTGGGCGCGGTGCTGCTGGTGGCGCTGGCGCTGCTGCTGGCCGAGGCCGCGCGGTTGTGGGCGCCGCGCTTCGGCGCGCAGGCCGGGCGCAGCACGCTGCAGGCCGCCACGCTGCAGGCGCTGGGGCCCGCGTGGCTGTGGGGCCATGCGCTGGTGTGGCCGGTGCTGTGGTGGGCCTGGCCGCTGGCACTGGCCGCCGGGCTGTGGCAGCTGCACCTGGGTCTGCGCACCGCCGCCCGGCCGCGGCAGGCGGCGGCCTACACCGCCGCCACGGCGCTCAGCGTCGCGGCGCTGGCGCTGTTGCTGCTGCTGGGCCGCTGCAGCGCGCCCGGCGACGCGCTGGCGCCGCCGCCCTTCCCGTGGTCGCCGCTGCCGGACGCCGCCGAGGCCGACGGCACCCCGCCGCCCGGCGGCGCGGCCGCCGCCGCCGCCGACGCGGGTGCTGCCGGCGGCCGCGGCACGGGTGCGGGGCTGCCGCCGGACCTGGCCGGCAGCGGCGCGATGGGCCTGCCGCCGGGCGCGGCCGCCAGCGCCACGGCCGACCTGGAACGCTGGACGCGCTCCGCCCCCGGCGGCGAGCCGCGCACACGCTCCGTGCTGGAAGACCTGCTGCCCGGCCGGCTCGCGGGCTTCGACCGGCAGGTCACCGAGAGCTACGCCCACGCGCCCGGCGCCAAGGCCGAGGCCATGCTGCAGGTGCTGGGCACCAGCGCCTCGGCACGGGTGGAGAACCATGCGCGCGCCCACCGCGGCCGCTACCTGCACCTCAGCATCGACGACCTGGCCGGCCACGGCCCGGCGCTGGCCGCCAAGCTGCTGAACGAGATCGTCGAAACCGGCGGCCAGACCACCGCCGACGGCGGCCGCACGCAGCGCAGCCTGACGACGGGCGAGCAGACCGTGACGGTGCTGGCCTGCCAGCGCGCGCCGGAGCAGTGCACGCTGGACATCCTGGTGGCCGAGCGCTATCTGCTGCGGGCCGAGTCGGCACACGTCCCCGTGGACGAGCTGCGCCGCTACGTGGCCCAGGTGGACATCGCCGCGCTCGTGCGCCGCGCCCAATCCCGACAACCCGTGGAGTGACCCGATGAAGACTTCCCACCCGCTGCGCACGGCGCTGGCCGCGCTGACCCTGGCCGGCGCGCTGCCGGCCGCCATCGCCGCCCCGGCGGCCTGCCCCTTCAGCCCCGACCAGCTGGCGCAGGCGCTGGGCGGGCGCTTCGCCGCCGGCCAGGAGGAGCCCGGCATCGGCGGCAGCAGCTGCAAGTACGCGTCGGCCGGCGGCGGGGGCAGTTCGGTCTGGGTCATCGTGCTCAAGCCCGGCGCCGACCAGGACATGATGCGCACCATGACCGCGGGCGGCCCCAGGGTGAAGTTCGAACCCATCCCCGGCGACCCCGACGGCGCGGCCCGCGTGCGCGGCGGCGCCGACGAGAACCTCGTGGACGTGAGCTACAAGCGCGCCGGCCACGTGGTGTTCCTGCGCAGCCTGCCGGCCGGGCATGAGCCGGACGCCAGGAAGCGCGAGGCCCGCGCCGCCGAGCTGGCGGGCCGGCTGCTGAAGCTGCCACGGCTGCCCTGAGCACGCGCCGCGCGACGGCGTTGCAGCCGGGCGAACGCTGCGCTCAATGCTTTGCAATGCCGCGGGCCAGGTGCCGCCCTAAGCTGGCGGCATCATGAAACAGCCCACCTTCTTCCTCTCCCACGGCGGCGGCCCCTGGCCGTTCATGGATGGCGACTACCGCCGGGCGCACGCGCCGCTGGAAGCCTCGCTGCAGGCGCTGCCGGCCTCGCTGCCGGCGCGGCCCAAGGCCATCCTGATGATCTCGGCGCACTGGGAGGAAGCGGCCTTCACGGTGATGACCTCGCCCGCGCCCGGCATGCTGTACGACTACGGCGGCTTCCCGGCGCATACCTACGAGGTGGTGTACCCGGCGCCGGGCGACCCGGCGCTGGCGGAGCGCGTCGTGGCGCTGATCGAGGCCGCCGGCCTGCCGGCCGCCCGCGATGCGCAGCGCGGCTTCGACCACGGTGCGTTCTGCACGCTGGTGCCGATGTACCCGCAGGCTGACATGCCCGTCGTGCAGCTGTCGCTCAGGCAGGGGCTGGACCCGGCCGAGCACCTGGCGCTGGGCCGGGCGCTGGCGCCGCTGCGCGACGAAGGCGTGCTCATCCTGGGCAGCGGCTTCAGCTTCCACAACCTCGGGCTGATGTTCAGCGGCCGCGGGCAGGCGCCGTCGGTCGCGTTCGACGCCTGGCTGCAGAGCGCCCTGCCCTCACCCGAGGGCCGCGCGCAGCGGCTCCAGGCGTGGGCGCAGGCGCCCGCTGCCCGGCAGGCCCACGCCCGCGAGGAACACCTGCTGCCGCTGATGGTGGCCGCCGGCGCCGCCGACGCCGGCGCCGGCAGCTGCAACTACCACCAGACCGACTACCTGGGCGGTCTGACGGCGTCCAGCTTCAGGTTCGGCTAGACCTGATGCGCCGCCACCGTGCGGCGCTCGCCGATCAGGAAGGCGTCGGCCACCAGCTGGAAGGGGCGCCAGTCGACCTCGCTGCGGCCGGCCGCGCACAGCTCGGCAAAGCGCGCGTAGAGCCCGGCGTACTCGCCCTCCATCGCCGGCCGGTCCACGACCAGGCGCCCGTCGATCTCCAGTGCGCTGCCGCCGCGGGATAGCCGCAGGCGGCCGGTGGCGCCGTGCAGTTCGATGTCCCAGACCTGCTCGCCCTTCTGGCGGAAGTCGAACTCGGCGTCGATGACGAGGCCGGCCTCGGTGCGCAGATCCAGCCGCGCTGCGATCGGGGCCTGCTGGTTCTCGGGAAACTCCAGCACCGCCTGGCGCACGAACGCCTCGGCGCCCAGCACCTCGGTCAGGATGGACAGCGCGTTGATGCCCGGGTCGAACACACCCAGGCCGCCGGCGTCCCACAGCCACTGCTGGCCCGGGTGCCACTGGTGCACGTCTTCCTTCCAGTGGATGGTGCCGCCGGTCAGCGTCGCCTGACGCACCCAGTCACGCGCCGCGCTCACCGCGGGCGCGAAGCGCGAGTGCCAGGTCTGGAACAGCGTGCGGCCATGGCGCGCGGCCTCGTCCTGCAACAGGGCGATCTCGCGCGTCGTCGCCGCGGGCGGCTTCTCGAGCATGACGTGCTTGCCGGCGCGCAACGCCGCCAGGGCAGCATCGAAATGCGCCTGCGGCGGCGTGCAGATGGAGATGGCGTCGAGGTCGGACACCTCGGCCAGCATGGTGGCGACGTCGGCGAAGTTCGCCACGCCGTCCACGCGCGCGTTGCGGCTGGCACAGGCAACCAGCGAGAAACGCGGGTCGGCTGCAATCGCCGGAATGTGTTGATCTCGGGCGATCTTGCCGATGCCCACCAGGCCCAACTTCAATGACATGCAGTGCTCAGGGAGAAATGCGCCGCAACGCGCGGCGGTTGTCCGTCGGCCCGGCGGGCCGCCCGGGATTTCACCCGAAGCCGCGGTGGCCGCCACCGCGCCTGGGCAGAAACTCATCCGGTTGATCGAAGCGGCTGGCGGGCTCAGTGCCTGAACAACGGCGTGAACACGGCGACGAAGGCGGCGATGTTGAGCGCCACCGTCGCCCAGTAGACGCGCCGGAACGCAGGCTTGGCGTTCTTGTGGCGCAGCAGCCGCTGCGCCAGCAGCGCGCCCGGCCAGCCACAGGCCAGCGACAGCCCGTGCAGCGTGTTCTCGGCCACGCGCCAGTCGCCGCGCGCGGCGGCGCGCTTGTCCAACGCGTAGACGATGAAGGTGGCCATGCTCATGGCCGAGTAGGCGCCCCAGAACCAATTGGGCACGCCCCACAGCAGGTGCGTGGCGAGCACGAAGCCGGCGAAGGCGGGGATCAGCAGCAGCTCGCGGCTGCCGTCGCGCCGGCGCGGCGCCGGCTTCGGGGCCAGGCCCTGCACGTCCAGCGCGCGCCGCTTGCCCTGCGCGTCGTGGCCTTCGCGGTAGCGGACGCGCTCGCCCACGAAGGGCCGCTGCGGGCGCAGGCCGAAGGCGTGGATGTGGACGAAGCACTTCGGGCCGCCGCCGTCGGGCGTGATGAAGCCGTAGCCCTTGGCGTCGTCCCACTGCGTCAGCGTGCCCTTCATCGCGCCGCCTCCACGAGGTGGGCCTTCAGCGCCGCGATGGCGTGGCGCACCTTGGCCGGCTGGGCGTCACGCTGCGGTGTCAGCGCCCAGACCGGCAGCTCGGGCAGCGCCAGCTCGGTGCTCAGCCGCAGCAGCCGGCCGGCGGCCACCGATTCGGCCACGTCTTCGTCACCCAGCGGCGCCACGCCCAGGCCGGCCTCGCACAGCTGCTGCAGCGTCAGCTGGTTGTTGCTGGTGTAGCGCGGCCGCACGCTGAATTCGGTGCCCGGCAGGCGACGGGGCGAGTCGGTGGCGTCCTGCAGCATCAGCCAGTCGGCAGCCCGCAGCGCGTCCAGCGTGCCGGGCACGCCGCGCTGGGCCAGATAGGCCGGCGCGGCGTAGAGGCTGGTGTGCAGGCTGCCGAGGCGCTGGGCCACCCATGGGCTGTCGGGCAGGCGGCCGAAGCGGATGGCCAGGTCGATGCGGTGGGCGACGAGGTCGGTGAAACCATCCTCCACCTGCAGGTGCAGCGTCAGCCGCGGATGGGCCGCCAGCAGCGACGCCAGCGCCGGGCCGACGCGCCGGCCGAAGCCGACGGTCATCGCGATGCGCAGCTCGCCCTCGGGCGCGTCGCGCAACTGCTGCAGCTGGGCCTGCGCGGCCTCGGCCGCCGCGACCATGGCCGCACAGCCGGTGTGGAAGCGCTCGCCGGCCGGGGTCAGGCTGAGCTTGCGCGTGGAGCGGTGCAGCAGCGTGACGCCCATGTCGGTTTCCAGCGCCCTCACCTGCTGGCTGACGGCCGAGGTGCTGGTGCGCAGCTGGCGCGCGGCGGCAGCAAAGCTGCCGTGGCGGACGACGCTGGCGAACACGGCCATGCGCTTGAGCTGGTCGAGCATGAAGTTTTTCTAAACAGTGCTGGCAGTTAACGCCGACTTATCAGCACATTGTGAAGCAGAAAAAATGCATCCATCACAACCTCTGAGTCTGGAGAACACCATGAACATCGCCCTGATCGGCGCCACCGGCTTTGTCGGCAAGGCCGTGCTGGAAGAACTGCTGAGCCGCGGCCACACGGTGCGCGCGCTGCAACGCGACGCGGCCAAGCTGGCGGCCCGCCCCGGCCTGACGGTGCGCTCGGTGGATGTGCTGGGCGATGGCGCATCGCTGGCGGCAGAGCTAGCCGGCGTGGACGCGGTGGTGAGCGCCTTCAACGCCGGCTGGGCCAACCCCAACCTGCACGACGACTTCCTGCGCGGCAGCGATGCCATCGCGGCCGCGGCGCGCGAGGCGGGTGTGCGGCTCATCGTCGTGGGCGGCGCCGGCAGCCTGTTCATCGCGCCGGGCCAGCAGCTGGTCGATTCGCCGGCGTTCCCGGCCGAATGGAAGTCCGGCGCGCTGGCCGCCCGCGAGGCGCTGAACCGCCTGCGCGCTGCCCCGGCCGGCCTGGACTGGACCTTCCTGTCGCCCGCCATGCACCTAGCCCCGGGCGCCCGCACGGGTCAGTTCCGCCTGGGCGGTGAGAACCCGGTGTTCGACGCCAAGGGCGAGAGCCACATCAGCGTGGAAGACCTGGCCGTGGCCATCGTCAACGAGCTGGAAGCGCCGCAGCACCGCCGCGCGCGCTTCACCCTCGGCTACTGAACCGTCACTGCACCGCTGGCGAGATCCGGAACATCAGCACCCCATGGCGGGCCACCGTGCCGCCGTGGCGGCCGCTGACGCCGGCGGTCTTCTTGCCCGACCACAGGTCCAGCACGTCCGCCTTCAGCTTCGAAGGCAGGTCGAGCTGCTCCCATGAAACGGCCATGTCGGCCGGCTTGTCGCCGCGGTTGAACAGCACGGCGGCGCGGTCGCCGCCGGCCAGCGTGCGCACCCAGATCTCCAGGTCGCCCTGGCGCCACACCCGGCGGCCCTGGCGGCCCAGCGGGTCCTGGTCGACGCGGATGACCTCGGCATTCGTCAGGATGCGCTTGGTGTCGGCATCCATCTTGGCCAGGTCGTTGCCTGCGATCAGCGGCGCGGCCAGCATGGCCCACAGCGAGAAGTGGCTCTCGTACTCGGTGGTGGTCATGCCGCCGTTGCCGACCTCCAGCATGTCGGGGTCGTTCCAGCCGTTGGGCGCGGCGTCCGCCCACAGCTCGGCGTTCATGTCGAGGATGTCGAGCATGCCGTGCGACCACTCCTTCTTGCCCTGCCAGGCATCCCAGATGTCGCCCGTGGTGCGCCACAGGTGGCCGATGGGCGACGCCCAGCGGCCGGGCTTGCTGTTGCCCCATTCGCAGATGGACAGCACGATGTCGCGCCCCGACTCGCGCAGCGCCTTGGCCATGATGGTGTAGGCCGCCTCGGGGTTGCGCGGGCCGGTGTAGCACCAGTCGTACTTCAGCCAGTCCACGCCCCACTTCGCGTACTGGCGCGCATCCTGGAACTCGTGCCCCGCGCTGCCGGGCCGGCCGCCGCAGGTCAGCGCGCCGGCGTCGGAGTACAGGCCGAACTTCAGGCCCTTGGCGTGCACATAGTCGGCCAGCGCCTTCATGCCCGACGGGAAACGCTCGGGGTCGGGCTGGATGTTGCCGTCGGCGTCGCGGCTCTTCTGCCAGCAATCGTCGATGACGATGTACTGGTAGCCGGCGGCCTTCATGCCGGAGGCCACCATCGCGTCTGCCTGCTCGCGGATCAGCTTCTCGCTGACGTTGCAGCCGAACTTGTTCCACGAGTTCCAGCCCATCGGCGGCGTGGGCACGAGGTTGGGCTTGGGGGCGTCGAGCTTGAGGGTCTCGTGGCCGGTGGCCTGCGCGCCGGCCACGGTGGCGGCGCAGGTCAGCAGGGCCAGCAGCGCGTGGCGCAGCCAGGTGATGGTCATGGTGGAAGGACTCCGGTCAGACAGTGCCGCGCCGGGCTTCCAGCGCAGCGCGGATCTCGTGCATGCGCTGCTCCGTCAGGAAGTAGCGCGACACGATGTAGAGCGCGATCAGCAGGCCCACGATGGGAATGCCCGACAGGAACACGCGGATCAGGAAGATGGCCTCGTCGCTCTGCGCCGGCAGCTTGGCATCGAAGCCGGTGAACATCAGCACCCAGCCCGAGGTCATGTTGCCCAGCGCGAGGCCCACCTTGGAGATCCACGAGCCGCAGGCCGCGAACGAGCCCTCGCGGCGCTGGCCGCTGTCGAGTTCGTCGTGGTCGACGACGTCGGCCATGGCCGAGCCGTAGATCGTCCAGAAGCCGGCGCCGATGAAGGCCACGCCGCCGCTGGCGAACAGCTGCAGCCAGGGCAGCTGCGGGTTGTAGAAGAACCAGTCGCCGATGAACGCGACGATGCCCAGCACCAGCACCGTCATCAGCGCATTGCGCTTGCCGTAGGCCCGCGCCACGCGGCCGGCGAAGGCGATGCCCAGCAGGCCGCTGACCAGGCCGGCCACACCCATCAGCGAGTTCCACTTGGTGGCCTCGACGACGTTGCCACCGCAGACGTAGTAGACCGTCGCGTAGTAGCCCAGCAGGCCCACCATGGCCGTGGCCAGGTTGTAGGTCAGCATGGTGCCCAGCATCTGGCGGAAGGGCTTGTTCTTCAGCGTGCGGTACAGCGTGTCCTTGAACGGCACGCGCTGGCGGGTCTGGGCCACCACCTTGTCGTAGTAGCGCTCGCGCGTCAGCGAGAAGATGGCGACAGACACCACCACCATGATGCCGCCCAGGATGCTGGTGTAGACCTGCGCGCCCAGCAGGATGTCGGGCTTGCCGCTGGCGTCATGGAAGAAGGCCAGCGTCGTGAACTGCGCGGCGACGAACATCGCCAGCTCGGGGATCTTCTGGATCGCGTTCTTCCACGACATCACGCGGGTGCGCTCGTGATAGTCGGGCGTCATCTCCGCACCCAGGCTGCTCCACGGCAGGTTGAAGCAGCTCATGACCGGCGCGTACAGGCAGGTCGAGACCAGCATGAAGATGAAGTACTCGGTGTCCGTCCAGCCGCGGCCGACGGCGAACATCAGCGGCAGGCCAATGCCCGCCAGCACGCCACCGACGAGGATGAACGGGCGCCTGCGGCCCCAGCGCGTGCGGGCGTTGTCGGACAGCCAGCCGAACAGCGCGTCCGACACCGCGTCCGCGAAGATCTTGACGCCCAGTGCCGTGGAGATCAGCCCCGGCGCCACGCCCAGGAACACGTTGAAGACGTGGAATACCAGCGACTGGTAGAGCCAGTGGCCCCACATGTCCAGGAAAGAGCCCAGGCCGAAGCCGATCTTCTGCGACGCCGGCACGCGGTCGGCCTCGGCGGTGGCGGGCGCCACGGCGGGGGCAGATGCCGCGGCGGGGCGACGGGGCATCAGAGGCGCGGTGGCGCCATCGCTCTCGGCAAGCACGTCGATGTCTCCTTGGCCGCCTGTGGCGGCACATTTTTAGTAAACAAGGAGATTTTCGTTCGACAGCCGAATCAATGAAAACCGGGTAAGACCTGAGGAAACGGTTCCAGCCGTCAACGTTCTGCGGCGGCCGGCTGGCGGCGGGCCTTGCGCGCCGGAGCCTCGGGCGCGGCGTCGATGCGCGAGCTCTCGCGCACCACCAACTCCACCGGCAGCGAGGCCTCGCCGGGCTCCACATCGCCGTCGATGAGGGCGCGTGCGGCCACCAGGCCCAGCGCCTCCTTGTCCATCTTCACGGTGGACAGCGGCGGCTTGAAGTGCGCGGCCTCCTCGATGTCGTCGTAGCCGATGAAACGGATGTCCTCCGGCACGCGCAGCCCCTGCTCGATGCAGTACTCGATGGCGAACATCGCGGTGGAGTCGTTGTAGGCGAACACGGCGTCCGGCGGCTGCGGCAGCGCCAGCAGCCGCCGCATCGCGTCGCGGCCGGCGGCGCGGTACTCCATCACCGGGTCCAGCGTGACCTCGTAGTCGGGGTCGAACAGCCGGCCGGCCTCGAACAGCGCGCGCCGGAAGCCCTTGGCCCGCAGCGACACGGAGTAATGCGTCGGCGGGCCGAAGATGGCCGCCACGCGCTGGGCGCCGCCGTCCAGCAAGTGGCGCGTGGCCAGCCAGGCGCCCTGCTGGTTGTCGTCGTTGACGCAGCGCACGCCGGGGTGGAAGTGGTCCACCAGCACCAGCGGCAGCTCGCAGCGGCGGATGCCTTCCATGGTGTCGGGGTCGAAGTAGCCGGCGCCCAGCAGCGCCTCGGCCTCGTGGCGGCGCACCTGGCCGGCGATGTCGTCACCCGACTGCACCGACAGCAGGCTCAGCGGCACGCCCGCCTCGCGGCACACCGTCTCGGCGCCGTGCAGCACGTAGGAATAGAACGGGTTGGTGGCCAGCGAGCCCAGGTGGCGGCTGTACAGGAACAGCAGGCGGCGCGGCTTGCCGGTGCGCAGCTTGGCGGTGTCGTAGCCCAGCTTCTCGGCCACCTCCAGCACCTGGCTGCGCGTCTGCTCGGACAGACCCGGCTGGCCCTTCAGCGCGCGCGACACGGTGCCGATGGACACCCCTGCCGCCTGGGCCAATTCCCGAATCGTCACCCCCCGCTTGTCGGCCATCGCCACGACTCCCGCTGTTGTTTAGTGCCTCGCAAGGCGCCGCGATTGTGGCATCGCCTCCAGGGCCATGCCGTTTCACACCCGTTACACGGGTCGGCTTGGGCCTGCCGCATGCCGATCCGGGATCGCCCCGTTGCCGATTGTTCACTAAACATTTATTGTTGCCCTGATATTTTCATTCCAACCGCAGTCCATGTCTTCCCGCTCCCTTGCCGTCCTGGGCGAAGCCCTGGTGGACGAATTCCATGATGGCCCGGTGGCCGGTGGCGCACCGTTCAACGTGGCGCGGTCGCTGGCCGCGCTGGGCGCGCCGGCGCTGTTCATCAGCCGCATCGGCGCCGACGACGCCAACGGCCGCCTCGTGCTGGACAGCGCCGAGCGCTACGGCCTGGGCACGCAAGGCCTGCAGCGCGACGCCGCCCGGGCGACGGGCCGCGTCAGCGTGCTGGAGCAGCCCGGCGGCGGCCACCGCTTCGAGATCCACGCCGACGCCGCCTGGGACCACCTGGACCTGCCCGCTGCCCAGTCGGCGCTGGCCGGCGCCGCGCCGTCGCTGCTGTACTTCGGCAGCCTGGCGCAGCGCCACGCCGTGTCGCGCACGGCCATCCGCGCGCTGGCCAAGGGCTTCCACGGCCTGCGCTTCCTGGACCTGAACCTGCGCCCCGGCACCGACAACGCGCTGTTCGCCGCCGAATCGCTGATGCTGGCCGACTGGGTCAAGGTCAACGACGAGGAACTGGCCCGGCTGGCCGGCTGGTTCGACACGCCCGGCGACGAAGCCACCCAAGAGTCGGCACAGGTGGCCGCACTGATGGACCGCTTCGCGCTGCAGCGCGTGGTGCTGACCTGCGGCGCCGACGGCTGGCGCTTCTACGGCCCCGGCGGCGCGCTGCTGGCCCAGGGCCCCGGCGAGCCGCAGCCGCGCGTCGTCGACACCGTCGGCGCGGGCGACTCCTTCAGCGCGCTGCTGCTGGCCGGCCTCGCGCAGCAGCGCGACCTGGCCGCCACGCTGGCGCTGGCCAACCGCTTTGCGTCCTTCATCTGCGGCGTGCGCGGCCCCCTGCCCGCCGACCCGCAAGCCCTCGCGCCCTGGCGCAGCGCCCTGCAGGCACTGCCCTCCTCTCCCTGACCCATCGACCTTGCCATGGACCTGACCCCGCCTCCCACCTCGCTCGCCGACCTCGTCTCCCCGCCGGCCGACTCGCCGATGCGCCGCCGCGACTTCGTGTTCGGCTGCGGCACGTCCTCGTACCAGATCGAAGGCGCCGCCCACGCGGACGGCCGGCTCGAATCCATCTGGGACCGCTTCTGCGCGACGCCCGGCAAGGTGCTGCGCGGCGAGAACGGCGACATCGCCTGCGACCACTACCACCGCCTCGACGAAGACCTGGACATCCTGCAGCGCCTGGGCGTGGACGCCTACCGCTTCTCCATCGCCTGGCCGCGCGTGATGGACGCCGCCGGCCGGCCCAACGCCAAAGGCATAGCCTTCTACAAGCGCCTGCTGGACGGCCTGGGCGAGCGCGGCATCCGCGCCTTCGTCACGCTGTACCACTGGGACCTGCCGCAGCACCTCGAGGACAAGGGTGGCTGGCTGAACCGCGAGACCGCCTACCGCTTCGCCGACTACGCCGACCTGATGAGCCGCCAACTGGCCGGCCATGGTGACGTGGCCGCGTGGACCACGCACAACGAGCCCTGGTGCTCGGCCTACCTGGGCTACGGCGACGGCCACCATGCGCCGGGCCTGAAGAGCCACCGCTGGGCCGCGCAGGCCATGCACCACCTGCTGCTGGGCCACGGCCTGGCGCTGCCCATCCTGCGCGCCAACGCGCCGCAGGCGCTGCACGGCATCGTCGCCAACTGCGCGCCGGGCTATGCCGACAGCGACACCGCCGAGGACCGCGACGCCGCGTCGCTGTTCGAGACCTTCCAGAACCGCTGGGTGCTGGACCCGCTGCTCAAGGGCGAGTACCCCGCCGACCTGTGGCGGCTGTGGAAAGGCTGCGAGCCTCTGGTGCTGGACGGCGACATGGACATCATCCGCCGCCCCATCGACTACCTCGGCATCAACTTCTACAGCCGCGCCGTGCTGCGCTCCAAGGGCGCGGACACCATCGACTGGGTGCGCCACGACGGCGTCGAGCGCACGACGATGGACTGGGAGGTCTACCCCCAAGGCATGCAGGACCTCTTCGAAGCCTTCAAGCGCGACTACCCCAACCTGCCGCCGCTGTACGTGACCGAGAACGGCATGTCCAGCCACGACGACGTGAACGCCCGCGGCGAGGTGGACGACCTGCAGCGCCAGTCCTACATCAAGCGCCACTTCGCGGCCTGCTCGCGGGCGATGGCCAACGGCGTGGACGTGCGCGGCTACTTCATCTGGTCGCTGATGGACAACTTCGAATGGGCCTTCGGCTACGAGCGCCGCTTCGGCCTCGTGCATGTGGACTTCGAGACGCAGCAGCGCACGCTCAAGCGCAGCGCGCTGGCGTACGCCGATTTCCTGCGGGAGCGCGCCGGCCGCTGAGGTCCGCCGCCGGGCTCTGGTAGCGTGACGGCATGGACCTGCCCACCTTCCGCTACCACCCCGACCCGCTGGCCACTGGCGCCATCGAGCCCCGCCCCATCACCTGCGCCTGCTGCGGCGAGCCGCGCGGCTTCGTCTACGTGCAGCCCGTCTACGCGACGACCGACCTGGACGAGAAGCTCTGCCCCTGGTGCATCGCCGACGGTTCCGCCGCCGCGAAGCTGGGCGCCAGCTTCTCCGCCCCCGCACCGCTGCAACAGGCCGGCGTGGCGCAAGACGTCATCGACGAGGTGAGCCTGCGCACGCCGGGCTATTCCTGCTGGCAGCAGGAGGAGTGGCTCGCGCACTGCAACGACGCCTGCGAGTTCCACGGCGATGCATCGGAAGACGATGTGGAAGACGCCAGCGACGCCGTGAAGGCCGACTGGATGCAGCGCTACGGCAAGACCGCCAAGCAATGGGCCGCCGCCACGCGCGACTACGAACCGGCCGGCGACAACGCCTTCTACAAGTTCGTATGCCGGCACTGCGGGGTGGTGCGGCTGGGGTGGGATTGCGCGTGAGCTTCGGCGGGCGCGCCTGCCAAGGCCTCGCGGCTTGAGTTGCCCGAACTCAGAGCGCAACCGCGGATGTTGGAGTTCGAACCTCGGAGTTCGTGAACGCACTCCAACCCGTAAGGCTGAAATCGAAGGCGATCAGGCGCGCGTTTCCATCAGCGGCCCACCTGGCTTTGTTTAGGCCGAGGCGGCTCAACTTAAGGGAGAGCAGGAAGATGACCAGGACTTGGGACAAGCACGAAACGCAGCGTTTGGTGGAGGCGCGGTTTGGACCTGCGCAGGCCGCCAAGTTGGCGGAAAGCCTGCGCTCGGTGACAGACCGCCAACTTTTCTCGTCCTATCACTATGGCGAAATCGTCCGCCTACTCAACGAGTTTGAGACACAGCATTTGTCTGGGATCGCCACGGTACTTGAGCTCCACGCGATAGGGAACGAAAGCCGGCAGGCGGCGTTTGAAGAGTTCATGCTTGCAGCTGGCGCGCATGCGCTTGCCGCGGTTCAAAGCTTGCATGCGTTGCCGGACATCTTTGCTCACGTCGTCTACTTCGCGACCGGCCAGGACCTTCTTCCAGGAGCGCCAGCGCCGCGAGATGTCAACGCTCAAAAAGTGGAGGGGTGTTTGAAGAACGACCAGCAGTTCAAGGTGCTCTGCTCGCAACTTAAGGCGCTACATTCCGGGTCGAATTGGAAGCACCTAGCTGCACTGAGCAACGCCAGTAAGCACCGCAGCGTGGTTCGCTCCTCGCTAAACGAAGACTGGACTGGACAGCATCCGCGACGGCTGCAATTCGTGCAGTTTGAGCAAGCGCCGAAGGTGTACCCCGCTGTTCCTGTCGCATCGCTGCTGGAGCCAGAGTACGAAAGACTGATGGCCGGCATCATCGCCACGGCCAACCTGCTCAACGAGCAGCTGAGCTCCATTCCATAGTCCGCTCCGACGCGCCTTCAGTTCGCGCCAATTGCTCGAACGCAGCTTCGTTGAGGTTGCAACCCAAGAGTTTCCGACCGGGCTGAAGTTCGCGTCTGCTACTCCAATCACATCGCTCAGACCTCACCCAACTCGTCGGGCCACCAGTTTCTCCAGGTACGCCGCATGGTCCGGCATGCCCTCCACAGTCCGCGCGATGGCCGCATGCAGCCGCTGGAAATGCTCCCGCAGCGGCGCCGCGTCCACCTGCCGCAGCAGCGGGTCCAGCCCCTCGGGCTGCAGGCCCAGCCCCAGGAACAGCGAGTACCAGGAGTCCTCGCCGAAGCTGTCGCGGTCCAGGATGACGACGCGGCCGTTGCGGCGGAAGGTCTCGATCTGGTGGGCCAGCGTGTCCGGGATGGACATGCCGCGGCAGTAGCGCCAGAACGCGCTGTCGTCCCGCGAAGTCTGCTTGTAGTGCAGGATGATGAAGTCGCGGATGGACTCGTACTGGCGCGTCATGCGGCGGTTGTACTCGTCCACCAGGTGGGGCTCGCAACGGCGGTCGGGGAACAGCTCCACGAGCGCGCTGATGCCGTGGATGACCAGCGACAGGCTGGTGGATTCCAGCGGCTCCAGGAAGCCCGACGACAGGCCCACGGCGACGACGTTGCGGTCCCACACCTTGCGGCGCAGGCCGGTCTTGAAGCGCAGCTGGCGCGGCTCGCCCTGGGGCGCGCCGTCGAGGTGGCTCATCAGAACGCGGTTCGCCTCCTCGTCGCTGATGTGGGCGCTGCTGTAGACATGGCCATTGCCGGTGCGGTGCTGCAGCGGGATGCGCCACTGCCAGCCGGCTGAATGGGCGGTGGACGTGGTGTAGGGCGTGAGCGGCTGAACCTTGTCACACGGCACGGCCTGGGCGCTGTCGCAGGGCAGCCAGTGGGTCCAGTCGTGATAGCCGGCGCGGCACACGCCCTCGATGAGCAGCGCGCGGAAGCCCGAGCAGTCGATGAAAAGGTCGCCTTCGATGCGCCGGCCGTCGGCCAGCGTGACGGCGGTGACGAAGCCGTCGCCGGGGCGCACGGACACGTCGACGATGGTGCCCTCCTCGCGCTGCACGCCGCGCGCCACAGCGTAGTCGCGCAGGTAGGCGGCGTACAGCCCGGCGTCGAAGTGGAAGGCGTAGGAGAACGCGTTGGCGGCGGACGGCGGGCCGGCCTCGGGGGGCGCGAAGCGGTTGTGGCGGGCCATCATGGTGGCGACGGACCATTCCTCGTGGCTGGCCATGCCGCCCTCGCGCGCCAGCCGCAACCAGTGCGCCACCGACGAGCGGTTGACGATGACCGGGCCGAAACCGCCGAAACCGTGGAAGAAGCGGTTGCCGACGTGGCCCCAGTCCCTGAACTCAATGCCGAGTTTGAAGCTGGCCTGCGTGCGGCGCATGAAGTCGGCGTTGTCCAGGCCCAGCGTGTCGTTGTAGGCGCGGATGCTGGGCAGCGTGGCCTCGCCGACGCCGACGGTACCGATGTCGGCGGACTCGACCAGCACGATCTCGCAGCCCACCGGGTTGGCCGGGCCGCCCGGCGGCGAGCCGAACACCTGGGCCAGCGGCGCGGCGCACATCCAGCCGGCGGAGCCGCCGCCGACGATGACGATGCGGCGGATGCGGGTGTCGTCGCTCATGCGGCCACCTCCATCGCGGCGGCCTTGACGTGGCGGTCGATGAAGGCGCCGTGGTCGGGCATGGCGTCCACCGTTTGCTTGATGGCCTGGCGCAGGCGCTGGAAGTGCTGGCGCAGCGCCTGTTCGTCGATCTGCGCGAGCAGCGGGTCGTGCCGCTGGGGCCACAGGCCCAGGCCCAGGAACAGCGACACCCAGGACGGCTCGGCGAAGCTGTCGGGGTCGAGGATGGCGACGCGGCCGCTCTGGCGGAACAGCTCGATCTGGTGGTGCAGCGTGTCGGGGATGGGCATGGCCGCGCAGTAGCGCCAGAACTCGCTGTCGTCGCGTTGCGTCAGCTTGTAGTGCAGCACGATGAAGTCGCGGATGGACTCGTACTGCTGCGTCATGCGGCGGTTGTATTCGTCGGCCAGGCGGCGGTCGCAGCGGCGGTCGGGCAGCAGCTCGATGAGGCGACCCACGCCGTCCATGATGAGCTGGATGCTGGTGGACTCCAGCGGCTCCACAAAGCCCGACGACAGGCCGATGGCGACGACGTTGCGGTCCCAGGCCTTGCGGCGCATGCCGGTCTTGAAACGCAGCTGGCGCGGATCACCCAGCGGCGCGCCGTCGAGGTTGCGCATGAGCACCCGACCGGCCTCGTCGTCACTGATGTGGGCGCTGCAGTAGACATGGCCGTTGCCGGTGCGGTGCTGCAGCGGGATGCGCCACTGCCAGCCGGCGCCGTGCGCGGTGGACATGGTGTAGGGCGTCAGCGGCTCGACACGCGCGCAGGGCACGGCCTGGGCGCTGTCGCAGGGCAGCCAGTGCGTCCAGTCGTGGTAGCCGGCGCGGCACACGCCTTCGATGAGCAGCGCGCGGAAGCCCGAGCAGTCGATGAACAGGTCGCCCTCGATGCGCCGGCCGTCGGCCAGCGTGACGGCGGTGACGAAGCCGTCGCCGGGGCGCACGGACACGTCGACGATGGTGCCCTCCTCGCGCTGCACGCCGCGCGCCATCGCGTAGTCGCGCAGGTAGGCGGCGTACAGGCCGGCGTCGAAGTGGAAGGCGTAGGAGTAGGCATTGGCGGCCGAGGCGACGTCGCCGTCGGGCGGCACGAAGCGGTTGTGCCGCGCCATGACGGTGGCGGTGGACCAGTGCTCGTGGCTGTCCATGCCGCCCAGGCCGTGCAGGCGCAGCCAGTGCATGACGGACGAGCGGTTCTGGATGGCCGGCCCGAACTCGCCGAAGCCGTGGAAGAAGCGGTTGCCGACGTGGCCCCAGTCCTTGAACTCGATGCCCAGCTTGAAGGTCGCCTGCGTCTTGCGGATGAACTCGGCGCTGTCCAGCTCCAGCGTGCGGTTGTAGAAGCGGATGGTGGGCAGCGTGGCCTCGCCCACGCCCACGGTGCCGATCTCGGGCGACTCGATCAGCACGATCTCGCAGCGCGCGCCGTGCTCGCCCTGCCCCATCAACTGGCCCAGCGGCGCGGCGGTCATCCAGCCGGCGGTGCCGCCGCCGACGATGACGATGCGGCGCAGGGGCTGGTCGTCAGGCATGCGTGGTGTCTCCATGGTGTTTTGCTGTGTTCGAACACTACCCAAAAAAAAGGCCCGGCGCCGCGGCGCCAGGCCTTCCTTCGGCCGGGACAAACCCGGCGTCCGGTCAGAACTGATAGCGCGCCGACAGGGTGTAGCGCGGGCCCGAGACGAAGCCGCTGCGGTTCATCATGCCGATGTGCTGCTCCATCAGCTGCTTGTAGACCGCGTCCGTCAGGTTCTGGCCCTGCAGCACGACCTTCAGCTGGTTGGTGAGTTGGTACTCCACGCTGGCATCGAGCTGACCGAAGCTGTCCGTCCAGATGGGCAGGCCCAGCGGCATGTTGTTGCGGCCGTACTGCGGGCTGTTCGGGTTGTAGTTCAGGCCGTTGGTCTGGTTCGGGCCGGTGTTGTCGGGGAAGGCCACGCCGTTCAGGTACTTGCCGCGCCATGCATAGGCCACGCGCGCCGAGATCGGGCCGTGGTCATACAGGATGGCCAGGTTGAAGGCTTTGCGCGACAGGTTGGGCAGCGGATGGTCACCGTAGGACTGGCCGTTGGTGTCGCAGCCGTTGACGTAGAGGTTGAGGTTGCGCTCGTCCGTCACGCCGCTGCACCACTCGGCGCCCACCGAGTTGTAGCGCTTCTGCTTGCTGTCCACGTAGGTGACGTTGGCCTGCACACCCAGGCCGGCCAGCAGCCCCGGCAGCCCGTTGAAGTAGTGCTGCACGGCGAACTCCAGGCCACGCGCCCAGCCCTTGGCACCGTTGACCTGCGTCGAGTACGCGAAGTCATACATCTTGCCGGTCTTGTCGGGCGCCTGCAGGATGCCGACCTCGTTGACGATCACGTCCTTGAGCTGCTTGTTGAAGGCCGCCATCGTGATGGAGCTGGCCTTGTCGAGGTACCACTCGGCCGACACGTCGAACTGGTCCGACTTGACCGGCTTCAGGATGGGATTGCCCAGCGCCGTGCCGCGGTTCTTCAGGTCGTCGATGTAGTTGGTGCGCGTGTTGGGCGTCACCGTCGTGTCCACCACGGTCCGCACCGTGGCCGAGCCGGCCAGCATCTGCACGTTGGGCTGCAGCGTGCTGAAGTCCGGGCGGGCGATGGCCTTGGCGAACGCGACGCGCATCTGCAGGTTGTCCCTGAACTTGTACTTCAGGTTCAGCGTGGGCAGCACGTCGGTGTAGCTGTTGCGGACCTCGATGGGCGTCTGGAAGTTCGTGAACGTCGGGATGGGGCCGCCGACGACGGTGCCCGCACCGATGTCGGTCGCCGTGTAGTTCAGCGACTTGTAGCCCGTGGTGTCGTACTTCGTGTTGACCACGCGCAGGCCCACGTTGCCATCCAGCGGCACGTTCCAGTCGTCGAAGCCGAAGCGCAGCTGCGCGTAGGCCGTCTTGGTGGTCTCGTGCTGCTTGTTGCTGTTGGGCGAGCTTTCGTCGAACGGAATGGGCTGCCAGGACGCCGCACAGTTGCGGTTGGTGCCCAGCTGGGCCTTGTACTCCTCGCACAGCTTCGTGTAGTAGCTGTGCAGCGTGGCGTAGGACGCCGGGTAGTTCGCGGCAACAGCCATCTTGGGCAGCACCAGCGACGCGACCTGGGTCTTGCCGTTCATGAAGTTGTTGAACGCCTTGAGCTGGGTGTCGTTGCTGCCGAAGCGCGACAGGTAGGCCAGACTCTTGATCGGGTGCCAGTCCCAGGACTGGTTGATGGCGCCCTGGTCGAACTCGGCCGACTGCCACGTCTGCGTGACGGCCTTCCAGTTGTAGCTGGGGTTGCTGACCTGGTTGTTGGCATCACGCTCCGTGAAGCGCAGGCCGACGCGCAGATCCTGGAACACCGGATGGTCGAACGAGTACTTGACGTCGCCCTTCCAGGCCTTCTGCGTCGCGCGGCTCTTGTCCAGGTGCTCCATCGTGAAGCCCCAGTAGTACTTGGACGGGTCGGCCAGGTAGGCACGGTCCGCCGCGTCCAGGATCAGCCGCGGCAGGTCGCCGCTCATGTCCACGGTTTCCTTGGGCATGTTGATGCCGGTGGCCACCGTGGAATCGATGGCGCGCGTCGTCGATTCGATGAACTGGAAGTCGTTGGCGATGCGCAGCGCGGGCGTCGGCGTCCAGACGACGTTGAACGTGCTCTCCTTGGTCTCGGAGACCCGCTTGGAGAAGCGCGTGTTCGCGTTGAACGGGATGCCGTTGTGGCCCGGGTCGGTGATGGTGCCGCTCAGCAGCGCGCCGTTGCTGCCCCACTTGGCGTCCGACGACACCTTGGAGGTGTAGGGGTCGGCCTGGCTGTCGATGGAGCTCTCGTCCCAGTAGAAGTCGTACTTGGACCGGAAGTGCGTGGCCGCGACTTCCAGCGTGTCCTTCTTCCACTGCCCGGCAAAGTAGGAGCCCTGACGCGTGCGGTCATAGGCCAGCGTGCGCCAGCCCAGGGCCTTGGGGAACCAGTGGTTGGTCTTGGACGTGTAGTAGGCGTTGTCGTTGTCCGACGGCTTCGAGACCTTCTCCACTTCCAGGAAGTAGGGGTCGACGAACATGCTGTCGGTGCGCGTGTTGCTCTTCGAGAAGGCCGCGTGTGCCAGCAGGCCGAACTTGCCCAGGTCGGTGTTCCAGGTGTTGGAAATCAGGCCCGAGTACGTCGGCTTGGTCGTGTCGGCCAGCTTGTTGCGCGTCGCGGACACGCCCAGGTTGCCCTTGAAGCCGCCGTAGTCGAACGGCAGCGCGGTGCGCAGGTTCACCAGGCCGCCGATGGCGCCTTCGATCTGCTCGGCGGACGGGTTCTTGTAGACGTCCACGCCGGCCATCAGCTCGGGCGGCACGTCTTCCCAGCTCAGGCCGCGGCCGCCGTTGGCCGAGAAGCTCTCGCGGCCGTTCAGGTTGGACGACACATAGGTCAGGCCGCGGATCAGCACGCCGGAGCCTTCGACCGAGAAACGACCCGGGTCGCCACGCGCCATCACGCGGTCCATCGTCACGCCGACGATGCGCTGCAGCACCTCGCTGACGGAGCGGTCGGGCAGTTTGCCGGCATCGTCGGCGTTGATCGAATCGACGATCTCATCCGCGTTCTGCTTGAGTTTCTGCGCCGATTGCAGCGCAGCGCGCTGGCCCGAGACCACCACGGTCTCCAGCTGCTGCGCCTTGGGCGCCTCGGCGCTCTGTGCCATCGCCGGCATCGCCAGGACCATCAAGGCCTGGGCTGCCGCCAATGACAAGGTTGTCTGTTTGAAATGTCTCATCCTCTTTGGCTCCTCTTTGGTGGGAAACATTCGCCCCTTGCGGGGTGATGTCGTGGCTGCAGGCCATCAGGCCTCAACCATTTGTGGTAACGGTAACAACGCGATTGCCACGACACATTGGGACAATCAGCGACAGGGGATTCACTCATTCCACCCTGAGTGCTCCTCCCCTATCAACAAGGTCAATCCGGCGGGCCGCGTGATCCACGGCCACCACCTCAATGAACGCTGGTAGCGCTATCTCGCACCCGATCCGGCGCGTGGCGCCGGGCACGAGATCGATGAAGTTGTCGGCCGGCCGCAGCCCGTTGCCGGCAAGCCACAAGCCCTTCACGGGCCTGTCGCTGCGCAGCAGCAACGCCTGGCCGTCCACGGCCACCTCGATGCGGGCGCCCCCCAGCCGGTAGAACTTGAATGGCTCGGTCCAGGCGCAGTCACGCGCCAGTTCCTGGCCGTGCGCATCCAACGCACACAGTTCGGCCACCACCGGCTCGTCGAACGCCGGCAGCGCCTGCGTGACCTCCACGCTGCAGCCCGCGGGCACCGGCTGTGCGACGCTGGCCGCCACCAGCTGCCGGCCATCCATCGCAAACACGCGCAGCTGCAGCATCGTCTCCAGCGGCTGAAGGCTGCCATTCATCGCCGCCAGCCGCGCCTGGCCGGCCTCCAGCCGCACGGCCACGGCCAGCGGCGCCAGCGCGCGGCGCACCGCATGCCAGGCCGGCTTCACGGTGCCGGCCGAATCGATGAGCGCCCAGCTCGTCACCGGCCAGCAGTCGTTGAGCTGCCACACCAGCGCGCCGCTGACTGCGCGCGCGCCGGGCCGCTGCCAGCGGCGGCGGAAGTCCTGGTAGGCCACGCGCATGGCCTCGGCCTGCACGAACTGCGTCGCGTAGACGTGATCCGCCAGCGTGGCGCCCACGCGCAGGTTGTCGGCCAGGTAGACGGCCAGGCGGCGGTGCCCGTCCGGCCCCGCGGCGGAGCCGGCCTTGTTGTGCCACTGCACCGTGCGGCTCTCGGGGAAGCGCTCTTCCTCGGGCAACACCTGCTCGAAGAGCGCCAGCGACGGATGCGACTGCATGCCGAACTCGCTGACGAAGCGGGCCTGCACGTCGCCGTACTGCTGGTAAGGCAGCATCTGCTGATGCCAGACCTCCCAGCTGTGGCGGTCGCCCACCGTCGCGTCGGACGACTTGGCTTCGGCACCGGGCGTGTCACTGGGTGTGAAGGGGCTGCCGGGCCAGTAGGCGCGGTCCGGGTCCAGCGCGGCGCAGACCTCGGGCAACAGGCCCTCGTAGATGGCGCGCGCCTCGAAGCGCTCCGCCGGCACGCCCGGGCCGGCCAGCCCCTGGGACTCGGCAATCATGTAGTCCTCGTTGTTGCCGCACCAGAGCGCCAGGCAGGCGTGGTGGCGCAGCCGCTTCACGGCCGCTTCGGCCTCGGCGCGAACGCTGGCCAGGAACGCGTCGTTGGCCGGGTAGATGCCGCAGGCGAACATGAAGTCCTGCCACACCAGGATGCCCAGCTCGTCGCAGGCCTCGTAGAAGGCCTCGTGCTCGTAGATGCCGCCGCCCCAGACGCGCAGCATGTTCATGTGGGCGGCGGCGGCCTGCGCCACGCGCTCGCGGTAGCGCGCCGGTGTGATGCGCTCCAGCAGGTTGTCGTCGGGAATCCAGTTCGCGCCGCCGGCGAACAAGGCCTGGCCGTTGACCTCGAAGTGGAAGCTCAGCCCTGCCTCGCCCGCAACCGGCTCCTGCACCAGCCGCAGCTGGCGCAGCCCGATGCGGCGACTGTCCTCGGCCAGCACGCGGCCGGCATCGTCAAGCAGCCGCGCCACCAGCGTGTACAGCGGCTGCGCGCCCAGACCGCGCGGCCACCAGAGTTCAGCGTCGGCGACGGCCAGCGTCGCGCTGGCGGCGCCGCCTGCAGGCACGTCCTGCGCCGCCACGCAGCGCCCTTGCGCATCGCGCAGCTCGAAGGCACAGCGCGTGCCCGCCCCGTCGATCTGCGCAGCCACCTGCAGCGTGGCCGTGCGGCCGGCCACGTCCACCGTGCTGCGGGATTGCAGGTCGGCAATGCGCGCCGCGCCGCTGCAGCGCCGCACCGGCCGCCAAGGGCCGCAGGTGATGAGCTCCGGGCCCCAGTCCCAGCCGAAGTGGTACTGCGCCTTGCGGGCGTGCAGCCGCGCGCTGTCGCCGTTCCACAGCGCGCGCTTGCCGTGCACCGCCTCCACCTTGCGCGCCTCGGCCAGCGCCGGCTCGAAGCACAGCAGCAGCTCGTTGCGGCCGGGCTTCAGGCGCGAGCGCACGTCCACGCGCTGCGGCACGAACATGTTGTCGGACTGCAGCAACCGCTCGCCGTTCAGCCACACGGTGCAATAGGTGTCCAGGCCGTCGAACACGAGCTCCTCGCGCGGCGCCAGCTCGCCCGCGTCGAAGGCCAGGCGCCACGCCCAGCGGCGCTCGGCCACCCAGCGCACATCCAGCTCGTTGCGGCCATAGAAGGGATCGGGAATGCGCCCGGCCGCCAGCAGCGCGCCATGCGCCGTGCCGGGCACGGCCGCGGGCAGCCAGGCTTCTGCCGGCAGCGCTGTCAGCGCCGCGCCGTCCAGGCCGGTGGGCGCCTCGGCGAGCTGCCAGCCGTCATGCAGGTCAATCAATCGTTGGAATGTCACGTCGTCGCCAAGGTCGGTTCACTCAGGCTGCCCGCGACGGGAGACGACAGGCAGCCGCCAAACCGGCCCGCCCCTGCACCGCGCACCGGCTGGCCGCGGCTCGTCTCCTGCTTCGCCACGGGCAAAGCTAAACATTGTTTTGTTGCGCATTCTGTTTCCCTGGTTTTGCGGCCGCACTCGGGGATAGTCCCGATGTTTTCTAGACAACACAGGGCACTCGACGCGCAAAACCGCACTCATAATCACAAACGTTTAGTAAACAAATAGAGACAACGTGACCTCCCGGCCACGCTCCCGCACCGCCTCCCGACCCCGACCGCGGGCGAATTCGGGCTGCAGCCGCCGGCCTGCCCGCGCAGGCCTGCCACGCCGGTCGCCCGGGCAGCCCGGCAGGCGCCACCAAGGGCTGACATGAACTGGCTGAAAGGAATCGGATTGGCTTTGTCCCTGATGCTGCCCACTGCCGGGCAGGCGGCCGCGGACGAACGGCTGCAGGCCGTCATGCGCCGGCTGGAGGCCGGCAACGCCATCACGCTGGCCACGCTGGGGGGCTCCATCACCACCGGCTACGCCGCCCAGCCACCGCGCGAGCGCGGCTGGGCCGCGCTGCTGGCCAGGTCGCTGGGCCCGAAGGTGAAGCTCGTGAACGCCGGCCTCAGCGGCACCGACTCGGCCGCCGCCGTGCAGCGGCTGCAGGCGCAGGTGCTGGACGCGCAGCCCGACCTCGTCATCGTGGAGTTCGGCGTCAACGACCAGTGGCTGGACCCCGCCGTGCGAGGTAGCAGCTATGAAGCACTGTTGCGCCGGCTGCTGACAGCAAGAAAGCCGCCCGCCGTCGTCGTGCTGGGCCTCACGCAGCAGGGCAACCAGCCCCGCGACGCGACCGACCTGCAACTGCAGCTGGCCGCGCACTACGGCTTGACGGCGCTGGACTTCGGCCGCTGGATGCAGGCCCGCGTCGACGCCGGCCAGGACCGCTGGGCCACGCTGTACGACGAACCCGTGCATCCCAACGCCACGGGTCACCAGCGCATCGCCCTCGCACTGGCCGAGACACTGCGCGGCGCCAGCCGTGCCACTGCCGTCGCGACACCGCTGCCGGCGCCGCTGCACGGCCGCGCGCATGAGTTCACGCGGCTGCTGACGGGCGACACGCTCAAGCCCTACCAGTCGCACGGCTTCGCGCGCGGCGGCGAGGTACATCCCGAGTGGCCGGGCCAGCAGCCCGGCTGGGCCACCACGGCCGATGATGCCGAGGCGCGCTTCCTCGTCTTTGGTGCCGAGGTGGCCGTCTTCCACGCCGAGAGCGAGCACTATCGCAACCTCGAAGCCCGCGTGGACGACGGCCCCTGGGTCACGCTGCGCGGCCACGTGCCGGAGCGCCAGGGCTACCTGGGCTGGCACTACAGCGTCGTCGGCCGCGAGCTGGAGCCCACCGCGCATCTGCTGCAGCTGCGCGTCAAGCGCGACAGCTGGGCCGGCAGCGGCAGGCCGGCCAGCTTCCTGGCCGTCATGTCGGCAGGCCTCTATCCCAAGGAACTGCGGCCCAGCGATTTCGTGCGCGAGCCAACCCGCAGCGACGTGGCCCTCATCCCGGCGGACGACGCCCGGCTGCGCTGGGTGGGTCGCGTCGGTCCGGGCGCCCTACCCGCGTCCAAGCTGATGGCCTGGAGCGGCAGCGAGCTGCGCGCCCGCTTCACAGGCCGCGAGTTGAGCCTGGCCTTCTCGTCCGCGCACTGGGGCACCAGCCACTTCAGCGTCGAGATCGATGGCCGCGTTCACCCGCTGGCGGTGCCGGGGCAGTCGTCCGCTGTGTGGCGATTGCGCGAGCCGCTGGCCGACGGCACTCACACGCTGCGCCTGGTCAAGCGCACCGAGGGCTCCATGGCCGAGGCGTCGCTGCTGGGCCTGCGCCTGGCCGACGGCGCCGAGCTGCTGGCCCCACCACCCGCGCGACCGCTGACGCTGGCCTTCTTCGGCGACTCCATCACTGCCGGCGCCTGCAACGGCGACGTGGCCGATGACCAGTACGACGACCTCTACCCCCACGACGGCACCCGCGCCTATGGCGCGGTCACGGCCCAGCGGCTGGGCGCCAACTACATCGGCATCGCTGTCAGCGGCATTGGCATCACCGCCACCTGGCATGACCTGCTGATGCCCGACGTGTGGGACCGCGTCGCGCCACGCAAGGACGCCGCCATGGCGCCCCCCGAGTCGCCCGCGCCCGACATCGTGCTGCTCAACCTGGGCCAGAACGACCACGGCTTCCCGGCCTCCAAGGGCCTGGCAATCGCGACCGACTTCGCGCCGCGCTACCTGGCCTTCGTGCGCCAGCTGCGCAGTCGCTACCCGCACGCCAGGCTCGTGCTGCTGCTGGGCGGCATGTCGGCGCCGCAGGAGCAACCCGCCCTGCCCCGCGCCGTCGCGCAAGCCGTGCAGACGCTGCGCGCTCAGGGCGACGCCCGTGTCTGGAGCTACCGCTTCGAGGCCTTCGCCTGGGCCCACCCCCGCATCGACGTGCACGCCCGCATGGCCGATGAGCTCACCCGATTCCTGAAAGAAGAGGTTCTGAAATGACGACTCCCGACATGCGCCGCCCCGACGCGCTGTGGGCCCACATGCGCCACACGCTGGCTTTCTACGCGCCGCGCGTCAAGGACGACACCGGCGGCTGCTTCCAGTTCTTCAAGGACGACGGCACCGTCTACGACCGCCGCACCCGCCACCTGGTCAGCAGCACGCGCTTCGTCTTCAACCATGCGCTGGCCTGGCGCTGGTTCGGCGGCGCGGTGGGCGACGTGGCCCACGCGCTGGCCTTCGTCAACGCGGCGCACGCGCAACCCCAGGGTGGCTACACCTGGGTGCTGGACTGGCACGACGGCCGCGCCACCGTCACCGACGGCACCAACCACTGCTACGGCCTGGCCTTCGTGCTGCTGGCCAACGCCCATGCGGCTGAGGCCGGCGTGCCGGGCGCGCGCGAAGGCATTGCCGCCACGTTCGAGCTGATGGAGCGCCGCTTCTGGGAGCCCGCCCACGGCCTCTACGCCGACGAGGCCACGCCCGACTGGCAGGTCGGCCCCTACCGCGGCCAGAACGCCAACATGCACGCCTGCGAAGCCATGCTGGCCGCGCACGCGGCCACCGGCGAGGCGCGCTACCTGGATCGTGCGCTGACGCTGGCAACCTCCATCGCGCAACGCCAGGCGTCGCTCGCCGGCGGGCTGGTCTGGGAGCACTACCGCGCCGACTGGACGCCCGACTGGGACTACAACCGCGACGACAAGACCAACATCTTCCGCCCCTGGGGCTTCCAGACCGGCCACCTCACCGAGTGGGCCAAGCTCTTGCTGATGCTGGAACGCCGCCTGGGCGACGCCGCCCCGGAGTGGCTGGTGCCGACGGCGCGCCACTTCTTCGATACCGCCATGCGCGAGGGCTGGGACGCCGCGCACGGCGGCCTGGTCTACGGCTTTGCCCCCGAGCGCGAGGGCGGCGGCGTCTGCGACGGCGACAAGTACTTCTGGGTGCAGGCCGAAAGCCTGGCCGCCGCTGCCTGGCTGGCCGTGCGCACCGGCGACGCCGGCTACTGGCAGTGGTACGACCGGCTCTGGGCCTACGCCTGGCAGCATTTCGTCGACCACGAGCACGGCGCCTGGTACCGCATCCTCGGCCCCGACAACGCCAAGCTCACCGACGAGAAGAGCCCGGCCGGCAAGACCGATTACCACACGATGGGCGCCTGCCAGGACGTGCTGGCCGCCCTCGGCATTCAACCGCCCGCAAAGGACGTCGCATGAAACGCCTGCTCGCCACCACGCTGCTCGCCGCTGCGGCCGCGGCACACGCCGCACCGCTGGCATGGCGCGGCATCAGCCTGTCCAGCGCCGAATGGGGCGAGAAGCTGCCCTTCCCCGGCGTCTACGGCAAGGACTACGTCTACCCCAGCGTCGCCAGCACCGCCTACTACCAGGCCCAGGGCATGAACCTGATGCGCGTGGGCTTCCGCTGGGAGCGCCTGCAGCCCCGGCTGATGGGCGAGCTGGACGCGGCCGAACTGGCCCGGCTGCGCGAGTTCGTCGACGGCACGACGGCCCGCGGCCTGCACGTACTGCTGGACCCGCACAACTACGCCGCCTACAAGGACATCCACATCGGCCGCCCCGAGGTGCCCCACGCGGCCTTCGCCGACTTCTGGCGCCGGCTGGCGCTGCAGTTCAAGGACAACGCCCGAGTGCAGTTCGGCCTCGTCAACGAGCCGCGCAACATGCCGACCGAGACCTGGGCCGACGCCGCGCAAGCCGCGGTCGACGCGATCCGCCAAACCGGCGCGACCAACCTCATCACGCTGCCGGGCAATGGCTACACCGGCGCCTGGAGCTGGTTTGAATCCAAGTGGTACGGCACGCCCAACGCCGACGTCATGGGCCGCGTGAAGGACCCGCTCGACAACATGGTGTTCGAGGTGCACCAGTACTTCGACAAGGACGGCTCGGGCACCAATGCCGAATGCGTCAGCCCCACCATCGGCGTCGAGCGGCTGCAGCGCTTCACGCAATGGCTCAAGGCCAACAAGCGCCGCGCGCTGCTGGGCGAGCTCGGCGGCGGCGCCAACGCGGTCTGCGAGCAGGCCGTGGCCGGTGCGCTCAAGCATCTGCAGGACAACGCGGACGTCTGGACCGGCTGGCTGTGGTGGGCCGGCGGCCCGACCTGGGGTGACTACTTCCTGTCGCTGGAGCCCGACGGCGGCAAGGACAAGCCGCAGATGCGCTGGCTCAAGCCCTACCTGAAGGACTGAAGCAGGAACCGCGCATCGGCGCCGAAGCTGGCCAGTTTGGCCCGCAGCGCCGGCGCCAGCGCGGCCGGCTCGGCAAAGCCCTGGCGCTGCCAATACGGCACCGAGCCCTGCACGGCCACCAGGCCCATCTGCGGCAGGTTCAGCGCCAGCGCGCGCTCCTTCAGCCGCGCCAGCAGGCGTGATGCCAACCCCAGCGAGCGCGCCTCGGGCGCCACGGCCATGTCGTGCAGGTACAGCAGCGTGGGTTGCACGGGCCTCTCGCAGCGCGGCGCATCCAGCGCCGGCAGCGTGTCTTCGCAGACCGGCAGGCTGACGGCGTAGGCCAGCGGCTTGCCGTCATCCCGACGGGCCATCCAGCAACACGCCAGGCCGTCGGTCACGGCCAGCTTGGCGGCGAAGGCATCGCGATGCTCCAAAAAGTCGACGCCGTAGCAGCGCTGTTGCAGCGCCAGTACGGCGTCGAGATCGACGGGAGTCATCGCGTGCAGCTGCACGCGACTCATCAAAGATCAGCGGCCGAAGCCACCCTTGCGCGGGCCGCCCGGGCCGCGGCGCTCGCCACCGAACGACGGACGATCGCCGCCGAAGCTGGGCTTGCCGCCGGCATTGAACGGGCGATCGCCACGCGGCTGGAAACCACGGTCGTCACGGGGCTGGAAGCCACGCTCCTCGCGCGGGGCGAAACCACGGTCCTCGCGGGGCTGGAAGCCACGGTCTTCACGCGGCTGGAAGCCGCGGTTTTCATGGCGCGGCGGGAAACCACGACCCTCGCCACGCGGCGCGAAACCACGGTCGTCGCGCGGCGCAAAGCCACGGTCCTGCTCGAACGGACGGCCACCACCCTGGTGCGGGCGGCCACCGCCAAAGCCCTGGCCATCACGGCGGAAGCTCTTGTTCCCAAAGCCCGGACGGCCGCCGAAGCGGTCACCACCACGGTCGAAGCCCTGACCGGCGGGGCGCGGCGGGAAGATGCGCGGCTCCTGCGTCTTGGGCTCCAGCCCGGCGATCTGCGACACGGGAATCGTCTGCGTCGTGAACTGCTGGATTCGGCGGATCATCGACACGTCCTCACGCAGGCCCAGCGTGATCGCCAGGCCCGAGCGACCCGCGCGGCCGGTGCGGCCGATGCGGTGCACGTAGTCCTCCGCCTTCATCGGCAGGCCGTAGTTGATGACGTGGCTGATCGTCGGCACGTCGATGCCGCGGGCGGCGACGTCGGTGGCCACCAGCACCTTCAGGTCACCACGGCGCAGGCCCATCAGCACACGGTTGCGCTTGCCTTGCGGCATGGCGCCGTGCAGCGGCGCCACGGCATGGCCGATCTCGGCCAGGCGCTCGGCCAGCCAGTCGGCGTCGCGCTGCGTGCTCGTGAAGACGACGGCCTGATCCAGCTCCGGCGCGGCCAGGATGGACTCCAGCAGCTGGTCCTTGTGGTGGGGGTTGTCGGCCCAGTGCAGGCGCTGCTCGATGTTCTCGTGCGTCTCGGTGTGCGACGCCACCTCGATGCGCTGCGGATCCTTCAGCAGCTGCTGTGCCAGACGGCCCACGTGGCCAGCGAACGTGGCGCTGAACATCACGGTCTGCTTGGTGTCCGGCGTGTGGCTGGTCACGACGTTGATGTCGTCAATGAAGCCCATGTCCAGCATGCGGTCGGCTTCGTCCAGCACCAGCATCTCGACGTTGGACAGCACGCACTTGCCGCTGGCCAGGTGGTCCAGCAGGCGGCCGGGCGTGGCGATGAGGATGTCCAGCGGGCCGGTGAGCTGGCGGATCTGCAGCGGATAGGGCATGCCGCCCAGCACGGTCGCTACCTTCAGGCCCGGGATGTGGCGGCCGTAGGTCTGCGCGGCCTTGGCGACCTGCATCGCCAGTTCGCGCGTCGGGGCCAGCACCAGCACCCGCGGGCCGTAGATCACGCCCTTTTCGCGGCGCTTGGTGTTGTCGCCACGGGCGGCGAGGATCTTCTCCAGCGCCGGCAGGATGAAGGCGGCGGTCTTGCCCGAGCCGGTGCGCGACGAGACCATCAGGTCCTTGTTCGCGATGGCCGCCGGGATGGCTTGGGCCTGCACGTCGGTGGCGTTCTCGTAGCCGGCATCCTTGACGGCCTGCAGCACGGCGGGGCTCAGGCCCAGGGTCTCGAAACTCATCGTTCGTTCTTTCAATCGTTCAATCTCGCCGCGCAGGCAAACGCGCAGCGCCGAGGGGCGTCAGGCCCTTCGGAATGCAACAAGTCGCTGGGAGATAGATCAGCTCGCGTCGTGCGGCTCGGGCAGCTACATCAGCCCGGGTGCGGCGCAGGGGAACAGTCAGTCAAAGCGACGGCTTCATCGCCGCCGACCGATCCGTGTTCGGAGTCCGATACGAGTGATCGAACGAGGTCAGAGGAGACGTGGACCACCTGGGTTGGCCCCAGGCGAAGCCGCGACTGTAGCACGGCTCAGGGTTTTCACCAAATCCTCAGGGTTGAGCGCCCATCAACCGCCGCACGCTGGCTTCGTCCGCCGGCGTGGCCGGGTGGTAGACGATCAGGGTCAGGTCCGGCCGGCCTTCGACCGCCAGGCCGCTGTATTCCAGCGAGATCGGGCCGGCCAGCGGGTGGCGGATCTGCTTGGCCGCCTCGCCGTAGTTGCCGCGCACGTCCAGCTCGGCCCACATCGCAGCGAACTCGGTGCTGGCGGCGCTCAGCTCGGCCACCAGCGCCTGCACGGCCGCCGTCGCGCCGGCCCGCGCCGCATCCGCCCGAAAGGCAGCGACGACGAAACGCGCGTCCTGCGCCCAGTTGACCATGCGGTCACGCGCGGCCGGGTTGGCGAAGATGTGGCGCAGGATGTTGCGCCGGTCCGGCGGCATGGCCGCGTAGTCGTTCAGCACGGCGGCGCAGGCACGGTTCCAGGCGACGACGTCCCAGGTCGGCGTGCGGATCATGGCCGGGCAGTGTTCCATCGCGTCCAGCACGCGTTGCAGCCGCGGCGGCACGTCGGCGGCGGCCTGGTAGCGCACCTCGGGAGGCCGGTTCTGCGCCAGCAGGAACAGGTGCTCGCGCTCCACCGCGCTGAGCTGCAGCGCACCGGCCAGCCGCTCCAGCACCTCGGTGGACGGCGCGCCGCCGCGCCCCTGCTCCAGCCACGTGTACCAGGTGGGGCTCACATGCGCGCGCTGAGCAACCTCCTCGCGGCGCAGACCCGGCGTACGCCGACGCGCCAGCGGCAGACCGAACGCAGCGGGGTCCAGGCGGGCGCGGCGCTCCTTCAGGTAGCGGCCCAGCGGGTTGTCCTCGACGACAGACATCGTGATCCTGTTAATGGCGATACCGGTATGCGCTCACGGCTTCACGCGCGTGGCGCGGCTCGCGACAGTGGCGCCACTTCCACCGTTTTGCAAGGACTCTTCGCATGCATGTGTTCGTGACGGGCGCGACCGGCTTCATCGGCTCGGCCATTGTGCAAGAACTGCTTTCCCACGGTCACCGCGTGACCGGCCTGGCGCGCTCGGATGCCGCCGTTGCGGCGCTGGCAGCCGCCGGTGCCTCGGCGCACCGCGGCAGCATCGACGACCTCGACAGCCTCAAGCGCGGCGCGGCCGCGGCGGACGCCGTCATCCACACGGCCTTCAATCACGACTTCTCGCGCTTCGCCGCCAGCTGCGAGGACGACCGCCACATCGTCACCGCGCTGGGTGACGCACTGGCTGGCAGCGGCCGCCGGCTGGTGGTCACGTCGGGCACGGCGCTGGTGGCCGGCAAGACGCTGGCGACCGAGACAGATGCGCCGTCGCCCCACCATCCGCGCTCCGCCTCCGAGCAGGCGGTCGCGGCACTGGTGGAGCGCGGCGTGAACGCCAGCCTCGTGCGCCTGCCGCCCTCGGTCCATGACGAGGGCGACCGCGGCTTCGTGCCGCTGCTGATCGGCCTGGCACGCGAGAAGGGCCTGGCCGCGTTTGTCGCCGACGGCAGCAACCGCTGGCCGGCGGTGCACCGGCTGGATGCGGCGGCACTGTTCCGCCGCGTGGCCGAGGCCGGCAGGGCCGGCGCCAGCTATCACGGCGCCGCGGAAACGGGCGTGCGCTTTGCCGACCTGACGGCCGTCATCGGCCGGCGCCTGGGCGTGCCGGTGCAGGGGCTGGCCGGTGACGCCGCGGCGGCGCACTTCGGCTGGTTCCATCACTTCGCCGCGATGGACAACCCGACCAGCAGCGACTGGACCCAACGCGAGCTGGGCTGGCAGCCACGCCGCCCGGGGCTGCTGGCCGACGTCGACCAGCCCGGCTACTTCAGCAGCTGAGCCGGCAGCCAGCCGCGCAGGCTGTTGAAGAAGGCCAGGCCCTGGGCGCGGGCCAGGTCGTCGCGCGTCAGGCGCGCCTCCTTGATGCGCCCCTGCGCCAGCAGCTCGGCGCGCAGCACGCCGGGCAGCAGGCCGCTGTCCAGCGGCGGCGTCAGCCACTGGCCGCCGAGCTGCACGGCGAGGTTGCCGAAGCTGCATTCGGTCAGTTCGCCGGCCTCGTTCCACAGCATGACGTCGAAAGCGTCGGCGGGCTTGGTCGTTGCATACAGCTCGCGGCGCGTCGTCTTGTGGGCCAGGTATTCGGCACGCGGGCCCCGCGTGGGCATGGGCTGGTCGGCCAGCGCCAGGCGCACCGGCTCGGCCGTCGGCGTGAAGGCGAACAGCGTGTGCTGCAGCCGGCCCACGGCATCGCAGGTCAGGCGCAGCCGCCAGCTGCCTTCGGGCTGCGCGTCGGCCACCGCCTTCAGGTAGGCACGCGCCTCGGCCAGCGAGAAACGCAGCCCGAAGTGCCGCGCCGTGCGCTGCATGCGGGCCAGGTGGGCGTCACCGCGCAGCGCCACGCCGTTCTCCAGCCGCAGCGTCTCCAGCGCCTCCACGGGCGCTTCGGCGCGGGCCAGGAAGCGCGACTTGGCGCGCCATTCGGCGATCTCGGCCGCGGGTTCGCTGTCCAACGTGATGGCGCTGCCCAGGCCGCAGGTCAGTTGCCCGTCACGAAACTCGACGGTACGGATGGGGACATTGAACGTCGCCACGCCGCCCGGCTGGATCAGCCCCAGCGCACCGCAGTACCAGCCGCGCGGCGTGGGTTCCAGCTCGCGGATGACCTGCATCGCCCGCACCTTGGGGGCGCCGGTGACCGAGCCGCACGGGAACAACGCCGCGAACGCGTCGGCCAGCGTCAGCCCGGCGCGGCTGACGGCCGTGACGGTGGACGTCATCTGCCAGACGGTCGGCAGCGCGTGCAGCTCGAACAGCCGCGGCACGCGCACGGTGCCCAGCTGCGCCACGCGGCTGAGGTCGTTGCGCAGCAGGTCCACGATCATCAGGTTCTCGGCCCGCTCCTTCTCGCTGGTGCGCAGGTGCGCCTGCGCGGCCTCGTCGTCGACGCGGTCGCGGCCGCGCGGCGCCGTGCCCTTCATGGGCTGGGCCGCCAGCAGCCAGCTGGCCTTGGCGCCGGGCACGGGGCGCCAGTCGAAGAACAGCTCGGGCGACACGCTGGCCGCGCCGGCCTCGCGCAGGAACAGGCTGAAGCCGCCCGGCTGGCTGGCGTGCAGCGCGAGGAACAGCTGCGCCGGATCCAGGTCGGGAGCCGTCGCGCGCAGCCGCGTCGTCAGGTTGACCTGGTAGCAATCGCCGGCGCGGATGTAGTCGCGGATGCGCTCGATGGCGGCGGTCGCGTCAGGCTCCCCATCGGCCCAGCCCAGCAGACCGGTCCAGGCGCCGTCACCTTCAGGCCAGGGCTGCGGCGCGGTGTCGTAGACGGCGAACTCGGCCAGCGGCGCGGCGGCGGCATGCGTCGCCAGCACGACGTCGAAGGCTGCCGCCGCCTCGTAGCGCAGGCCGCCCAGCACCCACGCGCCGGCACGCGCGGCGGCTTCGGCCTCGGCAATGACGGCACGCACGTCCTCCAACCGCGCAGCCCGCAGCCAACGCGCGGGCGGCGTGGGCCAGCAACCGCGCAGCCGCTCGCCATCCTCGCGGGCCAGCGGGTGGCGGGGGAAGTCGAAGGCGGCGTGGAGCAAGCGTCCTGCGGGCCGATCAGGCCAGGTTCAGGAACGTCGTGCGGTAGTGCGCCAGCTCCTCGATGGACTCGTGGATGTCCGCCAGCGCCGTGTGCGCCTGCGCCTTCTTGAAGCCTTCCAGCGCCGACGGTTTCCAGCGCTTGGCCAGCTCCTTCAGCGTCGACACGTCCAGGTTGCGGTAGTGGAAGAAGCTCTCCAGCTCGGGCATGTAGTTGGCCAGGAAGCGGCGGTCCTGGCAGATGCTGTTGCCGCACATGGGGCTCTTGCCCTTGCCGACGTACTGCTTCAGGAAGGCAATGGTCTGCGCGGCGGCCTCGGCCTCGGAGACGGTGGAGGCCTTCACGCGGTCGATCAGGCCGCTCCTGCCGTGCGTGCCCTTGTTCCAGGCGTCCATCTTGTCCAGCGTCTCGTCGGACTGGTGCACGGCGAAGACCGGGCCTTCGACGCGCTTGTCGAGGTTGGCGTCGGTGACGACGACGGCGATCTCGATGATGCGGTCGGTGTCCGGGTACAGACCCGTCATTTCGAGGTCGATCCAGATCAGGTTGTTGTCGCTGGGGGTGAGGGTGTCGGACATGGCGTGGCTTTCAAAAGTCGCGGAATTCTCGCAGCCTAAAATTTGCCCATGTCTCCCCTGATGTTGTCCGCCGCGTTCGCGCTCGCGCTCGCGGCCTCCACGCTCGTCAAGTTCTGGCTGTCGTCGCGCCAGGTCCGCCATGTGGCGGCGCACCGCGGCCAGGTGCCGGCGGCGTTTGCGGGCAGCGTCACGCTGTCGGCGCACCAAAAAGCCGCCGACTACACCGTCTCCCGCGCCCGCTTTGGCCTGCTGTCGCTGGCTGTCAACGCGGCGCTGCTGCTGGGCTGGACGCTGCTGGGCGGGCTGGACGCGCTGAACGGCTGGGTGCTGGACGCCAGCCGCGCGCTGCCTGCCGATTGGCAGCCCATGGGCTACCAGCTGGGGCTGATCGCCGCGTTCGCGCTGCTGAGCTCGCTGCTGGACCTGCCGTGGGAGCTGTGGTCCACCTTCCGCATCGAGCAGGCCTTCGGCTTCAACCGCATGACGCTGCGGCTGTACGTCACCGACTTGCTCAAGGGCGTGGGATTGGCGCTGGTGCTGGGCCTGCCCATCGTGGCGCTCATCGTCTGGCTGATGGGCGCGATGGGCCCGCGCTGGTGGCTGTGGGCCTGGGGCGCGTGGATGGGCTTCCAGCTGCTGGTGATGGTGATCTTTCCCTACGTCATCGCGCCGCTGTTCAACAAGTTCGAGCCACTGGCCGACGAGGCGCTGAAGGAACGCGTCGAGCGGCTGATGGCCAAGTGCGGCTTCGCGTCCAAGGGCTTGTTCGTCATGGACGGCAGCCTGCGCTCGGCGCACGGCAACGCCTACTTCAGCGGCTTCGGCCCGGCCAAGCGCGTGGTGTTCTTCGACACGCTGCTGGCCAAACTCAACGGCGGCGAGGTGGAGGCCGTGCTGGCGCACGAGCTGGGCCACTTCAAGCACCGGCACATCACCAAGCGCATCGCGCTGGCGTTCGCAATGAGCCTGGCCGGCTTTGCGCTGCTGGGCTGGCTGGCGCAACAGCCTGCCTTCTACCTGGGGCTGGGCGTGCAGCCGTCCCTGAGCGCACCGAACGACGCGCTGGCGCTGCTGCTCTTCATGCTCGCCGGGCCGGTGTTCGGCTTCTTCGTGACGCCGCTGGCCAGCCACTTCTCGCGCCGCGACGAATTCCAGGCCGATGCCTACGCGCGCGCGCAGGCCAGTGGTGCCGACCTGTCCTCCGCGCTGCTGAAGCTGCACGAGGACAACGCCGGCACGCTGACGCCGGACCCCGTCTACGCCCGCTTCTACTACTCGCACCCCCCCGCTGCAGAACGTCTCGCAGCCCTCGCCTCATGAACGACCTGCTGCTTGCCCAATGTGACCCCAAGGCCCCGCTGCTGGACGCCGACACGCGCACCCGCGTGCTGGCCGCCCTGCCCGGCTGGCTGCCGGACGCAGAGAACAAGATCATCGGCCGCCGCTTCGGCTTCGACAACTTCTACCAGGTGATGGCCTTCGTCGACGCCGTAGCCGAGATCGCCCATGCGCAGGACCACCACCCCGAGATGCTGGTGGGCTACAACGCCTGCACCGTCAGCTACACCACGCACTCGCGCGGCGGGCTGACGCTGAACGACGCGATCTGCGCGGCGCAGGTGAGCGCGCTGCCGGAAGCGTCGGCTGCATGAGCCGTTTCAGCAACCTGGACCTGGGCCTGGTCGTGCGCGGCCATGGCCGCCACTACATCGTCGAGGACACCGACGGCAAACGCCTCGTCTGCCACCCGCGCGGCAAGAAGAGCGACGCCGTCGTCGGCGACCAGGTGCGCTTTGCCGAGTCGGGTGACGAGGGCGTCATCGAGGCCGTCGAGCCGCGGCGCAATCTGCTGTTCCGCCAGGACGAGTGGAAGACCAAGAGCTTCGCCGCCAACCTGGACCAGTTGCTGGTGCTGGTCGCCGTCGAGCCCGTCTTCAGCGAGTCGCAGCTGGCCCGCTCGCTGATCGCCGCCGAGTCCGCCGGCATCCGCATGGCCATCGCGCTGAACAAGACAGACCTGCCCGGCACGGCAGAGGCCCGCGAGCGCCTCGCCCCCTATCGCGCGATGGGCCTGACGATGTTCGAGGTCGCGCTGAAGGCCGACCGCGAGGGCTCCCGCGCCACGCTGGCACCGTGGCTGGCCCACCAGCGCACCTTCGTGCTGGGCCCCAGCGGCACGGGCAAGAGCACGGCGATCAACCTGCTCGTGAAGGACGCGCAGGCCCAGGTCGGCGAGATCTCGCAGGCGCTGAACTCCGGCCGCCACACCACCACCACGACGCAGTGGTACTGGACCGATGACACGCGCCAGACCGCGCTCATCGATTCGCCCGGCTTCCAGGAATTCGGCCTGCGCCAGATCGCCGCCGCCGACCTGTGGCGCTTCATGCCCGACCTGCGCGAGCACGCCGACTGCCGCTTCGCCAACTGTTCACATATTCACGAACCCGGCTGCGGCGTGCGCGCGGCGGTCGATCAGGGCTTGATCAGCGCGAGCAGGTACCGCATATATGGCGAGATCCTCGAAGAACTCCAACGCAAGTCCTGGTGAAGACCGCTTTTCTGCCCCTCTGCGCCGCCCTGCTGCTCACCGCCTGCGCCACGCCCCCCGCCCCGCCGCCGCCCTCCGCCGAGGGCTGGCAGCCGCTGGCGTTGCCCGGCAAGAAGGCCACGCTTTACCGCTGGACCGAGAAGGACGGGCGCCGCGCGCTGGAGGCCTCGTCCGACCGCTCGGCCAGCATCTGGCGCAAGCGGCTGGAGCCGTCGCTGGAGCAGGTCGGCGAGGTGCGCTTCTCGTGGTGGGCGCAAGGCCTGATCCCCGGCGCCAACGTGTCCGACGTCGACCATGAAGACGCCGTCGCCCGCGTCATCTTCGGCTTCGGCGGCGACATCGCCCGGCTGCCGCTGAAGACGCGCATGAAGTTCGAGCTGGCACAGGCGCTGACCGGCGAGGCCCCGCCCTACGCGACGCTGATGTACGTGTGGGACAGCAAGCTGCCGGTGGGCACCGTCGTCATCAACCCGCGCAGCGACCGCATCCGCAAGATCGTCGTCGACTCCGGCCCGGCCGAGCTGCGCCGCTGGCGTGACCACCAGCGCGACCTTGCCGCCGACTTCCGGCTCGCCTTCGGCGAGGAGCCGGGGCCGCTGATGTCGATGGCCGTCATGACCGACAGCGACAACAGCCGCGCGTCGGCCAAGACCTGGTACGGCGCGGTGGAGCTGAAGGCGCCCGCCCTCAGTGGCGGGGAGGCTGCAAGGGCAAGGGCGCCGGCTCCTTGACCTCGCGGGCCTCGATGTCGACGACATCGCCCGCCTCGGCCTGAGACGCCGGGCGGCGCCGCGCCCACGGATTCTGGTTCACGCGAAACTGCAGGTTGGGCTTGCGGCCCGTCAACAGGCTGGCCAGCAGGATGAGCACGAAGGCCAGCACGGCGAACAGGAAGAAGCCCAGGCCAATGACGGCGCCGACGAGCAGCAGGAACCAGCGGAAAAGCAGACGGAGCAAAGACATGGCGGGATTGTGACGGCTGACGCGGGAGGCCGTGCCGCCAGCATGATCAAGTCCCTGGCGGCAGGAAAGAGGTCATGGCGGCAGCGCGCCACCAAACCCCATCAGACGGCGGAGTGGGGCCGAGCGCCGGGCCGCTCCCAAGCCGGCCCGTCAGGCGATGTGCTTGCGGCTCAATGCCGCAAGCATCGCCATCCCCTAGGGGGATCGACCAGGCCCGCCCGCGTTCAGCGAGGCGGGAATGGGCGAGGGGCTGACGTTCAGCCGCGTCCGACAAACGGCATCTGCGTGGCCATGACCGTCATCGTCTGCACATTGGCCGACAGCGGCAGGCCGGCCATGTAGACGACGGCGCGGGCGACGTCCTCGACGTCCATGCGCGGCTCGACGGCGACCTGGCCGTTGGCCTGCGGCATGCCGCGTGCCATCTTCTCGGTCATCTCGGTCGCAGCGTTGCCGATGTCGAGCTGGCCGCAGGCGATGTCGAACGCGCGGCCGTCCAGGCTCAGCGACTTGGTCAGGCCGCTGATGGCGTGCTTGGTGGCCGTGTACGGCGCCGAGTTGGGCCGCGGCGCGTGGGCCGAGATGGAGCCGTTGTTGATGATGCGGCCGCCGCGGGGCTGCTGCGTCTTCATCAGGCGGAAGGCCGCGCGGGCGCACAGGAAGCTGCCGGTGAGGTTGGTGTCCACCACGGCGCGCCACTGCGCCACCGGCAACTCGTCGATGGGCACGCCGATGGCGCTGATGCCGGCGTTGTTGAACAGCAGGTCCAGCCGGCCGAAGTGCTTTGCCAGCGTCGCGAAGGCGGCGTCCACCTGCGCCTCGTCGGCGACGTCGGCGGGCAGCAGCAGCGCGTCGGCCAGCGTCTCGCGCAGCGGCGCCTCGCGGCGGCCCATCAGCGCGAGCGTCCAGCCCTCGGCCGCGAGCGCGCGGGCCACGGCGCGGCCGATGCCCGACCCTGCGCCGGTGACCAGCGCGACCTTCATCAGTTGCCGATCGGCGTGACCAGCGTGCGCTGCACCCAGCCGCTGAAGTTGGCCGAGTCGACCTTGACGAAGCCGTCCTTGACCTCGCCGGTGGCGACCAGCTCGTCGCTGCGGTTCAGCGTGGCGACGACCTTGCCTTCGCGCGACGGCGTCGCGTAGGCCTTCACGTTGGAGATCTTGGGCGCCAACATCTGGCCGGCGTTGATGGGCGCGCCGGCCTGCGTGGAGGCGGCCGCGTTGGCGTCGCCGGAGGCGCTGCTACCGCGCACGAGGCTGGGCTGGTCGCGGATGGTCAGCACGATCTTGTTGTAGTTGTCGAGGAAGCTGGCCGCGATGAGCTTGCCCTCGGCGGTGCTGGTGTAGCCGCCCATGCCGCCCACGGCGCCGCCGCCGAAGCCCCAGCCGCCGATGGAGAAGTCGGTCTTGCTGGCCTTGCCTTCTGCGGCCGCGACCTGGATGGACGAGCGCACGTCGGCGATCAGCAGGCTGGTGGACGCGTCCTTGAACTTCAGGCCGCCGGCGATGGCGCCGACGATGCCCAGCCGGCCGCCCAGGAAGCCACCCAGGCCGCCGCTGGTGTTGGCGCCAACCTGCACGTTGGGCGTCATGACGAAGTCGGCCGCCTGCATCTGGCCCTTGCCGACGTTGGACTCCTGACGCATCTCGCCGGCCGCGGCCAGCGAGCGTTCCTGCTGCAGGTTCTGCATGGCCTGGCCACGCTCGACGACGTCGAAGCAGCCGGAGTTCTGGATCATCATGCGCAGCAGCGCGGCCGGCGAACCCAGGCCGTACTGCGACAGGTGGTTCCAGCCGTGCTGCGGCTCGGCCACGGCGATGACGCCCAGCTTCTTGGAGCACTTCTCGACGTTGGAGCTGGCGTCTTCGGCATGCACGGCGGTCGACAGGCCGGCCAGCATCAGCGCGTACAGGGTCTTGTTCATGATGGTCCTCCGGATCTTGCGAACCCGCGATTGTGCACAGCGGGGCGTGGCGCGGGCATCCTCACCCCGCACGAGTGGTGTCGCCTGGATCAGGGTCGCAGCACGAGGCGGTACGCCGCGCCGCCGGGCAGGAAGGGCAGCGCCTCGCCGGCCAGCCATGCCGCATGGTCGCTGCGGTAGAACGGCGACATTGGATGGCCGCTCTGGCCGCCCGGGATGACGAGCAGGCCGCGCTCCTCCTGGCCCGGCGAGACGACCATGCGTTCGCTCTGCCCGTGGCCGTGGTTGTGCACGCGCGGCATGTGGGCGTCGCCGGCCATGCCCTGCGAGGCCTGGTCCAGCCAGCCGGACAGCACCGGCACGGCCTGGCTCAGCGGGTGGCGCATGCTGGTGGGGTTGTCGGCGCCCCAGGTCGCGGCGGCCACGCTGCCGTGCCTGTCGACCAGTTCCTTGCGGCTGGCCAGCACGGCCTGCTGCAGCAGTTCGGGCCAGCTCTTGTAGGCGCCGGGCAGCGTGTCGGGCCGGGCGGCCTGGATGAGCGCCCAGCCGGGCGTCTCGGGCACCATCTTCAGGTCGCGCAGCTTCAGGCCGCGCGTCTCCATCAGGCCGGCGAGCGGCGCGAAGATCTGCGTCAACGCCTGCTCGCGAAACGCCCTCACCAGCAGATAGCCGACGGCGTCGGGCCGGGCGGCATCGGCGCTGCGGGCGACCTCGGCGCGGTAGTCCGCCAGCCCGTTCGCGGCGACGAACTCGGGCGTCAGCACCCGGTCCAGCAGCAGTTGGCGCCAGCGCTGCAGGAACAGCGCGCGGTGGTCCAGCTGGATCGCGTGCAGGCCGGCCTCGTCAAGGCGGTCCTGCGCGCGCAGCCCGTCGCGAATCTGCTGCGCGCGGGCGCCCAGGTCCCAGCCGCCGTTGCCAACCGTCTTCATCGCGTCGCCGCCCACCATGCGCGAGTTGGCCGTCCACAGCCGGCCATCGGCGGGGTCGACGATGCGGGGCTGCTCGGCGGCAGGCAGGTAACCCTGCCAGCGCGAGCGGCCATCGCGCCAGTCCTGCGGGCGGTCCATGTCGTCCACGCCCACGCGGCGCGGGATGGCCCCGATGACGGTCCACGCGATGCGGCCGGTGCTGTCGGCCAGCAGCAGGTTCTGGTGCGGGATGCCGGCGCCCGCCGCCGCGCGCACCGCGTCGTCGACGCCGCCGGCGGTCTCCAGCTTCAGCAGGTGCAGGTTCATGCCCTCGGGGTCGTGGGCCACCCAGCGCAACGCGTAGGCCTGGCCCTTGGGGGCCTGCTGCGGCATCACCGGGCCCCATTCGCTCTCCAGCACCTCGTGGTCCACCGCCGGCTGGCCGGCGATCTCGATGCGCTCGACGCTGCGCTTGAGCGGCTTCTCGACACCGCCCGACAGGTAGTGCGTGCCGGCCGCATTGAGCTGCAGCGTGACGACGTCGGCCCAGTCGGACGTCGTGTTCGTGAAGCCCCACGCGACGCGGCCGTTGCTGCCCACGACCAGCAGCGGCGTGCCGGCCAGCGTGGCGCCGGCGATGTCGTGGCTGCCGGCGGCGTCCTTCCACTGCAGGCGTGCCTTGAACCAGGTGCCGGGCGAGCGCAGGCCCAGGTGCATGTCGTCGGCGAGCAGCGCGCGGCCATCGCGGCCATGCGCTGCGGCGACGGCGAAGTTGTTGCTGCCGATGTCGCGCGAGTCCTGCAGGCCGCAGTCGCGGCAGGCGGTCTTCACGACGCGCAGCGCGTCCGGCAACGGGCCGGCGGGCAGCGGCACGGCGCTGACGCGGCTGTCGTCCATCGCGGCCTGCCAGTCGGCGCTGTGCTGGCTCAGGAAGGCGTACCAGTCGGCCGGCACGCTGTCGTGCAGCACGCCCATCGCGATGTCATCGCGGCCCTGCGCGCCCTGCAGGTCCAGGTACATGCCGTAGGCCACCAGCAGCGTGTCGGCCGCGGCCCAGGGCGCGGGCTGCTGGCGCAGCAGCAGGTACTCGGGCGGGCGGGCGCCCAGCGCGGCCAGGCCCGCGTTCACGCCGCTCACATAAGCGTCCAGCAGCGCGCGCTCGTCGGCCGGCAGTGCGGCCAGTGCCGCGTCGGCACGGTGGCGGAAGCGGTGCAGCCGGCGTGCCTTGTCCAGCGGCAAGGCCTTGGCGCCGACCAGCGCCGACAGCTCGCCCGCGGCGTTGCGCCGCATCAGGTCCATCTGGAAAAAGCGCTCCTGCGCATGCGCGAAGCCCAGCGCGCGCGCCACGTCGGCGCGGTTCTCGGCCGTCACGGTGACGTAGCCGCGCGCGTCGCGCTGGATCTCGGCCGGCGCTGCCAGCGCGGGCAACGCGCGCTCGCCGTCCAGTTGCGCCAGGCTGCCGCGCAGCGCCAGCCACAACGCCAGCGCCAGCAGCATCACGAGGGCCAGCAGGCCGAGCGCAATGCGCTTGAGCCAGGCCATCAGAACGTCCCCGGGTAGCTGCCGCCGTCCAGCAGGATGTTCTGGCCGGTCAGGTAGCCGGCGTGCGTGCTGCACAGCATCGCGCAGATGGCGCCGAACTCGGCCGCCGTGCCAAAGCGCTGCGCGGGAATCGCCGCACGGCGGCGGGCGGCCAGCTCATCCGCACCGATGCCGGCCTTGGCGGCGCCGGCCTTGAAGCCGCTCTGGAGCCGGTCCGTATCGAACGCACCGGGCAGCAGGTTGTTGATGGTCACGTTGGCACCGGCCAGCCGCGGCTGGCGGGCCACGCCGGCGACAAAGCCGGTCAGCCCCGAGCGCGCGCCGTTGGACAGGCCCAGCATGTCGATGGGCGCCTTCACGGCGCCCGACGTGATGTTGACGACGCGGCCGAAGCCGCGCGCTGCCATGCCGTCCACGGTCGCCTTGATGAGCTCGATGGGCGTGAGCATGTTGGCCTCCAGCGCGGCCAGCCACTGCTCGCGGCCCCAGTCGCGGAAGTCCCCGGGCGGCGGGCCGCCGGCGTTGTTGATGAGGATGTCCACCTGCGGGCAGGCGGCCAGTGCGTCGGCGCGGCCCTGCGGCGTGGCGATGTCGCCGTTGACGGCCTTGACCTCCACGTCAGGGTTGAGCGCCTTCAGTGCCGCCGCGGTGGCCAGCAGGTCGGCCTCGCCACGCGCCGTGATGACGACGTTGACGCCCTCGCCCACCAGCGCCTCGGCACAGCCGCGACCCAAGCCCTTGCTCGCCGCGCAGACCAGCGCCCAGCGGCCCTTCAATCCCAGATCCATCACACGCTCCCCAAAAACAAATGCGGCTTGCATCAGCAAGCCGCAACATCATCGCGCGATCGGCCGGGACGGATCAGCGCTTGAACTTCCCGTCCGCGCCGACGATGGACACGTCGGTGTACTCCAGGCCCGTGTGGTCCTTGTCGGTGTAGTGCACCTGCAGGCCGCCCAGGTCCAGGCGGGCGCCGTCCAGCGCCTTGTTCAGGCCGTCGCGCGTGATGTCCTTGCCGTTCACGCGCTTGAGCGCCTCGACCACCAGCTTGGCGGCGGCAAAGCCTTCCACCTGTGCCGGCGTCAGCTCGCTGCGGCCGGCCGACTTGGCCAGGCTCAACGCCTCGCGCACCATCAGGTTGGCGGTGGAGCGCTCGTAGGGGAACAGCTGCGTGACGACGACGCCATGCGCGTTCTCGCCCAGCGCCTTGACGAACTCGGCCGAGGCGTTGTTGGACAGCGTCGCGACATGGGCCGTGGAGCCCGCCGCACGCAGCGCATTGATGCCCTCGACGACGGCATAGCCCGGCCCGATCAGCACGACGGCCTCCATGCCGGCCTTGGCGATGGCCTGCATCGTCGGCGCGAGGTCGGGCTTGTTGCGGTCGAAGCGCAGGTGCGACAGCGCGCGCATCTTGAGGTCGTCCAGGCCCTTGATGGCACCCTTGCCGGCGTCGTTGCCGAACGCATCGTTGACCTGCACGATGGTGAAGCGCTTCACGCCGATGCCGGCGAGGTGCTTGACGGCGCGCTCGGCCTCCTTCTGGTAGCTGGCGCGCAGGTGGTAGACGTAGGGCTGGGCCGGCTCGTGCAGGCTGATGGCGCCGGTGGCGGGCGCGAACAGTGGCAGCTTGTTCTCCTTGAGCACCGGCAGCATGGCTTCGGTGGGGCCCGTGCCGCGGCTGAGCATCAGCCCCAGCACCCCCTGGCTGGCAAGCGCCTTGGCCTGCGCGACGGCCGTCTTGTCGTCGTACTTGTCGTCCATCGTGACCAGCTCGATGTTCTGGCCCTTGATGCCGCCCGACGCGTTCACGGATTCAAAGTACAGACGCGCACCCTCGGCGCTTTCCTGCACGAGGCCCGCCACCGGGCCGGTGAACCCGGCCACCATGCCGATGCGCAACACGCCCTGCGCGTGTGCAGGAGCCAAAGCCATGCAGGCGGCTACTGCGGCCGCCAGACCAACCCAACGCTTCACTGTTGTTCTCCGTAGCTGCGCCCGTGCGGCGCGCTGGCGGCGGATTTTGGGGCCTGGCCCCGGTCGCGCAGCAGCCCCGGCACCCCAGGAAAAACCCGAGCCTCCGGGGCCGCTGCCGCGCATTTGGACCGCTTTTGGGCAGCCTACACTCGTGCCCGCCCTGTGCGCCCCTCCATGCAGGAACGTCCCGTAACGCCACCACCGCTTGCCTTGCCCGCGCCGGCTGCGCGCGCGTTTGGCTGGCAGCGCAATTCGCTGACGTTTGCCGTCGTGCTGGCGCTGCTGCTGGGCCTGCTGCTGCCCACCACGGCCGTGCTGCTGTACGACGTGCAGGCCACGCGCGAGACGGCCATGGAGGACCTGAAGCGCGACCTCGCGCGCACCAGCGAGATCATGTCGCTGTCGCTGGCCGAGCCGGTGTGGCAGGTGTCGCCCGATCTGGCCGAGCCCATGGTCAAGGCGCAGGTGGACGACCCGCGCTTTGTGGCGGTGAAGGTGGTGGAGCCGGCCACGCCGGGGCCCTTCCTGTCGTTCGAGCGCCGCCATGACGCCGACGACGCCGCGCTGATGCTGAGCCAGACGCGCGCGATCCTGCGCGACGGCCGCGAGATCGCCAGGCTCACCGTCACGATGACGGCCGCGCCGCTGCTCCAGGCCAAGCGGGCCGAGGTGTGGCGCACCGTCTGGCGCAGCGGGCTGACGCTGACGCTGTCGCTCGTGCTGATGCTGTGGGTGCTGCAACGCTACGTGCTGAGGCCCATGACGGCGCTGACCGGCGCCGCCGAGGCACTGGCCGCAGGCCGGCTGGAGCAGCCGCTGCAGGTCAGCGGTGCCGACGAGATCGCCCGCGTGGGCGTGGCGATGGAGCGCATGCGCCAGGCGCTGCTGTCGGCCTTCGAGGCACTGCGCCAGCACAACCTGAATCTGGAAGAGACGGTGGCCGTGCGCACGGCCGAGCTGACTGCCAGCAATGCGGAACTGTCCGAGGCACTGGAGACGCTGCAGGCCGCGCAGCGGGAGCTGGTGGAGTCGGAGAAGCTGGCGTCGCTGGGCCGGCTGGTGGCCGGCGTGGCGCACGAGCTGAACACGCCGCTGGGCAATGCGCTGACGGTGGTGTCGACGCTGGACGACCGCTACAAGCAGCTGGAAGCCATGCTCGCCGGCGCCGTACAGCTGCGCCGCAGCACGCTGGAGGAGCTGGCGCGCGACACGCGGCGCGCGCAGGACATCCTGCAGCGCAACGTGCAGAAGGCCGCCGATCTGGTGCGCGACTTCAAGCAGGTGGCCATCGACCAGACCGCCGACCTGCGGCGCGACTTCGACCTCGGCAAGGTGGTGGAGGACGTGCTGGTCATGGTGGAGCCCAGCTTCAAGAAGACGCCGTTCGTCATCGACACCCAGCTGTGCCACGGGCTGATGATGAACAGCTACCCGGGCGCGCTGGGCCAGGTGCTGACCAACCTGCTGATGAACGCGCTGCTGCACGGCTTCGAGGGCGCGGAGCGCGGCCGCGTGACGGTCCACTGCGCGCGGCTGGGCGACGACGAGGCCGAACTGACCGTCACCGACGACGGGCGCGGTATGGACGAGTCCGTGCGGCGGCGCATCTTCGACCCGTTCTTCACGACCAAGCTGGGCACGGGCGGCTCGGGTCTGGGCATGCACATCGTGCACAGCATCGTGACGAACGTGCTGGGCGGGCAGATCGAGGTGAAGTCCTCGCCCGGCCAGGGCACGCAGATGCTGATGCGGCTGCCGCTGAGTGCGCCGGTTCGCGACGACCCCTCGTCCAAACCCGCGCGCTGAACGCGGCGGGACTGGACGCTCCCCGAAGCGCGGCGATGCCGCGGCTTCCAGCCGCGCACAGATCGCCGGACGGCTCGTGGGGCTGAGTGGACCTCCGGGATTATTGAGAGGCGGCGGATGCCGGCGCGGACGCAGCGTCAACCGCGGCGGTGACGGCAGCCGACGCCGCTTCAGAGGCAGCCGGCTCGTGCGCCGCCACGTCGTGCTTCTCGCCGCTCAGGTCGATGTTGCCGCCGCTCTTGGTCAGGATGAACAGCGCCAGTGCGGCAAAGGCGATGAAGCCAACGATCAACTTCCACATGCTTGGGTCTCCAGGTTTGAATGCGGCGCATTCTGGCGGCCCAGGCTGACGCTCAACTGAAGGCGAAGGTCTCCCGCGCGCCGCCGACGCCGCTGAAGCTCAGCTCATGGGCGCGTGTCGCGAAGTCGATGCGGAGCAGGGCCCAGTCGGCATCCTGCTGCCAGCGCAGCTGCAGCGCTTCGTCGCCGCTGGGCTCCACCTGGAAGCTGCCGCCGAACGCCGGGTGGCGGTTGCGCAGCCGGATCAGCTCGATGAGGCGGCGCACCACGGGCCGCTCGCAGTCGCGGGCGATCTCGTCGTCGCCGTAGAAGTGGCGGTTGATGTCGCGGCCCACCTGCGTGCGGGCCAGCAGGTCCATGTCGTTGTGGCCGGCCAGCAGGCCGACGTAGTAGACCTGCGGCACGCCGGGCAGGAAGAACTGCAGCGCGCGGGCCAGCAGGTAGGCCGTCTCGTCGCGGCCCATCGCGTCGAAGAAGGTGCAGTTGACCTGGTAGAGGTCCAGGTTGCTGGCCGCCGCACCCGTGGCCTTGCGGCTTTGGCCCTGGCTGGCGTCGTGGATGCGGTCCACCAGTGCGTCCAGCTCCTCGGGCGGCACCAGGCCCGGGTGCGCGGCGCGGTCGCTGGCATCGGCGCCGATGTCGATGATGCCGATGCCGTCATGCGTGTCCAGCACGGTCAGCGCGTTGGCGGGGCGGATGTCTATCCAGCGCTTGAGCGCCGCCGCGGTGCCGAAGCTGAACGCGTGCAGCACCAGCGGCGGCAGCGCGAAGTCGTAGACCCAGTCCACCTTGGACGCGATCTCGATCTGGCGCTGGAAGTAGCTGTGGATCTCGACCAGCACCTCGATGCCCAGCGCCCGCGCCTCGGCGGCGAACTCGCCGATGAAGTCGAAGGTCTCGGGCATCATGAAGCAGCTGTCGCCGGCCTTCTTGATGGCGTAGCCGACGGCGTCCAGCCGCACCATGCGGATGCCGTTGTCGGCAAAGGTGCGCAGGATGCTGCTGAGATAGGCGCGCCCCTGCGGATGGTGCACGGCGATGTCGATCTGTGCCGCGGTGAAGGTGGTCCACAGGATGCGCCGCTCCCCGTTCTTCAGCGTGGCATAGGTCAGGGGCAGGCCGGGTCGCGGCCGGTAGACGCTCAGCAGGCCCTGCTCGCTGGCGCCGTCGGGAAACACGGCATCCAGCGTCAGGAACAGGCCGGCATAGGCCGAGGCCTCGCCCTTCTCGGAGTAGTCCAGGAACTGCGGCGACTCGGCGGACATGTGGTTCACGATGACGTCGGCCATCACGTCCAGGCCCTCGGTCAGCGCCTTGATGTCTTCCCAACGCCCCAAGCGCGGGTCCACCTGCGTATGGTCGATGGGGTCGAAGCCGGCGTCGGCGCCGTCGATGGCGTGAAAGAACGGCAGCAGATGCACGCCGCCGAACACGCCGGCCAGCGGCGCGCCGGGCTCGCACAGCAGGCGCTTCAGGCGCACGAGGTCGGCGCCGTCGCGCTGGCCGCCGAGGCGGTCAACGTAGGTGATCAGTTGAACTTGGTTCTTCATTTGGCGTTGGAAGCGGAGGTTTTCACGCGCAGCACACACAGTGCGGCCAGCGCCAGCAGCACGCCGGCCAGGCGGATGACGTTCTCGGGGCGGCCGCCCAGCAGGCTGTCGTAGATCAGCGGCAGCGTGACGGCCTGGATCAGCATCGGAATCACGATGAACATGTTGAAGATGCCCATGTAGACCCCGGCCCGCTCGGGCGGGATGCTGCCGGCCAGCAGCACGTACGGGTTGCCCATGATGGAGCCCCACGCCAGGCCGATGCCCACCATGGGCAGGAACAGCAGCCAGCCGTCGCTGCGGATGCCCGGCAGCGCCCACATGCCGGCGGCGGCGGCGAACAAGGCGAACGCGTGCACCCATTTCGCGCCGAGCCGCTTCGTGAACGGCACCATCGCGAAGGCGGCGACGAAGGCGACCGCGTTGTAGAAGCCGCCCACCTGGCCGTTGAGCAGGGCCGCGTCTCGGAAGCCCGCACTGTGCGGGTCGTCCGTGCCGAAGACGGTCGCGGCCAGCGTCGGCACGATGTAGATCCAGTAGCACATCATTCCGTACCACTGGAACAGCGCCATCCACCACAGGCGGCGCATCGTCGGCGGCATTTCGCGCACGGCGCTCCAGATCTCGGCCAGCGCCGGCCCGAAGCCGCGCGGCAGCGCGCGCAGCCGGGCCAGCTCCTCGGCGGGCAGCGGCAGTTCAGGCACCTTGCGCACCGACCACCACACCGTCGTGAACGACAGCAGCGCGCCGACGATGAAGGCCAGCGTCGTGACGACCGGGATGCCGTTGGCCCCAAGCGCATCCTTGTTCATGCCGAAGAACACCAGCAGGCTGGGCGTCAGATAGGCCAGCGTCTGCGCCAGGCCTGTGAACGAGGCCTGCGTCAGGAAGCCGCTGGCATGCTGCTCCTCGCGGAGGCGGTCGCTGACGTAGGCGCGGTAGGGCTCCATCGTCACGTTGTTGGCGGCATCCAGGATCCACAGCAGGCCTGCCGCGAACCACAGCGCGGGGCTGAACGGCATGGCCAGCAGGCCCAGCGAGCACAGCAGCGCGCCGATCAGGAAGTACGGCGTGCGCCGGCCCCAGCGGTGGGTCGTGCGGTCGCTCATCGCACCGATGATGGGTTGCACCAGCAGGCCGGTGATGGGCCCGGCCAGCCATAGATAGGGCAGGTCCTTGCCGTCGGCGCCCAGCATCTGGTAGATCGGGCTCATGTTGGCCTGCTGCAGGCCGAAGCTGAACTGGATGCCCAGGAAGCCGACGTTCATGTTCACGATCTGCCCAAAGGACAGGATCGGCGACAGGTGGGGCTTATGCATGCTCAGCTTTCCATCGGCAGTGCGTGCAGCGCCTCGCGCCACGGCGCCAGCACCACCGGGTCGGCCGGCAGCGGGCCGCGGACGCCGCAGATCATGGCTGCATAGCGATTGGCCAGCGCCAGCGTCGCCGCGACGTCGGCGCCTCGCGACAGGCCCGCCAGCAGCACCGCCGTGAAACTGTCTCCTGCGCCCACGCTGTCCACGAAGGCGGGCTGGGCAACGCCCTCCCCGCTCGCCAGCAGCCGGCCATCGTCGCCATACAGCGCGTAGCCGGCTGCGCCGCGTGTCAACACCACGCGCTGCAGCGCAAAGCGGGCCATCAGCGCGGGCAGCGTCGGTTCGAACCAGGACAGCAGGCGATCAAGCTCGTCCTCGTTGATCTTGACCCAGTCGGCCAGCATCAGCGATTCGGCGGCTAGTTCGGGCGTGTCGGTGCCGGGGCGCAGGTTGAGGTCCAGCAGCCGCGGGCCGGCCGCGTGCTTGACGCCGGCGCGGATGGCCGCGCGCGACACCGCATGGCGCTGAGCCAGGCTGCCGAAGTAGACGAAGCAGCCGTCGGCCGCCGGTGGCGCTTCGAGATGGTCCCACGCCGCATCGGCGTGGATCTCGAAGCGGTGGCCGCCGCCCGCGTCCTCGTGCACGCTGACGCGGCCGGTGGCATGGGCCGCATCGCGCTGAATGCCACCGACCGCCAGGCCGAAGCGCGCCGCGCTGTCCAGCACCAGCCGGCCGGCCACGTCGTCGGCGCCGATGCGGCTGACGAAGCGCACCGGCGCGCCGAACGCGGCCAGCGAGCGCGCGACGTTGAACGGCGCGCCGCCGGCCACCGGGCCGTCGTGAAACTCGTCCACGAGGGCTTCGCCCAGCACAAGGACGGGGCTCATCGCGCTCAGAAGCTGTAACGCAGCGAAGCCTTGACCGTGCGGCCCGTGTAGGCCCGCGCGGCGCCGCGGCCGTCGTTGCTCTCGGTGTAGGCGATCTCGTTGAAGAGGTTGTTCGCCGCGAGCGACAGCGTGGCCTTGTCCGTGAGGGCATAGCTGGCGAAGGCGTTGACCACCGTGTAGGCGGGCAGCGTGATCGTCAGCGCACCGCCGGGGCCGTCGTCCAGGCTCTTGGTGGTGCCGACGATGCCGACACCGAAGGTCAGCGCATCGTTCAGGTTGACCGTGGGCGTGAGCTGGTAGACCACCTTGGCCTGGCGCTTCGGCGCGCGGCCGTCGGCCTGTTTGGCGCTGGTATAGGTCAGCCCGCCCAGCAGGCTGACGACGCCGAAGCGGGCCGAGCCCTCCAGTTCCAGGCCGTTGCTGCGGTAGCTGTTAGCCTTGGCGACGATGGGGCTGGTGGTCACGTCAACATTGACCTCGTCGGTCTTGGCGTGGAACAGCGTCGCAAACAGGCTCATGCCGTTGCCGCGGATCTTCACGCCCACCTCGGACTGCTTGACCTTGTTGGTGGGGATGGTGGGGCTCTTGCCGTTGACGAGGTTGGGATTGTTGAAGAAGGTGATGCGATCGGCGTTGTAGGCCGCGCCATCGGAGTAGCGGGCGAAGACGGACAGGTCCTGGCTCAGCGCGTAGTTGCCGCCCAGCGAGTAGGAGGTGCGACCGAAGTCGTAGTCGATGGCGTTGGGCTTGGTGAGGTCGTAGCTGACGCCGGCGTTGGACTGGTAGTAGGCCCCGCTGGCCTTCTGGTTGTCGCGGCGCACGCCGATGTCCGCCGACAGCGGACCGGCCTCGTAGTTCAGCACCAGGTAGGGCGCGTTGGTCGTGTACTTGCTGTCCTGCGTGTTGCTGCAGCAGCCGCCGAAGCCGGGCGAACCGTTGACGACGCCGGGCACGTTCAGCACACGGGCGCCCTCACCGCTGGCGGACAGCGAGTACTGGTTGAAGTTCCACGTCAGGTCCAGCTGCTGCACCGAGGTGTACAGGCCGGCCACGGCGTTGAGCTTGGCACCGCTGCCGACGTCGAAGCCGCGAGAGAACTTCAGGTCGTTGGCCATCAGGCCGGCGTTGTCGACCTTGGTGTTGAAGACGACCGCGGTGAACCGGTTGCCCGTGTAGGCCGTGCCCGCGTCGGGGCCGGTGGCGATGGTGGTGCCCGCGGGCGCGGCGCTGACGTCGTCGCCGGGGAAGATGCCGATGAAGCGACCGGAGTTCCTGCTCCAGGAGAACTTGTTCTGCAGGCGGAAGCCGCCGCCGGCGTCCAGGTCCATCTCGACGCCGAAGGCGTCGCTCTTGGCGGACAGGCCATCGCGGATGTTGCTGGTGGCGCGGCCGTTGGTGTTGGTCAGCGTGTTGTCCATGGGCCAGGCGACGTCGTAGAACGCGGCGCGGCGCGGGTCCAGGCCGGGCAGCTCCTGGATGCTGCCGTTCACGTACTTGACGGGCGTGGGCATGAAGGTGGGCGTGTGGTCGTCCAGGTGCTTGACGCTGAAGCGCACGAAGCTCTTGCCTTCCAGCTCGAAGGTCACGTTGGCGCGCACCTGGCCGCCGTTCTCGGTGCCGTCGGCGCCCTGGCGGCCACCGTCGCCAACGCGGTAGAAGCCGCCGACGAAGAAGCGCGTCTTGGGCGCCAGGCGGCCGCCGTAGCCGAAGTCCACACGCGTCTGGTCGAAGTCCAGGCCCTTGGTCAGCTGGATGGAACCGCCCTGCTCCAGGCCGGTCTTGGTGATGAAGTTGATGATGCCGCCCGGCGCGCCGGTGGCCAGCAGCGCCGCGGAGCCGCCGCGCACCACTTCCAGCCGCTCGAAGCCGGCGTCGGCACGCATCCAGGTGTCGGGCGTGGCGAAGGCGATGTCGCCGAACTGCAGCACCGGCAGGCCGTCCTCCTGGAACTGGATGTAGCGCGCACCGCCGGCCGAGACCGGGATGCCGCGCACGGCCACGTTGGCGTTGGACTCGCCGCCGCTGGCCTCGGCGCGGATGCCGGGCACGCCGCGCAGCAGGTCCGTCGAGCTGGCCGCGGTGACGGCGCCGACGCCCTCGCTCTCGATGGTCGAGATGGCGACGCTGGAACGCATCTTGGACTTGGCGGTGGACGCGCCGGTGACGACGACGGCATCGAGCTTGAGGCCGTCGGCAGTCTCTGTGGCAGCGCCCTGCTGGGCGTGCGCCGCGGCGCTCAGCAAGGCCAGCGCGATGGCGGCGGACAGGGGCTGGACGGTGGGACGGCGAGAGAGAACGCGAGAGCTGGACATGGTGTCTCCTGGTTGTCGGTATTCGAGCGCCCTCTGCGGGGCGGATGTCGGGCTGGGCCACCGTGGGCGGTGTTGATCCGTGTCGTCATTCTGCGACCGAGAAATTCGTTTTGCAATCGATTGCATTTCAGTAGAAACACGTATTTCTCTTTTAAGCAAAGAGTTGGTACCCGCACGATTGAAATCGATTGGCAATTTGCCTCGCATGCAGCCGACCGCGGTCCGCGCGCCGCCGCCGGCGGGTTGCCGTCAGGGCGCCGGCGCGCTCTCCCTCAGCTTCAGGTAGACCGGCATCGTGCGCGGGCCCGCGCGTTCGCCGCGCAGCTGGCCCAGCAAGGCCTCCACCAGTTCGGCACCCGCCTCGGCCACGGGCTGGTGAACCGTCGTCAGCGGCGGATCGCAATAGGCGGCCAGCGGCATGTCGTCGTAGCCGATGACGGCCACGTCGCCCGGCACGCTGCGGCCGGCGGCACGCAGGGCCTGGATGGTCAGCAGCGCCAGCACGTCGCTGCAGCAGACGACGGCGTCGAAGCCTTGTTCGCGGGCGCAGAAGTCGCGCAGCACGCCGGTGGCCACGCCGGGCTCGAACGGCGCCGGCAGCTCCAGCGCCGGGTCCACGTCCAGCCCCGCCTCGCGCAGCGCCTGCGCATAGCCCTGGCGGCGCAGCCACACCTCGGGCAGCTGCGCGTCGCCGACGAAGGCGATACGGCGCCGTCCCAGCTGCAACAGGTGCCGCGTGGCCAGCGTGCCGCCCAGCACGTTGTCGCCTCCGACGCTGCAATAGAGCTGCTGGGGCATCTCGCCGCCCCACACCACCAGCGGCAGCTTGCGGGCCGCCATCTCGTTGAGCTGATCGTGATGGCGCCACTGGCCGATGAGGACAAGGCCGATGGCCTTGCCGGAGTCGAACCAGTGCGAGGCCAGGTCCAGGTGCTCGGCGTCCACGCGCGACAGCAACATGTCATAGCCGCGGTCGGTCAGCGCATCCGCGATGGAGCCGACGATGGACAGGAAGAACGGGTCGGAGATGTGCTGGCGCGAGCTGGCGTCGTAGGGCACGACGACGGCCACGGTCTTGTTCTCCTGCAGTCGCAGGTTGCGGGCGCCGAAGTTGATCGAGTAGTTCAGCGAGCGGGCCAGGTCGGCCACGCGCTGGCGCGTCTCGGCGTTGACGAGCTCGCTGCCGTTCAGCGCGCGCGACACGGTGGACACCGACACGCCGGCCAGCCGGGCGATGTCGACCATCTGCAGCCGCCGCTGTTCGCTGGCGCTGCCTGCGGGGGAATCCTTGGACTTGGGCATCGCCGGCATCGTCGCAGGGGCGCGTGCAATCGACAAGCAGCCGCTGCGCCAGTCATGAAAAAAGGCCGGCAAAGCCGGCCTTCGGAGTCGATCTGGTCAGCAGTCCGAGCGCCGGGCCGCTCGCAGGCCGGCCCGTCTGGCGATGTGCAAGCGGCTGAATACCGCTTGCATCGCCGTCGCCTCGGGGCTGAGGCCGGACACAGGGCGTCCAGTGGACCGCCTGTGCCTGCTGAAGCTCTGCGGCACTGCCGCAGAGCGGTCCCGGCTGGACACACCCGCGTTCAGCGGCGTGACCAGACGAGGGGGTCAGTCCTTCGCGTAGATATCCACGTCCTTGGTCTCGCGCACGAACAGCACGCCAATGACGAACGTCACCGTCGCGATGACGATGGGGTACCACAGGCCGTGATAGATGTTGCCGTTCTGCGCCACCATCGCGAACGTGATGGACGGCAGCAGGCCACCGAACCAGCCGTTGCCGATGTGGTACGGCAGGCTCATCGACGTGTAGCGGATGCGGGTCGGGAACAGTTCCACCAGCATGGCCGCGATCGGGCCGTAGACCATGGTCACGTACAGCACCAGCACGAACAGGATGCCGATGACCAGCGGCACGTTGGCCTTGGACAGGTCGGCCTTGGCCGGGTAGCCGGCAGCCTTCAGCGCATCGGCCAGTTCCTTCTTGAAGGCGGCGATGGCCTTGGTGGAGGCTTCGTCGAACTTGTGCTCGGTCAGGCGGCTGGCAGTGGGGACGGCGATTTCCTTGTCGCCGACGCGCACGACGGTGGCGGCACCGGCAGCGGCTTCGACGGTCTCGGAGCTGGCCGACGACTGGGCCAGCGCACGCTTGGCGATGTCGCAGGCGCTGGTGAAGTCGACTTCACGCGCAACCGGGCTGCCCTGGAAGGAGCAGCTTGCCAGCGGCGTGACCAGCGTCACCTTGGACGTCTCCTGGGCCTTGGCAAGGTCCGGGTTGGCCGCGGCGGTCAGCGCCTTGAACAGCGGGAAGTAGGTCACCGCCGCCAGCACCAGGCCGGCCATGATGATTGGCTTGCGGCCGATCTTGTCGGACAGCGAGCCGAACACGACGAAGAACGGCGTGCCCAGGATCAGCGAGATGGCGATCCAGATGTTGGCGCTGGCGGCATCCACCTTCAGCACCGACGTCAGGAAGAACAGCGCGTAGAACTGGCCCGTGTACCAGACCACGCCCTGGCCGGCGACCAGGCCGAACAGCGCCAGCAGCACGATCTTCAGGTTCTTCCACTGGCCGAAGGACTCGGACAGCGGCGCCTTGGAGGTCTTGCCCTCGGCCTTCATCTTCTGGAAGGCGGGCGACTCGTTCATGGACAGACGAATCCACACCGAGATGCCCAGCAGCAGGATGGAGACGATGAACGGAATGCGCCAGCCCCACTCGGCGAAGTCCTTCTCGCCCAGCGACGTGCGGGTGCCCAGGATGACCATCAGCGACAGGAACAGGCCCAGCGTCGCAGTCGTCTGGATCCACGACGTGTAGGCGCCGCGCTTGCCGTGCGGTGCGTGCTCGGCCACGTAGGTGGCCGCGCCGCCGTACTCGCCGCCCAGGGCCAGGCCCTGCAGCAGACGCAGGCCGATCAGGATGACCGGGGCTGCAGCGCCGATGGTGGCGTACGTGGGCAGCACACCGACGATGAACGTCGACAGGCCCATGATCAGGATGGTGACCAGGAAGGTGTACTTGCGGCCGATCATGTCGCCAAGGCGGCCGAACACCAGAGCGCCGAAGGGGCGCACGATGAAGCCGGCGGCAAAGGCCATCAGCGACGCAATGAAGGCCGCGCCGGGCTCAAGGCCGGCGAAGAACTGCTTCGCGATGATGGCCGCGAGCGAGCCGTAGAGGTAGAAGTCGTACCACTCGAACACCGTACCCAGGGAGGAAGCGAAGATGACCTTCTTTTCCTCTTTGGTCATCGGCGCCGCGGCGGAAGCTGCTGCAGTTGCCATGTTGAAAAGTCTCCGTCTGTTGTCGGACCACCCCACGGCGGGGAGTTCCTTGCGACGCGACTATTGCCACCGCCTCTGACCGTGTTCTGACGCCAGTCTGAATCCAGGCTGACAAACTCCGCAGCAACCCGCAGTTTGCATTTCTCAATGCGGGAATCTGGCGCCGTCCCGGGTAAGTCCCGAGAGCGTCAGTGGCGCCGCGTCACCCCGGGCCGCGGCTGGGCGGCCGACTCCCAGATGCCGCTGCGGAACCACGGGTCACCGTCCAGCGCCGCGCGCAGCATAGGCAGCGCGTCCTGGCCCCAGAACAACCGGCCGTCCAGCTCGACGGTGGGCACGCCGAACACGCCCAGCGCCAGCGCGGCCTCGGTCTCGCTGCGCAGGCGCTGCTTGACGGCCTCGCTGGCCGGATCCTGCACGGGCGCGAGACGCTCGGTCAGGGCCGTCAGCCGCGCTGCGTCGTTGGCATCGGCACCAGCACCACGCCAGACGTGGTGGAACAGCTGCTCGACGACCCAGCGCCCCGGGGTGTCGCCGGGCTGGCCTTCGGGCGCCGCGCTGGCCCAGGCCAGGCGCAAAAGCGGCAAGGGGTTGAATGGATGCTGGGCCGGCGGGTCCAGCACCACGCCCTGGCGGTGCGCCAGCCACGCCACCTGGCGGAAGGTCCAGCGGCGCTTGACCTCGATCTCGGCCGGCCCCTTCTGACCCAGCGCCTGCAGCAGCGCCGCGAACAGGATGGGCCGGTAGACCACCTCAACGCTGTGTCCGGCCAACGCCTCGGGCAGGGCCTCGAAGGCCAGCGCGGCGTAGGGCGAGATGGGGTCGAAGTAGAAGGTCAGCCGCTTCATCGATCGTGCTCCTCACGCTGTGGCCAGGGCCCCAGCCACAGGCCGTGGTGGTGCAGTTCGACGCGCCGCGCTGGCAACTGGTCGAGGATGTGGCGTTGCGTCGTCTCCGGCGCACCGCCCCAGCCGGCGATCTCGTGGATGCTGCGCGCGCAACCACGGCACCAGCCGCTGGCAGCGTCCATCTGGCAGACGTTCACGCAGGGCGAAACGACGGGCGGTTTCATGCCCACCCCTCGCCTCGCGGGTACGCGCGGCCATCCCCCGAGGCGGCCTCGGCCCGCGTCATGCCTGCACCACGTCGATGACCGGAGCGCCCGTGATCTTCTCCAGGTCGGCCGGCGTCAGTTTGAACACGCCGTTCGGGTGCCCCGCCGCGGCCCAGATGACGTCGAAGCGGAACAGTTCGCGGTCGATGAACAGCTGCGGCGGCGCTGCACCATCGGCGGGCGCAAAGCCGGCTGGCGACACGCCGCCAATGGAAAACCCGGTGCGGGCCTTCACGAAGTCGGCGTCGGCACGGCCCAGCGCGCCGGTGTGCGGCTTGAGCTTGGCCTCGTCAACGCGCTTGTCGCCAGAGGTGATGACCAGCACCGCAGACTCGTCGGCCTTGCGGCGAAACACGACGGACTTGGCGATCTGCCCCAGCGTGACGCCCAGCGCCTCGGCGGCCTCCTGGGCCGTGCGCGCGGCGACGTCCAGCCACAAGGGCTGGTAGGGGTGCTGCAGCGCCAGCAGCGCGGCGCTGACGCGTTGAAAGCCTTCGGGGCGGTTGTCTGTCTCAGCCATGCCCCGATTGTGTCGCGCTCAATCGCGGTCCTTGCCCTTGCCATGGCCATGACCCTTGCCGGGCTTGCCCTTGCCATGCTCGTCGTCGTGGCCGCGGTCGCCGTCGCGGCGCTCGTAGCGGTCCTGGTACCAGTCCTCGCGGACGAAATAGACCGGCATGCCGCAGGCGTTGTAGCGCGCGCAGTGCTTGCTCCAGTTCTTCTGATGACCGGGCGGAATGCGCATGTAGACCGGCTCGACGTGTACCGGCCGGCGCTGCACCCAGACAGGCTCCCGCAGCACGACGGGCGGCGGCGCCGTGTTGCCGATGTCGATGCGGCCGTAGAAGCCGGGCTGGCCGACCTGCACGGACACGCCGACATCGGTGGCATGTGCCGCGCTGGCGGCCAGCAAGCTCGTGAAGGCCGTCAAGGCCAGAGGGATCAGTTTCATGAGGCGTCTCCTGACGGGTTGTGCTGCGCGGTCCCTGGCACCGATTCGACCACGCGGCCGGACTCCGCCGCCAGCGGCGTGAACAGCGGGCTGGCCACACGCACGGGCACGACGTCCAGCTGCGCCCCCAGCACGGTGCAACCGTCACCGCCGTCGCGCCAGCCCACCAGCCCCGCCCCCCGCTGCAGCCGGAACTCGAAGCCGATGTCCGGCAACAGGTCGCCGGGTCGCGCGTTGGCTCGATAAGCCAGCCCACGCACCTCGCTCGCGGGGCCGTTCAGCAGTTGCATCAGCGCGTCCAGCAGGCAGCCGTCACCCAGCATGTCCAGGTAGTAGCGGTGGCTGTCCAGCGTCGGCACGAAGCCCGCGGCGGCCGGGTCGATGCGGGCCTCGCGGCGCTTGCGTTCGGCCGGTGTGGTCTGGCCGGTGGCGAGATCGTGGCGGTCGCCATGGTCCAGGTAGGACAGCCGTGCGCCTCGCAGGTTGAAGGCGGGCAGCGCGGCGTCGTGCGTCGCGTGGCCCAGGTCTACCAGCACCGCGCCGCTGCCACCGATGACCTCCAGCACCGAGCCCTGGATGACGACGGCCGCGTTCTCGTCCACGCCCAGCCCCAGCCGGCAGTCCAGCCGCTGCAGCGCCGGCAGCAGCCGGCCGATACGGCCGCGCTTGAGGAAATGCTGGTCCACCAGCAGGCCCGGCATCAGAAAGCCCAGGCCCCGGTCGTACTCGCGCCCGTCTCGCCACTGCCCGCGCAGCACGGCCAGGTTGTCCATCGCGTCACGGAACATCAACCGACTCATGACGGCCGCGCCTGCGCTGGTGCCGGCGACGACACCGCCGGCCGCGAACACGGCGCGGACGGCTTCCAGCATGGGCGTCGCCACGCCGCCGGGCTGCAGCGTGTCGACGATGTACTCCTGCGCGCCGCCGGAGAAGAACACCGCGCGGCAGGCCGCCACGCGGGCAATCAGCGTCGGGTCGTTGAGCTGCGCCTGCAGGTCCACGCCGTGCAGGTGCGGTGCAACCGGGATCACCTCGGGACGCGCGCCGCAACGGCTCAACGCGCCGACGATCTGCGCGGCGATGCGCTCCGGCTCGTACGCCGCCGTCGGGAACACGGCAATGGCCACGCCCGGGCCACCCGCGTCGTCGACGATGCGCTGCCAGACGGCATCACTGCCGGCTTTCAAAGCACCGCCGATGACGACGACGGTGCCGGGCTGGGAAGGGGTCTGCAAGATGGGCGCGGGGCGCCCGGCACAGGTGCCGGACGGACGGGATTCACAAGCCCGTCATGATCGCAGCCCGCGCAGACTCCCGGACGACCGTGCAAGCTCCGCGAAACGCAACGCCTGTGTCCAGGTGCTGCGCGCCGCCCGGATTTGCCCTATTGACCCGAAGGCGCCGAGGCCGGCTGCGCCGCCTCCACCGGCAGCGGCGGCTGCACCTTGGGCATGCCGCCCCAGCCGCCGTAAAGCGGCATGGGCAGCCGCACGGGGCTGATGTCCAGGTAGAGGTTGGCCACGGTGAACTGCTCGCCGCCGAATTCCTCGGTGCTCCAGCCCATGGAGTCGGACCCCTTGTAGATGCGGAACAGGAAGCCCAGTTCGGCCAGCGGGTCGTTGGTGCGCGGCAGCACGTCGAACGCCAGGCCCTTGACCTCCTTGCGCACGCTGTCGATGAGGCGGCTCATCGCATTGGAGATCGTCGAGTCGCCCAGCATGTCGAGGTGGAAGACATCGTCCGTGTAATAGGGCTTGAAGCTGGGCGACTCGGCGTCATGCACCTCGCCGCGCAGCTTGGGCGCCGACGGCGTCGTCGAGCGCGCGCGCATGTGATAGCGGTCGCCGTGTTCCAGGTAGGAGATGCGCGCGCCCTGCACGTTGAAGGCGCCCAGCGTCGCGTCGGTGCGGGCCTCGGTCAGGTCCACCATCAGGCAGCCCCGGTCGCCGATGACCTCGATCTCGTCGCCGCGGATGATGGCCGCGGTGTTCTCGTCCACACCCAGGCCCAGCTTGTAGCCCTTGGCCATCATCAACGGGATCATGCGACCGAAGCGGCCGCGCTTGAGGAAATGCTGGTCGACGAACAGGTTCGGGCCGACGAAGCCCAGCCCGCGGTCCACCTGCTTGCCATCGGCGAAACGGCCCTTGAGCACGTTGATGACGCTGGGGGCGTCGCGGAACATGATGGTGCTCATGATGGCCGCGCCGGCGGACGTGCCGGCGACAACGCCACCCTTGCGGTAGACGTCCCAGATGGCCTCCAGCATGGGCGTGCTCTGGCCGCCCGGCTGTAGCACGTCGACGATGCGCTCCTGCACGCCGCCGGTGAAGAAGATGCCCTTGGCGGCCTTGACCTTGGCGATCAGCGCCGGGTCGCGCACGACCTTGTTCAGGTCCACCCACAGGAACTTGGGCGCCACCGGCAGCGCCTCGGCCACCGCGCCGCGGCGCTGCAGCAGGTCGACGACCTGCTTGGCGCTGGCTTCGGGATCTTCGCTGGCCGTGCCGAAAACGACGAAGCGTGCGCCCTTGCCGCCGGCCAGCTGCACGATGCGCTGCCAGACCTCGTCGTTGTCGGCCTTCAGCGCGCCGCCGATGGGCACCGCGTAACCGCGGATGGGCGGCTCGGTGTCGACGACGACAGGCGCCGGTGCCGTGGCAGTCGGCACCGGCGCAGCCTTTGGCGCCACCGCGCGTGGCGCCGGTGCAGGTGCCGGCGTCGCCGGGCGGAACAGCCGGAACCCCTGCGCCGCGCTGGCCGGCGCGGCGGGCGTCGGCGGTGCCGCGTGAACGCCGGCGGTCAGTGCCATTGCGGCCAACCCGGCCCAGATCCATGCCCTCATGCCCAACATCCTCCTTGCTTGCTCGCGCCCATGATGACAGACGGTTCGTGACCGTCGGCCCCTAATCCAAACGATAACGGCGTGGCGTGCGCGAGACGAATCTCACCCCTGGAGACCGGCAGCGCGCGAACCCGTGCCTAGACTCGCGCCAAACGTCACAGCCTACCGGAGCCTGCAGATGAAGAAGCCCTGTCCCTCCCACATCGCCCTGGCCGCCACATTGCTGGGCCTGTCGCTGGCCGCGCAGGCGCAGGACAAGCTGGAGCGCGTGGAAGTCACGGGCACGGCCATCAAGCGCATCGAGGGCGAGACGGCGCTGCCGGTGCAGGTCATCACGCGGGCCGAGATCGACAAGGCCGGCGTCACGACGGCGGCCGAGCTGATGGCGCGCCTGAGCGCCGGCGCGAACAACCTGACGGACGGCGGCAGCATCGGCTACGGCGGCTTTCGCGACCAGATGGGGCTGAACGCGGCCAACCTGCGCGGCCTGGGCGTGTCGTCCACCCTGGTGCTGCTGAACGGCCGGCGCATGGCCAACTTCGCGTCGCCCGGCGACGCCGCCGGCGTGGACCTGAACAGCATCCCCGCCGCGGCCATCCAGCGCGTGGAGGTGCTGCTGGACGGCGCCTCGTCGCTGTACGGCTCGGACGCCATCGGCGGCGTCATCAACTTCATCACGCGCAAGGACTTCATCGGCGCAGAAATTAGCGCGCTGGTCGGCAACACCAGCGAGGGCGGTGGCAACAAGCGCTCGGCGACGCTGGCCGGCGGCTTCGGCAGCTTCGCGCGCGACGGCTTCAACGTGATGGCCGTGCTGGACGTGCAAAAGACCAGCAGCCTGAACGCCAACAACCGCAAGTTCATCAAAGACCTCGACATCCCGGGCCGGCTGCCGGACCTGCTGTCCAGCGCGCCCTTCCCCGGCAACATCCTGCTGGACCAGAACCTGCCGGACTCCGACCAGCGCGACGCACTCATCGCCGACGGCTACAAGGCCAACGGCAAGGACGTCATCAGCACCTACCGCATCAACCCGTCCGCCGCGACCGGCTGCAACCCAGCGAATGGCAGCCTGTACCTGCCCGACGGCATCGGCGGCGTGGACGGCTGCACCTTCGACTACATGCGCGACATCGAGCTGTATCCGAAGTCCAGGAAGAGCAGCCTGTTCACCCGCGGTGTGCTCGACCTCGGGGGTGGCCACCAGCTCTTTGCCGAGGCCTCGCTGGCACGGGCACGCACCTTCTACACCGGCACGCCCAACCGCGTGGATGCCGAGATGGACGTCTCACTGGTACCGGCGCTGAAAAGCAGCAGCATCGCCGCCTTCCCCGCCGGCGACGATCGCCGCATCCTGGTCGTCCGCACGCGGCTGACCGAGGCGGGCCTGCGTACCAGCGAGCTGGTGTCGTCGACCAACCGCTATGTGCTGGGCACCAATGGCCTGCTGGCCGGCTGGGACTATGAATGGGCGCTGAACCACAGCACCAGCAAGGTCTCGGACCGCGACTCGCAGGGCTACCTCAACGAGCAGATGGTCATGGACGGCTTCGCCGCCGGCACGCTGAACGCCTTCGGGCCCTCGGCCGTCGCGGGGCAAGCGCTGTATGAGAAAGCCCAGATCCGCGGTGAAGTACGCCGCGCCACCGGCACCATGGACAGCCTGGACTTCAAGATGTCCAAGGCGCTGGCTACGCTGGCAGGCGGCGAGCTGGCACTGGCCGTGGGCGGTGAACTGCGTCGCGAGAAGCAGAACTACCACCAGTCCGACGCGCTCAAGCAGGACCTGATCCTGGGCGAGACCTCGCAGGGTCCGGACTCCGACTTCGGCAAGTCGCGCCGGGTGGCAGCGGCGTTCGGCGAGATCAGCGCTCCCATCACGAAGCAGCTGGAACTGCAGGCCGCTCTTCGCTACGAGCGCTACCAGGTCAGCGGCGGCGCCGCCAGCCCCAAGCTGGGCCTGAAGTACACGCCGGCGCGCGAGCTGCTGCTGCGCGCTTCGGTCGGCAAGGGCTTCCGTGCGCCCAGCCTGTCCGACCTCTACCGGCCCGTCACCGAGGGCTCGTCAGCCACGCTGGTGGACCCGGTCTGCCTGGCCGACGACCCGAGCAACACGGTCACCGACTGCTCCGACATCTGGACCACGCTGAACTACAGCAACGCCAAGCTCAAGCCCGAGAAGTCACGCCAGTTCTCCGCCGGGGTCGTGTTCGAGCCCAAACCCGGCGTCACCGTCAACGTTGACTACTGGAACATCGAGAAGAGCAATCTGATCAGCACGCTGGGCGTGGACGTCATCCTGGGCAACCTGGACAAGTACGGTGCGCTGGTTCATCGCCGCGCCAGCGGCAAGATCGACGCCATCGACCTGATCAAGGACAACCGCGGCAAACAGCGTATTTCAGGGCTGGACTTTGGCGTCGCGCTCAGCGAGCTCAAGACCGGCATCGGCCAGTTCGGTCTGCGCTTGAACGGCACGCTGACCCTGAAGTCGGAGCAGCAGACCGGCAACGGCGATCCCTTCGTCAGCAATTTGGGCGTTTTCATCAACGACGGCGTCGTGCAGCGCTGGCGACACACGGCCAGCATCGACTACGACCTCGGTGCACTGTCGTTCACGCTGTCCAACAGCTATCTGAAGGGCTACAGCGACCAGCACGTCATCGGCAAGCCGGACCGCAAGGTGGCCGCCTATTCGCTGTGGAACCTGTCCGGGGCCTGGGCCGCCACCAAGTCGCTGACCTTGCGTGCCGGCGTGCAGAACCTGTTCGACAAGGCGCCGCCGTTCTCGCAGCAGGCCTATTTCTTCATCTCGGGCTATGACCCGAGCTATACGGACACGCGCGGCCGCTACGCCTACGTCAGCGCCAGATGGACGATGCAGTGACCCCCGGTTTGTTACGTACGACGAAAGTCTGACTTTCGGGCCGCGCGGATTCACGCAGCGCGGCGGGCTGGGCACAGTGAAGACCTCTCTTCACTGCCCTGCCCTGCCATGACAACGCGCCGCCCGATCAAGCTGTATCACCACCCCATCTCCGGCCACGCGCACCGCGCGCAACTGGCCCTGAGCCTGCTGGGCCTGCCGCACGAGCTGATCCACGTCGACCTCGCGGCCCGCGCGCACAAGACGCCCGAGTTCCTCGCGATGAACCCGTTCGGCCAGATCCCGGTGCTGGACGACGACGGCACCGTCGTGCCGGACAGCGGCGCCATCCTGGTCTACCTGGCCGAGCGCTACGACACCGACGGCCAGTGGATTCCCCGCGACCCGGTGGGCCGCGCCCGCGTGCAGGCCTGGCTGTCGGCCGCGGCCGGCCCCATCGCCTACGGCGTGTCGGCGGCGCGCCTCATCCATGTCGTGTCGGCCCGCTTCAACCCGGACGAAGTCATCCCGCGCGCCCACGCGCTGCTGGCCGTCGTCGAGAGCGAGTTGCAGCGCCGGCCCTTCCTCATCGGCGAGCGCCCCAGCTTCGCCGATGTGGCGGCCTACAGCTACATCGCCAACGCGCCGGAAGGCAACGTCGACCTGGCCGGCTACCCGGCGCTGCGCGGCTGGCTGGCCCGCATCGAGGCGCTGCCCGGCTTCGTGCCCTTTGCGCAGAGCCCCGTGGGCCTGCGGGCGGCCTGAGCCATGGGCGCCTTCCACGCCGGCGAGCGGGCCATGCACGAGCGGCTGGGCATCGCTCAGCGCATGGGCGAGATCGGCTCGCGCGTCATCCGCGACCACATGCCCGACCAGCACCGCCAGTTCTACGCGCAGCTGCCCTTCGTGCTCGTCGGCTCGGTGGACGACGCGCTGCGCCCCTGGGCGTCCCTGCTGGTGGGCGAGCCGGGCTTCCTCGGCTCGCCGGACGCGCAGCATCTCGCCAGCACGGCCCTGCCCATGCCCGGCGACCCACTCGCCCGCCACCTCGCGCCCGGCGCGGCACTCGGCCTGCTGGGCATCGAGCTGCCCACGCGCCGGCGCAACCGCGTCAACGGCCATGTGGCGCGCGTCGACGCCAGCGGCTGGCTGCTGGACGTGGAAGAGACGACCGGCAACTGCCCGCAGTACATCCAGCAGCGCGAGCTGGCCTGGCGCCGCGACCCGGCCGACCAGCAGCCCCGCGCCGTGCAGCCGCTGACGGCGCTGGACGGCGAGGCGCAGGCGCTGATCGCGGGGGCCGACACCTTGTTCGTCGCCAGCCATGCGCATGGCCGCAGCGACGTGTCGCACCGCGGCGGCCGTGCCGGCTTCGTGCGTGTGGACGGCCCGGGCCGGCTGCTGGTGCCCGACTTCAGCGGCAACCTGTTCTTCATGACGCTGGGCAACTTCGTCAGCCACCCGCGCGCCGGCCTGCTGTTCATCGACTTCGAGCGTGGCGACCTGCTGAGCCTGACCGGCCGCGTCGAACTGGTGTTCGACGGCCCCGACGTCGAGCGGCTGGACGGCGCCGAGCGCGCCTGGCGCTTCGAGCTGGACGAGGGGCTATGGCTGCGCGACGCGCTGCCGCTGGGCTTAGCCTTCAAGAGCTGGTCGCCGCGCAGCCTGGCCACGGGCAGCTGGATTAGCGAAGCTCCGGGTCCGCGCTGAAGCGTTCCGCCGCCAGCTCGATGAACGCGCGCAGCTTCGGGCTGGCGTGCCGGCCCTCGTGGTGCACGAGGTGGATGGGCAGCGGCGCGGGCTCGAAACCCTGCAGCACGCGCACCAGCCGGCCGTCGCGCAGCAGCGGTGCGGCCTGGTAGCTGAGCAGCCGTGTCAGCCCCAGGCCCGCCTCGGCCGCGGTGATGGCCGCGCCCACCGTCGTCGTGCGCAGCCGCGCCGCGATGCGCTGCACCAGCGGCTTGCCGCGCGGGCCGGCGAAGCGCCATTCCGGCGCCGGGTTGGCGCCGGTCGCGGCAATCAGCCGGTGGCTGTCCAGCTCGGCCGGCGTGGCCGGCTCGCCATGCGCCTGCAGGTAGGCCGGCGATGCGACGACGACGCGCCGCACCTGCCCCACGCGGCGCGCCTGCAGTGACGAGTCGGGCAGCTCGCCGATGCGCACCGCCACGTCCAGCCCCTCCTCGACGAGGTTGACGATGCGGTCGACGAACATGCACTGCGCGTCCACCTCCGGGTGGCGCTTCAGGTACTCCACCAGCACCGGCGTCACGTAGTACTGGCCGAACAGCACGGGCGCCGTCAGGCTCAGCGTGCCGCGCGGCTGCAGGTTCTGCGCGCCGGCCTCGGCCTCGGCGCGGGCGATGTCGGCCAGGATGCGCCGGCACTCCGCGGCGTAGCGCTCGCCGGCCTCGGTCACGCGCACGACGCGGGTGGTGCGAGTCAGCAGCCGCTGGCCCAGGTGCTGCTCCAGGTCGGCCACGGCGCGCGTGACGACGGGCGGCGACAGCGACAGCTGGCGCGCCGCGCTGGCGAAGCCGCCGTGGTCCACCACGGCGACGAAGATGCCCATCGCCTGCAGCCGGTCCACACGCCGCTCAGCTGACGAGTTCGCGCACCCGGTCCGGCAGCGCAATGGCCTTGTCGGTCTGCGCGTCGAACCACAGCGTCGTCGCACCGCCCTCGGCGTAGATGACACCGGGCTCGTCGACGCGTTCCAGCGTGATCCAGGTCTCGAAGCTGGTGCGGCCGGGGTCGCTGACATAGTGCTTCGCCAGCACCTCGCCCGGGCACTTGAGCTGCCGGTAGAAGTTGCAGAACGCGTTGACGATGACCGGCCCCTGCCCGCCCGGGTTGGGCGGCGTGCCGATGCTCGCCAGCCAGTCCACGCGCGCCATCTCCAGGTAGCGGAAGTACAGCGTGTTGTTGATGTGGCCCATCGCGTCCATGTCGCCCCAGCGCATCTGGATGCGCAACTCGAAGGTCAGCTTCTTGGCCGCCGGGACGGCGTATCTCATGGCGTGATGCCCAGCTCGGCGGCCATGCGGTGGACGAGCTGGCGCAGCGACGCGACCTCGGCGCGCAGCGCGGCGATCTCCACCTTCTGCAGCGCCACCTCCTCGTCCCTCGGGATGGCCGCGGCCATGGCCTGCTCGACGGACGCGACCGGCCCGCACAGCAGCTGCGCCCAGCGCGCCTCGCGGGCGCCAGGCGCCTTCGGCAGCTTGATCGCCAACGGCCGCTCGCGCTCGGACAGCTCCTCCAGAAAGCCTTCCACCGACGACACGTCCGCAAAGCGGTGCAGCCGCTCGGTGTTCTGGCGCAGCTCGGCCGCCGTCTGCGGGCCGCGCAGCATCAGCTGCGTCAGCAGCGCCATCGCCGCGCCGGGCACGCCGACGCCGCGCGCGAAGTTGTGCTCGTAGCGCACCACACGGCTGCCGCTGACGGTGTTGACCAGACTCAGCGACTTCAGTTCCTCAATGGTGGCCAGCACCTCGGCCTCGCTGACGTCCATGACCGGGTCGCGCGCCGTCTTCTGGTTGCAGCCCGCGGTCAACGCGTTGGCCGACAGCGGGTAGCTGTCCGGCACGGTGGATTCCTTCTCGACGAGGACGGCCAGGACGCGGGCTTCGAGTGGGGTCAGGTCTCGCTTGAGCATTCAGACTCCGAAGCCATCGTCAGCCTGGATGACCGCGCCATTGATGAAATGGCTCTCGTTGGCACACAGCATCAGCAGCGCCGTGTCCAGATCCTGCGGCTGGCCCACGCGCTTGCGCGGCAGCAGCTCCACGAGCTTCCTGCCCTGCTCGGTGCTCCAGTGGTGGTGGTTGATCTCGGTGTCGATGTAGCCGGGGCAGATCGCATTCACGTTGATGCCGTACTTGCCCCACTCCAGCGCCATGGCGCGGGTCATGTGGATGACCGCGGCCTTGCTCATCGCGTAGACGCCGATCTGGCCCAGCACGCGCAGCCCCGCCATGGATGCCACGTTGACGATGCGCCCGCCGACGAACGAGCCCGGCGCCGCGCCGCGTGCGCGCGCCAGCATGCGCTTGCCCACCTCCTGCGCGACGAAGAACGCGCCGCGCGTGTTGGTGTCCATCACGTAGTCGTAGTCGTTCTCGGTGACGTCGGTCAGGCGCTGCGTGGTGCTGACGCCGGAGTTGTTGATGAGGATATCCAGCGTGCCCACCTCGGTCTCGGCGTGCGCCACGGCAGCCTTGATGCTGGCGACGTCGGTCACGTCCAGCTGCACGACATGGGCGTCGCCGCCGTTGCCTTCGATCTCGGCGCGCAGGTCCTTCAGCCGTTCGAGGCGGCGGCCGGCCAGCACGACGCAGGCGCCGGCCTGCGACAGCGTGCGCGCGAACTGCGCGCCCAGCCCGCTGGACGCCCCGGTGACGAGGGCCACGCGGCCTTCGAGATTGATGGAGTAACTCATGAGACTGCCTCTTCGTGATGCGTTGCCGATCCTACCGGCCTAGAGGCGCGGCACTAGAAAAGCACGACCGTTCTATTTTTGATTCCACGTCCTTAGAATCGCGCCCAATTCAAAGTCCGGAGACTCGGCATGACCTCAGAAGAAATCCTCGCCCAGTTCGGCCCGCGCGAGTCCATGGAGTACGACGTGGTCGTCGTCGGTGGCGGCCCGGCCGGCCTGGCCACGGCCATCCGCCTCAAGCAGATCAAGCCCGACGCCAACATCGTCGTGCTGGAAAAGGGCTCGGAGCCCGGCGCGCACATCCTGTCCGGCGCCGTCATGGACCCGCGCGCCATCACCGAGCTGTTCCCGAACTGGAAGGAACTCGGCGCCCCGCTGAACCAGGCCGTGACCGGCGACGACGTGCTGCTGCTGAGCGAGACCGGCAGCACGCGCACGCCCGACGCGCTGGTGCCGCGCAACTTCCACAACGACGGCTGCTACGTCATCAGCCTGAGCGACGTCGTCAAGTGGATGGCGCAGCAGGCTGAAAGCCTGGGCATCGAGATCTTCCCCGGCTTCGCTGCGGCCGAGGTGGTCTACGACGAGCAGGGCCGCGTGAAGGGCGTGGCCACGGGCAACATGGGCATCACCAAGGAAGGCGAGCCCGGCGACAACTTCCAGCTCGGCATGGAACTGCTTGGCAAGTACACCGTGTTCGCCGAAGGCGCGCGCGGCCACCTGGGCAAACAGTTGCTGGCCAAGTACGACCTGACCGCGGGCAAGGACACGCAGACCTTTGCCATCGGCATCAAGGAACTGTGGGAGATCCCCGCCGACAAGGCGCAGCCCGGCAAGGTCGTGCACACCGCCGGCTGGCCGATGGAGGGCGACACCTTCGGCGGCGGCTTCCTCTACCACCTGGCCGACAACAAGGTCACGCTGGGCTTCGTCATCGGGCTGGACTACGACAACCCCTACCTGAGCCCCTTCGAGGAGATGCAGCGCTGGAAGACCCACCCGGCCATCCGCGCGCACATCGAAGGCGGCAAGCGCATCGGCTACGGCGCGCGCGCCATCAACAACGGCACGCCGCAGGCGCTGCCCAAGACGGTGTTCCCCGGCGGCTGCCTGGTCGGCTGCGACGCCGGCTACCTGAACGCCGCCCGCATCAAGGGCAGCCACGCGGCCATCAAGAGCGGCATGCTGGCCGCCGAGGCCCTGGCCCCGGCGCTGGACGCCGGCCGCGCGCAGGACGAGCTGACGGCCTACCCCGCGGCCTTCGAGAAGAGCTGGCTGAACGAGGAGCTGCAGCAGAGCCGCAACTTCAAGCTCTGGTTCAAGAAGGGCCAGACCGTCGGCAAGCTGATGACCGGCATCGAGCAGTGGCTGCTGCCCAAGCTGGGCGTCGCCACGCCGCCGTGGACGCTGCACAACCACAAGGCCGACCACCAGGCGCTGCGTCCGGCTGCCGAGTGCCAGCCCATCGCCTACCCCAAGCCGGACGGCAAGCTGAGCTTCGACCGCCTGTCTTCGGTGTTCATCTCCAACACCAACCACGAGGAGAACCAGCCCGCCCACCTGACGCTGAAGAGCGACGCTGTGCCGGTGCAGGTCAACCTCGCCACCTACGCCGGGCCCGAGAGCCGCTACTGCCCGGCGGGTGTCTACGAGTTCGTGCCCAACGAGGCCGGCGCCGGCCAGCGCCTGCAGATCAACGCGCAGAACTGCGTGCACTGCAAGACCTGCGACATCAAGGACCCGACGCAGAACATCGTCTGGGTCACGCCCGAAGGCGGCGGCGGCCCCAACTACGCGGGCATGTAAGCCCCCAACTCGAAGCCGGCGCCACGCCGGCTTTTTTGTTGCCGGCAGCGCGGCGCGCCGATAGACTGGTTTTCCATACAGGCATCGGCGAGGAGGCAGCGTGAGCGAAGGAAAGATCAGGGTCGGCATCGGCGGCTGGAACTTCGAGCCGTGGCGCGACAACTTCTATCCCAAGGGCTGGCCGCAGGCGCGCGAGCTGGAGTACGCGAGCCGCCGGCTCACGGCCATCGAGATCAACAGCACCTACTACGGCGCCCAGAAGCCGGCCACCTTCGCCAAGTGGCGCCAGGAGTCGCCCGACGGCTTCCAGTTCTCGCTGAAGGCCATCCGCTTCGCGACGCAGCGCCGCGTGCTGGCCGATGGCGCCGACTCCATCAGGCGCTTCATCGACTCGGGCATTGCCGAGCTGGGCGACAAGCTGGGCCCCATCGTCTGGCAGCTGGCGCCGACGCACAAGTTCGACGCGGCCGACCTGACGGCGTTCCTGGAACTGCTGCCGGCCAGCGTCGACGGCCTGCCGCTGCGCCACGCGCTGGACGTGAGGCACGCCAGCTTCCAGTGCCCCGAGTACCTGGCGCTGGCGCGGCAATACAAGGCGGCGACGGTGTTCACCGAGTCCGACGACTACCCCGCCATCGCCGAGCCCACGGGCGACTTCGTCTACGCCCGCATCATGCGCACGCAGGCCGACGAGCCGCTGGGCTGCCGGCCCGAGGTCTTCCCGGCGCTGGCCGGCGCCGCGCACGCCTGGGCGCAGGGCGGCGAACCCGACGGCGTGCCGCGCATCGAGCCGCCCGCCCCGGCCGCCGCGCCGCGCGACGTGTTCGTCTTCTTCATCAGCGGCGCCAAGGAGCGCGCGCCGCATGCCGCGATGGCGCTGCGGCGGGCGCTGGGCGAGACGGTCCCCGCCTGAGCTCTCAGAGCTCTATTTCGCTGCCACCGGCTCCGCCGCGCGCGCGACCACCTCGATGGGCGCACGCGGCGCGATGTGATCGCGGAAGTACGCCTGCACGTCCTGCGCGGTGACCGCCTGCAAGCCGGCGACTTCGGCCTGCATGGCGGCCTTCATGCGCGGGTCCGCCTGGATGCGCGGCAGCCACAGCAACCAGTAGCTGGCGCTCTCAGGCGCCTTCAACGCGCTCTCCACGTGCGGCTGCCTGGCGCGCGCCAGCTCGTCGGCGCTGACGGGCTGGTCGGCCAGTTCGCGCAGTTGCGTGCGCAGCAACTCGCGAACGACCTCAAACTTCTCGGGCGGCGTTTCGATGGTCACGAACAGGCGCCCCGAGCCCGGCACGTCCATCGAGCCGCCCGCCCCCGCCTGCGGCGAATAGGTGATGCCCAGCGTCGCCCGCACCGTGTCCGTCAGGCGGGCCCGCAGCATCGCGCCAGCCACCCGGCCGGTATAGGACAGCGCGGGGTCCGCCCAGTGGTCGGGTATGGACCAGTACCAGCCCAGCACCGCCTGGTCCGCCCGACCGCGGTGGTAGACCACATGGGGCGCACCGCCGCCTGCCACGGGCTCGAGCTTCAGTTCGGCGCGCGGCTGGCGGGGCTGCTCGTCGCCGGCGCCGAAGGTGGCCTGCACCGCCGCGATGGCGGCTTCTTCGGTCACGTCGCCGACGATGAAGATGTCCGGGGCGCTGGCCAGCGCCGGCTTCAGGATGACCGGGAGCTCGTCGGCCCGCGTGGCTCTCACGTCGGCCGCGCTGATCGGCAGGCCCAGGCGAGCATCGCCGCGGTTCATGACGCGCGCGACCTCGCGATCATGGACGGCCGCCGGCCGCGCCTCCAGCGAACCCACCAGGCTGCCGCCCAGCGCGGCCAGCTTCTCGCCGAACTCGAGACGAAAGCCGGGATCCCGCGCGTGAGCGGCCAGCAGCTGCAGCTGGGCCAGCAGGTCGGCGGGACGGGTCGTGCCCGACAGCGTGAACGCCTGCGTGCCCACACCGAAGCCGACGGAGATGCGCTTGCCACCACGTTGCCGCCACTGCTGGACTTCCACCGCCGAGCGCTGGCCGGTGCCGCCCATGGTGACGGCAGAGCCCAGCGCCCAGATGGCATGCCAATGCCGGGGGGCGATGCCGGCGCGTCCATGGCCCAGCTGGACACGCACGCTCACGCTGTCCTTCTGCTGCGCAGTGCTCTTGACCACCAGGCGCGTGCCGTTGGCGAACCGGACATTCGTCGTGCCCAGCTCGGCGTCCTGCGTGCGGGCGACGATGGCGCTGGGCGGCCCGAAGTCGGTGTAGGGCCAGTCCGCCGGCGCAACGACCACCGGCTCGGCCACCGGCCGCGCCATCGCGTCGGCCAGCTTCTGCGCCAGCGCCTCGACACCGACGGCGCCGGACTGCGTGCCGCGGAACAGCAGCGGCTCGGGGCTTCCGAAGCAGTCGCGCAGCGCGGCGGTCAGCTCCTCGGGGCGCAGGCTGGCCAGCAGCGGCTCCGTTTCGGCCAGCGCCTGTTGTGCGCTCAGGTAGGGCGAATGCGGGTGGACCGCGTTGAGCAACCGGTCGGCAATCGCCGCATGGGGCCGCGTAGGCTCCTGAGCCAGGCGGGCCTGCATCTGGCTGCGCACGCCCGGCAACAAGCGCTGCATGTCGGCCTCGGTCACGCCGTGGACCAGCAGCTGCCGCAGTTCGGCCACCGCGGCGTCGAGCGCGTCGGCCCATCGCCCCGGCTGGGCCTGCATCGTCAGCTGGGCCAGCCCGGCCGCACCGTATACCGAGGCCTGCACGCTGGCCGTGGCGCCGAGCAGCGGGCTGCCCGGCTGCTGCGCACGGTCCCTCAGGCGCTGGTTGAGCGCGCCGACCGCCAGCCCCTGCACCAGGAACTCGCGCGAGACCGCCGGTGTGTGCGGACGCACGTCCACCGGCCGCAGCCAGGTGAGCGCGAGCGCGCTGGGACCGTCCGGGGTCACGAGCTCGACGACGGGCCGCGTGGGCCTGGCCACGCCCAGGTCCACCGTGTCGGGCGATGCGTTGTTGCGCCAGTCGCCAAAGCGATCGCGGATCTGGCGCTCCACCGCGTCCACGTCGATGTTGCCCACGACGATCAGCGTGGCGTTGTCCGGCCGGTAGTTGGCCGTGTAGTAGCGGCGCAGGCGCTCGGCCGTCGCGGCGCGGACGGTCTCGATGCGACCGATCGGCAGGCGCTGGACCACCCGAGCGCCCTCCAGCTGTTGCTGCAACTGCGCCACGCCGGCTCGCCGCGGCGGCAGGTCGCGCACGCGCTCCTCGGACAGGATGACGCCCTTCTCCTGCTCGATGAGCTGCGGGTCCAGCACCAGCCGCTCGCCGATCTCGCGAAACAGCATCAGCCCCGTGTCCAGCGCGGCCGCATCGGCCCTGGGGAAGTTGAAGTGATAGATCGTCTGGTCCAGCCCGGTCGTGGCATTGGTGTCGGCCCCGAAGCGCAGGCCCTGGCGCTCCAGCATGCGGACGACCTCCCCGTCCGCCACCTTGGCGCTGCCCCGGAAGGCCATGTGCTCCAGGAAGTGGGACAGGCCCCGCTCCTCGTCACGCTCCTGCAGCGAGCCCGAGCCGATGCGCAGACGCATGGCCACGCCGTCCCTGGGCGTCTCGTTGTGCTGCAGGGCGTAGCGCAGCCCGTTGGACAGGCGGCCGAAGCGCACCGCCGGGTCGGGTGTGCGCCCGGACATCTCGAACCCCCACTGCGGCCCCGTCGCGGCCAGCGCCCGAACGGCGGGTTCCGTGACGGCCCCGTCGGCCAGCGCCTGCGGCGCCAGCAGCGGCAGCACCAGGGCAAGCACCACGGCCACCAGCCGGGGCGGTGTCTTCACGCAGCTTGTCTCGTTCATGAGGTGTTCTCGTCGGGCCTGAAACCGGCCGGACGGTAGCGCCGCAGCGCTGCAACACCGGGTCAAGCGCTTGCGCGTTTGGCCGGGGATATTCACCCCCCAGCCCGCACTGCCGCGGCGGCTCAGCCCGCCAGCCGCGCCATCCAGGCCGCCACCAGCCGGTCGTCGGCCAACTCCGACACCGCCAGCGCCTCGCGGATGCGCTGCCGCTCGACGGCCGCACGGTTCTGGCTCATCTTCAGCTTGAGCTCCCAGCGCGTCACGCGGATGCGAAAGCCGACGATGGCGCCCAGCAGCTTGTGCTGGTAGGCCTCAGGCAGGCCGCGCCACTGCTCCGCGTACCCGGGCTCGAACTGCCGGATGAGCCGCTTCAGCAGCGCGTCCTTGTCGGCGGCGCCGTCGACCAGCGCGATGTCGCCATAGGCATGCAGGGCCGCATAGTTCCAGGTCGGCACGTTCTGCAGCGAGTCGTAGTGCCGGGGGCTCACGTAGGCGCTGGGCCCGCTGAACACCGCCAGCAGCGACTTCTGCTGCGACAGCCAGCCCCAGTGCGGGTTGGCACGCGCCATGTGGCCTTCCAGCATGAAACCGTCACCCGTCGGCTCGGCCACCAGCGGCAGGTGGCTGCCGAAGCTCGCGCCACCGGCGTCCGGCCCGACCAGCAGGGCCAGCGGATGCTCGGCGATCAGCCGCAGCGCATGGCCAAGGTCCGTCGAATCGAAATGTTGGGGCAGGTACACGGCAGCTCCAGCAAGGTCGGACTTCTATCATCGCCGCGATGGACGCGCTGCTGAGATCGAGACCCCTGAACACCGCCACGGAAGAAGAGGTGGCCGTCGAGACGCCTGTGGCGCTGACCGTCAACGGCGTCTCCCAGGCCGTCATGCTCGCCACGCCGGCCGACCTGGACGACTTCGCGCTGGGCTTCGGCATTGCCGAGGGCTGGTTCGCCTCGCCGCGTGAGCTGCTGGATGTGGAGCCCACGACGCAGCCCGACGGCATCGAGCTGGCGCTGACCGTGACGGCCGGCTGCGAGCAGCGCCTGAGGCAGCGCCGCCGCACGCTGGCGGGCCGCACCGGCTGCGGCCTGTGCGGCGTGGAGAGCCTGGCGCAGCTGGGCGCCGTGCGGCCCGCCGCCGTCACGGCACCAGAGCTGGTCGACGGCGCACTGGCCCGCGCGCTGGCGGCGCTGCCGGCGGCCCAGCCGCTGAACGCCCGCTGCGGCGGCCTGCACGGCGCGGCCTGGTGCCAGCCCGACGGCACGCTGCTGCTGGCCCGCGAGGACATTGGCCGCCACAACGCGCTGGACAAGCTGACCGGCGCCCTCGCCCGCCGCGGCGTGGACACGGGCGACGGCTTCGTGCTGATGTCCAGCCGCGCCAGCCACGAGCTGGTGCACAAGGCAGCCATGGCGGGTGTGGGGCTGCTGGCCTGCATGTCGGCGCCCAGCAGCCTGGCCATCGCGACCGCGCGCGACCTGGGCCTGCAGCTGTGGGCCTTCGTGCGCGAGGGGCGCGCGACGCGCTACGCCTGACATCAGTCGGCGGCGCCTCGCAACGCAATCCGCTCGCCGGCGACGAAACGGAGCGCGGCCGCCTGGTCTCGGTCTGCACGTCAGCGATCGCCAGGTTCGACTGACGAGCCCCCCGAATCCATCAAGTCAGGCTTGTGGGCAATCTCATCCAGCGACTGGTCGGGGACTGCTCGCAAGCAGTCGGAACTCAAGCATCGCCTCTAGGGGCAAGCGAGTCACTGCCTTTCGGGACACGCGAGCCCCCTTGATTGGAGGTCTGCATGAGCTGGTCCGACACATTGCTCCTCCAGAATTTAGCGGCCTCCCTGCTGCCCGTGGCCTGGCTTCTGCCGTCGGCGAGCATCTGAAATCGCAGAGCAGGCCCAAACAAATTTCAGGGAGTTAGTGATGTCGGTCAAGACCTTGCGCGCCCGCGCGGCCGCTGCTTTGCGTCGTGCGTCCACGAAGTCATCTGCACACGCGCCGCACACCGGACGGCATAGCTGGAAGATCGAGACGCTCGAGCCCAAGCTGCTGCTGTCAGCCGACGCAATGCCAGGCGTACATCAGATCGCCGGCGCCATCGACCAGCCGGGTGAGCAGGACCGCTACCAGTTCACGCTGACGGAACAGACGCGCTTTCTGTTCGACGGCACCGAGGGCACACAGATCCAATGGCAACTGGAGGGACCCAACGCGACCGACCAGTTCAGCTTCCGCGCCCTGGATGGCACCGGTGATCGCTTCCTCGACCTGAACCCCGGGACCTACACGCTCACCGTGGACGGCGTGGGCGACCGCACCGGCAACTACAGCTTCCGGCTGCTCGGCATCGAAGCATCCAGAGTCTTGCAGACCGGCGTGCCAGTGACAGGAAGGCTTGAAGCCGGCACTCAGGCAGCGATGTACAGCATCAACCTGACGGCCGGAGACCGCCTGTTCATGCAGCCCGCGCCGGGCAACACAGGCGGCAGCTTCACGCTGTTCGATCCGCAGGCACGGACGGCGTGGGGCCCCAGATCGCTGGCCGCCGACAGCGACGTGTTCACGGCGAGCAGCACGGGCACGTATTGGCTGTCGATCGAGGGGACAAGTGGTGCAACCGCAGCGCTGGACTATGGCGTCACGTTGTGGCGCAGCCCCCTGCAGCAGTTCGATCTGATCTTGGGTCAGGCCACGACCGCCCACCTTGCCCAGCCCGGCGATGGCGTGGAATATCGCTTCAACGTGGATCGCAACACGCTGGTGCAGTGGGACCAGCTGTCCCAGCCGCGCAGTGACCTGAACTGGGAGCTGCGCCGCGTAGACACAGACACGCAGGTGCGCACCGGCAGCTTCGGCAGCCAGGATGGCCAGAGCGACCCGATGCGGCTGGCAGCCGGCAGCTACGTGTTGCGACTGAAGGGCTCCGCCCGAGCCACCGGCACCGTGGGCTTTCGCCTATTGTCCGCAGCCGATGCACCAGCCGCGGCCAGCGGCAGCAACCTCCCAGTGCCTGCAGACGTCGCCCTGGGTGGTCAGGTCGTACGCGTGGAAGCCAACGGCGCCCAGCAACTGTCGCTGGGCTACGAAGGGTTGCCAGATGCCGTCAACACGGACAACAGCATCCTTTCGGCCGGCGAACTGCTGGTAGCAGCCGGGACGACCCGGAGCCTGCTGCTCTCGCTGGGCGGCAACCCGGCTGGCATGCTGGACGTGTCGCTGAAACGGCTGCTGGTAGCGGCCGGTGATCAGCTGGATATCGCGCTGCCGGACGGCGTCACGGACTGGGCCCTGCGCCTGTTCGATGATGCCGGCCATCAGCTGGCCAGCGCCACCTCGGGGCATTTGCTGTGGACGGCCACCAACACGGGGGTGGTCTACCTCGGTACCAGCCGTTCCGCCAACACCAGCTATGACCCGCTGACCGCGCCGCTCGCGGGCGCCACGGTGCCCGCGGCCCAGGTTGCACTGACCGTCAGGCGCACGGCGGCGGCTGGCTCCGTCACCGCGACCGAGCCGCCAGACAGCCTGGCGCAGGCGGTCGACGCACTGGTCGCGCCTGGCGCCAGCACGGTGCTGGACATGCGCATCGGCGACGGGAGCTTCCCCACGCGCGATGTCGACTTCTATCGCATGGTGCTGAGCGCGGGCGAGGTCCTCAAGGTCTCCACGCCCAATGGCCCCGGCTTTGACGGCTACCTGCGCGTCTTCGATCTGGCGGGCAACCAGGTCAGCAGCACCGACGACAGCCCGCTGAGCTTCACCGTGCCGCGCACGGGCGTGTACGTGCTGGGCTTCAGCGCCTTTGGCAACATGGGCTTCAATCCCCTGGTAGCCGGCAGCGGCGGCGATGCGCCGACCGGCACGCTGAGCGTCACGGTAGAGCGAGCCCGCAACCAGGCGCCCAACACGGCGAACTGGATCGTCACGGACGCGAACGGCACCCGCGTCGGCGGCGGCAGCGTGGTGGTGGGCCAGGTCGCCACGGTCAGCCTGCCGCAGAGCGGCAGCTACTACATCTGGGCAGACCCCCACCTGACGAATGGCGCGCAACGGGGGCAGCTGCGCCTGTCGACCTGGACACCGGCCACGCCTGGCATCCAGGCGGTTGCGGCAGAAAGTCCGCTGCAGGTCAACCTGGACCTCGGCTACAGCGGCCAGGTGGTCGCGACCGACCTCGTGGTGAGCAGCGGCGGTGCATTCGTGCTGGAGCCGTCGACCGCCTTCGAAGGCGCGCAATGGCGGCTGACCGGCCCGCGCGGTACCGAGTTCGACTGGGCGACGTTGAGCAACCAGCGCGGCAGCGCCGCACCGGTGCGCTACCTGGCCCCAGGCACCTACCGGCTGGAGATGCGCGCCACCGGCCTCTCCACAGGCAGCGTCGGCGTCACGATGACACCCTTCTCCAGCGCAGCTACTGCCGCCATGGACGGCGACAACAACCTGCGCGACCTGGCCATCGGGCAGTCGCAACTGTGGCGACTCGATGCCACCCCCGGCGACCGCTTCACGCTCGCGCTGTCGGCACCGTCCTCCGACTTCACCGTGCTGGCCTACGACGCCTTCGGCCGCGCGCTGGCCGTGACGGGCGGTACCAGCGTCACCCAGGGCGCAGCCAACGGCCCCGTGTTCCTGCGCCTGGTGCGGCAGGCCGGCAGCGGCGCTGCCAGCGTGGCGCTGCGCATCACACGCAACGCCGCCATACCGGTGCAGCCGCCGCAAGCCGTGGCCGTGACGCTGGGCAACGAGGTCAGCACGTCCAACACCGACGTCGCGACGCCCACCTACCGCTTCACGCAGGCCACCGACGGCTGGTTCGCCATGGAGTGGCAGGAAGGCAACTGGACGCAGTGGTCGCTGAGCGGCCCGCGCGGCAGCGAGGCGAGCGGCACCTGGCGCGAATCCTTCTACGACGGCCGCAACCGCAGCTGGCAGGCGCCCGTGCGCTGGCTGCCGGCCGGCGAATACACGCTCAGCCTATCCGGCGGCAGCGGCCCGGCCCGCTTCAGCCTGCGCGACGCAGCACACAGCAGCCCCATCACGACGGACACCGCCGTGTCGGTGGACCTGGCAGCCAGCGATGCCTACGAGCTGTTCGACGTCGTGCTGGATGCCGACGTGAAGACCTATCTGCGCGGTATCGCCGGCGCAGGCGCCGACAACTGGTTCCGCCTGTATGACCAGGGTGGTTCGCTGCTGACCCAAGGCGACCCGTCCTCGCAGACGCCCGTCGCACTCAACGTACCGCGCGACGGCCACTACCTGCTGGCCGTGGCACGCAACACCTTCTCGGCCGGCACCACCGCGCTGCGCTTCGAGCTGTCGACCGCTCCGCTGACCGCACCCAGCGTGTCGCTGGGCGACACCATCAGCGGTCGCTTCCTGCAGTCCTACGACACGCGCGACTTCAGCCTCAACCTGAGCAGCGCCAGCCAACTGCTGATCGACACACTCAGTTCCACCGGCTCTGCCAAGAACTACACGGTTCTCGACGCCAGTGGCAACACGGTCGATGTGCTGTCCTACGGCGGCACGCGGGTCTGGGGCCTGGCTGCCGGCCGCTACACCGTGCGCGTGCAGCGCAGCGACTACTACACGGTGCCCGGCGCCGACGACCGCTTCAGCGCCACGCTGACGGCTGGCGCCGTGCGCAACATCGATCCCAGCACGGGCTTCAACATCAGCTGGACCGACGGCGTGGCCGACGGCCTGCTGCGCTTCAATGCCGAGGCGGGCCGCACCTACACCTTCTCGACCACGACCGTGCCGCCCTATGACCGCGGCTACCGCGTGCGCGTCTTCGACGGCAGTGGTGCCGAGGTGCTGTACGGCGGTTTCGGTGGCGACTGGTGGGACGCGAACAAGGCCATCAGCTTCACGGCGGCACAAAGCGGCAGCTACACGCTGGCGCTTGGCGCCAGCAGCTACTCCTCGGGTCTGACCGCGACGGAGAGCTTCAAGCTGCAGCAGGTCGAACGCAAGGTGTCCGATCTGGTGCTGGGCAGCAGCGCCATCGGCAACATGCTGCATGCTGCGGACGAGCAACGGCTGCGCTTCACGCTGACCGACCCGACGCGCCTGTGGCTGAACGCCTCGGGCGACTACTACGACGCGACGCTGGTGCGCACCGATGCAGCCGGCACGCCGCTGTCCAGGACCAACCTGTACTACAGCGACGTTCACCAACTGCTCGACCTGCCGGCTGGCAGCTACGAGCTGCGACTGACCGCCTCGCGCGAGAACCCCGGCACCTGGCGCGTTCTGGCCGATACCGAGGCCCGCCTGCCCGCCATTGCCGTGGGCACGCCAGCCATCATCGGCCTGCCCCAAGGACAGCAGGCCCAGGCCTGGCAGCTCGACGGCACGCAGGGACAGGCGCTGTTGCTGGATGCCCGGCTGAACTCAGGCAGCCTTTCCTACACGCTGGTCGGCCCCAGCGGCAACACGGTCGTCAATGGCAACGCGTCTGGCAACAGCGACTACTCGCAGCGCGTGACGCTGGGCGAGACCGGCCGTTACGTGCTCTACGCCTACGGCAGCAGCACCGACACCTCGGCCATCAACGGCAGCTTCACGCTGCGCAGCTACAGCGAGCCACGCACGGCACTGGCGCTGGGCAGCCTCGTGTCCGGCAGCATCGCCAACCCGGGTGACATCAATCACTACAGCTTCACACTGACCGAAGACCGCACCGTTCTCATCGACCCGCAGTCCGGCTCGGCCAATCTGCGCATGACGGGCCCCCGTGGCGACGTCGCCAGCCTGTCGCTGTCCAGCGTCGAGAGCTACTACGCACGCCGCCTGCCGGCCGGCACCTACAGCGTCGACATCACGGCCCTGTCCAATGCCGCAACGCCTGGCTATGCGTTCCGCTTGCTGGATCTGCAAGCCGCGGCCGTCTCGCACGGCGATGCCACCCAGATCAGCGGCGACCTGCCCGCCGGCCGCACGCTGGTGTCGCACAGCTTCGATGTCGTCGCGGGCCAGGCCTACAACCTGGATTTCACGACGCCCACGGCCTACCCCGACTATTTCCGCTACACGTTGGTGGATGCGGCAGGCCGCACCGTGACGGGCACCGACTGGACCTACGCCAGCTCCGTCGGCTTCACGGCCGCCCAGACCGGGCCGGTCTACCTGATCGCCAAGCAGTACTACCCTACGTCCAGCCCCGTCCATTTCGAGGCCACGCTGCGGCAGCCCTCCACCCGCTCCGACGCTCTCGCTTGGGACACCCCCGTGGCGACGACGCTTGCCACGCGGCAAGACCAGCGCGACCTGAGCCTGCGCTTGGCCACCGCCGGCTGGGTCGAGTTGCAAGGCATGGGCGTGGACGTGGGCCAAGGCCGCATCCAACTGCTGTCGCCCAACGGCACCTCGCTCAGCGACGGTTACGTCAGCGCCGGGCAGGCCCCAAGCGTGCGCCGCATCTTCCTCGGTGCAGGCGACTACATCGTGCGCATCAATGGCTCGACCGACGCGGTCACGAGCACGGTGCGCTTCACGCCCCGGCAAGTGCCCTCGCCCAACCAGCTGAACCGCCAGCCCGAGGTCAACCGCGCGCTGACCGCCGCCGCCGGCGCCGGCGCCGACACGGTCACGCTGTGGAGCCTGCCTGTCGCCGCCGGAGACCACCTGCACCTTGCTGCCAGCCAATGGCCAGGCAGCGGCGCGGTGCAGCTGATCGACCCCAATGGCAGTCTTGTCTCCACCTGGAACCCGACAGGCGCCGCGCTGGAGCTGGACCTGAGCATTGCGGGCACTTGGCTGCTGCGCGCCACGCGCCCGGCCAGCGATGGCAGCGCGGACAACGCCTGGGCACTGGAAGCCCGCTGGGGCAGCAGCGCCGCGTCGACGCCCATCGTCTCGACGACGTCGGCCCGCGGCAGCCTCGCGACCAACGGCAAGATCAGCTACCAGTTCGAGGTCACCGAGGCCGGCACCTGGTACCTGGATCGCAACAGCATCCCCGACTACTACAGCTTCTACTACAACACCGCACGCGTGCTGGACGCCAATGGTGCCGTCATCGGCACTGGCTGGGACCGCCCCTACCTGCTGACGGCGGGCGTCTACACCGTCGAGATCACCGCACAGTACAGCAGCTCCAGCTACGACTTCACATGGCGCCGCATGGACGACGCCGCCACCCCGCGGCTGGACTTCGGCCAGTCCGTCAGTGCCCCTTCGGCCTCGGACTACCAGGCCCGCGTCTGGCGCCTCGATGCCCAGGCCGGCGACCTGCTGCGCTTCAACGCACTGTCGACCGGGTCCGGCAGCATTCCGCGCTGGGCGTTCTTCAACGGCTACGGCCAGCCGTTGAGCGGCTGGAGCAACGCCAACATCGACGGCACCGCCGTACCGGCTTCCGGCAGCGGTCCGGTCTATCTGGTCTTTGACTGGGCCGGCTACACCTACGGCAGCAACGTCAGCGGCGGCATGTCCTTCCAGGTCGACAAGGTCGGCACAGGCAGCACGCCGACCGCGTTGACGTTGGGGCAGACCGTCTCGGGCACGCTGGACGCGGTCACCCAGTCACGCAGCTACAGCTTCACGCTGACCGAGCCGCGCACGCTCATCATGGATCGCCTCAACAGCGGCACATCGACCAACTACTACGCACTCACCTGGTCGTTGACAGGCCCTTACGGTGCGGACAGCCAGAGTGGCCAGCTATACGCTGGCAACCAGACGCCCGATGTGAGGGTGCTGACACTGGCGCCCGGCAGCTACACGCTCAACATCAACAGCAGCGACTTCAACGCCAACACCTATGCCTTCCGGCTACTGGATGCAAGCGCCGCGACGCCGCTGGCCGATGCCGAGGTCGTCGAGGGCCGCATCGAGCCCACCGGCGAGATGGTCAGCTACGCCATCGACGCGCTGGCTGGCGACCGGCTGTTCGTCGATTTCCGCGAGCTGACTGCACGTACCTACAACTACAGCACCGGTCGCTACAACTACACGTCCTACGTGCGCGTGATCGACCCCTACGGGCGTGAAGTCAACAACCAGCAGCTGGCCGACGCCGAGGTGGTGGCCAGCGTGTCCGGCCGTTACACGCTGCTGCTGGACACGGCCTACCGGGCCGACGCACCCGTGGCCTATCGCCTGGCCGCATTCGTGAACCGCCAGGGGCAACCGCGCCAGATCGACCTGTCCGCCAAACCCACGGCCATGGATCTGGTCGTCAACGATGTGGCCGTCGCACCGGCCACCGGCGGCGCGCTTCAGTCCGGCAGCACGGTGCAGATCAGCTGGGTCACGCTCAACCAGGGCGTCTCCGCGACGCTGGGCGACTTCAACGAGCGCGTCGTCGTGCGCCGAGCCGGCACCGGCGAGGTGTTGGCGCAGGTGCAACTGCCCTACGTCGAGGCGCAATCGGGCGCGCTCGCCGCCAGCCAGTCCGTGGCGCGCAGCGTCACGCTGCGCCTGCCAGAAGGCCCGGCCGGCGTGGGTGACCTGGCAGTCACCGTGGAGACAGACACCGACAACACCCAGCCCGAGAACGGCCGCGCCGAGGAGAACAACCGCGGCACTGCCTCCTTCAGCAGCACGCTGGCCGACTACGCCAACCTGCAGGTCCAGGATCTGGGCATCGACCCCGCCGGAGACTGGACCAGCGGCGCCCCGGTGACGGTGAGCTGGACGACCGTCAACACGGGCGATGCCATGGCCCGTGGCGCCTGGACGGAGCGCATGGAGTTGATCAACACGACCACCGGCGTCGTGGTGGCCAACATCAGTCAGGCCTTCACAGCCCAGGCGCTGGACGGTGGCGACTCCGTCGCACGCCATGCCAGTTTCAACTGGCCCGCCGGGCTGAACGCGATCGGGCGCTACCAGCTGCGCGTCATCGTCGACGCGCTGTCGCAAGTGCCCGAGTACGACGCCAGCGGTTCGCTGGAGAACGACAACACCGCCCAGCAAACGCTGGAGGTCGGCCCCGACCTGGCCGTTCGCAATGTCCATCTGCAGCAGGCCGCCGGCCTGCAGTCCGGCGACCGCGTGACGCTGCTGTGGGAGGACATCAACCAAGGCAGCGTGCCGACGCCGGTGACCTACCAGGACCGCGTCATCATCCGCCAGCGCAACGCCGACGGCAGTGCTGGCGCTGTCGTGCTGAACACGCTGGTCGCATTCGCCGGCAATGCCGGCCTGCCGCTGGCGCCAGGCGAGTCGCGTGCGCGCAGCCTGCAGTTCGATCTGCCCGACGGTGCACTGGGCGCCGGGTCCTTCGACATCAGCATCACCGCCGACAGCGCCGCCAATGGCGCCGGCATCCTGTTCGAGACCAACGCTGCCGGCGACGCCGAGAACAACAACGCCGGGACCGGCAGCTTTGAGGCGACGCTGCGCCTGTACGCCGACTTGTCGGTCAGCGGCCTCGTCGTACCGGCCACGGCACCTTCGGGCGATACCGTGGACGTGAGCTGGACCGTCGCCAATCGAGGTGCGGCTGCCGCGAACGCGCCCTGGGTGGATCGCATCCTCCTGAGCAGCGACGGCGTCATCGGCAACGCCGACGACGTGCTGCTGGGCGCGCTCACGCACACCACCGCGCTGGCTGTGGGCGACAGCTACACGGCCCGCGTCAGCGTCCGCATCCCGGCGCGCATCCAGGGCAGCTACCGCATCGCGGTCGTCACCGACGCCAACGCCAGCGTGCGCGAGCCCGACACACGCGCCGACAACCGCCGCATCTCCGATGCCATCACGATCACGCAGACCTATGCCGACCTCGTGCCCGCACTGACCAGCACGCCGGCCGAGTTGTATGCGAACCGCGGCGCGCGTGTGGAGTGGTCCGTCCGCAACGGCGGCACCATTGCCACCGATGTGAATCGCTGGGTCGACCAGGTCTACCTCAGCAGCACGCCCACTCTCACGGCGCAGTCCACGCTGCTGGGGTCGGTGACACACGTCGGCGCGCTGGCCGTGGGCGACAGCTACACCGCCGGCTTGGATTTCACCGTGCCCCGCGACGCCTCGGGCGCTCGCTACTTCATCGTCAAGACCGATGCCTTCAGCGCGGTCTATGAGCTGGACCGCAGCGGCAACAACATCGTCGTTGCGGCGCAGCCCACGACGGTACAGGCCGAACCCCGCCCCAATCTGCAGATCGAAGGCCTCAGTGCGCCCTCCGATTGGCGCGTGGGCCAGACCGTGCAGCTCAGCTACACGGTGCGCAACGGCGGCAACGACCCGGTCAACGGCTTCTTCGGCGAGGAAATCCGCCTGGTCGATACGCTGGGCGTGGCAGCAACCCAGGTGCTGACAACGACCTGGGCGTCACGCTCGCTGGCCGCGGGCGGCACGCTGACACAGAACCTGCAACTGAGCGTGCCGGCACTGCCGCCCGGCAACTGGCGTCTGGAGGTCGTGGCAGACCGCGGCAACTACGTCACCGAGTCCAACGAAGCGGACAACGTCGCGACAGCCAGCGTCGCGGTCAGCGCTCCCGACCTGGCGCTGCGCAGCCTCGGTACCGCGGGTGTGCTGCAGGGTGGCGAAGCCATCACGCTGAACTGGCAGACGCGCAACCTCGGCAACGCGCCCGCGGCCAACGTACGCGAGAAGGTCTACCTGTCCCGCGACGGCAATGTCGACGGCGGTGACACCTTGCTGGGCGAGCGCGTCATCGACAGCCTTGGCGCCGGCGCGTCCAGCGATGGCACGCTGGCCTTCACCCTGCCCGCCGACCTGTCGGGCTCGTGGCGTCTCATCGTCGTCACCGACGCGGGCAACGCCAACAACGAGTCGACCAACGAGGGCAACAACCAGCAAGCGCTGACCATCGATGTGGCACAGGACGCCTACGCCGACCTCACCGTCGTCAGCGTCAGCGCGCCCACCCAGGTCATCGCAGACCCGGCCAGCATCACGGTGGAGTGGACCGTCCAGAACACGGGGCCGGGCATTGGCCGCACGGGGACCTGGACGGACCGAATCATCTACAGCACGAACGACGTGCTGGGTGACGGAGACGACATCGTGCTGGGCAACGTCGTGCACAGCGGCGGCCTGGCCGCGGGTGCGAGGTACGACGGCAGCCTGAGTTACAGCTTCGGCCCGACCTTCAGCCGCCGCGGCACCGTCTTTGTGAAGAGCGACGCCACGGGCGCCGTGTGGGAAGGCGACAGCGAAGCCAACAACGTCAAGAGCGCGGGCCACACCACCGACTTGATGCCCGTCGCCTACGCGGATATGCGCGTCGAGTCGGTCAGCACGCCCAGCGTTGCCTACAGCGGCCGTGACCTGACCGTGCAGTGGAGCGTTGCCAACCGCGGCATCGGCATCACCAACACAACGAGCTGGACCGACAGTGTCTGGCTCAGCCGCAATGCCGACGGCAGCGGCCAGCGCTTTGACCTGGGCAACGCGGCCCACCTCGGCCAGATGGCCGTTGGGGACAGCTACAACCGCAGCATCAATGTGCGGCTGCCCGATGGCATCTCGGGCGACTGGTACCTCAACGTGTCGACGGCCGTCAACAACGGCGTCTACGAGTTCGTCTACGGCAACAACAACGTGGGCCACTCGCTGGCCGTGCCGGTCACGCTGAGCGACTCGCCAGACCTGGTCGTCGAGGGTCTGGACACCCAGGCCACGGCCAAGGAAGGCGCGCTCATCGACGTCACGTGGACCGTTCTCAACCAGGGCGTCGCCCGCGCCGCCGGCCAATGGCAGGACGCCGTGCTGCTGCTCGCGCCGAACGGCTCCACCGTCGTGCTGGGCACCTACGTCTACGACCGTGGGCTGGACGCTGGCCTGCGCTACTCGCGCACCGAGCAGGTCCGCCTGCCGAGCAAGATCGAGGGCGGCTACCGCCTGCGCGTGATCACCAACAGCCTGGGCGGCACCGGCGGCAACCCGCAGGTCTATGAGTACGGCCCTGCGCGCGACAACAACGCGACGACCGACACGGACGCCATCGCCATCAGCCTGAACGACCGGCCCGACCTGCGCGTCACCGACATCCAGGCGCCCGACAACGTCACTGCCGGCACCTCCGCGGGCCTGAAGTTCACCGTCGCCAACGTCGGCACCGAGGCCACGGCGGGCCGGTGGCAAGACTACGTCTACCTGTCGCTGGACGGCATCGTCAGCGCCGATGACCTGCTGCTGGCCCGCGTGGACAGTAGCTCGGCCCTCACACCAGGCGGCGAGCCCTACACCACGACCGTCAACGGCGTGGACATCCCCATCCGCTACCGCGGCGATGTCTACCTCATCGTGGTCGCCGACGGCGCCAACCGCATCGACGAGCATCCCAACGAGGCGAACAACGCCCGCGCCCAGCGCATCCACGTCAACGCCATTCCGTTTGCCGACCTCGTGACCAGCAACGTCGTCGCGCCCGATCAGGCCGTGCACGGCGCCAGCTTCCAGGTCGACTACAAGGTCACCAACAAAGGTTCGGCCGTCACGCGCGGCGATGCCGCCACCACGCAGAGCTGGACCGATACCGTCTGGCTCACCGTCGACAAGTCCCGCCCCAATCCGGGCAAGGGCGACATCAAGATCGGGCAGATCACACACACAGGCCACCTCGCCGTCGGCGAGGACTACCTGGGCTCGATCAACGTGCAGCTCCCGGACGACGTGAAGACGGGCCAGTACTACGTCACCGTCTGGAGCGACACCTACGACGCCATTCTGGAAGACACGCTTTCCAGCAACATCAACCCCGACGACCCGACTCAGGCCGACAACAACAACTACAAGGCCCGCGCCATCTCGGTGCTGGGCATCACGCCGCCTGACCTGGTGGTCACGGGCGTGGGCGCGCCCGCCGCGGCACAGGCCGCTGGCAGCTACACCTTCAACTACACGGTCAAGAACCGTGGCGACGCGTTCAACGGCAGCTGGACCGACAAGGTCTGGCTGATGGACAACCCCGACCCTGCCAAGGCCACGGTCTATTGGCTGCTCGGCGAATTCAAGCAGCAGCGCGGTCTGGGCAATGGCGAGACCTACAGCGTCAGCCAGACTGTCAACCTCGGTCCGTCGGTCAGTGGCGGCTACCTGGTCGTGCAGACCGATGCCGGCTACAGCTACACCGGCCGCAACGACGTGACGGAGGTCAACGAGGCCAACAACATCAACAGCGCGGTGACCAGCGTCACCAACGCGCCGGCCGACCTGCGCGTCACCAACGTCACCACGCTGCCCGTCAACTACTCCGGCGAGGAGAGCACGGTCACCTGGACGGTGCAGAACTTCGGCGCGGCCGTGTGGAGCGGCACCAAGGGCTGGCTAGACAACGTCTGGATCAGCGCCGATCCCACCTTCATTCCGTCGCGTGCCACGCAACTTGCCTCCGTCGTGCACAGCAACGCGACGACGCTCGGCGCGGGACAGAGCTACACGGCCAGTGCCGTCGTCAAGCTGCCGCCGGGCACGGATGGCAAGTACTACATCTACGTCATCACCGACGCCCGGCACTACGAGTCCGAGCTCGCGCCGTTCTTCGGTTCGCACGACTGGTACTACGCCGCGCAGAGCGAGTGGCAGAAGCCCGACAGCCAATACTCGGACCGCAATGCCTACACCCGGGACGTCGGCTACGTCACGTCGGCCTTCGAGAGCGATGCCGGCAACAACCTCGGCAAGGGCTCGCTGAGCATCATCTATCGCGAGCCCGACCTGCAGATCGACTCGATCACCGTCGACAAGCCCAACCCCGGGTCGGGCGAGACCATCACCGCGACCTGGACCGTCACCAACCGTGGCACCCGCGAGACCCGCGTTGCCGGCTGGATGGACGGTATCTATCTGTCGCGCGACGGCACGCTGGATCCCACCGACTACGCGCTGGTGGACCGCGGCTCCAGCCTCGAAGTGATGCTGCATGCCAGCCAGGTCAATCTGGCCACTGACGCCGCCAATCCGCGGCGCACGCTGAAGCCCGGCGAGAGCTACACGCAGACCGCCACCTTCACGCTGCCGACGTCGATCAGCGGTGACTTCAACCTCATCGTGAAGGCCGACACCGGCGTCTTCCAGGGCATCGCCAACAACAACGCGGTCAGCAGCGTCCGCGCCGGGCTGCCCACCATCGGCGAAAGCGGCACCAACGGCGTGCCTGAGTTCAGGGACGAGGGCAACAACACCGCCAGGATCCTGCTCCCCATCACGCTCGCCACGCCACCGGACCTGCAGGTCACGGCCGTCACCGCGCAGGACTCGGTCATCGCCGGCCAGAACTTCACGGTCAGCTACACCGTGCAGAACCTCGGCGGCAAGACCCCGAACGACCAGGGCAGCTGGTACGACATGGTCTACCTGTCCAAGGACCGCTTCCTGGATCTGAACAAGGACCGCTACCTCGGCTATGTGCAGCACAGCGGCGGCCTCGCCGCCGGCGCCAGCTACAGCGGCAGCCTGACGTACACCGCGCCGCGCGACCTGGAGGGCAGCTACTACGTGTTCGTTGTCACCGACCCGGCCCGCGTGTCAGGCAGTGGCGACACCGGCCAGGTGCTGGAGTTCGGCAAGGACGACAACAACAACGCCGCGGCTGCGCAGCCCATGCGGATCGAGACGCCTCCGCCAGCCGACCTCGTGGTCACCAACGTCGTGGTGCCTGGCAGCGCCAAGGTAGGCGACGAGATCGAGATCACGTTCACCGTCTCCAACCAGTCCATCAACCCCGCCTACGGTCGCTGGACGGATGCGCTGTACCTGTCTGCCGACGCTGCGTGGGACTTGAGCGACATCCAGATCGGCAAGGTGGCCCACGTGGGCGATCTGGGCGCGAATGGCACCTACACCGCGACGCTGAAAGCCAAGCTGCCCGCACTCAAGGACGGCAGCTGGCGCGTGATCGTGCGCCCCGACCTCTACAACGAGGTCTTCGAAGGCAAGATCACCTACACGAACACGGGACTGAATCTGCCGCCGGGCGAGGCCAACAACCGCATCGCCTCCGGCGCGGCGCTGCATGTCGAGGTCCCCACGCTGACGGTGGGCCAATCCTTGGCCGCCACGCTGTCGAGCGGCCAGACTCAGGTCTACAAAGTCAGCGTCGCCGCGGGCGAAACGCTGCGCGTACTGCTCGACTCCACGGCCGCCGCCGGTGCGAACGAGGTCTACGTTCGCTGGAACGATGTGCCCACCGGCAGCGCCTTCGACGTCGCTTACAGCAACCCTGTGTCGCCCGACCAGACCCTGCTGGTGCCGACGACCAAGGCGGGCGACTACTACATCCTGGTGCGCTCGCGCCCGGAGAGCGCTTCCACGCAGGCAGCCGACGCCGTGCCGGTCACGCTGCGCGCCGATCTGCTGCCGCTGTCCATCACCAAGGTCACGCCTGACCAGGGCGGCGTCGGCGACGACGACCATCGCTGGGTCACCATGGACATTGAAGGCGCCCGCTTCGCGGCGGGCGCTCTGGTCAAGCTGGCACGCCCGGGAGAGTTCGAGATCGAACCCGAGCGCTGGCAGGTGCTGGACGCCACCCGCATCCGCGCCGTGTTCGACCTGCGCCACGTGCCGATGGGGCTGTTCGACGTCATCGTCACCAACCCCGACGGCACGCGTGTCGTCGAGCCCTACCGCTACCTCGTTGAGCGCATGATCGAGGTGGATGCCGCCATCGGCATCGGCGGCCCGCGCAACATCGAGCCCGGCGAGGCGGCGACCTACAGCGTCAGCCTGCAAAGCCTCACCAACGTCGACACGCCCTACGTTCGCTTCGACGTGGGTGCCAGCGACATGGGCAACAGCAAGGACGTGCTGGAAGGCCTGAACCTGCCGTACGTCGTGTTCGGCACCAACGTGGGGGGCAAGCCCGACGGCGCCGTTCAAGCGGGCAATGGCAATACCCAGTCCTACGGCACCACGCCCACCACCGGCGTGCGCGCCGACGTGCCCTGGGCCGCGCTGGACGGCATGACCAACACGAATGGCTGGAACCTCGCGCCCGGCTACGCCTTCGACCTGACCGCCAACGGCTTTGCCGGCGCCACGTTCAAGGTGCAGACCTATCCGGGGCTGGCCGAGTGGATGGCCTGGGACTTCGAGGGCCTGCGCGACAAGCTGTACGCCATCCGGCCGGACTGGAAGGCTTCGGGCATCCTGGACGAAGGCGTCAGCGGGCTGGACAAGATCTCCAAGGGCCTGACAAAGAAGTTCCTGTCCCATGACGAGGACCACATCACCGAGACGGAATCGGTGGCCATGCCGTTCCGCTTCGACACGCTGGCCAGCGTCACGACGCTGACCCGCGCCGAGTTCATCGCCGACCAGACCCGGCACGCCAAGGCGCTGCGCGCCGCCATCTTGAAGGACGCGACCGCGCCCAACGCGCTGGCCGTGCTGGCCGCCAACGAGGCTCAGTGGGTGAAGGGCTGGCTGGGCGCGCTGGAGACGGCAGGCCTGCTGCGCCCCGAGGGCCAGGCGCCCGCCATCCGCAGCGACGCGCTCGTGCTCAGCCTGAACGCCACGCTGGCCACCGGCATCCTGCTGGGCAAGGCCGGCGACAGCTACCGCACGCAGGCCGACCTGCTGGGCTTCTTTGCCAAGGTGCAGCAGTGGTACGGCGACACCGCACGCTATGCCGGCGACGACAAGGCTGCGCATGCGCCGGTGGGGTCTGTCGAAGTCCGTGACGTGTCGGACGGCAGCTCTGTCGAGGTGCCCGTGCCGGTCGCACCCAACCCGGCCGACTACGACCAGCACGCCTCGCAGGCGACGCACTTCATCAGCTTTGACGTCTTCGCGGGCAACCGTGCGGAGCTGGAGTACCTGCGCAGCATCGGCGTGCTGGACGGCGAGTTCCGTCCCGTCGGCCCGCAGGCGCTGAACCTGACCAGCTACCTGCAACAAGCCGCGCAGGCGCAGGCCAACGCGGCCGCCGCCATCAGCGTGCGCGGCCCGCAGGTGCTGCCGTCGGCCAACGGCTCGACCTATGTGCCGGCCGACTATGCGCTGCCCTACACACTGAACTTCAACAACACGACGAATGGCCCGGTGGGGGAAATCCGTCTGGTGACACCCATCGACAGCGATCTGGACGCCTACAGCCTGCGCCTGGGCGACCTGAAGGTCGGCGACATCAACATCCACGTCCCCGACGGCCAGGCCGTCTTCCAGGGCGACTTCGACTTCACCGGCTCCAAAGGCTATGTGCTGCGTGTCAGCGCCGGCATCGACGCCGGCGCCCGTGTCGCGACCTGGCTGATCCAGGCCATCGATCCCGACACCGGCGAAGTGATGCACGATCCGTCGCGTGGCCTGCTGCCGCCGGACGCCAACGGCCGCGCCGCCGGCGGCTTCGTGTCGTACACCATCCGCGCCAGCGAGCTGGCCAAGAGCGGTGCCAACATCACCGCCTCGGCCCGCGTGTTCTTCGACGCCACGCCGCCCATCGCCAGCACCGCCATCAGCCACACGCTCGATGCCGACGCGCCCGTCACCACGGTGACGGTCACGAGCAGCGGCGACAACGCCAGCGGCCAACCGACCTACAAGGTCAGTTGGAAGGCTGCCGACGACGCCTCGGGCGTCAAGCACGTGACGGTCTACGTCGCCACCGATGGCGGCGACTTCAAAATCTGGCAGAAGCAGGTGGCCGGCGCCGAAAGCACCGCGCTGTTCACCGGCCAGGCCGGCCACCGCTACGAGTTCCTGGCGGTCGCCACCGACAACGCCGGCAACCGCGAGGCCGCCAGCGTCAGCAACGCCGTGCTGCCCGACGACGGCAGCCGCAGCGAGGCCCAGCAGGGCCTGGGCGTCACCGACACGCTGGACCAGACCGCCGAACTGCCGGCCGCCGCGCCCGACCGCAACTACACCGCCAGCGACCTGTTCGCACAGGCCGCACAGCGCCTGCCCGGCTTCGTCATCACGCCCGCGCTGGGCGGCCTGGGCAGCGACCTGCAGTCCGTGCTCGCGCCACTGCAGTTGCGCGGCTTCGCCAGCGGCTTCGCCGCCAGCCAAGGCGAGATCGGTGCGCTGGCCATGGTCGAACTGGCCGACGGCAGCGTGCTGGCCAGCGCCGGCACCGAGCGCAACGAGGTGTTCCGCTTCGGCAAGGACGGCGGCCGCTCCGTGCAGCCGCTGTTCACGACCACCGCCGCCATCCTCGACATGGCGCTGGACGCCGCCGGCAACCTGTGGGTCATGACCGGCGCTGAGCTGATGATGATCGATGCCGCCAGCGGTGCCGTCATCAGCCGCACCCGCGCCCCGGCCGGCGAGCCGCTGACGCACGCGCTGGCCATCCAGCCCGGCACCGGCCTCATCTATGTGGCCAGCGGCAACGGCGTCGAGATCTTCGACCCCAAGGCCGAAGCCAACCGCGCCTGGACCCACTTCAGCAACACCCGCGTCGGTGACCTCGCCTTCGGCCCGGACGGCCGCCTGTGGGCGGTGCGCTGGACCGGCAGCGACGTGCGCGGCGCGCTGCCCGAGGCGACGACCGACATCGTCAGCTTCCCCATGAGCGGCGCCACCAAGGGCCGCGCCGAGCTGGAGTACCGCCTGGCCGGCCTGGTCGACAGCATCACCTTCGGCAGGGCCGGCACGGGCCTCGCGGGCCTGCTGCTGGCCAGCAGCAACACGCCGCAGCGGCCGACGGCCGCCGACGGCAGCAGCACGGCCGCGCACAAGGGCGCCGTCTGGGCCATCGAGCTCAGCAGCCGCCGTGCGCTCAAGCTCGCCGACGGCGGCACGCGCGGCGAGAGCATCGTCGCGACCGCCGACGGCCGCATCCTCATCGCGCAGACCACCCGCATCGACGAACTCGCGCCCGTCAAGGCGCCCAAGGTCGTCGCATCCAGCATCGGCGAGGGCGCGCTCGTGCCGCTGCCGCTGACGCAACTCGCCATCAGCTTCGACCAGGCCATGTGGACCGGCGCCGACGGCGCCGACACCACCGGTCCGTCCTCGGTGCTGAACCCGGCCAACTACCGCCTCATCGCGACCGGCGCCAACGTCAACCTGACGCTGCAGCCCGAGAGCGTGCGCTGGGACGTGGCCAGCAAGAGCGCCATCCTGACGCTGCCCAACCTGCCTGCGGGCGGTTGGCGCCTGGAGGTGGACGGTGGCCTGCGCAGCGCGCAGCAGGTCGAGCTGGGCGACGACTGGGATCTCGTGTTCACGGCCGTCACCGACATCTCCAACCTCGTGCGCATCGAGTTCATCGACACGCGCGCCGACCGCCTGACGGGCACGATCAGCTACGACGTTGCCCTGACGAACATCGGCGTCGTCGACCTCAAGGGTCCGCTGATGTTGTTGCTGGACCCGGGGCGCTATTTCGGAAGCAACATCGTTGGCGCTGCCGTGGGCGACGGCGCGCAGGCCGACCTGTGGGTGCTGGACCTGACGCCGGCACTGAGCGGCAAGCCGTTGAAGACCGGTGAGACGCTGTCGCGCCAGACGGTGAAGGTGCGCCCGGCGTCCAGCTTCGGCACGTCGCCGGGCTCGGGTCAACTGGTCAAGTTCAACCTGGGCCATGGCGTGTACGCCGTGCCCTATGACAACACGCCACCGCAGCTGGGCTTGCTCCGGGACGACGGCAGCTTGGACGTCACGGCCAGCGCGCTGCCGCCGGCCCTGGCAGGCCAGAGCTGGTCGACCGGTGTGTCCGCGCTGGATACCGACGGCACGCTGTTCTACTGGGAGATCGTCAGCGGGCCCGCCGGCATGACGATCGCGCAGGATGCCCTCGTCGAGAGCGGTGCCACCGGCTACGGCAACCAGGCCAAACTGCAATGGACGCCAACGGCGACCGATCGCGCGGACAACGAGGTGCTGGTGCGCGTCATCGACAGTCGCGGCGGCGTCGCGCTGCGACGCTTCATGCTGCAGGTGGCCGGCGCCAACCATGTGCCGGTCATCGCGTCGCTTGGCGACATGACGCTGGTCGAGGGCCAGAGCTTGAAGCTGCCGCTGCTGGCCAGCGACCCGGACGGTGACAACGTCACCGTGCTGCTGCGCAACCTGCCCGCCGGCGCCTTCTATGACGCCGCCAGCGGCGTGCTGAGCTGGACGCCTGGGTACGACCAGGCCGGCACCTATCGCAACGTCACCGTCGTCGCCAGCGATGGCAAGCACGAGGTGCAGTACCGCTTCAACATCACGGTCGAGCAGGGCTGGCCGGCGCCGGTCTTCCCGGCACTGGCCACCCAGTCGCTGCGAGAAGGTGATCGCTTCGGCCTGCAGCTGCCCGGCAGCGTGCCGGGCGGCCTGCAGCAGCCCGACGGCAGCAGCGTCAGGTTGCAATGGGATGCCGCCTGGCTGCCCGGCGGCGCCACGCTGGACAGCGACACCGGCTGGTTCGCATGGGCGCCCGGCTACGCCCAGGCGGGCCAGTTGACGCTCCCGCTCACGCTGACGGCCATCTTCACCGCGCCCGACGGCACCACCACCAGCACCTCGGTCAAGCGTGACCTCAGGCTCGACATCGCCAACGCCAATGGCGCGCCCATCTTCGACCCGGTGCAAACCTGGGGCGTCATGGAAGGCCAGCCGCTGCGCATCAGCGTGTTCGCGTTCGACCCCGACAACCCGAGCTTCGAGCCCAAGATCCGCCTGAATCCGGGCAGCCCTGCGCTCGACGGCAGTGGCACCGCCACCGTCAGCTACTCGGTGAGCGGACTGCCTGCTGGTGCAACCTTCGACGCCGACACGCTCGAAATCCTGTGGACGCCCGGCTACGCGCAGGCCGGCACCTACTACGTGACCGTCACCGCCACCGACGACGGCAACGGTACCGGCCAGCCGAAGACCAGCCAGGTGACGTTGCCCATCGTCGTGGCCAACGCCAACCGCTCGCCCGAGTTCAGGGACATCACCAACGCCTTCGTCGACCGTGGCGCGGTGCTGGAGATCCCGGTCGAGGCCGTCGACCCCGATGGCAATCCGCTGCTGCTGACCTTCCAGGGCCTGCCCTCATTCGCAACCTATACGCAGACCCTGAACCAGGCCGGCAAGCTGACCGGCGTGATCCGCTTCGCACCCGGCGCCAACCAGCGTGGCGACTACACCATCACGGTGGTGGCGCAGGACGATGGTGATGGCGACGAGAACCAGGCACTGGCTGCTGGCAAGAGCTTCGTGGTCAGCGTGCGCAGCCCCAGCGAGGCCCCGGTCATCACGCTGCCCAGCCGTGTCGTGGCCGTGGCAGGCGCGGAACTGCGCCTGCCCATCCTCGTGTCCGACCTGGACCAGGATGCCCTGAGCTACGCCGCCACCAACCTGCCCGCCGGCGCCCGCATCGAGAGCGACCCGCGCTACGGGCACGCCACGCTGGTGTGGACACCACCAGTTGGCACGACAGGCAACTTCGACATCAGCCTGGCCGTGACCGACGCCGGCCTGCCGCCCGCCGATGCCGGCTACGTCGTGGATCCGGACCACCCACCGGTCCCCAACGTGTCTGTCAAGGATTTGCGCATCGTCGTGCGCGCCAGCAATGCCGCGCCGACGCTGTTCGCGGTGGCCGCGACGGGCGGCGCGATCCAGGGCGACCCGCTCGCCGGCAACCGCACCGTCGTCAATGTCGACGAAGGCGCTCCGCTGACGCTGGACCTGGCCGGCATCGACGCCGACCTCGACCTGCTGGACTGGACCGTGGAAGGCCTGCCCGCGGGCATGCAGCTCACGCCAGCCCAAGGCAGCGGCGGCCAGACGCGCCTGCAACTGCGCTGGACACCTGGCCTCTTCGCTGCGCAAAGTGACAACCAGAATGGCGTGGCTCCGGGCCACTACCTGCTCAAGCTCAAGGCCAGCGACGGCAGCGCGAGCTTCTCGCGCGACCTCGAGATCGTCGTTGCCAACGTCAACCAGGCGCCGCTGCTGCTGCCGCTGCCGCTGCAGCTGGTGCCCGAAGGCCAGACGCTGAACTTCAACGTCCGCGCCTACGACGGTGACAACGACGCGATCCGCTACGCGCTGGTCTACGACGCCAACACACCCAGCGGCGTCAATTTCGACCCCACCACCGGCTACTTCGAGTGGACGCCGGGCGCTGACGTCGTCGACAACGCGACCACCGGCACCCGCGCCTTCACGTTCAACTTCACCGCCACCGACGGCCAGGCCACGGTGAACCGTTCGGTGCAGGTGCGCGTGTTCGACACCAACCGCCCGCCGGAGATCAGCACCGCCAGTCATGCGCTGCTGGTGGGCCAGGCGTTCTCGCTGCCGGTCGTCAAGGGCGCCACCAGCCCTGCCGGCGCGCTGCGCGTGTCCGATGCCGACGGCGGCGCACAGACCGCGGCACTGGCTGTCACCTTCCAGGGGCTGCCCGAAGGCGCGGCCTACGACGCGGCCAATGGCCGCCTGAACTGGACCCCGGGCCCGGGCCAGGTGGGCGACTTCACCGTGCTTGCCACAGTGAGCGACGGCAAGAACACGATGACCGGCAGCTTCGTGCTGCGCGTCGTTGCCGAGGTGGCCGCGAACGCGCCCAGGCTGCTCGTCAACCTGACGCCCAGCACCCCGGTACTGCCGGGCCAGGTGGTGCTTGCCACCGTGCGAGCTGACGCCTTCAGCCCGGTCGCCCGCCTGGATGTGCAGGTCCGCGGTGCGGGCCTCGGCCAGGCCGACTGGGTACCCGTCACGCTGGACGGCCTGGGTCGCGTGCGCATCACGCCCACGCAGCCTGGCCTCGTCGAGCTGCAGGTGACTGCTGTCGACGCCGACGGCTTCTCGTCCACCACCACGCAGACCGTGCGCGTGCGCGACCCGCTGGACACCGCGGCGCCCCAGCTGAGCTTCAGCGGCGCACTGGACACCGGCAGCCTGGCGCCCACGGTGATCGGCAGCACCACGTCGCTGTCCGCACACATCGCCGACCTGCAGCTGATGGGCTACGTGCTCGAGGCCGCACCGTCCAACGGCGACCGGGTGGATGAGTCCGCCTGGCGCACGCTGACGCAGGCCGACCTGGCCGGCGCAGCGCTCAACGCCAACGTGACCTTGGCCTCGCTGGACCCGTCGCGCTGGGCGAACGGCGTTTACCTGCTGCGCCTGCGCGGCTGGGACCTGACCGGCCGCACCACCGAGATCACCACCCGCGTGCTGGTCGATTCGGCGAACAAGCAGCTCGTGCAGGCGCAAGCCACCGACGCGGTCTTCCACCTCGGCAACCACGACCTGGCGCTGACCCGAAGCCTTGACGTCAACGGCCACGGGGACCTCGGCAACTGGACCCTCCCGCTGCTGGACACCCGCCTGACCCATGACCAGGCGGGTGGCGACAGCCTGGGCGGCTCGGCCGCCTGGCTGCTCGGCGCGCGCGTCTGGCTGCAGATGCCAGCCAGCCTGGCCACGGCCAACGCGGCCACCGCCTACCTCAGCTTCAGCCTGAGCACGGCAAGCCAGCCACTGTCCACAGACGCAACCGCGCCCAAGGTGTTGCGCCCGATCTTCACCGGCAACACCCCAGGGTGGACGTTGACCGCGCTGGACGCCGACCCGACCACGTCCGTGGCCCTGCAGGCCCAGGGCCAACGCCTGCTCGACCGCAGCACAGGCCTGCCCTGGCAGCCCAGCGGCTACGAGTTGACCGGTCCGGATGGCACCCGCTACCGCCTCGATGCCCAAGGCCGCGTGCAGGGCGTTCGATTCGCCGACGGCCAGCAATGGCTGGTGTCCGACGCGGGCGTGGCCCTGGCCGGCAGCAGCGACCCGACCAACCGCGTCAGCTTCGAGCGCGACACGCAAGGCCGCATCGAGCGCATCGTCGGCCGCGAGGCTGGCGGCAGCGATGCCGCACTGGTCTACCGCTATGACGCGCAAGGCCGCCTGGCACTGGCGCGCAGCCTGTTTGGCGCGACGGACCTGAACCAGAACATCGGCTACCACGCCGATGGTTCGGTGATCAGCGAACCCATCACCGCGCAATTGGGCACGGCTGCCGGCTGGATGGCCAGCGCCTCCACGACCACCAACACCTGGACCGGCAACCTGACGGCGGGCTCCACCGCTCGCTTCAGCTTTGTCGTGCGCGACAGCGAACTTGCCAGCACCGTCAAGACACCGGGCGCGGCAGGCGCGCTCATCGTCACCGTCGAAACCACGGCCGGCACCACGCTGGCCGTGGAAGGTGCAACGGTGCTGGGCCAGGCCAGCCAGAGCGGCAAGACCGTGACGCTGATCCGCGTGACCGAGTCCGGCCTGAAGCTGTTGAGCCTCACCGGGGCGGGCACTGCCGGCATCAAGGTCACCATCGCCGGCGACCTGAACCGCGACGGCAAGGTCGACGGTACGGATTCCGCCGCCTTCGCCACCGCGGGCGTGGACATCAACGGTGACGGCGCCGCCGATGACACCGACCGCCAGGCGCTCTATGCCAACTACGGCTGGCGCGCCAACCTTGCGCCCGTCGACGTGAGCAGCACCACGCCGGTGCTGACCCACGTGGACCTCGGCAAGACGCTGAGCCTGGACGCCGCCGCGCTGGACATGGAGGGTGACCGCCTGTTCTGGCGCGTTCTCGGCAGCCAGCACGGCCAGGCGCGCCTGAGCGCCGACGGCCACAGCATCGAGTTCCAACCCGACGCCGGCTACGCCGGCCTGGGCTCCATCACGCTGCAGGCCGACGACGGCTACGGGGCGAGCCGCCCCATCACGCTGAACTTCAACGTCAGCGGTTCGAAGCTCGTGGCCCTGCATCTGCGGCCGATGGGTTCGATGCTGACCGGCCAGGGCCTGGCCGTGCAGGTCAGTGCAGACTTCGAGGATGAGAAGGGTGTGGCGATCACCGATGCCCGCTACCTCAAGCTCAGCGCCCTCGACCTGGCGCCGCAAGGCTCGGTCATGGGCAATGCCGTCGACATCGACGACGCCCACGACCGCGTGATGGCCCGCCAGGCCGGGCCGGCGCTGGTGCAGGTGGAGCGGCGTGACATTGACGGGCGTGTGGTGCGGGCTGTGGCGGTGATCAACGTCGCCCAGTCAGTGAACCCGGTGTTCGATGAAGACGGCGAAGATCAAGGGGGAGAAGCCGAGCCACTGATCGTCGAACCGGACGTCTACCCCGGCACCATCAGCCTGGCGCTGGGCGGCACCCGCCAGCTCAAGGTCAAGGTGGCGGATGTGGACACGGGCGAGACCCGGGATGTGCATGCGGCAACCGGCACGCGCTATGTGTCCAGCGACGACAGTGTCGCCACCGTCAGCGCCGATGGCCTGATCACGGCCCGCACCAACGGGCGTGTCATCGTCAGCGTCATCCACCTCGCGAGCAGCCATGACCGGGATGGCCACGTGATCTGGCAGGTCGTCGGCCAGCAGGACATGTGGGTCAATGTGCAGGCTGCCCAGATCGCCGCGTCCGCGGGGATCGCCGTGCAGGCGGCCCAAGGCGGCATCGTGGCAGCGCCCACTGGGGAAACGGTGCTCATCGGCGCGGGCGCCCTCAAGGAGGACGCGGCGGTCAAGATCGAGCGTATCGATGTCGCGACGATCGCGCAGACGCTGGGATTGCCCCTGCCCGCGCCGGAAACGCTGCAGGCCGTCGCCGCCTTCCGGCTCGACATCGGCAGCCAGATCACCAACGCGGCGTTGCAGATGGCGGTGCCGATGCAAGGTAGTCCGGACTACACCGCCGGCGAAGAAGTGCTGATCCTGCGCAAGGGCCAGGTGCAGACGCCGACGGGGATGGCCGACACCTGGTGGGTGGTTGACAACGGCTTTATCGGTGCCGATGGCGTCATCCGCACCGCCAGCCCGCCGTATCCCACGCTGGACAGTTCCGGCGAGTACCTGGTCTGCAAGAAGCTGCCGGGCATTCCCGCCAGTGCCTTCGAAGCGGTGCCCGACGCGGGCAACATTCTGATGAGCATGGCCGGCATGACGTTTGGCTATGGGTTGATGGCCGAGATGGTGACCATCGACATGATCATGATCGTCGCCGCGAGAGCACGGCAAGCCTCGGCGTTGGAATACCACTTTGGCGTGCCGCAGTTCCGCGACGTCAAGTTCGAACAGGTCACCGTGGCGGGCCGCACCAAGACCGTGATGAGCTTGGCACCGGCACCCGAGGTGCAGACGCCATACGGCAAGGTCGCAGCGCCTGCCATCGTCACTCTCAGTCAGGATGGTCAGGGCCAAGTCACGTTGACGACGAGTCCCCCCGCTTCGAGCAGCAGCTTCCCCTCGGAACTCGTGGTTCGCGCCATCTTGCCCAGCGGGGATTGGGTGCAGTACCGCGCCAGTTCCGGTTCAGCAACGAGCATGACGGTCAGCATCACGGCGCCGGACATCGTCAACACCAGCCAGGGCAAGTCAGGGATCACCGCCCTCACGCAGGCTCTCACCAAGGCCCCCCTGGGCAAGATCCGCTGGCAGCTTGTGCGCCAGGTGCCGATGGTCGATGTTGACGCTCATGGACGCCTTGTCTACGGCGACCCCATTGAGGTCCTGGGCAATACCGGCCAGCTCGAACCCATCGCCAACATGGCCGCTGTGCTCACGCGCACGGGCATCGAGTTCGTGCGGGAGACCCAGGGCATCAGGGAGAACCTGGGCACCACCACGCTGCTTGACCACCTCGAGTCATTCAACCTCGAGCAGTACCTGACCGGCGGCAAGGTTCAGCCCATCGTCTACAGCAGCGACAACACGACCGTCTTTGTCGCCGGCAAGGGCGTCATCTGGGTCATCGACACGGTGACCTACAAGGTGCTCGACCGCTGGCGCATGGACGGGTACTCAGTCAGCACCGCCGATGCCACGAATATTTCCAGTCTGGCGTCGGTGGGTGACCTTCTCATCGTCGGGGAAGGCAACCGCTTCGGTGCGGCCGGCGGCGCACCAGGCAACTACCGCCTGCTGGCGATCAACACGTCGCCGGACAGCGAGCAGTACGGCAGGCCCATCACGTTCAACATCGGCAGCAGCGTACTCAGCGGCAGCCCGTTCGGCGTCTCCGGCATGGCCATCGGCCCCGACGGCCGCACCCTGGTTGTAGCGGCGCCCACCCAAGCCAACACAGTCGGCATGCCTGATCGCAACAAGCGGGGCAATGTCCTCGTCTTCGACCTCGACACGCTGAATCTGCGCACCGGCAAGATCGATGCGCCGATCATCGCCACGCTGCCCAACGACGGCATCTCAGGCAAGGCGCCGCAGGTCATTACGCCGACCCGGGACTCAGACCGCTTCCTGGTGGACAACGTGATGGACTACGACCGCGGCCTGGGCACGCTCACCATCAAGCGAGACGACGAGACGGGCAAGCTGATGAGCGCCAGCCTCAACGCCGTACGGATGTTCCAGTCCGACCAGGACACTCTCATCGACCGGCTCGACATCCAGCGCGCACAAAGCGCCGTGCTGGTGGAACTCGATGGCGAGGAATACGCCGTCGTGGCGGACGACAACTACAACTTCCGAGATCCGCTCTACATGGCGCAGTTTGCAGTGCCGAACTTCGTCTTCACGCCCAAAGGTTTCCCTCTTGCGGTGGGCGGCAGCGTCGACGCCAAGAAGGTCGCCGTGGGTGGGAAGTTGGGCATCGTCAAGGACCCGTTCGGGCTCAAGGGCGAGCCCAAATACTTGGGCGCCACCTTGCCGCTGGACGGCTATGGCATCCAGAACCTCAGCCTGTCACCCGATCACAAGGTGCTGCTGGGGCAACTCAACGGCGGGTTCAGTGCGCGCGACCAATGGTCAAAGCAGTTGCCGCATCAAAGCGGGGCTTGGAACATCAAGCAGCTTATTGAGGCGGCCAATGCCCAACCGGAGCATGACAGGCTCAAAAAGCACATCAAGCTGCCCCAGGGCGCCGAGCAACTGATCGCCGGCGACGGGTTCGCGCCAGCAGGAACGTCCTTTGACGACGATCCCGTTGAAATTCGCGTGCTTGGAAATATAGGCGATGTGTTGGAGATAGATACAAAGCGTCTGGTGGCGCACGCGCTACTGGGACTTGCGATGCCCAGCGAGAAATTAACGGCTGAAGAAGCTGCGGAAATTGCTGCCAACAAAGACAAGATCCAAATACTGATAGACAACCTCGATATTGGATTTACCAACACGGAAATCAATAAATTTGATGAAAACAATAGCCAATTTAGTTTGGTGAAGGATGGGAAAAATCCCTACTCCAGAGAAATCCATGGAAAAACCGAAGTAAAGGCAAATTTCTCCGACACGGGAAGGTTCTACGTCGCCCCCAAGATCACCACAGATGGCCTCAAAAGTGATTTGGAGCGTCTGCACTCCAGCGAGTCGCCAGGCGGCAAATGGATGAATATTGAGCTTTCCTACAAGCTCAATGGGAACGTCGGCGAATTTGGTGACTATCCGATCAGCCCCACAGGATATGAGGGGAAGGTGAAGCTGGGGATCGTGGCCCTGGATTACGACAGGCGTTCCGCTGCCTTGTTTGGGGATCGCCCATTGGATAATCCTGGCTATTCGCCCTTTACACTGCTTGGCGAGGTTCGGTCAGGCCGCAAGGAAAATGACCCCCTGGATGTATTTAGAGTTGAGCAACGTTTGATGTATCTCGGATATCCAGCATTTGGATATCAAGCCAGCGCCTCCAACAACACCCCGCAATCATTTGATGTAGATGGGACCTTCGGAGACAAGGAAGAGCGGGCGCTCAAGCTTTTCGAGAAGGTGGTTCGCTATGGCATCGGTGTTGGTTCTGCGAATGCTCAGGTAACAACTACCGTGGTCGATAGCAAATACGCTATTGCCACAGTTACAGCAAAGGCCTCATATACCGCGTTAGGAGCGCTGAAGGGAACGGAGGCGACAACTCAGAACGGCGCGCCTGAATATGAGGTGGCGGTCAAGCCATCAAAGACACCGATGGCTAACAAGGCAGAGCAAGAGATTGAGGAAGCCCGAGTCATAGAGCTCGCAAAGGAGCGGGCACGTAATCAGGCCGAGAAGGCTGCAAAAGAAAAAGCGATTGCTGATGCACGAGCCTCCACCCGGTTCAGCACGTCAAGCCAAGGTGCCGACGGAATGCTGGAGGCTTCGGGCGATCAGCTGCAGAAGTCCTTGTCCTGGTTGAATGCATACAACGCACCACATTGGGTTCATATTTTTGAACCTTATAAGGTCAATAGTGCAACACTCAAGCGCTGGGAGAATACACAGCTCAAGGCATATGACGAAAATGTAGAGGTCTATGGCACTAGTTGGATGCGCGATCTATTGATGCTTCAAAATGAAGCAGCTCCAACACTGCGCACGGAAAAGAAGATTCTTTTCAACGGCGCGACCGATGCGAATTATTTTGCTACGCCACCGCATACGAAAACCGTTGGCAACACGACCAAACAGGCAGGACATTATTCTCACGATGTCGGCATGGCAATGGATGTCGGCCTAAGAAATCACATTAGCAAGGAGTATCAAGATACGGTCGATTCGCTAACGGATGAAATAAAATCCTTGCAAACGACTTATTGGAGTATTGCGAATGCAGTCTCATATTCTGCAAATCTCCCCGCGCTAGTGCAGGCCGCAACGCCCGCCTCAGGAAGCACCCCAGCCAAAGCGGCCGTCAGCTTGAATGACCAGGTTTCCGCCATTAGAAATGTTTTGTCGATATATGCCAGCGTGCGCAGCGATCCTGCGGCATCGGCTGGCAGTTGGGAGAATATATCAATAACAAGTGAGTCGGATGCAGCTCGAAAAAACATGGTCCGCGCTGCTTTGTTCGGCGATGGATCGACCAATTCCGCCTTGGTCAGCCGAGTTATTGTGGGCAAGCCTGACATTACGAAGAAAGAAGAAAAAAACGGAAAAAACGTTGAAACGGTTGTCCCGCAAAATCGTTACGAAAACATACATGCGATTTTTGAAAAGCTAGGCATACCTTCGGGTCTGGACAACGTCGACCACTTCCACGTCTATTTGCGTGTGCCTTCTCTGGTTGCTATTGGTGCCGGTGGCACCTCGCATCTGTTTGCAAACTCAGAAGAGGCGGCTCCCAGCGCTGTATCGACCGAGCCAAGTGGCTCATCATTGGTGGAGTTGCTGTCCGAGATCAATGACGGAAACATTTTTGCAGGATCGAATATGTTGGATGCCTTTGGATTTTTCGGGGGTCCTGTGGACCCAGCACCTTCTTACTTCAGCGCCGTTAGCAAAGACTCCCGGAATGAGAATTCGACACCTAGGCGGAAAGGTGACTTGACCTCAGGCACGCTCATTGTTTGCAAAGAGTTCACTGATCACATGGAGCCGGGCTCGGCAGAGCACGTAATTTCACCCGCCTTTGAGTTGTTGGAATATTTAAAGGAAAGGAATAACGTATCCGTGGATCGTCAAAGCGTCCCTGTTGAGGTCGTCACCTTACCCGCGCATGGGACACTGCAGCGAATTGAAATCGATGGAAACAACACCTTTGCTTATTATCCGGAGCCGGGCTACTTAGGTGCTGACCTAGCGACTTTCCGCGCTCGCATTGGTCAAACTCAATACGCCATCAAGATGGATTTGCGCACCTTTGGGGAAGATGGCGCGAATGGGGGCGCAGCCGTCTGCCCGGATCCCCAATTTATTCCTGCGAACGGCAAGGCTGGGGCGATCAAGGTTTCTCTTGAACGTCTTTCGTCTCAAATACTTGGACAAACAGATTTCAATGGCGCTGCCTACTCAATCGCGCTGAATTCGACGGCAGCCGGCCACGGCTGGTACCTCGCCCCCACCCCCCTCGACAACACCGACGACTTCCTCCCCACGGCCGATAGGACCATTTGGCGAGCCAAGGCCGGCAGCGCCGCCGACGGCAAGATGGACCTGCTCTCGGTGCTGCTGCACGAGTACGGCCATGTGCTGGGGCTGGAGCACAGCGGCGATTCGGCGGACTTCATGGCGGCAACGCTGCAACCTGGCGTGCGCCGCCTGCCAACTGAGGCCGAGCTTGGCTGGATGGCAGAGCGCATTGCGGAGTTGAAGGCAGAGCGTGATGGCAACACGGACGGGCCGTTCGTGCCGTCGTCACCGAACCTGCCGGGCTTGCCCAGCGGTACTCGCAGCGCGTCCGGCGCCCGCCTGGCACGCCGCAGCACAGGCGACGTTACGCCTGCGCCGCAGTTCGCCACCGCGGTGAACACCAGCCTGCTCAACGGCAGCTTCAGCCAGTCCGGCACGCCCAACGGCGCCGGCTGGACAACGCAGGGCGACGTCAGCTTCTCGGCCGACGGCGCCACGCTGGGCGAGACCGGTGGCCGCCAGGCGCGCCTGCTGCAAGGCTTTGCCATCGGCGCCAGCGACAGGGTCCTCAGCTTCACCATCGCCGGTCCCGGCCTGCAGGCCAATGCCGGCGGCCCCGGCGACGCCTTCGAGGTCGCGCTGCTGGATGCCGACTCCGGGCTGGCACTGGCCGGGCGCGCAGACCTGGCCGGTTCCGACGCGCTGCTGAACCGCCAGACCGCGCGCAACGGCCAACCGGCCGTCGAGCGCCTGGCGTCCAGCGTGCGCAAGCAGGTCAACGCCGACGGCAGCGTCACCTACTTGGTCACGCTGGCGCCCGAGCTGGCCGGCAAGTCTGCGCTGCTCAGCTTCGACCTGCTCGGCTTCGCCGCGGCCGACAGCCACATCACCGTGCGCGACGTGCGCATGCTGTCCGACACCCCGTCCGGCAACCTGTCGCCCACGGCGGCGGGTGGCCAGGTGCAGGGGACGGAAGACCAGGCGCTGCCCATCACCTGGGGCCAGTTCGCGGCCAGCGACGCCGACGCTCAACCCGGCACGCTGCAGATCGAGATCACCGCCCTGCCCGCCGACGGCCAGCTGCAACGCCAGCAGCCCGACGGCAGCTGGGCAGCAGTCGTGGTTGGCGAGCGCTTTACCGAAGCCGACCTGGCCGCACGCGGCCTGCGCTTCGTGCCGGCGGCCAATGCCTCCGGTGGCGCCGGCTATGCCACGCCGGGCGACGGCAACCGCCGCGAGCACTACGCCCGCATCGGCTTCCGCGCCTTCGACGGCGAGCTCTACAGCGCGCCGGCCAGCCTGGTTGTCGACATTGCGGCCGTGGCCGACGCGCCCACCCTCACCGTCACCGGCGGCAACACCGTCGCCGGCGTGGAGGACGTGGCGCTGGCGCTGCACGCCATCGTCGCCGGGCTCGTCGACAACGACGGCTCCGAGACGCTGGTGCTGACGCTGACCGGCCTGCCTGTACTTGATGGTCAGGGCTTCACGCTGTCCGACGGCACCCACAGCTTCACGCCCACGGCCACGCAGCGCGTCGTCAACCTCGCCGGCTGGCAGCTTGATGCCCTCACGCTGACGCCGCCGCGTGACTTCAACGGCAGCGTGGCCCTGCAACTGCAGGCCACCGCCCTCGAAGGTGCCACCGGCGCGTATGCCACCACCAGCCAGGTGGTGACGGCCCAGTTCGTCGCTGTGGCCGACGCGCCCACGCTGGTGCTGAGCCCGCGCGACGTCGCCGTCAGCCGCGAGCTGCTGGCCACCAGCTGGGAGACGCCGGCCAACACGGCGACGACCGCCACGGTCCTCACCGGCCGCGTGCTGGAAGGCTGGACCCTCCAGACCCCGACCACCGGCAAGACCGCTGCGTTCGAAATCTGGGCATCCGGCGACCGCATGACCAACGTCGGCGGCAACAGCTTCACCGTCCAGGCCATGCCCGGCAACGGTGGCCAATGGCTGGCGCTGATGAACGGCCGGCGCAGCACCTCCTACCAGACCCACGGTGTGGAGCGCAGCGTCGACACCATTGCCGGCGCGACCTACACCCTCAGCCTGGACTACGCCGGCGGCATGGGCTTCCTCGCGGCCAACACGCAGATCGGCATCTACGTCGACGGCGTGCGCATCGCCA
>NZ_JBIGHX010000007.1:0-343970 GCF_043555885.1 Pelomonas lactea | reverse complement strand
GACCTACTTTCTTGCACGCGCAAGAAAGTAGGCAAAGAAAGCGCCCCTGCAAAACCGCCCCTGCGGGGTTCCCTGCGCTGCTTGAATCCCAAGGCCGCGCCGAACTCGCGTCGCTACGCTCTGCTCGAACAGTCGTCGCGAGTCAGTTCTTGAGGCGTGCTGCGCACGCGCCTTGGTATTCAAGCATCACAGGCGGTTTTGAAGGGGAGGCCCCGAACAGCCCGCCCCAACAGCCAACAGCCAAGCCCGCAAGCCGGCTGGCGCCGGCTGTTCGGGTTGCCCCCTTGAGCACCGTCGAGCAACGCAAGCCCCGAAGCCCGCGAGCGCAGCTCGCCTCAAGCACTGACTCACGACGACTGTCCGAGCAGAGCGTAGCGGCGCGAGTTCGGCGTGGGGCTTCGGGGCTTGCGTTGCTCGGGCCCCCGAGCGAAGCGAGGGCGGTGCGGTCGGGGGGAGCTCTTTGCCTACTTTCTGGCGGCCCAGAAAGTAGGTCGCCCGCCGGGGCGAAATCCCGGCATGGGCCTGGCCATCAAACAACAGCAGCGAAGTAGCAGACCACATCATGTCCATCCACGTCGCCCTCAAACACGTCACCCGCTACAAATACGACCGCTCCGTGCAACTCGGCCCGCAGGTCATCCGCCTGCGCCCCGCGCCGCACTGCCGCACGCCCATCCTCAGCTACTCGCTGCGGGTCGAGCCCGCCAAGCACTTCATCAACTGGCAGCAGGACCCGTTCGCCAACTACCTGGCCCGCCTCGTCTTCCCCGAGAAGACCACCGAGTTCACCGTCACGGTGGACCTGGTCGCCGAGATGGCGGTCTACAACCCGTTCGACTTCTTCCTGGAGCCGCACGCGCAGACCGTGCCCTTCAAGTACGACGAGGCCCAGCAGATCGAGCTGGCGCCCTACCTGCAGGCCGGCCCGGCCACGCCGCTGCTGGCCGCCTACCTGAAGGACATCCCGCGCGGCGAGCGCGCCACCATCGACTTCCTCGTCGACCTGAACCAGCGCGTGCAGCGCAGCGTGTCCTACCTGATCCGCCTGGAGCCCGGCGTGCAGACGCCGGAGGAAACGCTGCAGAAGGCCTCCGGCTCCTGCCGCGATTCCGGTTGGTTGCTTGTCGAACTGCTGCGCCACCTGGGCCTGGCTGCACGCTTCGTGTCGGGCTACCTGATCCAGCTCACGCCCGACGAGAAGGCGCTGGACGGGCCCAGCGGCACCGAGGTGGACTTCACCGACCTGCATGCCTGGTGCGAGGTCTACCTGCCGGGCGCCGGCTGGATAGGCCTGGACCCGACCTCCGGACTGCTCGCCGGCGAGGGCCACATCCCGCTCGCGGCCACGCCCACGCCCGGCAGCGCCGCGCCCATCAGCGGCGCGGTGGACGAGAGCGAGGTCGAGTTCGGCCACGAGATGAACGTCACGCGCATCTACGAATCGCCGCGCGTGACCAAGCCCTACACCGAGGCCCAATGGGCCGAGGTGCTCAAGCTCGGCGAGCAGGTCGATGCCGAATTGCACGCCGGTGACGTGCGGCTGACGATGGGCGGCGAGCCCACCTTTGTCGCCGTGGAGGACCGCGACGCGCCCGAATGGAACACCGAGGCGCTGGGCCCCACCAAGCGGCTCTACGCCCAGCAGCTGACGCACCGGCTGCGCGACGAATACGGCCAGGGCGGCTTCCTGCATTTCGGGCAGGGCAAGTGGTACCCCGGCGAGCAGCTGCCGCGCTGGGCGCTGTCCATCTACTGGCGCGCCGACGGCCAGCCCTGCTGGCGCAACCCCGACTGGTTCGCCGACGAGCGCGAAGGCCATGCCTACACCAGCGAGCATGCCAAGACCTTCATGGCCGCGCTGACCGCAAGGCTGGGTCTGCCCGACACGCATGTGCAGCCGGGTTATGAGGACACGTTCTACTACCTGTGGCGCGAGCGCCGCCTGCCGGTGAACGTCGACCCGTTCGACTCACGGCTGGACGACGAGCTGGAGCGCGTGCGCCTGCGCCGTGTGTTCGAGCAGGGGTTGTCGCACGTCGTCGGCTACGTGCTGCCCCTGCGCCATGCGGGCGATTCCCCGAACCTGGCCGGCGCGCGCTGGCAGACGGGCCCGTGGTTCTTCCGCGACGAGCGGCTGTACCTGTTCCCCGGCGACTCGCCGATGGGCTGGCGGCTGCCGCTGGATTCGCTGCCCTGGGTGGGCAAGAGCGACTACCCCTACCTGATAGCGCAGGACCCGTTCGCGCCGCGCGGCATGCTGCCGGCGTCGGCCACGCTGCGCGCGCAGGCGCAGGGCGTCGCGTCGACCGTGCCGTCGCCGGGCGCGGCGGCCGGCCGGGGTCAGCAGGTGCGCCACGGTTTCGCGCCGGGCGACTCGCCCTGGCCGCCATCGGCCGATGCGAGCGCGCCGGTGCGCTTCGAGAGCGCGCACTGGATCACGCGCACGGCGCTGTGCGTGGAGGCGCGGGACCCGCGCCGTGCCAACGGCCCCGCGGCCGAGGCCAAGGGCAGCGCCAGCGGCGTGCTGTACGTCTTCATGCCGCCGCTGGAAAAGCTGGAGCACTATCTGGAGCTGCTGGCCGCCGTCGAGGCCGCCTGCGAGGACACCGGCTTCAAGATCGTGCTGGAGGGCTACCCACCGCCGCGCGACCCGCGCCTGAAGCTGCTGGCCGTCACGCCCGACCCCGGCGTCATCGAGGTCAACATCCACCCGGCCCACAACTGGGGCGAGCTGGTGCAGCACACCGAGTTCCTCTACGAGGCCGCGCGGCAGACCCGCCTGTCCAGCGAGAAGTTCATGATCGACGGTCGCCACAGCGGCACCGGCGGCGGCAACCATTTCGTGCTGGGCGGCGCCACGCCGGCCGACTCGCCCTTCCTGCGCCGGCCGTCGCTGCTGGCGTCGCTGCTGGCCTACTGGCACAACCATCCCAGCCTGAGCTATCTGTTCAGCGGCCTCTTCATCGGCCCGACCAGCCAGGCGCCGCGCGTGGACGAGGCGCGCAACGACCAGCTGCGCGAGCTGGAGATTGCGCTCGCCGAGATCCACAAGCTGGCCGATCTCCACGGCGAGCAGGTGCCGCCGTGGCTCATCGACCGCACGCTGCGCAACGTGCTGGTGGACGTGACCGGCAACACGCACCGCAGCGAGTTCTGCATCGACAAGCTGTACTCGCCCGACTCCACGACCGGGCGCCTCGGCCTGCTGGAGTTGCGCGCCTTCGAGATGCCGCCGCATGCGCGCATGAGCATCGTGCAGCAGCTGCTGCTGCGGGCGCTGATCGCGCGCTTCTGGAAAGCGCCGTACCGCGCACCGCTGGTGCGCTGGGGCACCGAGCTGCACGACCGCTGGCTGCTGCCGCACTTCGTGCGCGAGGACTTCGCCGACGTCATGCAGGACATGCAGGACGCCGGCTACGCGCTGGATGCGGCCTGGTTTGCGCCGCACGTCGAGTTCCGCTTCCCCAAGCTGGGCGAGTTCGCCGCGCGCGGCGTTCACGTGACGCTGCGCGGCGCGCTGGAGCCCTGGCATGTGATGGGCGAGGAGGGCTCGGCCGGCGGCACGGTGCGCTACGTGGACGCGTCGCTGGAGCGGCTGGAGGTGCACGTCAGCGGCCTGGTGGACCCACGCCACCGCATCACCGTCAACGGCCAGCCGCTGCCGCTGCAGCCCACCGGCCGCGTCGGCGAGTTCGTCGCCGGCGTGCGCTACCGCGCCTGGCTGCCGCCGTCGGCGCTGCATCCCACCATCGGCATCCACGCGCCGCTGACGCTGGACCTCGTCGACACCTGGCAGCAGAAGTCGCTGGGCGGCTGCCGCTACTACGTCGCCCACCCGGGCGGCCGCAACTACGCGACGCTGCCCGTCAACGCCTACGAGGCCGAGAGCCGCCGCCTGGCGCGCTTCACGTCGCACGGCCACACGCCGGGCCGCGTCGAGGTGGGCGAGCCGCAGCGCAGCCTGGAGTTCCCGTTCACGCTGGACCTGCGCAAGGTGGATTGAGGCAAACTCGGGTCATGAGCATCGATCTGGCCGAACTCCGCAAGCTCTCGGTGGCTGAGCGCATCCAGCTGGCCGAGGACTTGTGGGACAGCATCGCGCTGCAGCCTGCGCAGGTGCCAGGGGTGTCTGATGCACAGAAGCAGGAGCTGCAGCGGCGCCTGCAGGCGCACGAGCAGGATCCATCGGCCGCCGTGCCGTGGGAGCAGGTGCACGCCGAGTTGATGGCGAGGTCTGGATCGCGCTGAGCCATGCGCGTTCTGTTCCGGCCCGAGGCTCGCGCCGAGCTGTTTGACGCCCAGGACTGGTACGAAGCCCGCGCGCCCGGGCTGGGCCGGGAGTTCGCCCGCGTATTCGAGGCGGCGCTGCAGGCAGCCTGCCGGCAGCCCGCCGGCTTTGCTGAAGCCGAGGAGGGTTGCCGGCGCGTCGTGCTGCGCCGATTCCCGTACTCGCTCTATTACCGGGCCACCGACGACGAACTGCTGGTCGTGGCCGTCTTTCATCACCGTCGCCCCCCGTCGGCCCGCGTGGGTCGTCGCTGAGTTTCATGCATATCGAGATCCAACCCGGCGTCCGCCTGTTCGTCGACATCGAAGGCCTGGGCCACGTGCCCGAGGGCCGCGCGCTGAAGGAGCGGCCGACGCTGCTGCTCATCCACGGCGGCCCCGGCTTCGACCACACCGGCTTCCGGCCCTTCTTCAGCCGCTTCACGGACGTCTGCCAGGTCGTCTACTTCGACCAGCGCGGCCATGGCCGCAGCAGCCCGCGGCCGCTGGAGGAGATGCGGCTGGACGTGTTTGCCGACGACGTCGTGCGGCTGTGCGACAGGCTGGGCATCGCCAAACCCATCGTGCTGGGCCAGAGCTTCGGCGGCTTCGTTGCGCAGCGCTACCTCGCGCGGCACCCGGCGCACCCGAGCAAGGTGGTGCTGTCCAGCACCTCGCACCACTTCGGCCTGGCGCGCAAGATCGAGCGCTTCGGCGCCCTGGGCGGGTCTGATGCCGCGCAGGCCACGCGAGAGTTCTGGGAGCGCCCCGGCGCCGACACCTGGGCCGCCTACGAGCAGCACTGCCGCCACCTCTACAACACCCGCCCCAAGCCGGCCGACGCCGGCGGCTGGATGGTGTTCAAGCCCGAGATCCTGTTCGAGCACACGCGCACCGAACTGCCCGGCATGGACCTGCGCCCCGGCCTGGCCGGCGTGCAGTGCCCCGTGCTGGTGATGGCCGGCGAGGCCGATCCCGTCACCCCGCCGCAAGACGCCGCCGAGATCGCCGCCGCCATCCCGCCGCAGTGGCTGGCCGGCTTCGAGCGCTTTCCCGGCGTGGGCCACGGCGCCTGGCGTGACGACCCGGCCGCCGCCGAGCGCGTGCTGCGCCGTTTCCTCACCTAGCCCTGGTCGGGGTTGCTCGACAATCCTCACCCACCCCGAACCGCCGCCATGTCCGAGCTCACCCCCAGCCAGTGGAGCCTGCTCCCCGATGAGCCGGAGCCGCCCACTGCCCCCGACCCGCTGGCGCTGGCCGCGTCCGCCGCGCTGCGCTGCCGAGACGGCCACTTCTACGAGCTGACGGGCCAGGTCAACCACCCCGGCGAGCCGCAGGCCGGCATCACCGAGCGATGGCAGCGCTTCTTCGCGGCCGGCGGCGCGGCCGGCTGGCGGGAGCTGTCGGCCAAGGCCTTGCGCGTGCAGCGCCGCGTGCTGGACGACGGCGCCAGCTACAACGTGCACAGCGATGCGCCCCCGCTGCCCGGCGACGCGGCGCCGCTGGCGCGCCACTGGCCGCTGGAGCTGCTGCCCATGCTCATCGAGCCGGGCGAGTGGCGCGACATCGAGACCGGCGTGCTGCAGCGCGCGCGGCTGCTGGAGGCCGTCATGGCCGACACCTACGGCGAGCGCACGCTGCTGCGGGAAGGGCTGCTGCCCGCGTCGCTGGTGCTGGCCCACCCGCAGTACCTGCGCGCCATGCACGGCAGCACGCCGCCCGGTGGCGTGCACCTGCACGTGCTGGCGTTCGACCTCACGCGCGGCGCCGACGGCCACTGGTGGGTGGTGGGCCAGCGCACGCAGGCCGCGTCGGGCCTGGGCTATGTGCTGGAGAACCGGCTCATCATTGCCCAGCAGTTCCCCGAAGCCTTCCGGCAGATGCAGGTGCAGCGGCTGGCCGCCAGCTACCGCGACTTCATCCAGGCGCTGATGAAGCTGGCGCCGGCCAGCGCGCGCGGCCACCAGGCCCGCGTGGCGCTGCTGACGCCCGGCCCGCGCAACGAGACCTATTTCGAGCAGGCCTTCCTGGCCCGCTATCTCGGCATCACGCTGGTGGAGGGCGCTGACCTGACCGTGCGCGCCGACAAGGTCTACCTGAAGACGCTGGGCGGCCTGGAGCGTGTGCACGTGCTGCTGCGCCGTGTCGACGACACCTGGCTGGACCCGCTGGAGCTGCGCCCCGAGTCCATCCTCGGCGTGCCGGGGCTGCTGCAGGCGGCGCGCGCGGGCGAGGTCGTCATCGCCAACGTGCCCGGCGCCGGCTGGCTGGAGAGCCCGGGCCTCACGGCGTTCTGGCCCGGCGTGGCCGAGCGGCTGCTGGGCGAGCCGCTGAAGCTGCCGGCCATCCAGAGCTGGTGGTGCGGCGAGGAGACCGCCTGGCGCGCGCTGCGGCCGCGGCTGGCAGAGTTCGTCGTCGTGCCGACGTTCTCGGCCAGCAGCACGACGCCTCATTTCGCGCCCATCGTCGCCGCCGAGCTGCCGGACGGCGAGCTGCGCGCGCTGGCCGAGCGCATCGACGCCGACCCCACCGCTTACACGCTGCAGGCGCGCGTCAAGCCCACCAAGCAGCCCGTCTGGGTGCGCGGCGCGCTGGAGCCGCGCGTGGCCGTGCTGCGTGTCTTCGCGCTGACCGACGGGCAGGGCGGCTGGACCGTGCTGCCCGGCGGCCTCACGCGCGTGGCGCCGCGGCGCGACCCGCTGGCCGACGCGTGGCTGTCCATCCAGCGTGGCTCGCTGAGCGCCGACACCTGGGTCATGACCGACGGCGAGGTCGACCCGACCACGCTGCTGGCCCAGCCGCTGCAGGCCGCCGACCTGCGCGACGCCCACTGGACCGTGACCAGCCGCGCCGCCGAGAACCTGTTCTGGCTGGGCCGCTACACCGAGCGCGCCGAGAACAGCGCGCGGCTGGCGCGGCACGTCATCGAGGCCAGCGTCATGGTGCAGCGCGGCGCCATGCCGCCGCCCATGCTGCCGCTGCTGGACGCGTTGGCGCGCCGCCATGGCCTCGTCGGCGCCGATGCGCCGCGGGCGCCGGACGACCCGCGCGGCTTCGAGCGCGCGCTGCTGGCGGCGCTGCTGCCGCGCTCGGGCGTCAACAGCGTGGGCTGGAACCTGCGTGCGCTGCAGAACTGCGCGCAGGCGCTGCGCGAACGGCTGTCGCCCGAGGCCTGGCGCCTCATCCACGAGGCCGCGGCGCAGTTCGAGCAGCACCTGCGCGCGGTGCTGGACCGGCCCGGCACGTCGGTGCCGATGACCGACGTGCTGGGCGTGCTGTCGCGGGCCGACACCCACCTGGCCGCCATCACCGGCGCGCAGACCGACCGCATGACGCGTGACGACGGCTGGCGGCTGCTGTCCATCGGCCGGCAGATCGAGCGCCTGTCCTTCCACGCCGACGTGCTGGCCGAGGCCTTCGTGCAGCACGGCCCCGGCCCGGCCCTGGCGCAACCGCTGGCGCTGACGGAGGACGGCTTTGCGCTGTTGCTGGGCGTGTTCGACTCCACCATCACCTACCGCGCGCAGTTCCAGGCGCGCCGCGAGGCGGCGCCGCTGCTGCACCTGCTGGTGCACAACACCGACAACCCGCGCTCGCTGGCCTGGGTGGCGCGCACGCTGCGCGAGCGCTTCACCAAGCTGGCCCGCCACGACCCCGGCTGGGCCGCCGACATCGGCGCCGAGCTGCCCGCGCCCGAGACCTGGCCGCTTGCCGAGCTGGCGGCACCGGGGCCGATGCTCGTCGAGCAACTGCGGCGCGCCGCCGCGCAGGCCGGCGAGCTGTCGGCGCTGCTGAGCCACCGCTATTTCGCGCACGTCACGGGCGGCGAGCAGAGGGTGTGGCAATGACCGTCACGCTGGCCGTGCACCACGTCACCGAGTACACCTACGAGGCCTCGGTGGAATGGGCGCACCACACCGCCTGCCTGGCGCCGCGCGAGACGCCCTGGCAGGCGGTCAGCGGCTGGCACCTCTCCATCGACCCGCTGCCCGACGGCTGGGGCATCGAGGGCCAGGAGATGGACGACGTGGCGCTGGCCCGGCACCTGCGCCGTGATCCCTGGGGCAACCGCCACCTGAGCTTCGGCCATGCCCGCGTGCACGAGGAGCTGCTGGTCGACAGCCGCTTCACCGTGCGTCTGCTGGACCGCCCCGCCCCCGACCCCCACCGTGGCCCCGCCTGGGAGGCCGTGGCGCAGGGGCTGCGCTACCGCGCCGGGCGTGCGCTGCAGGAGGCCGACGAGTTCGCGCTGGCCTCCGCCTACGCCGCGCCCGACGCCGCGCTGGCCGCCTACGCGCGCCGCGCCTTCCTGCCCGGCCGCACGCTGGCCGCGGCGGGCCTGGCGCTGATGCACCAGATCCACGCCGACCTGCGCTACCTGCCGCACAGCACGACGGTGGCCACGCGCGCGTCGGATGCGCTGGCGCAGCGCAGCGGCGTGTGCCAGGACTTCGCGCATGTCTTCATCGCCGCCTGCCGCGCGCTGGGGCTGGCCGCGCGCTACGTGTCGGGCTACCTGCTGACGCGCCCGCCGCCGGGCCAGACCAAGCTGGTCGGCGCCGACGCCTCGCATGCCTGGGTGGAGCTGTGGTGCCCCGAGCAGGGCTGGCTGGCGCTGGACCCGACCAACGATGTGCCGGCCAACCTGGACCACGTGACGCTCGCCTGGGGGCGCGACTACGCGGACGTGGCGCCGCTGCGCGGGGTGCTGCGCGGCGGCGGCGTGGCCACGCTGCGCGTGGGCGTGACGGTGGAGCCGATCGGCCAGCCAGGCGCCTGATCAACTGCCCAGCAGCGGCAGCACCGACACCACCATCAGCAGGGCCGCGCCCCAGTTGAAGGCCTGCAGCGCGCGCGGCCGGTGCAGCCAGCGGCGCATCTGCTCGCCCAGCAGCACCCAGGAGCCGCAGCAGGGCAGGTTGACCGCCACGAACACCGCGGTGATCAGCCACGCGCCGAGGCGGCCGTAGGCCGTCACCGCCGTCAGCGCCATGGCCCAGGCCTTGGGGTTGACGACCTGGAGCAGCGCCGCGGCGACGAAGCCCATCGGCCGCCCCTGTTCGCGCCCGTCCGCCCGAGATCTTGCGCGAGCTGGCCGCTGATGGCCGCTGATTGCCGCCTGACCAATGCCGAGCTGTCCCAGCGCATCGCCCTTTGCCCATCCGCCTGCCTGCGCCGGGTGCAGGAGCTGGAGCGGCTGGGCGTCATCAAGGGTTACCGGGCGGTGCTGGACCCGGCGCGCCTGGATCTGGGCTTCGTGGCCTGTGTGGCCATCGGCCTGTCGCGTCACACGCCGGCCGAGCAGCGGGGCTTTGAACAGGCCATGCGCGATTGCCCGGTCGTGCGCGAATGCCACAACGTCACGGGTGCATTCGAGTACCTGATCCGCGTGGAAGTGGCCGACCTGCCGGCCTACAAGCGCTTCCATGCCGATGTGCTGGGTGGCCTGCTGCAGGTCAGCATGATCACGAGCTACATCGTGATGGAGTCGCCCAAGGACGAGCGCGGCTGAGCCGCACGGCGCTGGCGGCGGCGCCACCACAGCCAGGCACCGGTCGCGAACAGCGTGGCCGGCAGCAGGCCGAAGGCCGTCCACAGCAGCCGGGCCACCAGGCCCAGCGCCTCGCCGCTGTGCAGCGGAAAGAAGCTGTCGACCAACTGGTTGCCCGCCGGCGCAGCGAGCGGGTCATACCGCGCCAGCATGCGGCCCTGGCGGTCCAGCCGCACGCGGGTGTAGCCGGTGGATTCGCGCAGCTCGCCGGGCTGCAGAAGCCGCACCTCGACCGGACCCTTGCCGGCCAGCGTCAGGCGTGACCAGCGCGCCGCCGGGAATTCCTGCTGGGCGGCTGCCACCCAGGCGTCCGGCCCGACGGCGGGGCCCGAGGCGGTGCCCGTGCCCGTGCCCGCGGCCGGCTTGGGCAGCTTGGCCAGGCGCTGCAGCGGCAGCACGGCAGCCACGCCGTCACGCGTGGGATTGGGAAACACCAGCGCCGCCCCGGTCAGCGACACCACCAGTGCCACCGGCAGCAGCCACAGCCCGGCAGCCCGGTGCAGTTCGTACCAGCGCCGGGCCGGCGGGCCCTGCCAGCGCACGCGCAAGGCCTGGCCCCAGGCTTTCAGGCGCGGCCCGGCGCTGCGTGGCCAGGACAGCCACAGGCCCGTCAGCGTGAGGCCGGTGAAGAGCAGCGCCACCACGCCGGCGACGACATGGCCGGTCTCGCCGCCGAGCAGGTGGCTGTGCAGCTCGTACAGCAGCGGCACGGCATGGGCGGCGTCGAAGCGCACGGCACCCCGCTCCCGCGAGCCGAGGTAGCGGCCGCAGTGCGGGTCGATGAAGTGTTCGGTGCGCCAGCCGGTTCCGGGCTGGCGTGCTTCCCAGACCTGGTAAGGCCCACCCGGCTCGCGGGGCGCCACCACCGTCTGGGCGCGGGCGCTGGGGGCATGGTCGGACAGCAGCGCCAGCGTGTGCGCCACCGGCTGGCCGGTGGCCGGGCAGGCCTGCGCCGGCGCGCGGAACCAGGCCGGGTTCAGGGCCGCGTCCAGCGATTGCTGCCACACCATCAGGCTGCCGGTGAGACCCAGCAGCACCAGCACCAGACCGGCCAGCAGGCCGACCCAGCGGTGCAGCAGCGTGAAGAGCTTGCGCATGGTCAGAAGTCGCGCCGCCAGCTCAGCGTCCAGGTGCGGCCGCGGCCTGCGTAGTAGTCGTCATTCGTGCCGGAGTAGTTGGCCTCGCCGTAGTAGGTGAAGTAGCGGCGGTCCAGCAGGTTCTCGATGCCCAGGCCCCACTGGCCCCAGGCCGTCTGCCAGCGGCTGGCGAGGTCCAGCACGGTGTAGCCGGAGAAGCGCTCGGCCAGCGAGGTGCTGCCCGAGGTCTTGCCCAGGTTGGCCTCACGGGGCCGGTAGTGCGACAGGTTGAGCTGCGTGCTCCAGGCGCTGCTGGGCGTCCATTGCGCACCGAGCAGGAGCTTGTCCGGCCCCTGCGACCGCGCGCCCAGCATCAGGTCCAGCGGCTGGCCGGCGGCACTGGCCGTGCGGCCCAGCGTGCGGGCATAGGTGCCGTTGAGCTTGAAGGCGGCATTGAAGCGGTGCTCCGCGGTGAGCTCGACGCCCTCCACCTCGATGGGCACGCGCTGCACCGTGCCGATGCCGTTGGACACGACGATCTGGCTGCCCAGCTCCGAGCGGGACCGGTAGACCGATGCGGACAGCGTCGTGCTGCCGCCGCGCCAGTTGGCGCCGACCTCGTGGTTCTTCACGACGATGGGCTGCAGGTCGACCAGCTGACCCACCGACTGGTTCGCGGTGCGCACCGCACGCAGGATGAGGCCGGCGTCCGGTGGGCCGAAACCCTCGTTGTAGGACGCAAACGCCGACCAGCCGCTGCGGCCGAAGCGCCAGATGCCGCCCAGGCTCTTCACCAGCTGGTTGGCGCGACGCTCGCCGCCGGTGACGAGGGTGTTGCCGTAGAAGGCCAGCGTGCGGTAGGTGTCGACCTGCAGGCGCGTGTGCTCGTCGCGCAGGCCGCCGCGCACGGTCAGCGGGCCGGCCTCGTACTCCAGCTGGGCGAAGGGCGCGAGGCTGCGGTAGTGCAGGGGCGGCACCCAGGTGCGGCCGGTCTGCGTCAGGCGCTGCGAGGAGGTGTCGTCCAGCAGGTCCAGGCCGGCGGTGAGCTCCAGCCCCTGCAGCCCGACGTCGGGCCGCACCCAGCTGCTGCGCAGGCCCCATTTGTCGGCCACCACTTCGCTCTGGTCGACGAGGGTGCCCACCGGCGCGAGGCTGGCGTCCTGGAAGGTGCTGATCAGGCCGCCGCTGTAGCGCGCCTTGAAGTCCTGCTTGAAGAGCTGCACGCTGGCGCGGCCGCCGGCGAGGTCGTCATGTGTCCACTCCAGGCTGGCCGAGCGCACGCGGTTGCGCGGCGCGTCCCAGGCCGGGCGCCCGTCGGTGGAGGTGGTGGGCTGGCCGGTCGCGCGGTTGCCGGGCACGTCGATCCGGTCATCGAAGCCGTCGGCGTTGAACCCGTTGACCATGATCTGAAGGCGTTGCGCACCGAACTCGGTGCCGGCCTTGAGGAAGAGGTCGGCCGAGCGGTGCAGCGACTCGGTTGCCAGCGGCCGGCCGGCGCCATCCACGCCGCTGTCCTGGCTCGAGGTGCCGGCGTAGAAGATCACATCCCAGGGCTGGCTGCTGGCGTTGCCGTTGCTGCGGTGCTGCAACAGGTAGCCGGTCTTCCAGCTGCTGCTGTCGCCGTCGAACTGCGTGCCCAGCTTGACCTCGACCGCCTGCTGCGTGCCTGCCCGCGTCGGGCGGCGGGTGATGGTGTTGATGATGCCGCCGGTCGCGCCCATGCCCTGGGCCGCGGAGGCGCCGCTGACCACCTCGATGCGCTCCACGACCATCGGGTCGGCGAAGTAGCCCTCGCGGCCGCCGAAGCGCAGCGGGTTGGTCTGCGGAATGCCGTCCAGCAGCAGCAGCGCATTGCGGCCGCGCAGGCCTTCACCGAAGTTGCTCAGCTTCTGCCGCGACGGCGCGTAACCGGGCACCTGCTGGGCCAGCAGGGCGCTGGGGTCTTCGCTGACGAGGGTCTGGGTGTCGATGTCGGCGCGGGAGATCACGCCGACGGCGCCGGGGATGCGGTCCAGCGCCTTGCTGCCGCGCGTGGCCGTGACGAGCACGGCTTCGAGCTGCTGGGTGGGGACGTCGGCGGCGCGTGCGCCAGGGCTGAGCAGCGCGGCGCCCAGGGTCAGGACGAAGGGATGCCGGCTCGGGAGTCGGCGGCGGGGCGGTTTCTGATCGGCAGTGGCAGTCGTGCGAGGCATGGCGGGAGCAGGGCAAGGGGGCGCGCAGGCCGGGCGGCGACAACGTCGCCGTACCAGGGCGGCCCGGGGAAAGCCCGGCAGTGTATCTTGCGAATGAGAGTGATTCGCATTAACGACAGTGCAATGCCTGCCGCGTGCTCGCGGATCGGTGAGCCGGGTTTGCCGCGCGGCGTCGTGCCCGGCGTCGTGCCCGGCGCAGGCCGCGCGAGGGCCTCACACGCCGGCGCGCCGCCGCCGGCGGCACCCGGCCATCAGCGCCGCAGCCAGCAGGCCCGGCAGCCACGCTGCCGACATGCCCCCACCGCCGCCGCCCGAGCTGTTGCTCGAACCGCTGGTGGCCGTGCTGGCCGCCGCGACCGTGATGACCTGCGTCTTCACCGCCTGAGCGCCGGCGCTGTCGGTGAGCGTCAGCTGCACGGTGACCGTGCCCGCCGCGCTGGTGGCCAGCGTCGCCGTGGTGCCCGCCGTGGCGCCGCTGAACGATGCGATGCCGCTGCCACTGGTGATGCTCCAGGCATGGCCCGTCAACGTTCGCCCCGCTGGCGCGCTGGAGCCGGCGCTGTCCAGCAGCACGTTGTTGCCGGCCGTCACCGTCGTGGCCGACGCGTTGATGCTGGCCGTCGGGCCCTGCGGCGTCACGGTGACCGTTGTGCTGGCGCTGCCGGTCTGGCCCAGCGAGTCGGTCGCTGTCAGCGTGACGATGAACGTGCCGCTGCTGCTGCCCAGCGTGGACACCGCGGCCGTCGCCGCGTTCGTGGCGGTCGTGAAGCTGGCCAGCCCGGCCGGCGCGGCGCTGACGGCCCACTGGTAGCTGGCGATCGTGAAGCCCGTCGCCGCCGTCGTGCTGCTGCCGTCGAACGTGACCGGCGTGCCCGCGGCCACGGCGCTGGCCGACGCGACGATGCCCACGGTCGGCGCCGCCGGCGCGGTGACGGTCAGCGTCCTCGTCGTCGTGGCGGTCTGGCCGAGGCTGTCGGTCACGGTCAGCTGCACGGTCACGGCGCCGATGCCGCTCGTCCTCAGGCTGGCCGTGGCGCTGTTTGTCGCCCCGCTGAAGCTTGCGATGGCCGCGCCGCTGGTGAGGCTCCAGGCCCAGCCGGTGATGCTGCGTGTGCCGGGCGCGGTGGACGCGCCGGCATCCAGCGTCACCATCGAACCGGCGGTCACCGTCGCGGCGCTGGCGCCGATGCTGGCCGTCGGCGTGGCGGTGTTGGCGGCGGCGGCCACGGCGGCGCCCACGTCCAGCAGGCCGGCGCCGCAGGTGGACGTGGTGCAGTAGCACTCGTCCTGCACGGTGGCCGTGGGCGCGCGGCAGGCCGGCACGCTGCTGCCCGCGGGTTGCGCGGGAAAGCTGCGCGCGGTGGACTGCAGCAGCGATTTGATCTGCGCCGGTTTCAGCGACGGGTTGACCGACAGCATCAGCGCCGCCGCGCCTGCCACCATGGGCGTCGCGAAGCTGGTGCCTACCGAGTAGTTGCTGCTGTTGCTGTAGGTGTGCGTGCCGGCCGTCGTCGTGCCGCTGTTGGTGGCGGTGAGGATGGGGTACAGGCAGGCGCCGGTCGTGTTGACGCAGTTGCCGCCCGGGGCGGCGATGGCCACCTCGGGACCGATGCTGGAGAAGCCCACCTTGGTGCCCACGTGGCGAACGCCGGCCACGGTGATGACGCCGGCGCAGTTGGCTGGCACGCCCACGGCCAGGCCTTCCGAGTTGCCGGCCGCCACCACCACCGTCACCCCCGCGGCGACGAGCTGGTTGATGGCGTCCTGGTACGCCGCGCTGCAGCTGCCGCTGCCGCCCAGGCTCAGGTTGATGACCCTGGCCGGGTTGGCGTTGGCCGTGGGCACGCTGGTCAGGCCGGCGGCCCACAGCATGCCGGCGATGATGTCCGAATCGGTGCCGCCGCACTTGCCCAGCACGCGCACCGGCAGCAGCTTCACGTCGTATCCGACCGAGGCCATGCCCACGCCGTTGTTGGTCTGCGCGCCGATGATGCTGGACGTCTCGGTGCCGTGCCAGCTGCTGTTGGTGGCCGCCTGGCCGGTGCCGCACTGGCCGGCCGTGGTCCAGTCGCCGGGGTCGGTGGCGTCGGCGTCCCGGCCGCCGCCATCACCCGCCGTCGTCGTCGAGCTGACGAAGTCGTAGCCGGGCAGCAGCTTGCTGGCGAGGTCGGGGTGGCCCGGCAGCACGCCGGTGTCGACGTCGGCGACGACGAGGCCGGTCGAGCCGGTCGTCAGCGCCCAGGCACCCACCGCGTTGATGGCCGACACCAGCGTCGCGTCCGGCGCCTGCAGGTACCACTGACCCGCGGCCAGGGCCGCGCCCGAGGCCGCGGGGAGCAGCGGGTCGTTCGGCAATGCGGCGGTGGCGAGCGCATGGCGGCGCTCGTCGGGCACCGCATATTCGACGTCGGCGTCCTTCGCGAGCCGGGCCGCCAGCGCGGCGGAGGTCATGCCCTTGCCGCCCCACACCACCTGGCTGCGCGCGTCGATCATGCGGCCGTCGCGCAGCGTCAGACCCTGCCGGCCGGCCAGCGTGGCCGCGTGCTGCGGGCCGCGGTCGCCGCGCTCGCGGGCGGCACGCATCAGCGGGCCCAGCGCCTTGAACTTGACGATGACGCGCGCGCCGTCGGCGTCCGCCGCGGCGGCGTGGGCGGGCAGCGAGGCCAGCGCCAGCGCGAGCAGCCCGATGAGGGCGATCAGCGCGAGCAGCAGGGGCAGGCAGAGGGAAGCGGGAAGGCGGCGCACGCGGAACTCCGGTCGTGAGACGACATGCTCGCGCACACCGGTATCCGCCGTGCTGCCGCTTTGTGTCGGCGCCGATACATCGCGGTTCAGCTGCGACGGCCCCGCTCCCCGAGCAAGGCCGCCAGCCGCGCGCCGAGCTGCTCGGCGATGTATTCCTTGGGCAGCACGCCCACGCCGCTCATGCCGGCGCAGGCGCTGCGCAGCGCCTCGGTCACCTGGCCGGTGACGATGAGCACGGGCAGCGTGGCATGCCGCTCGCGCAGCGTGCGCGCCACCTCCAGCCCGGAGGCGCGGGGCATGTCGTAGTCGGTCAGCACGAGGTCCACCGCGGCGGGGTCGGCCGCGATGGCGGCGAGCGCGTCGGCCGGCTCGGCAAAGGTGCGCACGGTGTAGCCCTGGCGCAGCAGCAACGCCTCCACCGTCAGGCGCAGCACCTCGTCATCGTCCAGGTAGACGATGCGCTCGCCGTGCCCGTGTGCTGCGCAGGCGTCCGGCCTGGGCGCGTCGCTCGCCGGCCCGTCGACAGCGCCGTCCACGGCCGGCAGCCAGATCTCGAACACGCTGCCGTGTCCCGGCATGGAGCTGAGCTCGATGTGGCCGCCGTGGCCGGTGACGATGCCGTGCACCATCGCCAGGCCCAGGCCTGTGCCCTGGCCCGGCGGCTTGGTCGTGAAGAAGGGCTCGAAGATGCGCTGCCGCAGCGCGGCGTCCATGCCGGCGCCATCGTCGTGCACGCTGAGCAGCGCCCAGTCACGACCGTCGTGGTGCCGGGCTCTCAACGTGATTTCGATGCGGCCCTGGTGGCCAGGCATCGCCTGCCAGGCGTTGTTGCACAGGTTGAGCAGCACCTGTTGGAGCTGCGAGGGCTCGGTCACGACGTGCAGCGGTTCGTCGGGGAGGTCGGCGTCCAGCGTGACGGTGGCCGGCAGGCTCAGGCGCAGCAGCGCGAGCGTCTCCTCCACCAGCGGCCGCAGCGGCTGGGCCCAGCGTCCCTCGGCGGACGGGCGGCCGAAGGTGAGCAGTTGCTGCACCAGCGAGCGTGCCCGCAGCCCGGCCTGGCGCACGCGCTCCAGGTGCGGCCGCGCCACGTGCCCGGGCGGCAGGTCGGTGTCCAGCAGCGCGACGCCGCCCAGCACGACGGCCAGCACGTTGTTGAAGTCGTGCGCGATGCCGCCGGCCAGCGTGCCGAGGGCCTGCATCTTCTGTGCGTGGCGCAGCTGCTCTTCCAGCCGCTGGCGCTCGGCGGCCGCATCCAGGCTGGGCTTGAGGTCGCGCACGATGACGCTGGCCAGCAGCTGGCCGTCGGTGTCCTGGTAGGTCATGGAGCTGACCTCGGCCTCGAAGGTGCTGCCGTCGGCATGCCGCATGCGCAGCTGCCCGCGCATGCGGCCGGTGGCCTCGCGCTCGGCCAGCAGCGGCGCCAGCCGGGGATCTTCCAGGTCCAGCAGGTCGCCGCGGGTGGCTGCCACCAGCTGCGCCTCGCTGCGGCCGAACAGCTCGCAGGCCGTGCGGTTGGCGGCCACCACGCCGCCGCCCGGGCGGGTGTTGAGCACGGCGTCCAGACTGTTCTCGAACAGCTGCCGCAGCCGCGTCTCGCTGCGCGTCAGCTGCGCCTTCTCGGCCTCCAGCCGGGCCAGCCCGTCGCGCACGCGGGCCTCGGCCCGGTGCCGGATGCGGCCCAGCCCGGCCGTCAGTGCCGTCAGCGCGAGCGCGCACGCGAAGCCGCCCGCCAGCAACGTGACCGTGCCGTCGTTGACGTCCTGCCACCACGGCGCAGGCGGTCGTGCCACCGTCACCTCCCACCGGCGGTCTGCCACCGGCAGCGTGAAGCGGTAGGCCTCGGCCAAGGCCGGGGCGCCGGGCTGGCTGTCGTAGACCATGGGCGCGCCGGCGGGGGCCTGCGGGTCTGCCACGCGCACACGGGCCTCGGTGCTCAGGCCCGCGGGCAGCGCGTCGCGCACCAGCGCCGCGCCGCGCAGCGCGATGCCGACGACGCCGGTGGCCGCGTCGCGGCGTGCCTCGGGGGTGGCGGGCAGCGTGTCGCCGCGGTAGATGGCCGCCCGCACGACGACGCTGGTCAGCTCGGGATGGTCGGGACGATGGCGGTCGCGGGCCAGCCGCAGTGGCGGCGTGGCGACCGGGGTGCCGCTGTCGATGGCGCGCTCGACGGCCTGGCGGTAGCGCTGGCCGGGGTCGTAGAGGTCGTAGCCGTCGTTGGTGGGGTCGGCCGGGTGCTGGTGGCGCAGCAGCATGTATTCCGGCCGCGCGCCCGGGGGCTGGATCTCGAAGCTGTCGTGGCCGGCGGGGTCGGTGCTGCGGTCCTCGCGCACGCGCGCCAGATAGTCCGCGCGCTCGGACTCGCTCACCCGCTCGGCCACGAAGCTCAGCGTCAGGCCGGGGTAGCGTTGCCCGCCCAGCACGTTGTCCACGTAGCGGGCGAAGCGGGCATCGGTGAGCGGCCGCTGGCCGGCCGCCAGCCTCAGGCCGGGCAGGATGTCCAGGTGGGCGCGCAGCGACGCCGCCAGCGACAGCCGGAACGCCTCGACGCGATGCTCCATCAGCGCCACCCGGTGCTCGGCGTTCTGTTGCACCGACCAGGCGGCCAGCGACAGCGTCAGCAGCAGCGCGGCGATGAACAGCAGCCACGGCAGCGCTCGGCGTAGGAAGGGCTCCGCGCGGGCGGCTTGCTGGGGCATCGTGGGCGGTCTCCCGAGGCCTGCCACGCCGGCCGACTAACGGCGTCGTGCTGTGGCAGATGGGCGCGATGATAGCGAGCGCAGGTGAGCTAGCGCGCCAGTGCCCGGGAGCGGGCGGCGCGCTTGTTGGCGTACATGGCCTCGTCGGCGTGACGCATCAGCCCGTCGGGCGAGCGGCCGTCGGTGGGGAAGTGCGCCAGGCCCAGGCTGCTGCCCACGGCGACCTGCACCCCGCTGCTCAGCGTGATGGGCTGGATCAGCGCGTCCAGCAGCCGGTTCAGCACCGGTTCGGCCTCGGCCGGCCCCTGTGCAGGCGTCAGCAGCACGACGAATTCGTCGCCGCCCAGCCGGGCCACGGTGTCGGTGGCCCGCAGGCCCGCCTGCAGCCGCGCGCCGACGGCCTTCAGCACCTCGTCGCCGGCGTCGTGACCATGGTGGTCGTTGACCTGCTTGAAGCCGTTCAGGTCCAGGTAGGCGAGGGCGAACACATGGCCCGAGCGCTCGGCGCCGTGGATGGCCTGGCGCAGCCGGTCGGCCAGCAGCAGCCGGTTGGGCAGTCCGGTCAGCGCGTCGTGCAGCGCGGCCTGCTCCAGACGCGCCTCGTGAGCCTTGCTCTGCGTGATGTCCACCATCATCCACATGGTCTCAATGGCGTGTTGCTGGGTCGCGGTGGTCAGCTCCACGCCGGTCAGATCCACCCAGATCAGCGTGCCATCCTTGCGGCGCATCTGCAGCTGCGTGCGGAAGCGCCCACCGGCGTGCATCTGCGGCAGGGCCAGCGCGCCCAGCGCCTCGTAGGTGGCCGCGTCCACGTGCAGCTGCAGCGCCGTCTTGCCCAGCAGTTCGCCCGCCGCGTAGCCGAACATGCGCTCCAGCGCCTGGTTGCGCCAGGTGATGTGGCGATCGTGCATCTTGGCGATGCCCACCAGGTCGCTTTCCAGCATGGCCTTCTGGTCCTGCGTCAGCTCATGCAGCTGCTGGCGGATGCGGTGGGTCTCGGTGATGTCGAACATCACCGAGCGGCTGCGCAGGTAGCGGCCATCGGCCCCGTAGAGCGCTGTGGCCGACAGGCTGACGCGGCGGTGGCGGCCATCGCGGCCGGTGAGGTCGAACTCCAACCCCTTGACGCGGCCCTCGCGCTTGAAGCGCGGGAAGGCCTCGTCGAACAGCGCGCGGCCCTCGGCGCTGAAGAAGTCGCGCGGGCTGGCCTGGCCGATGAGCTCGCCGGCCGTGCAGCCCAGCCACTTCAGGCCCAGCGCGTTGATCTGCAGGAAGCGGCCGTCGCTGTCCAGCGCGTAGTAGGCGCAGGGGGCGTTGTCGTACAGGTCCTGCAGGCTCTGGCGCGCCTCGTCGGCCTGGGCCTGCAGCTGCTTGCGCGCGGTGATGTCGGACTGGATGACCACGAAGCCGTTCAACTCGCCGTCGGCTGCGCTCAGCGGCTGGATCTCGATGTCGGCCCAGTAGTCGCGCCCGTCCTTGGCGCGCTGCATCAGCTCCACATCGCAGCCCAGCCCCACCTCCATGGCTTCGCGCATGCCGTGCACGGTGTCTGCGTCGGTCAGCTCCGAGTGCAGCAGCTCGCCGGGCAGCCGCTGGTGCGCCTCGGCCGCGGTGTAGCCCGTCATGCGCGTGAAACCGGCGTTGACCCAGACGATGCGCCGCTCGGGGTCGGTGATCATGACCGCGTTGGTCGTGTGGCTGGCGACCGTGGCCAGCCGCGCCAGGTCGGCCGTCATGCTGCGGGCCATCTGCTCGGCGCGCGCGCGGCCCGCGGCCAGCAGATAGACCGTTGCGGCCAGCAGCAGGCTCAGCAGCGCGCCGCCCAGCCCCAGCCCGACGCCGGACAGGCCCAGCAACTGCACGGCAGCGGCATGGGTCAACGCGGTCTCCAGCCGGAACTCGCGGCCGCTCACCGTGAACAGCGTGGCCTCAGCCGTCGGCGCGTCGACGACCGGGTCGTCGGCGGCCGCAGCAGACGGCAGCACCTGGCCGTTGCGCGAGGCCAGCAGCGGTGCGAAGTTGCCGTCCGGCATGCGCGCCGACAGCCGCAGGTCCAGCAGCGCCGACGACTGCTCGGCCACCCCGTGCAGCAATTCGTTCGCCAGCAGCGGGGCGTACAGCAGACCTTGCAGCGATGCGCGGCGGTGCTGCGGTGTGTCGGGGTCGTGCCCTGGCCGGTAGACCGGTACCAGCAGCAGGAAGCCCGGCCCCTTGAGCGGGTCCTGCGCCAGGCGCACGGGGCTGGACAGCGTGGGCTCGCCTGTGTCTATGGCCTGTTCGATGGCCTGGCGGCGTGCCGGGTCGGCGCCCTCGTCCTGACCCCAGGCCGCGAAGTTGCGGGAGAAAGGCGATATCTGCGTGACGACGTACAGCGTGGGAGCGTCACCGGAGCCCTGCACGCGGAACTCGGTCTGGCCCTCGCGACGCTGCCGGGCGCTGAACTGGGCCAGCTCCGTGCGGTCCACGCGCTCGATGAAGCCGAAGCCATGGACGCCAGGAAACTCCCGCGGCAGATCGCGGGACTCGACGTAGGCCTCGAAGGCCGCGCGGCTGAACCGGCCGTCCAGCGCGGCGAGGGTGCCGCGCGCGCCCTTGAGACCGTAGACCGGCAGGGTCAGCCGCTTGATGACGTCGGCCTGCAGCCGTTCCACCTGGCGCTCCTGCAGCAGACGCGCTTCGCTGCTGGCCTGGCGCTGCTGCCAGATGACGGCGCCCGCCGTCAGTGCGAGGCCGATGGACAGCACAGCCGCCGCCGCTACCCATGCGGTGGGGCTGGCCATCTCGGGCCCGGTGTAGGCGTCTCCGATGCGCAAGCGTCGTCCCTTCGGTCGGCGTGGCGTGCGTCTTGATTGAAGCATGTCCACACGGCGTCGTCAGCCCCGCCAACGCCGCGGTCGCCGCACAATTGCCGGCATGACCCTGCTGCTGACCCAGGCCCGCGCCAACCGCCTCGCCAACCGCCGGCTGCTGGCGGCCGTGGCGACACTGCCCAACGCCGAGTTCCACGCGCCGCGCACCAGCTTCTTCCCGAGCCTGGCGCTGACGCTGAACCACCTGCTCAACGTCGACCACTACTACATCGCCGCGCTGCACGGCGACGCGGCCATGCGCGAGATCTGGGCCGCCTACGTGCCCGCGCAGACGGCGGCCGAGCTGGCCGCGCGGCAGGACGACAGCGACCGGCGGCTGATCGACTTCTGCGCAGGCCTGAAGGCGGGCGACGAAGACCGCATCGTCGCGTTCGACCGCGGCGCCGGCATCGAGGCCGGCCCGCGCGAGCCGCTGGGGCGCGTGCTGGCCCACCTGTTCATGCACCAGACGCACCACCGCGGCCAGGCGCACGCGATGCTGGCCGGCACGTCCGTGAAGCCGCCGCAATTGGACGACTTCATCCTGCTGGGGGACAAAGTGCATCGCGTGCACGACATGGCCGCCTTGGGATGGCACGAACCGGTGTAGCAGGAGCCTCGTCATGCAGAAGGTTGAACTGGTCGGTGGCAAGCCCGGCATGCAGAAGGTCGGTTGTACGCGGGCGCTGCAGGCCGCCTGCCAGCTCGGGCTGGGTGCGGCCCAGGGCAAGACCGACGCGCTGCTGGAGCGAAGGTGCCCGACCGTCTCCGTGGCATCAGCGCCGGCCGCACGACGGCTGATTCTGCAACTCGCGTCGCTCGGTGTCGTGGCGCGGTTTGCCGAAGACGCGACCTACTCGCCGCAAGCGCGGTTCGACGCCGTGTTCACCCAAGTGGCGCCACTGCTGCCGCCGCCGACGTTGGCCACGGCCCGCGCGCTCGGCGCCCACGGCGAATGGGAGCTGGCGTTGTCGCACTGCTAGGCCGCGCTGGGCGCGGAGGCGCTGCCGGCGGAGACGGAGCGACTGCTGTCGGACGTGCTGGTCGAGTTCGGCCTCGCATTGCCCGACGATGCGTGGGCCGCGGAGATCGAGCGCCAGCTCGCCGCTGCGGACCGCGGCGACACGCCGGCCACGCCGGCGAACGACGTGTTCGGCCGGGCTCGCGGCCGGGCCCGCTAGCTCACGGCCGCAGGTTGCCGACCTGGCCGTCGTCGAACTGCTTGCCCAACGCGGCGCCGATCAGCATCTTCACGCCGGCCACGGCGTCGCCGTGCTTGTTGTCCCAGTACTGGCCCTGCGTGGGATGGACGCGGATGACGCTGATGCACGGGTCGTCCTTGCCCTCGTGGAACCACACGCGGGCCAGCGGCGTCCACAGCTTGTCGATGAGGGCCTTGTCCTGCAGCACGATGGCGTGGCCGGTCAGGTGCATGAAGCCGGAGTGCTCGGTGGCCTGGAAATACAGCTCGACCTCGCCGTTGGCCTCGATCTGCGCGTTCTTGTGGCTGTGCTTGTCGCTGAGGAACCAGAGGTTGCCGTCGTCGTCGCACTGGCGCACGCCCATCGGCCGCACGCCGCCGTGCGTGACGAGGAAGCAGGTGTCGGCCTTGTCGACGACCTGGCGGATCTTGTCGACGGCGTCCGGGCCGGCCAGGTCGTGGCGCAGGTCGGCGTTGTGCGCGTCGGGGTGGGTGGGGGTGAGGTCTTGAGCTGCCGGGTTCTGGACGGGTGGCGACATGACGAACTCCGATGGATGACGTCGCCACGATAGAAGCCCCTCCTTCGCGGCGATGTCAGTTCGCATCCCGCGCCGACGTCGGACACAAGTCGGTAGAGCCGGCCATCGCAGCACAAAAAAGCGCCGCTTTAAGCGGCGCTCCGATGGCACGGCGGCTGCTAATCAAGCGTCAGATCTTGAGAACGTCCTTGGCGAGCACGTCAACGCAGGCGCTGCCTGCCTTGGCCAGGTGGCTCTTGAGCAGAGCCGCCTTGTCCGCCAACAGTTGATCCTTGGTCGGCGGATTCTTGTCATCGCCCTGCACGGAATTGCAGGCAGATTCGGCGATGACGGTCTTCGTTGCCGCGTCGATGAGACGCAGGCGGCCCACATACGTCACCTTGTAGTGGCTCCAGTCGGTGGGGTAGTAGTTGAACATCCAGTTCAGCGTCTTGTAGTCGAGGATGTATTGCGCTTCAGGGTTGGCTGCCACCAGCGCGGCCGCATTGTCGGAAGGCTGCACCCCCTTGGCCGGCGTTCCCTTCACGGCCTTGGCCGCCGTCAGCTTCTTCAACAATTCGGCAGAGATGGCGATCGCGGGGTCTTCAACGCCGTTGGTCTTCACGATCTCATTACCTTCGGAGATCATGGCCGCGGCGCCAAGCAGCGCAAATGCCGCCTTCCCGGCCGTGAAGGCGGTGAAGTCGGGCGTCGCGTACTGCGTCGTTGCAACGGTCTTGCCATCGAGCTTGGCCAGCGCTTCCGTGGAAATGGGCTGATGTTGAACAGAAGCGCAGCCTGTCATGCCAACGACGGCAATGAAAGCGGTGGCTGAGGCGAGGTGGTGGCGAATCATGGAGCTCCCTGTAGTGTTGAATGGGCGCGGGAGTCTAAACAGTGCCGACGACAGCCCGGGTTGCGAGTTTCCCCAGGGGCTTGAGGGTCCGAGATGCAGCCCTACAGCTCCGCCACACCCTTGACACGTACGGGAATCGCGACGGGCTGAGCCACAACTTCGACCGCGCGGCCGTGGAATTTGTCCAGCAACGCCAGCCACTGCTTCTTCACGGCCACCACGTTCGCGTGCTTCACATGCCCGTAGCCGCGGATCTTCTCGGGCAGGCGGGCCAGCTCCACGGCGGTGGCCAGGTTGGCCTCGGTCAGTGACGCCAGCATCTCGTCCACCAGCCGCTCGTAGTCGGCGATCAGCTGCCGCTCCATGCGGCGCTCGTCGGTCTTGCCGAACACGTCCAGCGCGCCGCCGCGCAGTCCCTTGAACTTCGCCAGCCACTTGAAGGCGGTGAAGGTCCACGAGCCCATCTCGATCTTCCTGGCACGGCCGTCGGCGCCGGGCTTGGCGATCAGCGGCGGCGCGAGATGGAAGCTCAGGCTCGACCAGTTCTCGAACTGGTCCTTCATCGCCTGTTCGAAGCGGCCGTCGGTGTACAGCCGCGCCACCTCGTACTCGTCCTTGATGGCCAGCAGCTTGGCGTAGTAGCGGGCCACGGCCTGCGTCAGGCGCTGGCCCTTGCCGAGTTTCGCCTCCGCAGCGCGTACGCGGTCGACGAGTGCGCGGTAGCGCTGCGCGTAAGCGGCATCCTGGTAATCGGTCAGGAACTTCACGCGCCGCTCGATGAGGCCGTCAGGGCCGTCGAGCTGGTCGAAGTTGAAGAGCTTGACGACGTTGACGTCGCCGGCCAGGCGCTGCAGCGCATCGGGCGCGGCGATGGCCAGGCGCCCCAGCGCGAACGCGGTCTTGTTGGCGTCGACCGCCACGCCGTTGAGCTCGATGGCGCGCATCAGCGCCGCCTCGCCGACGGGGATGAGGCCGCGCTGCCAGCAGGCGCCCAGCATGACGATGTTGCTGGGCAGCGTGTCGCCCATCAGGCGCTGCGCGATGTCCTGCGCGTCGATGGTCTCGAGCGCACCGCTCTCGCCGACAGCGAACTTCATCTTCTCCAGCAGCGACGGCGCCTGCAGCGACGCATCCGGGTTGCGCACGAAGCCGGCGGTAGGCAGCTCGTGGGTGTTGGCGAGGATGACGGTGCGGCCCGCCTTCACGGTGCCGAGCGCATCGGGCGAGGCGCCCACCACCATGTCGCAGGCCAGCAGCACGTCGGCCTGTTGGGTGTCGATGCGCACCTGGTTCAGCAGGTCCAGCGTCGGCGCCACGCGCACGAAGCTCAGCACGGCGCCGCCCTTCTGCGCAAAGCCCATGAAGTCCAGCACCGAGGCCTGCTTGCTTTCCAGGTGGGCGGCCATCGTCACCAGCGCGCCGACGGTGACGACGCCGGTGCCGCCGACGCCGGTGACCAGCATGTCGAACGGCCCGGTCCACTGCCACGCGGCGGGCGGCTGGATGGCGGCGATCTCGCGCGCCAGGTCTTGGGCCGTGTAGCGGGCACCGGCCTTCTTCTTCAGCACCGGGTCATGCACCGACACGAAGCTGGGGCAGAAGCCGTTCACGCAGGAGAAGTCCTTGTTGCAGCTGCTCTGCTCGATGGCGCGCTTGCGGCCCCAGTCGGTCTCGACGGGCACGACGGAGAGGCAGTTCGATGCCACGCCGCAGTCGCCGCAGCCTTCGCAGACGGCCTCGTTGATGAAGATGCGCTTCGGGGGATCGGCGAACTCGCCCTTCTTGCGGCGGCGGCGCTTCTCGGCGGCGCAGGTCTGGTCGTAGATCAGCACCGTCACGCCTTCGATCTCGCGCAGCTCGCGCTGCACGGCGTCCATGGCGCTGCGGTCGTGGAAGGTGGTGCCGGCGGGGAACAGGCCGTGGTGGCCGGTGTACTTGTCGATGTCGTCGGACACGACGACCAGCTTCTTCACGCCCTCGGCCTCCACCTGTCGCGCGATCTGCGGCACGCTGGTGGTGCCGTCCACCGGCTGGCCGCCGGTCATGGCGACCGCGTCGTTGTAGAGGATCTTGTAGGTGATGTTGGCCTTGGCCGCTATGGCCTGGCGGATGGCCAGATAGCCCGAGTGGTAGTAGGTGCCGTCACCCAGGTTCTGGAAGACGTGCTTCTCCTTCGTGAAGCGGCTGTGCGCCGCCCAGTCCACGCCCTCGGCGCCCATCTGGATCAGGCCCGAGGTGCCGCGCTCCATCCAACTGGCCATGAAGTGGCAGCCGATGCCGGCCAGCGCCCGCGAACCCTCGGGCAGCTTGGTGGAGGTGTTGTGCGGGCAGCCCGAGCAGAAGTAGGGCTGGCGGCGCACGCCGTCGGCGGCGTTGCTGAGCAGGCAGGGCGTGAGGAAGTCCACCACCAGGTGGCGGCGGTCCAGCGCGGGGTTCAGGCGCGCCAGCCAGTCGGCCACGGTGTTCATGATGCGGCTGGGGCGCAGCTCGCCCAGTGCGCTCAGCACCGGCGCGCCGTGCTCGTCGGTCTTGCCGACTACGCGCGGGCGCTGGAACTCGGGCAGGTGGTACAGCAGCTCCTTGATCTGGCGCTCCACCACCGGGCCCTTTTCCTCGATGACGAGCACATCGGTCAGGTTGCTGCAGAACTCGACGATGCGCGTGGGCTCCAGCGGGAACACCAGGCCCACCTTGTAGACGCGCACGCCGGCCGCGGCCAGGGCGTTGGGGTCCAGGTCCAGCCGGCGCAGCACTTCCATGAAGTCGTAGTGCGCCTTGCCGACCGTCACGATGCCCAGCGTGGCCGCGGGGCTGGTGACGATGTGCTTGTCGATGCTGTTGACTTGGGCGAAGGCGCGCACCGCGTCGAGCTTGTGGGCCAGGCGCGATTCGAGGTCCAGCGAGGGGAGGTCGACCGAGCGGATGTGCAGGTTCGTCGGTGCGACGTAGTCCACCGCATGCTCGAAGTCCAGCGGCACGGCGTCCAGGTCCACCGTCATGCCGCTCTCCACCACCTCCGAGATCGCCTTGAAGCCCACCCAGGCGCCGCTGAAGCGGCTCAGCGCCCAGCCGTAGAGGCCGAACTCCAGGTACTCGGCCACGTTGGCCGGGTGGACGACGGGCATGCTCCAGGCCTGCAGGGCCTGGTCGCTCTGGTGCGGTGTGCTGCTGGAGACGCAGCCGTGGTCGTCGCCGCACACCACCAGCACGCCGCCTTGGGTCGACGTGCCGTAGACGTTGCCGTGCTTGAGCGCGTCGCCGGAACGGTCCACGCCCGGGCCTTTGCCGTACCACATGGCAAAAACGCCATCGACGGTGCGCTGCGGGTCCAGCGCCACGCGCTGCACGCCGAGACACGCCGTGGCGGCCAGGTCTTCGTTGATGGCGGGCAGGAACTCGATGTGGGCGGCGTCGAGGAACTTCTTGGCCTTCCACAGCTGCTGGTCCACCATGCCCAGCGGCGAGCCGCGGTAGCCGGACACGAAGCCGGCCGTGTTCAGCCCCGCGCGCTCATCGACCTTCTTCTGCGCCAGCAGCAGCCGCACCAGCGCCTGCGTGCCGGTCAGGAAGACGGCGCCGCCGTCGGCCGCGAGGTTGTCGCTGAGCTGGTAGGGGCGCAGGGTGTCGGTCATCGCATGTCTCCTCTTGGGCGGGAGATTCTTCCTCGCGCATGGCGCAAGAACTTGCCTCAATCCCGCCGAAGCCGTATGGCAATGAGATGATTTATCTCAAACAAGGTCAATCCATGGAAAAAACAGAACTCGACCGCGCCAGCCTGCAGATCCTGGAGGCGCTGCAGGCCGACGCGCGGCTGTCCACGCAGGCGCTGGCCGAGCGGGTGGGCCTGTCGGCCACGCCGGTATGGCGGCGCGTCAAGGAGCTGGAGGACCGCGGTGTCATACGCGGCCAGGTGGCGCTGGTGGACCGCGAGAAGGTGGGGCTGTCCATCCTCGTGCTGGCCCAGGTCAGTCTGGTGCGGCACAGCGAGGGCGCGGTGGAGCAGTTCGAGCAGCTCGTCGGCACGCGGCGCGAGATCATCGAATGCCATGCGATCACGGGCGATTCGGACTACGTCATCAAGGTCGTCGCCGCCGACATGAAGGTCTATGACCTGTTCCTGCAGCAGCACATCTTCAAGCTGCCGGGCGTGGCCAGCGTGCGCAGCAACGTGGTGCTGCGCGAGGTCAAGTACGAGACGGCGCTGCCGGTGGGGCAGGGCGCATAAAGTAGCCCGTCCACCACGCCACCGAGGCCCATGGATTCCTTCTTCGCCCAGCTCTCCGATTCCGTCCACGGCGCCCGCACGCTGGAGGAGCTGACCCGCCCGCTGCTGCAGATGCTGGAGGCCGTCACCGGCCTGGAGTCCACCTACCTGACCACCGTGGACCTGGCCGAGGGGATGCAGCACATCGTGTATTCGCGCAACTCGCAGGACCTGCAGATCCCGGAGGGACTGTCCGTGCCCTGGGGCGACACGCTGTGCAAGCGCGCACTGGACGAGGGCCGCCCTTATACCGACAACGTCGGTGAGGTCTGGGCCGACTCCGAGGCCGCGCGGCTGCTGGGCATCCAGACCTACGTCAGCACGCCGGTGCGCACCGACGACGGCGCGCTGTACGGCACGCTGTGCGCGGCCAGCTCGCGGCGTCGGCCACTGTCTCCGCAGGCCGGCCATGTGCTCAAGCTGTTCGCCGGCCTCATTGAGCAGCATGTGGCGCGCGAGCGCCTGGTGGAGCAGCTGCAGCGGGCCAATGCCGAGCTGCAGGCGCAGGCGCTGACCGATGCGCTGACCGGCCTGATGAACCGCCGCGCGCTGGCGCTGGAGCTGTCGCGGCTGACGTCGCTGGCGCAGCGCACCGGCAGCTGGCTGCTGGCCGGCGCCATCGACCTGGACGGCTTCAAGCAGATCAACGACAGCCATGGGCACGACGCCGGCGACGAGTTCCTGCGCGGCATCGCGCGCAAGCTGCAGGCCGCGCTGCGCGCCGGCGATGTGCTGGCGCGCATGGGCGGCGACGAGTTCGTCGTCGTGGGCCTGGGCCCCAAGCTCGCGGAGGATGGTGCCGGCGCGGCGCAGCTGATGCGCCAGCGGCTGGCATCGGCCACCGTGGGCCAGTACGCCGCGGGTGCGCACGTGGTCGACTACGCGGGGGCCAGCGTGGGCGTGGCCTGCCTGGACCCGCAGCGCGCCGGCGCCGAGGAGGTGCTGCGCCAGTCCGACGCGGCGATGTATCGCGACAAGCTGGCGCGTCGTCGGGCGGCGGCGCCCTGAAGCCCCGCGCGGAGCATACCGCTCAGGCGTCGGCGGCGCGCAGTACCAGTTCGAAGCGGGCGCCGCGCCCGGCGCCATCGCTGTGCACCTGCAGCCGTCCGCCCATGGCGCGCATCAGCTCGCGCGTCAGCGACAGCCCCAGGCCCGTGCCAGGGATGGCACCGCCGTCGCGGCCCAGGCGGTTGTAAGGCTCGAACAACTGGGCCATCTGGCTGTCGCTGAAGCCGTCGCCCCGGTCCTGCACGGCCAGCACGACATGGTCGCCACGCCGCTCGGTCTCGATGTCGATGCGACCGCCGCCGTGGCCGTACTTCAGCGCGTTGGACAGCAGGTTGTCCAGGCATTGGCGCAGCCGGCGCTCGTCGGCGCACACGCTCATCGCGCCGGTGGGCTGGTGCCATGACAGCTGCAGCCCCGCGAGCGCCGCCTGGGCCTGCGCCGCAGCGCGGGCGTGGCACAGGAAGCTGCCCAGCTCGATGCGGCGGGTCTGGATGCTGAACTGCCCCGATTCCATGCGCGCGATGTCTCCCACGTCGGCAAGCAGGTGCTGGAGCCGCTCGACGGCCTCGAGGATGTGTGCCAGCCGCTGTGCCTGGCCGGCCGGCAGCGGCGACGCCTGCATCAGCTGCGCGAAGCCACGGATCGCATTGACGGGGTTGCCGATCTCATGGGCGATGTAGGACAGCATGTCCGCCCTGGGCGGACAGGAGGTGGCGGCGTCGCCGTCAGCGTCGGCCGGCATGTGCGGCGAGGCCCCAGGCGGCGGGCTGTGCGTGTCGGCGTGCATCGGGTCTCCCTGGGTTGGTCGTCGTCGTCGTTCTTCTGTTGCAGGTCAGCGGCCGCCGTGGCGGGCCAGCGCATCGGCCAGGCGGCCGGCCAGCTCCAGCACGTCCGTCGGCTTGGTCCAGTAGTCGTCGAAGCCCGCGGCCATGGCGCGGTCGATCTGCGCGGGCGTCGCGTCGGCCGACAGCGCGATGCACAGCGTCCGGGCCAGCGTCGCGTCGGCGCGCAGCGCGTGCACGACGTCCAGGCCGCTGATGCCGGGCAGGTTGATGTCGGCCAGCACCACCTCGGGCCTCTCGCTGCGTGCAAGGGCCAGCCCGCCGAGGCCGTCGGCCGCGTGCAGCACCCGCCACTCGGGGCGGTCGCGCAGTGCCTCCTGCACCAGCAGCGTGTTCAGCGGCTCGTCCTCGATGTACAGCAGCGTGAGGGCGCCGCCCGCCGGGCCGTGCGGCGCGCTGCCCCGCCGGTGCTCCGCGCGGTCCAGGTCGAGCAGACCGTCGACGAGTTCGTGCAGCCGGCGGGCCGATCCCTGCACCCACTCCAGGCGTTCGCGCTGACGGGCGCTGAGCGGCTCGTCATCCATCAGCAGCAGTTGGCTGAAGCCCAGCACGGCGTTCAGCGGCGTGCGCAGCTCATGGCTGGCGCGCGACAGGAAGGCGCTCTTCTCGGCGCTGGCGCGCTCGGCGGCCAGCTTGTCGCGGCGCAGTGTCTCGATCTCGACGTGCTCGTCCACGTCGGCGATGAAGCCGTGCCACAGCAGCGTGCCGTCCGCGAGCCGCGACGGGCTGGCGTGCGCCGAGCGCCAGCCGGGCGCCGCGCTGTCGGGCAGGCAGACGCGGAACAGGTGCTGCCAGGGCTGGTGGGCGGCAGCGGCAGCGCTCATGCAGCGCAGCAGGCCCTGCAGGTCGTCGGGGTGGCAGCGTGCCAGATAGGCGTGCAGGCTCGGCGGCTGCAATGGCGGCAGAGCGCCCAGCACCTGGTCGGCCTGGCCGCTGATGAAGCTGAGGGAACCTTTCTGGCCGGGCGGTTTGCGGTACTGGAACAGCATGCCCGGCGTCTCGCGGCTGAGGCTGAGCAGCAGCTCGGCGCGGTCCTGCAGGTCGGCCCGGCTGGCGAGCAGCTCCACGTGCTCGCGGCGGTGGCTGAACCAGGCGTTCACGGCGGCGGCCAGGTCGGTCAGCAGCGTGGCCTGCACGGCGTCCAGCCGGCGCGGCACGGTGTCGGCCACGCCCAGCGCGCCCAGCGTCACGCCGTCGAGCTGCAGGGGCAGGCCGGCGTAGGCGCGCAGCCGCAGATGCTCGGGGTTTGCGCCGGTGACCCAGGGGCTGTCCGCGAAGCGCGGGTCGGCCAGGGCGTCGGGCACTTCGAAGAGGCCCTCGGCCTGCAGCGCGTGGCTGCTGAATGCGGTGTCGCGGTCGCCGTCGGCCAGCTCCGTGCCGTAGCGGGCCTTGAACCACACGCGCTGCGCACCCACCAGGCTGACCAGCGCGATCGGAAAGCCCAGCAGATGCGCGGCGCAGCGCACCAGGCCGTCCAGCACGGCATCGGGCTCGGCGCTGGCGGGCGGGCCGCTCAGCCCCAGGTCGGCCAGGCATTGCAGTCGCTGGGCCTCGTGGGCGGCGGGGAGTTCGGCGGCATTCATGAGGGTGCAATCTAGGCACCCTGCCCACCAGCCGATGCCGGGAGTTCTTGATCGCCGCCGTCAGGTCGCCCGCAGGCCGTGCAATAGCACCGGACGAGGGGCGGTCGGCTCAGCTGTCGTCGCTGATGAGGCCGTGCCGCAGCGCGAGCTTCACGAGCGCGGTCACGTCCGGCGCTCCCAGCTTGGCCATCAGCCGGCTGCGGTAGCTGTCCACCGTCTTGGGCGACAGGTGCAGCGCGGTGGCGATCTCGTTGCTGGAGTGGCCGTTGACGACCAGCGTGACGACCTGACGCTCGCGCACCGACAGGCTGGCGAACGGGTCCTGGCCGTCGCCCTGGGCCAGCGCGTGCGCGGCCAGCTCGGCCACGCCCTGGCCCAGGTGGCGGCGGCCGGCGCGCAGCGCGGCGATGGCCTGCAGCAGCTCCTCCGACGGCGAGCCCTTGAGTACATAGCCGCAGGCGCCCAGCCTGAGCGCCATGCCCACGTGGCGCGGCTGGGCCGACATCGTCAGCACCAGTGGCCGCACGGGCAGCTGGCGGCGCTGCAGCTCCTCCAGCAGCTCCATGCCGGAGCGCTCGCCCAGCGACAGGTCCACCAGCACGATGTCGGGCGTCAGCTGCTGCAGCTCGGCCAGCGCCACGGTGAGGTCGCCGCTGTCGCCCACCACCTCGTGCCCGGCCTGGCCCAGCAGCGCGCGCAGGCCCTGGCGTACCATCGCGTGGTCGTCGACGAGGTAGATGCGGGCGTGTGTCATGCCAGCACGGTGGCGCCGCGGGCCCTCACACGCTCAGAGCGTGCCGTAGCTGTGCAGGCCCGACAGGAACATGTTGACGCCCAGGAACGCGAACGTCGTGACCAGCAGGCCCACCAGCGACCACCAGGCCGACGCCATGCCGCGCAGGCCCTTCATCAGCCGCATGTGCAGCCAGGCCGCGTAGTTCAGCCAGACGATGAGCGCCCAGGTTTCCTTCGGGTCCCAGCTCCAGTAGCCGCCCCAGGCCTCGGCGGCCCAGAAGGCGCCCAGGATGGTGGCGATGGTGAAGAACGCAAAGCCCAGCGCGATGGCCTTGTACATCAGGTCGTCGAGCTGGGGCAGGTCGGGCAGCCGGGCGCTCAGGGGCCGGCGCAGCGCGACGCACAGGCCCAGGAACACCATGACGCCAAGGATCTTGCCGGCCCAGCCGACCAGGCCGGTGGCCGTCTCGGGCGTGATGTCACCGAACAGCCGCACCGCGGCGATCAGCGCCACGATGAGGCCCGGCACGCCCACCAGCCCCACCAGCAGCGCGCGCGTGGAGGCCGTCTTCAGCAGGTAGGCCAGCGCCACCATGGCCGCCAGCGCGAACGCGCCGTAGCCGACGAAGTTGGCCGGCACGTGGATCTTCATCCACCAGCTCTGCAGCGCCGGCACCAGCGGCTGGATCTCCTGCGCCTCGCGTGCCACCGTGTACCAGAGCAGGAAGCCGACGGCGCCGGTCACCACCAGCATCACGTAGGCGCCCAGGGACCGCGTCGCGAAGCGCTGCTCGTAGTACAGGTGGAACAGCGTCGTCATCCAGCAGAACAGCACGAACACCTCGTAGAGGTTGCTGACCGGGATGTGGCCGATGTCGGGGCCGATCTGGTGGCTCTCGTACCAGCGCACCAGCGTGCCCACGAGCGCCATGAACACGCCGCCCCAGGCCAGCTTGGAGCCGACGACCTCGGCCACGCTGTTGCGCCCGGCGCCGGTGAAGAAGCCGCCCCAGTAGAACAGCATGCTCATCGTGAACAGCAGGCTCATCCACAGGATGGCGCTCTGGCTGGACAGCATGTACTTCAGCAGGAAGACCTTGTCCGCGGCGGCCAGGTCGGCGCCGAAGGCGTCGGTCTGGCGCGCGTACAGCGCGATGGCCAGCAGCGCCGCGGCGCCGGTGGCGACGCACAGCAGCCGCAGCGGTTTCCAGAACCAGCCCAGCGCGATCAACGACGGCAGCGCGCAGGCCAGGATGCCCTGCTCGTAGACGTCCATGCTGGCGTGGTAGCGGCTGAACGCGTAGCCGCCGCCCAGCAGCACGAGGGCGGCGAAGACCCAGTCCAGCGCGTCGCGGCGCTGCAGCGCATGGCGGCGCGGCAGGTCGAAGGTGGTGGTGTTCATGTCTTGTCTTTCAGCACGGCTGCTTTCAGCTGCGCAAACAGCGTGGCGTTGTCGGGTGACTCGCGGGTGCTGGACATGGCCATGCGCACCTGCGAGCTGGCGGTGTCGGCGCTGGGCGCGATCCACACCCACAGCCGGCGCTCCTTGATGTAGAGCATCGCGAAGACGCCGACGATGAGCAAGAGGGCGCCCAGGTAAACGAGCTTCTGCCCCGGCGCGCGGGCGACCTGGAACACGCTGGCCTGCACCTGCTCGAACTCCTGCAGCTGCAACAGCACCGGCGCGGGGTAGTACAGGCTGTCGGACAGCGACAGCACGGCCTGCGTCATGAAGGCCTGCGTGGCGTCGTCGATGGGCGAGGGCTTGAGGCCGTCGCGCTCGCGGGCGAGCTGGTGCAGCTCGAACAGGCTGCCGTTGAGGATGCGCAGCAGCACTTCGGACACGCGCGGGCGCTCGGCCTCGGGCACGTCGCGCTCGATGAACTGCGACAGCGCCGGCAGCCCCCCCTTGACCTCGTCACCGGGTTGCGCCGCGGCGCCGGAGAACAGTGTCAGCGCGCGCTGGGCCGTCAGCTGCAGCTGCGACTGCATCTGCGGCTGGGCCGACGGCGTGGCGGACGCGGCATAGGCGCGCGCGGCGGCATCGCGCAGCTTTGGATCGGCCAGCGCGTGGCGCAGCCGCAGCCAGCCGTCCAGGCTGTCGCGCTCGTCGGCGGGCATGCGCAGGTAGCGGAAGCTCTCGGCCGGCGACTCTCGCATGCCGGCCAGGAACACGCGCCGCCCGTCCAGCGCGACCGGCAGCATGTAGTTGTTGAACTCGCGCGCCTGGCCGGCCGCGTCGCGCAGCTTGTAGCTGAAGCTCGGGCCCACGTTGTGCAGCGACTTCGCCTTGTCGCCCTTGGCGCCGCTGCCCAGGTGCTTGCTCAGGCTCTCGCCGAGGTCGACCTTGCGCACGTCGGCGCCGCTGGCGTTGGCCTCGCCGGCCAGGTTCTCCACGTTGATGACGCGCAACCCGTCCAGCTCCAGCGTCTGCTCGCCCAGCGCCAGCTTGGTGCCGACGCGGCCGTCCAGGTTCGTCGTCGGCCCGCCGGACAGCGGCAGCAGCTTCAGCTTCAGCTGGCTGCCGCCGTCCTCGAAGCTGCTCTGGTAGATGGCCAGGCCGTTGTGGATGACGGGCTCGTTGACCTTCACCGTCGCCTCCCGCCGCGTGCCGCCGTCGTGGATGACGATGTCGCTGGCAAAGCTCTTGGGCATGCCGGTGGGGTAGTAGTCGACGCTGAACTTCTTCAGCTCGATGTCGAACGGCAGGTCCTGCAGCACGACGCCGCTGGGCAGGTTCAGCACGGCGATGCCTTGGCGCTGGCGCTCGGGCACCGACACGTTGCCGCGGAAGCTCGGGTTGGCGGCGGACAGGCGGTGCTCCGGCTTGATCTCGGAGATGAATCCGGAGCCGGTGTAGAGCTGCTTGCCCTGCACCCACATGGCCAGCTTGACCATCGCGTTGCCGTCCAGCACGCCGCCGATGAGGATGAGCACGATGGCCGAGTGCGCCGCCAGGTAGCCGATCTTGTTGGCCGCACCGCGCCGCGCGGCGATCATGATGCCGTGCTCGCGCCGCTGCACGCGGGCCTTCCAGCCCAGCGCCGTCAGCGTGCTGCCGATCTCGGCCATCGCCATCTCGGGGTTGCTGGGCAGCTCGGCGATGGCCTTGTGGTGGTGGGCCTGCAGCGACTGCTCGCGCACGCCCTCCTTGTAGCTCTTCAGGTCGGCCAGGATCTTGGGCGTGTTGCGGGCGATGCACAGGCTGGTCGAGACGACCAGGAAGGCCAGGATCACCAGGAACCACGGCGCGCTGTAGACCGTGTACAGCCCCAGCGCTCCGAACACCTCGGCCCAGAACGGGCCGAACTGATTGATGTAGTTGCCCAGCGGCTCGCTCTGGCGCAGCACGGTGCCGATGACCGAGGCGATGCAGATCACGCTGAGCAGCGCGATCGCAAAGCGCATGGACGCGAGCAGGTCCAGCAGTTCGCGGGCCGGCGAGGGGCGGGGGGCGGTGGCGGAGGACATCGGGCGGAGTTTCGGCCAACAAAAAAGGCCGGTGCGTGACACCGGCCTTCGTTCAGCGAGGCTGCTTGCGCTGGATCAACGCAGTCCCGCGACGTAGTCGGAGACGGCCTTGATTTCCTTGTCGTTCATCTTCGCGGCCACGCCGGCCATGACCGGGTTGTTGGCGCGCGTGCCGCTGCGGAAGGCCACCATCTGCGCCTCCACATAGTCGCCGTGCTGGCCGGCCAGGCGCGGGTACTGCGCGGGGATGCCGGCGCCCGTCGGGCCGTGGCAGGCCGCGCAGGCGGGAATGCTGCGGTCGGCGATGCCGCCACGCCAGATCTTCTCGCCCAGCGCGACGGTGTCCTTGTTCTTCGCGAAGCCGGGCTTGGCGGTCTTGGACGCGTAGAACGCGGCGACGTTGCGCATGTCTTCATCCGACAGCGGCGCGGCCATGCCGCTCATGACGGCGTTCTTGCGCTTGCCGCTCTTGAACTCGGCCAGCTGCTTGGCCAGGTACTCGGGGTGCTGGCCGGCCAGGATGGGGTTGGCCGGGCTGCCACGCGAGCCGTCGGCCGTGTGGCAGGCCGCGCAGACCTGGGAGGACAGGGCGCCACCCTTGGCGAGATCGGGCTTGGCCGGCGCAGCGGCCGGCTCGTTCGCGGAGGCCGTGGCGGCCAGCAGCAGACTCGACAGGAAAATGGCGACAGTCTTCATGGATTTGTTGGATTCCAAAGGGCGCAACCTTCAAATTTTACAATGCCGAATCACAGCGCCCGACCCGCCCATGACCAACGAAATCCCTGATGCCGACACCTCGGTCCCCGCTGACGCCACCGCGTCGGCCCCCGTCACCGAGAAGCTCGCGCTGGCCTGGACGCATACCGCGCGCTTCCTGACCACCGCCAGCCAGTTGGTGCACCTGCCTGCCACCGAGCTGCCGGAGATCGCCTTTGTCGGCCGTTCCAACGCCGGCAAGTCCACGGCCATCAACACGCTGGCGCAGCAGAAGCGGCTCGCGTTTGCATCCAAGACGCCCGGCCGCACGCAGCACATCAACCTGTTCGAGCTGGGCCCCAAGGACGCCGCCGACGCGCTGCTGGCCGACCTGCCCGGCTACGGCTACGCGGCCGTCAACAAGTCCGCCAAGCAGCGCTGGCAGAAGGTGATGGCCGACTACCTGGCCATTCGCCGCAGCCTGTCCGGCGTCGTGCTGATGGTGGACTCGCGCCTGGGCCTGACCGACCTGGACAAGCAGCTGCTGGAGTTCGTTGCTGCCCGCGTGGCCACCGGCGAGATCCGGCTGCTGGTGCTGCTGACCAAGTCCGACAAGCTCAACCGCAAGGAGGCCGACGCCATCCTGCGCGACACGACCGACTACCTGGCCGGCCTGTCGACCGAGCATTCCGATGTGGCGGTGACGCTGTTCTCGGCGCTGAAGAAGAGCGGCGTCGGCGACGTGGCGCTGGCGCTGCGGGAGTGGGTGCAGTCGCACCGCAGCTCCGGCGAGGTGCCGGACGCAGTGCTTGCCGCGGCCCCGCCGGTCGAGCCGCAGGACTGAGGCTCAGCCGCCATCCAGGTCGCTCATCAGCGTGTCGACGGCACGCTGCACGACGCTGTCGTCCTCCAGCGCCGTGATGAGGCCGTTGGCCAGCAGGGCCTCCAGCGCGCCGCGGGTCAGCGGCAGGCGCTCGTCCGCCTCGCGGCCCACGAACAGCATGAACTGGCGACCTTCGCTGATCCACGCGACCTGCGCGGTGTGCCAGTCGCCCTGGATGAACAGGTGGAACCAGCGGCCGATCTGCAGCCCGTCTATCCAGCGCTGCAGCGCGGCGCGGGCGTCCGGCGAGTCGTGTTCGTTGTAGAGCTGCACCGGCACTGTCGGCAGCTCGCCGCGGTCGACGTCGGCGCTGAGCCAGTGCGACGGCACCTGCGAGTCGCGCTCCTCCATGAGTCGGCGCACGATCTCGTCGGCCGACACCGGCGCCGCGTTGCCCATCGCGTCGGGCCGCGGCGGCGCGGCGGGGCGGCGCGCGCCGGCTTCCAGCGCCGGCAGGCCGCGCAGCAGCCGCGCGTGCTGGCCCATCAGTTCGGTCAGTGGGGGCTCGCGCCGGGCTTCGGGCAGCTGGATGCTGTCGCAGCCGGCCACCAGCCGCTCGATGAGCACCGGCAGCCGCATGCGCAGCGCCTCTCGGTCGGCCATGTCGCGCGGCGTCGTCAGGCTGTCGATGACGGCGTCCACCAGTTCCATCGCGGCCAGCGCCTCCTGCGAGTCGCGGCCGTGGCGCACCATGGCGTTGACGATGACGTCCACCCAGGCCGTCTGCAGGAATCGGTGCACGCGCGGGCCCAGCGGGGCGTCGGCGATCTGGTGGTCGATCTGCTCGCGGATCAGGTCGCGCCATTCGCTGCGCAGCTGTTCGCGCTCCAGCGCGGCCAGCGCGACGGCGTTGCGCTGGCTGCTCTGGCGGGCCTGCTGGTCGATGTGGGCATCGACGCGCACCAGCACCTGCTGGAACAGGCCGGCGGTGGGCGTCGGTGCGTCCACCAGCAACTGGGCCTCGGCCTCCATGAAGCGCAGGAAGTCGACGAAGCGCGGGTCGTCGGCACGGCCGAAGGCCATGCCGTGCGCGGCGACGCGGTTCAGCAGCGCCCACGTGGGGTGGTCCTGGCGGCGCAGCAGCATGGAGTCGGCGCGCGCCAGCCGCACGACCGCGATCTGCAGCCGCGCCAGCAACGCCTTCAGCGGCGGCAGCAGGCGCGGGTCGGCCAGGATCTGGTCGTACAGCCGGCTCAGCATGTCGGGGCCGGTCGAGCGCACGAACGGCGCGGGGGCTGCGGGGTCGCGGGGTGGGGCCGCGCCCAGGCCTTGCGGGCCTGAGTTGACGGCGTCGACGCGGCGCGACAGGCCGTCCAGCGTGCCGTGCGACGGCGCGCGTGCGCCGATGCCGCGCGCGGCGGCCAGGCGCTGGTGGGCCAGGGGATCGGTCTGCGCGTGGCCGTGCGAGGCCACCATGTCGCCGATGTCGGCGGCGTGCAGCGTGGCGCAGGCGGCCACGTACTGGCGGTTCAGCGCCCTCGCCAGCGGCTGCGCCGCAGCACGCATCAGCTCGTACCGGGCCTGTGCGGCGAGCGGGCTGGCGGCCAGCGCGTGGTGCAGCGCGTGGGCGTAGAGGGCGGGGCGCAGCGGGTTGTCGCGCTCGCGGGCGCGGGCGATGCCGCGCAGCGCGGCGTAGAAGTTGCCGATCTGGTGCAGCTCGGCACGGCTCATTTCCTCGGCGGTGTGCGTCACGTGGGCGATGGCCACGTCCTGCAGCGCCTGGTGCTCATCCACCAGGCTCAGGCCTTCCAGGCCCGCGGCATGCAAGGGGCGGTACAGCGGGTCCTCGCCGCGGCGGCCGGCCTGCAGCAGCTCGATGAGCCGGCCCTCGAAGTCGGCCGCAAAACCCGCCCTGACCTTGCGCCAGCCCTCGCGCAGCGGGAAGTGCTGGGGTTGTGCGTCCAGTTCGTCCTGCACCAGATTCAGCAGCTCGCGGGCGAGCGGACCGGCCTCCAGAAGGGCGTGGTCGATCAGTTCGTGAGGATGCAGGTGAGGGGACATGGACGACTGGAAGCGGCGCGATGCGATTATCTGGCGCCGTCTTGGTGCGCCCCGCGGAGTTGCGGCTCACTACCACCCCTTAACCACATGGCCGACGCCGCACTTCAGCAGCTTTTCACGCTTTTCCGGAATGGCTGCCATGCCGAGATGGCGCAGCAGGCCCGCGCGCTGATTGACACGCGGCCCGATGACGGCCAGTTGTGGAAAGCGTTGTCAGTGGCGCAGCAGATGCTGGGGCAGGATGCGCTGCCGGCGCTGCGTCGCGCGATGCAGCTGCTGCCGCAGGATGCCGAGCTGGCCGCCAACCTCGGCGCGCTGCTGGCCGCCCGTGGGCAGTGGGACGAGGCCTGCGCGGCGTATGAGCAGGCGCTGCGGCTGCAGCCTGGCCTGGCCGGCGCGCACAACAACCTGGGCAATGCGCTGCTGGCGCTGCAGCAACCGGCGCGCGCGCTGGCCGCGTTCGACACCGCGCTGCGCGTGCAGCCCCGGCTGGTCGCGGCGCTGGGCAATCGCGCCCGTGCGCTGCTGGCGCTGGGGCGGCACGGCGACGCGGCCGATGCGTTCGGCGCCGCCGTGTCCGCGCAGCCGGCCGACGCCGCGCTGCGCGAGCATGCCGCCACGGCGCTGGCCGCCGCCGGGCGCGAGGAGGAGGCGCTGGCGCAACTGCGCGAGGCCTTGCGGCTGGCGCCGCAGCGGGTGCCGACGTGGTTTCTGCTCGGCCAGTGGCTGCTGCAGCGTGGGGATGAGGACGGTGCAGCCGAGGCCTGGGCGCGGGTGTTGGCGATCGATGCCGGCCATGCGGAGGCGGCCTGCAACCTGGCGCTGCTTCGGCCCGGGCGCGGCGAAGCGGTGCTGGGCGCCGCGCTGGCGGCGGGGCTGTCCGGCGAGCGGCGTGCTGGCGTGCTGATCAATCTGGGCAGCCTGTTGCTGTCGCAGGACCGCCATGCCGACGCGGTGGCCGCCTGCCGCGACGCGCTGGCCGCGTCGCCGGCATCGCCACACGCGCTGCACAACCTGGCCCAGGCGCTGAAGCGGCAGGGGCGGCTGGACGAGGCGGACGGGGCGCTGACCCGGCTCATCGCGCAGCAGCCCGGCCTGGTGACGGCGCACAGCGACCGGCTGCTGCTGCGTGCGTACCGCGGCGGCGCGCCGGCCGCGCTGCGGGCCGAGGCGGCGAAGGTGGGGCGTCTCATCGCCGCGCCGGCCGTGGTGCGGCCGCCGCGGGCTGCGGGGCCGCTGCGCGTGGGGCTGGTGTCCGCCGACCTGCGCCAGCATCCGGTGGGGCGGCTGGCCCGGGCCTGGCTGCCGGCGCTGGCGGCGCGCTGCGAGCTGTTCGTCTACGCCGGCGCCTCGGACGCGCTGCTGACGCCCGCGCTGCGCGCCAGCGTGCCGCGCTGGCTGGACGTGGCAGGCCTGGACGATGCGGCGCTGGCGGCGCGCATTGCCGCGGACGGCATCGACGTGCTGGTGGACCTGCATGGCCATACCGGCGGCCACCGGCTGGGCGTGTTCGCGCGCCGGCCCGCGCCGCGGCAGTTCAGCTGGCTGGGCTATGCGGGCAGCACCGGGCTGGCGCAGATGGACGGCGTCGTTGGTGACCGCTGGCTGCTGCCGGACGACGCCGAAGCCGGCTTCGTCGAGCCCTTGCTGCGGCTGCCGCACAGCTTCACGGTCTACGCACCGCCGGCACAGGCGCCGGCCGTGGTGGCGCTGGGCGACGCGCCGCGCTTCGGCAGCTTCAACGCGCTGCACAAGCTGGGTGACGATGTGCTGGCGCTGTGGGCGCGCGTGCTGGCGGCCGTGCCCGGCAGCCGGCTGCTGCTGAAGGCGCCGGGCCTGCAGCACGACGCCGAGCGCGCCGCGCTGCTCGCACGCTGGCCCGGCGACGTGGCGCGGCTGGACCTGGAAGGCCCGGGCCCGCTGGCCGACTACCTGGCCGCCTTCGCCCGTGTGGACATCGCGCTGGACCCGTGGCCCCACAGCGGCGGCATGACGACGCTGGACGGCCTGTGGATGGGCGTGCCGGCGCTGACGCTGCCGGGCGCGGCGCCCATCTCCCGCCAGGGGCTGAGCTTTGCGCAGACGCTGGGGCTGGCGGACGGCTGGGTGGCGCGCGATACCGACGACTTCGTGCGGCTGGCCGCGCTGCGCGTGCAGGATCGCATGGCGCTCGCCACGCTGCGAGCCGGCCTGCGCGGGCGCATGGCAGCCAGCCCGCTGTGCGACGCCGGCCGCTTTGCCGAGGCCTGGCTGGCGCTGCTGACGGCATGATGCGCGCCATCCTCACTCCGACCCGCCGTCCATGAAGCGCCTTCTTCCGTTGCTGTGCCTGGCCGCCACCGCCGCGTGGGCCGATGAACCTGCGTCACGACGCGACGCGCCGCCGCTGTGGGAGCTGGGTGTCGGCGCGGCCGGCATCTCGCAGCAGGCCTACCCGGGCTCGGACCAGCAGGCCCGCCGCGCGCTGGTGCTACCCTACCTGATCTACCGCGGGAAGGTGTTGCGCGCCGATGGCGACGGCGCCGGCCTGCGCGCGGTGCGCACGGACGACTTCGAGCTGGACGTGTCGTTCGCCGGCACGCTGAGCTCGGGCTCCGAGACGCTGCGGGCCCGCGCGGGCATGCCGCGGCTGGGCACGCTGGTGGAGGCCGGGCCGGTGGCGCGCTGGTTCGTCAACGGCCGCGGCGCCGCCGAGCGCCTGGTGCTGGAACTGCCGGTGCGTGGCGTGTTCGAGCTGCGCAACCTGAGCCGCCACCGCGGCATGACGTTCGAGCCGCGGCTGTCCTGGCAGCACCGCCCGCAGGCCGACGGCTGGGCCTACGGCGCCAGCGTCGGCGCCGTGGTGGGCGACCGCCGGCTGGGCGCCGCCTTCTACGGCGTGATGGCCGCCGAGGCGCTGCCGGACCGGCCGGCGTTCGACGCGAAGGCGGGCCTGATCGCGTGGAGGCTGGGCGGCAGCGTCGCGAAGAGCCTGACGCCCGATCTGCGCCTGTACGCCTTCGGCCGGCTGGACAGCCTGGCCGGCGCGGCCAACCGCGACAGCGCGCTGGTGCGGCAGACGACGGGCTTCACCTACGGCATCGGGCTGAGCTACACGCTGATGCGCTCGGCCGCCAGCGCCAGCGACTGAGGCCGCTGCGGGCATGAAAAAAGGGGCTCCCTCGCGGGAGCCCCTTCTGTTTGTCAGCGACGGGTGGGTCGCCGGCGTGGACTTACATGTCCATGCCGCCCATGCCACCCATGCCGCCCATGCCGCCGGGCATGCCGCCGGCCGGGGCGTCGTCCTTGGGGGACTCGGCCACCATGCACTCGGTCGTCAGCATCAGCGATGCGACGGACGCGGCGTTCTGCAGCGCGGTGCGGGTCACCTTGGTCGGGTCCAGGATGCCCATTTCGATCATGTCGCCATAGGTGCCGTTGGCGGCGTTGTAGCCGTAGTTGCCCTTGCCTTGCAGCACGGCGTTGACGACGACGGACGACTCTTCGCCGGCGTTGTAGACGATCTCGCGCAGCGGGGCTTCGATGGCCTTCAGGATCAGCTTGATGCCGGCGTCCTGGTCGGCGTTGTCGCCCTTGATTTCGCCAGCCGCTTGCTTGGCACGCAGCAGGGCCACGCCGCCGCCGGCGACGATGCCTTCTTCAACGGCAGCACGGGTGGCGTGCAGCGCGTCTTCCACGCGGGCCTTCTTCTCCTTCATCTCGACTTCGGTGGCAGCACCGACCTTGATGACGGCCACGCCGCCAGCCAGCTTGGCCACGCGCTCTTGCAGCTTCTCGCGGTCGTAGTCGCTGGTGGCTTCCTCGATCTGGATGCGCACTTGCTTGACGCGGGCTTCGATGTCGGCAGCAGCGCCGGCGCCGTCGATGATGGTGGTGTTTTCCTTGCCCACTTCGACGCGCTTGGCCTGGCCCAGGTCGGCCAGCGTGACCTTCTCCAGCGTCAGGCCGACTTCTTCGGCGATGACCTTGCCGCCCGTCAGGATGGCGATGTCTTCCAGCATGGCCTTGCGACGGTCACCGAAGCCAGGCGCCTTGACGGCGACGACCTTCAGGATGCCGCGGATGGTGTTGACCACCAGCGTCGCCAGCGCTTCGCCGTCGACTTCTTCGGCAATGATCAGCAGCGGGCGGCCGGCCTTGGCCACTTGCTCCAGCGTGGGCAGCAGGTCGCGGATGTTCGAGATCTTCTTGTCGAACAGCAGGACAAACGGGTTGTCCAGGATCGCGGCTTGCTTCTCGGGGTTGTTGATGAAGTAGGGCGACAGGTAGCCGCGGTCGAACTGCATGCCTTCGACGACATCCAGCTCGTTGTTCAGGCTCTTGCCGTCTTCAACGGTGATCACGCCTTCCTTGCCGACCTTGTCCATCGCGTTGGCGATGATCTGGCCGACGTCGGCATCGCTGTTGGCCGAGATCGTGCCGACTTGAGCGATTTCCTTGGAGGTGGTGGTGGCCTTCGAGGCAGCCTTCAGCTGGGCGACCAGGGCGGCGACCGCCTTGTCGATGCCGCGCTTCAGGTCCATCGGGTTCATGCCGGCGGCCACGTACTTCATGCCTTCGCGCACGATGGCCTGGGCCAGCACGGTGGCAGTGGTGGTGCCGTCACCGGCGTTGTCGCTGGTCTTGGAAGCGACTTCCTTGACCATCTGCGCGCCCATGTTCTGGAGCTTGTCCTTCAGCTCGATTTCCTTGGCGACCGACACGCCGTCCTTGGTCACCGTGGGGGCGCCGAACGAGCGCTCCAGCACCACGTTGCGGCCCTTGGGGCCCAGGGTTACCTTGACCGCGTTGGCCAGGATGTTGACGCCTTCAACCATGCGGGCGCGGGCTTCGCCGCCAAAGATCACGTCTTTTGCTGCCATTTGATTCTCCGAATACTTAAATTGGGGTCAGAGTCAATTTCTCTGAGTCGTTGGGGCCGCTTGCGCGTCGCCCCGGAAGGCAATTACTTCTGCACGACGGCGAAGAGGTCTTCTTCGCGCATGACCAGCAGTTCCTCGCCGTCGACCTTGACGGTCTGGCCGGAGTACTTGCCGAACAGCACGCGGTCGCCGACGACGACGTTCAGGGTCACGAACTCGCCCTTGTCGTTGCGCTTGCCGGGGCCGACGGCCAGCACTTCACCCTGGTCGGGCTTCTCGGCGGCGTTGTCGGGGATGAAGATGCCCGAGGCGGTCTTGGTTTCCTGTTCCAGGCGGCGAACGATCACGCGATCGTGCAGGGGGCGCAGCTTCATGGGGTCTCCTTCAGAGAGTTTGAACCGCAGCGGCCGCGAGTCCAGAGGTGCGGCGCGCCGAAAAAATGGGGCCGAACAGCCGGCCCGATTTCGTTAGCACTCGGGTGAAGAGAGTGCTAGCAGCTCGCATTATAGGGACGCAGTCCGTCGATTCAAGACCGCTGCGCAAACCCGCTCATGCGTCGCGACGCACCCGCACCCAGCTCATCGGCAATGCTTGTGCGACGTTCTCGCCGCGTGTCGCCGCAGCACCGGTGTGTGCCACTGCGATGCGAGAACCCATGCCCGCCCGGCCGGAGGTGGGGTGGGCGGCGTGGCCGGCACCGGCGCCGAGCTGGATCACTGCCCAGCGGGCGTCGTTCTCGACGAGGTCGAGCGTCTGCCGCGCCCAGACCAGGAAGCGCTGCAGCGGCGTGTCCGGGTCGGCGGCGGGTTCGCCACGCAGTGCGTCCAGCGTCGCCCTGAGCAGCGGCGCGTAGTGGTGGTTGCAGGCGGAGAAGGCGTGCTCCAGTTGTTCCGCAGGACGCTCGTCGTCCGCCGGCGCCATGCGGGCGTGGAACCGTAGGTCGGTGGCCGGCAGCATCACGAGGGACCAGTCGGTCTCCCGCATGACTGGCATGGGCCGGGGCGCGTCGAGCCGCAGTCGGGCGGGGATGGCTGCCAGCATGTCGGGCGTATTGCCGGCAACGGTGGCATTGGTGAAGCGCAACCACGGCGAGCCGCGGCCCGGGGCGGGGTCCTGGGCGTCGCGGGCCACGCGAAAGGCCGCCTTCAGGTGGCCGCCGGAGATGACGGGGGCGGCGGCGTCGCCTTCGGTGCGCCAGAGTGCGAGCTGGGGGGCGCCCATGTCGGCGCCACCCAGGTAGGCGCGGTAGGCTGCCTGCACTGCCGCGCTGGCGCGCACCAGGGGCTGGCCGACCTGGCGGATGACAGCCAGGTGCTCGCACATGAAGCGGTGGCATTCGCGCAGCGGGTCGGCGCCGCGGGCGCGTGCCTCGTAGGCCGTGCGCTGAGGCCGCGACAGCCGCCGCGTGAATTCGCTCTGGTCGACCTGCCAGACGTGATCGCCCACGAGGGCCATCGACAGCACGTCGAGCCGTTCCTCGGACCCGAAGTGCAGCGCGCCACCGGGCTCCAGGATGAGCCGGGCGCCGGGTCGGCGCAGTTCAATCATCCGCCGCCTCCCGCTCGGTGACGCTCTGGGCCTGGCGCGCGAACTTCACGGGCAGCGCCGGGGCATAGCCCTGGTGGATGGTGCGCGGGTCGCGCAGTGACAGGCTGCCATCCCCACCGAGGCCGTGGCCGTAGAACGGCAGCGGGTAGCGCGGTGGCGGCACGAACAGCGCGCCGGGGCTGGCCATCAGCACGGGGGCTTTCACGACGCCGGCGGCACCCGGCACGCCGGGCTCCTGCAGTGCACCGTGGCGCCCGTGGTGGACCGTGGCGCGATAGAAGCTGTTGAGCATGCGGTGGCGGTCCACCCGCAACGGTGTGCAGTGGCCCAGCGTCAGCAGCGACTCATCGGGCGCCGCGGGGCGCCAGGTTCGACGCGCCACCGAGCCGATCTCGAACTTGCCGGCGCCGCGGCTGGCGCCCGCGCCGTAGCCGCGCCAGCCGATCTCCTCCAGCACCTGCAGGAACTCGTCCTGCGCCAGCCGGTCGTCGTCCAGGATGACGTCCAGCACCAGGTTCACGCCGGCATGAAACCAGGTCTCATGGTGCACGTGTTCGCCGCTGCCTTCCACCGCCCGGATGCGGCTGTCGCGCATGGCGTGGGCCTGCTCGCGCTGCCAGGCCGCGGCGGGCTGGCCGGCGGGCAGCAGGTCGTGGTCGGTGCGGCAGTGCTCGAGCCAGTTCTCGAGCGCGAGCTTGTTGGCCTTGTCGAGCGGCATCCAGCGGCGCGACTTCGCTTCCTTCGAGCTGATGCCCGAGACGCCCTTGAACAGGTACATCGGCACCGTCGGCCGGGGCACGAAGCCCAGCGGACGGGGATCGCCCACCACCGCGAACGGGCGGTTCGCGGTGTACCCCTGCAGCAGCTCGACCAGTCGGCCCGGGGCGCGCGCCGCGCGGCATGCGCACCATTGCCCGAACAGCGTGCTGCCCGCCAGCGGGGACGAGAAGCCGGTGCGCGGCGTGATCTGGACCTCGATCCAGGCCATCAGTCGGCACCGATCCGGTCCAGGCGCTCCTGCGCGGACTGGCCGTCCACGCGCAGCGCCGTGAAGCGAACGCGCCCCATGCCGCGCGACGTGCCGGCGCCCAGGCCCTCCCACTCCAACATGCGCAGCCCGGCAAGCACGGTGTCCAGGCCGTCGGCGCGGCGCATCGACAGGCCGAGCCGGAACACGAACGGTGCGCCGGCGGGCACGACCTCGCGCGTGCGGACACGGCCGCCGTCCTGCAGATCGCAGCGCACCTGCGTCACCGCCTGCAGCGCGGCCTGGCGGTCGGTGAGCCAGTCGGCGTCGAGCGGGCAGTCCCAGAAGGACAGCGCGCCCCGTACGCCGTGGGTACCGAACAGCGCCACCAGCGGATCGCCGGCATGCGGCATCCATTCGCGCAGTTCCACCCGGGCCAGCAGGGCTCGCATGCGGCCCTTGATGGAGGACCCCGGGATGTAGGGCATGTCGTCGATGCCGCCGCGGGCGGTCGGCACTTCCTTGGCACCCACGGCGGCGGTGCCGGCCGCGCCGATGTGCAGCGCGGACGCCAGCGTCATGCGGGCTTCGATGCGGATCAGGGACACGTCCATCATTGCGTCGTTTCCTCCAGCCGCGCGAGCGCGGTCTGTGTGCCGGCGAACGCCAGCACCGTTTCCCAGAACCAGCGCGCACAGTGCAGCTCGTCGGCGTTGCGCACGCGCTCCAGCAGCGTCCGGCGCATCACCGCCAGCTCGGGGGCGCCCTGCCCGGTGGCGCGCGGCCGCACGGCGGCGACGGCCATGCGGGGCCGCAGCAGCGCGAACACGTGGTCCTGCCGGTCGCACTCGGTGTCCCATTCGCGCAGGTCGCGCATGTACGCATCGACCGCGCGGCGCGACACGGTGCGGATCAGCCGGGCGATATGCGCAGCGGCCTGCCCGAACAGGGCCTCGTCGGGCACGGACCAGTCCAGCGCCTGCAGCGCGGCCTCCAGCGTTGGCGCGGCCGCGTCCTCCGCGGCCTGCGTCTCCGGCGCAGTGGCAGGCAGCGTGGCGGCGTGTGTCGCGGCCGAGGTGTCGGGGCGGCCCAGATTAAGCAGCAGCGTGTGGCCGACGATGGCCATGTCGGCGCCGTGGCGGGAGAAGCCGCGCGTGTCCAGCAACTCGATGAGGTGGCGCATGCGCCGCGCTTCGGTCGCGGGCGCGGCGCGCTGCCGGCCATGCATCGAGATCAGCGCCGAGATGGCCTGGTGGAGTTGCGCGCGCCAGCGCAGCTGCGCGAAGGCGCGTGAATCGTCCAGGCGGTGGCAGACCGCGAGCAGCCGGCGGGCGAACTCCTGGTAGCCCGTCTGGAGGCCGGCGCCGCCCGTCCGCGGCGGTTGCGCGTGGAGCGTGCGCAGCAGCTCGTGCGTCAGCGCCATCATGTCCCGCCACGTCGCCCAGGGGACGCTGCGGCCCCGGAAGGCGACGGAGCCGCGCTCGCGCTTGGCAAGCACGAGGGCGTCATCGGCCAGGCGGTCGACTTCGGCGAGCGCGGTGCGCGGCGTGCCGACGTGGATGCCGACGGAGAACGTCAGGCTGGGGTTCTGCGTGTAGCGCGACCAGTGGGCTTCCAGCGAGCCGGCCAGCTCGAGGATGTCCTGTGCCTCGCCGATGAAGCAGAAGTCGTCGCCGCCGGCCAGCACGGTCTGGATGCGCGGGTGCCTGTCGCGCAACAGGCTGGGCACATGCCAGGTGAAGAAGTGCTCGATCTGCCGCGATATCTGGCTGAGGCGCCCGAGGCTGAAGCCCGGAATGCCCTCCTGGAGCATGCGGCCCAGCCGGTCCACGTCGCCCTTGAGCATCGCCATGGGCTGGCGCCGGCCGACGCCGCTGAACAGCGCGATGGGGCGCTGCGGATGCCCCTGGAAGCCGCGTTCCTGCGCGTGGCGCAGCCCGGGCGCGATGTCCCAGACACGTGTGCCGGCGTGCAGTGCCGCCCGTGGCGGTGCCTCCGTCAGCCGCACGAGGTAGCCGAAGTAGTCCAGCGCCTGCGGTGGCGCCGACGGGTGGCGGGCGTCCCTCGCTCGCATGTCGTGGATGTGCAGCCAGCGGGAGCGGCCGAGGCGGGCGGACAGTTCCAGCTGCGCGGCGCTGGCGCGGCTCAGTGCCGGCCAACCCGCCGTGGCGGCCCGGGCGGGGTCGACCAGCGTCTGCACCAGCGACTCGGGGGCGGGCGAAGCCAGCGTCGTGCCGTCCAGCGAGCAGACGTCGGCTCCCTGCGCCAGCCCGTCGAGGTAATGGTGCAGCACGGGATCGGCGCCTTCCGCGAGGCGGAACCGGCGGAACTTCGCGTCGTCCAGCTGGCGCAGCGTGCGCTTGTAGCGGCCGGCGAAGGAGTCGCGGTAGGCGGCCGGGCCTGGCGCCTTGCGTGCGCCGCCGACCGCCGCGGCCGGCGCCATCCACCAGCCCAGCGCGATGCCGCCGCTGCCGCCCAGCTCGCGCAGCGCCCAGTCGTCGAACTCGGCGCGCAGTTCGTTGAGCCGGGCCCTCACGGCCTCGGTGTGCGGCACCAGCAGCATGAACTTGGAGGCGGCGCTGAACATGCGGCATGCCGAGGGCAGGCCCAGGTGGTCGAGCACGCGCAGCGTGGCCAACTCGGCGGTCAGCTTGACGAAGGCCGAGCGGCCGCCGGCAACGGCGTTGGCCAGCCAGGGCGAGGCACTGCTGGCGCCCAGGATGAAGCCCTGGATGGGGGTGAACTCGCCCAGCACGAAACGGTAGGGGTCGGTGCGCCGGCCGTCGGTCCGGGCCGCATCGTCGTGCAGACGCAGACAGGCCGCACACGCCGCCGCCATGCGCGCCAGATCGGCCAGGCTGTCCAGCGGCCGCGGCGCGAAGGCGTCGACGGGGACCGCGTGCAGCACCGCGTCGAGGGCGGCGTTCAGGCCGTCCAGCCAGTCCCGTTCCAACTGGCCTCCTGTGTCGGGCATGCGCCGCGTCATGTCGGCGAAGTCGTCCCAGAGCGCGGCATAGCCGCCGCCCTGCGGCGTGTCCGCGGACGCATTAGACGGCAGCGCCGCCGTCAGTGGCCGCAGCGGCAGCCGGGCAGGCTGGCCCAGGCTCTCGGGGCTGCGAACCGTGATGCCGCCGTTCACCTGTGAGATCAGCGGGCAGATGCCCTCGCGGGCAGGCAGCTCGCCGGACAGCAAGCGAGCGTCCGGCAGCCAGTCCAGCAGGGCGCAGCCGGCCACGTGCTTCCAGGCCTGGCTCACCGCTCCCAGCGTCTCTCCGGACAGGCCGACCGGCAACGTGGACGCGGCCGGTCCGCCCTCCAGCGCTGATTGCAGCGCATGCGGGCTGGCCAGCCAGGCCAGCAGGCTGCGGACCTGCGCCGGCACGCCGGGCGCCTCTTGCAGCGTGGCCAAGCGTCGCGGCACACCGGCGGCAAAGGCCGCGACGCGTTCGGCCAGCGGCCAGGCGGGATCGAGCTCGTCGGCGGTGGCCCGGGCGGCCAGTTCGCGCACGCAGATCAGCTGGGCGGTCAGGGCGGCGAGTGCCGCGGCGTCGGATGACTCAGGGGACGTCGTCGTCATCAGGGGCGGCGCGAGGCGGGCATCGGTTCGGGCGCAAGAGAAGGGGGGCCGCCTGCGTGAGCAGGACGGCCCGAGTTGGTATCGATAGAAAGGCAATCCCCTCGCAAGTCGGGGCGTCATCGAAGCCGCGGCCAGATTAGCCGCGGGCGGCGGAAGGCCAGGCGAAAAACGCCGCGCCTGCGTCGAGTTCTTCACACTTGGCCAGGCCGGGGCGTCGTCGACGCCCCGGCCTGGCCGGCGGCTAGAAACCCTCGGCGGCCCAGCGGTCCGCCTCGCGGGGGCTCAGCGCGCGAGCGGCCGGCACCCAGCGCGGCGAGGGGGTGTCGCGCAGGGCGACCTCGAGCTCTCCGCCGCGCAGGCGCACGGCGATGCAGATGCCCGCCGCGCACCGCCACGGCTTGCGGGCCCAGATCACCTGGACGGGCGGTAGGTGCCGGCGGCGCGGTGCGGCCGATGCCGCGGAGGTGGTGGGCGCTTCGTCGCGCCAGACCAGCGCACGGGAATGTCGAACAAACATCTTTTCTCCTTGACGTGTGAATGCACTTCGAACGCCCGGCCGGGCGTTCGGCGATCAAGGAGTGGGGGACGGGTCACGACATGGGCTGCACTGTAGCGCCCGGTGCGGGCGGGGCCGGCGCACGCCAACGTTGCCATGCGTTCGCCCGTGAGCGGCGCGCACCAACGTTGCGAAGTGGCCGGCCGGTGGGTCGGCGGCGGGAGCATCTCGATCCAACAACAACACAAGGTCGAGGGAGTCCATGAAACAGCAGGAAATTCTTCTGTCCGGAACGACGGACGCGGCGCCGCCGGTATGCCCGCAGGCATTTGACCGCCTCTGGCAGGCGGCCTACGGGGCGGCGGTGTCGCTGCCGCATGCGGCGGACCGCACCGCCGGTGTTTGGCGGCCTTTCGATGCGGGCCGGCCGCTGATGCCGCTGCTGCGGGCCTGTGCCGCGCACCTGCATGTGGCGCACGAAGACACCGCCGTGCGGGCCGGGCTGCAGGCGCGGCTGCTGCAGTTGAGCGTCTGGCTGTGTTCGGACGAGGCGCGCACGGGCTGCGGCCGGTTCGCGGCGTGGGCGCGCGACGGCGCGGACTGGCGGCTGATCGCCGTGCACCGCGACCTCCTGCGCCAGGCGGCAGCCTGCCGCGCGCTTGCCGTCACGCGCCCCCATCGTCATCAACAGGGAGCGTGCCCATGCCTCGCCATTTCCTGATCGGACTGCCTGCGCAGCCGTGGCTGCGCGTGCTCGATGGTCTGCGCCCGGGCACGGCATGGTGGTGCGTCGCACGCCTGGCCGAACTGGTGCCGCGGCATGGCGATCATGTCGCGGGGTTCTTCTCCCTCGCCGAGACGGCCCTCATGCAGCGCTTTGGCCTGCAGGTGCTGACGTTCAGCGCCGATGGTGCGGTGCTGCCCGGCGCGGCGCGGGCGCTGCGAGAGAGGCGCGGCCTCCGGCTGGTGCCTGTGCCGCCGGTGCTGGTGTCGCCGCAGGAAGCGGCGCCGTTCGAGGCGGGGCCGCGGGCGCTGCAGCGCGCCGTGGCTGCCCGCGCCCGCCGGGCAACTGCCCATTGGGCCGGCGCGTGAACCTTCCACGATCTGTCGGGTGTTGACGCCGGGCGGCCCGGGGGGCGCCACCAGAATTTCGCCGTTCCAACTTCTGTTCGACCTCATCCATGCCCAAGCGAATCTTTGTCACGCGCCACCGAGGTGCGATCACGTGGGCCGTGCGGCACGGGCTGCGTGCGCGCAAGGTGGAGATGAGCAATTTCGACGTGGCGTCGGTGGCGCCGGGCGATGTCGTGATGGGCACGCTGCCGGTGCACCTGATCGCGGAAGTCAACCGGCGCGGCGCGCACTACTGGCACCTGGCGATGGATGTGCCGCCCGAGGCCCGCGGCAAGGAGCTGACGGCGGACGAGATGGATGCCTACGGTGCGCGCCTCGACGAATTCCGCGTCACGGACCTCGGCTCGCGCACGCAGTCCATCGACACCCCCGAAGCGTGGGAGGACTCGGACGGCCGGCCCGTGCTGCACCTGTGCATCGCCACCGGGCAGGCCCTGCCCAACGTCATGCCGATCATCCAGGGCGCCTGGGACCGGGTGGTCGTGTTCGCCAGCCCCACGATGGCCGTCCAGGCCGAGCGGCTGATGGACGTGGCGCGGCGCGAGGGCGAGCGGCGTGGCCAGACCGGCGCGCCCATCCTCGTGCGGCTGCCGGCCGACGGCGGCTACGCCGCCACGCACCAGCGCGTGATCGCCGAGGTGGCCAAGCTGCGCAAGGGTTTCCCCGAGTACCGCGTCGTGCTGAACATCACCGGCGGGCAGAAGTTGATGACACTGGCCTTCGCCGATGCATTGCGTTCGCAGGCGGACATCATCTACTGCAACACCGACCGGGGGCAGATCGAGCGGATCGACCCGCCGGGCGCCGACGGTCTCCAACTGCCCGACGACCTGCTGGACCTGGCGACCTACCTCGAAATGCAGGGGCTGCGCATCACGCGTCAGATGCGGTGCGATGACGATGAGGTGATGGCGCGGCTGAAGTCACGCGAGCGGCTGACGGCGATGCTGGCGCTGCGGATGCCGCAGTTCGACACGGGGCTGCAGTCGCAGGTCGGGCCGTCCCGTCGCGTGGCCTACGGCCTCGCGGCGGCGCTGCACGATCTGGCCGCCACGGCCGTGGACAGCACGCGCGCGACGGGCAAGGCCCGCACGCCGCGGCCTTTCCAGGCTGTCCAGGTTGCGCAGCTGATGGAGCCGTTCCGCGTGAGCGCCGACAGCCGCACGCTGCTGCAGCAACTGGTCAAGCAGGGGGTGCTCGACGAATCCAGCGGCATCCAGGGGGGGCAGCTGCGCGTGGTCTTCCCGGATGTCGCGGCGGCGGTGTACCTGTCGGGGGGCTATGTGGAGGAGTTCGCGCTGCTCAGCGCTGCGGCCATCGGGCTGCCGGTGTCCCACTTCGCGGGCAATGTCGGCATCGACGTGCGACAGGCGCGCGCCGACCGGCGCAACTACGAGCTCAACGAGCTGGACCTGGCGCTGGTCTGGCGCAACCGCCTGCTGATCGTGGAGTGCAAGGCCGGCCGCGCGCTGATGAACAAGAGCCAGGACATCCTGAACAAGTCGGCGACGCTGCGCGACGCCGTCGCCGGCCTGCACGGAAGTTCCTGGATCCTGTCGACGTCGGAGCTTTCGAAGACGCACTTGGGCGACGTGATGGACCGGGCGGCGCTGAATCGCCTGACTATCCTCGATGGCGCGGAGTCGCTGCGCGACCTGCCGCAGCGGCTGGCCGAATGGGCGGGCATCGAATGGCAGCCGTCGTTTCGCTCGTGGGCCAAGGTGCTGGGAGGGAACTCGTCGAGGTCTGCAGCCAAGCCCGCGCGCCGGTGAGCGGGCCTCAGCCGGCGTCTCGGGCCGACGCCAGCCGCAGCTGGCCGAAGCCCAGCGTCGTCTTGCTGCCCAGGTGCAGTTGCTGCGCCAGGGCCAGCCAGGGCAGCGCGACCCGGGCCGGCGCGTCGTAGCGCCAGCTCCCCACCAGGCCGCTCAGCGGAAGCTGGCGGGCCTGCCGGGCGGACCAGCGCGGCGCCTGCGCGACGCGGGTGTCCTCGGCCCGAGGCGCCCATGCCGCCGCTCGGTCGAGCCAGGCCCGGCGCGCAGCCGCGTCGATGAGAGGGGCTTCCGCCGCGATGCCGCTGACGCGGCGGACGGCCGACAGGCGCGCCAGGCAGGCCAGCAACAGCACGTCCATCGGCATGGCCTGGCGCAGCCACTGGTTGCGATGCTTCACCCGCCAGGGGCTGTCGGCGCGCACCTCCAGCGGCTCGGCGGCGCTGATGGCCGGCGAGGCGCTCACCTGCATCCACAGCTGGTCCGCGTCCACGTGTTCGGCAGCGGCGGCCTCGCGGAGCCGGGCCGGCATGCGCTCGCGGCCCAAGCCGGCCATGCCCATGTCCTCGATGGCCCGCGCGACGTCGGGAAGCCGGGGAATCGCGGGGCCCACAAGCGTCCAGCAGGCGTCCACCGCACGGATGCCGTCCGCGCCGTCGGCCGCCAGCGGGTGGGCGCTCAGCCACCAGGGGCGCACGGCGTCGTCGGCCGTTTGTCCGCCCATGAACAGCTCGGCACTTACAGGGGCCGTGGCGAACAGTGCGCGGCCGAACGAGCCCCGCAGCAGGGCGCCCCAGCCCAAGTCGGGCATTCCCGATACCGGCGCATCGAATTCGAGGCGGCAGGCAAGGCGCACCCACGCGAGGCCGGCCAGCCGCGGGCGATCAGGCGGGGTCATGGCGAGCGTGTCGACGCTGGGCGGGTGCCGCGGCGCCGGTCGTGCGATCCTTGGCGCGGACGCCGCTGGCCGTGCATCTTCGAACCTCGCCTGAGAACCTCAACGTGACCACCTACCTCGTCTCCCGTCATCCCGGTGCCATTGTCTGGCTGAAGGCGAACCTGCCACCCGGCACGGACGCCGGCGCGTGCGTGGTCGTCGAGCATCTCGACGCGCAGGTGCTGGCTGCGGGGGACGTCGTCATGGGCGTGCTGCCGCTGGCGTGGGCGGCCACCGCCTGCGCGCGCGGTGCCCGCGTGCTGTCGTTGGACGTGCGTCTCGCCGCCGGCCAGCGCGGGCAGGAGCTCGATGCGGACGAGCTGACCCGGGCCGGTGCACGGCTGGTGGCCTATGACGTGCGGGTGGCGGACCCGCCCCCGGCGGGTTAGAGCACCAGGATCTGCGCGGGCTGCAGCCCCAGCAGGCCGTACTGGCCGTCGCGGGTGGCACGATCCGCCGGCCCCGCGATGACCAGATGCCGCGCCAGCTCGGCGCCGAGGCCGCGCTGCAGCGCCTTGTTGATGGGCGACACGCGGGTGCGCAGCTCTTCCGGCGTGAGCTGCGTGGGCTGGGTCTCGACGCCAATGCGCTGGCACACCTGGTGCATCAGCGCTGCGTCGAGACCGATGTTGCGGGACGGATAGCGGTGCACGCGCAGCATGCCGGGCGCAATCAGTGCGTCGTTCTCCTTCAGGGCCCGCTGGCGCCGGAGCGCGAAGTACAGGTACCAGGCGAACAGGGCCGGCTCCAGCACGGTGGGGGCCATGCCGGCGATGCGGATTTCGCGCGAGGCCGGCGCCAGCTCGACGCGGAACGGCGCCATCGCCAGCTGGGCGCGCCGCACCAGATCCTCGAAGCCGATGTCTTCGCGGCGCAACTGCTCCGGCAGGCCGTCGGACATGCGCACGAAGGCCACCGGCGCCAGCGCGAGCCGGGCCTGCGCTGTCGACACCTGGCCGCCGCCGGGCAACGGCAAGGCCTGTGCCGGGGCGGGTGGGTAGAAGAAGTCGCCGCGCCCTTCGAACGGCGCGTTCACCAGCACGTGCGACAGCCGGTCCTGCGCCCTGCCGATCAGCGACAGCACGTAGCCGATGTAGAAGCCCATGGACTTGCGTCCGCCCGCCAGCGACGCGTGGATGGCGCAGCCGGGGTCCGCCGCCAGCGGCCGCATCACGCCCAGCACGGTGTCGCCCAGCGCCGTGTCATCGCCCACCGAGTCGATGTCCTCCACCTCGACGCCCTGGCGCCGGACCACGTGCACCTGCACCGCCAGCTGCGGCGCACCGCCGGCGGCCGCCGCCGCGCCGAGCTGCTGCAGCAGCCGGTCCAGCACGCCGCTGTCGAGCAGCTCGGCGCGCACGCGCCGGGCGCCCGCCGCCGTCGTGATGACGTGCAGTTCGCCCGGTACGAAGTGGTCCGCGTCGTCGTGGGCGAGTGCGTAAAGCGTCTCGGTGACCACCTGCGGCGACAGGCCGACGACGCAGACAAGCGCGCGTCGCGGGTAGGAGCCGGGGCGGCCGGGCTGCGTGCTCAAGGGCATGGTGGGCAGCGGCATCGAGGTGTCACCAGTCATTGCCGAAGGACCCTCCGCAGCTCGACGAGCTGCTCCAGGCATCGCTGGAGGACGACGAACTCCAGGTGTCGCCGCTGGAGGAGGCGCTCCAGGTGTCGCTCATGTCGGTGGCCGAGATGCCGCCTACGGTGGTCGAGCCGTAGACCTCGCCGGTCACGTCGATGCATGACCCCGGAATCATCGGCATGCCGTTGGTGTTCACCGACGGGCCCATGTCGATGGGGGTGCTGCTGGCGTTGCTGTCGCAGCCGAAGCTGCCGAAGAAGGAAGAGAGGAAGCTGAACATGGGAATCTCCTTGAATTGCTGTTGTTCGATGACGCCACCGCCGACCGACGGGTCTTGCGCCGTAGTGCCGTCGTTGCTGCGATGGGATGAAGTCTCGCCCGGCACCGGCGGCGCCGGGCCACACGCCAACGTTGCCGTCGCCCGCCGCGCGGGAGGCGGTGGCGGCGCTGCAAACAGGGGATGCGTACAAACGCGGTGGGCCGACTTTGAACCTAAAGCTCAACTTCGCAATATTTCGGCAAGTCCTTATTTATTAACGATATTTTTGGTTAAAACTGTATTTTTTTACAGTCGATGCTAAGTGCTTGATTTCATTGAAAAAACTTGTGCGCATTCTTGACCCTGGGGTGGTCAGGGCTTAAAGTGGGGAGAAGTGTCGTTTCGTGGTGAAAAGTGTCGGAAATCGTCTTTCAGGGAGCTTCAAACTTGGCGTTGGACGCCAAGGGGCGCCTGGGCGTTCCCGCGCGACACCGTGAGGTGCTGCAGGCGCTTTGCCAGGGGCGGCTGACGATCACCAAGCACCCTGACGGCTGCCTGATGCTGTTTCCGCGCCCGACGTGGGAGACGTTCCGCGACAAGGTCGCCGGCCTGCCGATGTCGGCTGCGGGCTGGAAGCGGGTGTTCCTGGGCAACGCGATGGATGTCGAGATCGACTCGGCCGCGCGCGTGCTGATCTCGCCCGAGCTGCGCGAAAGCGCCGGGCTGGACAAGGACGTCGTGCTGCTGGGCATGGGCAGCCATTTCGAGATCTGGGACAAGAAGGCCCATGTCGCCCAGGAGGCCGAGGTGCTGGCTGGTCCGATGCCGGACGCGCTCAAGGACTTCAGCTTCTGATGAGCGCCGGGATGCATGACGGCGCCACGTTCCGCCACACGACCGTGCTGCTGGATGAGGCGGTGGGCGGCGTGCTGGCGCGGCCCGACGGCGTCTACGTGGATGGCACCTTCGGCCGCGGCGGTCATTCGCGGCTGCTGTTGAGCAAGCTGGGCGCGCAGGGGCGCCTGATCGGCATCGACCGCGACCCGGAAGCGATTGCCGCGGCCGCCGCCATCACCGATCCGCGTTTCACCATCGTCCACGCCGGCTTCGCCGACATGGCCGAGGAACTGGCGGCCATCGGCGTGCATCAGGTGGACGGCGTGCTGCTGGACCTGGGCGTGTCCAGCCCGCAGATCGACAACCCGGAGCGGGGCTTCAGCTTCCGCTTCGACGGGCCGCTGGACATGCGCATGGACACCACGCGCGGCGAGAGCGCGGCGGACTTCCTCGCGCGCGCCGACGAGCGCGCCATCGCACAGGTGATTCGGGACTATGGCGAAGAACGGTTTGCTGGCCAGATTGCAAAGGCGGTTGTTGCTCGCCGAGAAGCCGGTGCGCCGCTCACGCGCACCGACGAACTGCGCGAACTCGTGGCTCGCACGGTCAAGACCCGTGAGCCCGGCCAGGACCCGGCCACGCGTACCTTTCAAGCTCTTCGGATTCATGTCAACGGCGAACTGGAGCAGCTTGATCAAGGGCTGAAGGCCGCGCTGCGCCTGTTGGCGCCGGGCGGGCGGCTGTCCGTCATCAGCTTCCACTCGCTGGAAGACCGCCGGGTGAAGCAGTTCATCGCCGAGTACAGCAAGCCTGTGTTCGACCGCCGTGCGCCATTCGCCGAGCCGGCGCCGCTGATCCTGAACGCGCTGGGCCGCGTCAAGCCCAGCGACGCCGAGGTGGCCGCCAACCCGCGGTCGCGCTCCGCCGTGCTGCGCATCGCCGAGCGCACGGATGCGCCGCTGAAGGCCTGATGCCGTGGCCAAGTTGAACTTCGTGCTGATCGTGGCGGTGCTGGCGAGCGGCATCGTGCTCGTGCACAACGCCTACGAGTCGCGCCGGCTGTTCGCCGAGCGTGACCGCATCAAGGCCGAGGGCCAGCGCCTGGCGGCCGACGCCGAGCGGCTGAAGGCCGAGCGCCACGCGCAGGCCACCAACCTGCGCGTGGAGCAGGTCGCGCGCGAGCGGCTGGGCATGCGGCTGATCTCGCCGGCCGTCGTCGCGTCGGGGGTGAGTCAATGACCCGGCAGAACAAGTCCGGCGCGCGCGCGCTCGGCTCGGGCCGCGCGGTGAACTACTCCACCAGCCCGCTGCTCGCGTCCAAGACGCCGCCATGGCGTTCGCGTTTCCTCGTGGGCCTGGTGGGGCTGGCGTTCGCCGGGCTGCTGGGTCGCGCCATCTATGTGCAGGTGCTGCACACCGAGTTCTTCCAGAAGCAGGGCGAGGCCCGCTACGCGCACACGCTGGAGCTGCCGGCCAGCCGGGGGCGCATCAACGACCGCTCGGGCCAGACGCTGGCCGCCAGCGTGGCGGTGCCGTCCATCTGGGCGATCCCGAAGGAGGTCGACGCCGACCCCGCCAAGCGCCAGGCGCTGGCCAGCGCGCTGGGTCTGTCGCCCCGGGAGCTGGAGGCCAAGCTCAACCCCGAGTCGCGTTTCGTGTGGCTCAAGCGCCTGGCCGATGACGAGACGGCGGCCAAGGTCAAGGCCATCGGCGCCAAGGGCGTGTTCCAGGACCGCGAGTACCGCCGCAAGTACCCCGAGGGCGAGGCGGCCGCGCATGTGGTGGGCTTCACCAACGTCGAGGACCGCGGCCAGGAGGGCATCGAGCTGGCGTTCCAGAAGGAGCTGCAGGGCCGTGACGGCTCGCGCTCCGTCGTGCGCGACCGGCTGGGCCGCGTCGTGGAAGACATCGGCGACATCGTGCCCGCGGCGAACGGCCGCGACGTGGACCTGTCCGTCGACTCCAAGGTGCAGTTCTTCGCCTACCAGCGCATCCGCGACGCGGTGGCGGCGAACAAGGCCAAGGCCGGCTCGGTCGTCGTGCTGGACGCGCAGACCGGCGAGGTGCTGGCGCTGGCCAACTTCCCGAGCTACGACCCGGGCAACCGCCAGAACCTGTCCGGCGAGCAGCTGCGCAACCGGGCGCTGACCGACGTGTTCGAGCCCGGCTCGACGATGAAGCCCTTCATCGCCGGCCTGGCGATGGAGACGGGCCGCGTGAAACCGGAGACGCTGGTGGACACCGGCAACGGCAAGTACCCGTTCCAGGGCGCCGTCATCAGCGACACCAAGGCGCATGGCGTCATCACGGTGCGCGAGGTGATCCAGATGTCCAGCAACATCGGCACCACCAAGCTGGCCATGCAGATGCAGCCGCGTGAGATGCACGAGCTGTTCACGGCCATCGGGCTGGGCCAGCGGCCGCAGATCAGCTTCCCCGGCGCCGTCAGCGGCAAGCTGCGGCCGTACAAGACCTGGCGCCCCATCGAGCAGGCGACGATGAGCTACGGCTACGGCCTGTCGGCCTCGCTGTTCCAGCTCGCGCGGGCCTATACGGTGTTTGCGCGCGACGGCGAGATCATTCCCGTCAGCATGCTGCGCCAGCCGCACGACCACCCCGTGCCCGGCATCCGCGTGTTCTCGCCCAGCGTCGCGCTGGAACTGCGCCACATGCTGCAGGCCGCGGCCGGCCCGGGCGGCACGGCGCCCGACGCGCAGGTGCCCGGCTACAGCATCGGCGGCAAGAGCGGCACGGCGCACAAGCAGGAGGGCCGCGGCTATGCGAGCCACAAGTACCGCTCCTGGTTCGTCGGCATCGCGCCCATCAGCAACCCGCGCATCGTCGTGGCCGTCATGGTGGACGAGCCCACGGCCGGCGTCTATTACGGCGGCAAGGTCGCCGGGCCCGTGTTCAGCCAGGTCACCGCGCAGACGCTGCGGCTGCTGGGCGTGCAGCCCGACCTCGACGTGAAGAGCCAGATCGTCGCGAATCAAAAGGCTACGGCCGTGGAAGAGAGCTTCTGATGCTGACTCGCCTCAAATCTCCTGACGCCGCCGCGCGCTGGCTCACCGAATGGTGCACCGGCACGCTGCGCACCGACAGCCGCCAGGTGCAGCCCGGCGACGCCTTCATCGCGTGGCCCGGCTACGCCCGCGACGGCCGTGAGTACGTCGCCGCAGCGCTGGCCGCGGGCGCCGCCACCTGCCTGGTGGAAGACGACGGTGTCGACCGTTTCGGCTTCGTGGATGCGCGTGTCGCGTCGCTGCCTGGCCTGAAGGCGCGCACCGGCGACATCGCCGCGGCCTTCTTCGGCAAGCCCACCGACACGCTGGACGTCATCGCCGTCACCGGCACCAACGGCAAGACTTCGTCGGCCTGGTGGATCGCGCAGGCCTCGGCCCAGCTGGGCAAGCGCTGCGGCGTCGTCGGCACGCTGGGCATCGGCGAGCCGCCCAAGCTCGACTACAACGGCCTGACCACGCCCGACCCCGTGCTGCTGCAGGCCGCGTTCGCACGCATGCTGCGCGACGACTTCGCCGCCTGCGCCATCGAGGCCAGCTCCATCGGCATCGTCGAGAAGCGGCTGGCCGGCACGGCCGTGCGCGTGGCCGTGTTCACCAACTTCACGCAGGACCACCTCGACTACCACGGCGACATGGACGCCTACTGGGTGGCCAAGCGCGCGCTGTTCGGCTTCCCCGGCCTGCGCGCCGCGGTCGTCAACCTGGACGACGCCAAGGGGGACTCGCTGGCGGCCGAACTGTCGGCGCTGGACGTGTGGACCACCGGCGTAGAGCGGCTGGACGCGCGGTTGACCGCCCGCGGCCTGCACTACACCGGCGACGGCCTGGCCTTCACGCTGCACGAGGGCGCAGACGCCATCCCGGTGCAGACCGGCCTGATCGGCGACTACAACGCCGCCAACCTGCTGGGCGTGGCCGGCGCGTTGCGCGCGCAGGGCCACACGCTGGCCGACGTGGCCCGCGCGCTGTCGCGCGTGACGCCGGTGCCGGGCCGCATGCAGCGCGTGGGCAATGGCCGCGAGCTGCCGCAGGTCGTCGTCGACTACGCGCACACGCCCGATGCGCTGGACAAGGCGCTGTCCGCGCTGCAGGGCCTGGCCCAGGCGCGCGGCGGCGAGCTGGTCTGCGTGTTCGGCTGCGGCGGCGACCGCGACCGGGGCAAGCGCCCGCAGATGGGCGCCATCGCGGCGCGGCTGTCGGGCCGCGTCGTCGTGACCACCGACAACCCGCGCACCGAGGTGCCGGCGCAGATCCTGGCCGACATCACGGCCGGCGCGCCGGCGGCCACCGTCATCGAGGCCCGCGAAGAAGCCATCCGCGCGGCCATCACCGAGGCCGGCGCGCGCGACATCGTGCTGATCGCCGGCAAGGGCCACGAGGACTACCAGGAGGTGCACGGCGTGCGCCGGCCGTTCTCCGACGTGGCCGAGGCGCGCGCGGCGCTGCTGGAAAGGGCGGGCCTGTGAGCTTTCTTTCGCTGCTCGAGGCGCAGGCGCTGCTGCCCGGCTCCACGCTGGTGGGCGACGGCGCGACCGCCTTCGCCCGTGTGCACAGCGACACGCGCACGCTGCAGCCCGGCGACCTGTTCGTCGCGCTGCGCGGCGAGCGCTTCGATGCGAACGACTTCCTCGCGCAGGCCCGGGCCTGCGGCGCCGTCGCCGCGCTGGCCGAGCGCGGCCTGGCCGAGGCGGGCCTGACGGGCCTGCTGGTGCCCGACGCGAAGGCGGCGCTGGGCCAGCTGGCCGCCGCGTGGCGCCGCCAGCACCAGATCCCCGTCATCGCCGTCACCGGTAGCAACGGCAAGACGACGACGACGCAGATGGTCGCCAGCATCCTGCGCGCCTGGGTGGGCGACGACGCGCTGGCCACGCAGGGCAACTACAACAACGACATCGGCGTGCCGCTGACGCTGATGCGGCTGCGCCATGACGACGAGCGCAGCCACCGCGCCGCCGTCATCGAGCTGGGCATGAACCACCCCGGCGAGATCGCGCCGCTGGCCGCGATGACGGCGCCCACCGTCGCGCTGGTCAACAACGCGCAGCGCGAGCACCAGGAGTTCATGGCCACCGTCGAGGCCGTCGCGCGTGAGAACGGCGCCGTGCTGCAGGCGCTGCCGCCCAGCGGCTGCGCCGTGTTCCCCGCCGAAGACCCGTGCGCGCCGATCTGGTTCGAGATGGCCGGCGCGCGTCCGCACCTGACCTTCGCGCTGCGCGGCGAGGCCGATGTCACCGGCAGCGCCGAGTGGCAGGGCACGCACTGGGCGCTGGAGCTGCACACCCCCGCCGGCACCGCGCCGGTGGCGCTGCAGATGGCCGGCGAGCACAACGTGCGCAACGCGCTGGCGGCGGCCGCGTGCGGCCTGGCGGCCGGCGCACCGCTGGCGGCCATCGCGCAGGGCCTGGAAGCCTTCCGCGCCGTCAAGGGCCGCAGCGAGCTCAAGCGCGATGCGCGCGGCCGCACGCTCATCGACGACAGCTACAACGCCAACCCCGACAGCGTGCGTGCGGCCATCGACGTGCTGGCCGCGTTGCCGGGCGACAGCTGGCTGGTGCTGGGCGACATGGGCGAGGTCGGCAACGACGGCCCGGCCTTCCACCGCGAGGTGGGCGCCTACGCGGCAGAGCGTGGCATCGCGCACTTCTGGACGGCCGGCAGCGCCGCCCGCGACGCGGCCGCGGCCTATGGCGCCGCCGCACGCGCCTTCGACAACACGGCCGCGCTGATCGCGGCCCTCGACGAACAACCTGACGCGGCCCAGACCCTGGTCAAGGGCTCGCGCTTCATGAAGATGGAACAAGTGGTCTCCGCACTTCAGACTCAAACGGGAGACACCCATGCTGCTTAGCCTGGCCCAGTGGCTGCAGGGCCTGTACCCCGACCTGGGCTTTCTGCGCGTCTTCAACTACATCACCTTCCGCGCGGTGATGGCCGCGATGACGGCGCTGCTGATCGGCCTGGCCTTCGGGCCCTGGGTCATCCGCAGCCTCACGGCGATGAAGATCGGCCAGCCCATCCGCAGCTACGGCGTGCAGCAGCACCTGGCCAAGAGCGGCACGCCCACGATGGGCGGCGTGCTCATCCTGATCGGCATCGGCGTGTCCACGCTGCTGTGGTTCGACTGGAGCAACCGCTTCGTCTGGGTCGTCATGCTCGTGACCATGGGCTTTGGCGCCGTGGGCTGGGTGGACGACTGGCGCAAGGTCGTCGACAAGAACCCCGAAGGCATGCGCAGCCGCGAGAAGTTCTTCTGGCAGTCGCTGATCGGCCTGTTCGCCGCGCTGTACCTCGCGTTCAGCGTGTCGGAGACGTCGTTCCTCGGCGTCGTGCAGCTGTTCTTCCGCTGGGTGTCCAGCGGCTTCTCGACCGAGCTGCCGCCCAAGGCCGACCTGCTGATCCCCTTCTTCAAGACCATCTCCATGCCGCTGGGCGTGTGGGGCTTCGTGGCACTCGCCTTCTTCGTCATGGTGGGCACCAGCAACGCGGTGAACTTCACCGACGGGCTGGACGGCCTGGCCATCATGCCGGTGGTGCTGGTGGGCTCGGCGCTGGGCCTGTTCGCCTACCTGACCGGCTCGTCGGTGTTCGCCAAGTACCTGCTGCTGCCCTACATCCCGGGCGCCGGCGAGCTGCTGATCTTCTGCGCCGCGATGGCCGGCGCGGGCCTGGCCTTCCTGTGGTTCAACGCGCACCCGGCGCAGGTGTTCATGGGCGACGTCGGCGCGCTGGCACTGGGCGGCGGCCTGGGCACCATTGCCGTCATCACGCGCCAGGAAATCGTGCTGGGCATCATGGGCGGCATCTTCGTGGCCGAAGTGCTCAGCGTGATGCTGCAGGTCAGCTGGTTCAAGTTCACGAAGAAGCGCTTCGGCGAAGGCCGGCGCATCTTCAAGATGGCGCCGCTGCACCACCACTTCGAGAAGAGCGGCTGGAACGAGACGCAGGTCGTCATCCGGTTCTGGATCATCACGATGCTGCTGTGCCTCATCGGCCTGTCCAGCCTGAAGCTGCGGTAAGCCGACATGAAGCTGGACCTGCCGCAACTCCTGGATCAGCGCGTGCTGGTGCTTGGCCTCGGGGACTCCGGTCTCGCGATGGCCCGCTGGTGCGCGCGATTCGGTGCACAGGTCACCGTGTGGGACTCGCGCGCGCAGCCGCCGCAGCTTGCAGCGCTGGGCGACACGGCGCAGTTCATCACCGGTGAACTGACGGCCGAGATCGTCGCCGGCTTCAACGCGGTGCTGAAGAGCCCGGGCCTGTCGCCGCTGGATGCGCGCCTGAAGGCGGTCTACGAACACGGCCCGGCCGTGCGTGGCGAGCTGGACCTGTTTGCCGACGCGCTCGCGGCCTTGAAGGCGCAGCACGGCTACGCGCCGGCCGTGCTGGCCATCACCGGCACCAACGGCAAGACGACCACCACCTGCATGACCGGCCTGCTCGTCGAGTGTGCCGGCCGGCGCGTGGCCATCGCCGGCAACATCGGCCCGACGCTGATGGACACGCTGACCGACGCACTGGCGAAGGAGCCCGATCCCGATCCCGCGCCGGCGCTGACGCCGCAAGAGGTCGTGGCGGCCGAGATCGAAGACGTGCCCGTCGCGGAAGCCGCCGCCGCGGAAGAAGCGGCGCCCGCCGTGCTGCCCGACGAGGACACGCCGCTGCCCATTGACCCGCCACCGCCGCGCGGCCCGGTGTTCCAGACGCTGCCCGAGGTCTGGGTGCTGGAGCTGTCCAGCTTCCAGCTCGACGGCGTGGCGGGCTTCGAGCCCACCGCGGGCGCCATCCTGAATCTGACGCAGGACCACCTGGACTGGCATGGCGACATGGCGTCCTACGGCCGCGCCAAGGCGCGCATCTTCGGCCGCGGCATGGACAGCCCGACGGTCATCGTGTCCAACCGCGACGACGCCGAGGTCGAAGGCCTGGTGCCGCAGCCCGTGTTCGTGAAGGGCACGCGCGGCAAGCCCGGCCGCACGGTGTCGCGCCGCGTCGTGCGCTTCGGCCTGAACCCGCCGACCGCGCCGGGCGACTTCGGCCTGACGGAAGAGGGCGGCCTGGCCTGGCTGGTGCGCGCCCGCGAGCTGGACCCGACGATCAAGAAGCGCAAGGGCGACGATGACGAGCCGCTGTCCATCCAGCGCCTGATGCCCGCCGACGCGCTGCGCGTGCGTGGCCGCCACAACGCCGCGAATGCGTTGGCGGCGCTGGCGCTGGCGACGGCCGCCGGCTGCGAGCTGGCGCCCATGCTGCACGGCCTGCGCGAGTACCGCGGCGAGCCGCACCGCGTGGAGCCGGTGGGCAGCATCGACGGCGTCGAGTTCTATGACGACAGCAAGGGCACCAACGTCGGCGCCACGGTCGCCGCCATCTCCGGCCTGGGTGCGGACCGCGCGCCGGCCAAGCTGGTGCTCATCCTCGGCGGCGATGGCAAGGGCCAGGACTTCTCCCCGCTGGCCGATGGCGTGCAGCGCCACGCGCGTGCCGTCGCGCTGATCGGCCGTGACGCGCCGCAGATCGAGGCCGCGCTCGCGCACACGGGCGTGCCCCAGCAGCACCACGACACGCTCGAAGCCGCCACCGCCTGGTGCCTGGCGCAGGCCCAGAGCGGCGACAGCGTGCTGCTGAGCCCGGCCTGCGCGAGCCTGGACATGTTCAGGAACTACGCCCACCGCGCCGAGGTCTTCGTCGCGACGGTCCAGCAGCTTGCCGACGACCGCGGGGTGACGTTGTGAGCGCAGCGCGAAGGGTGCATCAATGAACGCGGTGCTCAACGGCTTCACCGCCAGGCTGCAATCGTTGTGGAAGCGCAGCGACGCCGAGTCCGCCGGCCCGGTGCCGGTGCGCGACTGGGTGGCCACGTCCGCCGGCCGGCCCACGCAGCTGCAGGGCTTCGACATCACGCTGGTCTGGGTGGTGCTGGCGCTGATGGCGCTGGGCCTGCTGATGGTCTATTCGGCGTCCATCGCGATGCCGGACAACCCGCGCTTTTCCAAGTACCAGCCCACGCACTTCCTGACGCGGCACATGGTGGCCATCGGGTTCGGGCTGGTCGCCGGGCTGGTCACGGTGCAGATCCCCGTGTCGCTGTGGGAACGCTATGCGCCGTGGGTGTTCATCGCGGCGCTGGTGCTGCTGGTGGCCGTGCTGGTGCCGGGCGTCGGCAAGGTTGTCTACGGCGCGCGGCGCTGGATTCCGCTGGGCGTCATGAACTTCCAGCCCAGCGAGCTGGCCAAGTTCGGCATCGCGCTGTACGCGGCCAACTACATGATGCGCAAGATGGACGCGCGGGAGAACTTCTTCCGCGCCGTCACGCCGATGGCGATCTCGCTGGCCTTCGTCGGCCTGCTGCTGCTGGCCGAGCCGGACATGGGTGCCTTCATGGTCATCGCGTGCATCGCGATGGGCATCCTGTTCCTGGGTGGTGTCAACGGCCGCATGTTCTTCCTGATCGTCGCGGTGCTGCTGGGCGCCTTCGTGCTGATGATCACATTCAGCGAGTTCCGCCGCGAGCGCATCTTTGCCTACCTCAACCCCTGGGACGAGAAGTACGCGCAGGGCAAGGCCTACCAGCTGACGCACAGCCTGATCGCGTTCGGCCGCGGCGAGTGGCTGGGCCAGGGCCTGGGCGGCAGCGTCGAGAAGCTGCACTACCTGCCCGAGGCGCACACCGATTTCCTGCTGGCCGTCATCGGCGAGGAGCTGGGCTTTGCCGGCGTCGCCGTCGTCATCCTGGCCTTCTTCTGGCTCACGCGGCGCTGCTTCCTGATCGGCCGCCAGGCCATCGCGCTGGACCGCGTGTTTGCCGGCCTGTACGCGCAAGGCATAGGCATCTGGATGGGCGGCCAGGCCTTCATCAACATGGGCGTGAACCTCGGCGCGCTGCCGACCAAGGGGCTGACGCTGCCGCTGATGAGCTTCGGCGGCTCGGCGATCCTGATGAACTGCGTGGCGCTGGCCGTGGTGTTGCGCATCGACCTCGAGAACCGGCAGATGATGAGAGGAGGGCGCTCGTGAGCGATCGTCATCTCGTCGTGATGGCCGCCGGCACGGGCGGCCACGTCATTCCCGGGCTGGCCGTGGCCGAGGAAATGCAGCGCCGCGGCTGGACCGTGTCTTGGATAGGCACGCCGCATGGCATGGAGAACCGGCTGGTGCCGGCACGCGGCATCGAGCTGGACGCGCTGCCGTTCGCCGGCCTGCGCGGCAAGGGACTGAAGCACACGCTGCGCGGCATCGTCGGCTTCTTCAAGTCGCTGGGCGAAGCCCGGCGCGTCTACGCGAAGCGCCACGCGACGGCCGTGCTGGGCATGGGCGGCTATGTCTGCGTGCCGGCCGGCCTGTCGGCCGCGCTGACCGGCCGGCCCCTGATGCTGGTGAATGCCGACGCAGCCATGCTGAAGAGCAACTTTGCGCTGAAGCCGTTCGCCAAGCGCATCGCCTTCGGTTTCGACGGCGCCGCTGCCGCGTCCACCCGTGGGGCCATCGTCAGCGGCAACCCGGTGCGCGCCGAGATCGAGGCACTGCCGTCGCCTGCTGAGCGCATGGCCGATCCGAATCGCGTGCAGGGCCCGCTGCGCCTGCTGGTGCTGGGCGGCTCGCTGGGTGCCCGCGCGCTGAACCAGGCGCTGCCGAAGGCGCTGGCGCTGTGGCCCGCCGAGCAGCGCCCGCAGGTGCTGCACCAGGCGGGGCAGGATCACCTCGGCGCCGTCTGGCAGGCCTACACCGATGCCGGGCTGTCCGCCGAGGTGCGGCCGTTCATCGACGACATGGCCGCCGCGCTGGCCTGGGCCGATGTCGTCGTCTGCCGCGCCGGCGCCATCACCGTCAGCGAGCTGTGCGCGGCCGGCTGCGCGGCGGTGCTGGTGCCGCTGGTCGTCAGTACGACGTCGCACCAGCGTGACAACGCCATCTTCATGACGCAGCACGGCGCGGCCATCCACCTGCCGCAGACGGAACTGACGCCCGAGAAGCTGCACGAACTGCTGGCCGGCCTGGACCGTGGCGCGCTGCTGGCCATGGGCGAGAAGGCCCGCTCGCTGGCCCGCCCCCGCGCCGCCGCGCGCGTGGCCGATGAAATCGAGGGGATGTTGAGATGAGCCTTGGTGAAGGCCGTAGTGCATGGCGGGCCGAGCGCCGGGCCGCTCCCAAGCCGGCCCGCATCCCCTCGGGGGATCGGCCGACGTACTCGTCGGACGAGGGGCTGACATGAAGCACGCGGTTCAACGACTGCATTTCGTGGGCATCGGCGGCGCCGGCATGAGCGGCATCGCCGAGATCCTGCACAACCTGGGCTTCACGGTCAGCGGGTCGGACGCGGCCGAGAGCGCGACGACCGAGCGGCTGCGCTCGCTGGGTCTGCGCGTGGAAATCGGCCATGCGGCGCCGCACATCGGCGACGCGCAGGCGCTGGTGACCAGCACGGCCGTGGCGGCGGACAACCCCGAGGTCGTCGCCGCCCGTGCACGCCACACGCCCGTCGTGCCGCGCGCCGTGATGCTGGCCGAGCTGATGCGGCTGCGCCGCGGCATCGCCATCGCCGGCACGCACGGCAAGACGACGACGACCTCGCTGGTCACGGCCATCCTCGTCGAAGCCGGGCTGGACCCGACCTTCGTCATCGGCGGCAAGCTCAATGCCGCCGGCGCGAACTCGCGCCTGGGCCGCGGCGAGTTCATCGTCGTCGAGGCGGACGAGAGCGACGCCTCCTTCCTGAAGCTGAGCCCGGTGCTGTCGGTCGTCACGAACATCGACGAAGACCACATGGACACCTACGGGCACTCGGTCGAGAAGCTGCACGCGGCCTTCATCGAGTTCCTGCACCGCATGCCGTTCTACGGCGCGGCCGTGGTCTGCGCCGACGATGCCGGCGTGCAGGCCATCCTGGGGCGCATCGAGCGTCCGGTCGTCAGCTACGGATTGAACGAAGGCGCCAGCGTGCGGGCCGTCAACGTGCAGGCACTCGCCGGCGCGCAGATGCGCTTCACCTGCCAGCGCGAGGACGCCGCCGACCTGGACGTGCTGCTGAACCTGGCCGGCGAGCACAACGTGCGCAATGCGCTGGCTGCCATCGCCATTGCGATGGAACTGGGCTGTGACGACGTCTCCATCCAGAAAGCGCTGGCCGGCTTCTCCGGCGTGGGCCGCCGCTTCGAGAAGCACGGCGAATGGCCCGCCGCCGACGGTGGCCGCTTCACGCTGATCGACGACTACGGCCACCACCCGGTCGAGATGGCCGCCGTGCTGGCCGCCGCGCGGGGGGCCTACCCCGGCCGTCGCCTGGTGCTGGCCTTCCAGCCGCACCGCTACACGCGCACGCGGGACTGCTTCGCCGACTTCGTCCACGTGATGAAACGTGCCGATGTGGTGCTGCTGACCGAGGTCTATTCGGCTGGCGAGGCGCCGATCGATGGCGCCACCGGCAGCGCGCTCGCGCAGGCCGTCGGCACGCCCCACTTCGTTGCGACGGTGGCCGACATGCCCGCCGCACTCGCGACGCTGACGCGCGATGGCGATGTCGTCATCGGCATGGGTGCCGGTTCCATGAGCGCGCTGCCGCGCGGGGTGGCCGCCCATTTCAAGGGAGACGCCGCATGACCGCTCCTATCGACCTGAACATCGATGCCCGGGCCCTGGGCAAGGTGGCCGTGCTGTTCGGCGGCACGAGCGCCGAGCGGCCCGTGTCGCTGATGAGCGGCAACGGCGTCATAGCGGCGCTGCGGTCCGTCGGCGTCGACGCCCATGCCTTCGACCCCGCCGAGCGCCCCTTGCAGGCGCTGCAGGACGAAGGCTTCGATCGCGCCTTCATCGCGCTGCATGGTCGCGGCGGTGAAGACGGCACGCTGCAAGGCGCGCTGGAGTGGCTGGGCATCCCGTACACCGGCTCCGGCGTGACCGCCTCCGGCGTCGCGATGGACAAGACCATGACCAAGCGTGTCTGGGGTACCGAAGGCCTGCCGTCGCCGCAGTACGTGGCGCTCGCCCGCGCGGAGCTGACGCGTGAGCGCATCCGCCAGATCCCCGACGAACTGGGCCTGCCCGTCGTCGTCAAGCCGCCGCACGAGGGCAGCAGCATCGGCATCACGAAGGCCATGGGCTACTCCGACATGCAGGGCGCCGTCGACCTGGCGCTGGGCTTCGACGACGAGTTGCTGTTTGAGCAATGCATCGAAGGCCCCGAGGTCACCTGCGCCGTGCTGGGCCAGGGCGAGTCGGCCGTGGCACTGCCGGTCGTCGAGATCCGCGCCGAGGGCGGCGACTACAGCTACGAGAACAAGTACGTGTCCAACGACACCAAGTATCTGTTCGGCACGCTGCCCGCGGCGCTCGAAGCCGAGATCCAGCAACTGGTGCTGAAGGCCTACCGGCTGCTGGGCTGCCGCGGCTGGGGCCGTGCCGACCTGATGCTGCGCAAGGCCGACATGAAGCCCTTCCTGCTGGAGATGAACACCAGCCCGGGCATGACGTCGCACTCGCTGGTGCCCAAGGCGGCGCAGGCGGTGGGCATCGCCTATCCGCAGCTGTGCCTGTGGCTGCTGTCCCAGGCCCGGCTCGACAGGAAGTGAAGCGCGCTTGAACTCCGCCCTCGCCACCGCCGCATTGCCGCCCGACGTTCGCTTGATGAACGCGGTGTCGGCGCTGCTCGTCGCTGCCCTGCTGGGTACGGCGGCGTGGACGGCGGTGCGTTGGGTGGTGCGCCTGCCAGTGTTCAACTTCCGCGCCATCCAGGTGGAGGGCGATGTCACGCGCAACAGCGTCGCGTCGCTGCGCGCCAATGCGCTGCCGCGTCTGCACGGCTCGTTTCTCAGCATGAACCTGGCCGCAGGCCGGGCCGCGTTCGAGGCCGTGCCCTGGGTCAGGCATGCCCAGTTGCAGCGCGTGTGGCCCATGCGTCTCAAGGTCAGCCTGGAAGAGCACCGCGCGGCCGCCTACTGGGAGGCGCGCACCGACGGCGCCGACGCCGCCACCGAGGCCACGGCCGAGCGCGCGCTGGTCAACAGCTTCGGCGAAGTCTTCCAGGCCAACCTCGGCGACGTCGAGGACGAAAACCTGCCCGTGCTGGCAGGTCCCGCCCACGCGGCCGGCGCCATGCTGCAGATGTGGCGGGCACTGTCGCCGGCGGCCGAGAAGCTGGGCGAGGGCATCGAGCGCCTGGACCTGTCCGGCCGCGGCTCCTGGCGCGCCACGCTGGGTACCGGCGCCGTCATCGAACTGGGGCGCGGCAGCGAAGCCGAGGTCGTCGAGCGCTTCGGCCGCTTCGCCCATTCCATCACGCAGGTCACGGCGACCTACCGCAGCCCGCTGCTGTCCGCCGACCTGCGCCACGCCGACGGCTACGCGGTCAGGCTGCGCGGCGTGACGACCCAGACTCCGGGGAAACCCGTAAATAGAAAACGTTGAGGACGCACATGGCCAAGGAATACAAGGATTTGGTCGTCGGGCTGGATATCGGAACCGCGAAGATCATGGCCGTGGTGGCCGAGGTGCTGCCGGGCGGTGAATTGCGCATCGCCGGCCTGGGGGTGGCACCTTCGCACGGCTTGAAGCGCGGCGTCGTCGTCAATATCGACGCGACGGTGCAGTCCATCCAGCAGGCCTTGAAAGAGGCCGAAATGATGGCCGACTGCAAAATCTCCCGGGTTTATACGGGGATCACCGGCAGCCATATCCGCGGCCAGAACTCCACCGGCATGGTCATCGTGCGCGACAAGGAGGTCACGCCCGTCGACGTGACCCGCGTCGTCGAAACCGCCAAGGCCATCAATATTCCCAACGATCAGCGCTTGCTGCTGGTCGAACCGCAGGAATTCGTCATCGACGGCCATGAGGTCAAGGAACCCATCGGCATGAGCGGTGGCCGGCTGGAGGTCAAGGTCCATATCGTGACCGGCGCCCAAAGTGCCGCCGAAAACATCGTCAAGTGCGTGCGCCGCTGCGGTTTGGAGGTCGACCAGCTGGTTTTGAACCCGAGCGCCTCCAGCCATGCCGCGCTGACCGCGGACGAGCGCGACCTGGGCGTGGCGCTGGTGGATATCGGCGCCGGCACCACCGATGTCGCGATATTCACGGGCGGTTCCATCCGCCATACCGCGGTCATTCCGATTGCCGGCGACCTGATCACGTCCGATATCGCGATGGCGCTGCGCACGCCGACCAAGGACGCCGAGGAAATCAAGGTCGAATATGGCGTCGCCAAGCAGCTGCTGGCCGACCCGTCCGACCAGGTCGAGGTGCCCGGCCTGGGGGACCGCAGCCCGCGCATGCTGTCCAAGCAGGCGCTGGCCGGCGTCATCGAGCCGCGCGTCGAGGAAATCTTTTCACTCGTGCACCAGGTCATCCGCGAGAGCGGGTATGAGGAATTGCTGTCATCCGGGATTGTGCTGACCGGCGGCTCGGCGGTCATGCCCGGCATGGTGGAACTGGCCGAGGATATTTTTCTGAAACCTGTCCGGCGTGGCCTGCCCACGTATTCGGGGGCGCTTTACGACATGGTCGCCAACCCGCGGTCGGCGACGGTCATGGGGTTGTTGGAGGAGGCCCGGCTGTCGCGCAGCCGAGGTTTCAAGGCGGCACAGCAGGCGGGCTCGGTGCAAACCCTGCTCGGCCGCATCAAGGATTGGTTCATGGGGAATTTTTGACCCCCCAAAACCACGGTCTGCCACGAAAAAGTTGTTTCAGCAACTAGTCATTCATTCTGTGCCACGGCACAATTGCACCAGTTAGGAGGTTTCATATGCCCATCGAGATGATCGAAGAGTTTGACCAAGGCACCCAAATCAAGGTGATCGGGGTTGGTGGCGGCGGCGGCAACGCCGTGGACCACATGATCGCCCAGGGCGTCCAGGGCGTCGAATTCATCTGCGCCAATACCGATGCACAGGCATTGAACCGCTCCAAGGCCGACCAATTGCTGCAACTCGGCTCCACCGGCCTGGGCGCCGGCGCCAAACCCGAAATGGGCAAGTCGGCGGCCGAGGAAGCCGAATCCCGCATTCGCGAATCCATCGCCGGCGCCAATATGCTGTTCATCACCGCCGGCATGGGCGGCGGTACCGGCACGGGCGCGGCACCGGTGATTGCGCGCATCGCCAAGGAAATGGGCATCCTGACGGTGGGCGTCGTCACCAAGCCGTTCGAATTCGAAGGCGGCCGCCGCCTGAAGGCCGCCGACGCCGGCCTGGCCGAGCTGGAAGCCAATGTCGACTCGCTGATCGTCGTGCTGAACGACAAGCTGCTGGACGTGCTGGGCGACGACGTCACGCAGGATCAGGCCTTCGCGCACGCCAATGACGTGCTGAAGAACGCCGTTGGCGGCATTTCCGACATCATCCACATCCCTGGCCTGGTCAACGTCGACTTCGAGGACGTCAAGACGGTGATGAGCGAACCCGGCAAGGCCATGATGGGTACGGCGCAAGCTACCGGCCCTGACCGTGCCGCCAAGGCCGCTGAAGCCGCCGTCGCCTGCCCGCTGCTGGAAGGCATCGACCTGTCCGGCGCGCGTGGCGTGCTGGTGCTGATCGCTGCCGGCCGCAGCAACTTCAAGCTCAGCGAGTCCAAGAACGCGATGAACGCCATCAAGCGTTACGCGTCCGACGACGCCCACATCATCTACGGCACCGCCTACGACGAAAGCCTGGGCGACGCGCTGCGCGTGACCGTCATCGCCACGGGCCTGACCGCCGGCCGCGCGCGCCAGCAGGCGCCGCTGCAGGTCGTGCAGACCCAGCAGGTCGTGCGCAACGGCACCGACGGCATGGCCATGCCGGTGCTGACGCAGGCCGTCGCGATGCAGGCCGCCACGCCGACGGCGGCGCAGGCCAACGTCGGCCTGGGCCTGGGCGACTTTGCGAATGCCAACGTGCCCAGCGTGTGGCGCCACGGCCGTTCGGGCAGCGCCGCCGCCAAGGTGGAGGCGCTGTCCTCCAACGGCATGGACGAGATCGAGATCCCGGCCTTCCTGCGCAAGCAGGCCGACTGAGATCACGAGCTGGAACCAGCAAGGGCGGGCCGACGGGCCCGCCCTTTTTTGCTTTCAGGAGGCGCTAACGACGGCTGTGGGTCTGCCCCAGCCCGAGAGCAGGGCCAGCACGCCGCCGCCGGCGAGCACGGCGGCCAGCGCATCCATGCGGGCCATCGGCAGCGTCGCGGCCACCGTCGTCAACAGCGCCGCTGCTGCCATCTGCACAAAGCCCAGCAGCGCCGAGGCTTGCCCGGCCTGCGACGCGAACGGCGTCAGCGCCAGCGCCGTGCCGGTGGGCGACACCAGGCCCATGCCGAACAGGAACACGCAGCCCGCCACGGCGAAGCCGGGCAGGCCGGTCCCAGGGCTCGCGAGCATGGCCAGCCCGCCGGCAACGGCCATCGCGGCGCCCAGCCGCAGCACGGCGGGCGCACCCCAGCGGGCTGTCCAGCGCGGCGCCGTGCTGCCGGCCGCGAAGACGATGAACACCGTCGCGGCAAAGAACAGGCCCACCTGCAGCGCCGAGAAGCCGAAGTCGCCGGCCAGTACCAGCGGTGTGGTGCCGAAGAACGCGAACAGCGCACCGAGGATGGCCGCCGTGGCCAGCGCGGGCCGCATGAAGCGGGCGTCGCTCAGCAGCGTCAGGTAGCCGCGCGCCAGTGCGGCCACGGGCTGGCGGCGGCGGCGCTCGACCGGCAGCGTCTCGCCAACGATGCGCGCGTAAGCCAGCGCCAGCGCCACGCCCGTGACCACCAGCACGCCGAACAGCGCGCGCCAGCCCCACGCGGCCTGCACCAGCCCGCCCAGCAGCGGCGAGAAGCCCGGCGCGGCGGCCATGACGACCATGATGCGGCCCAGCAGCGCGGCGAGCTGAGGGCCTTCGAACCGGTCCCGCGCGGCGGCGCGCGCCAGCACCGACGCCGCGGCCACGCCCACGGCCTGCAGCACGCGGCCCGCGAGCAGCGCCGGCAGCGTCGGCGCCAGCGCACCGAGGATGCTTCCCGCGACGAACACGGCCAGCCCGCCCAGCACGACCGGCCGGCGGCCGAGGCGGTCCGCCAACGGCCCGACGACCAGCTGTGCCAGCGCGAACGCCGCCAGGAACATGCCCAGCGCCGCCGCCGTCAGCCGTGCCTCGTCGACGGCCAGCGACCGTGCAATGACCGGCAGCGACGGCAGCAGGATGTTGGTGGACAGCGTGCCCATCGCCGACAGCGCGGCCAGCGTCAGCAGCCAGGGGCGCGGCACGGCGCTCATGGGCGCAGCCCTTCGGCGACGAAGGCCACGCTGCGCGCAATGACGCCGGCATCGGTGAGCAGCCGTCGGTGGCCCAGGCCCGACACGGGCTCCAAGCGCGAGCCCGTCCAGGCCGCGTGCAGCGCTTCGGACGCGGCGAACGGCACGGTGCGGTCCTCGGGGTCGTGCACGATGAGGCCGGGGTGGCGCAGGCCGTGCTGCAGTCGTTCCAGGTCGACACTCGCGATGGGCGTGCCGATGAAGCGCTCCACCCAGCCGGCGAACGCGGCCGCGTCGGCCGGCCCCAGGCCCTGTGCGCGGGCCAGCCCCTTGACCATGGGCGTCAGCGACGATGGCCCCGCCAGGTGCACGCTGCGCCGCACCGCCAGCCCGTGTGCAAAGGCCAGCAGCGCTGCCGCCGAGCCCATCGAGTGACCGATGACGCCGTGCACCTCGCCGAGGTCCGCCACCACGGCACGCAGCGCCCGGCCCGCGTGCACGACGCTGGCCGCGTGGCCGCCGGAGTCGCCGTGGCCGGGCAGGTCGAACAGCGTCACCGAGAAGCCGGCAGCCACCAGGGGCTGCGCGAAACCCAGCAGGTGCGAGCCGCGGCTGTTCCATCCGTGCACGAGCACGACTCGCGGCCCGCTGCCCAGCGTCCAGCGCGCAAGCTTGTGGCCTTCATGGCGCAGCGGCGCCTGCTCGGCGGCGGCCAGCGCGGCGCGCTCATCGGCCGTCGGCGCGATGCGCTCGGGGGTCGAGAAGGCATGGCGTGCGGCGGCGAGGTGGCCGTCGGCATGGGCGTCTTGCGGCGGGCCCAAGGCGGTGGGCGGGGTCATGGGCGCCTCCGAAGAGAGTCAGGCGTAGGCCGGTGCGGCGCCGGACAGGCTTTGCTTGACCTGGCGGCTGATGTCGTCGGCCAGCACCTCGATGGCGCCGGCTTCGACGCCCTGGAGTGCCAGGCGCGCCACGTCGGCCGGCGCGGACTTGGGCGCGTCCAGGCCGCGCGTCATGTCGGTGTCCATGTAGCCCACGTGCAGGCTGGTGACCTGCGTGCCCTGGGCCTTCAACTCGGCGCGCAGGCCGTTGCTCAGCGCCCAGGCAGCGGACTTGCTGGCGCTGTACGGCGCCAGGCCCGGCAGCGTCAGCCAGCTCAGCACCGACAGCACGTTCAGCACCGCACCGCCTCCGTTGGCCTGCAGCACCGGCGCGAAGGCCTGCGTCAGCGCCCAGACGCCGAACACGTTGGTTTCGAAGTGATGGCGTGCCGTGGCGATGGCGTCGGCGGCCAGCACGCCCGAGGCTTGGGACACGCCCGCGTTGTTGATGAGCAGCGTCACGTCGCTGCACCGTGCGGCCGCGGCGGCGACCTGGCCGGAGTCGGTCACGTCCAGCGCGACGGGCACGACGCCGGGCAGCGTGATGGTGGCCGGGTCGCGCGCGGCGGCGTACACCTTGGCGGCACCGGCGGCCAGCGCCGCCTCGGCGAAGGCGCGGCCCAGGCCGCGGTTGGCACCGGTGATGAAGACGATGGCGTTCTTGAGCTGCATGGCGATTCCTTCTTGATCGGCTTATTCATGTCGATTGACATGATTGAGATAAATGTCGTCCAACATATAAAATGTGTCAACCGCAAACCGAAAGACCCCGCAAGGAGGCTGCGATGAAGGTCACCCGCGCCCAGGCCGAAGAAAACCGTGAACGCATCCTCGACAACGCCGCGCAGCTGTTCCGCGAACGCGGCTTCGACGGCATCGGCCTGAACGACCTGATGCAGGCCGCCGGCCTGACGCGCGGCGGCTTCTACGGCCACTTCGAGTCCAAGGACGACCTCGCTGCCCAGGCCACGCAACGCGCGCTGCAGGCCAACCGCACGCAGTGGAAGCAGCAGACCGAGCGCAGCCTGCCGGCCTGGGTGAAGACCTACCTGTCCGACGCCCATCGCGACCACCCCGGCGCCGGCTGCGGCCTGGCGGCGTTGGCCGGCGATGCCGCGCGCGGCGGAGCGGCGGTGAAGGGCGTGTTCGCAGAGGGCGTCGAGAGCCTGGTGGCAACGCTGCAGGGCCAGATGCCGGCGGCTGATGAGGGTGGCCGGCGCGAGCAGGCGCTGGCCATGCTGTCCACGCTGGTGGGGGCGCTGCTGCTGTCGCGTGCCGTGGGCGACGGCGCGCTGTCGCGCGAGCTGCGCGAGGCCGCGCGCAGCCAGCTGCCGGCCGGCGGCTGAACGGTCACCCGCCGGGGGCGGGCGGCGCGTGCGGCGGAACCCCCTGTGGCATGCTCGCGCCCCATGTTGACGCCTAGAAGACTTTGCAGGCATGCCTGAGGTGGGGCCGCTGCTGCGCCGCTGGCTGATGCTCCTGCTGCTGCTCGGCACCTGCGCGCTGGCGCAGGCCCAGCGGCTGCCTCAGCCCACGCCCCGGCATGCTGGCGACGACGCCGCGCCCGCCGAGCTCGCCACCACGGCGTGGCGGCGCGACCAGCTGGACGCCTGGTGGAGCGCGCTGCGCCGCCAGTCCCTGGCTGCGAGCGACCAGCTCGCGCTGCCCGCCGACCTGTTGCCGCCCGAGGACGCCACGGCCTGGCGGCCGGTGACCATGCCCGATGTGCGCGCCCGCCCCGGCGCGGCCGTCGTGAACGACGCGCGCGGTTATGAGATGCGCTGGTACCGGCTGCAGCTGCCGGCTGGCGTCGACGAACCGCAGGCGCTGTACCTGCCGCGGCTGGTGACGCTGTCGGCCGCCGTGCTGGCGCGCCACCCCGGCGGCGGCTGGCGACTGCTGCTGGACAACCAGCACGCCGAGCGGGAGCAATGGGCGCAGCCGCTGTGGCTGCCGCTGCACGCCACCGGCACCGAGGGGCTGGAGCTGGTGGTGGCACTGCCGGTGCCGGCGGGCAGCTTCCATGCGGTGTCGCGCATCTGGGTGGGCCCGCGCGACGTGCTGGAGAAGCGCTGGCAGTGGCGCGTGCGCATGCAGGCCGGCCTGCCGCAGGCCGTCAGCCTGACGCTGGCCGTGCTGGGCCTGTTCGCGCTGACGCTGTGGCTGCGCCGGCCCGACGAGGCCATCTACGGCCTGTTCGCCGCCGCGGCGGCCGCCTGGATGGTGCGCAACCTGCATTACTACGTCAGCCTGCCGGCGTCGCCTGTGGCGCAGGACTGGTTCTGGTGGGCCACGCACGCGTCCATGGCCTGGGTCATGGTGACGGCGTTGCTGTTCGCGCTGCGCTTCGCGCGCCGGCGCGCGCGCTGGCTGGAGCGCGGTCTCATCGCCGCGGTGGTCGTCGTCAGTGTCGTCAGCATGCCGATGTGGCTGCGGCAGATCGACATGGTGGTGCTGCAGTACGGCGTGACGGCTGCGGTCGCCGCCGTCGGCACGCTGTGGCTGACGCTGCTGGCCTGGCGCGAGCGCTGCACCGAGCTGCGCGTGATGGCGCTGGCACTGCTCATCGGCGTGGCCATCGGCGCCCACGACCTGGCGGTGCTGGCCGGCTGGGCCTGGCCTGAGCACTTCTTCTGGATGCCGTTCGCGACGCTGACCGTCATGCTCAGCTTCCTGCACGCCGTGCAGCGCCGCTACGTCGGCGCTGTCGAGCAGGTGCAGGCCGAGAACAGCCAACTGCAGGAAGACCTGGACGAGCAGGTCTCGGTGCTGCAGGCGCAGAACGCGCAGCTGCGCGAGGTCGAGCGCCAGCAGGCGCTGCTGCTGGAGCGCCAGCGCATCATGGCCGACATGCATGACGGCCTGGGCTCGTCGCTGCTGTCGGCGCTGGTGGCGATGGAGCAGGGCAGCATGTCGCACGAGCAATGCGTGGAGGTGCTGCGCGAATGCGTGGACGACCTGCGCCTGGTCATCGACTCGTTGGAGCCCGTGGGCCACGACCTCGTGTCCCTGCTGGCGACGATGCGCTATCGCCTGGGCAAGCGGCTGCAGACCGGCGGCCTCAAGCTCGACTGGGACGTGCAGGACCTGCCGCCGCTGGCCTGGCTGGAGCCGCCCGATGCGCTGCACGTGCTGCGGCTGATGCAGGAGGCGCTCAACAACGTGCTCAAGCATGCCGGCGCCAGCCGCGTGCGCATGGTCACGCGCCACCATGGCAGCTACATCGAGATCCGCGTCGAGGACGACGGTGCGGGCTTCGATCTGCAGAGCATCCAGCACGGCCGGGGACTGAAGAGCCAGATCAAGCGGGCCCAGCGCCTGGGCGGCAAGCTGCGCATCGACTCCTCGCCAGGACATGGCACCAGGCTATCGCTGCGATTGCCCGTGGAGCGCAAGAACCCGGGCTGATTCCCGGACAATCCGGGTTATGAACCAGCCTCCACGCTCGCTTCGCTCACTGTCCCCCGCGGGGGCGCGTCAGTGCCTTCGGGCGGCCGGGCGCCACTGACATGGTCAAGCAACGCACCCTGAAGTCCATCACGCGCGCCGTCGGCGTGGGCATCCACAGCGGCCAGAAGGTCGAGCTGACGCTGCGCCCGGCGCCCATGGACACGGGCATCGTCTTCCGTCGCGTGGACCTGTGCCCGCCGGTGGACATCCCGGTCGGCGTCCATTCGGTCAGCGACACGCGCATGGCCACCACCATCAGCCCCGGTGGCGACCCCGGTGCGCCGAAGGTGCAGACCATCGAGCACCTGCTGTCGGCCTGCGCCGGGCTGGGGCTGGACAACCTCTACGTCGACATCAACGCCGACGAGGTGCCCGTGCTGGACGGCTCGGCCGCCAGCTTCGTGTTCCTGCTGCAGTCGGCCGGCATCGCGATGCAGGACGGCGCCAAGCGCTTCCTGAAGGTCAAGAAGCCTGTCGAGGTGCGCCAGGGCGAAGGCAAGAAGCTGATGTGGGCCCGGCTGACGCCGTACCACGGCTACACGCTGAGCTTCGAGATCGAGTTCGACAACCCGGCCGTGGCGGCCACCGGCAGCCAGTACGTGTTCGACATGGGCTCAGGCGCCTACAAGAAGGACATCGCGCGCGCACGGACCTTCGGCATGACGGCCGACATCGACCTGATGCGCTCACGCGGCCTGACGCTGGGCGGCTCGATGGACAACGCCATCGTCGTGGACGACTACAAGGTGCTGAACGCCGATGGCCTGCGCTATGACGACGAGTTCGTGAAGCACAAGATCCTGGACGCCATCGGCGACATGCAGGTGGCCGGCATGCCGCTGCTGGCGGCCTACACGTCGTTCAAGGGTGGCCACGCGCTGAACAACAAGCTGCTGCGCGCGCTGCTGGCGGACAAGGAGGCCTATGAAGTGGTCGTCTTTGAGGATGACCGGGACGCGCCCAAGGGGTTCGCGGAGCTGGCGCCAGCCTGGTAACCCATGCTCATCGCCCGCCTCGTCATCGGCCTGCTGCTGTTCGCGGCCATCGTCTGTTTCGCGCTCTCCATCGCCACGGGCCAGCCGCGCTGGCGGCGGCTTGGTGTCGTCATCGTCAAGTGGACGCTGGTGGCGGGCCTGGGCTTTTTCGCCGTGCTGATCCTGGAGCGGCTCGCGTTGATGCTGTGACGCCGTTCACACGCCGGGCGGGCCACCCCTGGGCTTGCGGGGATGCCGTCGCGCGCCGAGGTGCTCAGAATGGCGTCACGGTCGCTGAACGAGTTGCGGCGGCCGAGCCTGGCAGACAACAATACGCCGGGCGCCACGCGCGGAGATGGCCGGGGGGCCGGGGAAGCGCGATGGATGGAAGAGAGATCGTTCGAACCGAACTTGGGCCGCTCCGCTGAGCGGCCCTATTTTTTAGCTGTCGCGAAGCTGTCTCAGGCGTAGCGGGAGCGCAGGTGGGCTTCGAAGTGCGCCGGGTTCAGTGCCTCACCGCTGGCGCGCCTGACGAGTTCCGGCGTCTCCCAGCGGCTGGCGGCCTGCCACACATGCGTGCGCAGCCAGTCGAACACGCCGCCCAGCTCGCCCCGCGCGATGCGCTCGTCCAGGTCGGGCTGTTGCGCGCGCATCGTCGCGAACCATTGCGCCGCGTACATCGCGCCCAGCGTGTAGCAGGGGAAGTAGCCGAACAGGCCGGCCGGCCAGTGCACGTCCTGCATCGCGCCGTCCTTGAAATTGCCGCGCGTGTCCAGGCCCAGCAGTTCGGCCATCTTCGCGTCCCACAGCGTGGGGATGTCGTCCACCTCGGCGTCGCCCTCGATGAGGGCGCGTTCGATGTCGAAGCGCAGCAGGATGTGGGCGGGGTAGGTCACCTCGTCGGCGTCCACGCGGATGAAGCCCGGCTGCACGCGCGTCAGCAGCTTGTGCAGGTTGCCGGGCTCGAACGCGGGCTGGCCGCCGAAATGCTTCACCAGCAGCGGCGCGAGCAGGCCCGCGAAGGCCGGGTGGCTGCCGAGCTGCATCTCGAAGCTCAGGCTCTGGCTCTCGTGGATGCCCATGGAGCGCGCACGCGCAATGGGCTGGCCCAGCAGTTCGCGCGGCAGACCCTGCTCGTAGCGGCCGTGGCCGGTCTCGTGGATGGTGCCCATCAGGCTGGGCAGGAAGTTGTCCTCGCGGTAGCGTGTCGTCATGCGCACGTCCTCGGGCACGCCGCCGCAGAACGGGTGTGTGCTCTCGTCCAGCCGGCCGGCGTCGAAGTCGAAGTCCATCAGCCGCATCGCGTCCAGCCCCAGCGCCTTCTGCGCCGCGGTGGGGAAGGGGCCGACGGGCTCGATGACAGCCTCGTTGGACTGCTTCGCCGTGACGTCGCGGATCAGCCCCGGCAGCCACTGGCGCAGCGGTGCGAAGGCCTGATCCACGTCCGCGCTGCGCATGCCGGGTTCGTACAGGTCCAGCAGTGCGTCGTACTTGCTCAGCCCCGCGCTCTGCGACAGCAGCTCGGCCTCCTGGCGCGCGATCTTCAGTACCTCGCGCAGGTTGGGCGCAAAGCCCGCCCAGTCGTTGGCCGGGCGCTGCGTGCGCCAGGCGTGCTCGCAGCGGTTGTTGGCCAGGCTCTTGGCCTCCACCAACGCCTGCGGCAGCGCGTTGGCGGCACGCCAGGCGCGGCGGATCTCGCGCAGGTTGGCGCGTTGCGTGTCATCCAGCGGCTCGGCGGCGGCGGCGTCCAGCAGGCCGGGCAGTGCGGGGTCGGTGGCCAGCTGGTGCAGCAGGCCGTCCATCTCGGCCAGTGCCAGGCTGCGCGCCTCGTTGCCCTTGGCGGGCATGTTGGCGGCCTGGTCCCATTGGGCGATGGACTGCAGGTGGGCCAGGCGGTGCAGGCGCTGCTGGCGCGAGGCCAGGTCTTGGTAGGCGGGTGTGTTCATTGCATCCATGACATCCAGGATTCGGGAATCAGCCACAGCAGGGCGGCCGTGAAGCAGAGGAAGCGCAGGCCCTTGCCCAGCGCCATCCAGCCCACGCAGGGCCAGAACGGCAGTCGAAGCCAGCCGGCCACGGCGCACAGCGGGTCGCCGACGATGGGCAGCCAGCTCAGCACGCAGGCCCTGGGGCCGAAGCGCTTGAGCCAGGCCAGCGCGCGCGGGTTGGGTGGCTCGCGGTGGCGCACGGCCTCGACGGCCTTCTCGGCGCCGTAGCCCATCCACCAACTGACCGCGCCGCCCAGCGTGTTGCCGACGGTGGCCACCGCGATGACGGGCCAGAACATCGCCGGATCGGCCTTGACGACGACGAAGACCGCCGGCTCCGACCCCAGCGGCAGCAGCGTGGCCGACACGAACGTGATGACGAACACCGCCATCAGCCCCACCTGCGGCAGCGCCAGCGCCGCCAGCATGTCGTGGATGAATTGCGCGAGCCAGGCTTCCATGCCGGCATTGTCAGCGCGACCGGAAAGGCCGGATGGCTACAATCTCGCCTCTTTTTTGAGCAGACTTCGTGCAAATCGGCCCCCACTCCCTCCCCAACCGGCTCTTCGTGGCGCCGATGGCGGGGGTGACGGACCGGCCCTTCCGCCAGCTCTGCCGTCGTCTCGGTGCGGGCTACGCGGTCAGCGAGATGGTCACGTCGCGCAAGGAGCTGTGGGGCAGCCTGAAGACCTCGCGCCGCGCCGACCACGCCGGCGAGCCCGGGCCCATCGCCGTGCAGATCGCCGGCACCGACGCGGCCATGATGGCCGAGGCCGCGGGCTACAACATCGACCGCGGCGCGCAGATCATCGACATCAACATGGGCTGCCCGGCCAAGAAGGTCTGCAACAAGTGGGCCGGCTCGGCGTTGATGCGCAACGAGGCGCTGGCGCTGGAGATCGTCGAGGCCGTCGTGGCCGTGTGCGCGCCGCGTGGCGTGCCCGTCACACTGAAGATGCGCACCGGCTGGAGCGCCGACGAACGCAACGCGCTGCGCCTGGCGACGCTGTTCGAGGCCGCCGGCATCGCGATGCTGACCATCCACGGCCGCACGCGCGAGCAGGGCTACAAGGGCCTGGCCGAGTACGACACCATCGCTGCCGTGAAGGCCGCACTGGGCATTCCCGTCGTTGCCAACGGCGATGTCGACTCGCCCGAAAAGGCCCGCGACGTGCTGGCCTACACCGGCGCTGATGCGGTCATGATCGGCCGCGCCGCGCAGGGGCGGCCGTGGATCTTTCGCGAGGTGTCGCATTTTCTGGCGACGGGTGAACACCTGCCCGCGCCCACCGTCACCGAGGCGCGCGACGTGCTCACCGAGCACCTGCACGACCACTACGGCCTGTACGGCGAACTCAGCGGCGTGCGCAGCGCCCGCAAGCACATCGGCTGGGCCGTGCGCGGCCTGCCCGGCGGGGAAGCCTTCCGTCAGCACATGAACACCCTGGAGCGCTGCGAAGAGCAGTTGCAGGCGCTCCGCGACTGGTTCGACGAACTCGGCCAGACCCACCACCGCCTGCCACCCGCAGCGGTTCCTGCAGCCAATGACGACGAGGCCGACGACATGGCCTGCGCCGCCGCCTGAGAGATTCCACTCGCATGAGTGCCCAGAAGAACACCCCGCCCAACCCCATCGACGCCTGCGTGCGCGACAACCTCGAAGCCTTCTTCCGTGACCTCGACGGCCAGGAGCCGCACTCGATGCACGAGATGCTGATCAAGCTGGTGGAGAAGCCGCTGTTCGAGATCGTCATGCGCGAAGCCGGCGGCAACCAGAGCAAGGCCGCGCAATGGCTGGGCATCAACCGCAACACCTTGCGCCGCAAACTCACTGATCACAACCTTGGCTGACCCCACCATGGCACTCACCGCACTCCTCTCCGTCTCCGACAAGACCGGCATCCTCGAATTCGCCAAGGCGCTGCACGCTCTGGGCACCAAGCTGCTGTCCACCGGCGGCACCGCCAAGCTGCTGGCCGACGCCGGCCTGCCCGTCACGGAAGTGGCCGAGCACACCGGCTTCCCGGAAATGATGGACGGCCGCGTGAAGACGCTGCACCCCAAGATCCACGGCGGGCTGCTGGCTCGTGGTGACACGGCCGAGCACGTGGCCGCGATGGAGAAGCACGGCATCACGCGCATCGACATCCTGGCCGTCAACCTCTACCCGTTCGAGGCGACCGTCGCCAAGCCCGGCTGCACGCTGGAAGACGCCATCGAGAACATCGACATCGGCGGCCCGGCCATGGTGCGCAGCGCGGCCAAGAACTGGAAAGACGTGACGGTGCTGACGGACGCGGCCCAGTACGCCGCCGTGCTCGAAGAGCTGAAGGCCCACGGCAAGACCAGCGACAAGACCCGCTTCGCCTGCAGCGTGGCCGCGTTCAACCGCATCGCGCAGTACGACGCCGCCATCAGCAACTACCTGTCGGCCCTGCAGGACGACGGCGCAAAGGCTGAGTACCCCGCGCAGATGAACTCGACGTTCGTGAAGGTGCAGGACCTGCGCTACGGCGAGAACTCGCACCAGACCGCCGCGCTCTACCGCGACCTGTTCCCCGCGCCCGGCTCGCTGGTGACGGCTAAGCAGCTGCAAGGCAAGGAGCTGTCGTACAACAACATCGCCGACGCCGATGCGGCCTGGGAATGCGTGAAGAGCTTCGACACGCCGGCCTGCGTCATCGTCAAGCATGCCAACCCCTGCGGCGTGGCCGTGGGCGTTAACCCGGCCGAGGCCTACAGCAAGGCCTTCAAGACCGACCCGACCAGCGCCTTCGGCGGCATCATCGCCTTCAACCGCGAGCTGGACGGCGCCGCGGCACAGCTGGTGGTCAAGCAGTTCGTCGAAGTGCTGATGGCCCCGAGCTTCAGCGCCGAGGCGCTGGAAGTGTTCAAGGGCAAGGTCAACGTGCGCCTGCTGCAGATCGCGCTGCCGGCGGGTGGCTCGCGCCCGTGGGACCAGGGTCGCAACGCGCAGGACGTCAAGCGCGTCGGCTCGGGCCTGCTGGTGCAGACGGCCGACAACCACTTCCTCAAGCGTGAAGACCTCAAGGTCGTCACGACGCTGAAGCCCACCGAACAGCAGCTGGACGACCTGATGTTCGCGTGGACCGTGGCCCAGTACGTGAAGAGCAACGCCATCGTCTTCTGCGGCGGCGGCATGACGCTGGGCGTCGGCGCCGGCCAGATGAGCCGCCTGGACTCGGCCCGCATCGCCTCCATCAAGGCCGGCCACGCGGGCCTGACGCTGGCGGGTTCGGCCGTCGCCAGCGACGCCTTCTTCCCGTTCCGCGACGGCCTGGACGTGCTGGCCGATGCGGGCGCGACCTGCGTCATCCAGCCGGGTGGCTCCATGCGTGACGACGAGGTCATCGCCGCCGCGAACGAGCGCGGCATCGCGATGGTGCTTACTGGCGTGCGGCACTTCCGGCACTGACGTGCCGTGTCAGGTGCCGAGGCGTTCTTTGTTGCGCTGATTGGCTTGATGCTGGCGGTCGGTTTCATGCGCAGCGTTTTGCACATACTGCGGCGGCGCGCCGCGGTGATGCCAGCCAACACAGCTCTTGGCGACTCGGACAAAGCATGGCAGGCGACGACGCCTCAGGAACTGCGAGACCTCAGGCATGAGGCGTCGCAGATGTCCCTGCCTGACGCCACGTTCGCCGTGGCGAATTTCAAACCCTGGAGTGGCGGCCAGGAGCCGCTTGTTCTGCTTCGGGAGGTGTTTCCGTCTGCCGATCCTGCGGCGTTGGAACTCCTCCTTGCCGAAGCCCGGCGGCTGCGCGCCGAAGCGAGAGCGGTGGCTCTAGAGCACCACGGCTGGAACAAGGCTCGGCTGATGAGCGAGTTCCCGATGTTTGGGGAGCGCAGCATCCAGCGCGCTATCAGTCTTGCCTGCTTCGAGAACCGCTGACGCTGAGCTTCTAGACGCAGCCCTCTAGTCCAGGGCCGCCCCTGTTGGGTCGCCCACCACTTGCGGTTAGCCTCACCGGATTCGATCCAGAACCGGAGACAAGCCCATGGACACCGCGCTGCAGGAACGCCTGCACCTGGCGCTGACGGCGCAGCGCCGCGCGTTCGACGCCGAGCGCATGCCGTCCTACGCCGTGCGCCGCGACCGCCTGGAGCGGCTGCTCAACATGACGCGCCAGCACGGCGAAGCGCTGGCCGCCGCGATGGCGCAGGACTTCGGGCACCGTGCGCGCCAGGAGTCGCTGCTGGCCGACATCTTCACCGTCGAGGCCGGCGCGCGCCACGCGCTCAAGCACCTGCGCGCGTGGATGAAGCCGCGCCGCGTGGCCACGCCGCTGCACTTCCTGCCCGGCCGCAACGTGCTGATGCGCCAGCCGCTGGGCGTCGTCGGCGTCGTCGCGCCCTGGAACTATCCGTACTACCTGGCCATGGAGCCCGCCGTCGCCGCGCTGGCGGCCGGCAACCGCGTGCTGATCAAGCCGTCGGAGCTGACGCCGGCCACGTCCGAGCTGATGGCGCGCCTCGTCGCCGAGCACTTCAAGCCCGAGGAGATGCTCGTCATCACCGGCGACGCCGAGGTCGGCAAGGCCTTCACGCAGCTGCCGTTCGACCATCTGTTCTTCACCGGCTCCACCGCCGTGGGCCGCCATGTCGCCCAGGCCGCGGCGAAGAACCTGACGCCCGTGACGCTGGAGCTGGGCGGCAAGTCGCCCGCCATCGTCGACCGCAGCTGCGACCTGGCGCTGACCGCGTCGCGGCTGGCCTTCGGCAAGCTCTTCAACGCCGGCCAGACCTGCGTGGCGCCGGACTACCTGCTGGTGCCGCGCGAGCTGGTGGAGCCGCTCGCCCAGCAGATCCTGGCCGAGATGCGCCGCATGTACCCGCGCATTGCCGGCAATGCCGACTACACCAGCATCGCCACGCCGCGCCACCACGCGCGGCTGCAAGGCCTGATCGCTGACGCGGCCCAGCGCGGCGCGCGCGTGCTGCGCACGCATGACGAGCAGCCTGACGACCGCCGCCTCGTGCCGGCGCTGCTGCTGGACGTGCCGGCGGACGCCACCGTCATGCAGGAAGAGATCTTCGGCCCGCTGCTGCCCGTCGTCGGCTACGACAAGGTGGACGACGCGTTGGCCCACATCAACGCCGGCGACCGGCCGCTGGCGCTGTACTGGTTCGGCCAGGACAGTGCCGCGCGCGACCACGTGATGGCCCAGACCCATGCCGGCGGCGTGACCGTCAACGACTGCCTGTGGCACCTGGGCCAGGAAGACCAGCCTTTCGGTGGCGTCGGCGCCAGCGGCATGGGCTCGTACCACGGCGAGTGGGGCTTCCGCACCTTCAGCAAGGAGAAGCCGCTGTTCATCCAGTCGCGCTTCGCCGGCACCAAGCTGTTCCAGCCGCCGTACGGCCCCACCTTCGAGCGCCTGCTCGGCCTGTTGAAGAAGATCGTGTGATGCAGCGCCGCGGATTCCTGAAGTTGGGCGTGGGCGCCGCCGTCGTCATCGGCGTGGCCGGGGCGGGCGTGGCGCTCATCAAGCCGGGCCTGGTGGACGGCAAGCTGGGCCCCGGTGCGCGCGACGTGATGCGCGCCGCCGCGCAGGCCGTGCTGTACGACCTGCTGCCGCCGCCTGGCGCCGCGCGCGACGCGGCGCTGGCGCTGCAGCTGGACCGGCTGGACGCCTTCATCGCCAGCCTGCCCGCGCCCACGCGCAAGGAGCTGTCCGACGCGCTGGGCCTGCTGGCCACGGCCGCGGGCCGCTTTGCGCTGGTGGGACTGTCCCGCCCCTGGGCGGAGGCCACCGTCTATGAAGTCCACGAGGCGCTCAACGCCATGCGCGTCTCCACGTCCAACACCAGGCAGCAGATCTATCACGCGCTGCGCGACCTGAACGTGGTCGCCTTCTTCAACTCGCCGGACAACTGGCGCAGCGTGGGCTACCCCGGCCCGGTGCAAATCCCATGAGCGCCGCGCCGGACCGCTCCAAGCAAGCTCGCTCCCGCCTGGCGGGACAGGCCGCAGGCCGAAGGGTGCACCCATGAGCTCCATTCCCGACCCCATCGTCGACGGCCTGCAGCGCGGCTGGAAGGTGCATGGCGGCCCGCACGCCGCGCTGCCCGCCGCGCTGGACTGCGACGTCGCCATCATCGGCAGCGGTGCCGGCGCCGGCATCACGGCCGAGATGCTGGCCCGCGCCGGGCTGAAGATCGTCATCGTCGAGGAAGGCCCGCTGCGCTCCAGCCACCAGTTCAAGCAGCGCGAGATCGATGCCTACGGCCAGCTCTACCAGGAAGGCGGCGGCCGCAAGACCAAGGACCAGGTCGTCAACATCCTGCAGGGCCGCTGCGTGGGCGGCTCCACGACCGTCAACTGGACCGGCTCCTTCCGCACGCCGCCCGATGCGCTGGCCTACTGGGGCGACAAGTTCGGCCTCACGGACTTCAACGAGGCGGCCATGGCGCCGTGGTTCGAGCAGGCCGAGCGCCGCCTGAACATCGCTGACTGGCAGACCGCGCCCAACGAGAACAACGACGTGCTGCGCCGCGGCGCCGAGAAGCTGGGCATCCCCACCAAGGTCGTGCGCCGCAACGTCAGGGGCTGCTGGAACCTGGGCTCCTGCGGCATGGGCTGCCCGACGAATGCCAAGCAGTCCATGCTGGTCAGCACGCTGCCGGTGGCGCTGGACCATGGCGCCACGCTGCTGGTGCAGACGCGCGCCGCAAGGTTCGAGCTGCAGGGCGACCGCGTCAGCGCGCTGGTGGCCGAGCCGGTCGCGCTGGACGGCGCCGTTACCGGCGCGCCGGTGCGCATCACCGCCAAGCACTACGTCGTGGCCGGTGGCGCCATCAATTCGCCCGCGCTGCTGCTGCGCTCCAACGCGCCGGACCCTCACGGCCTGCTGGGCAAGCGCACCTTCCTGCACCCGACGGCCGGCGGCTCGGCGCTGTTTAACCACGACGTCGCCGGCTGGGCCGGTGCGCCGCTGTCGGTGTTCTGCGACCACTTCCTGCACACCGGCCCGGTCGACGGCCCGGTGGGCTACAAGCTGGAGGTGGCGCCCGTGCACCCGACGTTCGCGATGGGCAATGGCGGCGGTATCGGCGTCGAGCTGGCCCAGCGCGCCAAGGACATGCCGCGCACGCAGCTGATGATCGCGCTGCTGCGTGACGGCTTCCATGCCGACGCGGCCGGCGGCGCCGTCAAGCTGCGCAGCGACGGCTCGCCGGTGCTGGACTACGCGGTGACCGACTACCTGCTCGACGGCGTGCGCCGCGCCTACCTGACGATGGCCGAGATCCAGTTCGCGGCCGGCGCCCAGGCCGTGCGCCCCGTGCACGAGCAGGCCGCCAACTACGCGACGCTGGCGGAGGCCAAGGCCGGCATCGCGGGGCTGGCGATGAAGCCCTTCCTCGCCACCGTCGGCAGCGCGCATGTGATGGGCGGCTGCACGATGGCCGCCGATGCGGCCCGCGGCGTCGTGCGGCCGGACGGCCAGCACTGGCAGCTCGCCAACCTGTCGGTGCACGACGGCTCGCTGTTCCCCACCAGCCTGGGCGCCAACCCGCAGCTGACGGTCTACGGCCTCGCGACACGGCTGACGCACGGGCTGCTGCAGCGCCTGGGCGCCAAGCCCCTGATACTGGCCTGATGCCTCTGCCGCTTTTCCGCCTGGCGCCGGTCCTGCTGGCCGGCGTTGCCCTGTTCTCCCACGCCCAGCCACCGGCCGCTGCCGAGCCCGCGGCGTCCGCCGCGTCGGCGCCGGCCGCATCGCGCGTTGCCCGGCTGCGGGCCCAGTCGCTGCGCCCCGGTGGCACGGTCTACCCCGTCGAGCTGGCCGGGCAGGGCGTGCAGGGCACGGCCGACGTGTTCGTGAAGATCGCGCCCGACGGCACGCCGGCCGAGGTCAGCCTGCATGCGTCGTCGCGCTCCCCGGCGCTGGACGAACTGGCGCTGGCCTTCGTGCGCGGCCTGCGCTTCGGCGCCAAGGCCGGCGGCAGCGGGGCGCCGCTGCCCGACGTCATCGTGCCGGTGGAGTTCATGCGCGACACGGTCGAAGGCCTGGCGGCCAAGACCTGCGCCGAGTTCAACACCGACACGGCCTACTTCAGGGCCACCTTCCCCGAGACCGACCCGTCGCACATGCCGGTGGTGCGCATGACGACGGGCATGCTGCTGCTGGCCGGCATGCCGCGCCAGAGCGGCGAGGCGCTGGTGGCGCAGGCGAAGCAGCTCAACGCGGCCGCGGCGGGCATCGCGGCGGCCTGCGAGGCGGCGCCCGACGCGCTGTATTCGAAGGTGTTCGTCGAGCTGGTCAAGAAGGCCCGCTGAGCGCTGCGCCCGCGCGGCGGACGAGAATCGTCCGCATGCCCCTGCCACCTGCCATCACCCCGGCCACCGCGGCCGATGCCGACGCGCTCGCCGCCTTCGCCGCCCAGGCCTTCACCGACACCTACCGCGGCCTGGACGACGCGCAGGAGATTGCCGACTACGTCGCCGAGCACTTCACGACCGACGTCATGGCCGGCGTCATCCGGGACCCGGCCTGCACGACGCTGCTGGCCCGCATAGCCGGCCAGCTGGCCGGCTACGCCGTGCTGCGTGACAAGCCGGCGGCGGGCTGCGTGGCCGGGCCGGCGCCGCTGCAGCTGTGGCGGCTGTACCTGGGCCAGGGCTTCATCGGCCAGGGCCTGGGCGCGCGTCTGATGGGCGAGGTGCAGGCCCGGGCGCGCCAGCGCGGCGCGCGCACGCTGTGGCTGGGTGTCTACGATCGCAACGTGCGGGCCGTCGAGTTCTACCGGCGCTTCGGCTTCGCGCAGGTGGGCACCGACGAGTTCCTTTTCGGCGGGCGCCTCTACACCGACCCCATCTACGCCATGCCGGTCACGGAGATCCCATGATCCAGGGTTCCTGCCTGTGCGGCCGCGTGAGCTGGCGCTTCGACGGCCAGCCCGACGGCGCCACCGCCTGCAACTGCACCGCCTGCCGCCGCTACGGCACGCTGTGGGCCTACGACTACGTGGACGAAGGCATCCACGTGACCGGCCCCACGCAGGCCTATGTGCGCGGCACGGCGCTGGAGTTCCACTTCTGCCCCAGCTGCGGCTGCGTGACGCACTGGCGCGGCCTGCGGCTGGACGAGCAGGGCCGCCGGCGCGTTGCCGTCAACCTGCGGCTGGCCGAGCCGGCCGCCGTGGCGGACATCCCCATCGACCATTTCGACGGCTTCGACACCTTCGACGACCTGCCGCGCGACGGGCGCTGCGTGAAGGACTACTGGTTCTAGAGGGCGCCTCCTCCTACAGGTAAAGCCTTGAAACCGGACAGCCCGGCGCCAGATCCGCGACGCACACTGCCAACCTGGCTTGAGGAGTCTGCGATGAAGTTCACCCGCTTGCTGCTGACGTGCGTGGCGCTGCTGTCCACGCTGTGGCTGGGCGCGGCGCATGCGCTGCCCACGGTCGACCAGGTGCAGGCCGCCACCCAGCGCGGCGATTACGCGGGCGCCGAGAAGATGATGCGCGAGGTCGTCGCGGCCAAGCCCGACAGCGCCCGCGCCCACTACGTGCTGGCCGAGCTGCTGGCCCACCAGCGCCAGTTCAAGGAGGCCGCCGAGCACACCCGACGCGCCCGCGCGCTGGACCCGGCGCTGAAGTTCACCGACCCGGCCCGCTTCACGGCCTTCGAGCAGCTGCTGCAGCGCGAGCAGGTGGCCGAGGCCCGGCCCACCGCGCCGGCTTCGCTGGAGCCGCTGCCAGCGCCGCCGGCCGCCGCACCCGTGGAGCGCACCGAGCGTGCCGGGTCATTCGGCGGCGTGCCCGTGTGGCTGCTGGTGGCGGGCGTCATCCTGTTCATCGGCCTGGCGATGCGCTTCATGCGCGGGCGCACCTCGCAGCCTGTCCAGCCGGCGTATGGCGGTGGCTTCAGCCCGGGGCCCAACATAGGCTACGGCGGCGGCATGCCACAGGCACCTTCCAATGGCCCGGGCCTGATGGGCGTGGGCCTGGGCGTGGCGGGCGGCGTGGCGGCCGGCATGCTGGCCGAGCGGCTGCTGCACGGCGGGCATGACGAGCGCAGCCTGCCCAGCAGCGCCGGCGCCGGCGCGCCGGGCGGCCTCATGCCCGGCAGCTTTGGCGGTGGCGACTTCGGCGCTGCCGACGAGCTGACCCGCCGCGACATCGACTTCGGCAGCGGTGATGGCTGGGGCGGCGGCGACGCGGGCGGTGGCAGCGACGGCGGCGGTGACTGGTAACCGCTGAAGCCGGCGGTGAGGGCGGCCCGATAATCCCGCCCCATGACGCCAGCCGCCTTCACCGGCCAGTTGCTTGCCTTCATCGCCCGACTCATCACGGGCGCACAAGGCCACTGGAAGGGCTGCCCGCCAAAAGCCGAGCAGCGCATCTACATCGCCAATCACCAGAGTCACTTCGACCTGGTCCTGATCTGGGCGGCCTTTCCGCATGAGCTGCGGGCGCAGACCCGCGCCATCGCCGCGCGCGACTACTGGACGAAAAGCGCCTTCCGGCGCTGGCTGACGACCGAGGTCTTCAACGCCATCTACGTCAGCCGCACCCGCGCGAACCCCGACGAAGACCCGCTGGAGCCGCTGGTCGAGGCGCTGTCCAACGGCGACTCGCTGGTCATCTTCCCGGAGGGCACCCGCTCCAACAAGGGCAACCCGCAGCCGTTCAAGAGCGGCATCTACCACCTGGCCCAGCAGTTCCCGCACGTGCAGCTCATTCCCACCTGGATCGACAACGTGCAGCGCGTCATGCCCAAGGGCGAGGTCGTGCCGGTGCCCATCCTGTGCACCGTCACGTTCGGCGAGCCCATCCAGCTGCACGACGGCGAGAGCAAGGCCGACTTCCTGTGCCGCGCCCGCGAGGCCGTCATGGAGCAGCGCCCCGACCCCGACTGGGTTCCGCAGCCTGAGGACGACAACTGATGCGCTGGCTCAAATCCCTGGATGCCAGCGAGCAGGTGGCGCTGCTGTTCGTCGTGCTGTTCGGCTTCCTGCTGCTGCTGACGCTGGGCCTGTTCCTGAACTCGCTGCGCGAGCGCGAGGACGAGGACGCGCGCCGCAAGTCCGAGCTGACCTGGGCCCGCGTGCGCCGCGACCTCCGCGCGGCCTGGATTGGCGGCTGCATGTTCTGGGTCGCGTGGATCTCCGGCCCGCTGGGCGCGACGCTGCTGTTCGCGCTGTTCTCGTTCCTGGCGCTGCGCGAGTTCATCACTCTCGTGCACACGCAGCGCAGTGACCACCGCACGCTCATCGTCGCGTTCTTCGTGCTGGTGCCGGTGCAGTACATGCTGTGCGGCACGCGCTTCTTCGACCTGTTCACCGTGTTCCTGCCGGTCTACGGCTTTCTGCTGCTGCCCATCGTCAGCGCGCTGGCCGACGACCCCAGCCGCTTCCTGGAGCGCAACGCCAAGATCCAGTGGGGCGTGATGGTCTGCGTCTACGGCCTGTCGCACGCGCCGGCGCTGCTGCTGCTGGACTTCCCCGGGTTCACGGGCCGCGGCGCGTTCCTGCTGTTCTTCCTCGTCATGGTGGTGGCCGCCTCGCAGATCGCGCAGGAAATCGCCACGCGCACGCTGCGCCGCCGGCCCGTGGCGCGGCGCATCAGCCGCAGCTTCTCCATGCGTGCCTGGTGGATAGGCACGCTGACCGGCTCGCTTGCCGGCCTGGGTCTGTTCTGGATCACGCCGTTCAAGGCCGGCCAGGCGCTGGCGATGGCCTTCGTGACGGCCGCCGCCGCGGGTTTTGGCGGCCTGGTCATGAAGGCGCTGAAGAAGGATGCCGGCGTGCGCTACTGGGGCAACCGCAGCTCCATCACCGGCGCCGTGGGCCTGCTGGACCGCATCGCCGTGCTGTGCTTTGCCGCGCCGGTGTTCTTCCACTCGGCGCGCTGGTACTTCCAGCTGCCCCTCGGGGCGCGCTGATGCGCATCCTCGGTATCGACCCGGGCCTGCAGACGACGGGCTTCGGTGTCATCGACGCGGACGGCCCGCGCCTGGCCTACGTGGCCAGCGGCACCATCAAGACCAGCGGCGTCGCGGTGGGCGACCTGCCGGCGCGGCTGAAGATCCTGTTCGACGGCATCCGCGAAGTGTCAGCCCGCTACCAGCCGCAGTGCGCTGCGGTGGAGATCGTGTTCGTCAACGTGAACCCGCAGTCCACGCTGCTGCTGGGCCAGGCGCGCGGCGCGGCGCTGGCGGCGCTGGTGTCGGGCGACCTGCCCGTCAGCGAGTACACCGCCGTGCAGATGAAGAAGGCCATCGCCGGCCATGGCCAGGCCAAGAAGGAGCAGATCCAGGCCATGGTGCAGCGGCTGCTGAACCTGCCCGGCGTGCCGGGCAAGGACGCCGCCGACGCGCTGGGCCTGGCCATCATGCACGCCCATGCGCGCATCACCTTCGACGCGATGAGCCGCAGCACGACGCTGCAGCGGCGGCAGCATGCGCAGTTCAAGGGAAGCCGGACGTATTGAGGCCCCTCGTCCGGTCTTGCCGCGCTGAACGCGGGCAAGCCCAGCCTGTCCCCCGAGCACATCGCCAGGCGGGCCGGCTTGGGAGTGGAGTCGGACACAAGCAGTCCCTGCGGACTGCTTGTGCCTACGGAACGCCTTGGGCCTCTGGCCCAAGGCAGGTCCGGCGCTCGGCCCGAATGCAGAAAGGGTGATACGCCGCAGATGAACCAAGGTTGTAACAGCGGACGGTTCGCGGGCTAGCTCCTGCCAAAAGTGGGGGTTCGAGGTCGCTGTACGAGGCTATGGTCGCCTCCAACCTCAACTTCCAAGTCCGTAGCACCCCTGCCTACCTCCGCGGTCTCGTCGACAACCGAGCCCGCGCGGACGGCCAAGTCCGGCGCCTGACCGAATTGCTTGCCGACCTCCAGACCGAATTGGCCAAGGCTCACAGGCATCGCGATGCCTGTGATGCGATGCTGCAGGCGCACAACGCCGACTTGGCACGTGAAAGCATTGCGCCCATCCACGGAACCTTGGGCGCCTACGGCCAGCATGGCGGGCTCCAGGCAGGTATCCGGGAGTGCTTGACGGTAGCTGGCACGGTGGGGGTGACCGTGACGGAGATTGCTGCCTATCTCGAAGAGGTACACCAGCTCAAGTTCGTGTCGGCAAAGGCTCGGTCGCGCTGGGCGACAAATTTGGTGAACCCACGGTTGCGTGAGTTCCTCGCCCGCGGCGAAGCGGAGCGGATTGGCGATGCGCTGGGGCGGTCATCCCAGGGTAAGCGCTGGCGGTGGAAGGCAAGCGAGCCTCAGACCGTCGATGCACTGGCCACAAGAGCTGCGGCCCACGGTGTGAAGGTCAGCTACGTCGAAGACGACTTGCCGGGGGGCTGATGACGCGCCCCACCGAAAAGATGCTGAGAGTGCCCAGCTACCTCAAGGGCCTCGTTGAGACAAGGGCACGCGCCGATGCGTCCGTCTGCCGGCTTCAGGCGCTCATCGACGAGGCGCAACAAAACTTGGAGCGAGCCAAGGCTGAACGCGATGCTGCCGACGTTCTGATTCAGACCTACAACCCAAACTTGGACCCAACCACCATCGTCCCGGTGCGTGCATGGCGTGGTCGGTACGGCAAGCGTGGCGAGAAGGCTGCGGTCATACGCGCTTTCGTGCAGGCGGCGTATCCGCAGGCGGTGTCGACCGTCGAAGTGTTCTGGCACGTCGCGATGACCTTCCAATTGGACTTCCCATCGGCAGGTGCCAGAGAGGAGTTCAAGAAATCAGCCATACGGAACCCACTCCGCGAGATGGCGAAGCGCGGCGAGGTGGAACGACTCGATTTGTTCGAGCTGAACGGCCAGGCAAGCTCAACTTGGCGTTGGGCGGCCGACCTGCCGGCAGCAGGGGCCTCCGCCCCTCGTTGAGCCCATCCTGGGCCAGCCATTGCGGCTATCTCGGCGGTCGACCGTCCATTTCGGAGCCCGGCTCTCGGGGTGCGGGTCCGCTGCTTGAGCCCACCGGAAGTTGTTCTGGGACCAGCAGCTCGTGCTTTCGGTTCTTTCCGTGGGTGTACCCGCGCCAGTAGTGAGACCGTCCGACGTTGAGCGCCCAGAACAACAGCTTTGCCGTCCGCACCGGGGCCGGCACGCGACGGTGGTCTTCGCGGAAGGCTGTTTCACAGGCGTAGTCCATCAGGTACTTGGGCTCGACGTTCAGATAGATGCCGGCCTCCGCGCGGTCCTGCCGTGCAGTGAACGACTCTGCAAGATTGTTGTGCTCGCCATCAGGCCCCACCAGCGTTTCGCCGTGATTCACGGTCTGATGCAGCCTGAACTGCTTTCCAAGCTTCTTGAATGCAACTCCCTCGTCGGTTGCCAGCACAGATTCGGGAATCAGCACATGCCGAGTGGCCAAATGCTCAACGACTTCAGGTGTCTCGGCCATGCCAACGCCCACCTTAGTCCAGACGGAGCCATCGCCCGGGTTGCCGGACCGTCGGCGCAAGGTGATGACCATTCGCCGGTTGAGCGGCAGTACCTGGCCGGTGTTCGGGTCCCGTACAGCACCTTGGTCTCTCAGTTCCACCTGTTCGGTCTTGGCAGCTTTCTTCTGCTCAGCCGACAGGTTCCGTTTGGCCTGCTTCGCGTTGAACGCGTCAACTATCGCCTTTGCTTTGGCATCAGCCTCTTCCACGGTCTTCGGTTGTTGCTGGCGCAGTGGGCGGCCCCGTTTACCCGCAGCATCGTGACCCGAAGCGTGTGCGCCGTCGATTTCGACGACGCCAGCGATGAGCCCCGTGTTTTGCCCACGCACCAGCCCCTCGCGCAAACGGGCGGTCAGAGAGAACGCGGTGTTGTAGCTGACGGTGCCGACCATCTCGCGCAGCGTCAATGCAGGGATGCCGGCGCTGCCGCAGGACCACAGCAGCGTCTGCACGTACACCGACTGGAGACTACGCTTGCAGCTGTCCAGGAGGGTGTTGGTGGTGACATCAAAGTACTTCCTGCAGAACACGCAACGCCAGTCCTCCCGTGCGGCCGTCCACGTGTGCTCGTCGATGGTTCCACAGTGAGGGCACGGCATCTCGGTGTGGCTGCCCCAGCGTAGGCGAGCGAACTCGCGCCGGACGCGGTCCTCGTCCCATCTGTAGACGGTCGCCAGATAGTTCTCCTCGATGCTGCGCTTCGAGGCCCGGTACCGCGCTCCCGCAGACGGCGGCCGATGAACAGACGTGCGCCGTGGCCGACTCGCGGGCAAAGCCGCGGCGTTCAAGGTCGCGGTCCCTGCTTCGCCGCTCATAGCACCTTGCTCATGAACCGGTTGTACAAGTCTTCCGGGACGATGCCGCTTGGCGCATTGGCGGGACGTGCCACTGCTATGCCCTCTCGCGCCAGCCAACGTTCCAGACCGCTGCGCGCCGGGTCTGGGACTTTGCTGAGGCCGACGTAGCGTTTGCCCATCTCCTCGAACGGCTTTGGCACACGCAGGGTGGGCCGCTCGGGCAGCTGCCAACTCTTTGAGTAGGTCCACGACACCGCCCGCGCAAGCAGGTCCCAATGCTGCAGCACTTCGGGCGCATGGCGAAACACTGCAGAGGTCCGTGTTCCCAAGAGGTCGTCGGATAGCTGGCAGACGTAGTCGCATGCGCGACCTTGGGAAGTCAGCTGCGCCCAACCGACACGAGCCCGACGGGTCTCTTCAAGCTCGCTCCAATGCTCGATGACAGCGCACATCCGCGTCGCGGAAGCGCCCCTCGGGGATGCTGGCTCATGCGGCATCTCCGGCAGGGCCTCCTTCACGTACAGCCCGACTGCCACCAATCTCGCGACGAGGTCCCAGATGGTCGCCGACCACCGCGGATAGTCCTTCAGTTCTCTAATGCCGTGGGAGCCAACGCCACAACTGAAAAGCTCGCTTTTGTAGTCAGCGACGATGTCGAGCTTGGAGTATCCGAAGTCCAGTCGCCCGAGCATGTTGTGCAGCGACGCATCCTTGAGCAGGCCTGTGTGCAGAGTGACTGTGAACATCAGGTGCACTCCACATCCCAGGTCTGGTAGTACTGCAAGTCCTCGACCACCTCCATGCCGGTGACCCGCAGGTTCTTGCCCTTCCAGTACAGAACCCGTGCGTCAATCAGCGGTGGCAAGACCTGACCCTGCTGACCGTCGATGGCACTGACGAGTTCTGCTTGAACGAATGCGCGGCCAAGCTGGTTGTTCCGCTCTTCTCGCATGCGAATGACGCCGACGTACTCTTGGGTCGCCTTCCGCTCGCTTGAACGCAAGGGACGGCCTCGGACATTGATGGGGCGGACAGTGGCTCTCATGGGGGTCTTTCGATGGGCGTTTTAGCGAAGCGACCGGATTGCAGCCGGCGCTTCACGGCGCGATGTGCACATTGTTTTAGGCTTTAGAGGGACTGAAAAATGGGTTTGTGCGCCCACGCACAAACGTAAAGTGCAATTGCCAATGACCGTGCGGAAGTCACAGGTGGGAATTCCGGCCGGAGGCGGCGAGTTGCAGAGATTTGAGGGGTCATGGCTTGTCAGCCTCGACGTCGATGACCAGCTCCTCGATGGTCTGTTCGGCCAGCAGCACAAGCTCGAGGGCGCTGCGCTCAACGCAGTCGGCATACAGCCGTCCTAGGCGTTGCGCCACGAGCTGCAGATGAACTGCCTCCCAGCCAGCACGCGCGGCCTCTGCATCGTCCCGCAGGCTCTTCAACTGGGCCGGCGTCGCCGACCGATGTCGCGCTGCATGCTGGAACCTGCGGGCCGTTGTGACCATCTGCACCGTGAGCCAGCGATACCCCCGAATCAGCGGCGCGTCGCGAGGCAGTTCCCAGTCGACGTGCGGCAGCGCATTCAGCAGCGTGCTGGCGTACTCCCGCAGGATGCGTTCTTCCAGCATCGCTGCATCTTCAAACACCCAACGGTCAGCTGGCGCCGTCATGGCGTACCTCGCTAGCGCCCCTGCTGCAATGCGCCTGCTGTGTGACGTCCCGCAGCACCGCAGCGCTCCACAGTCGCAGCCATTGCTGCCAGGCACGAACTGCGTCTTCGACCATGCCAGGCGGCCCGCTGAGACGGTAGGTGCGCTCATGGCCGGTGATGAGCGGGACGCCCTGCAGCAGGCTCGACTCATCGACGGGGGAGCTCACATGGCCAATCCCGGCCACAGCGCCGGACACATGAAACGTTGGCCGAGATAGCCGCGGAATGAGGACCTCAAACGCGCCCCAATGGGCCAGGACAACGGGTGGGGCAGATACGGTGCGGTATGGCCAAGCAGACATGGCGACTCCTTGCGCCCAGTTGGGCAGCAACACGGAAAGACAAAGCTCCGCCATGCACGGCATAGGCCGCGCCGGAGCGCTAGCGGGGGGGATGCGGCACTAGCCGCTAGGGAGGGGCTTCAGCGTTGTCACCTCCGGTGCTTGAAGGTGCGGAAGGAGCCCACCACTAGACCCAGAATCTCCAGGTCCGTGCGAGGACGGATGACCTCGAAGGCAGGGTTTGCGGGCTCGAGGTAGAACCCGGACGCATCGCGGCGCAGCGTCTTGACGGTCAGTTCGCCATCAACAGCCGCAACCACGATGTCGCCCGGCTCGGCCAGCGAGTGCGTCTCCACGACAACCACGTCGCCGTCGAGCAGGCCCGCGTCGCGCATCGAATCGCCGCGAACGTGGCACATCGCCGTTTTGTTGGGCTCCCGGATGAGCAGGTCCTCAACCGAGATGTGGTCGAAAGCGCCATCTTGGCTGGCGGGTTGAGGCAGACCAGCGCGAACGGTGCCGAGCACGGGGTAGGCGAAGAACGACGGCCCGGGAGCGAGCCGACCGCTTGTCCTCGACAAGTAGCCCGCAGCCTCCATGCGGCCTACCAGCTCGAATGCCGACCCAGTCGATGACATGCCCAGCAGGTCAGCGACCTTCGCCAGGGAGGGGAACGCCTTGTTCTCCCTCCAGTAGGTTCGAAGGGTCGCGAGGTGCTTGGTGTCTTGCTGCTGCGCCATGTCTGCCGAATGTTCGTTCGGCACAACTGTATGGAAGAACAGCCTTCCGCGCAATATCAATCTGAGTGTGGACCGGCTCAACAACTGGCTTAGGACAGCGGCCAACTTAAGGCAGATGGTTAATGCACAAGAAAGTCGCCTCAATCAAAGGCGCAAACCTAGGCTGAATAGCTATACATGCCCGTCTGTTCACTCAAATCCACCAATGCAATCAAAACTTCTAAAGCTCAGCGCAGCCACGGCTTTAGCACTTGCTCTAGTTACGTCAATCGCAGCGACCCCGGCCACTCCTACAGGCAGCCCTCTTGAACGAGGTGAAAGACTTCTTACCCTCCTTCAACCGTTACTCCATGGCGAACTATTTCCAAAGATGGATGTCGTCCAATCGGCTCTCGGTATTTCCTTTAAGGATGCGCATGTGAGCATTGCCAGCGGCAACCGAGAGGTCTCTGGCAACGCAACCCTAGCGGCAATGGATTGGCCCGGCTACGCTGACACGTCGGCAGAAGCTACGCAAGCGATGACTCGCAACGTCATCACACTCATGCCCGAGAAAACAAAATGCGCGAGCCCGGCGCCTCTTAAATCAAGCCTCAAAATGGCCCGTATTTATAGGGAAGGGACGGATGGCTGGGAGCCGATGGGAAGCGAACCCGAGTACGCTGGCGAAAACAAGTCGTACTTCTGGAATATTTCACTGTCCGAAATTAACGGATGCATCGCGCGCATCAGCCTTGTTTTTACAAAGAAAGAATAAATGCCTTCGCCCAGTCTTGACTATCCCGTTGTTAATGAAAACAACGTCGCACTGAAACAATTCCTCCGAAGCTGGTTCGACAATGGCGCTTTAACGCCATCAGCCACGACTACCCAGTTCCTCGCCATTGTCAATGCCTCCCCAACGATGCGGGAGCTTCTAGGTCGAGCTGCACTCGACAAAGTGGACATCTGGGCCTTCGAACAAGCGACAGACGCAGCGTATTACTTGTCGGCGAATGGGACCAGTCGTGCAAAGATTCGTTTTTCCACTTCGATGGTTGATGCTGCAAAGCGCGACCTACAGGGGCTCACAGACTTTGTTTATTCATTGGCGCATGAGCTTGGGCATGCCTATGGAAATAACGGCTCGGGTGTGGATGCGCCAGCGCCAACCGGCACCATTCCAACGATGTCAGCTGACACTTATGCTTGGAATGAGATTTACTGGTCGGAAGGCGCGGGCGCCACATACATGGTGCAGGTCGCCCTCGAGATAAAGCTGAACGCTCCAAATCTGGTAGCGAACAACGTAGAACTGCGGGGGCTCCCTCCAGGCTCATATGGCGTCCTTGCCGCCAAGTACGATACTCATGCCAAACTCGCACCAACGTCTTTCGAGGTTGACATTCGTACTAGGACGCAGAAGTATCTGTATGAGGAGAGAAGTGCAACCGTCGGCGGCGGCGGTACTCAAAACTACTGGGACAAGTTCGTAAAAAAATACATTGCTGCACAAATGGGGTTTGCCAAGTGCAATTTTCCCGGACGAAATATCCAAATATATTCCAAAGCACCGGACTACATGCGCGGCACCGACTGGTGGGCGGACGTGAAGCTATCGCCTAACTCACCCATCACGTATCGCTACAACGCACAGGACCCAAGTCGTCTACAAGTATTCAATCTGGGCCGCGAACAAGGATACAAGCAGCTTTTCAGCACTAAGAGTTGCCAACTCACCGACATTCCTCAGTTGCCAAGCTCAACTGTCGCGTATCAGTACATGAATTCAGACGGCAATTTGGTACTGGGCGACCGTCTCACGAACGCGGCCGAGACTGGCGAGTTCGGGGACGCGGGTGAGGAGCTGGACGCTGGGACCGCGTGGGCGATTGAGAGCCCAGACGACTGGCTCGAGTACAACGTCTACGACGGCGACAACGGCATTTCCATCAAGCTCGCGGAAGGCGGCAAGCTGGTCTTCGACGAGGCATCCAGCTCGAAGGCGTTCTACGTCAAGCGCCCCAGTGAAGCGCAGCCGAATGTGGAGTTGGGCGCAGTTGGCGGTGCCGCAGTGGGCGTCGGCTCTGACGACTACACCAGCATCATCGTCAGCAGGCCCGGCATCGGCGAACTGCCCCTTGGCACATTGCTCGCAAACGACGACACCCAGGCCAGCTTCTTTGCTGCTGCCAACGGTGGAGAACTGCGCGGCTTGGTCGACGTGACGAACACCATCCACGGCTATGGCGGCAACGACACCCTCTTTGGCGGAGCCAAGGCGGATGTGCTGTATGGCAGCCTAGGCAATGACACGTTGGACGGCGGTGCCGGCGCCGACCACATGGAAGGTGGACTGGATGACGACACCTACTTTGTCGATGACGTTGGCGACCAAGTCGATGAGCTTGCCAATCAGGGCTACGACACGGTCAAAGTGCATCAGGGCGCTTTGTCGAGCGGGAGCTACCTGCTCCAAGCCAACATCGAGGCGGGCGAGCTGCTCGCCGACGCAGGCAATGCCAAACTCTACGGCAATGAGCTGGACAACCAGCTCAAAGGCAACGCGGGCAACAACTGGCTTGATGGTGGCGCCGGCGCCGACCGCATGGAAGGTGGGGCCGGAGACGACTACTACGTCGTGGGCAACACAGGCGACCAAGTCATCGAGCTCGGTTCCGAGGGCTACGACACGGTCCAGGCCTATGTCGATAGCTACGTCATGTCCGAGAACGTGGAGAAGCTGCAACTCTTCGGCACCGGAGCGCCTCGAACAACGGTGACTGGTCGAGGGAACAACCAGGCCAACAATATGGTCGCCATGGGCCTGCAGTACGCGTACCTGTATGGCGAGGGCGGCAACGACTCGCTCTACGCGGGTGCAGGAGCAGGCGCACTTCTGAACGGCGGAGCGGGCAACGACAAGCTCTTTGGCAGCAGCGGTCGTGACTACATAGACGGTCGTGACGGTGGCGAGTTCGACGAGCTCTACGGCGGCGACAACATTGACACCATCCTTGCTGACGGCGACTTTGTAAAGGGTGGGGCGGGTGACGACACAATCACCTGCTCGTACTCCGCTGGCTCGACTATCGAGTGGGGTCTCGGAGATGGCAGAGACACCGTGCGGGCCAGCAACCTCGACACGGTCAAGTTCACCGGTTCGGGCTACTCGCTCACTGCAACCCTCAGTGGAACCGACTTGATTCTCACCACCGACGGCCGCAACGGCATGGTTCTTAAGAACTGGGTATATGAGTTAAAGCCCACGGTGGAGCTGCCGGATGGTCGGCGCATTACCGCGGCTCAGATGGACCAGTTCATTCACCCCGCCGTGACGGGTTGGCAGTATTCAGGCGGAACTTTCGGCGGCAGCGCTCAAAACCTCTACAACGTCGCCGTATCGTACAGCGGGCTGTTTGCAGACGCTGAGGCGTTCTGGACCCCCCTCCTCGGACAGTCGATGTTCGTGGAGCAGTGGCAAAACGCATTGGTGAACGGCAACTACACCGGGCGATTCCAGGGTACGAGCGAAATTCACTCCTCGTCTGTTAGCGCGAGTTTCTCATACCCCGGCTACAACGGAAACGACCCGTACGCTTTCGGCTGGGCCATCATGAACTACGACTTCTGGCTGAACGGAAGCGGTGGGTACGAGGTTGCAATCACCTCTATTTCTGCCGGCTATGGCGGGCAGGTCTCCTTTGAGGTAGACCCTTCAACCGGGGAGAACGTCGGACATCAGATTCCGCGGTACGTTCAAGTCAGTGCCGGTTATGGGTACAGCCAAGTGGTGCTGGACCCGGCCGTGACTTCGGCGGTCCTGTACTCCCCAACCGCCGGGGCAATGGCCTCACAAATGGGCGAGGCTGCAGCGCTGTACCTGAATTCGCCCGAAGCGCTGAACCTGGTGGCTGCACCGGCTCGGTCGTTTGAATACTACGACGCGGCGGTCAGCACTCAAGACCTGGCACTCACTGGCGGACCCGACGGTCCCCAGCTGGACTTCTACTACGGCAACGCATCGCTGCACTTCGGAAGACCGTCGAGCAGTCCGGACGTTGTCTCCGCAGCGAACGAGGCAACCAACGCCGACTCCTTCGGACGCGAGACCCGAGTCAGCGTCATGCCGGTTCCAGTCAATGATTTCAGGCTCGTTGCCTGACGCAAATCAACGGGGCTTCGGCCCCGTTTTCTCGGTCAACCCTGCAAACAATCCTTTTCCTTAGGCGCTTAAAGGCAAGGATTGTTGACATTACGGCTGGTCTGCCCGCCCTCAGGCAGCTAGCCAGCGCCGCAGGGCGTCGATGACACCCGGCGTCGTCAGCCCGCGCTTCGACTCGCACACGATGAGTTCCGCTGGTGGCTCGGTGCCGAATTCATCCGGCGCGTCGTCAAGGATGCGATGGGATACGACGGCACGGTTCATCTGGAGGAACCAGGTGATGGCTTCGCTTCTCGGGCCTCGCGGCACGGCGACTACCGGCCGCTTGCCCAACGACGCCAACAACTCTTGAAGCTCATCCAGCGTGTGGTCGTACCGCCAGGTCGAATGAACTGCGATGACGACGTCCGGATGCGGGGCAAGCACTTCTGCAAGCAGGGGTAGCCAGATGAACCTGGGTCCGGTGTCCTGGCTGCCATCACCGGCAGGGTGGAATACGCCATCTATGTCGATGAACAGCACGCGCATCGCGACCAGCTTTCATTAGAAAAATCAGTCTGATGGCGTCTAATGAAGGCGCCATAACGCCATGTCTCAGCAGCCTGAGAAGGCTTCCGCCGCCATCCGCACCCGCTCAAAATCTCCGTCCTTCAGCGCCTGCAGCGGCGTCCTTGGCACGCCGGACTCGGTCATCACGCCGCGGCGAATCTCACCTGCAGTGGCAAGGCTGCCTCGTGCCGTCGTGAAGAACATGAACTTGCTGCCGCCCGACAAGTCGCCCAACTGCTTGGACACAGCCTCAACCTGCGTTCGTTCGAGCTCCGGGTCCAGGAAGAACGCCGGATACCCCCGTTGGCCGCCGTGCTCGAGATAGAACAGTCGCCGCGCGGCAACGGCTTTGCTCACCGCCTGTCGCGTCACACCGGCGCGTCGCTGGAGTTCCGCGCTATCTATAAGATGCCCCTCAGCTACGAGGCGCAGGAACGTCTCGCCAATGGTGTCTGGCTTGTCCGACAGTGAGCACGCGTCAATCTGCTCCCGCCACGCCGTCAGCAGGCCGCTGATGCGGCCGAGCGAGTCCATGGCACGACCGAGTTCCTGCTGAAAGCCGCGCAGCTCAGCGGCTGCGGTTGGCGGGACCAACGTTGGAGCCTCCGCGACCGCGTGCTCTGCGACCGAAAGCTGGTCGGCGACAGCGCGCAGCTTCAGCACGGCCGGCGCGCGGTTAGGTGAAGCGGTTGGCATGGCAAACATTCTACGCCGATGTCAACCATGTCAACCGCTGTCTGGGCGGCCGGGTCAGTTGCGGGGCTCCACCCAATCGCCAAACTCGTTGTAGTGAACCGAGCCTTCGAGGCCCGCCGCCTGCCATACCAAGTCGAACACGGGTTTGAGCGCGCGGCCAGCAGGTTGGGCGGCAGGGGCGAGGACGTCAGGCAACACCACCGTCTTGCGGTCGAAGAACGTCTGGTGGTCCTCGAGGAAGAAGTTGTCCGTCGCCACGCCAAGCTGAAGCCGGTCGGCACCCAGTAGCGACAGCATCACAGAAACCTCAGGTTCGATTCCGAGGTGGGTCAGTTCACGGCGAAACGATTGGAGCAGCGCGATGGTGTACTGCTCGTAGCTCAAGCTGGCAAGACGCGCTCTGCCGGTGTCGGCGCGCGCGGGCAGCACGTAGGTCGACTCGAAGAATCCGTTGCGGAAGAACTGGGAGTAGCCGTGCGTCCCTTCGGCACCGGCATTGCGGACAGCCAACGCACCGTCGACGTTGATGCGGCAGCTGCCTGGGGTCGTTGTGCCCAGCACCGGAATGCGCCGGTCGTTGGCGTATGGCACAGGGTCAACCTGCACCAGGCCCAGCGCGGCCTGCGTCGGCACGAGGTGGATGACCAACAGGGGTCCCGGGACAAGCCGGTGGGGGGCTTCGCCCGACAGAATTTTGCCCAGTCGGTCGGTGCGAAAGTCCCTGACGCGCTGTGCCTGGTTCTCTGAGCGCAGGAACAGCCCACGGATTTCCGGAACGTCCAACTGCCGATTGCGCAGCCCATCGCGCACGTAGAAGTGAAGGTTCGGCTTGGACCGATGGGGCCCCGCCCAGCTCTGGGGCACGCGCACGATGACAGCATGCCCCGTGACATCGCCGACCGTCACGGGTACCGCGTGGACCTGCGGTCCCGGAAGCCGCGGCTCTGCCAAATTGAGGATGAAGTCCTGGATGCGGCGCACCTCCTCGTCGGCGCTGGCCAGCGTTTGCGGCACCACCGCACTGGCCTGGGCGTCGTCATCCTCATCGATGCCGAACACGATGTCCCCGCCAGCTGCGTTCGCGAAGGCGGTGACGTCAGCCATAAACTTGACCTTCGAGCGGTCGTCCCACGCGGCAGGCAGGTCACGCTTGAAATCAAGGTGCGGCCCCTCCTGCGCGCGTGCTGCGATGAGCTGGTCGAGATGGGCTTGCGTTGTTTCTAGGAGGTTCGAAGGAAGCATCTGAGTTGCGTAGTGACCGGCTAAACGTCCTGGCTACAGCTGACACTGCGTAGCCACGCGCCATGTCCAATTTGTATGTCCTTTTTTTCGCCCAAGCAGGTCCGTGAGCACAAATATCTGACTTTCGTCATCGGCCCGTACGAGGACGGTCGGCCGGTCAAACCAATAGTCAGGGACATTGCAGACAAGGACTTCATGGGGGACATCTACCATCCGGGCAAGGAAGACCCTCATGCCTACAAGCCCGGAAACGAACTAGCGAGCGAGTACACGAGACTGCGGGTGTTGTGGACCAACTTCGCGACGCTCTATGAGAAGGCCAAGCAGGAGTCGGACAGCTACACGCGCAAGCTAACGCTGAAATTCGCAGTCGTTGAACTCCGCAGCTTTGTGGATGCGCTACCGCACATCGGCACGCTGATAGAGCGCTTGCCATCGCACGATGGGAAGTTCCCCCGCGCATTCGTCTGTCTGACCAGCGAAGAGCGCGAAAGCTTTCGCAAGAAGGCCAAGGCGCTCCAAAAAGCAAAAAAGGAGCTGGTCAAGCTTTCGGAGATGCGGAATGCCGTGGGAGCGCATATGAGCAAGCCAAAGCTGCACGGAGCCGCCATCTCGAACCCCAAAGAGGAAGTGCGATGGGCAGAGATAGAAGAACTGTGGCAACGCCTAGAGCCCCGCATGTTCGTGGACATCGCGCATGCGGGTACGGCTTTCTTGACCTGCGTCCAGCATTTGCCGGTGCATGAGTTCTACCGCTTCGAGTCTCCTTCCCGCATCCGCTGCCATGTCCCAATGATTGCGGAGCAGCGGGGCTTGGAGCTGCATCTCAACGCGCTCAGTCCGTCGATGGTTCAGCAGATAGAGAAAGTCGACGCTTCCTATGTTGCAGGAACCACCATCGTCCTTCAACTTAGCGTATTTTTCGACAAAGCTTAGCTATAGAGCTTGAAGCGCTTTTGCTTCGCTATGGAACCTATCTTTGAAGACCCTTCTAGCCATCCTGGCAGCAGCAACCCTTGCGTTGGGCTGCTCGCAGCAAACCTCAGATGCAGGAAAAGACCTTCTCGCGATTCACAAGGCCTACACCAAGGCTGATGAGCGATATCAAGCCCTTCGACAGCTCGGCGGCGCTGCCGTTGCAGCGAATCTGATTTTCCACTGCGTAACGAGCCCGAATCGCCAAGCAGACTGCGCCAAGGCCAGCCAGGTGTTGTGGCTAACGCTACGGGACACAGCAGGGCCCAACAGCGCCGAAGCCAATGCAGGCTGTCTTTTAGCCAAGACGACCCGACTGTTGTTCGTCACGAAAGTAAAAGCTGACATAGCGTTCGAGCGTGGCGCAACGACTTATCAGGGCGACATGTCTCGTGAAGCGTGGTTTGCTGAGACCGAGGAAGCGCTGCAGAAATTAGTCGATGAGACCAACGGGTGGTGCGCTTAGGCCCCGCTGTACTGAATCGAAATCGGGCCTCGGGCCCGATTTTTCTAATCAGCTCGCGACACTCACCGGACGTGAGTGCTGACGATTGCGTGGAACCTTTCAACTCAGAAACTCAGCTCGGTTGCCTACTTGGTCATCGGCGCCAGCAACTGAACGACGTTCTCCAGTTTCACGAACACGCCGTGGGCACGCCGCGGCGCTTCACCAGGCAGCCGGACGAGCATGTCGCCCTGACCCAGCAGGTTCTCCGCACCCTTCTCGTCGAGGATGATGTTCGATTCGGTCCCCTTCTGAACCGTGAGCGCCACGCGGCCAGGCACGTTGCTGCGAATCAGCCCGCTGAACGTCTCCGCGTCGGGCCGCTGGGTCGCCAGCACCAAGTGGATGCCAGCCGCGCGCGCCTTCTGTGCCAAGCGAGCAATCAGGGGCTCAATGTTGTCGTCCTGCATGACCAGGTCAGCCATCTCTTCGATGAAGACCGCGATGGACGGCAGCTTCTGGCCCTTTTTGCGGGCCTCAGAGATGTTGGAGACACCCAGACGGTTGAAGACGGAGTAGCGCGCGTCCATCTCGGCAACCAGCTCAGTCAGCATCTCGCGCGCGGGCGGGACCTCGGTGGCGATTTCGCCGCGGTAGAGGTACGGCAACTTCGCGTATGGCTTGAACTCGACCTGCTTGGGGTCAATCAGCGCCAGCTGCAGCGTATCCGGCTTGTGGCGGAGCAGCAGCGACAGCAAGAAAGAGTGGAGGCAGACGCTCTTGCCCGAACCAGTCGTGCCGCCCACAAGCAGGTGGGGTGCCGTCGCCAGGTCAAAGACGACGTCCTCACCCGTCACCGATACGCCGGCGTACAGCAGGAGCTGATTCGTGTCCTTCGAAGCGGTGTGCGCCCAGTCACGCAGGCGGTCGACGCCGACAGGTGTCCACGATGCCTTCGCACGCGGCAGGTCGATGAAGACCGTCTTGGGTTCGTCGCCGTTGGACACGGTGGCAGCGGCTTGACCCAGACTCATGGCCAAGCCCAGCTGTGCAACGCTACGGTTCAACTTGCCCAGGTCGGCCAAGTTCACCAGCAGGACGCGATAGCGCGTCAGACGCGGTCCTTGGATGACGTCCTTGACCTGCACCTTGATACCGAGTTCCGCCAGCGCCTTGGTCAGCTGAGCAGAAGCGTCCTGTGCGGCGGTCGGCGCCTTGGTGTCGTCGGCATCGCCGCCGGCGACGTCGTCCGCCAGCTGCTCCGCAAAATCGGGCATCTCTGAGCGCCTCACGAGGGTCTCGATGAAGCGGTCGTAGTCCCGGTCGGAGGACGTCCAGTCGCCCCAAAGGGCCACCGCACCACGATGCCAGTGAGCTCGTATCGCCGCACGCAGGCTGTCCTGGGACGACACCTGTTCGGAGCCAGTCGCGCGGGCGTGCGTGACGAGAAGACCCACCCACGCGCCGATGTTCTCGGCGGTGAACAGCGAACTTGCCGGGATGTCCATGCCCTTGGAATCGACCTGACCGTCGGGCAGGCGGCCCATGGCCAGCGAGCGTCCGATGGCCAAACGTGCAACCTGCGCCTTGGTGGCCAGTGCCAGCGTGCGATGCAGCTGCTCGGTGTACTTGTCGGCTTCCTGGCTGGTTCGGTACCGCGAGCTGAGAACTTGCTGGAGGTCGAGGTCGCTCATCGGTTGGCTCCGAAATACTTGTCGCGCTTGGCGGTCGTGCGGCCGATGCCGTCGCCAACGTCGGTGTGGTCAAGCAGGTAGGTGGCCGACACGTTGTCCTTGATGCGCTTGTAGAAGTCGGTGTCGATTTCCTTGTCCTGGGACAGCAGGATGACCTGACGGTTTGAGTCGCTGGTCCAGAACTGGAAGATGTTTGCGCGGTGGCGGCTGTCGAGGCGGCCTAGTGGCGTGTCGACAACCAGCGGCGCCTTGACGCCGGAGACCTGGGCCAGCCCGGCGATGAGTGCCGTGGCAAAAATCTGGTTCTCCCCGGCCGAGCGGTCAAAGACGATGTCCTTGCCGGTCTTGCCCAAGATGCGCGTCGTGCCATCGTTGTCGATGACGATTTTTGCGACCTGGTCCTTGTGCGCAAGCTGCTTGTAGACCTTGGTCATCGCGGTTGCCAGCGCCTGCACCTTCAGCGGGAACAGCAGCGGCACCACTTCTTCGATGACGGCGCGCACACGCTCGGACTTGTTCAGCAGGCTACGCGTTGGACTGGTGTCGTCCATGCGCTTCTTTTCTTGCAGATAGCGCGACTTGGTGTTGTTGACCGCGACTTCGAGGCTTGCCACCTCTCGGTCTTCCGACCGGATGTGGTTCTCGAGCGTTTCAATCTCGTCGGAAACGCGCTTCAGGTCTGCCTTCAGCGTGGCCAACGTGCCGTCGCGGTCGATGCCTTCGACGCGAGAAATCTTGCGTCCAAGTTCGTCGATTTGCTCCACTAGGCTGCGTTGCTGGGACAGCAGGTCGTGCACGTCTTGCTGGCCGACTGAGAGCGAACCCAGGAACGACAGCGCACGCTCACGCAATTCGTCGTGCAGGTAGCCATGCACAACTGTCTCCGCGCAATTTGTCGGCGGCGGGTGGAACAGCGAGGCCCATGCGGTCTCGATGCGGGCTTTCACGACGGCCAACTGCTCCGGCGACAGGCCGGGCTGGAACTCGGGCGTGCTGGCGCCGAGGAACGCCCACTCGAATTTGTCGCGCTTTGGCTGCAGCGAACGGCATTCAGCCTCCCAGGACGCCAGCGCGATTTCGCTCTCTAGCTGGGTCTTGAACTCGGTCAGCAGCGCGCGCGGCATCAGGTGGAACGGCAGCTTGTCCGCCAGGATGCGCTCTAGCTGCTTCTGGACGTCACGCTGATTGCTGCGCAGACCTTCTCGCTCTTCGACGAGGTCCTTCACCGTGGCGATGTCACCGCCGCCACCGCCGGCAGCAGTGATGCGCTCGATGAACGACTCGCGCTCACCCTTCAGTTGGGCCAGCCGCTCTGAACTTTCAGATGAGTCGCGCTGCAGTTCCGTCAGTCGGGCTTGGTCGGCTGTCAGCGAATCCAGCATGCGCTGGATGTTCTCTTCGTCGACGCTGGACACCGTGGAGCGCTTGCCAGCCTCGAAGTCCCGCAGGCGGTCAGCAAGCTGTCGCAGCAGAACGATGCCGAGAAGACCTTCCAGGCCTTGCTTGACCTGCTCGATGCGCGCTTGGTCAGCGAGCTTCTTGACTTCTTCACCGTCGAAGAAGAAGAACGGCGCGATATGCGCGGGGACGAAGTGGTCGTCCAGCAGGTCTGACAGCAAGAAACCGTTCTTGCCGTCCTTCTTGGGAGTGTCCGGAACGTCCCGGAAGACTTCGCGTACGACCGCTTCCTCGTCGCGAGTCCAAGTGCCGGTCACGCTCTTGAAGTACCAGCGCCGGCGGATGTCGATGGCTTTGGTCTTGGTGCGGTTGATGACCACGCGCACCGACATCGAGTCCTGGCCGTCGCGCTTCGCCTCGCCATTGAAGGCGCGTTCAAGGAACGTGGGGTAGCCCTTGATGTCGTCGGTCTTCAGGCCTGCACGCGCCAAGTGAATGATGGCGTCCTTGCCGTACAGCGCCAGATACAGCGCTTCAAGGATGGAGGTCTTGCCGTACCCGTTCATCCCGCCGATGAGCACGATGTTCTTGCCATCGGTCGGCTCGGGGAAATCCAGCTCGGCGTGCGGGTAGCTCTTGAAGTTGGTCAGCTCAATCTTTGAAATCCACAAGGTGCGTCTCCCTCAGTCCATCCGTCCAAGGATTTCTTCGAAGCGCATGAAGATGCCATGCGCTCGCTCCTGGTGCTGACGCTCGCGTTGCAGCGACACCAGCTCGGTAAGGACATCAAGGGGAACCTTGTGCTTTTCGCAGACCACCGACAGCCGGATGTTGGCGTCGGCGTCCGACCATAGCGGCAGGTCCGCGACGCTGGCTTCTTCTTGAACCGTCTCAGACATTGGCTAGACCCTCCTCTGTTTGCAAGTCTTCTGCCCACAGCTTGTGGATGAGGTCCACCTCGTCCTTGCTGATGAGCTCTGCTCCGAATTCTTCTTGCACTTGCAGCAACCGCTCAAGAATCTCTCGGCGTGCCTGGATTGTGAACGGACCTGGGATGTGTTTCCCGGTGACGTCGAACGTTAGACGCCCGTTGCGGCGAATGGCGCTCCGGCGAGTCGGGTCGTTACGGATGTCGACCAGCCAATCGCGGAAGGCGACCAGCGGCTTGTAGGCGTGCTGGCCAGAGTCGATGAAGCCCTGCAGGCTCTTGTCCTTCTCGACCACCGTGCAGGTCCAGCAGCCGAAGCGGCTGTTCTTCGTGCCGCAGCCGGGCGCTTCCTCTTTGCTCAGCACGACGGGGCACTCGCCGCCTTCGGCGTCGCGATACAGCTGGAACAGCTTCCGGTGCGAACCGCCCCAGGGGGCGGGGAAGGAGCCGAGGATTTCCCAGACGTCGTCGGTCGACAACTCGACGATGGGCCGGTAGATGAGCGCGCCCGTCACGCTGGCATGCTCATTCAGGTTGGTGCCGCGGACGTTCTCGTACTTGTTGATGGTCTGCATGCGCCGGATGCTCTCCGTGCGCCGGACACCGAGCACGACGATGGCCGCGCCGAACTTGGAGACGTTGTCCCGGATGTACGTGCTGGTCGGCTGAATCTTCAGTCGGTCAGTGCACCAACGCATCTGGGAGTTGGGGCTTGGATACCCCTTGCCGATGAGCAGCACCCAGAACGTCTTGTCTAGGTCAGGCTTGGTGCGCGCCACGGTGATGGGCAGCTCGAGACTGTCGACAGCGCCTTCGATGAGCCGCGACACGTCGTCGAGATGGGCCATGACCAGCGGGCTCTCAACCATCGTGTCGTTCGAGACGATGTGAACGGGGCGGGTGCGGCGCGAGGGTGGGATTGCCAGCAGCGCTTCGAAGACCGCGTGGGCGACCACGGTCGAGTCCTTGCCACCCGAAAATCCGACAATCCAGGGGTACTCTTGGGTCTCGGAGAGGTACTCCTCCTTGACGTTGCGGACGATGTCTCGCCACCGGTCGCTAACAGGGCGGCCGTCTTCTTGCTCAAATGACACTACGGGTTCCAAGTCGCCAAAGGAAGGCCAGCGCGCAGCCCGTGCACGTCGCAGGTCATGGCGGACCCTCCCCAGAAAGAAAAGTGCGGCCCCCTTGGGTCCGCATCTATTTAAGTTTAAATAGATGCGCGGTAGGCGGCAAGGCGACCCACCTGAAAGTCCCCGCAATGCGACATTGGATGTTTCACGGACTTGGGCAGCAGACAGCTTCTTCCAGGCGCACTGCTAGTGGTGACAAGGACTTGCGTGTGGTGGACGGACATCGGTCACGGCGCCTATCGGTCGAACGGCCTGATGTTTCACGCGCTTAGCGCCGCTTGTGGCGAATTTGATAACGGCGATTACGGAATCGCCCTGGTGCCTGAGGGCACGTGAGCTCGGCTGCGACCGCGTCGAAGCCCTGGGCATGGCTGAGCCTCTGCGGGCCCGCCAGGCCAAGGCGTTGGCTATACGTGCCGACAATCACCTCGGCCGACCATGCGCAAACTTTCGTGGCAATCTGTCCTCTTCTGCACGGGCGTGCTGGTGGCGCTTGGCGTCGCCATCCTGTTCGGCTTCCAGCTATACCGAGACAGCCAGCAAGAAGCGCAGTTCGCCCGGACGCGAGACCTAGAGCTTCAAGCAGCGAAGTGCCTCGACGAGCACCTGTCGCCAGCGGGCGCTCAGCGAGTTGCAGACCTGCTAGACCGCATCCCCACACTGTTTGAACCATCTGTTAAGAACGCCGCCGAGGCAAGACGCCTCGCAATGCGAGTTGTCGGGACAAGATGCCCGCGTCTGTTTCAGGAGTTGTACACCCTGCAAGACTCGTCCGTTACCGAACCCACCGAAATTTCCATGTTCTGGCAAGCTGCGCTTGCGGCCTCTTACAAGGTTGACTCACTCCGTAAGGCTGCCGCAGCGGATGCAGCTCTGTCGGTGGCGAAGAAGTCAGCTGATGCTCAGGAAAATGGCATCACACGCGAGTTGGAGCGGCGTGGGGATGAATCCTGGCTAACCAGGTAGCGCGTCGAGCCGTCGTCCGGGGCGGCGATAGGCAGCGTCGATGAAGAGGCGCCGCCGCCGGGGGCGGCATGCGCCCATGAAAAGACGTCCTCATAGAAAAAATCAAAGTCGCGCTGAACCCTGTACAGACTCAGAGCACCTGTTTTCTTAGATGTGACAGGGACTTAGGGCCCGTTCTGGTTCATTTGCGGCGTATCACCCTGCAGAAATACAAACGGCCCGCAGAGCGGGCCGTTGAAGCGGAGCGCGCGTGCGCTCAGGCGGCCTTGCGGCGGCGTGCCATCCAGCCCACCAGGCCCAGGCCGCCCAGCATCAGGGCGTAGCTTTCGGGTTCGGGCACAGCACTGATCGTCAGCGTGCCGCCGTGATCGGCACCGCCCGCGAAATGATTGAAGTTGCTGGTGCTGAAGACTGACGTCAAGTCGAGTGTTCCGCCGGTTGCCGTCACGAAGTGAGCGTTGGGGCCGGTCAGCGTGCCGTTTTCGAACTGCACATAAGGGTCCACCGCCTGGGCCAGCGTGTAGATCTGGCCCTGGAAGCTGAAGGTCAGCGCGGTCAGGCTGAACGTGCCATCGAAGCCTCCGTTGGCGACCACGGCATCGTCGAAGGAGAAGGTGCCTGTCAGTACATTGACGCTGGGGTCAGCGTCGAAGCTGCCGGTCAGCGAGAAGGTGCCCGCCTGGGCGGAGCAGGCCAGCGTCAGTGCGGCGAGGGTGAGAGCAGTTTTGCGGATCATGTTTTTCTTCCTCAGAACTTGAAGATCGATGCGGTGACAGCCGAGCAGGTCAGGCCCTTGAGTTGCAGCAGCGGTTTGGCTTTGATCGGGCCGGCGCTGCCATCGACGTCGATGTTGACGATGGCGCCTGCAGTGTTGGCCGTGCAGGTGACGTGGCCGGTGGCCAGCGGGTCGGCGCTGACGATGCCGTTCGAGGCCAGCAGCTTGGTCAGAACGAGCGTGTCCTTGCCTGGCACGAAGTCGGTGATGACGTCACCGGCGTCGCCCATGCTGCCGTAGACGAACTGGTTGTTGCCGCCGCCGCCGGTCAGCGTGTCGGCGCCCGCGCCGCCTTCGATGACGTCGTCACCAGCCGTGCCGACGATGGTGTCGCGGCCGCTCGTACCGAGCACGGACTTCACCAGGTTCAGGCCCATGACCATGGGGTCATGGTCCGACGAGCGGTACGGCTTGTCGGTGTACAGGTCCGGGCTGCCGGTCGTGCTGCTACCGTAGACCTTGAACTCGGTGTTGTAGTCGATGAAGCTGGGCTCGTCGGCGTTGATGTGCCACGACGTCGCGTACACCAGCTTGGACAGCAGGCCGGCGCTCACCAGCCCGTGGTCCAGGCGGCCGGCGCCGCCGTCGAACACGTAGGAGTAGTCCAGCGGCTCGAACGTGCCGACGGCGTCGATGATGCTGCCGTCGCCGGTCAGCGCGAGGATGGGGTCTTCCTTGGCGTAGGAGTTGAAGTCGCCCAGCAGCACGACGTTGTCGGTGCCGGCGGCGGACTTCACGCTGCCGACGAAGCTCTTCAGGCGGTTGGCCTGGGCCACGCGGCGCGCGTTCCAGCAGCCCTGCAGACCGTCGTCGACGTTGCCGTCGGCATCGGCATCACCCGCGCCGGGGCAGGAGCCCTTGGACTTCAGGTGGTTCACGACGACGGCGAACTTCTCGCCGTTGGCCAGCGTGAAGCCCTGGGCCAGCGTCGGGCGGTTGTTGATGGCGTCGCCGTCCGACAGCGTGGCGCCGTTCAGCGTCAGCTTGCCCGGCTTGTAGATCATGGCCACGCGGATGGCGTCGGTGCCCGTCAGCGCCGGCATCGGCACGCTGGCGTAGACGTTGCCGCCCAGCTTGGCGTTCAGCCGGTTGACCAGGTAGTCCACCGTCGTGTTGCCGTTGTTCTGGATCTCCATCAGGCCGACGACGTCGGCATTCAGCGCGGCCAGCTCGTTCAGCGTCTTGGCGATCTGGCGGTCGAACTCGGCCTGGTTGTTGGCGCCGCGGCAGTTGGCGTTGGACGTGCTGCCGCCCAGCTTGCAGCCGGGCGATGCGCCCGAGCCCGTGGCGACGCTGCCGTTGGCCAGGCTGGTGAAGAAGTTCAACACGTTGGCGCTGGCGATGCGCACGTTGCCACCGCTGACCTGCGGCGTCGCGACGCGCGGGTTGGTGCGGTCGAACACGACGCCCGCCACGTCCAGCGGATGGATCTTGTACATGCCGAACTCGGTGTTCGTCGCCGTGGCCAGGCCGTAGTCGATGACGCCGGTGATGCTGGCGGTCGTGTCGCCGGCGCGCAGCGTGTTGTCGGCGCCGATGTAGGGAGCCGGGTTCACGTTCTGCGCGGTGGTGCCGTCGTCCAGCAGGATGCTGCGGCGGGCGTTGTCGGCCTGCAGCGCCAGCGCGTCGGGGCCTGCGGGGTGCACGTTGGTGGGGGTGTAGACGCGGCCGCCGGCAGCCAGCGTGACCTGGCCGAAGCGGCCCAGGAAGTAGTTCTGCTGCGCCATCAACGGGCCGCGCAGCGTGACCACCATGCCCTCATAGGCCTCCAGGCCGCCCGCCGGCAGCGTGGCGAGGTCCACCTCGACGGGTGTCACGGAGCCGGTGCCGGTCACGGTGATGCCCGACACGCTGGTCAGTTCGGTGACGGTGTGGGCCAGCGTGTCGGCATTGCCGGCGGCGCCGGTGTTGAACTCGGTGACGGTGCCCGACAGGCGCACGGCCTGGCCGACGCTGACCGTCGGCGCGGTGCTGGTGAACACGAAGATGCCGTCCGACGTCATCGGGTCACCGTCGCCCACCGGGTCCTGCAGGTAGAAGCCGTTGCTCATCAGCCGGGTGACGACGCCGCTGGTCGTCACCGTCGAGCCCTGCAGCGGGCTCTTGGTGCCCGAGCCCTGGATGGCCGGGATGCTGACGAGGCCGCTGACGTTGATGTTGAACGTGCACGAGGCGGTCTGGCCATCGTCGTTCTTCCACTTCAGCGTCGCGGGGTGGCTGCCGACCGCCAGGCTGCTGGCGATGTCGAGCGACTGGGTGGCCGTGTCGCCGATGGCCAGGGCCGGCGAGAACGAGCCCAGCGTGACGCCGGCCGGCAGCGTGGTGCCTTCCGCGAGGATGCCGTTGACGCGGCTGTCCTGGTCGGTGGCGGTCACGCTGTGGGTGGCGGAGCTGCCGACGACGAGGTTGGCGTCGGTGCAGGTCGGCACGATGGGCTTGGCAGCCACCGCGCACAGGCTGACCGGCGAAGCCGTGTTGCGCGGGGCGGCGGCGGCGGCGGCGAAGTCGGCGCTGTTGACGTTGGTGTCCGTGCAGCCATTGGCGGCGCGGAAGATGGCATTTGCCGCGCTGGGCGCGGGCGCGGCGCCGGCGCCTTCGAAGAAGTTGGCGCTGCCGAAGCCCACGAGGTCGGCGACCTTGGCCATCTGGTCGGTGGAGCAAGGCGACGCGGCGTTGCCGTTGCAGCCCAGCGGGTCGGTCTGCTTGACCAGCGCCACCTTGCCGCCGCCGGCGGCCATGTTGATGTTGTCCGGGGCCAGGTCGGCCGCGGGCAGGGCGGCGCCGACGTTGCCGCCGGAGCCCAGGCGGATCAGGAAGAACTGGCCTGGCTGCACCTTGCCGGACAACGTGGCGATCTGGCTGCTGGTGGCCCCGAAGCCGCCGGTGCCGCTGGCGCTGGCATATTGCAGCGACCAACCGGCCAGGTTGACCTCGGCGTCGCCGCGGTTGTGCAACTCGACATAGTCGTTGCGGTAGACGGCGTTGGCGTTGCCGCCGGCGCTGTAGACCTGGCTGATGACGACTTCGCCGGCGGCCAGCGCAGCGGGAGCGGCAAACGCCGCGGCAATGAGAGCTACCAGGGGTCGGAGTTGCATGACTGATTAGTAAAAATTGCCCAAAACGGGGCGCATCGTATTGATGCTTCGTGACGATTTGATCCACCACATTCGAGGGGGTGCCGCCGGCACCCGCCGGCCGCCATGCCGCATGCACTGCTTTTGATCGGGGTTCTCACTTATTTCGCCGGGCTGCTGGTGCTGGCGAGGTGCGTCTCGCACGGCGCTGGTGCTGCGGGTTTCTACGTGGGAGGCAGGGAAAGTCCCTGGCCGGTCGTCGCGTTCGGGATGGTCGGCACGTCGCTTTCCGGCGTCACCTTCATCAGCGTGCCCGGCTCGGTGGCGGCCAGCGGCTTCACCTACCTGCAGGTCACGCTGGGCTATGTGGCCGGCTACGTGGCCATCGCCTTCGTGCTGCTGCCGGCCTACCACCGGCTGCGCGTCGCCTCCATCTACGAGCTACTGGGGGAGCGCCTGGGGCCGGCCGCGCGGCGGCTGGGCTCGGCCTACTTCATCCTCAGCCGCACCGTGGGCGCGACGGCGCGGCTCTACCTCGTCGTGCAGGTGCTGTACCTGCTGATGCTGCAGCCGCTGGGCCTGCCCTTCGCCGTCGGCGCGGCCGTCGTGCTGGCGATGATCCTGCTCTACACGGTGGAGGGTGGCGTGAAGGCGCTGGTGTGGACCGACACGCTGCAGACCGCCGGCATGCTGACGGGGCTGGTGGTCTGCATCGCGCTGCTGTGGCGGCCCGACGCGCTGGCGCAGCTGGACGCCGCCGGCCTGAGCCGCGTGTGGGTGGGCGACCCGCTGTCCCGCGACTTCTCCGTGAAGGCGCTGCTGGCCGGCATGTTCATCGCCATCGCGATGACGGGGCTGGACCAGGAAATGATGCAGAAGAGCCTGTCGGTGGCGAAGCTGCGCGACGCGCAGAAGAACCTGCTGCTGCTGGCGGTACTGCTGGTCGTCGTCATCACCGCCTTCCTGCTGCTGGGCGGGCTGCTGACGCTGTTCGCCCGCGAGCACGGGCTGGCGGCCACCGGCGACGCGCTGTTCCCCGCCGTCGTCATGCAGCACCTGCCGGGCTGGGTGCAGGCGGTGTTCGTGCTGGCGCTGGTGTCGGCGCTGCTGCCGAGTGCCGACGGCGCGCTGACCGCGCTGACGGCCAGCACCTGCCTGGACCTGCTGCGCGTGGGCCAGGACGACATCCGCACCCGGCGCCGCGTGCACCTGGGCTTTGCGGTGCTGTTCCTGCTGCTGGTGCTGGGCTTCAAGGCGCTGGACAACGCCAGCATGGTGTTCCTGATCCTGAAGCTCGCGGGCTACACCTACGGCCCGCTGCTCGGGCTGTTTGCGTTCGCGCTGTTCACGCCGCGGCCGGTGTCAGGCCGTGCGCTGGTGGCGGTGTGTGTGGCGGCGCCGCTGCTGTGCGCGGTGCTGGACTTCGGGCAGCCGTGGGGTGGGTGGCAGATCGGGTTGGAGTTGTTGGTGCTCAATGGCCTGCTAACGTGGCTAGGGCTGTGGTGGGCAGGGCGTGACTGAGGTGACTCGTCGTTCGCACGCAAAGCAGCGCACACACGTCTCTAGGGTTGCCGCTACGGCAGCCAGCATGGAAGGTAAGACAGAGTGGACGAACGCATAGCCATTTGGAACGTTCTGCATGATGGCGAGATCACAGCGGTATCGCGTTCGGGCAGTGCCGTCACGTTCTTCGTCAGCATTGGCTACTTGAGGCGTCGATTCGCGCCACCTGGCGGATGCTTTGCATTGAGCCTCGGCGAGGTGAGCGAATTGCATTTCCATGACTTCGACGGCGAGGTGCAAACGCTTGAACAGCAATTTGAGACGGGCAGGTTGGACATCCTGGGCACCGAGTCGCAACGCTTGCCCATCGTCGTGGATACGTCGATGGGAAGCATGACGCTTTCGTTTGAGCGGTTCGATTTGTCACTGGATACGGGCCAGCTTGTGAGCTTTGCTGAGATAGATCAGGTGTCCGACGAGTACTGGCGGGACTGGGAAGGCAAGCGTCTTCGGGGTGAAGCTAGCTAGCGTCTAACTGTTGTCGACCCGCGAAGCCTGCATGTCCTCGCCTGACCTCCAAATTCACAGCACCCTCTCCCGCATGCTCGCCACCTTCGTGCGCGAGCACTGGCGCGCCTACGCGTCGGCCGCGGCCATGCTCAGCTGCATCGCTGCGATGACCGTCTGGATTCCCCGCCAGGTCGGCCATGTCGTCGATGCGCTGGTGGCCGGCAAGCTGCAGGGCCCGGCGCTCATCGAGCCGCTGTCGCTGCTGGTGCTCGCAGGACTCGCCATCTACCTGTTGCGCGTGGGCTGGCGGCTCACGCTGTTCAAGGCGGCCTACCGGCTCGGCGCGCGGCTGCGCACGCGGCTGTTCGCGCGGCTGGCGCTGCAGGGGCCGGCCTACTTCCAGCAGCAGCGCACCGGCGACCTGATGGCGCTGGCGACCAACGACATCGACACCGTCGAGATGGCCGCCGGCGAGGCGATGCTGGCGGGCTTCGACGGCACGCAGACGCTGCTGCTGGTGCTGGCGATGATGACGCTGTCCATCGACTGGCGGCTGGGCCTGGCCGCGTTGCTGCCCTTCCCGCTGATGGGGCTGGCGTTCTGGTGGATCAGCAAGCATCTGCACGAGGCCGCGCAGGACTCGCTGACCCGCTTTGGCGACCTCAACCAGCAGGTGCAGGAGAGCCTGGCCGGTGTGCGCACGCTGCGGGCGCTGGGCCTGGTGGACCGCAGCCGCCAGCGCTTCGGGGCGCTGGCCGACAGTGCCGCCGAGGCGGCCTTCCGCTCGCAGCGCTGGGAGGCCGCCTACGAGCCGGCCGTGGGCATGACGCTGGCGGCGGCCTATGCCATCGCGCTGGCCGTGGGCGGCTGGCTGGTGGCGCAGCGCGAGATCACCATCGGCCAGCTGACCGCGTTCACGATGTACCTGGGCCAGCTGATCTGGCCCATGTTCGCGGCGGGCTGGGTGTTGTCGCTGCTGGAGCGCGGCCGGGCCGCCTGGGCGCGGCTGGCGCCGGTGCTGGATGCGCCGCTGACGCTGGCCGATGCAGGCCGGGCCGCGTTGCCGCCCGGCGCGACGCTGACCGCCGAGGGGCTGAGCTTCCGGTTCCCGGGCGCCAAGCGGCCGGCGCTGGAAGCGGTGGATCTGACGCTCGCGCCCGGCCGCACGCTGGGCATCGTGGGCGCCACTGGTGCCGGCAAGTCCACGCTCGTGCGCCTGCTGCTGCGCCAGGCGGAGCCCGACGCGGGCCGGCTGCTGCTCGCCGATGTGCCGCTGCCGGACCTGCCGCTGGCCACGCTGCGCGCGCACATCGCCTGGGTGCCGCAGGAGCCCTTTTTGTTCTCGGCCTCGGTGGCCGACAACATCGCGCTGGCAAGACCTGGCGCCACGCCGGCCGACATCGAGGCCGCCGCCCGGCTGGCCGCCGTGCACGACGACATCGCGCGGCTGCCGCAGGGCTACGCGACGGAGGTGGGCGAGCGCGGCGTGACGCTGTCCGGCGGCCAGCGCCAGCGTGTCGCCATCGCGCGGGCGCTGCTGTCCGACGCCGCACTGCTGGTGCTGGATGACGCGCTGTCGGCCGTTGACACCGGCACCGAGACGGCCATCCTTGACCACCTGCGCGAGCTGCGCGCCGCGCGGCCCGACCGCAGCGTCATCGTCATCGCGCACCGGCTGTCCGCCGTCATGGACGCCGACGAGGTCATCGTGCTGAAGCAGGGCCACGTCATCGAGCGCGGCACGCATGCGCAGCTGCTCGAACTGGGCGGCTGGTACGCGGCCCAGTGGCGCTATCAACAGATCGAGGCCAGCCTTGAAGCCGAGTAAGCCGACCGAGAAGCCCTGGCAAAGCGTCGGCCTGCTGATGGACGCGGCGGCGCCCGAGCGCCCGCAGCTGATACGCGGCGGCCTGTGGCTGCTGCTGGCGGCCGCGCTGGAGGCGCTGGGCCCCATCCTCGGCAAGCGCTACATCGACCACCACCTGCTGCCCGGCCACTACGACCTCGGCGCGATGGCCGCGCTGCTGGCGGCGGTGTTGCTGACCGGCTGGGCGGCGAGCTGGGTGCGCTACGCGCAGCTGTCGCGCATGGCCGGCGTGGCGCGGCGCTCGGTGCTGCGGCTGCGCGAGCGGGTCTACGCGCATGTGCTGGCACTGCCCATGGCCTTCTTCGACAAGGCCATCACCGGCCAGCTCGTCAGCCGCGTCACCAACGACACCGAGGCCGTGAACCAGCTCTACCGGCAGGTGCTGTACGTGATGCTGGATTCCAGCATCGTGGTCGCCGGCTCGCTGGTGGCGATGGCGGTGCTGGACTGGCGGCTGATGCTCATCGTCGCCACGCTGGTGCCGGCCATGGTGGGCATCATCCTGGGCTACCAGAAGCTCTCGGCGCCGGCGGTGGCGCGCACGCGCCAGCTGCGCAGCGACATCAACGCGCAGATGGCCGAGAGCATGGCCGGCATGGCGGTGCTGCAGGCGGCCGGCGCGGCCGGGCGCTTCGGCGCGCGCTTCGAGGCGGTGAACGCCGAGCACCGGCTGTCGCGCATCGCCGAGCTGCGCGCCAACGCGTGGCTGCTGCGCCCGGCGCTGGACCTGCTGAACGTGCTGCTGCTCGTCACCGTCATCTACGGCTTCGGCCGGCGCGAGCTGTCGGGGCTGGAGGTGGGGCTGCTCTATGCCTTCCTGTCCTACATCGCCCGCGTCGTCGAGCCGCTGATCCAGATCACCATGCAGTTCGGCCAGCTGCAGCAGGCCATGGTGGCCGCGTCGCGCGTGCGGGCGCTGCTGGAGGAGGATGAGCACCGCGGCGTGGACCCGATCACGCAGAACGGCGCACCCATCACGCGCGGCGAGATCCGCATCGAGCGCCTGGGCTTCGGCTACGACCCCGCGCGGCCGGTGCTGCACGGGCTGGACGTGGACATCCCGGCCGGCAGCTTCACCGGCATCGTGGGCCACACCGGCAGCGGCAAGAGCACGCTGCTGTCGCTGCTGTTGCGCTTCTACACCGCGCAGCAGGGCCGCATCACCATCGACGGCCAGCCGTTGCACGCCGTGCCCGACGCGGCGTTTCGCGACGCCGTGGGCCTGGTGCCGCAGGAGGCCACGCTGATGGCGGCCAGCGTGCGCGAGAACATCGCGATGGGCCGGCCCGGCATCAGCGACGAGGCTGTCGTAGAAGCGGCCAAGGCGGCGCGCGCGCATGACTTCATCACGGCGCTGCCGCAGGGCTACGACACCCGGCTGGGTGAAGGCGGCGTGCGCGTCTCCAGCGGCCAGAAGCAGCTGCTGGCCATGGCCCGCGCGCTGGCCGGCGCGCCGCGGCTGCTGTTCCTGGACGAGGCCACCAGCAATGTCGACAGCGAGACCGAGGCGCGCCTGGGCGAGGCGCTGGCCGCGCTGCACGGCCGCGTCACCGTCATCGCCATCGCGCACCGGCTGTCCACCATCCGCGCGGCCGACCAGATCCTGGTGCTCAACCACGGCCGGCTGCAGGAGCGCGGCACGCACGAGGCGCTGATGACGCTGGACGGCGGCCTGTACCGCCGCCTGGTGGAGCTGCAGACGCTGGAAGAAACGCCTAGCGAACCAGAGGCCGGATCTTCGTGAAGCCGCCGTCCACCGGTAGCACCTGGCCGGTGAGGCGCGCGGCGGCGTCGGACAGCAGCCAGGCCATCACGCCGGCCACCTCGTCGGCGGTCTGCACGCCGCCCAGCGGGTATTGCCTGGCCGCGCCCTCGCGCATGGCAGGCTGCTTGAGCATGGCCGCGGTCATGGGCGTGTCGGTCATGCCGGGCGCCACGGCGTTGATGCGCAGGCCCTGCACGGCGTAGCTGGCCGCGGCGCTGCGCACCAGCGCCTCGATGCCGCCCTTGGCCGCCGCGATGGCCTCGTGGTTGGCCACGCCGATGCCGGCCACCACCGAGCTCACCAGCACCGCCGCGCCGGGCTGCGGCGGTTCGCGCAATGCCTCCACCCAGGCGCCCAGCATGTAGAGCGCGCTGTCGAGGTTGACGCGCAGCACCTCGCGCACCTGCTCGGGCTTGCTGCGGTGCAGGGGCGCGATCAGCGTGCTGCCCACGCAGTGCGCCAGCCGCGTGGGCGTGCCCAGTGCCTCGCGGCAGGCGGCGATGGCGGCCGTGGCGCCTTCGGGCGTGGTGGTGTCCGCGGCGATGTGCAGCGCGGCCGGGACGTCGGCCAGCGTGGCGGCATCGCGGCCGACGGCGGCCACCTGCCAGCCCTGGGCCTGCAGCTGAACGCACAGCGCGCGGCCGATGCCGCCGCGGGCACCGGTGACGAGAGCGATGGAAGTCATGGTCGGGTCTCCGGTGATGGGCGGGCAAAGCTCGCCAGGTAGTTGACCGAGGTGTCGCGCGTCCAGCGGGCGCGGTGCAGCACCGGCAGGTAGCGCATGCCCAGGCGCTGCAGCGGCCGCAGGCCGGCCTGGGCGGCGGCGGCCTCCAGCTCGTCGGGCGTGACGAACTGGCGCCAGCGGTGCGTGCCGACCGGCAGCACGCGCAGCAGGTATTCGGCGGCCACGATGGCCAGCAGCCAGCTGCGCGCGGTGCGGTTGATCGTGGAGGCCACCAGCAGCCCGCCCGGCACCACGGCGGCGGCCACCTGCGCGAGGAAGGCGGGCACGTCGTCCACATGCTCCACCACTTCCAGCGCCAGCACCACGTCGAACCGCTCGCCGGGCCGCAGCGCGCTGGCCGGGTCGCCGTGCCGGTAGTCCAGCCGGGCCGACACGGCGGGGTCCGGCGCCGCGTGGCGGCGTGCGGCGCCGATGTTGCCGGCCGACGCATCGATGCCCACGACCTGCGCGCCCTCGCGCGCCAGCGCTTCGCTCATGAGGCCGCCGCCGCAGCCCACGTCCAGCACGCGCAGCCCGGCCAGCGGCCGGCCGAAGTGGCGCTCGGCCGCCTCGCGCACCCACTGCCCGCGCAGCGCCTGCGTGACGTGCAGCGGCCGCATCGGGCCGCGGGCATCCCACCAGGTGGCGCTCCAGGCGTCGAAGCGGGCGATCTCGTCGGCGCGGACGGTGGGGCTGTCAGACATGGCGGTAAGGCGTGACGTCGGCCGCGTCGCGCCCCAGCATGTCGGGCGGGCAGGCGCCGGGGTCCAGCCGGTGCATCGCGGCAGCATGGGTGCCGTCGGCAGGGGCGCTGGGCTGGGCGGTGGTCGGAGCTGATGTCATGACCGGGCATGCTGCCCGCAGCCGGGGAACCCCATGGCGTGCTCGGGATTCCCAGGGGGGCTGACCTGTGTCAAGGCGGCGCTGCCGGCCTGCACCTAGGCTCCGCGGCCATGAACGATCACGCCCGCCCCGAGCCCTCTGTCGTCATCTGCGGAGCCGGCCCGGCCGGCCTGGCGCTGGCGTGCGCGCTGCATGACCGCGGCCTGGCCGTGCGCGTGCTGGAACAGGCCGATGCCGCCGCGCTGGCCGCGCCTGCGGACGATGGCCGCGAGATCGCGCTCACGCACCGCTCGCGCCGCTTGCTGGAGCGCCTGGGCCTGTGGCAGCGCTTGAGTGACATCGCGCCGCTGCGCAGCGCCGCCGTGCGCTCCAGCGGCTCGCGGCGGCCGCTGCCGTTTGCCTCCCGCGGGCAGGACCTGGGCTGGCTGGTGGCCAACCACCGCCTGCGCGCGGCGGCCTGGGCCGGCGCGCAGCAACGCGGCATTGATCTGCGCTGCGGCCAGACGGTCACCGGCTTCACGCGGTTGGACGGCCTGGCGCAGGTCGACACCCGTGGCGGCGAGCGGCACAGCGCGCCGCTGGTGGTCGCGGCCGACAGCCGCTTCTCGCCGCTGCGCCGGCTCGCCGGCATCGGCGCACGGCACCAGGATTTCGGCCGCAGTGCGCTGCTGGTGCCGCTGGCGCACGAGCGCAGCCATGACGGCATCGCGCAGGAGTGTTTTCTGGCCGGCCACACGCTGGCCCTGCTACCCAAGACGGGTCAGCGCTGTTCGGCCGTCTGGACCGTGGCCAACAGCGAGCTGCCGCGGCTTGCCGCGATGGATGGCCTGGAACTGGCCCTGGCCATCGAGGCCGCCGCCGAGGGCCGGCTGGGTGCGATGCGGCTGGATGGCGAGCGCCACGTCTACCCGTTGGTGGCGGTGTGGGCCGAGCGCTTTGTGGGGCCGCGCCTGGCCTTGATCGGCGACGCGGCGGTGGGCATGCACCCGGTCACGGCGCATGGCTACAACCTCGGGCTGTACGGCATCGAGGCCCTGTCGCGCCGGCTCGATGCCGCGCGCGACCCGGGCGAACTCGGCCCCTTGCTGGCCTACGAGGCCGAGCACCGCCGCGCGGCCGGACCGCTGTATGCGGGCACCAATGCGCTGGTGCGCTTCTTCACGGACGACCGCGCGCCCATGCTGGCCCTGCGCCGGGCGGTCATCGACGTGGCCCGCCACCTGCCGCCGGTGCAGGCGGCGATCACGCGGCGCCTGGTGGACGCCTGAGCCCGCGGCTCAGCGCCGGCGGGCTTCCAGCACGCTGAGCGTGCCGCGCAGCGTGCGCAAGGCCTGTTCGGTGCGGGTCTCGCCCGGGGCGGGCAGCAGACGGGCTTCGCGGTTGGCCAGCACGTCCTCGCGCAGCGTGAGGCCGGTGCGGGCGAACTGCGGCTTCAGCTCGGCGGCGCGCTGGCGCAGCAGCTCGCGCGTGGCCTGGTAGGCGTGCTCCGCGAGGTGGCGTCGCTGGCGGTAGCTGAAGGTGTTGGCGAGGAAGAACTCGGCGTCGCGCGGGTTGGGCTCCAGCAGCACGATGTCGGTCTGCGGGTGGCTCAGCTCGTAGCCGCGCATGCCCAGCTCCAGCCGCGAGTGGATCAGCGAGCGGAAGGTCTGCGACAGCACCAGCGGCAGGCCGCCGTCCACCAGCCGGTGGATGTGCGGCTGCAGCGCGCGGCCGGCCGGGCGGCCCAGCTTGCGGGCCAGGTCGCGGGCGCGGCGCGAGCGGTCCTCGCGGGCGGTGGAGCGGCGGTCGCTGGCGTAGGGCACCAGCGGGTTCAGGCAGATCAGCAGGTCCAGCCCGCGGTCCAGCAGCACGGAGGCGTGCAGCGTCTTCTTCAGCGCGCCGTCCACGTAGTGCCGGCCGCCGATCTCGACCGGCGGGAACAGCCCCGGCAGCGCGGCGCTGGCCTGCACGGCGCGCGAGATGGGTACGTGGTCCCAGCCCGGCGCGCCGAAGGGCACGGCCTCGCCGCTGTCCAGGTCGGTGGCCACCAGCACCAGCGGGCGGCGCAGGCGGCGGAAGTCGTTGCTGCGGCCGGGCTGCGTCAACACGCGCGTCAGCGCCTCACCGAAGCGTTCGCTGCTGAGCAGGCCGGTGGGCAGCGCGCGGCCCAGGCGTTCCAGCGTGGCGAGCTTGGAGCGGCCTTCCAGCAGCACCTCGCGGGCCGAGTCGGCCAGCAGGCCCGGCAGCAGCCGCAGCCGCTGGCCCAGCTCGGCCCAGGCCGGCTGCAGCAGCTCGGCGGGGTCGAAGCGGTCGGGGGCCTCGGCGCTGTTCTCGATGAAGGCGGCGCAGAGCTGGCGCGGCGTCATGCCGTTGGCCAGCCCCGCGGCGATGAAGCCGCCTGCGCTGACGCCGATGTAGCCGTCGCAGGCGGTGACGTCGAGGCCGGCGACGGCCTCTTCGAGGGCGCACAGCGCGCCCACTTCATAGATGGCGCCCAACGGGCCGCCACCCGCCAGGGCCAGGCCGATGCGTGGCTGCTGGCTCATGGGCGGGATGCGTCAGCCCGTGCTCAGGCCTGAGCGGCGGGCTCGGCCTTGGGCGCCGGGGCGGCCTTGGGCGCGGCGGCCTTCTTGGCGGCCGGGGCCTTCTTGGCCGGGGCGGCCTTCTTGGCAGCAGCCGCGGGCTTGGCGGCGACAGCCTTCTTGGCCGGCGTGGCGGCGGCCTTCTTGGCGGCGGGGGCGGCCTTGGTCACGGCGGGCTTGGCGGCCGGCTTCTTGGCGGCCTTCTTCGCCGGCTCCACGCCGGTGGCGACGGCCAGCGCGTCGATGCGCTTGATCAGCGCGTCGATGTCGCCCTTGGTGGGCACGCCCAGGCCTTGCAGCGCCTTGGCGACGCGGGCTTCGAAGATGGATTCCAGCTTGTCCCACTGCTGGCCGGCTTTGGCGCCGACGTCGCCGGCGACGCTGCTGACCTTGCTGGCCACGGCGCTGAGCTTCTCTTCGGCGGCGGATTGGGTCTTCTTCTGCAATTTCAGTCCTTCGGAGACGAGGGCCTCGAAGACCTTGGAGCCTTCACCCTGGGCCTTGGCGAAGGAGGCGAGACCGGCGGCCCAGATCTGCTGGGCGCTGTCCTTGACGTTCTGAGCCATCGCGCTGTCGAGCAGGCCAGCCGGGAAGCCGGTGGCGGCAGCAGCCTTCTTCTTGTCAGCCATCTTCTGGAGCTTCTTGACCATGGTTGTCCTTTCGATAAGAGCGAATTGCCGACGGGACTGTAGCGGCGCCCCGGCCCGGCGGCGCGGCCATTCCTAGTGAGAGGGCTCTATGCGGCCACTCGGGAAAGTGCCCAGCGGAGTGCTTGTGGCGCTGGTGAAGAATCAGGCGAAACCCGCCCTCGATTCCTACAAGCAGGAGACCCGCATGCAGTATTTCGTCACCGGTGCCACCGGCTTCATCGGCAAGCGCCTCGTCAAGAAGCTGCTGGCGCGCCGGGGCAGCACGGTCCACTTCCTGATGCGCGAGGAGAGCGCCGCGAAGCTGCCCGACCTGCTGGCCTACTGGGGCGTCAGCAAGACCCGCGCGATCCCCGTGTACGGCGACCTGACCGCCAAGAAGCTGGGCGTGGCCGCCGACGTCATCAAGGGGCTGAAGGGCCAGATCGACCACCTCTACCACCTCGCCGCCGTCTACGACCTCGGCGCCGACGAGGAGTCGCAGGTGGCCGTCAACATCGAGGGCACCCGCTCGATGGTGGAGTTTGCGCAGGCCATCGATGCCGGCCATGTGCACCACGTGTCGTCGATCGCGGCGGCCGGCCTGTACGAAGGCGTGTTCCGCGAGGACATGTTCGACGAGGCCGAGAACCTCGACCACCCGTACTTCATGACCAAGCACGAGAGCGAGAAGATCGTGCGCAAGGAGTGCAAGCGGCCCTGGACGGTCTACCGACCGGCGCTCGTCGTGGGCGACTCGCACACCGGCGAGATGGACAAGATCGACGGCCCGTACTACTTCTTCAAGCTGATCCAGCGCATGCGCCAGATCCTGCCGCCGTGGATGCCCAGCGTGGGCCTGGAGGGCGGGCGCATCAACATCGTGCCGGTGGACTTCGTTGTCGACGCGCTGGACCACATCTCGCACAAGGTCACGAAGGGCCAGGGCTGCTACCACCTGGTGGACCCCAAGGGCTACCGCGTTGGCGACGTGCTGGACATCTTCAGCAAGGCCGCGCACGCGCCCAAGATGAACCTGTTCATCAACGCGGCGCTGATGGGCTTCATCCCCAAGAGCGTGAAGAAGGGGCTGATGGCGCTGGCGCCGGTGCGCCGCATCCGCAACGCGGTGATGAAGGACCTCGGCCTGCCCGAGGACATGTTCACCTTCATCAACTACCCGACGCGCTTCGACTGCCGCGACACCGAGGCCGCGCTGAAGGGCTCGGGCGTGGCCTGCCCCGACCTGAACGACTATGCGTGGCGGCTGTGGGACTACTGGGAGCGGCACCTCGACCCCGACCTGTTCATCGACCGCTCGCTGAAGGGATCGACAGGCGGCAAGGTGGTGCTGGTGACGGGCGGCTCGTCGGGCATCGGCCTGGCCGCGGCCATCAAGTTCGCCGAAGCCGGCGCCATCACGCTGATCTGCGCCCGTGACCAGACCAAGCTCGACGAGGCCGTCAAGGAGATCAAGGACAAGGCGGGCAAGGGGGCGCAGGTGCATGCCTTCGCCTGCGACATCGCCGACGAGGAAGGCGCGGCCAACCTCATCCAGTGGTGCACCGAGAATTTCGGGGGCGTGGACTTCCTCATCAACAACGCCGGCCGCTCCATCCGCCGCGCCATCGAGAGCAGCTACGACCGCTTCCACGATTTCGAGCGCACCATGCAGCTGAACTACTTCGGCTGCCTGCGTGTGACGATGGGCCTGCTGCCCGGCATGGCGGCCAAGAGGAAGGGCCACATCGTCAACATCAGCTCCATCGGCGTGCTGACGAACGCGCCGCGCTTCAGCGCCTACGTGGCCAGCAAGGCCGCGCTGGATGCATGGACGCGCTGCGCGTCCAGCGAGTTCGCCGACACCGGCATCACGTTCACGACGATCAACATGCCGCTGGTGCGCACGCCCATGATCGCGCCCACCAAGATCTACAACAACGTGCCCACGCTGTCGCCCGAGGAAGCCGCCGACATGATCGCGCAGGCCTGCGTGGCCAAGCCGGTGCGCATTGCCACGCGCCTGGGCATGACGGGCCAGATCCTGCACGCGGTGGCGCCGCGCATCGCGCAGATCGTCATGAACACGACCTTCCGCATGTTCCCGGACAGCGACGCCGCCAAGGGCGAGAAGAAGGGCGGCGGCCTGTCGCCCGAGGCCATCGCGCTGCAGCAGATGATGCGCGGCATCCACTTTTGACCCCTCGTCCGGGCTCGCCCTGCTGAACGCAGGCGAACCCGGCCGGTCCCCCGCGGGGACGGCGATTGACCGGGCATCAAGCCCGGTCAACATCGCCAGGCGGGCCGGCTTGGGGCGGCCCGGCGCTCGGCCCGAAGATGCAGTCCTGGCTCCAGCCAGGCTTTTTCATTTCAGGGGACATACAGATGCTCAGAGGACAACGCGTCGGCCTTCGCTACGTGACCGAGGACGACCTGCCTTGGCTCAAGCGCACGGTCGGCGACCCGCAGGTGCGCGGGCCCCACCTGGGCTCGCGCATGATGCCCCCGCACAAGGTGGACGAGCGCTGGCGCGACAACGGCTTTGCCAACGACGATGCCGAGCGCCTGCTGATCTGCCATCTGCTGGACGGCAGCGTCATCGGCGACGTGGTGCACTTTGCCGCGGCCCGCTACACGACGGCGCGCGAGATCGGCTGGACGATGGCCGACGTGGCCATGCGCGGCCAGGGCTTGGCCACGGAGGCGGCGTCGCTGCTGGTGGACTACTTGTTCGAGAACTGGTCCGTGAACCGGCTGTCCTGCGGCATGTCCGTGCACAACCATGCGTCGCGGCGTGTGGCCGAGAAGTGCGGCTTCACGCACGAGGGCATCCAGCGTGGCGTCGTCTTCGTCGCCGGCGAGTATGTGGACTGCCATTCGCTCAGCCTGCTGCGCAGCGAATGGATGGCGATGAAGGGGCGCGCGTGATGGCGAGCGGCGCGCGCGAGTTCGACCTCATCGTCTTCGGCGCCACCGGCTTCACCGGCCGGCTGGTGGCCGAGTACCTGCACCTCAGCGGCGCCGGCGGTGCGCGCTGGGCCATCGCGGGCCGCAGCCTCGACAAGCTGGCCCGGGTGCGCGACGAACTGCACCTGCCGCCGTCGGTCGCGCTGCTGAAGGCCGATGCCGGCGATGCCGCCGCGCTGGCCCGCCTGGTGCGGCGCACCCGCGTCGTCATCACCACCGTGGGCCCGTACCAATTGCATGGCGAGCCCCTGGCCACCGCCTGCGCCGAGGGCGGCACCGACTACGTGGACCTCTGCGGCGAGCCGCTGTGGATGGCCCGCATGATCGACAAGCTGACGCCGCTGGCCGAGGCGAGCGGCGCGCGCATCGTGTTCTCCTGCGGCTTCGACTCCATCCCGTTCGACCTCGGCGTCGTCTTCCTGCAGGCCGAAGCGCAGGCCCGCTTCGGCGCGCCGCTGCCCGAGGTGCGCGGCCGCGTCGCGCGGCTCAAGGGTGCGGCGTCCGGCGGCACGCTGGCCAGCATGATGGAAACCATCGAGGCCATCCGCCGCGACCGCTCGCTGCTCAAGGTCATGGCCAACCCGTTCTCGCTGTCCGGCGGCTTCAAGGGGCCGAAGCAGCCGGATGACCAGGGCGCGGACTTCGACGACTGGGCCGATGCCTGGACCGGTCCCTTCGTGATGGCGACGATCAACACGAAGAACGTGCACCGCAGCAACGCGCTGCGTGGTCATCCCTGGGGCGAGGGCTTCGTCTACAGCGAGAAGATGCTGACCGGCAAGCCGGGGCAGGGCGACAAGGGCCGCAAAAAGGCCCAGGCGCTGGCCCGCTTCACGAAGCTGCAGAACCTGGCACTGGGCTTCACGCCGACGCGCGCGCTGCTGCGTCGCTTCGTGCTGACCCAGCCGGGCGACGGCCCGAACGCGGCCGCGCGCGAAGCCGGGCGCTACGAGGTGTGGTTCAGTGGCAAGTCCGCCGGCGGCGAGCTGCTGCGCGCCATCGTCAAGGGCGACCGTGACCCCGGCTACGGCTCCACCTGCAAGCTCATCAGCGAGGCGGCGCTGTGTCTGGTGCAGGACATCGACCGCGACGCGACGCCCGGCGGCGTGTGGACGCCTGGCAGCGCGATGGGGCTGGCGCTCGTGCGGCGGCTGCAGGCACGGGCCGGGCTGAGCTTCGAGATCGCGGCTTGAGCGGCCCGCCCCGCTGGGCCATCAGCCAGCCGCGCATGCACGCCACGCTGGCGGGCAACCTGGCCGAGACGCTGCGGGCGTTGGAGAACGCCGCCGCCGCCGGCGCCGAGGGCTGCGTCTGCGCGGAGCTGGCGCTGACGGGCTTTCACCGCGGTGTGCCGGCGCTGGTCGATGCCGATGCGTTGGCGGCGGCCGAGGCGGAGTTGCGTGCCGCTTGCGCGCGGCTGGGTGTCGCCGCCGCCGTGGGCGTGCCGACGCTGGGTGGGGGAGGCGCCGTCTTCAGCAGCCATCTGCACATCGACGCCGCCGGTCGCGAGGTGGGCCGTGTGCACAAGCGCGGCCTGACGGCCAGCGAGGCGGGCTTCTTCACGCCCGGTGGCGCGCGCGGCTGGACGGCTTTGAGCGGCGTGCTGGCCACATCGGTGCTGTGTCGCGAGATGCTGGATGGCGCCGAGCTGGCGCCCGAGTTGCACGCGGCGCTGTCCGCGCACGATGCGGCGGTGCCGCGGGTGGTGTTCTGGCCGAGCTACATCGGCGAGTCCGACGCAGAACAGGCCGCGTTGTGCGAGGCCTACCGGGCCGGTGCGGCCGAACTGGCGCGGGCGCTGGGCGCCTGGGTCCTGCAGAGCAACTGGCCCGAATCGCTGAATGCGCCGGCGCAGCGTGGCTTCGGCGCCAGCTGCGTCATCGCGCCGGATGGCCGCCGCGTCGCCGCGCTGCCGCGCGATGCGGCCGCACAGGTCGTCGCTGCGCTGGGCCGGCGCTGACTCAGTCGCGGCCCGCAGGGCGCTCGAAGCCGTTGTCCACCCAGGCCTCGGCGGCCGACTGGTTGAAGCGGAAACTGGCGCCGACCTTGACCTTGGCCAGCGGCTCGCCGGCGGCGTCGAAGGCGGCCAGCCAGGCATAGGGGTCGTCCTCGGCCGGCACGATCTCCAGCGTCACCTTGATCCAGGCGCCGTCGCGGGCGACGTACAGCGTCTTGTTCAGCTGTGCATGCAGCTGCTGCTCGTGGCGGCGGATGACCTCGGAGGCCGTCTTCACCAGCGTGTTGAACGCGCTGGTGTCCAACGGCTTGGGGTTCTTCTTGTCGCGGCCCATGGTCCACGGGCCCACCAGCGCCGGCTCGCTTTCGCCGGCCTTGAACATGGCGACGGCCCAGCCCTCGTCGTCCTCGTTCTTGATGACCTGGGCGGTCCAGCCGTTGTCGCGCCACAGGCGCGGCTCGTGCAGGGGGGCGTCGTCGTCGGTCGGCAGATCGGTCATGGGGAGAGGCGGGCCAAAGCCCGTCATTCTCTCCCCGTCCCGATGCCGACCGTCAGCCGTTGGTGGGGGCCGGTGCGGCGGGCACGACGGCCGGGGCGCGCGTCACGCGGGTCTTGCCGCCGGTGGTGGTGAGGATGACCGGATCGCCGGCGTTGAAGCTCTCCGCGCCCTTGGCCTGCACGATGGAGCGGCGCTCGCCGTTGCGCAGCTGGACGGTGATCTCCAGCGCATCCTCGCGAGTGGTGGAACGTTCGATGGCGTTGCCGATGACGGCGCCGGCCACGGCGCCCAGCACGCCGACGACCTGGCCTTCACGGCGGCCGCCCACCGAACTGCCGGCGATGGCGCCGGTCACGCCGCCCGCCACGGCACCGACACCGCTCTGCGAGCCGTCGACGACGACCGGGCGGGACGACAGCACGGTCGCGTCCTGCACCTGCGACAGGCGCTGCGCGTCGCCGCGCTGGATGACGTCGGGGCTGGTCGTCGAGCAGGCCGACAGCGCCAGCGCGGCGACGAGGGTGAGGGAAGTCATGAGCTTGGACATTCGAGTCTCCTTGGGCAGAACACACGCCCAACGTGTCGAATTGTCATCGGGTTGACCGCCGGATGCGGCGATCTACAACTCTTTACGCCGACGCTGTCAACCGTGCAAACGCGAGCTGCGCGGCACGCTGGCGAGCAGGAATTCCATCTGGTCGGCCAGGATGCGGCGGCCGCGCAGGATCATGTCCTCGTGCAGGCTGGGCACGTAGGGCAGGTAGAGCAGGCTCATGCGGGCCTCCTCGGGCAGGCGGCTGCCCTTGCGACCGTTGCAAGCCTTGCAGGCGGTGATGCAGTTCATCCACGTGTCGGCGCCGCCGCGCGACGTGGGCTGGATGTGCTCGCGCGTCAGGTCTTCCGGCAGGTGGCGGTGGCCGCAGTAGGCGCAGACGAAGCGGTCGCGCACGAACAGCTTGCTGTTGGTCAGCGCCGGCGCCTGCCGCCAGGCCCGGCTGGGCACGGCGCCGCGCACGGCGATGATGGAATGCACCTCGATGCGGGACTGGCGCCCGGTCACGCGCTGCAGGCCGCCGCGCAGCACCTGGCAGGGGTCGCCCAATGTCCAGGCGACGCCGTCGCTGGCGTAGATCACGGCCGCCTCACGCGTGGTGATCCAGGCCTGGGGTCGGCCGGAGACATCGAGTTGGAGCACGTCCACAGAGTCACACCTCCTCCCTCGAGCCTAGCGAGAACCGCGCCAGCGCTCAAGCGTGCTTCCATGACAAGGCGGCGCCCGCCCGCCGGGACGTTTCGGCCCGAAAGCGGCAGGGTGGCTAGGGTCATCCCTAGGTCGGCGTGCGTATTAGGCACATCACCCTAGGATTTCGTCGGGGCAAGCTGGCGTTGTCACGCGAGCGACCTGCAAAATAGAACGACCGTTCGTTTTATTCTTGCCCTGTGTCCACGCTTCCCGTCCCCGCCAAGAAAGCCGCCCCGCTGCGCGCCGCCAAGCCGGTGCGCGTGGCGCGCTCCCTGCAGAAGGGCCAGCAGACGCGCGCCGCCATTCTGGACGCCGCGCTGGGCCTGGCCTCGCACATGGGCCTGGAAGGCCTGTCCATCGGCGCGCTGGCGGACGTTACGGGCATGAGCAAGTCGGGCGTCTTCGCGCACTTCGGTTCGCGCGAGGAACTGCAGATCGCCGTGGTCACGGAGTATCACGCCAAGTTCGAAGAGGAAGTCTTCTTCACCGCGATCCGCGAGCCGCGCGGCCTGCCGCGCCTGCGCGCGATGTTCGAGCGATGGGTGCGCCGCGTGTCCGTCGAGGTGGACTCGGGCTGCATCTACATCTCCGGCGCCGTCGAGTTCGACGACCGGCCGGGCCCCGTGCGCGACGCGCTCGTCGCCATGGTCAAGGCCTGGCATGCGGCGCTGCAGAAGGCCATCCAGCTCTCCATCGGCGAGGGCCACCTGAAGGCCGAGGCCGACGTCGAGCAGATCTGCTTCGAGCTGCACGGTCTCATCCTGTCGCTGCACCATGACGCGCGCTTCATGCGCATCCCCGGCGCGCTGACGCGCGCCGGCACCGGTTTCGACCGGACCATCCAGTTCTACGCGACGCCGTTCGGCCTGCAGGTCGATCAGGCGCGCAAGCCTTCCAAGACTGGCGCTTCGATCAAGCGCTGACCGATCCACCACCCCCACCATCGCCCCCAGGAGTACCCGATGCCCCAGTACACCCCACCCATGCGTGACATGCAGTTCGTCATGCACGAGTTGCTGAACGTCGTCGACGAACTCAAGATGCTTCCCGGCCACGAGGACATCGACGCCGACACCATCAATGCGGTGCTCGAGGAAGGTGGCAAGTTCGCCGCCGAGGTCATCGCCCCCATCAACCTCAGCGGTGACGCCGAGGGCTGCACGCTCGACAAGGCCACGCACGAGGTGACCGCACCCAAGGGCTTCAAGGAGGCCTACAAGCAGTACGTCGAAGGCGGCTGGCCGGCACTCTCCTGCGACCCGCAGTTCGGCGGCCAGGGCCTGCCGCATCTGGTGAACCAGTTCTTCTACGAGATGCTGAACTCGGCCAACCAGGCCTGGACGATGTACCCGGGCCTGAGCCACGGTGCCTACGAGGCGCTGCACGCGCACGGCACGGCCGAGCAGCAGGCGCTGTACCTGCCCAAGCTGACCAGCGGCGAGTGGACCGGCACGATGTGCCTGACCGAGCCGCACTGCGGCACGGACCTGGGCCTGCTGCGCACCAAGGCCGAACCGCAGGCCGACGGCACCTACAAGATCACCGGCGCCAAGATCTTCATCTCGGCCGGCGAGCACGACATGGCGGAGAACATCGTCCACCTGGTGCTGGCCCGCCTGCCGGACGCGCCCGCGGGCTCCAAGGGCATCTCGCTGTTCGTGGTTCCGAAGTTCAACGTGAACGCCGACGGCAGCCTGGGCAGCCGCAACGGCATCTTCTGCGCCGGCCTGGAGCACAAGATGGGCATCCATGGCAACGCCACCGCGCAGATCGTGCTGGAAGGCGCGACCGGCACGATGGTGGGCCAGCCCAACAAGGGCCTGGCCGCGATGTTCGTCATGATGAACGCCGCCCGCCTGGGTGTGGGCAACCAGTCGCTGGGCCTGACCGAAGTGGCTTACCAGAACGCCGTGGCCTACGCCAAGGACCGCATCCAGATGCGCGCGCTCTCCGGCCCCAAGGCGCCGGACAAGCCGGCCGACCCCATCATCGTGCACCCCGATGTGCGCAAGATGCTGCTGACCGCGCGCGCCTTCGCCGAAGGCGGCCGCATGCTGCAGGCCTACACGGTGCTGCAGCTGGACAAGGCGCTGAAGAGCGACGACGAGGACGAGCGCAAGGAAGCCGATGCCGAAGTCGCGCTGCTGACGCCCATCATCAAGGCCTTCATCACGGACAACGGCTGGCTGGCCACGTCGCACTGCATGCAGGTCTTCGGTGGCCACGGCTTCATCCACGAGTGGGGCATGGAACAGTTCGTGCGCGACGCGCGCATCAACATGATCTATGAAGGCACCAACACCATCCAGTCGCTGGACCTGCTGGGCCGCAAGGTGCTGGGCAACAACGGCGCCACGCTGAAGAAGTTCGGCAAGAAGATCGCCGCCTTCATCGAGGAAGAGGGCACCAACGAGGCCATGCAGGAGTTCGTGAACCCGCTGGCCGACCTGGGCGACAAGGTCAACAAGCTGACGCAGGAAATCGGCATGAAGGCCTTCGGCAACCCCGACGAAGTCGGTGCCGCCGCCGTCGACTACCTGCGCGTGGTGGGCCACATGACGTTTGCCTACTTCTTCGCCCAGGCCGCCAAGATCGCGCTGGCCAAGCAAGGCAGCGGCGACCCGTTCTACACGGCCAAGCTGCACACGGCACGCTTCTACTTCGCCAAGCTGCTGCCCGAGACGGCCTCGCTGATCCGCACCTGCCGCGCCGGCCTGTCGCCGCTGATGGCGATGGACGAAGCCCTGTTCTGACCCCAGCCTCACCGCTGAACGATTCACTGGACGACAAGGACAACGCCCGATGAAATCCCTGTTCGCTGCTGCACTGCTGCTGCCCACGCTTGCCCTTGCGCAGGCCACCCCCGTGGGCCTCTGGAAGACCATCGACGACGACGGCAAAACCGCGAAGTCGCTGGTCCGCATCAGCGAACAGGCGGGCACCCTGGTCGGCAGCATCGACAAACTGCTGGACCCCGCCGCGCAACCGGACGCCAAGTGCGACAAGTGCAGCGATGACCGCAAGAACCAGCCCGTGCTGGGCCTGCAGATCATCCGGGGCGTGAAGCCGGACGGCGATGGCATCTGGGGCCATGGCGAGATCCTGGACCCCAATAACGGCAAGACTTACCGCACCCGCTTGAAGCCGGTGGACGGTGGCAAGAAACTCGAGGTGCGCGGCTACATCGGCGCCCCTCTGTTTGGCCGTACCCAGACCTGGGTGCGTGTCGAGTAACTGAATAACTGGAGAACCACCCCATGAGTCGATTCCAAGTCCGCAAGGTCGCCGTGCTCGGCGCCGGCGTGATGGGCGCGCAGATTGCCGCGCACCTCGTCAACTGCAAGGTGCCGGTCGTGCTGTTCGACCTGCCCGCCAAGGAAGGCCCCAAGAACGGCATCGTGACCAAGGCGGTCGAGGGCCTGAAGAAGCTCAAGCCCGCTCCGCTGGGCGACAGCGCCGAGGCCGCGCTGATCCAGCAGGCCAACTACGAAGAGCACCTGGACGTGCTGAAGGGCTGTGACCTCATCATCGAGGCCATCGCCGAGCGCATGGACTGGAAGCTCGATCTGTACACCAAGATCGCGCCCTTCGTGGCCCCGCACGCCATCGTCGCGTCCAACACCTCGGGCCTGAGCATCACCAAGCTCTCCGAAGTGCTGCCCGAGGAAATCAAGCCGCGCTTCTGCGGCATCCACTTCTTCAACCCGCCGCGCTACATGGCGCTGGTGGAGCTGATCAACACCCCGACCACGCAGCCGGTCATCCTCGACCAGCTCGAAGCCTTCGTCACCACCGCCCTGGGCAAGAGCGTTGTGCGCGCCCATGACACGCCCAACTTCGTCGCCAACCGCGTCGGTATCGCCGGCATGATGGCCACGATGATCGAAGCCGAAAAGTTCGGCCTGTCGGTCGACGTGGTGGACGACCTGACCGGCAAGAAGCTGGGCCGCGCGTCCTCCGGCACGTTCCGCACCGCCGACGTGGTGGGCCTGGACACCATGGCCCACGTCGTCAAGACGATGCAGGACAACCTGAAGGACGACCCGTTCTACAGCACCTACGCCACGCCCAAGGTGCTGGCCGGCCTGATCGAGAAGGGCGCGCTGGGTCAGAAGACCGGCGCCGGCTTCTACAAGAAGGTGGGCAAGGACATCCAGCGTCTGGACTTCGCCACGGGTGAATACGTCACCGGCGGCAAGAAGGCCGACGAGATCGTCGCTCGCATGTTGAAGAAAGCCCCGGCCGACCGCCTCAAGCTGCTGCGCGAAAGCACCAACCCGCAAGCCCAGTTCCTGTGGGCCATCCTGCGCGACAGCTTCCACTACGCCGCCGTGCACCTGAACACCGTGGCCGACACCGCCCGCGAGATCGACTTCGCGATGCGCTGGGGCTTCGGCAGCAGCCAAGGCCCGTTCGAGCTGTGGCAAGCCGCAGGCTGGAACCAGGTGGCCGGCTGGATCGCCGAAGACATCGCCGCGGGCAAGGCGCTCAGCACCGAGCCCCTGCCTGCCTGGGTCACGTCGGGCCCCGTCGCCGAAGCCGGTGGCGTGCACACGCCGCAAGGCTCGTGGAGCGCCGCCGAAGGCCAGTTCAAGCCGCGCAGCGAGCTGCCGGTCTACAGCCGCCAGGCCTTCCGTGAATCGCTGCTGGGCACCGGCGCGGCCGACCCGCTCAAGAGCGGCACCGAGCTGTTCAAGAACGACGAAGTGCGCGTCTGGACGCTGGATGGCAAGGTCGTCATCGCCTCCATCACCGCCAAGCTGCACCTGATCAGCCCGGCCGTGACCGAGGGCCTGATCAAGGCCGTTGAGATCGCCGAAGCCGACTACCAAGGCATGGTGATCTGGAGCCCGGACGACGTGTTCTCCGCCGGCGCCAACCTGGAAAGCCTGATGCCCGTCTTCATGAAGATGGGCAGCAAGGGCATCGCCCCGGAAGAGAAGAAGCTGCAGGACGCGATGCTGCGCATCCGCTACGCCTCGGTGCCGGTGGTGGCGGCCATGCGTGGCCTGGCGCTGGGCGGCGGCTGCGAGCTGGCCATCCACTGCGCACGCCGCGTGGCGCATGTCGAGAGCTATGTGGGCCTGGTGGAAGTGGGCGTGGGCCTGGTGCCGGGTGCCGGCGGCCTGACCTACATCGCCCGCCGTGCCGCCGAGATGGCCGCAGCCGGCAATGCCGGTGCCGACATCCTGACCTTCCTGAAGGACGGTTTCCTGACCGCCGCCACGGCCAAGGTCGCCACCTCCGCGCACGAAGCCAAGAAGAACGGCTTCCTGCTGGACAGCGACGTGATCGTGCCGCACAAGGACGAACTGCTGCACGTGGCCACCGCCACCGCGCTGGGCATGGCCGAAGCCGGCTACCGCCCGCCGCACAAGGCCCTGTTCCCGGTGGCCGGCCGCAGCGGCATTGCCACCATCAAGGGCCAGGTCGCCAACATGCGTGACGGTGGCTTCGTCAGCGCCCACGACTACCACCTGGCCGCGGCGATTGCCGACGTGGTCTGCGGTGGCGAGGTCGAGGCCGGCTCGCTGGTCACCGAGGAGTACCTGATGGCCCTGGAGCGCAAGCACTTCTGCTCGCTGCTGGACAACCCCAAGACGCAGGAACGCATCATGGGCATGCTGCAGACCGGCAAGCCGGTGCGCAACTGATGACATCGCGGGACAGACCGAAGCGCGCAGCGCGTAGCTCTGTCCCCGACTGACTCAAACTCGAAATGAATAGGCTTCAACGCACCCTCGCCAAGCTGGACGGCCTGCCCGCCCCGCTGCGTGGCGCCGCGCGCAACTTCGCGCTGCGGCGGGCGGTGCCCCTCACCGGCACGGCGGGGCTGGACTTCGTCGCGCTCACGCCCGAGCGCAGCGAGATCCGCATCGCCAACCGGCGCCCCGTGCAGAACCACATCCGTGGCGTGCACGCGGCGGCCATGACGCTGGTGGCCGAAACCGCCACCGGCATGGTGGTGGGCATGAACGTGCGAGACGACTGCCTGCCGCTGTGCAAGAGCCTGAACGTCGCGTTCAAGAAGCGCGCGACCGGGGCCCTGCGCGCCGAGGCGCATCTGACGGCCGAGCAGCGTGCGCTGCTTGCGTCGCAGACCAAGGGTGAGGTGACGGTGGCCGTGACGGTCACCGATGAAGCCGGCATCGAGCCGATCCAGTGTGAATTTGTCTGGGCCTGGGTGCCCAAAGAGAAGCCCCAATCCCAAGACCTTGCGGGACAGACCGAAGCGCGTACCCGCGCGTAGCTCTGTCCCCAACTGACCAAGGAAGCACCATGAGCAAGCAAGTCCAAGACGCCTACATCGTCTCCGCCACCCGTCTGCCGATCGGCAAGAGCGGCCGCGGCTATTTCAAGAACACCCGCCCGGACGAGATGCTCGTCAAGGTGATGCAGGCCGCGCTGGCCCAGGCCCCGGGCCTGGATCCCGCTGCCATTGAAGACGCCATCGTCGGCTGCTCTTTCCCCGAAGGCGAGCAGGGCATGAACATCGCCCGCGTGGCCTCGGTGCTGGCCGGCCTGGGCAACACCATCGGCGGCGTGACCGTGAACCGCTACTGCGCCTCGGGCATCACCGCCGTGCAGATGGCGGCCGACCGCATCCGCGTCGGCGAGGCCGACGTGATGTTCGCCGGTGGCGTGGAGTCCATGTCCATGATCCCGATGGGTGGCAACAAGCCCAGCCTGTCGCCGCTGATCTTCGAGAAAGACGAGAACATCGGCATCGCCTACGGCATGGGCCTGACGGCCGAGAAGGTGGCCGCGCAGTGGAAGATCAGCCGCGAGGCGCAGGACGCGTTCTCGGTGGAATCGCACCGCCGCGCCGTGGCCGCCATGCAGGCCGGCCACTTCGCCGCCGAGATCACGCCGTTCGACGTGGTCGAGCGCACACCCAACCTGGCTGATCCCACTTCGGGCTCGGTCAACGTCAAGACCCGCATCGTGAGCCTGGACGAAGGCGCCCGCCCCGACACCTCGCTGGAAGGCCTGGCCAAGCTCAAGCCGGTGTTCGCCGCCAAGGGCAGCGTCACAGCAGGCAACAGCTCGCAAACCTCCGACGGCTCGGGCGGCCTGCTGATCGTCAGTGAAGCCGCGCTCAAGCGCTACAACCTGACGCCGCTGGCCCGCTTCGTGTCGTTCGCCGTGCGCGGCGTGCCGCCCGAGATCATGGGCATCGGCCCCATCGAAGCCATCCCGGCCGCGCTGAAGGCCGCCGGCATCTCCGCCAAGGACCTGGACTGGGTGGAACTGAACGAAGCCTTCGCCGCACAGAGCCTGGCCGTGCTCAACGACCTGGACAGCAAGGGCATTGAGCTGGATCGCGCCAAGGTCAACCCCAACGGCGGCGCCATTGCCCTGGGCCACCCGCTGGGCGCCACCGGCGCCATCCGCGCGGCCTCGGTCATCCACGGCCTGCGCCGCACGGGCGGCAAGTACGGCATGGTGACAATGTGCGTTGGCGCCGGTCAAGGCGCTGCTGGCATCTTCGAAAGGCTGTAACCCATGGACCGTCGCCGCGCGCTCAAGACCACCACCCTGCTGCTCGCGGCGGCGCCCCTGGCCGGCTGTTCCGGCCGGCTCAAGACCTTCCTGACCTGGAAGGAGGCGCAGCAGGCCGTGCTGGACCTGCTGTTCACGCCCAAGGTCGTGGAGGGCAACCCGTGGAACCTCAGCCAGGTGCTGCAACACCTGGCGCAGAGCATCGAGTTCTCGATGCAGGGATTCCCGGCGCTCAAGGGCGCGTGGTTCCGCTCATCCGTCGGCTCGGCGGCGTTCGCCGTCTTCAATGCACGCGGCGCGATGAGCCACGACCTGAGCGAGCCCATCCCCGGCGCGCCGGCGCTGGACGCGGCGCAGGCGCTCAAGGTGTCGGTGCAGCGGCTGCTGGACGCGATGGACGCTTTCGCGCAATTCAACGGTACGCTGCGGCCTCATTTCGCCTACGGCGAGCTGACCAAGCCGCAGTACGAGCGTGCCCATTTGATGCACTTGGCGAACCACTGGACGCAGTTCCAAGCCAAGACTGCAGTCGCGTGAAGGACGGGGCCTGTTCACACTACGGGGATCGGATGCGTTGACACTTGAAAGCCCGCGAGCAAGGCGCGAAGCGAAGCTGGGGGGGCGACCCCAGCGAGGCTTCGTAACGCCGCGCGCGGGCTTTCAAGTGACAACCCTTCGGGAGAGGGCCTGCGCGAGTGCATGGCGTCGTTGCGCGCCTTGCCTGGGCATGAGCCCAGGCGGTGTCGCACGCCCAGCCCTGCGCCCGCGCAGGCCCTCTCGCACCGATTCCCGTAGCGTGAACAGGCCCCTGCCATGACCATCAAGACCTACACCGTCAACGGCGTCGCGACGATCGAGATCGCCCGCCCCGAGAAGAAGAACGCCATCACGCAGGACATGTACCAGCAGATGGCCGATGCGCTGCGCGCGGCCGACGCCGCGCCCGAGGCACGCGCGGTGCTGATCACCGGCCAGCCCGGCATCTTCACATCGGGCAACGACCTGGAGGACTTCATGGGCCGCCCGCCGCGTGGCGAGGACGCGCCGGTGTTCCAGTTCATGCATGCGCTGGTGGATTGCGGCAAGCCGGTCGTCGCCGCCGTGACCGGTGCGGCCATCGGCATCGGCACGACGCTGCTGCTGCACTGCGACCTGGTCTACGTGGCGGATGACGCGCGCCTGGCCATGCCCTTCGTGGGCCTGGGCCTGGTGCCGGAGTTCGCGTCCAGCCTCGTCGTGCCGCAGCTGATGGGCAACCGCCGAGCGGCCGAGAAGCTGCTGCTGGGCGACCCGTTCACGGGTGAGCAGGCCGTCGAGTGCGGCATCGCCAACGGCGTGCTGGCCGGCACCGAGGTGCTGAACCATGCCCGGCGCGTGGCCGAGCGTTTCAACAACCTCGCGCCCGGCGCGGTGCGTGACAGCAAGCGGCTGATCCGCGACGCTCAGCGCGATGACGTCAAGGCGGCCATCACGCGCGAGGCCGAGGTGTTCAGCGCCCGGCTGCGCAGCCCGGAGGCCATGGAGGCCTTCCAGGCCTTCTTCCAGAAGCGCAAGCCGGACTTCTCGAAGTTCTCCTGAGCGCCTATCGGCGCACCAGGCCGACCAGCAGGCCGATGACGGCCAGGATCAGGAAGCCGTAGAACAGGATCTGGGCAAAGCCGGCCGCGCTGGCGGCGATGCCCGTGAAGCCGAACACGGCGGCGATCAGGGCGATGACGAAGAAGATGATGGCGTAACGCAGCATGGTGGGCTCCTACGGTTGACGCCTTGGCGGCGCATGCATGAAGCCTAGGGCCGCGACCGTTCTCGTCATGCCGGACGGCGCGGCGGCCTGAGGTCGGACAGGGCTGACGCCGTTACCACCGAGATGACCCACCGATGCGACTGATGCTGGCCAAACTGCTGCTGGGCCCGTTGCTGATCTGGCAGGGCCGGCGCGTGCGTGCCACGGCGCTGCGGCTGCCGGAGGCCGAGGGCGAGCGCTCGTGCGATGGCGGCGCGCTGCGCCTGCTCATCGTCGGTGACTCATCGGCCGCCGGCGTCGGTGCTGCGCATCGGGACGAGGCGCTGGCCGGGTGTCTCGCCCGCACGCTGGCGGCGCAGCTGGGCCGGCCGGTGGGCTGGCAGCTGGTGGCCGCCAGCGGCCACCGCAGCGTGCAGGCGCTCGCGGCGCTGCGGGAGGCCGAGCTGGCGCCGGCCGATGTGCTGGTCACGGCGCTGGGCGTGAACGACGTCGTCGACCAGGTCTCGCCGCCGGACGCGCTCGCGGCGCTGGATGCCATCGACGCCCATGCCCGCGCACTCGCCGGCGTGCGGCTGAGCCTGCACTGCGCGGCGCCGCCCATGCAGTCCTTCCCGCTGCTGCCGCAGCCGCTGCGCTGGTTCTTCGGGCAGCAGGCGGCGCGCTTCAACGCGGCGCTGGCGGCGGGGCTGGCCGGCCAGCCGGCGCGGCGCGTGGTGCACCTGCCGCCCGCGCTGCAGCGGGACGCGGCGGCCTTGATGGCCCCCGACGGCTTTCACCCCGGCCCGCGGGGCTATGCGCTGTGGGCCGAGGCGTTGGCCGACCACATCGTGGCGGCGTTGCCGAAGGTTGCGAAGCACTCAACAACTTGAGTGCTGCGGCGACAGGCCGCTTCCTAGACTGACTCGGCCGCAATCACGCGGCAGCACCGCCCGCAGCAGTGAGCAGTAGATGGCCGGGCACCAACGGAGACAACACATGCGGATCGACTTTCTCCGCCGGCCTCTGCGCCGGCTGGGTGCGCTGGCCTGCGCGCTCTTCTTCATGGCCCTGGGCTCGCCCGCCATGGCGGCCTTCAGCCTCACCACGCTCTACGACAGCGGCAGCTCGTCCAAGGTGCAGTACCAGGTGGACACCGGCGGCGGCCTGGTGTTCAAGGTCATGGCCTACGACAACGGCGTCAGCACGCAGTCCAAGGGCGACCTCTCCAGCCTCGTCTACAACGGCGTGCAGTACGCCGACGCCAGCCGCGGCTCGCAGCTGAACTCGGGCTTCGACTACCTCTACAGCAACGTCTCGGCCGTCGACGTGCAGGCGCAGATGATCAGCAGCACCGGCGCCGCCACGCCCGCGTCGACTGCCAACGGCGGCGTCGTCAGCGGCGGCGCCTACGTGAAGATCACGGTGACGGTGAACAGCGCCAACGGCGGCGTGCTCAAGCACTACTACCTGGCCAGGAGCGGCGAGCCGCGCATCTACATGGGCACCTATTTCACCGAGGAACCCGACACGCTGAACCTGGTGCGCTTCATCGTGCGCGTGCCCATCGCGGCGCTGTCCAGGGGCGGTCCGGCCGGCACGCCCGGCGGCCTCACCGCCAACGGCAGCTGGGCGCAGGACCTGCGCGACACCAGCACCACCGTCGAGGCCAGCGACGTGTTCGGCATCCCCAGCGGCACCTATGCCGGCCAGACACGCTCCAAGCACTACGCCAACATGCGCGTGAAGGACTGGCAGTACTTCGGCGGCGTCAACAGCGGCGGCACGGTGGGCCTCTGGTTCTACCGCGACAACCAGGAGGGCGGCTCCGGCGGCCCGTTCTACCGCAGCCTGCTCAACCAGATCACGTCCACCAACAACGAGCTGACCTACATCGTCAACTACGGCGAGGGCCAGACCGAGGCCTTCCGCATGGGCGTGCTGAACAGCTACACGCTGATGTTCACCGGCGGCGGCGCACCGGCAGCGCCGGACACCAGCTGGTTCTCGCTGATGGGCCTGGATGGCTACGTGCCGCCCGCGGGCCGCGGCGCCGTGGCCGGCGTGGGCCTGTCGGGCACCGACCCGGCCTACACCTACACCGTGGGCTTCGCCAACAGCCAGGCGCAGTACTGGACGACGGCCAACCTCGCCAACAGCGGCTACTTCAAGAGCACCGGCATGCGCCCGGGCAGCTACACGCTGACGGTCTACAAGAACGAGCTGGCCGTCTACACCGGCAGCGTCAACGTGACGGCGGGCGGCACGACGGCACTGAACACGCTGACGATCAATGCCGACCCGGCCGCCACGCCGGCGCTGTGGCGCATCGGCGCGTGGGATGGCTCGCCGGCCGAGTTCGTCAACGGCAGCCGCCTCACCAGCATGCACCCGAGCGACAGCCGCATGAGCGGCTGGGTGGCGCCCGGCTTCGCGGTCGGCAGCGCCACGGCCGCCACGGGCTTCCCGGCCTACCAGTGGAAGGACGTCAACAACGCCCGCGTCATCACGTTCACGCTGACCAGCGCGCAGCTGCAGAACCTGACGCTGCGCCTGGGCACGACGACCGACTTCAACGGCGCACGGCCGCAGGTCACGGTCAACGGCTGGACGTCCGCCGTGCCCGCCGCGCCGCCCAAGGGCTCGCGCAACCTGACGGTGGGTACCTACCGCGGCGTGAACCGGCTCTACAGCTACGCCATCCCGGCGTCGGCGCTGGTGGCCGGCACCAACACGGTGACGATCAATGTCGTCAGCGGCACCAGCGGCACGGGCTTCCTCAGCCCGGGCTTCTCCTACGACGCGGTCGACCTGATCGCGACGCCGTGACCTGAAGCCCTGCGCCCGGCCCGCGCCAGTCTCAGGCCGTGACCTGGCGCGGCTTGCCGTCGCGGTCGATCGCCACGTAGGTCAGGTTGGCCTCGGTCACCTTGACCACGTGCAGGTTCTCCGGGTCGCGCTCGGCGAACACCTCCACGTGCACCGTCACCGACGTGCGGCCCACGCGCGTGATGGTGGCGTAGAAGCTCAGCAGGTCGCCCACCGAGACGGGCTGCTTGAAGATGAACTCGTTGACGGCCACCGTCGTGATGCGGCCGCGCGAGAGGCGCGCCGGCAGGATGGAGCCGGCGATGTCCACCTGCGCCATGATCCAGCCGCCGAAGATGTCGCCGTTCGCGTTCGAGTCGGCGGGCATGGGCATCACGCGCAGCACGAGCTCGCGATCGCCGGGCTTGTGTTGGACGGGGCTTGATTCCTGGGGCATGGCGTTCACTTGGGAGAATTCGGCTTTCATTGTCGGGCCTGAGCTTGCGATCTCTCAATTCAGCATCAACCGTGCCACCCACAGGCAACGCCGCCGCCGTCCGCGGCGACTGGGGCACGGTGGGCCGCCTGCTGCCCTACCTGTGGCGCTACCGCTGGCGCGTCGGGCTGGCGCTGGCCTTCATGGTGGGCGCCAAGCTCAGCAACGTGGGCGTGCCCATCCTGCTCAAGCACCTCATCGACAGCCTGGACCTCAAGCCCGGTGCGCCGCAGACGCTGCTGGTCGTGCCGCTGGGCCTGCTGGTGGCCTACGGCGCGCTGCGGCTGTCGACGTCGCTGTTCACCGAACTGCGCGAGCTGATCTTCGCCAAGGCCACCGAGGGCACGGCGCGCAGCATCTCGCTGCAGGTGTTCCGCCATCTGCACGACCTGTCGCTGCGCTTCCACCTGGAGCGCCAGACGGGCGGCATGACGCGCGACATCGAGCGCGGCACCCGCGCCGTGCACTCGCTGATCAGCTACTCGCTCTACAGCATCGTGCCGACGCTGATCGAGGTCGCGCTCGTGCTGACGCTGCTGGGCGTCAAGTTCGACGCCTGGTTCGCCGGCATCACCGTCGCGGCGCTGGTGGTCTACGTCACGTTCACCGTCGTCGTCACGAACTGGCGCACGCAGTTCCGCAAGACGCTCAACGAGCTGGACTCGGTGGCCCACAGCAAGGCCATCGACTCGCTGCTGAACTACGAGACGGTCAAGTACTTCAACAACGAGGACTTCGAGGCGCGCCGCTACGACGAGAGCCTGGAGAAGCTGCGCCGCGCGCAGTTGAAGAGCCAGACGACGCTGTCCATGCTCAACACCGGCCAGCAGCTCATCATCGCGACGGCGCTGGTGCTGATGCTGTGGCGGGCCACGCAGGGCGTGGTGGCCGGGCAGATGAGCCTGGGCGACCTGGTCATGGTCAACGCCTTCATGATCCAGCTCTACATCCCGCTGAACTTCCTCGGCGTCATCTATCGCGAGATCAAGCAGAGCCTGACCGACATCGAGAAGCTGTTCCTGCTGCTGGACCGCGAGCGCGAGGTGGCAGACGCACCGGGCGCCGTCGACCTGCAGGTGAGCGGCGGCAGCGTCCGGTTCGACGACGTGCGCTTCGCCTACGACCCGGCGCGGCCCATCCTGCACGGCGTCAGCTTCGAGATCCCGGCGGGCAAGAAGGTCGCCGTCGTGGGCCCCAGCGGCTCGGGCAAGAGCACGCTGGCGCGGCTGCTGTATCGCTTCTACGACCTGGACGGCGGCGCCATCCGCATCGACGGGCAGGACATCCGCGCCGTCACGCAGCACAGCCTGCGCAAGGCCATCGGCATCGTGCCGCAGGACACGGTGCTGTTCAACGACACGGTGGCCTACAACATCGCCTACGGCCGGCCCGGCGCCAGCGCCGCCGAGGTGGAGGCCGCGGCGCGCGCGGCGCACATCCACGGCTTCATCGCCGCCACGCCCAAGGGTTACGACACCATGGTGGGCGAACGCGGCCTGAAGCTGTCGGGCGGCGAGAAGCAGCGCGTGGCCATCGCCCGCACGCTGCTGAAGAACCCGCCCATCCTGATCTTTGACGAGGCCACGTCGGCGCTGGACTCGACCAACGAGCGCGCCATCCAGGCCGAGCTGGAGTCGGTGGGGCAGAACAAGACCGTGCTGGTCATCGCGCACCGGCTGTCCACCGTGGTGGACGCGCACGAGATCCTGGTGCTGGAGCAGGGCCGCATCCTCGAGCGCGGCCGGCACGACGAGCTGCTGGCCCGCGGCGGCCGCTACGCCGAGATGTGGCGCCTGCAGCAGTCGGGCGAGTAGCGCAGGCGCGTCAGGCCTTCTGCAGCAAGAACCCCGGCGCGGCCACGCCGGGCCACAGCTCGTACAGCACCTCCACCTTGTCGGTGCCGCCGTTGCGCGGGCTGGACGGGATGCCCAGCGCCCGCGCCGCGGCGATGCTGAGCTCGCCCACCTTGTTGGCCGGGCCGCGGTCGGCCACGACGCAGTCCACGCTCTTGCCGCGCCAGGTCACCCGCGCCTTGCAGCCGCGCACCACGCCGGCCGTGCGCTGCACGACGAGCGGCGGCACGACGACGTAGGGCACCGTCTCGGCGTCCACGTAGGCGGCCGGGTCGTCCAGCGCCTTGCCGGCGTGGCGGTACCAGGTGGTGGATGCGATGACGCCGCCGGGGAACACGCGCGGCTGGTTGTCCGGCCCCAGCAGCACGATGTCGCGCGCCCAGTTCTGCGCGCAGACGACGCGGCCATCGGCGTCGATGCGCATGCCGCCGTTGGCCAGCGCCTCGGTGCCGCTGTCGTCATCGCGATAGGCCGCCGGGCCGCCGGCCTGGCCGTTGGCGCCGTCGGCGTCGATGTCGGCATCGGCCGTGAAATGCACGCGGCCGTCGCTGTCCTCGCGGATGGTGCAGACGAAGCCTTCGCCGTCGATGGTGCCCAGCGTGCGCGACGTGACGGTGGCGGCTGGCGCCACGGCCGGCGCGGCGGCCGGCGGCGTCATCACCTCGGGCGCGGCGGCGTCGCTCAGCACCACCGGCGCGGCCGGCTGGGCGGTGCCCAGCGCGTCCACATGCTCCCAGACGGCCTGCATGCCCTGTGCGTTGATCAGCGCCCGCGCCGCGTCGGACGGGCTGGCCGGGCAGCGGCCCCACTGGAAGTGCGGCAGGTCCGCCATCTTCCAGTCGCCGCCCCAGGTGCAGCCGTGCTTCTTGAAGATGGCGCCCACCTTGCGGAACCAGGCGTCGCCCTCGGGCGGCGACCAGAACTTCTGCGCATGCACCACGTCCACCGCCAGGCCGAAGCCGTGCCAGCTGTGCAGGTTGGACGGCGCGTTGGTCACCGGCTTGTACGGCGGCTTCACGGTGCGGCCGCGCTGGTAGTACATGGCTGCGAGCCCGGCCGAGCGGTAGGCCTCGTAGACGAAGGCGTTGAGCCCGTTGGCGGGGCTGTTGCACTCGGCGATCGCCGCCTCCACCGCGGCGCGGAAGGCCGGCGCCAGGCGGGTGAGGTCGCGGTTGACCATCAGCTCGGAATCGCTGGACCCGGCGCTCACAGCGGAATCTCCTGCGGGTTGGTGCGGCCGTCGCGCCAGGTGTGCGGCACGAAGTCTGGCGGGGCGCCGGGCACGGGCGCGGGTGGCGCCGGCGAATCGGTGGAGGCATGCGGCGCGGCGGCCGCAGCGACGGTGGCCACGGCGGCACCGACGGCGTCCTTGGACGGGTCGGCGCGGTCCTCGCTGCCTTCCTCGCGGCTCTTCTCGCGCGGCTTCACCGTGGAGCGGATGACCATGAACTTGTTCAGCAGGTCGAACCAGAACGGCGCGCCCAGCATCACCGCGAAGGCGGTCATCAGCCAGCCGAACGCGACGCGCACATGCGCGTAGCCAGTGGGCGTGCAGCGCTTGACGTCTTCGATGCGACACATCTGCACCGGCGTCAGGTCGGCGACCGACCAGTCCGCCGGGTTCTTCGCGTCGAGGTTGCCGCCACGCCAGCCCATGGGCATGCCGACCTTCTCCAGCTCCTCGCGCGCCCGCTGCGCGGCGGCGATGCCGCTGGCGGCCGACGCGCCGGGTTCGGGGGGCTTCACCTGCGCCGCCGCCGTGACCACCGTTTCGCGCAGCGTCTTGTCCACCGTCAGCCGGCCCATCACGTAGATCGCATCCACGTTCAGCGCGGCCGCCGCCGCTAGGCCCAGCGCGAACAGCACGGTCTGCGTGCGGCGCTTGTACCAGCCCGAGGCCCGGTCCATCGCGCCGTCGAACCAGTTCTGCAGGTTCTGCGTCAGCTGGGCCAGGTCGCCGCCGCTGTGGTCGATGGCGCTCAGCACCGCGCGGCGCAGGAACGGCGACTGCAGCTCGGCCGCGCGCTCGCGCAGCTGTGCCAGCGTCAGCGGTGCATGCGGGGCCGCCTCACTGCTGGCGCTGGCCGGGCCGCGCGCCACCAGGTCGATCAGCGCCCGCGCGAAATGCCCGGCCGGGATGTAGGACGGCAGGTTGCGGCGCAGCGACCACGGCATCTGCCGCGCCCGCGACACGCCCGGCACCCAGTTGGTCAGCCGGTTCACGGCGAGGTGGGCGGGGTCGTAGCCGCCCTGGTACAGCGAGGACACCAGCGGGTGCGCGTAGACGTGGGCGGTGAGCTGGCCGCCCTCGTCGTCCAGCAGCGTGCGCATGCCGCGCTCCAGGTCCATCGCGCGCCACTTGAAGATGCCTTCTATCCACTCCTTGATGCCGGTGCAGATCAACGACATCAGCAGGAACAGGAAGGCCATGCCGATGGCCACTTCCAGCGTCTCCGAATTGAACATGGCGTGCGGCCTCCTGGGATGCGCCGCGATTGGAGGCGCGGCCCCGGCGGCCGTCATCCCCTGGATTGCTGAGATCAGGCCAGCAGCAGCGGCCGCGGCGCGTCGGCGCCCGCCGGCTCGGCCACCATCAGAAAGCCCGGCGGCAGCTGGCCCGTCAGCTCGGCCATGGCGAGCAGGAAGGTCGCGAACGGCCAGGCCAGCGCCTCGCCCAGGCCGGTCAGCGTCTGGCTGGCCACGGTCACCGCCTCCAGTGCCGCGCGGATGTCGCGCAGCGGCCGCTCCACCCGGGCGCGCGTGGCGGTGGGCAGCTCGCCGTCGGGCGCGTCCTGCAAGGCCTGCCGCACCGCCGCGGCCGAGCCGTGCAGCGCCGCCGCGGCACGCAGCACGCCGGCGAAGCGGTGGAACACCGCGAACTGCACATTGGTGGCCGTCAGCTGGAAGGAGTTGGACACGCCGGCGTAGCCCAGCCCGGTGGCGTAGCCGATGTCGGGGTCCCGCGGCGCCACGTAGCGCGCCTCGTACAGGCCCAGGTAGGCCACCATGCGGCCCACGGCGCCGTCACCCTTGAAGAACTCGTCGGCCTTCTGCTGCAGTGCCGCGCTGGGCGACGTGCCGCTGAAGCGCTTCATGCCGGCATAGACGTCGTCCAGCGCGGCCAGGCCGTGCCGCAGAAAGGCCGCCATCACGGCCGAGCGCGGCTGGCTCTCGAACTTCAGCCAGTCCGCCGGCCCCAGCCTGACCGGCACGGCCACCGTCAGCCCGCGCCAGAACGCGGCGCGCTGCTCCGGCGTGGCGGGCTCGCCCAGCAGCGCGCCCACGTCGCGTGGCGGCCGCACGCCCACGCGTGCCGCATAGCCGTCCACCAGCGCCTGCACGAAGCCCTTGTCCACCTTGCTGCCACGCGCCGTGAACGCGCCGTCCAAACCCACCTCCACGCGCCGCACGCCGTCGGCCAGCGTCAGGCCGGCGCTGACGCCCAGCATCGCGGTGCGCGCCAACCAGGGGTTCAGCGTGCGCGCATCGACCTGCGCGAGGGCCTTGGCGGCGATCAGCCGGCCCCACAGGTCGGCCTTGAACGCCATGTCGACAAGGCTCACCCGCGTGTCCGTCAGCGCAGCGCCGAACAGCGTCAGCGTGGCCGACTGCGTCTCGACCGCCTTGGCCGCGCTGGTCAGCCAGCCCTCGTCCAGCTCGAACGCATGGCCCGCCTGCGCGGCGTCCACCAGCTCGCCCAGCAGCGCGATGCGGCCGCTGCACAGCGACTGGTACAGCGCCTGCGCGGCGGCCTGGTCGCCCTGGCCGCTGAACCAGCCCGCCACCGCGATGCCGCGCGAGCGGCTGCGCTGGATCTGCGCCGCCAGCGTGAGGCCGAGCTTGGCCTTCTTCGCGTCCGACAGCGCCGCCAGCAGCCGCTCGCGTGCCCGGCCGTAGGCGCTCAGCGCGTGCGTGACGGCCTCGGGCACCGCGCCGTTCAACCGCTTGAGCTCCTGGCCGATCTTGTCGCCCAGTGCGCCCAGCGGCGCGAGCACCGCGTCCAGCGCCGCGCCGGTCTTGTCGGTCAGCGCGGTCTTGAGCGCGCTCACGCGCGCCTGCCACTGCTGCGTGGCCTGCGCCAGCGCGTCGCCGACGGCCTGCCTCAGCGGCGCCTTGAGCTCGTCGGCCAACGGGCGCTGGCCCAGCAGCCGGTCCAGCCACGCGTCCAGCAGCGCATCCGCGTCGGCCGTGCCATCCACCAGGCCGGTGAGGGCGCCGTCCAGCGCGTCAGTCAGCGGCTGCGTGAGCTGGCTGACCCAGCGGGCCTGGGTGGCGCCTGCATCCGCCTGGCCCAGGGCGATGAGGGCCAGCGCCCGCACGTCGTCGTCAGCGAGCCGGCCGCCGGCGATCTGCGCCAGCTTCTCGCCCAGCGCCGTGCCGGGCTGCGTCAGTGCGGTCAAGGTCCGGGCATCGACGGCCGGCCAGGCGGCCCGCAGCGCGCGCTCGGCGCTGGCCGCCAGCGCGGTCAGGTCCAGCGACGCCGCCAGCGTCAGCGCGAACGCGTCCGAACGTGCGTCCAGCACCTCCAGCTCCACCTTCAGCCCCCACCGGTCGTGCCGTTGCTCGGGCCGCACATGCAGGCTGATATCGGCCGTGCGCGCGAACTTGATGTGGGCATCCACGCCGATGCTCAGCCCGATCTGCGCCTGTTCGCCGTCGAGGCCATAGGTCCAGCCACTCCAGCCCTGCCTGGCGCCGGCGCTGAGCTGGGCGTCCAGCGTGCCCGTCAGGTCCAGCCGCAGCCCCCAGAAGTCGGGGCTGGGCGCCAGCGCCATCAGGCCCGTGTAGTCGTTGGGCAGCCGCCAGAAGCGCGTCGACGCAGCCACCGCGTCGACCAGCAGCCTGTTCGTCGCGTCGCTGAAGTACCAGTGCAGCTTTGCGCCGGCTTCGGCCGAGAACGCGGCCGAGGCCTGGCCCCACGTCGAGATGGCCTGCTGGCCGGTGAGCCCGGCGGTGAGCGCCAGGTCCGCGCCCACCGACAGCGCCACGCGGCCGTCGCCGGGCTGGATGTTCAGCTGCTCGCGCAGCGCCTCGTCCAGCACGTCCACCGTCACGGCCGCCGAGGCGCCGACGGTGGCGCCCCAGTCCCAGCCGAACTCGGTGGTCTGCGCCGCGCCCGTGCGGTCCAGCAGCGGCAGCGCCACCTCGGGCTCCGGCTCCTGCGGCAACTGGCCCAGCGGCGTCAGCAGCAGCTGCCAGTGGCGCTCGGCGCCCAGCGCCTTCAGCGCGTCGGGCAGGGCGGTCGAGAAGTTCCAGTCCTTGAGCCGGGCGATCAGGGCGGAGTCGAGCTGCAGTCCGGGCATGGCGGTGGTCGCGGGAGTGAAGGCCGCGCAGCGTAGCCAGCGCCCGGCGGGGTGCCATCCGCAATATCGTGGAAACCGGCGGGCCGGTCAGTGCGGCTTCTTGGGCTTCTCGAAGCTCTTGGGGCGGTAGACGTTGCCGTCCCACTCGCCGTCGGTGCGGCTGTTCTGTGCCGACTCGCGCGCACGGCGGATCACGCGGTCGGCCTCCAGCGCGGCGGCGCGCGTCTGGCGCTGGCGGCGGCGCCAGCCGATGGCGCGGTCCACCTGTGCCTGCAGCCAGTCGCCCAGCCGCGCCATCGCGGCATCCACGCGCCTGCGCAGCCGCGAAGGCAGGGCCATGTGGACGGCCAGCACGATGCAGACGGCGAGGCCCAGGGAGGCGAGCACGGTGTGAAGCATGGGCTCAGTGTGAACCAAAGCGGGGGCGGGAGCCACCTGCGTTGAGGGGATAAAAACCCGCTTCTCAGCTTTTCTGACGAATCGCCCACAACGCCAGCATGGCGTCAGGAATAGTCCGGCTTGCCTCGTCGCGGTCCTGGGCCGAGCCCTCGGCCAGCGCGCCGTCGGGGCTGCCCAACGCCGCGATGGGCGCCAGCAGCGGGCCGGTCTCGGCGCCGTCGAACCATGGTGCCCAGGCGTTGGGCGCCAGGTCCACGGCCGTCAGGAAGCCGGCGGCCCAGTCCTCGGCGTCGGCGTACTCGGTGTCCTCGTCCTCACCGTCGGCGAAGCTGAAGATGGGCTCCCAGCCCTGCGGGTGCTGGGCCCACGCGGTGGCGATGGACTGCAGGTGGCGCAGCACCAGCATGACCACCTTCTTGCGCTGCTTGCCGCTGGCGAAGGGGGCGTTGTCGTCGGGGTTCTCTGCGTCGCCACCCCAGACCACCGGCAGCCAGTCGGCGCCGGGCAGGGCGGCCAGGTTGCGGCCGGGCGTCAGCAGCAGGCCGGCGAGGTAGCCGTCCAGCGCCTCGATGTTCATGGTGCCGTCCGCGTGCAGCGCGGCCAGCAGTTCGTCGAGGTCGTTCAGCTCCTCGTCGGCCAGCGGGCGGTTGTCGGAGGCGGGGTTGTATTGCGGGTAGTTCATGGGCGTCGTCCTGCGGCTCAGCCGTGGCGGCCGTGGCGGCTCTTGGGTTTCTTGCTGTCGAATTCGGCCAGCTGCGTCTTCAGCAGCGCCATCAGCACGCGGGCATTCTGCTCGGTCATCACCAGCATGCTGCTGGGCTCCATGCCCTCGAGCGGCTCGCGGGTCGACAGCAGCGCGTCGACCTTGAACAGCACCTGGCCGTGGATGTTGTTGGCGGCGGCCTTGAACTTCTGGATTTCGATCTGGTGGGTCTTCATGGGGCAATGGATGGGCCGGCAGGCCGCCATCTTGCCATTCCGGGCGGCGGGACATTTAATGTGGCGCATGGCCCGGCCCGCTCGACTCGAGATTGCCGGCGCGGTCTACCTGATCGGCGCCCACTGCCCGTCCGAGAGCGGCCGGCCGGCGTTCGCCGACGACGCAGACCGCAGCGAGATGTGTGCGCTGCTGGCCCAGGCGCTGCACCGCTTCGACGCCATCGCGCTGGCCTACGCGCTGATGCCCGACCACTACGACCTGCTGCTGTTCACGCGCCGCGCCAACCTGTCGGCGCTGATGCGCCATATCAACGGCGTCTACACCCAGCACCGCCAGCGCCGCGATGGCTTCAGCGGGCCGCTGTTCCAGGGACGCTTCCATGCCGTGCTGGTGGACCGCGAGCGGCACCTGCTGGATGCCTGCCGCTGGGTGGACCTGAACCCGGTGCGCGAGGGGCTGTCGCACGGCGCGGCGGAATGGCCGGGGTCCAGCTTCCGCGCGCTGGCCGGGCTGGAGGCGGCGCCCGCGTGGCTGGACGTGGACGGCCTGCACAGCCACTTGTTGAACAAGCAGGCCGTCACGGCCGCGCAGCACCGGCTGGCGGGCGACCGCTATGCGCGGCTGGTGGCGTCCGAGCCGGGGCTGCAGCTGTGGCCCGGGCGGCTGCGCGAGCAGATCTTCCTGGGCGATGCCGACTTTGCTCGCCGCATGCGCGCCGCCGCGGGCGCGCCCAAGCGCGTGGTGCGCACGCCCTGGGCCGAATGGCTGCGGCGCGCCGGCGGCATCCGCGAGCAGGCGCTGTGGCTGGCGCATACCGAGGGCGGTGTGGCGATGACGGACCTCGCCGCCCAGCAGGGATTGTCCGTTTCCCGCATCAGCCGTCTCATCGCCGCGGCGGAACGTGAAGCCCCTCGTCCCGATGCGCCACGCTGAACGCGTGCGCATCTGGCCGGTCCCCCGAGGGGACGGCGATGCTCTCGGCATTGAGCCGCGAGCACATCGCCATGGCGGGCCGGCTTGGCGAACTGGAGTCGGACCCAAGCAGTCCCTGCGGACTGCTTGTGCCTACGACAGGCCATGGGCCTCTGGCCCATGGCAGCCCGGCGCTCGGCCCGGAACACGGTCATGCTGAAGCGCCGCGCGCTGCTGCTGGCCGGCCTGCCGCTGGCCGCCCGGGCATCTGGCTATGACGGCCCGCTGTTCGACGCCCACCTGCACTACAACGACGACGCGCAGCTGCCGCATCCGCCGGCCGACGTGCTGGCGCGCATGGCCCGTGCGGGCGTGCGCGGCGCGCTGGTCAACAGCCGGCCCAATGACGGCACGCTGCGGCTGGTGGCCGAGCATGGCGCGCAGTGGGTGCCGTTCGTGCGGCTGTACCGCAACCGGGCCGATTACAACGGCTGGTTTGCCGATGACAGCATCCGCCGCATGGTGCTGGACCTGCTGGCCCAGGGCAGCCCCGCCGGGCCGTTCCGCGGCCTTGGCGAGTTCCACCTCTACGACAGCGCCAACGCCGACGGCCCCACCGCCGTCGCGCTGATGAAGCTGGCCCGCGAGCGCGGCCTCACCGTGCTGGCGCATGTGGACGGCGTGGCCGTGGACAAGCTGCTCGGTCACGCGCCCGGCGCGTCGCTGCTGTGGGCGCACACGGGCATCGGCGGCGAAGCGGTGGCGCGCGTGCGCGAGCTGTTCGCGCGGCATGCGGGCCTGCGCGGCGAGCTGTCGTACCGGCCCGGCGTCACCGCCGACGGCCGGCTGACGGCCGAGTGGCGCGCGCTGCTGACCGACCATGCGCGCCGCTTCCTGATCGGCTCCGACACCTGGGTCACGCAGCGCTGGCAGCACTACGAGGGCTTGTTCGCCGACTACCGCGGCTGGCTGGGCCAGATGCCGGGCGAAGTGGCGCAGCGCATCGCGTGGGGCAACGCGGCGGAGCTCTTCCAGCTCCAGCCGGCCGGCCCGTCAGCGTGACGCGGCGCCGGCCCAGCGGGTCGACGGCCCGCGCGCGGGCTCGGCGAAGCGGATGTCCAGCACGTACTGCTGCGGCGTGCCGGGCTGGCATTGCAGCTCGCCGACGGCCAGGCGCACGGGCGTCTGGTACTGGCGCGAGCCCTGCAGGTTCACCAGCCGGGCGCGGCCGTCGGCGCCGACCTCGAACAGCACGCGGACCTCGGCGTCGCGGCCCACGCGGCGCTTGGCGGCGTCCAGTGCATCGGCCAGCTGGTCGCCCGCCGCGGGGCAGCTGGCGGGCGTCGCGGGCGTGGCGAAGGCCGGCGCAGCAGCCAGCAGCAGGGGCATCAGGGGCAGCAGGGCTTTCATGGGATCTCCGTGTCAGGACGTGGTGCCGCAAAGTTAGAGGCCGCTGCCCCGTACGTCAGCCGCCATCGGACGAAGCGCAGCATCGGGCTACCGAGCTGCAGGCCGCAGCCGGCGCCGGCGCGACGGCCCTGACTTTCCTCATGGGCGCGGCAGGCCGCGCGCAGCCCCTACGATGCGGGCCATGCTCAAGTTCTTCGTCCAACGCCCCTGGTTGAGTGCGCTCGTCGGCATCCCCGTGGCGATCCTGCTGCTGGGGTCCATCGTCGCGGCCTTCATCTGGGTGCAGCTGCCTGCGCTGGACACGCTGACCGACTACCAGCCCCACCAGCCGCTGCGCGTGCTCAGTGCTGACGGCCAGCTCATCGGCGAGTTCGGCGCCGAGCGACGCCGCTTCGTGCCGCTGAAGGACATCCCCAAGCCCATGCAGGACGCGCTGCTGGCCGTGGAGGACAGCGATTTCTGGACGCACTCGGGCATCGACTTCGGCGGCATCGCGCGCGCGTTCTTCCGCAACCTCACGCACAGCGGCCCGCTGCACGGCGCGTCCACCATCACGCAGCAGCTCGCGCGCGACACCTACCTGACCAAGGAGCAGCGCTGGACGCGCAAGATCGTCGAGGCGCTGCTGGCCATCAAGATCGAGCACGCGCTGAGCAAGCAGCAGATCCTCGAGATCTACATGAACCAGATCTACCTCGGCAACCGTGCCTACGGCTTCGCCGCGGCGGCCGAGCGCTACTACGGCAAGACGCTGGACAAGCTCTCCACGGCCGAGGTGGCGCTGCTGATCGGCCTGCCCAAGAACCCCAACGGCCTGAACCCGGCGATCTACCCCGAGCGCGCGCGGCGCCGCCAGGCCGTCGTGCTGGAGCGGCTGGCCGGCGTGGGCCTGATCACGGCCGCACAGGCCAAGGCGGCGCGCGAGCAGCCGCTGGCCATCCAGCGCCCCAAGCGGCTGGCCGGCGTGGCCGACCACGCGGCCGAGCAGGTGCGCGCCGAGATCGTCGCCCGCTACGGCGAGGACGCTTACACGCGTGGCCTCACCGTGACGACGACGCTGCTGTACGCCGAGCAGGCCGCCGCCCAGCAGGCGCTGCGGCATGCGCTGTTCGAGCTGGAGCGCCGCCAGCCCTTCCGCGGCCCGGAGGCGACCGTGCCCTTGCCCGAGGGCGACGGCCTGGACGACGCGCTGGACGCCGCCTTCGATGCCCACCCCGACCTGGGCGAGCTGCGCACCGCCGTGCTGCTGGAGCAGGACAAGAGCGCCGCCAAGCTCGTGCTGGCCGACGGCGAGCGCATCACGCTGAAGGGCGCTGCGCTGCGGCCGCTGCAGGGCGCCAAGCGCGGCGCCGTCGTGCGCGTGCTGGAGTCCAACAAGCAGTGGCAGCTCAGCCAGACGCCGCAGGCCGAGGGCGCCGTCGTCACGCTGGACCCGGCCACCGGCGCCATCCGTGCGCTGGTGGGCGGCTTCGACTTCACGCGCAACCAGTTCAACTCCGCCACGCAGGCCTGGCGCCAACCGGGCTCGGCGTTCAAGCCCTTCGTCTACTCCGCGCTCATCGAGCAGGGCGGCTGGGCCGGTACGCTGGTCAGCGACGAGCCCTTCGTGCAGGGCGACTGGTCGCCGCGCAACTACGACGGCCAGTACGAGGAGGCGCTGACGTTGCGCCAGGGCCTGGCGCGCTCCAAGAACATGGTCACCATCCGCGTCGCGCAGGCGCTGGGCCCGCAGCGGGTGCGCGGGTGGGCGGCCAAGTTCGGGCTGGACGAAGAACGCCAGCCGCTGAACCTGACCATCGCGCTGGGCACCGGCGACGTCACGCCACTGCAGATGGCCCAGGCCTACGGCGCCTTCGCCAACGCGGGCCAGCTGCCCACCGGCTGGCTGATCCAGAAGGTGCAGGACGCGCAGGGCGAGACCCTCTGGCAGGCCGACCCGCCCAAGCCGCGCACGGCCGTCAGCGCGCGCAACGCGTTCATGACGTCGCAGCTGCTGGCCGCCGTCACGCGCGAGGGCACCGGCGCGCGCGCCAGCGCGATGCTGGGCCGCTGGGACCTGTACGGCAAGACCGGCACCACCAACGACGCGGTGGACGCCTGGTTCTGCGGCTTCCAGGCCGCGCGGGCCGGCGCGGTGTGGATCGGCTACCCCAAGCCCAAGTCGCTGGGCGAGCGCGAGAGCGGCGGCGGGCTGGCGCTGCCGGTCTGGGCCGCGACGATGGCCGTCGCGCTCAAGGGCCAGCCCAGCACGCCGCTCGCGCCGCCCGAGGACGGCGGGCTCGTGAAGGTGGGCGACGACTGGTTCTACAGCGAGTTCGCCGGCGACCTGGCCATCGCCCGCATCGGTGTGGCCGCGTCGGCGCCGCAGGAGGCGGCGTCCGACGTGCCGTCCCAGACTCCCTGAGCGCGCTGCCCGCCGGCGCCAGCGGCGACCGGCGTGGCGACTTACGCAAGCAACGTGGGGTAACAGCTGTCCAGGATGCCCGGCCCTAGAGTGGGTGCCTCCGCTGTCACAGACCCGATCGCCCATGCGCCACGTCCTGCCTGCCCTTTCCGCGTCGACCCTGCTGCTGTTCGCCGGTTGTGCCGCCGTGCAGGACGGGCGGCCGGGGCGCCCGCCGGTGCAGGGCAGCATGGCCCAGGCGCCGTCGGTGGCCGGTGTCGCGCAGGAGAGCTTCGGCAAGGCCGGCTGGGGGCGGCAGGGCGAGTTCGCACTTGGCGGCCAGCGCGTGCGCTACGAGCGCGGGGCCGAGCGGCTGTCGCTGTTCGACCCGCTGCCCGCCGGCGTGCGCGCCCCGCTGAGCTTCAGCGCCGGCGACGCGGCGGTGAGCTGCGAGGGCTGGACGCCCGAGCAGAGCGCCAACGGCCGCCTCACCGACAGCAAGCCCTGGGTGCTGAGCTGCAAATGGGGCACGGGGCCTGCGGCCATGCTGCAGATCGGCGAGGGCCAGGTGCGCCGCGGCAAGCTCAGCCGCGAAGGCGCCTACCGCCGCGGCGAGCTGACCGTGGGCCTGCGCTCGGCCCACCTGCTGGACGGCAGCCCGCAGCCGCAGACCGCAGCCGTCGGCTACGAGATGCTGCACCAGGGCACCGTGGTGGGCAGCCTGGACCTCAGCGGCCCGGTGCCGCGGCTGCGCCGGCCCGACCCGGCGACGCCGCTGGGCCGCGCGGTGACGGAGGCCGCACTCGCGCTGGCGCTGGTGTGGGAGCCGGCCTGAGCGGCATGGCGGCCGTTACCTGGGCCCACAATCGAGCCATGACCGTCGACGCCACCCGCTACGCCGAACAAGGCTATCTCGTCATCCCGGGCTTCAAGTCCGCCGCGGACATCGCCGCGCTGCGCGAGCGCGCGCTGCAGATCGTTGATGCCTTCGACCCCGGCGAGCAGCGCCCCGTGTTCACGACCGAGGAGCAGCAGCGCCACGTGGACGACTACTTCCTCGACAGCGGCGACCAGGTGCGCTGCTTCTTCGAGGAGGAGGCCTTCGACGAGCAGGGCCGGCTGCGCGTGCCCAAGGAGCTGGCCATCAACAAGATCGGCCACGCGATGCACGACCTGGACCCGGTGTTCAGCGCGTTCTCCAAGGGTGACGCCCTGCGCGGCGTGGCCGCTGCGCTGGGGCTGAGCCGGCCGCAGGTCTGGCAGAGCATGTTCATCTTCAAGCAGCCCGGCATCGGCGGCGAGGTGCGCTGGCACCAGGACGCCAGCTTCTTCGAGAGCGACCCGGTCACCGTGACGACCTTCTGGTTCGCGCTGGAAGACGCCACGCTGCAGAACGGCTGCCTGTGGACCGAGCCCGGCGGCCACCGCGGCCCGCGCGGCGTGCTGCGCGAGCGTTTCGTGCGCGAGGGCCGCAAGGCGTGGATGGAGCAGATCGACGCCACGCCCTGGCCCGCGGCGGACTCCGCGCAGGCCATCCCGCTGGAGGTGGAGGCCGGCTCGCTGGTCGTCTTCCACGGCCTGCTGCCGCACTACTCGGCGGCGAACCGCTCCGCCCGGTCGCGCCATGCGTACACGCTGCACGTGACCGATGGCGCCAGCCGCTACTCGCCGCGCAACTGGCTGCAGCGCGGCGCGGCGCTGCCCGTACAAGGCTTCTAACAGCGCTCACAAACGCTCACCGGCGCGGCCCGCCGTCCTACAGGGCCAGGGGCGCCACGCCGGCACGGGCCGGCGCCGTGCCGCCGCAAAGTTGCCTCCATCGCAACGGTCGCAAGACGACGACAGGAGGCTGACATGAAGTTCCCGAAATCTCTGCACGCCGACGGCTGGTCCAACCACATCGACACCACCCCGTCGGACAAGCCTTCCGTGAAGGCCGCGGGCGTCGGCGCCCGCCTGCCCGGCGCCAAGCCGGCCAGCATCACGCCGTCGCTGAGCACCACGCCGCCGCTGTATGCGCAGGCAGCGCCCGCCGCCGCGCCCCGCGTGGCGCCGGCCGTGCATGCCCAGCCCCGCGCCGCCGCGCTGCCGCCGCAGCGCCCCAAGGCCACGGCGGGCTGGATCGCGGCCGGCGTCGGGGCCGCCGTCATCGCCAGTGTCGCCATCTGGGCGATGAACCGCCACGCCGAGACCTCCGCCGCCCCGCCCGCCGTGATCGGCAGCGCCGCCATGCCCACGCAGGTGGCGGAGGCGACGCCCGTGGAGCCGGCGCCCGCCGCCGACCGCGACACCGTGGCCGCTGCGGACGCACCCGCGCCCGCTGAACCAGCCGCGGAGCGCCTGGGTCCGCCGGTGACGACCGTCAGGCCCGCGCCCGAGGCGGCTCGCCCGGTTGCCCAGGCGCCGGTGCCTGCGCCGCGCCCGGACCTGGTGGAGCGTGCCAACCCGCGCACGGCGGCCCTGCAACCGCTGCAGCCGCCGGTGACCGTGGCCGCGGCTCCCGCCGTCGAGCCGGCGCCCGCGGCTGCCGTGCAGCCGGGCACCACGCCGCTGACGCTGCCGCCCACCGCGGCCGGCCCGGCACCGCTGATGCCGCAGACGGCGACGCCGCCGGTCGCCGCCACGACGCCTGACACGGCCGCCAGCGCCGTTGCCGCCCCCGTGACGCCGCCGGTGGCGCAGGCGCCGGCCGTGCCGTCGCCGGAGGACAGTGGCATCACGATGACCGTGCGTTCGGCGCTGGCTGCGGACGCCACGCTGGCCGCCGTGCCCATCGCCGTCAGCACCGACCATGGCGTCGTGAAGCTGGAAGGCCAGGCGCCGGACGCGCCGACGCGCGAGCGCGCGACGGTCGTGGCCGCCAGCGCCGCGGGCGTGAAGGCGGTGGACAACCGGCTGACGCTGCCGCCGGCCACCGTGGTGGGCCAGGCGCCCAGCAGCACGCTCTGAGCGCGCTGCCCGGCTGACGCAAAAAGGCGCCCCGCGGGGCGCCTTTTTTCATGGGCAGGGCCGGTTCAGTGGCAGAACGCGTGGCGGGCCGGCGCCAGGTCGGCGTCGATCAGCGCGTCGGCCGTCACCTCGCGGGCGGCTTCCAGCTGCAGGCACAGCTCGGTGATGCCGTCGTCGCGGCCGCCGACGACCTCGGGCAGCGGTGCGGTGGCGATGTCGGTGGGCAGGTCGGCCAGCGCGCCGATGAGCTGGAACAGCAGCTCCAGGCTGGCTTCGCCGTCCTGCGGCAGGTCGCGCGCGGCGCCCAGGCTGCGGGCCAGGTAGTAGCAGGCCTCGGCGGCGTTGTCGCAGGCCTGGGCCTTCAGTTCCAGCGCGCGGTTGCGGGCGTCGGCTTCCTCGCGTTCGCGCTGCGACTGCAGCAGGTCGAACGCGCCCAGGTCGGCCGGGACGGCATCGTCAAGCGAGAACGCGGCGAGATCGAGTTCGTGGGCCATGGTGGGTGGAGCGGTTCGGTCGTGAGACGGGTGTCATGCTAACGGCGCCAGGGGCGCCAGGGGCGCGAGGGTGCCCCCTCATCCCGGGCGCCGCGGCATGATCCGCGGAACTAAGTCACTATTCAGCGCTTCTTCGCCGGACGCGTCCAGCCGGAAATGGCCACCTGTTTGCCGCGAGCCACAGCGAGCTCGCCCGGGTTGACGTCCTTGGTGATCGTGGAGCCGCCGCCGATGGTGGCGCCCGCGCCCAGCGTCACCGGGGCCACCAGCACGCAGTTGGAGCCCACGTGCACGTCGGCCGCGATGGTGGTGCGGTGCTTGTTGGCGCCGTCGTAGTTGGCCGTGATGGAGCCGGCACCGAAGTTGACGCGCTCGCCCACGGTCGCGTCGCCCAGGTAGGCCAGGTGGTTGGCCTTGGCGCCGTCGGCCAGCGTCGCGTTCTTGACCTCGACGAAGTTGCCGATGTGGACCTCGGCGCCCAGCTGCGCACCGGGGCGCAGGCGGGCGAACGGGCCGATCAGCGCGCCGGCGCCGACGCTGGCGCCCAGCTTCTCGCCGTCGATGTGCGTGAACTCGTGGATGCGCGCGCCGGACGCGATGCTGACATTGCGGATGACGCAGTTCGCGCCGATGCGCACGTTGTCGCCCAGCTGCACGTCGCCTTCGAACACGCAGTTCACGTCGATCTCGCAGTCCTGCCCGTGCGTCAGCGTGCCGCGCAGGTCGAAGCGGGCGGGGTCGGCCAGGCGCACGCCGGCGCGCATCAGGTTCTCGGCCTGCTGGGCCTGGAAGGCGCGCTCCAGCTGCGCGAGCTGCACCGGGTCGTTGACGCCCAGCACCTCGGTCTCGCTGCCGGCCTTGATGCCCAGCACGGGCAGCCCTTCGGCGACGGCCATCGCGACGATGTCGGTCAGGTAGTACTCGCCCTGGGCGTTGTTGTTGCTGAGCTGTCCCACCCAGCGCTTCAGCGCGGCGGTGGGGGCGGCCATCATGCCGCTGTAGCCCTCGTGGATGAGGCGCTGCTCGGGCGTGGCGTCCTTGTGCTCGACGATGGCCAGCACGCCGCCATCGTCCTGGTTGCGGATGATGCGGCCGTAGCCGGTGGGGTCGAACAGGTCCACCGTCAGCAGCACCAGCGCGTGGCCGGCGCAGGTGTCGATGAGCGCCTTGGCGGTGGACGTCTCGATGAGGGGCACGTCGCCGTTGAGGATCAGCGTCGTGCCGTCGCCCACCAGCGCCGGCACGACCTGCTGGATGGCGTGGCCGGTGCCCAGCTGCGGCATCTGGCGCACGAAGCTGATGCCGGGCGCTGCCACCGCGGCTTCGACCTGCTCGGCGCCATGGCCGGTGATGACGATGCGCGCGTCGGCGGCCAGCGGCTCGCCGCTCTTGAGGACGTGGGCCAGCAGCGAGCGGCCCGCGAGCTTGTGCAACACCTTGGGCGTTGCGGACTTCATGCGGGTTCCCTTGCCCGCCGCCATGATCACGATGTTGAGCGCCATGCCTGCCTTGCGACTTCTTTTTGCGAAGCCGCGATTATGGGCAGGCCGGCCGCCCGGCCGCGCTCAGCGCGATGTCTGTACGGACACGCGGTGCGACTTCGGGTCGACCTTGGGGAACTCGGCCAGCGACGCGGAGAACAGCGGCCCCAGCAGCGCCTCGCCGGCGGAGATGCCCTCGTTGCTGGCATGCGCCTCGTACAGCGCCTCGCCGCTGGCGCGGTCGCGCAGCAGCACGGCCACGGCGCGGTCGTAGCGGCGGTCGAAGAACGGGTCCTGGCGCCAGCCCCAGAGGCCGGGGCCCACGTAGCCGTAGCGCGGCGAGATCATCAGCCGGCCGCGCCAGCGCCACCACAGCGGGTCGTCCCAGGGCACGGGGTCGTAGGCGGTCACGCGGGCGCCCAGCGTGATGAGCACGTCGGCGGTCTTGGCGTCGGCGGCCGGCGTGAAACCGGCCTTCTCCAGCGCCGGGCGCACGGCGTCTTCCAGCGCGGTCTGGCGCTTGGCGGCCTCGTCGTTCTGCTGCTGCGACGGCAGGCGGTCGAAGGCGTAGGTGCCGGGCTTGCGGTCGGCGGGCCAGTTGCCATAACTGGATACGTCGGCGGACACGGTGTACGGGCCGGCGCAGCCGGTGACGGCCAGCAGGGCCGCGGCGCTCAGGCTGGTGAGCACCAGCCGGCGGGTGGGTGTGAACATGCGAGCCTCCAGGGTTGGGCTGTACGGACGATCTTCAGGCGGGCAGTTTGCCGCACTGTGTCCGGACGCAACCAGATGTCAGCCTTTGGCCTGGCGTCAGGCCGGGGTCACGGGCCGTTCGATTCGCAGGCGGCCGGCGTGGGCGGCTGCGCGAGGTCGGGGGGCGGGGCTTGCGTCGCGTCGTCCGTGACGACGGCCTTGCAGCGGCCCGGCGCGTAGACGCGCTGGGACACGGTGTAGGCCCGGCCCGCCTCGGGTGTGAAGCTGACGAGGCTGGTGCAGGTGTAGCGGGTCAGCGGGCCGTTCACACCGGTCACGGACACGGCGCTGGACGACGTGCCCTGCACGGCCACGTGCAGCGGCTGGCGGGCGCGCACGCGGGTGGGCTTGGGCTTCTCGGACAGGTCGTAAGCCTTGCCCACGGTGCCGATGCGGCCGGACGCCGGCGAGGCCTGGCAGCCGCCGTTGTCGAAGACGGTCACCGTGGTCCAGGACGGGAAGTCCTTGCCCTGGTGGGCGATGGTCAGCGTGGCGGCCGGCGCGCCCGGCAGCGGCTCGGCGTAGCGGGTGGCGCAGCCGGCCAGCAGCGCCAGCCCGGCGGCGCCGGCCCATGCGCAGAGCCGGCGCGTCACTTGACGAAGGTGATGCCGACGCTCTGCACGGGCGGGGCGCAGCTCTCGTCGTCGTCGAACGCGATGTCGCCGCCGGCATCGGCAACGCCCGTGGCCTTGATGGTCTCGAACGGGAACAGCTTTTTGTCCATCATGTGCGAGGGCACGATGTTGGTCATCGCGGTGAAGATGTTGTCGATGCGGCCCGGGTAGCGCTTCTCCCACTCGTTGATCATGGCCTTGACCTGCACGCGCTGCAGGTTTTCCTGGCTGCCGCACAGGTTGCACGGAATGATGGGGAACTCGCGGTGCTCGGCCCAGCGCACGAGGTCGGGCTCCTTCACGTAGGCCAGCGGGCGGATGACGACGTTCTTGCCGTCGTCGCTGACGAGCTTGGGCGGCATGCCCTTCATGCGGCTGCCGAAGAACATGTTCAGGAACAGCGTCGTGACGATGTCGTCGCGGTGGTGGCCCAGCGCGATCTTGGTGCAGCCCAGGTCGCCGGCCACGCGGTACAGGATGCCGCGGCGCAGGCGCGAGCACAGGCTGCACGTCGTCTTGCCCTCGGGCACCAGCTTCTTGACGATGGAGTAGGTGTCCTGGTTCTCGATGTGGAAGTCGACGCCGCGGCTCTTGAGGTACGCGGGCAGCACTTCTTCCGGGAAGCCGGGCTGCTTCTGGTCGAGGTTGACGGCGATGAGGCTGAACTTGATGGGCGCGCGCTGCTGCAGGTTCAGCAGGATGTCCAGCATCGCGTAGCTGTCCTTGCCGCCCGACAGGCAGACCATGACCTTGTCGCCGTCTTCGATCATGTTGAAGTCGGTGATGGCCTGGCCCACCTGGCGGTGCAGGCGCTTGGACAGCTTGTTGATCTCGTGCGCGGCCTTCTTGGCGGCGATGTCTTCGGCGGAGGCGGCCGGGGCGTGGTCGATGACGTCGGTGTTCATGGCGGTCGGGGAGTTCGTGGGGGTGGTCACCATTGCCCGGTTTCGGCGCTGACGGCGACTTCGCAGTCCGGGAAGATTTCGAGCTTGGTCAGCTTCACGCGCACGCCGACGACGCCGGCCAGGCTCATCAGGCGGTTGCTGAGCTTGCCCACCAGCGCCTCGACGAGGTCGGTGTGCTCGGTGGTGCATTCGTCGATGATGGCCGCGCGGATGCGGCGGTAGTCCAGCACGCGGCCGATGTCGGCATCACGCGCGACGATGGGCAGAGCGCCGAGGTTGACCTCGGCGTCCACCTGGATGGGCTGCGGGCCGGTGCGCTCGAAGTCGAGGATGCCCAGGTTGGCCGCGAAGCGCAGCCCCTGCAGGTGGATGACCTGGCGGTTGTTGAAGCGCTGCGGCGCGGCGGTGGGGCCCTCCGGGCGCAGCGCCTGCTCGATGAGCTTGGCGGCCTGCACGCCGTCGGCCAGCGCCGTCTGCACGCAGGGGTGCCAGCGGCCGCTGGCGTCACCGGCGACGAAGGCGTGCGGGCGGTCGTGCTCGCTGAGCAGCTGGAAGGCGGAGGGCTCGGTCTCGAAGCCCAGCAGCGCGGCGACGACGTCGAAGCGCTCGTCGCCCACCGTCACACCGGTGTCGTCCGGCCGCAGCGCGTCGGGCAGCGGCGTGGCCAGGCGCGGCCGGATGCGCGGGTGCGTCGTCACGCGGGCGACGAGGTGGGCCTGGGCGCGCCAGTCGCCACGCGCCCACACGGTCACGTCGCAGCCGCGCTCGGCCAGGAACAGCGCGTTCTCGGCCGCGTTGTCGCCAGCGCCCAGCAGCAGCACGCGGCCGGCGGGCAGCGTGTCGCGGCGGGCCGTCAGCGCGGTGGCGTCCAGCACGCGCGGATGCGGCACGCCGAAGTAGCGCGCCGGCCGCAGCAGCCGCAGGCCGGTGGCGACCAGCAGCGCCCGCGCCTGCACATGCTCGCCGGTGGCCAGCTGCAGCGTCCAGGCGCCCGCGGCGTGGCGGGCGGATTCGGCCGTGGTGGCGAGGCGCAGCGCGATGCCGTGGGTGGCCTGCACCTGGCTGGCGTAGCGTTGCGCCAGCTCGGCCAGTGCGCTGGCGGGCTGGCCCAGCACCCAGTCCTGCCGGAACGACAGCCCCCACAGCGCCGCGCACAGCTGCGGCTCGCGCTCGACGAGCAGCGCCGTCAGCCCCAGCTGGCCCAGCCAGGACGCGGCGCTGCAGCCGGCGGGGCCGCCGCCGAGGATGGCGACGTCGACGCGGGTGGTCGGCAGGGGGTGGTCGGGCATGGGTAGGGTGCAGTGGCGGCTGGCAAAGACCGCCATTGTCCCAAACTGCGCCTTCACCCCCTTGCCGGGGGGGCGCGGGTCAGTAGGTGTAGGTGAGCAGGACTGCGCCTTCCGGGGCCGTCTTGCGGCGCGCCAGCGGGCTCTTGCCGGCATCGCCCAGCAGGTGGCTGACGCCGCCGGTGGTCACCACGCTCCAGTGGTCGTCCACGCGGTGTGTCCAGGCCAGGTTCAGCTCGGTCTTGTAGAAGCCGGCCTTGGGCGTGAACAGCGCGTAGCCGGAGGCGGCCGACTGCGTGGGCGTGACGCCGAAGTAGGTGCGCAGGTACTTGGCGTCGCCATAGCTGGCGCTGGCGCTGAGCGACAGCGAGTCCTGCTTGCCCTGCAGCAGTGGTAATTCGGCGCCCAGGTGCAGCGCGCGGCCGTTCTCGCGCTGCGTCAGCGGCAGCTCCAGCGCGGCGCGCAGCTCGGCGCTGTCGCCCAGCTTGAAGCCGGCGCTGAACAGGCCCACGGCCGAGGCCTTGACCTTGCCCATGCCCTTGAGCTCGTCGCTGCCGCCGCCGGTGCCCAGCACGTTGCGCTTCTTGTCGCTGCGCTCGCCGCGGGCGCCCAGCGCCGCGCTGAACTTGAAGACGTCGGTCTCGGTGCCCCAGCCCACGCCGCGCATGGTGCTGGCGAAGAAGCCGCTCTCGTGCTGGTAGTCCAGCAGTGGTGCCAGGCCCACCTGGTTTTCCTTGGAGCCGGCGAAGCGGGGCGACACGCCCACGCCGGCGCCGATGGTCAGCGTGGAGGTCTTGGCGGGCGGCGCGTCGGCGGCGCTCGCGTTCAGGGACAGGCCGGCCAGGGCCAGGCAGGAGAACAACAGGCGGTACTTCATGGGTCTGACGTCAAACAGGCTGCGAAGGCATCCCGGTGATCCCCATGCTGCGGGCGCCGGCTAAAGCTTCCCTGGTCGCTGCATGAAGAAAGACTTAAGGCGCCAGCCCAGCAGCAGCGCGAGCAGGGCGCCGTAGACCGCCGGCTCGCCGAAGTTGTTCTTGCCGGCGCGCATCCAGATGAAGTGCAGCAGCGCGATGACGCTGACCGCATACACCGCCTTGTGCAGCAGCCGCCAGCGCGGCGCACCGAGCGCCCTGATCGCGCGGTTGAAGCTGGTGGCGGCCAGCGGCAGCATCAGGGCCCAGGCCGTGAAGCCCATCAGGATGAAGGGCCGCTTGGCGATGTCGGCGGCGATGGCGGCCACGTCCAGCCCCTGGTCCAGCCAGCCATAGGCCAGCAGGTGCAGTGACGCGTAGAAGAAGCTGAACACGCCCAGCATGCGGCGAAAGCGCGCCAGCGCCGCCAGCCCGGTCAGCTCGCGCAGCGGCGTGATGGCCAGCGTCAGCCACAGCAGCCGCAGCGTCCACTCGCCCAGCTCGCGGATCAGCTTCTCGGCCGGGTTGGCGCCCAGCTGGTTGTTGAACGCGCCATACACCAGTGCGGCCAGCGGGGCCAGGCACAGCAGGAACAGCAGTGGCTTGGCAGCGCGGCTGAGCAGCGCCGTCGTCAGGAAACGCGTCACGGGATCAATAGTTCTTCTTGAGATCCATGCCCGCGTAGAGCTGGCCCACCTGCGCCTCGTAGCCGTTGAACATCAGCGTGGCCCGCTTCTTGGCGAACAGGCCGTCCTCGCCGATGCGGCGCTCGGTGGCCTGGCTCCAGCGCGGGTGCGGCACGTTGGGGTTCACGTTGGAATAGAAGCCGTACTCCTGCGCCGCGGCCTGCTCCCAGCTGGAGCGCGGCTGCTTCTCGACGAAGCGGATCTTGACGATGCTCTTGGCCGACTTGAAGCCGTACTTCCACGGCAGCACGATGCGCACCGGCGCGCCGTTCTGGTTGGGCAGCACCTCGCCGTACATGCCGAAGGTCAGCAGCGCCAGCGGGTGCATGGCCTCGTCCATGCGCAGGCCCTCGACGTAGGGCCAGTCCAGCACGCCGGAGCGCAGGCCCGGCATCTGCGAGCGGTCGGCCAGCGTCGTGAACTCGACGAACTTGGCCTTGGACGTCGGCTCTGCCTTCTTGATGAGTTCGGCCAGCGAGAACCCCACCCACGGAATGACCATGCTCCAGCCCTCCACGCAGCGCAGCCGGTAGATGCGCTCCTCCATCGCGCCGAGCTTCATCAGCGCATCGAGGTCGTAGTTGCCGGGCCTGGCGCACTCGCCCTCGACGGCCACCGTCCAGGGGCGCGGCTTCAGCGTGTGGGCGCGCTGGGCGGGGTCGGCCTTGTCGGTGCCGAACTCGTAGAAGTTGTTGTACGAGGTCGCGTCGGCATAGCTGGTGGGCTTGTCCATGACGCTGGCGCCAGCCACGGCGGAGCGGGCGGCCGCCAGCTTGGGCAGCTTGCCGCCGCCGGGTGCGCCCTGGGCCAGGGCCAGCGGCGACGCGGCGGCCAGGCCCAGGCCGGCGGTCAGCTGGCGGCGGTTCAGGTAGGCCTGGCGGGGCGTGATCTCGCTGGGCAGCGGCTCGTGGGGGAACGGGGTCTTGATCAGCATGGGGCTCTCGTCACTCTAGTCAAGGAGTGTGGTTGTCGGTCGCGTGGCCAGGGGCGCAACTTACACCGGTGTCGCCCGGCCCGTGCGTTGCTCGATGTAAACCCCACCGCGGCCGTCCTTGACGCGAGGTGGGGGCCGACCGAGCATGCCGCCATGTCCGACAGCCTGCCGTCGCCCGCGCCGATACCCTGGCGCGATGCCAAGCGCCATGCGTGGCTGCTGTCCGGTGTCTTCCCCGGGCTGGCCTGGATCAACGTCTGGCAGGCCGACCGCAGTGGCCACATGGGCTGGCTGTGGCTGATGCCCGGCATCATGTACACGGCCATCCCGCTGCTGGACTGGCTGCTGGGCGAAGACCGCAGCAACCCGCCCGACGAGCAGGTGCCGGCGCTGGAGGCCGACCGCTGGTATCTCGGCGTGCTGCTGCTCTTCGTGCCGCTGCAGTTCGGGCTGACGCTGCACGGCGCCTGGCTGGCCGTGCACGGCGGGCTGGGCCTGGTGGGCCTCGTCGGCCTGGTGCTGACGGTGGGCGGCATCAACGGCGTGGCCATCAACACGGCGCACGAGCTGGGCCACAAGCACGCGGCCTGGGAACGCTGGCTGTCGCGCGTGGTGCTGGCGCCGGTGGCGTACGGCCACTTCTTCGTCGAGCACAACCGCGGCCATCACCGCCGTGTGGCCACGCCGGAAGACCCGGCCAGTGCCCGGCTGGGCGAGAGCTTCTGGGCCTTTCTGCCACGCACGGTGCTGGGCGGCCTGCAGTCCGCCTGGCAGCTGGAACGCCAGCGCCTGGCCGGCCGGGGTCACGGCCCCTGGCACTGGCACAACGAATGCCTGCAGGCCTGGGCGATGACGGGGGTGCTCTACGCCGGCCTCGTTGCCTGGCTCGGCTGGGCGGTCCTGCCCTTTCTGCTGGTGCAGGCCGCCTACGGCGCGCAGCTGCTGGAGGTGGTGAACTACATCGAGCACTACGGCCTGCTGCGCCAGAAGGGCGCCGACGGGCGCTACGAGCGCTGCGCCCCGGAGCACTCTTGGAACAGCAACCACCGCATGTCCAACCTGTTCCTGTACCACCTGCAGCGCCACAGCGACCACCACGCCCACCCCGCGCGCCGTTACCAGGCGCTGCGCCACTTCGAGCAGGCGCCGCAGCTGCCCAGCGGCTATGCCGGGCTGCTGCTGGTGGCCTACGTGCCGCCGCTGTGGTTCCGGTTGATGGACCGGCGGGTCATGACGCATTACGGCGGGGACCTGGCGCGGGCGAATGTGCAGCGTTCGGCATGGCGGAAGCTGTCCCGACGGTGGGGCGCGGCGCCGGCCGGCTGACGCAATCTGCTGGGCGGGAAGGGTGGCCTGTTGCGCTCAGGCGCCGGTCAGCCGGGCGGTGATGAGCGCCAGCGCGCCCAGCGCGGTGGCCGGATCGCTGCCGTACTGGGACTGCACGATGGCGCCGTCGACGGCGGTGGCCAGGGCCTCGGCCGTTTGCCGGCGCTGATCCGACGGCGGCAGCAGGGCGGCCAGGGCATCGGTCATCTCCTGCTTGTGCTGGCGGGTGACCTCCACGACGGCCGGCAGCACCGGCCCCAGCTCGCTGACGCCGTTGAGGAAGGCGCAGCCGCGGAAGTCGCCTAGAGCCTGGCCGCTGAACCATTCCTGCATCGCCGGCACGAGCGCCTGCGCGCCCGCGGCAGCGCCGCCGTGACGCGCCAGCGCCGCGTTGAACCACGCCATCCACTGCGCGTGGCGCAGGTCCAGGTACGCCAGGATGAGGTCGTTCTTGCTCGGGAAGTGCCGGTAGAAGGTCACCTTGGTCACGCCCGCTTCGGCGATGACGCGGTCGATCCCGGTGGCCCGCAGGCCCTCCGCGTAGAAGAGGTCATGCGCCGTGCGCAGGATGCGTTCTCGGGCCGGGAGGTCGGTGATGCCGGTTTGCGTGGCCATGTCGAGACTATAGACAAGTCTGTCTACATGCGCCACAATCGGCGCGTAGACAGGTCTGTCTACGTGCCGCCGGTCTGCGGCTCCTCCTGACCTCCTCTTGAAAGCCTCCGCCATGGACACCCGCCCCCCGCTGCCTCCCTTCAGCCGAGAAACCGCGATCCAGAAGATCCGCCTGGCCGAAGACGGCTGGAACAGCCGCGACCCCGCACGCATCGTGCTGGCCTACAGCCCGGACACCGTCTGGCGCAACCGGGCGGAGTTCCCGCGCGGGCGCGCCGAAGCGCAGGCGCTGCTGGAGCGCAAGTGGGCGCGTGAACTGGACTACCGCCTGATCAAGGAACTCTGGGCCTTCGAGGGTCATCGCATCGCCGTGCGCTTCGTCTACGAATGGCACGATGACGCCGGCAACTGGTTCCGCAGTCATGGCAACGAGAATTGGGAGTTCGACGACCAGGGCCTGATGACGCATCGCCACGCGAGCATCAATGACCGGCCGATCAAGGCCGAGGACCGCAAGTTCCACTGGCCGCTGGGCCGCCGCCCGGATGACCACCCGGGGTTGACCGAACTTGGGCTGTGACCGACAGGGGCGCGCCGGAGTCCAAGTCGGCGCTGCCGTCGAAGTCGCAAGACGCGCGGCCTTCGTCTTTGTGGGCCTGGACGGCCCACTCAGCGGAAATCCCGGCTCTCCGTCGGCAACCGTCCCAGCCACGGATTGAGGTTCTTGAACCCCCGCGCCAGCAGGTGCCGCACATCGCCATCCCCGCGCTGCCAGACGCCTTCCACCGCCAGCAGCCGGGCGCCGAGGATGGTGCTGCGGTGTTCCTCGTAGACCTTGGGCCACACGATGACCTGCACGTTGCCGGTCTCGTCTTCCAGCGTGACGAACAGCGTGCCTTTGGCGGTCTGCGGCTTCTGCCGGCCGGTGACGATGCCGCAGGCCTTGGCGAAACGCCCGGCCTTGACGGCGTCGAGCTGCCGGGCTGACAGCAGGCCTTCACGCGCCAGCCGCGGCCGCAGCAGTTCCAGCGGATGGCGGCGCAGCGTGAGGCCGGTGGCGGCGTAGTCCCACAGCACTTCCTCGCCCTCGGCGGCGGCGGGCAGCGCGAGGTCGTCCTCGGGCAGCAGGCTGCCTTGCAATAACGCCGGCATCGCGTGCAGCGCCGAGGCCTGCCAGACCTGCTGGCGGCGATGGCCGGCGAGTGAGGTGAGCGCGTCGGCGGCGGCGAGGTGTTGCATGTCGGCCTGCGTGAGGCGGGCGCGGTGGGCCAGGTCTTGCGGATGGGCGAAGTCGCCGTCGCGCCGGCGGGCGTCCTCGATGCGCAGCGCTGCCTCGTCACCCAGCCCGCTGACCAGGCGCAGGCCCAGGCGCACCGCGGGCTGGTGCTGGCCGTCGCGGAGTTCCAGCGTGCTGTCGTGGCCGCTGTGGTTCACGTCGATAGGCCGCACCTCGACCTGGTGCCGGCGCGCGTCCTGCACCAGCTGGCTGGGCGTGTAGAAACCCAGCGGCTGCGAGTTCAGCAGCGCACACAGAAAGGCGGCGGGTTCGTGGCGCTTGAACCAGCAGCTGACGTAGGTCAGCAGCGCGAAGCTGGCGGCGTGGCTCTCGGGGAAGCCGTAGCTGGAGAAGCCCTTGATCTGGCGAAAGATGCTTTCGGCGAAGTCGCGTTCGTAGCCGCGCTCGCGCATGCCGTCGATGATCTTGTCGTAGTACTTCTCCAGCACCCCGGGGCGCTTCCAGGCGGCCATGGCGCGACGCAGTTGGTCGGCCTCGCCGGCGCTGAATCCCGCCGCGATCATGGCCACCTGCATGACCTGTTCCTGGAAGATGGGGACACCGCAGGTTCGCTCCAGCGCCTCTTCCAAGCCTGGCGGGCATTTCGCCTGGCCGGGGGGCAGCTGGCGGTTCTTCAGATAGGGGTGCACCATGCCGCCCTCGATGGGGCCGGGCCGCACGATGGCGACTTCGACGACGAGGTCGTAGTACTTGCGTGGCCTCAACCGCGGCAGCATGGACATCTGCGCGCGGCTCTCGATCTGGAACACGCCGACGGTGTCTGCCGCGCAGATCATGTCGTAGGTGTCGCTGCAGTCCTGCGGGATGGTGGCCAGTTCGTAGGACGTGCCGCGCAATGGGTTCACAAGGTCGAAGCAACGCCGCAGTGCGCTGAGCATGCCCAGGGCCAGGACGTCGACCTTCATCATCTTCAGTTCGTCGATGTCGTCCTTGTCCCATTCGATGACGCTGCGGTCCTTCATCGTCGCGTTCTCGATGGGCACGAGCCGCTCCAGTGGCCCCTCGGTCAGCACGAAGCCACCGACGTGCTGGCTGAGGTGGCGCGGCAAACCGTTGAGCTGCCGCGCCAGCGTGATGAGCTGCAGCAGGCGCGGGTCGTCGTTGGGCAGGCCCAGGCGCTGCAGCAGGGCATCGCGGTGAGCGTCGGGAAAGACATCGAACACCCAGCCGCTGTGGTCCTTGCACATGATGGCCAGCTGCTCTTCGCTGAAGCCGAGTGCCTTGCCGACATCGCGGATGGCGCTGCGGGGGCGGTAGCAGATGACGACGGCAGTCAGCGCGGCGCGGTCCCGGCCGTACTTGTCGTACAGGTGCTGGATGACCTCTTCACGGCGGTCGTGTTCGAAGTCGACGTCGATGTCGGGCGGCTCGCCACGCTCCTTGCTGATGAAGCGCTCGAACAGGGGCGTGCCATCCTTGGGGTCGACCGATGTGATGGCGAGGCAGTAGCAGACCACGCTGTTGGCGGCGGAGCCGCGGCCTTGGCACAGGATGTCGATGCTGCGCGCATAGGCGACCACTTCGGCCACGGTGATGAAGTAGTGCTCGTAGCGCATCTCCTCGATCAGCGCTAGTTCATGCTCGATGCGCTGCTTCCACTTGTCGGGCACGCCATCCGGCTGCGGCCAGCGTGCGTTGGCGCCTGCGTAGGTCAGCTCGCGCAGATGCTGCATCGCCGTGCGCCCGGGGGGCACCAGCTCGCTCGGATACTGGTAGCTGATTTCGGTCAGATCGAAGGTGCAGTAGGACGCCACATGGAGCGTCTGGGCCATCAGCTCCCGAGGCACCAACTGCGCGATGCGCTGGCGCGTGCGCAAGTGCCGTTCGGCGTTGGGTTGCAGGTCGAATCCGCAATCGGCCACGTTGCGTCCCAGACGGGTGGCGGTCATCACGTCCTGCAAGGCCTTGCGAGATCGCACATGAAAGTGCACGTCGCCTGCCGCCACCAGCGGCAGGGCTGTTTGGTCGGACAGCTGCTGCAGCCGTTGCAGCCACTGCGCGTCGCTGGCTTCTCGCAGCAGTTCCGCGGCAATCCAGGCGCGGCCGATGAAGTGCTGCAGCAGCCATCGCGCGGGCGCCAGCAGTTCGGCATCGCTCGCGTCGCGCGGCAGCAGGAGCAGCGCCAGGCAGTCGGTCAGTTTCTCGGGAACGATCTCGCGCCAGCGCAACATGTACTCGCCCTTGACCGGGCTGGCGCGCCGCAGCCGCGTGATGAACTGGCTGAGGTTGCCGTAGCCGCTGAGGTTCTGTGCGATCAGCACGAGCTTGAAGCGCGGCGTGCCGGCGTCGTCGCGCACGAGGAACTCGCTGCCGATCAGCAGCTTCATGAGCTGCGGCTGTTCGATGCCGTCGACCGGCTGACCGGCCTCGGTGGCGGCCTCCTTCAACGCCTGGTGCGCCGCCTCGCGCATCTCGCGCAGCTGCTTGTGCGCGCGCACGACTCCGGCCAGCGAGCACTCGTCGGTGATGGCCAGTGCCTCGTAGCCCTGCTTGACGGCGCGCTCCACCAGCTCTGCCGGTTCGGACGCGCCGCGCAGGAAGCTGAACGCCGTCAGGCAGTGCAGCTCCGCGTAGCGCGGCAGCTCGCGAGGCAGCGACTCGTCTGCCCGCCTTGGGGGGCGCGGCGCTGACGAAGCGTCAAACGCCTGCGCATCGGCCACGCGCCGCATGTCGGCGTCCGATGCGAAGCCGAGCCGGCGGAGTTCGTGCAGGTGCTCATCGCGGTCGGACTGCGGCGGGCTCATCGGTGCCTCCCGGCGGGCGTCATGCGAACACCCCATGCAGGAACCAGCCCGACGTGGCCCGCTGGCGGGCCGACTCGGTGGCCGACAGCCGCTCGTGATAGACCCACAGCAGCCCGCGCGCCGCGCTGCGGTAGACGTAGTAGTCGCGTGTCTGCAGCTGGCCCGGGCCGTCCCACCAGCCGGCCTCCACGCGGTGCGGCCCGCTGATGCGCGCCAGCGCGCCGCAGTACGTCGGCTGCTCCCGTGCATCGCAGCGCAGCGGCAGCGGCGGCTCCACCAGCCAGGTGGGCTGCGGCCCGGGCGGCGGGCGCACGGGCGGCGACGCGGGCGCGGGCCAGGGCAGCCAGCGCTGCATGCGGTCCAGGCGGTGGTCTTCCTGCAGCCGGCCCTCGCGGACGTGATCGGCACCCAGCCGCACCGACAGCCGCTCCAGCAGCGCGTGCGTCGTCGCGCGCTCGGCCGGGTCGGACGGGCCGGGCAGCAGGCTGTGGCTGCCTTCCTGCAGCGGCAGCAGCGTGTCGGCGCTGAGCGTGATCTCGCCGGCCGGCGCGGCCAGCGTCGTGCGCGCCAGGTGCTCGCCCAGCAGGCGCGTCAGTCGCTGCAGGTCGCGCGTCGTGTCGGCGGTGGCCACGGTCAGCTCGCCGCTGCCGGCCACGTCACGCGCGCGCATCGCGTCGTGCTGCCAGGCCAGGCGCAGCGTGCGCACGCCGGCGTGGCGCGCAGCGAGAAACGTGCAGAGCTGGCGCAGCAGCGTCTCGGCAAAGCTCAGCAGCACGGGCGCGTGCTCGACACGCCACGGCAGCTCCAGCCGGGCGTCGAAGCGGTCGGGCAGCGTCAGCCAGTCATGCACTTCGGGCAGGTCGCCGTAGGCCTGGTCCAGCGCCGTCAGCAGCGCCGGGCCGAAGCGCCTGGCCAGCGCGGCGCGGGGCAGCCGGCGCAGCTCGCCCAGCCGCGTGCAGCCCAGTCGCGCCAGCATCGCGTGGTGGGCGTGCGCGGCCGTGAGGGCGGCCAGCGGCAGCGCATCCAGCCGGGCCGCGAGCGGGCCCTGCCGCGGCGCGCCGGGGCAGCGCGCCAGCGCCAGCGCCGCCAGCGCGGTGGGGGCCCAGGCCATCGCGCCCAGCGCCAGGCCGGCCCGCACCGCGTCTGCCTGCAGCCGCAACCGCAGCGCGCGCGCGCCGCGGAACAGCCGCAGGCTGCCCGACACCTCGGCCACCACCGCCTCCTCCAGCCGGGCAACGCGGGGCGTGAAGCTCAGCGCCAGCCAGGCGAGGGCGTCATCCGCCGCTGCATCAGGCGTGCAGCACAGTGCGAGCCAGCGCATCGGCGCGCTCCAGAGGAGGAGATGCCGGCGCGGGCGAGGGCGCCGGGCCCGGTGCCGGCTGGGGCTTGCGCTTGGCCGCCGTCAGCAGGGGTTCGACGGCGCCCGGCACGGCGGGCAGCTCCAGCCAGCCCTCGTGCGCCGGCCCGCGGCGCTTGAGCAGGTGCACGTTCAGCGCCCAGCCGTCGCCCGGTTGCACCACCAGGCGCAGCGGCGCGGCCGAGGACTGCTGGCCCGCGCGCTCCGGCCGCACGAGGAAGGCGGGCGCGTCCGAGCTCAACGCGCTGACCTGCAGCCGGCGGATCTGCTCCGGCCGTGCCTCGGGCAGCCAGGCCAGCACGGCCACGCGCGACTTGATGGCCTGTTCGGCGGCCCACAGCTGCTGGGCGGGCGCGGTGGCAGTCACCCAGATCAGCGCGGCCTGCGGCAGCCCCAGCGCCCGCAGCCCCGGCAGGTGCGGCGTGTGTGGCGGGTTGATGAGCAGCAGCGAGCGCAGCGCCGGCGCGGCGGCGCGTGCCCGGCGGCCCGGGGCAGCGGCCGGCAGCGCCTGGGCGGCCCACCAGCGCTGCAGCGCCGGCGCCAGCAGCCGCCACTCCAGCACACCCGACTGCGGCGTCAGCAGCTCGGTGATGGCCTGCAGCGGCCAGCCGCCGCCGGGCAGCTCGGCGTCCAGCGCCGCAAAGCCGCTGGGTAGCGTGGGCGCGGCGCTGGCGCCCAGGCTGCTGCCGCGCCACAGCCGGCCTGCCAGGCGGGCGTCCAGGGGCGCGTCCAGCGAGGCCTTCTGCGGCGGAAGGCCCGGCACGGGCAGGGCGGCGGGGGCGGAAGATAGGGCGGACAGCATGGCCGGGCGGACGAAACCAAAGGCGACGGGGAAGAAAGCGGAGCCTGGATGAGACCACAATACTGTATGTATATCCAGTATTTTCCGACTATCGACCTTGGTCGCCCGCTAGCATTCCTGCCTCGGGTGCCGTGTGCTGCCCGCCCCCAACTCCCGGAGATTTGCCGATGCCGATGAACGACTACCTGGTGCTGTCCCGTGGCCAGTGGAACGAAGACGCCAGCCCGCAGGCCGTGCAGGCGGCCATCGACGCCTTCTACGTCTGGTACGAGCAGGGCCTGGCGCAGGGGCGGCTCAAGCCCGGCAGCCGGCTGGAGCCGGGCTGCCGCATCGTCGCCAGGGGCGGGCTCATCACCGACGGCCCGTTTGCCGAGACCAAGGAGTGGGTGGGCGGCTACTGGTTCATCGTCGCCGAGTCGCTGGCGCAGGCGGCGGCCATCGCGGCCGAGAACCCCTGCCTGCAGTTCGGGCTGACCCTGGAGATCCGGCCGCTGGATGCCAGCCGCGCCGATGTGACGGTGGCGACCAACGAGACGCCGGCGAGCTGGCGTTAGGGCTCAGGCGTCAGGCGAACCCGTCGCCGTCAAAGTCCACGGCGTCCTCGTCCCGCGTGAGGGTGGGCGGCGCGTCCTTGGGGCGCATGGCCTCCAGCTGCTCGCGCAGCTTGGCGACCTGGTCCAGCCAGTAGTTGGGCGAGCCGAACCACGGGAAGGCCAGCGGGAAGGCCGGGTCGCCCCAGCGGCGCGCCAGCCAGGCGCTGTGGTGGATCATGCGCATCGTGCGCAGCGGCTCGATGAGGCGCAGCTCGCGGTCGTCGAACTCGGCGATCTGCTCGTAGCCGTCCAGCACGGCGTTGAGCAGCTGGCGGGCGGCATCGGGCTCGCCCGGCAGCAGCATCCACAGGTCCTGCATGACCGGGCCCATGACGGCGTCGTCCAGGTCGACGAAATGCGGCCCGCGGTCGGGCGTCCACAGGATGTTGCCGGGGTGGCAGTCGCCGTGCAGCCGCGTCAGCGGCAGGTCGGGCAGGCTGTCGAAGGCGGCCTGGATGGCGTCGATGCAGCGGCGCGCGGCGTCGTCCCAGCTGGGGGCGATCTCGGGCGGGATCGCGTCGTTGTGCATCAGCCAGTCCCGCGCTGCCTGGGCCGGCGCGGCGCTGGCCCAGGACAGCCGCGCGGCGAACGGCCGCTGGCGGCCCACGCCGTGCAGCCGCGCCAGCAGCCGGCCTATCCAGCGCAGCACCTCGGGGTCCTCCAGCTCCGGCCCGCGACCGCCCTGGCGCGGCGTGACGGCCAGGCGCTGGCCCTGGTGATGGAACAGCGTGGTGTCGCCGTCCAGCAGCCACGGCGCGGCAACGGGCACCTCGGCGGCGGCCAGTTCGGCGGCGAAGGCGTGCTCCTCCAGGATCTGCGCGTCGCTCCAGCGGCCCGGCCGGTAGAACTTGGCGACGCCCACGCCGCGGCCGGGGCGGTCGTCCTCCAGGTGGACCTGCAGCACGCGGTTCTCGAAGGAGTTGAGCTGCAGCATCCGACCGTCGGCGCGCAGGCCGGCGGCGTCCAGGGCGTCGAGCATGAACTCCGGCGTCAGGTCGCCGAAGCTGAGGTCAGGGGTCGCGTGGTGCATCCGGCGAGTGTCGCCGGTCGGCCGCGGTCAGCGGTTCAGCGGCGGCGGGGGCGCTCGGTCGCGTAGCGCGGCGCGTCGACGACGACGCCCACGATGTCGTCCATCATGGCTTCCTCGTCGGCATCGTCCAGCACCGGCAGCGTGCGCGGGTTGAAGCGCGCCGCATCCAGCTGGCGCTGCGGCGCGCGGCGCTCGACCGGCGGGCGATGCGGGTAGGGCGACTGCGCCCGCGGCTGGCGCGGCTCGGCATAGGCCGGGGGCTCGTTGCCGCCGAAGACGCCGGCGTCCTGCCACAGCGGCAGCGGCTGCGAGAACTGGCCCCAGTCGCTGCCGAACTCGTCGTCGCTGGCGCGGCGGCGCGGCAGGGCGGCCGTGGCGGCCGGCGCCGGCAGCGGGCCACGCGGGTTGCTGCCCTGCGGCACCAGCAACTGCAGCTCGGCGACGCTGGGCAACTGGTCCATCGCGCAGCGCAGGTAGCGCACGCGGCAGGCGGACAGCACGGCATGCTTGATCTGCAGGCTGCGCGGCGTGACGCCGCGCTCGCCTTCCAGGTCGATCGCGGCCAGCACGCGGCCGTTGGGGCTGCAGACGGCGAAGGTCACATGCGAGGCGCCCAGGAGGTCGAACCAGTAGCGCACTTCCTTGGCCTCGGTGGGCTGGCAGAAGCGCACCAACGGCAACTTGGACAGCACGACGTGGTGGGGCAGCGCCTCGCGCAGCAGGCGGAAGACGCGGCGCTCGTCGGTCGTGAAGACGGGCCTGGCCGTGAGCGACCACTCGCCAGGAAGGCCACGGTTGGCGTAGGCCGGCCGCCGCAGCGCCCAGACCAGGCTGATGGCCAGGCCCAGCACGCAAACAGCCAGCGCTGCGATCCAGTAGATGGCGTACGGCATGTCTCTCGGGGAGTTCGGCGGCATCGCCGACAGGCACGCGGCGCACTAGTAGATCAATGTAGCGTAATCAAGGGACAGGCTATTGCTCGTTAGCCCCTGTTCCCCCGGCCTGAGGGGGACTTGGCCGCGTCACTTATTCCTTGGCGGCGCGGCCAGATGCGTCGAAATGAGCCTTCACCTCGGCGACGCTGTCGACGAAGTCGTTCAGCACGCGGGCCTGTCGCTTGAACTGGAAGTCCAGTTCGCCCAGATGGCGCTCCAGCGCCTGCTCGACCTGGGAGCCGAAAGAGTCCGGCGGCAGGCGCAGGTAGGCCGCGGACTCGCTGCCGTCGCGCTCAACGACAGCGCCGGCCGCCGTGGCGATGCGCAGCATCGGCCGGTTCTCGCTGAGTGCGTGGATGAAGAGGGTGTCGATGCCGCGGTTGCGGGCGTGCAGCGCGGCGGCCTCGAACAGCCGCCGGCCCAGGCCGCGGCCGCGCGACTCGGGCAGCACCGACACGCCGAATTCGGCCATCGTGCGGGTCGGGTCGCCGGGCAGCGGCTGCCCGTAGGCCAGATGGGCCAATGCCACCAGCCTGAGTCGGCGGTTGAAGATGCCCAGCACCTCGTCGCGTGCGAAATCGAGCGACAGCGCGTACTTGCGGATGTGCTCGTCCGATGCCGCATAGCCGAAGCGCAGGTAGCGGTCCCGGGCGTCCATTGCGAACAGATGCTCGATGATGCGGCGGCGGTGGCGGCGCGCCAGGGAGCGGATGGGCACCCAGGTGGCCAGCCGCTCCAGCGCCGCGCGTGCGGTGGCCAGCGGGCCGGTGCCGGCGTCGGCGGGGGGCTCGACCGGTGGCACGGGCGCTGGTGGATGCGGGTCCGGCCCGAACGCCGACAGCACCTCGTCCCAGCCCGTGGCCGGGGCGGCGGGTGGCGGCGTGGGAGCGGGCTTGCGGGGCATGGCGGGTGATCCTGTGCGGAGGTTAACGCGGTAGCGGCTTCCAAACCATGGGCGCCGCTGCTACACTCGTCGGCTTTTCCGTCAAAGGCTGCGGGAAAGAGGGCGGTTGAGAGGCTGTGCAACAGACACAGCACCGAGGCCGGCCAGCAGTTTCAGCCATTCATCGCCGGCTTTCCAACAGGGGCCGGCACAGCGAAAGCAACTCTCATGAAGACCTTCAGCGCCAAGCCGGCCGAAGTGACGCACGAGTGGTTTGTGATTGACGCCACCGACAAGGTGCTCGGACGTGTTGCCAGCGAAGTGGCACTCCGTTTGCGCGGCAAGCACAAGGCCATTTACACGCCTCACGTCGACACCGGTGATTTCATCGTCATCGTCAACGCCGACAAGCTGCGTGTCACCGGCAACAAGGCCACCGACAAGGTGTACTACCGTCACTCGGGCTTCCCCGGCGGCATCTACGCCACGAAGTTCAAGGACATGCAAGCCAAGCACCCCGGCCGCGCGCTGGAGAAGGCCGTCAAGGGCATGCTGCCCAAGGGCCCGCTGGGTTACGCCATGGTCAAGAAGCTGAAGGTCTACGCAGGTCCCACGCACCCGCACACCGCTCAGCAGCCCAAGGCTCTCGAGATCTAAGGAACGGCCATGATCGGAAACTGGAATTACGGCACTGGCCGCCGCAAGTCGTCGGTCGCTCGCGTCTTCATCAAGAAGGGCACGGGCCAGATCGTCGTCAACGGCAAGCCCATCGAGAGCTACTTCGGCCGCGGCACGTCCATCATGATCGCCAAGCAGCCGCTGCTGCTGACGAACAATGGCGAAGCCTTCGACATCAAGGTCAACGTGCACGGTGGCGGCGAGTCCGGCCAGGCCGGCGCGCTGCGCCTGGGCATCACCCGCGCGCTGATCGACTACGACGCGACGCTGAAGCCCGAACTGAGCCGTGCCGGCTTCGTCACGCGTGACGCGCGTGAAGTCGAGCGTAAGAAGGTCGGTCTGCACGGCGCCCGTCGCCGCAAGCAGTTCAGCAAGCGTTAATCGCTTCACGACTCCACAAAAGGCCGCTTCACCGCGGCCTTTTGTTTTTGCGCCGACAATCCATCTATTCGTTTTCGCACAGATTCTGAGGAGCCCGCCATGAGCGCCGTGCTTGACACCCCCACCGACATCCCTGCGCCCCTGGTCTTCACCGACAGCGCCGCCGACAAGGTGCGTGACCTGGTGGCCGAAGAAGGCAACCCCGACCTGAAGCTGCGCGTGTTCGTCCAGGGCGGCGGCTGTTCGGGTTTCCAGTACGGCTTCACCTTCGACGAGGCCGTCAATGACGACGACACGCAGATGCAGAAGAACGGCGTGACGCTGCTGATTGACGCGATGAGTCTGCAGTACCTGATGGGCGCCGAGATTGACTACAAGGAAGATCTGCAGGGCGCCCAGTTCGTCATCAAGAACCCGAACGCGACGACGACCTGCGGCTGCGGGTCCAGCTTCTCGGTCTGACGATCAGGCCGGATACAGGCAACCCAGGAGCCGCAAGCCCGCGGCTCCCGTGACGGCCGGCAGATTGCCCGGCCGTTTTTCTTTGAAGCATTGCGCCAGCCACGCGAAGGCTGCCGCCTCCACCTGATCGACCGGCAGGCCCAGCGCGGCGCTGGATTTGACGCGGGCGCCGCGCAGCAGCTCACCCAGCCGTTGCATCAGCCGGCCGTTGCGGGCGCCGCCGCCGCAGGCGATCAGCGTGGCCGCGGCGGGCATCTGCGCCCGCAGCGCGTCGGCGGCGCTGCGCGCCGTCAGCTCCAGCAGCGTGGCCTGCACGTCGGCCGGCGCGGCGCCCGGCGTGAGTCGCGCGTCCAGCCAGCCGAGGTGGAACAGGTCGCGGCCCGTGCTCCGGGGCGGCGGCAGCGCGAAGAAAGGCTCGGCCAGCAGTGCCGCCAGCAGATCCGGCAGCACGCGGCCGGTCGCGGCCCAGGCGCCGTCGGCGTCGAAGGCCAGGCCGCGGTGCCGGGCGATCCAGCCGTCCATCAGGCAGTTGGCCGGGCCGGTGTCGAAGCCGCCGGTGCGGCCATCGGCGAACAGCAGGCTGACGTTGGCGATGCCGCCCAGGTTCAGCACGGCCACGTCCTGGCCGGCCAGGCCGAAGCAGGCGCGGTGGAAGGCCGGCACCAGCGGCGCGCCCTGGCCGCCGGCGGCCACGTCGCGGCTGCGCAGGTCGCAGACGACATCGATGCCGGCCTGCTCGGCCAGCAGCGCGCCGTTCAGCAGCTGCGTCGTGTAGCCGTCGATACCGCCGGGGCGGTGCCGCACGGTCTGGCCATGGGCGCCGATGGCGGCCACCTGCTCGCGGCGTGTGCCGGTGGCTTCCAGCAGCTGGGCGACGACGTCGGCATAGCCGCGTGCGACGGCGTTGGCCGCCAGCGCGGCGCGGTGCAGTTCGTTGTCGCCCGGCGTGTTCAGCGCGAGCAGCTCGTCGCGCAGCGCCGGCAGGAAGGGGGTGTGGACATGGCCCGTGACGGCCAGCCGGCTGGCGTCGAAGAGAACCCCGTCGATGCCGTCGAGCGAGGTGCCCGACATCAGCCCGATGTAGAGCCGGGCGTCAGTCGGCCGCAGAGACGCCATCCATCGTCTCGGCGACGGCCAGCTGGGTCTTCACGCTGGCCACCGTCTGCTGGAACTGCGCCTTGGCGTAGCCGGGCAGCGTGACCGCTTCGGACGCGCGGGCGATGGTGCGCGGGTCCACGTGGCGGCCGCCGACGCGGAACTCGAAGTGCAGGTGCGGGCCGGTGGCCCAGCCGGTGGCGCCGACCGCGCCGATGCGCTGGCCCTGGTCGATGCGCTGGCCCTTCTTCACGTCGATCTTGCTCAGGTGGGCGTAGACGGTGGTGCGGTCGCCGCTGTGGCGCACATGCACGACGTTGCCGAAGCCGTTCTGCCAGCCGGCCATCTCGACGACGCCGTCGCCCACCGAGCGCACGGCGGTGCCGGTGGGGGCGCCGTAGTCGGTGCCGTTGTGCTGGCGCCAGGTGTTCAGGATGGGGTGGAAGCGCATCGCGAAGCCGCTGGTGATGCGCGAGAACTCCATCGGGCTGGCCAGGAAGGCGCGGCGCTTGCTCTGGCCGTCGAAGCCGTAGAAGCTGGCCTTGCCGGTGGCACTGTCCTTGAAATAGACGGCCGAGTAGGTGCGGCCGTTGTTCGTGAACTCGCCGGCCAGCAGGCGGCCGACGCCGCCGTCCCAGGTGATGGGCTCGCCGTCGGCGGTCAGCGTCTCGTAGACGATGCTGAAGCGGTCGCCTTTGCGCAGTTCGCGGTGGAAGTCGATGTCGCCGGAGAACATGTCGGCCATCTGCGAGGCGATGGCGTCGGGGATGTTGGCGTCGTCGGTCGCGGCGAACAGCGAGGTGCGGATGCTGCCGCTGCCCAGCGCGACCTGGGCCTGCAGCGGCGCCTGCTCGGTGCGGGCCGTGAAGCCGGCGCCGTCGCGGGCGATGGTCAGGCGCGTGAAGTGGCTGCCCTGCTGCTCGACCTTCTCGGCAGGGAAGCGCACGACGATCTGCTGCACCTGGCCCGAGGCGTCTGCCGTGACGTGCACGCGCTTGCCGGCGCGGCCCTGCAGCACGCGGCGGCCCAGCGGGTCGTTGCGCAGGAAGGCGGCGGCGGCGGCGTCGAATGCGCCGGCGCGGCGCAGCAGCGTGTCGGGCGTGTCGCTGGAACGCGTGATCTCGGTGCGGGCCAGCCCGATGCTGTGGGCGGCGAGCTCGTCCAGCTGGGCCTCGATGCTGGGCGTGGCCAGCGTCTCGATGACGGTGCGCTTGGGCAGCGCGGCGGCATCCGGGGCCAGCGGCGCAATGCCGAAGGCGGTGACGGCGAAGCAGCTGAGGGCGCCGACGACCGAGGCGGTCAGTGCGCGCGGGTGACGGGCCGCGAAGGCTTCGGCGCTGCTGAGGGCAGTTTTGACTTGCTCTAGGCGTTGCTGGAAAACGGTCACGCTCGGTATCCCGGGGTTGTCGCTGGGGCAATCCCGGCCGGGCCGGTTCCACGCGAAGGGGCCGCACCGGGTGGGGCCCCGGGCTGCCCTTAAAATCCTGCTTGGTTGTGTTGAAACAACACCCCCAATTCGAAGGGTGAATTCTAACGGCTTTGTCCTACCCGGCATGCCGGTTTACCCCGATGGATCAATCACTTAACACTTTCATTCGGTTTGTTGCCGAATGCGCCGCGCCATGTCCGACGCTCCTCAGTTCCCGATCACCGATGCCGTGCAGGAAGCGCTGGCCATCTCCCGCCGCGGCGTGGAAGAACTGCTGCCGGAGGCCGAGTGGACGAAGAAGCTGGCCCGCTCGGCCGCCACGGGCGTGCCGCTGCGCATCAAGCTGGGCCTGGACCCGACGGCGCCGGACATCCACGTCGGCCACACCGTGGTGCTCAACAAGATGCGCCAGCTGCAGGACCTGGGGCACCAGGTCATCTTCCTGATCGGCGACTTCACGTCGCTGATCGGTGACCCGTCGGGCCGCAACGCGACGCGCCCGCCACTGACGAAGGAACAGATCCAGGCCAACGCCGAGACCTACTACGCCCAGGCCAAGCTGGTGCTGGACCCGGCGAAGACGGAGATCCGCTACAACTCCGAGTGGAGCGAGCCGCTGGGCGCGGCCGGCCTGATCCAGCTGGCGGCCAAGTACACGGTGGCGCGCATGATGGAGCGCGACGACTTCACGAAGCGCTTCGCGGCCGGCACGCCGATCTCGGTGCACGAGTTCCTGTACCCGCTGATGCAGGGCTACGACTCGGTGGCGCTGAAGGCCGACCTGGAGCTCGGCGGCACCGACCAGAAGTTCAACCTGCTGATGGGGCGCCACCTGCAGCAGGAGTACGGCCAGGAGCCGCAGTGCATCCTGACCATGCCGCTGCTGGAGGGCCTGGACGGCGTCGAGAAGATGTCCAAGTCCAAGAACAACTACATCGGCATCACGGAAGCGCCGAACACGATGTTCGCCAAGATCCTGTCCATCAGCGACGTGCAGATGTGGAAGTGGTACGACCTGCTGTCGTTCAAGTCCATCGCCGCGATCGCCGCGCTGAAGGCCGAGGTGGAGGCGGGCCGCAACCCCAAGGACGCGAAGGTCGCGCTGGCCAAGGAGATCACCGCGCGCTTCCACAGCGCCGCGGCGGCGGACGCGGCCGAGCAGGACTTCATCAACCGCTCCAAGGGCGGCATCCCGGACGACATCCCGACGGTGCAGCTGACCGGCGCACCGATGGGGCTGGCCCAGGTGCTGAAGGCCGCCGGCCTGGTGGCGTCCACCAGCGAGGGGCTGCGTATGGTGGAGCAGGGCGGCGTGCGCCGTGCCGGCGAGGTGATCTCGGACAAGGGCGTCAAGCTGGACGCCGGCGAGCATGTGCTGCAGGTCGGCAAGCGCAAGTTCGCGCGGGTGGTGCTGAGCTGAGTGGTACGGCTGCCGCTTCCCGCGTCGGGCACGGACCTGCTGCGCCACGTCGATGAACAGGTGCAGGCCGGCACCCTCGATGCCGCGCTGGACCTCAGCGTCGTCGAGTTCGACGAGCTGGCGCAGCGTGCCGGCGTCACGGTGACCGGTGTGGAAACGTCGGCAGAGCACATTGCCATTCACTACACGGTGGCGTGGACGTCGTTCCACGCCTGCGAGGACCGCCGGTTCGGCGGCCGCCATGCGCGGGTGCTGCGCGGCCGGGCCGAGACGGGCGCGTGGGTGTTCCCGCCACATGCGCCGTGGCCCACGCAGCGGGACGCGGCCGGCGAGCTCTGAGCCCCTGCCGGCGGCCGCCGCGCCGACGCGGTTGAAAGCGTCGGTGCACCGGGCCATCGACGGCAAGCGGGCTTCCCGTCGCGTGAACAGGCGGGTGGACAGGCCCTAGGCGCTGCGGCCGCGCTTGTCGGCGTACATGCGGTCGTCGCTGCGCTGCAGCAGCGTCTGCATGGACTCGCCGGCGCGCGCCTGCTCCAGCCCGATGCTGATGCTCACGCGCAGCCCTGGCGCGATGGCCTCCCAGCCGTGCTGGTGGATGGCCCACTTCATGCGCGCGCAGACCTGCTGCGCCTCCGCGAGCGTCGCGCGATCGAACAGCACGACGAACTCGTCGCCCGCCATGCGCGCGACGAAGTCTCCGGTGCGCACCGACTGCGTCAGCACGCTCGCCACGACCTTGAGCACCTGGTCGCCGACGTGGTGGGAGAAGCCGTCGTTGATCTGCTTGAAGCGGTCCACGTCGATGAGGGCGACGCAGGTCTGCCGGCCCGCGTCCATCGGCGTGGCCATGCGGGCCTGCAGCTGCCGGTCCAGCGCGCGCCGGTTCGGGATGCGGGTCAGGCTGTCTTCCAGCGACAGCCGCTCCAGCATGCGCGAGCGGGATTCCAGCCGCAGGATCTGGTTTGCCGATGTGCGGGCCTCCAGCTGCCGGGCGGCGGCCTGGTCCCGGCTGTCCAGCGCCTCGCGCCGGATGGCCTGCTCGCGCTGGTGCAGGCGGCGCAGCTCGTCGGCCTCGGCCCGGCTGTCGCCGCGCGCGCGCTCCACGGTCGCCACCACGCGGTGGCCCAGGCAGGCCAGCTGCTCATGCTCGGCCTGCGTGGCGGCGCGGATCATCTCGCGGCCCAGGTCGGCAGCCAGGCCCGGGTCGTGGCAGGCCCAGGCGGCCTCGGCCTCCAGCCAGTGCCGCATGCCCACCAGCCAGGTCGTGCGGCCGTCGCGGGTCTGCCAGGCGTCGCACCACTGCAGCTCGCCCGCGGCAGCCGTGAGGTCGCCGGACCACGCGGCGGCCAGCCCCTTGAGCACGTGGAACAGCGTGCGCGTGGCCTCGGTCATGCCCAGCAGCAGCCCCTCGTCGCCATGGCGCTCGATGATGTCGCCGCAGTCCGCCAGCCGCGCGTTCAGCTTGCCCACGGGCGGCGCGATGCCGGACTCGAAGCGCAGCACCGCGAGCCGGAACGCCTCCAGGAAGGCCAGGTTCAGCAGTGGCTGCAGCGGGCTGGCCGAGGGCTCGTCGACATGCACGAGATCGGCCGAGCGCTCCAGCGCCGACTCGGCGCGGCCGAAGTCCTGGCCCCAGCAGAAGGCCACGCCCAGGTAGTTGTGCACCAGCGGCTGCAGGTGCGACAGCGGCAGCCCGTCGGACAGGCCGACGGCCAGCAGCGCGCTCTCGATGGCCTCGTCCACGCGGCCCAGGTTGGTGGCCACGTGGGCCAGCGTCGTCAGCGCCATCACCTCGCCGGCCAGGTCCTGCGCCTGGCGCAGCAGGTGTACGGCGGATTGGCTGTTGCTGTAGGCGCGGCGCAACTGCGAGAGCTGCCGGTCGCAGTCGGCCAGGCAGGCGAGCGCGCGGCCCTCGTGCAGCATGTTGCGGCCGGCCTGGGCGTTCTTCAGCACCTGGCGGGCGAGGTAGGTCGCCTGCTCGATGTCGCCCACCTCCAGCGCCTCATGCGCGCGATGCAGTGCGATGTCGTCGTTGCCCTCGGTCACGTTCTGCCCTTCCCACGCGTGGCCGGCCCCGGCGCTGCGCCGCATGCCTGCGGCGGCGCCCGGCGGGGCCCGGTTGTTTGTGCAGTCCGAATGGTGGCGTCAGATCCGGCCGCCCCGCTGCTGTTGCACTGCAACAACCGGCCCGACCTGCCGAATCCGGCACGCTGGCGCGGCCCGGATGGGGGCCGGCTGCGTCGTCAGGGCCTGACCGGGCGCGGGTAGGCGCCCGGCTTGACCGGTGCCACCGGCTGCTCGGCGATGCGCTTCTTCAGCTCGGCGATGGCGGCGTCCAGTTGCGCGTCCTGGCCCAGGAAGGTGGCGCGCGGCAGGTTGTCCACCTCGATGTCCGGCGTCACGCCCACGCCCTCGATGAGGAAGCGGCCGCTGGCGTCCATCTGGCCGGTCTCGGCGGCGCGCATGATGCCGTTGTCGATGAGGCGGTTGCGGTCGGACAGCCACACGCCCGCGCCCGAGCTGCGCTTGCCGATGACGGGGCCCAGCTGCAGGCGCTTGAAGCCTTCGGAGAAGGTCTCGCCATCGCTGTACGTGTCCTCGTTCATCAGCACCACCGTGTGGCCGCGCCAGACATTCTGCATGTTGGCGTAGACCGGGCTGCCGGCCGGCGAGCGCGGCTGCCAGAAGGCCCAGGCGCGGCGCAGCAGCTTCTCCAGGATCCAGCTGTCGATGTTGCCGCCGTTGTTGTAGCGCACGTCGATGATGAGGCCGTCGCGGTCGCCGGCGGCGTAGAACTCGCGCACGAAGTCGGCGATGTCGTTGGGGCCCATCGCGCGCAGGTGCACGTAGCCGATGCGGCCCTGGCCCAGCTGCTCCACCGTGCGGGCGCGGCTGACGCGCCAGTCGTTGTAGCGCAGCTGGTTCTCGCGCATCTGCGCCACCGGCGTGACGATGCGCTGCATGGGCTTGCCGTCGGCGCGCTTCACGTCCAGCAGCACCTGACGGCCGGCCTGGCCGCGCAGCAGCTCCAGGATGTGCGGTGCGTCGGCCGTGGCGCGGCCGTTCACGTGCGTGATGACGTCGCCCACCTTCAGGTCGACGCCGGCCGCGGCCAGCGGCGGGGCCTCGGCCGGCAGCTCCAGCTCGTGGCCGTAGATGGCGTCGATGCGCCAGCCGCCCGGCGCGCGCGAGAAGCGCCCGCCCAGGCCCGCCAGGCCCGGCTCGTCGGGGCCGGGGCGGGTGTCGCCCACGCCCACCTGGCTGTGCAGCGCGCCCAGCTCGGACACCATCTGCGCCATCAGCTCGCCCAGCTCGAAGCGGTCGGTCACACGGTCCACCAGCGGGGCGTACTTGGAGCGCACGGCCGCCCAGTCCACGCCGTGCATGTCCTTGTCGTAGAAGTGGTCGCGGTGCATGCGCCACGCGTCGGCGAACATCTGCCGCCACTCGGCGCGCGGCTGCGTGGCGATCTGCCAGTCACTCCAGCGCACGGTCAGCTTGGACAGGTCGGCCGGCAGCTTGGGCGCGGCGTCGACGATGAGCACCTCCGGCGCGGCCTGGCCCTGGTTGCGCACCAGCATCAGCTTCTTGCCGTCGGCGCTCAGCTCGTAGGCGCGCACGTCGCTGGCCAGCACCTCGGGGGCACCGCCCTGGTTGTCGATGCCGATGGACTTGAGCTGGGTCTTGCCGTCCAGGTCGCGGTCCAGGAACCAAAGCCGCTTGCCGTCGGTGCGCAGCGCGCGGTAGGTGCCGGCCGGCACGGGCAGCTCGTAGAGCCGCTCGTTCAAGCCCTCGAAGACGATGGCGGGCTTGCCCCTCTTCTCGGGGGCGGCGGCCTTCTTGTCGTCCTTGCCATCCTTGCTGTCCTTTGCATCGGCCTTGCGCTCGGTGGGCGCCTTGTCGGTGGCCTTGCGGTCTTCTGCGCGCTGCTCGTCGGCCTTTTTCTCGGCGGGGGACTCCAGCTCGTCCTTGGCGGCGAACGGCGAGCGCAGGCCCGGCTGCAGCGCCACGGCGTACAGCTTGCTTCGGAAGCCGAAGAACGGGCCGGTGTTGCGGTCGCCCCAGGGGCTGCCGTTGCCGGTGGTGGCGAAGTTGCGGCTGGAGGTGAAGTACAGCCACTGGCCGTCGGGGCTGAAGGCGGCGCCCTCGGTGTCGTAGCGGTCGCTGGTCAGCGTGTGCGTGCGGCCGTCGGCCACGCGGTAGAGCTGCAGCTGCGTGCGGTCTGCGTGGCGCAGCGACTGCTGCCACGCCAGCACCTGGCCGTCGGGGCTCCAGGCCTGCAGCTGTGGCGGGGCGCCCAGCGTGCTGCGGGCGATCTCGCGCGTGGCCTGGGTCTTCACGTCGGTCAGCCAGAGGCGGCCTTCCTTGTCGGTGTGGGCCAGCCAGCGGCCATCGGGCGAGGGCAGCAGCTCCATGCGCTGCGTGGTCGCTCCGCTGGTGATGCGCTCGGGCTGGCCGGTGCCATTGGCCGCAAAGCGCCAGATCTCGTGCTCGCCGCTGAAGTCGCAGATGGCAAAGACGCTCCTGCTGTCGCTGCTGAACTCGCCGTGCTTGCAGCGGCCGTCGGCCGGCTGCGGCAGCTCGGCGCGGCGCAGTTGCTGCACGCCCTGCGTCGCGAGGTGGCCGCGCGCGGCCAGCAGCACGCGCTCGCCGTTGGGGGCGAAGGCCTGGTCGGTCAGGAAGTCCTGCGGCTTCTTGATCCAGCGCTCGCGCATCTGGTCGAAGTCGCCACCCAGCGCGATGTCCAGCTTCCTCGGCGCGGCGCCGGGTGCGAGGTCCAGCGTGTAGAGGTCGGCGCCCAGCGCGTAGACGGCGCGGCCGCCCTCCACGTCGGCGTGGCGGATGTCCCAGCCCTTGTGCGTGCTGTGCTGGCGCAGGTCGGCGCCCTGCGTGTTGACCGACCAGATGTTGACCGAGCCGTCGCGGTCGGACAGGAAGGCCACGCGCGCCTCGCCATTCGCGGCACGGTAGGGCAGGGGGCGGCGGTCGTTGTTGCCTTCGGCGACGAAGGGGCGGGCCTCGCCATTGCCGGTGAGGTCCAGCACCCACAGCCGCGCGATGGCGCCGCCGCGGTACTGGCGCGCGTTGTCGCTGCGCAGGCCGTTGCGCGTGAAGTACAGCGTCTTGCCGTCGGCGCTCAGCGCGGCGTCACTGGCCTGGCCCACGGGCAGTTGGCGGCGCTGGCCGGTCTTCACGTCGACGGCGAACAGCTGCGCGCCGGGGCGGGCGTCCAGGCCGGTGTAGAGCACCTCGCCCGCGGCCGTGAAGCCCCACACGCGCATGCCGCCGCCTTCCCACGTCAGCCGCTTCGGCGTGCCGCCGGCCACCGGCATCAGGTAGATCTCGGTGCCGCCGTCGTACTGGCCGGTGAAGGCCAGCCACTGGCCGTCGGGCGACACGACGGGCTGGCTCTCCAGCCCCGGGTGGGTGGTCAGCCGCTGCGCGGCGCCGCCGTTGCCGGCGGTGCGCCAGAGGTCGCCCTCGGCGACGAAGTAGACGCTGTCGCCCTGCAGGGTGGGCTGGCGGTAGAAGCCTGAGGTGCCGGCCGCCCATGCGCTGGTGGCGCACAGGGCAGCCGCGAGTGCGGCGATGCGAAAGCGGGGCATGGGTTCTCCTCGAAGAGCCGGCATTGTGGGACTAGGGGGACGGGTGGCGATTCGTCACATCGGTTGAATCCGGCGTCGTGCCGGCAGCGTAGACCGCCCAGATGCCAAACCGGCATTGCCTCCCAGGATGCCCCCATGAATGCCCGACTCACCCGCAGCGCGCTGGCCACGGCGCTGTTCTGCCTGGCCGCTGGCGCCCAGGCCTCCAGCCACCGCGAAGCCCCGTTCCTGACGACCGCGCCCAAGGTCGACGCGACGGACTTCTACATGTTCCGCAGCTACGAGGCCGGCCGTGACGGCATGGTCACGCTGATCGCCAACTACCTGCCGCTGCAGGATGGCTACGGCGGCCCCAACTACTTCGCGCTGGACCCCAACGCGCTGTACGAGATCCACATCGACAACACCGGCGACGCCAAGGAAGACGTCACCTTCCAGTTCCGCTTCAAGAACCGGCTGTCCAACGGCGGCGCCGGCACCAGCCTGACGGTGGGCGGCAAGTCGGTGGGCATCCCGCTGATCCAGAGCGGCGCCGTGGCCAACGTGAAGGATGCCAACCTGCAGGTCAACGAGAGCTACACCGTCACGGTGGTGCGCGGCGACCGCCGCAGCGGCACGGCCCAGGCCGTGACCCATGCCACCAGCGGCGCGACGACCTTCGACAAGCCCGTCGACAACATCGGCAAGAAGACCATCGCCGACTACGCCGCCTACGCGGCCAAGCATGTCTACCCCGTCACCATCCCCGGCTGCAGCACGCCGGCCAAGGTGTTCGTCGGCCAGCGGCAGGACCCGTTCGCCGTCAACCTCGGCACCATCTTCGACCTGGTCAACGCGCCGGTCTCCGTCATCACCGACCCGTCGCTGATCAACGCCGCGCCCAACACCATCGGCGACAAGAACGTCACCACGCTGGCGCTGGAGGTGCACAAGGACTGCCTGAAGAGCGCCGGCAGCGACGTCATCGGCGGCTGGACGACCGCCAGCCTGCGCCAGGGCCGGCTGCTGGACCCGACGCCCAAGAGCGGCCACCAGACCGCCGAGAAGGCCGGCGGCGCGTGGGTGCAGGTGTCGCGCCTGGGCATGCCGCTGGTCAACGAGGTCGTCATCGGCCTGAAGGACAAGGACCGGTTCAACAGCGCCAAGCCCAAGGACGACGCCCAGTTCGCCGACTACGTGACCCACCCGACGCTGCCCGCGCTGCTGGAGATCGCGCTGGCGCTGCCCAACACGGCGCCCACCAACTTCCCGCGCACGGATCTCGTCACGACCTTCCTGACCGGCATCAAGGGCGTTAACCAGCTGGCCACGGTGACGCCGTCCGAGATGCTGCGGCTGAACACATCAATAGCGCCCGTGCCCCTCGCGCAGCAGAACCGGCTGGGCATCGTCGGCAACATCCTCGCGAATGGCAGCGACAACGCCGGCTACCCCAACGGCCGCCGGCCCAAGGACGACGTCGTCGACATCTCGCTGGTGGCCGTCATGGGCGGCCTGTGCGTGGCCAACGGCGACACCGACAAGCTCGCGCTAGGCGCGGCCTGCAAGCCGTCCGCCGTGCCGCTGGGCGCCACCGCGTTCAAGCTGCACGACGCGGTGGACCAGGCCGTCGTGCCGCTGCTGCCCGGCTTCCCCTACCTCAACACGCCCATCCCGGGCACCAAGTGAAGGAGGCCGCCATGCGCACCCTGATGACCACCGTGGCGGCCGGTGCCGCCAGCCTGGCCCTCGTCGCCTGCGGTGGCGGGGGCGGCGACAGCGGCGGGCCGGCCCCCGGCCCGGCGCCCATGCCCACGCCGCAGACCGCCGTGCCCGACAGCGCCATCACGTCCAGCGATGCCTTCGTCGGCTACCTGAACACGCGGCCCACCGGCGACGAGACCGGCGACGCGCTGACGCTGCCTGCCGCCGAGCCGTTCACCAGCGAGACCGAAGAGCCCTACGCGATCTGAGCATGAAGGCTGTGCTTGCCCTGCTGCTGGTGCTGCCGCTCGCGGTGGCGGCCGAGCCCTTCACGCCGAAGGACGACGCCGACATCGTGCAGCGGCTGCCCTACCGCATGGACGCCGCCGAGCGCGCCCGCCGCGCGGCGCTGGCGCGCGACCCGGCCCAGCTGCCGCTGGCACTGGCCGCCGCACGCGCCGCGCTGGAGCGCGCCCGCACGCTGGGCGACCCGCGCGAGCTGGGCGCTGCGCAGGCCGCGCTGGCGCCTTGGTGGGCGCGTGCCGATGCACCGGCCGAAGCGCAGCTGCTGCGCGCCCGCGTGCTGCAGGCGCGGCACGAGTTCGATGCGGCGCTGGCCCAGTTGCGCGCTCTGCTGGCGCGCGACGACCTGGCGTCGGAGTTGCGCGCGCAGGCCTTGCTGGACGCCGCAGCCATCCACCAGCTGCGCGCCGAGCTGCCGCCGTCGCGCGCGCTGTGCGAGCAGCTCAAGCCGCTGGCGCCGCTGCCCGCCGCGGCCTGCCTGGCCGAGCTGGACAGCCTGTCCGGCAACGCCCCCGCCGCAGCGCAGACGCTGGCCCGTCTCAGCCCCGGCCGCACCACGCCGCCGTGGCTGCTGCTGATGCGCGCCGAGCTGGCCGAGCGCCTGGGCGATGCCACCGCGCAAGGCCTGTACCGCCAGGCGCTGCTGGGGAGCGACGACGTCTACACCCGCGCCGCGCTGGCCGACTGGTTGCTGGCCCAGGGCCGCGCGGCCGACGCGCTGGCGCTGACGCAAGGCAGCGACGCCGACGCGCTGCTGCTGCGCCACGTCATCGCGCTGCGGCGGCTGGGCCGCGACGCCGACGCGCCCGCCGCCCGCCTGCAGGACAGCCTCGCCGCCGCCGACCGGCGCGAGCCCGGCAGGCATGCGCGCGAGCAGGCCCGCTTTGCGCTGGACGTGGCCGGCCAGCCGCGCGAGGCGCTGCGGCTGGCCCAGGCCAACTGGGCCTGGCAGCGCGAGCCGGCGGACGCCGTGCTGCTGGCGCGCGCCGCCCAGGCCGCCGGCCGCGACGGCGAGCCCGCGCGCCAGGGGCTGGCCCGCTTCGTGCGCGACACGGGCTGGCAAGATGCGCGCCTCGCTCCGCTGCTGCCGCCGTGATCCGCGTTCTGCTCCTGCTGCTGTTCTGCGCCCCCGCCTGGGCCCACCAGGCCAGCGAGGCCTACCTGCGCTACCGCGTGGACGGCGCGCAGGTCGAGCAGCGGCTGGACCTCGCGCTGCGCGACCTGGACCGCGACCTGGGCCTGGATGCCGACGGCGACGGCACGCTGAGCTGGGGCGAGGTGCGCACGCGCTGGGCCGACATCACGGCGCTGGCCGATGCCGGCCTGCGCTTCACGGCCGACGGCGCCGCCTGCACGCGCGAGCAGCCCGCGCCGCCGCAGCTGGAGGCGCACCGTGACGGCATGCACGCGGTGCTCGTCACGCCGTGGCGCTGCCCGGCCGCCGTGCGCGAGCTGGCGCTGGACTACCGGCTGTTCGCCGCCACCGACGCTGGCCACCGCGGCCTGGCCCGCCTCGCCGGCGCCGCGGGGGAGCCGCTGGTGCTGGTGCCCGGCGCCGGCCCGCAGGTGCTCAGCACGGCCGGCACGGGGCTGGGCGGTTTCATCGTCGAAGGCGCGGCGCACATCGCCAGCGGGCTGGACCATCTGCTGTTCCTCGCCACGCTGCTGCTCGTCGCCGTGTGGCGGCGCGACGGCCGCGGCTGGGCACCACGGGCCAGCGCGCGGGCCGCGCTCGCGGAGACGCTCAAGCTCGTCACCGCCTTCACCGCGGCCCACTCCATCACGCTGGGGCTGGCCGCGGCGGGCGTCATCGCGCCGGCGGGCGCGGTCGTCGAATCGCTGATCGCGCTAACCGTGCTGCTGGCCGCGCTGGACAACATCCGCCCCTTCGTGCCCGGGCCGCGCTGGGCCATGGTGGCCGTGTTCGGGCTGGTGCATGGCGTGGGCTTCGCCGGGCCGTTGACGGACCTGGGGCTGCGCGGCCGCGAGCTGCTGTGGCCGCTGCTGGGCTTCAACCTCGGGGTGGAGCTGGGCCAGCTCGCCGCCGTGGCGCTGCTGCTGCCGCCGGCCCTGTGGCTGCGCGGCCGCCCGGCCTACCGGCGCTGGATCGTGCCGGGCGGGTCGAGCGCCATCGCCGCGCTGGCCGCGCTGTGGCTGGCCGAGCGCAGCCTGGCGCTGCAGCTGCTGCCCTGAGGGCGCCATCAGCGGACGATGTCCGCAGCGTGTCAGCGACAGGTGAATGCACTCCTAGGGATGGGTGGTAGCTACCCGCATGTCTGGCCGGCGCCGACGGCGGATAGTGCCGGCCTCTGCAACGACCGGGAGCCGGCATGTCGCGTCATCTCATCGCCCTCGTGGTATCCCTGGGGGCCTCGCTGGCCCAGGCCCATGGCACCGAAGCCCAGGCCGTCCAGCTCGCCGGCCTGAGCGCGCCGGCCCAGCTCGTGCGGGACCGCAGCGGCATCCTGCACGTGGAGGCCCGCACCGAGGCCGACCTGTGGTTCATGCAGGGCTATGTGCATGCGCGCGACCGGCTGTTCCAGATGGACGAGTTCCGCCGCACCGCCAGCGGCACGCTGGCCGAGCTGCTGGGCACCGGCGCGCTGGCGTCGGACGTGCAGATGCGCACCCTCGGCCTGCGCCGCGCGGCGCAGCGCTCGCTGGCGGCGCTGTCGCCCGACGCCGTCGCCGCGCTGGAGGCCTACGCACGCGGCGTCAACGCCTACGTGTCCACGCAGCCGCTGCCGGTGCAGTACCGCGCGCTGGAGCTGACGCAGTTCGCGCCGTGGACACCGCTGGATTCCGTCGTCATCGGCAAGCTGTTCGCGGCCCAGCTGTCTCTGGAGACCGACGTCGACAACACGCTGGCGCTGGCGGCCTACCAGAAGGCCGGCGCGCTGGCCGGCTTCGACGGCAAGGCCTTGTTCTTCGACGACCTGAACCGCGTCGCGCCGCTGGACACGGCCGTCACCGTGCCCGACGCCCAGCAGCGCCGCCCGCGCCCGCATGCCGGCCCGGGTCGGCCGCGCTGGGGCCACGGTGCCGACGTGGACGACGTCGCCGCGCGCCTGGCGCAGCGCTGGCGCGAGCAGCTGCGCGACGTGCCGGCGCTGCGCGGCATCACGCAGCGCGACCACCGCGCCGGCTCCAACCTGTGGGCCGTCAGCGCCCGCTTCACCGACAGCGGGCGGCCGCTGATCGCCAACGACAAGCACCTGCAGATCACGGCGCCGGGCGTCTGGTACCCCATCGCGCTGGCCGTCAGCGGCCCGCGCGCGACGGCGCTGCGCGTCGTCGGCGACAGCTTCGCCGGCGTGCCGGCCGTGCTGGGCGGCTACAACGCCCACCTGGCCTGGGGCAGCACGAACTCGCTGTTCGACGTGACCGACACCTACCAGGAACAGCTGGTGCCCGACGCCACGTCGCCCAGCGGCCTGGCCAGCCTGTACAAGGGCCAGCGCGAGGCGGTCATCCCGGTGCCCGAGGTTTACCGCGCCAACCGGCCCGGCGACGGCCAGCCCGACAACCTCGTCACCGTGCCGCCCGGCAACGGCATCCCCGCTGCCACGTTGATCGTGCCGCGCCACGGCCCCGTCGTGCAGTTCGACGCCGCCACCGGCAAGGCGCTGTCGCTGCAGTGGGCCGGCGCCGGCCCGACGCGCGAGCTGGAGGCCTTCCTGCGCATCGTGCGTGCCGGCACCGTCGACGAATTCAAGGCCGCGCTGCAGTTCTTCGACGTCGGCGCGCAGAACTGGGTCGTGGCCGACAGCCGCGGCGACCTGGGCTACTTCACCAGCGGCGAGGTGCCGGTGCGCGAGGACCTGCAGGCCGGCATCGTCAACGGGCTGCCGCCGCACTTCATCCGCAACGGCCAGGGCGGCAACGAGTGGCTGCCGGTGCGCAACCCGCAGCCGCAGCAGGCGCTGCCCTGGGAGGTGCTGCCGTTCGCCGAGCTGCCGCAGATCATCAACCCGCCGGCCGGCTTCTTCGCCAACGGCAACAACGACCCCATCGGCGTCACGCTGGACAACAACCCGTTCAACGAGACGCGGCCCGGCGGCGGCATCTACTACCTGTCGTTCAACTTCAACGACTCCACCGGCCTGCGCGCCGGCCAGATCACGGCGCGCATCAAGGACGTGCTGTCGCGCCGGCGCATGCGCTTCGAGGACATGCAGTCCATCCAGGCCGACAGCACGCTGCGCGACGCCAAGCTGTTCCTGCCCCACCTGCTGAACGCGTTCGACCGCGCCGGCCGCCCCGGCGCGCTGCCGGCGCTGGCCGCGCTGGCGGCCCAGCCGGGCGTGGCCGAGGCCGCCGGCCGGCTGCGCCGCTGGGACTTCACCAGCCCCACCGGCCTCACCGAAGGCTGGGACGCCGGCAAGCCCGCCGGCGAGCGCCCCGACGGCGACAACGTGCGCGCGTCCGTCGCGGCCACGCTCTACAACCTGTGGCGCAGCCGCTTCGCGGCCAACACCATCGACCGCGTCGTCGGCGGCGCGGGCCTGCCGGTGCCCGACTCGGGCAACCTGATGATCGCGCTGGGCCACCTGCTGCAGAGCTTCCCGCAGCAGCAGGGCCGCGGCGCGTCGGGGCTGGACTTCTTCCCCGTGCCCGGCGTGGCCGCGGCCGAGGACCGGCGCGACCTGGTGCTGCTGCAGAGCCTGGCCGACGCGCTGGCGCTGGCCGCCAGCGACGCGTTCAAGCCCGCGTTCGGCAACTCGACCAACCAGGCCGACTACCGCTGGGGCAAGCTGCACCGCGTGGAGCTGAAGAGCAACCTGGGCGCGCCGTTCACGATCCCGTCGGTGGGCAACCCGTTCCCGCCACCGTTGCCGGGGCAGGCCGGCATCCCGATGGACGGCGGCTTCCAGAACGTGGACGTGGCCGGCTTCGACCCGCGCGCGGCCACGCCCGACGCCTTCATCAGCCGGCACGCCGCGTCGCAGCGGCTGGTGGCGCAGGTGGCGCCCTGGGGCACGTCGCGCGTCGAGAACGTCTGGCCCGGCGGCCTCAGCGAGCAGCCCGGCGGCGCCGGCTACTCGCGCTACCTGAAGGCCTGGCTGGCCAACGACGCGGTGCCGCTGCGGCTGGACGCCGACCGCTGGGGCGCGGAGGGCGTGGAGCGTTTCAGGCCTTGACCGGCAGCGCCGACGCGATGCCGGCGGCCACCTGGCCCGCCGGCACGTGCTGGGCCGCGCTGGCCACATGGCCGGCCTGGTCGTCGAAGAAGAAGTCGGGCTCGAACTCGCGCAGGAACTCGCCCTTGGCCAGGCCGCCGAGGAACATGGCCTCGTCGACCTCGATGTCCCAGTCCATCAGCGTGCGGATGGCGCGCTCGTGCGCCGGCGCGCTGCGCGCCGTCACCAGCGCCGTGCGCACCGCCATGCCGGGCACCTGCTGCAGCACGTGCAGCGCCTGCAGCACCGGCTTGAACGGGCCGGCCGGCAGCGGGCGGTGGGCGTGCTGGGTCTCGTGGGCCTGGAAGGCCGCGAGGCCGTCGCGCTGGAACACCTGCTCGGCCTCGTCGGAGAACAGCACCGCGTCGCCGTCGAACGCGATGCGCAGCTCGTGCGGGTGTGCCGCCGACGCGCGCGCGGCCTGCGGCATCACGCGCGCCGCGGCCACGCCGGCGGCCAGCGCCTGGCGCACGTCGTCGTCGTTGGCCGACAGGAACAGCTGCGCCGACAGCGGCCGCAGGTAGCGCCACGGCGACGCCCCGCGCGTGAACACGCCGCGCTCGATCGGCAGGCCGTAGTGCCGCGCCGAGCGGAACACGCGCAGGCCCGACATGGGGTCGTTGCGCGACAGCACCACCACCTCCACGCGGGGCGTGCCGCCGGCGTTGAAGGCCAGCAGCTTCTTCACCAGAGAGAACGCGACGCCCGGCGCGGCCGGCTCGTCCAGCAGCCGCTGCTGCAGTGCCATGTAGGCGTGGTCGTCGTGGGCCTCGAACACCTCGTTCTCGGCCTCGAAGTCGAAGAGGGCGCGCGACGAGATCGCGACGACGAGTTGACCGTTCAGCGTGGCAGGCATGCGGCGATTGTCGCGGCAGGGGCGTAGGCCTAGGATGGAACGGCACAGGGAGAAAAGCGTTGAAACGCAGAGATTGCCTTGCCAGCGGGCTGGCCTGGGCCGGGCTGGCCCGGGGGCAGGCCTTGCACGCCTCGCCAGCCGCCATCGGCTTCGACGAGGGCAGCCTGCCCACCATGTACCGCGCCGCCGCGTCACCGGCTGCGCGCGGCATCTACCCGGCGCTGGTGGGCGCGGCCTTCGCGGCGATGCGCCGGCCTTGCGAGCTGCGCGCGCTGCCGTTCAAGCGCATGCTGACCGAGGTGGACGCGGGCCAGCTGATCGCCGGCGCCGTCATCCGCACGCCCGAGCGTGAGCAGCGCTGGCTGTTCAGCCAGCCGTATTTCCTGGAGCGGCTGGCGGTGTACTCCACCGGCGCGCTCTACCAGGGGCTGGACAGCCTGCAGGGTAAGCGCGTCGGCGTCATCCGCGGCTGGTCTTACGGCGAGGCGTTCGACACGGCGCGGCGCCAGGGCCGTTTCGTCTGCGAGGACGTGGCCAGCGACGTGCACAACTTCGCCAAGCTGCTGCGCGAACGCATCGACTACGCGGTGGTCACCGAGCTGGGCGGGCGCATGCTGCAGCAGCTGGCGGCCTACGAGGGCCGCGTGATGGCGGGCAATGCGGTGCTGGGCGCCACGGCCATCCACCTGGCCGTGCCGCGCACGCAGGACGGCGGCGCGGCGCTGCTGGCCGCCTTCAACGCCGCGGTGGAGCTGCTGCACCGGGACGGGCTGGTGGAGCCGCTGGTGGCGCGCGAGATCGCGGCCGCGGCCGAGGTGGCGCGCACGCTGCCCGCGGGCTGACGGCGGCCCCCCAAGCTTGGGAGGCAGGGCCGCCGCCGCGCGGCCCTACCATGCGGCCCGCGCGACCGGGCAGGCCGGTCGCCGACGATCTTGTTCAAGAGTGGGCTGGGGAGGCTTGCGAATGCAGAAGATGGCCCGCGCGACGCTGGCGCGATCGCGCAACCCGGCGCAGCGTTGCGTCGTCGAGCTGGTGGCGCTGGACCTCGCGTCCGACGCCCGCCACGTGGTGACGGTGCGCGACGCCACGCGCGAGTCGACGCTGACGCCCAGCCCCTGCGAGCTGGCCGAGGCACGGCGCCGCGCGCTGGACTACCTGCGCCGCCGTCTCGCCGCGGGCGACCAGCTGCTGGCGCACGACGGCTTCCCGGAGCTGGCCGATTGGGCGCCGCAGCCCGCCGCTGTCGCGCCGGCGCCGGCCGCCTCGGCGGGCGACGTGCCACAGGCGGTTGCCCAGCTTGTCGCCCGCTTCCAGCCGGTGCGCTGGAAGCTGCTGCCCCCGGCGCGCCGCGCGCGCGCCGCATGGCGCGTGGCCGAGGTGAGCGATGCTGCGGCGCCCGACAGCGCCGCGCAGCAGGCGCTGCGCGGCGTGGTGCCGCGCCTCGTGGAGCTGCTGGGCAGCGGTGACGACTTGCTGGACCTGTGCCTGGCCGCCGCCATCGCCCGGCTGGGCGACGCGGGCGCCGCCGAGGCGATGCAGGAACTGTCACGCCGTGGCCGCAGCCCGGCCACCTGCCGCACGGCCCGCCAGGCGTGGCTGATGCTGCAGACACCGGCCGGGCGTGCCGCCCATGCCGAGACGCTGCTGCCCGGCTGGCGCGAGGTGCTGTACAGCGACGAACCCGCCGAAGCGCTGCTGGCCCGCGTGGAGGCGGCGCTGCCGCAGCGCGGCACCACCTGGCCCGAGCTGCTGCTGGACTGGTACGACATCGCCTGGACGCAGCACGAGCCGCGCGCCGCGCTGCTGCGCCTCCTGCAGGCGCTGCCGCTGCAGGCGCCGCACTTCCAGGGCGTTCGCTACGTCTACAAGGCCGCCGAGCTGCGGCGCGACGCCGAGGTGGTGGGCCAGCTGCATGCGCGCTTCGAGAACGGCATGGCCGCGCTGGGCCAGGCCGGCGGCCGGCAGTACGTGTCGCCCGCCACCGGCAGCTGGATACAGCGCGCCATGGGCGGTGCGCGTGCGCCGGCCCGCGCCTTCGGCAAGCGCACGCGCGACTACCTGCGCCTGCGCGCCTGGCGCCAGCTGCGCCGGCTGGCTGCGCTGGGGCATGCCCATGCGCCCGAGCTGGCCGTCGGGCTGCTGCTGGGGCTGGTGGATGACGAGCAGCCCGCGCCGCGCGAGGAGCGCCGCTGGGAGCTTGTCAATGGGCGCTACGAGTCGGTGACGCGGCAATATCCCCGGGGCTCGGGCTGGCTGCTCGTGCAGCGGCTGCTGCTGGCCCGCTGGCCGGGCCTGCATGCCAGCCCACGGGCGATGCGTTGGTGGACCTACCAGCCGCTGGACACCAGCCGCCCGTTCGCGCAGCGGCCCGAGGCGCTGCAGGCCATGTGGGACGCCCACCCGGAAGCCTTGCTGCAGCTGTCGTTGCGCAGCCGCAGCGGGCTGGTGCAGGCGGTGGCGGCGCGCGCGCTGCAGGACCACGCCGCCTTCCTGCAGCAGCAGCCTCCAGGCGTGCTGGGCGCGCTGCTGCGCAGCGACTACGAGGCCGCTGCGGCGCTGGGCTTCGGCGCGGCACGCGAGCGGCTGGCGTCGCTGGCCGACACCTCAGCGCAGGTGCCCTGGCTGATGCTGATGGCTGCCAGCCTGCACGCACCGGCGCGCGACCACGCGCTGCTGCACCTCGCCGGCGACCCGGCCGCCTTCGCGCAGCATGCCCAGCTCGTCGTGGCGCTGCTGCTGTCGGCAGACAGCCGCGTGCGCAGGCAGGGGCAGGGACTGGCGCTGTTGGCGCCGGCCGAGCCGCTGCTGCGCGAGCTGCTGGGCGCACTGCTCGCGGCCGACGTGCAAGACCCCGGCCTCGCGTTGGGCGCCGCGCAGGCCGAGCCGCTGCTGCAGGGGCCGCTGGCGCCCGCCGCGTCGGCCTGGCAGGGGCTGGGCGCGCTGCTGCCGCTGCTGGAGCACCCGGTCACGGCCGTCGTCAACCTGGCCGTCAGCTGGCTGCTGCTGCACCCGGCCGGCCTCGCGGTCGTGCCGCCAGCCACGCTGACGCGCCTGCTGGCTGCGCAAGACGGCGAGCTGCGGGCCTGCGGTGCGCGGCTGCTGGCGGCCTTCCCGGACGACGTGCTGGGCAGCCAGGTGGACCTGCTCGTCGCGCTGGCCACGCAGCCCGCAGCCGGCGTGCGCGCCGCCGTGGGGCCGGCGCTGCTGCGGCTGGCCGCGCGCGACGCGGCGCTGGGCCACACGCTGGCCGCGCGCCTGCACGCGGCGCTGTTCCAGGGCGAGGCCGGCGAGGGCCTGCACGACGACCTGCTGCGCTGGCTGACGCAGGACCTCGCCGCCTTCGCGCCGGCGCGCGATCCGTCCGGCGTGTGGCGCGCGCTGCAGGCCCGCAGCGGCGGCGCGCAGCGCTACGGTGCCTGGGCGCTGCCCGCGCTTGGCGTCGGTGACTACAGCCTGCGCCAGCTCGCCACGCTGGTGCGGCATGCCGACGCCGGCGTGCGCCAGTGGGCCATGCGGGCGCTGGACGCGCGGCTGCCCGCGCAGCCCGCGCCCGAGCAGGTGGCCGAGCTGCTGCCGCTGGCCGACGCGACGTTCGACGACGCGCAGGCCTACACGCGCGAGCTGTTCGGCGAGCGCCTGCCGGACGACGCGCTGAGCGTGGAGCTGCTGATCGCGTGGGTGGACCACCCGCAGCCGTGGGTGCAGGCGCTGGGCCGCGGCCGCCTCGTGCGGCGCATGAGTGCGGCCGACGCGGCCTTGTGCCTCACGCGGCTGAGCCAGCACCCCAGCTCGGCCGTGCAGCTGTTCGTCACGCAGTGGCTGCTGGCGCTGCCCACCGACGACCCCGCCGCGCTGGCCCGCCAGCTGCGCGCGCTGACGCCCTATCTGCTGACCGTGCTGAGCCAGGTGCACCGCGGCCGCGCAGCCAAGACGCGCATCACCGAGTTCCTGCGCGCGCAGGTGGCCGCGCCCGAGACGGCGGCAGTCGTCGCCGAGATCTTCGCGCGCCAGGTCGTCACGGCCAGCCTGACCGACAAGCCGCAATACATCGCCGGCCTGCGCGACATCGCGCGCCGCCACCCGCAGCTGCCGCTGCCCTTCCTGAGCTGGCAGCAGCCCGAGGTGCAGGCCTGACCATGCAATTCCGCTACAAGTACTACGGCGCCACGACGGTGGACGACAGCGCCACCACGCAGGCCTTCCGCTTCGCGCCCGACACCCTGCGCCCGCCGACGCACTTCCAGGGCGAGCTGCGGCGCGACTCGCATGCGCACCTGGTGTTCCGCGAGGCGCTGTCGGCGCTGCACGCGGTGGTCGTCAGCGACCTGCGCTTTCGCGGCCGCGACCCCGGTGCCTACCAGACCTGGCTGCAGGCCAACGAGAGCCAGATGCTGGCGACCTTCATGGCCCAGGCGCAGACGCTGAAGGCCCGCGCGGCGGAGATCACGGCCGAGCTGGCGCAGCTGCGCGAGAAGAAGGCGTCGCTGCTGTCGCCGTTCTACAAGGCCCGCGCGCGCTACTTCGACTGGCTTTACCAGGCCAACCGCGACGCCTGGTTCGTGCTGGACCCGGTCATCACGGTGCACCCCGAGCGCCTGCTGTTCGAGGCCTTCAGCCAGGACGAGTCCAGCTACTGCGCCGTCAGCATCCGCCACGACGTGTTCGACCGCATCGGCGACATGGCCTGCGGCACCACCAACATCGACTACTCGGCCGGCCTGTTCGAGGAGTTCCAGAAGATCCGCGACTACAAGGCCACGCGCTTCGACGTGGACCCGACCGGCTTCACCGTCGCCACCGGCGACGACCCGGCCTTCGTCGAAGAAAAGATCGACCTGCCCGACAGCTGGGTGCGCGGCTTTCTGCAGGTGTCCAGCGCGATGACGCTGCCGGCCACGGTGCTGGAGCTGCACCCCATGGACCTGCACAACCTGTGCAGCGCGCTGCGCGAGCGCAAGGAGCGCGCCGGGCCGCGCTCGCTGCGCTTCGAGCTGGCGCCGGGCAAGCCCGCGCGGATGGTGCTGGAGCCGTGGAACATCGAGCTGACCGCGCGGCGCAGTGCCGTCGTCGGCACGCCGCTGGCCCAGCCGCGCACGGTGCGGCTGTGGGGCCGGCGCCGCCTGCTGACGCTGGAGCGGCTGATCGCGCTGGCGACACGCGTGCGCGTGCACCTGCTGGGCTCGGGCATGCCGAGCTTCTGGGTCATCGAGATGGGCGACGTGACCGTCACGCTGGGGCTGTCGGGCTGGACGGCCAACGACTGGTCGGCCGCCGGGCGCTTCGACCTGCTGCAGGCGCGGCACGACGTCAGCGAGGCCAGCCAGCTCGCGGTGGCCGCGGCACTGCAGTCCACGTGGCTGGCGACACCGGCCGAACTGTCGGCACGTACCGGCCTGCCGCAGGCCGACGTGGACGCGGCGATGACCGCCTGGGTGCAGGCCGGCCGCGCGATCTTCGACCTGCCGACGGGCCGCTACGCGTGGCGCGAGCTGTCGCGCGAGCCGCTGCCACTGGAGCGCCTGCGCTTTGCCAGCCCCGAGGAGGCACAGGCGCTGGCGCTGATCCATGCCGGCGGTGTGCGTGTCGGCAGCATCCGCCAGGAGGCGTCGCGCATCCTCATCGACGGCTCGGTGAAGGCCGGCGCCCACGCCTTCGCTCCGCGCCTGACGCTGAACGCCGACCAGCAACTGCAGGACGGCCACTGCGGCTGCAACTTCTACAGCCAGAACAAGCTGCGGCGCGGGCCCTGCCAGCACCTGCTGGCCCTGCGCCAGCTGGCCCAGCCCCAGCTGGACGACGCGACAAAAGCGAGGGGGGCGTGATGACGAAATCCGTGGCTACACTGCGCCCGAGTGCAGTGCGTGGGCTCTTGCAACCCGGGCGGTGTTTCGCCGCCCTTGTGAACTGCCGTTCTACGCACCACGGGGTCCGTCTTCACTGTGCCGGGCTGCCACCCGTCGCGCATTGCCGATGGGGTTCGCTCCGAACGCAATGGCGCGACGGGTGGCGCCCGGCGTCGAGTGGACAGACCCCGTCCCTCAAGCCCTTCGGGCTCTTCGATGAGAAGCGCACTGCACTCACCTTTTTCGGGCAGGTCTCATGACTGAGCGCATGCCCACCCGTGCGGAGCTGCTGGCCCGCATCGCCCTCAGCAGCAAGGACGCCGTCGTCCTCGCCGAGATGCAGCGCCTGGGCTACTGGCCCAAGGGCGCCCAACAACCCACCATCGAGGCGGCGCTCATCGAGCGTGAAGCCGAGCTGTACAAGGCGCTCACCGCGCTGCAGGGCGAGCTGCAGGTCAAGGGCGACCCGCAGGCCGCGCTGCAGGCGATGCGCCGCGAGCGCATGGCGCAGGCCCGCGAACAGCGCGAGGCGCGCGCCCAGGCCCGCGAGCGTGAGCGCTACAAGCGTGCGCTGCGCTGGCACGCAGCCCGCCAGACGCAGGCGGGCTACCTGGGCGAAGGCGTGTCGGGCGGCCTGGGCGCCGAGACCGACCCGGAGGCCGCCAAGGCGCGCCTGCTGGCGGCCGGCCTGCCGGCGCTGACGACGCCGCTGGAGCTGGCGCAGGCGATGGGCCTGTCGCTGCCCGAGCTGAAGTTCCTGTGCTTCCACCGCGAGGTGGCGCGCAGCACGCATTACCGGCGCTTCCACCTGCCGAAGAAGACGGGCGGCGTGCGCACCATCTCCGCCCCCATGCCGCGCCTCAAGCGCGCGCAGTACTGGGTGCTGGACAACCTGCTCGCCAAGGTGCCCGTGCATGCCGCGGCGCACGGCTTCCTGCCGGGGCGCAGCATCGTCAGCAACGCCCAGCCGCATTGCGGGCAGGACGTGGTCATCAACCTCGACCTGAAGGACTTCTTCCCCAGCGTGCACCTGCCGCGCATCAAGGGCGTGTTCCGCGGCCTGGGCTACGGCGAGGCGGTGGCCAGCCTGCTGGCGCTGCTGTGCAGCGAGAATGCCTGCGACGAGCTGACGGTGGATGGCGAGCGCTTCTTCGTCGGCGGCAAGGGCCATGAGCGCGTGCTGCCCCAGGGCGCACCCACCAGCCCGATGCTGACCAACATCCTGTGCCGCAAGCTGGACCGGCGCCTGGCCGGTCTGGCGGCCAAGCTGGGCTTTGCGTACACGCGCTATGCCGACGACCTGACGTTCTCCGCCGCGGGCGAGGCCGCGCAGCGCGTCGGCACGCTGCTGCGCCAGGTGCACCACGTGCTGCGCGACGAGGGCTTCACGCCGCACCCCGACAAGCAGCGCGTCATGCGCCGCGGTACGCGTCAGGAGGTGACCGGCATCGTCGTCAACGGCCAGCCGTCGGTGTCGCGCGAGGAGCGCCGCAAGCTGCGCGCCGCGCTGCACCGCGCCGGCCAGCAGGGGCTGCAGGCAGCCACCTGGCAGGGCCAGGCCGCCACGCGCGACACGCTGGTGGGCTATGCGCGCTTCGTGCACATGGTCAACGCCCAGCAGGGCCGGGCGCTGCTGCAGCGGGCCCTGGCGCTGCCGGGTGCCGCGGGCGCCGCGCCCCGGGGCGACGCCTTCCGCGCGCAGGCCGCCCGTGGCCAGGCGCCGGCGCGCGGGCAGGGCGACTGGTGGCAGGTGGCCCCGGCGCCCGAGCCGCAGCTGGCGCTGACGGCCGGCCAGATGAAGGCCGCGCGGCAGGCCCGCATCAATGCCGAACGCGCGGCGCGCAACGAGGCCCGCCGGCCTGCGACTGCGCCCCGGCAGGCCGCTCGCGCGCCGGCTGCGGCGGTACCAGCGGGGGCGGGTGCTGGTGCGGGTGCAGGTGCAGGTGCAGGTGCAGGTGCAGGTGCAGGTGCAGGTGCAGGTGCAGGTGCAGGTGCAGGTGCAGGTGCAGGTGCAGGTGCAGGTGCAGGTGCAGGTGCAGGTGCAGGTGCAGGTGCAGGTGCGACGGACGCCGTGCCGTGGGGCCGCTACGGCGCGCAGCTGCTGGGCATGCTGCTGCTGGCCATCGCCCACCTGAACCTGTGGTTCCTCATCCTGGGCCTGGTGTGGGTGACGCAGTCGCTGAAGAAGCGCGACCCGTCGTGGCGCCGCTTCGGGCTGGGGGTGCTGCTGATCGCCGTCGTGGTGCGCGTGCTGGCCGCGCTGGCCAACCCCGGGTAGCGCGGCTCAGCGGTAGCCCACCTGCTTGCGGAACTCGTCCAGCAGGCGCGCGTAGCTGCCGTCGCGGCGCATCTGCGCGAGGCCGCGGCCGAAGGCCTGGGCCAGCGCGGGGCCGTCCGGATGGGCCTTGGAGAACGCGACCCAGAACGCATCCGCGCTCAGGATGCCGCGCCGCACGACCTTGCCGCGGAACTCGGGCGCGGCGTCGATGCGCATCCAGCCCGGCGTGCGGTTCAGCAGGATGTAGTCCACGCGGCCGTTGACCAGCATGCGCAGCAGGTTGGCGTCCGACGTGGCCGTGAAGCGCTGGATGCGCGGGTCGCGCATGAACTCGGTGGGGTAGGTGTAGCCGTTGGTGATGGCCACACGCTTGCCGCGCAGGTCGGCCAGGCGCAGCTCGGGGCCGGCCTCGCCCGCCCGGCCGAAGATGGACAGCTCCTCCTCGAACATGGGCGGCTGGTGCCAGAGGTAGTCGTCGCGGTTCTCGTCGGTGACGGTGGCGTTGAAGCAGCCCGCCACCTCGCGCGAGCGCGCCAGCAGCATGCAGCGCGCGAAGGGCACGGTGACGAATTGCGGCGTGATGCCCTGCGTGGCGAAGGCGGCGCGGATCAGCGTCACGCTGAAGCCCTTGGGCGGCTGCTCCTGCGGGCTGCCCGGGGACTCCGCCGCGCTGTAGGGCGCCCAGTCGTCCTCGCCGGCCAGCACGACCGGCCCCGCGGCACGCGCCGTCAGGTGCAGCGCGAGCGCCGCGGTCAGCAGGCATCGCCAGGTCGTTGCGGACATGGCGCCGATGCTATGCCCTATTTCACCCAGGTGTTGAGCTGGATGATGGGCAGCAGCACGGCCAGCACGATGACCAGCACGATGGCCCCCATGGCGACGATGAGCAGCGGCTCCAGCAGCGTGGCCGCGGCCATCGATCGGCGCGTCACTTCCACACTGAGCTGGCGCGCGGCGCGGCCCAGCATCTCGGGCAACTGGCCGGTCTGCTCGCCCAGGCGCGCGAACATGGCCAGGATGCCGGGGAAGCGCTTCTTGCCGGCCAGCGCCGAGCCCAGCGGCGCGCCTTCGCGCACCTGCACCAGCGCGTCCAGCGCGTCGGCCTGCATGGCGCGGTTGGACAGCGTTTCGGCCGCCGCCTGCAGCGCCTTCAGGATGGGCACGCCCGCCGCCGCCAGCATGGCCAGCGTGCCGGCGAAGCGCGCCGCGTTGTAGCCGCGCGCCAGCCGGCCGACCAGCGGCACGCGCAGCAGGCCGGCGTCGAAACGCAGCCGGAACGCCGGCGCCTTCAGTGCCTGGCGCAGCAGCAGCGCGCCCGTCACGAGCGCGGCCAGCATGGCCCAGCCCCAGGTGCGCACGAAGTCGCTGACGGCCAGCATGCCTATCGTCAGCGCCGGCAGCGTGCGCTTGGAGCTGGTGAACACGGTGGCGATCTGCGGCACCACGTAGGTGACGAGGAAGATGACGATGAGCACCGAGATCATCGAGATGATGGCCGGGTAGGCCATCGCGCCGACCAGCTTGCCCTTCAGGTCCTCGCGGGCCTCCAGGTCGTCGGCCAGCTTCTCCAGCACCTGGCCCAGCGCGCCGCTTTGCTCGCCGGCGGCAACGACACCGCGGAAGACATCGTCGAACTCGCGCGGCGCCGTGGCCAGCGCGCGGGCGAACGTCGAACCGGCATTCACCTCGGCCTTGAGCTGGCTGATGAGTTCGCGCTGGCGCACGTCCTCGCTCTCGTCGGCCAGCGCGGTGAGGGCACGCTCGATGGGCAGGCCGGAGCCCACCAGGCCGGCGAGCTGGCGCGTCCACACGGCCAGCGCGGTGGCGCTGAACACGCGGCGCGTGAAGCGGCTCCCTTCCTGCGCGCCGTGCTGCTGCACCTGCTCGATGGCCAGCGGCGTCAGGCCCAGCGCGCGCACGGCGGCCCGCGCGGCGCGCGGGTTGTCAGCCTCGATCAGACCGGTGTTCTGGCGACCGGAGTCGGTGAGGGCTTCGTACTTGTAGGCGGGCATGTCAGCGGAATCCTGCGGGACGAGCGCCGGGCTGCTCCCAAGCCGGCCCGCCACGGCGACGTGCTCGTGGCTCAATGCCGCGAGCGTCGCCGTCCCCTCGGGGGACCGGCCAACGTACTCGTTGGACGAGGGGCTTCATATCACTCTCGGGTCACGCGGAGGACTTCTTCCAGCGACGTGACGCCGGCCTCGATCAGCCGCTCGCCGTCCTCGCGCATGGAGCGCAGCCCGTTCGCCACGGCGGCCGCCTGCAGCTGGCTCTCGGGCGCGCGGTTGTGGATGAGGCCGCGCACGGCTTCGTCGGCCACCATCAGCTCGTAGACGCCGGTGCGGCCCTTGTAGCCGGTGTGGCCGCAGGCCTCGCAGCCCACGGGGTGCCAGCGCTGGTGTTCGTCCTGCGTCTTGCAGACCGGGCACAGCCGGCGCACCAGCCGCTGTGCCAGCACGCCCAGCAGCGAGCTGGACAGCAGGAAGGGCTCCACGCCCATGTCGGTCAGCCGCGTGACGGCGCTGGGCGCGTCGTTGGTGTGCAGCGTGGCCAGCACCAGGTGGCCCGTCAGCGACGCCTGGATGGCGATCTGCGCGGTCTCGTAGTCGCGGATCTCGCCGATCATGATGACGTCCGGGTCCTGGCGCAGGATCGCGCGCAGCGCCTTGGCGAAGGTCAGGTCGATCTTGGCGTTGACCTGCGTCTGGCCGATGCCGGGCAGCTCGTACTCGATCGGGTCTTCCACCGTCAGCACATTGGTGGTGCTGGTGTCCACGGTCTGCAGCGACGCGTACAGCGACGTCGTCTTGCCCGAGCCGGTCGGGCCGGTGACCAGCACGATGCCGTGCGGCTGCTGCACCAGCTTCTTGAACGCGGACAGCACCTGGCCGTCCATGCCCAGGCCTTCCAGCGTGAACTTGGATTCGCTCTTGTCCAGGAGGCGCAGCACGGCGCGCTCGCCGTGGGCGGAGGGCAGCGTGGACACGCGCACATCGATGGCGCGGCCGCCGATGCGCAGCGAGATGCGGCCGTCCTGCGGCAGGCGCTTCTCGGCAATGTCCAGCTCGGCCATGATCTTCAGGCGGCTGATCAGCGCGGCGTGCAGCGCCTTGTTGGGCTGCACCACCTCGCGCAGCGTGCCGTCCACGCGAAAGCGCACCGAGCTGCTGCGCTCGTAGGGCTCGATGTGGATGTCGCTCGCGCCGTCCTTGGCGGCCTGCGTCAGCAGCGCGTTGAGCATGCGGATGATGGGCGCGTCGTTGGCGGCCTCCAGCAGGTCTTCCACGGCGGGCAGGTCCTGCATCATGCGGCTCAGGTCCACCGCGCTCTCGACCTCGCCGACGACGACCGCCGCACTGCTCTCGCTGCCGGCATACGCGGCATTGATGCGCTCGGCCAGCGACGCGTCGGCCTCGGACTCCAGCTTGTCCACAGAGTACAGGCGCTGCACTTCGGACAGTGTGGCCCAGCCCACCTCGGGCGAGGCCCAGAGCGTCAGCGCGCTGCCGTCGTCCTCCAGCAGCACTCGGTGCGCCTTCGCGAAGGCATAGGGCAGGGGGTGGCGATTGACGGCCATGGCGGCTTACCGCGGCGTGGCCTTGCCGGCCGGTGCCTTGGGCTCCGGCAGCACCGGCGCGCCCGTGTCGGGCAGCGCCCAGTTCTTGCCCGGCTGGCCGTTCTGCTGCACGGCACGGATGCTGTCGTAGCGGTCCATGCTGAGCTGGTTGGTGCTCTCGGCGGTGCGCAGCACGACCGGGCGCAGGAACACCATCAGGTTGCTCTTCACGCGCTTGCGGTTCTTATTGCCGAACAGGTTGCCCAGCAGCGGGATCTTGGACAGCCCCGGCACGCCGGCCTCGCCGTCGTCGTACTCGTCCTTCATCAGCCCGCCCAGCACGATGATGTCGCTGTCCTCGACGACGACGGAGGTCTCGATGGCGCTCTTGTCCAGCGTCGGCCCGTTGACGCCCTGGGCCGTCACGTTGGAGTTCTCCTGGTACACCTGCATGCGCACGGTGCCGCCCTCGCCGATCTGGCTCTTGATCTTCAGCGTCAGGCCCACGTCCTTGCGGTCGACGGTCTGGAACGGGTTCACGGTGCCGCCGGTCGACGAGCCGGTGTTGGCGTAGGAGCCCGTCACGAAGGGCACGTTCTGGCCGATGACGATGCGTGCCTCCTCGTTGTCCAGCGACACGAGGTTGGGCGTGGACAGCACGTTGGCGCCGCTCTGGCTCTCGAAGAAGTTGGCCACGGCGCCCAGTGTGTAGACGCTGCCGAACTTCTTCAGGATGCCGATGTTCAGGCCCGTCGGGGCCGGCGTGGAGGTCTGCGCCGTCACGATGGCGCTGGTGCCGGTGGCCACCGCGCCGGTGGCGTTGATGATGTTGGCCAGGCCGGTGCCGTAGTTGGTGCCGGCGCCGTAGATGGTCGCGTCACCCTTGTTGCCAAAGATGTTCTGCCACTGCACGCCGAACTGGCCGGCCTTGCTGTTGTCGATCTTGACGATCAGCGACTCGACGTAGATCTGCGCGCGGCGCGAGTCCAGCTGCTCGATGACCGCGCGCACCTGGCGGTACAGCGGCTCGGCGGCGGTGATGATGAGCGAGTTCGTCGCCGGGTCGGCCTGCACGAAGCCGCCGGTGGACGGGCCGGCGGAGGCGTTCAGCGGCGTCGTCGCGGCCGCCGAGATGCCGCCGCTGTTGCTGTTCGTCGACGTGGCCGAGCCGGTCAGCGACGCGTTCTGCCCGCCGAAGCTGGTGCCCGCGCCGGCCAGGCCGCCGGTGTTGCCGGTGCTGGACGAGCTGTTGCCGCTGCCGCCAGCGTTGGCCGCGCCGAAGGCCGCGCGCAGCACGGCGGCCAGCTTCACGGCGTCGGCGTTCTTCAGGTAGACGACGCGGATGTTGTTGCCACCGTCCGGGCTGGGTTGGTCCAGCTTGTCGACCATGGAGCGCACGGCGGCCAGCCGCGTCGGGTTGCTGGCGCGCAGGATCAGGCCGTTGGAGCGCGGGTCCACCAGCACGTTGACGGCGCTGCTGCTCTGGCCCGGCACGGCGGCGCCGGCGGTCTGGCCGCCGTCGGCCAGGCGCTGCACCAGCGGCGCCAGGTCGGCGGCGACGGCATGCTTCAGCGGCACGATCTCGATGTCGCTGCTGCCCGGCGTGTCCATCGCCGCGACGATCTTGGCGATGCGGTTCAGGTTGTCGGCGTAGTCGGTGATGACCAGGCTGTTGTTGCCCGGGTTGGCGTTGATCGTGTTGTTGGGGCTGATCAGCGGGCGCAGCACGGCCACGAGGTTGTTCGCGTTCTCGTGCTGGATGCGGAAGATCTGCGTCAGGATCTGGTCGCCGCGCGCGCCGCTGGTCTCCACGGCCACCGAGCCGGCCTGCAGCTTGGCGTCGGCCTCGGGCAGCACCTTCAGCAGCCCGGCGCTCTCGACGACGGTAAAGCCCAGGCCGCGCAGCGCCGCCAGGTAGTTGCGGTAGGCCTCACCCACCGACACCGGCTGCTCGCTGTAGACCGTGATGGTGCCCTTCACGCGCGGGTCGATGATGATCTGGCGGTCCAGCATGACGCCGATGGCCCGCGTGACGGCCTCGATGTCGGCGTTGACGAAGTTCAGCGTGACCGGCGAGCTGGCCTTGACGGCCGGGCCCTTGCCCGCGCCGGGGCGGGCGCGCTGCACGGTGGCGTTGTCGGGCTGCGCGAGCGCGCTGCCGGTGGCCAGCAGCAGCGCGGCGAGGGCGGTGGCGGTGCGGTGGAGATTCATGATCATCCGATCGTCAGGACGGAGCGCGAGCCTTGGCGGCGCCCGATGATGTTCAGCAGGTTGTTCAGCGCTTCCTCGCGGCCCGGCGCGGCGGTGGCCTCGCCGGTGAAGCGGCTCTTGCCGCCGGGGCTGAGCTGGCCCACGCCGGTGAGCTGCAGCGCGCCTTCCAGCGTGGACAGGCGCAGCGTGCTGGTGCCCGGGTTGGCGCTGTCGCCGACCAGCTCCAGCCGGTAGCTGCCCAGCGGCGCCACGGTGGAGATGCGCGAGGACAGGTTCACCAGCTCCAGCTGTGCGCTGCCGAACTGGCGCCAGCGGCCCTGCACCGACTCCAGCCGCAGCTCGCGCGCCGACAGCCGCAGCGAACCGCCCAGCTGCAGCGTGTTCCACGGCGTGCCCAGGCCGGCGAGCAAGCCGGCCGGCAGCCGCGCGATCCAGTCGGCGCGGTTGTCCACGCTGACCTCCATGCGGCCCAGGCCCGGCTTGATGCCCAGCAGCAGCTCGCCGTTGATGCAGCAGTCCTGCCGCGCGGCCAGCTGCAGGCCGGCGCCCTTCAGGCTCATCTTCCAGTGCAGGCGGCCGGGCAGCGACGCCGCGTCGCGGGCGCCGGCGCCGCCGGTCAGCACCAGCACGCCGGAGCCGTTCCAGATGCTGCCGCGCGTGTCGGCGATCAGCAGGTGGCCGCCGGTGGCCGAGGCCACGCTGCCGGCCAGCCAGCTGGCCGGGGCGAAGACGATCAGTGCGCCCAGCAGGCCGATGACGGCACCGGCGATGCTCCAGGCGCGCGGCGCACCGCGGCGCACGGCGCGGCCCGTGCCCAGCGTGCTGGCGGCAAAGACCGAGTCCTGCACGGTGGCGGGCGCCAGCGGCGCGGGTTTCTTCTTGAACCAGGCCATCAGGCGCCCCCTCCCAGGCCCAGCACCAGCGTGCCGGAGTAGCCCTTGGGGCCGCGTGTCAGCTGCGCTTCGACGGGCCGCGCGCGGGCCGCCGCGCGCACCTCGCCCAGCCAGGCCTGCAGCGCCGGCGGCGTGATGCCGTTGAGCGTGACGATCGCGCGGTCGCCGGCCACGTTCAGACGTGCGGCGGCGCCCAGGTGTTCGACGGAGGCCTTGAGCGCCGCCTCGGCCTGCGCCGGCGGCACCGGCGGTGCGGCGCGCAGCTGGCTGGCTTCCAGCGCCTGGGCCTGCATCTGCTGCAGCTGCGCCTCGGCCAGCTCCAGCTCGGCCGGGGCCGTCTTCAGCGTGCGCAGCGCCGGCGCCAGCAGCACGCTCCAGGCCAGCAGCAGGCCCAGCAGCGCGGCCACGGCGCTCAGCGCCAGGCGTTCACGCTCGCCCAGTGCCTGCCACTGTGTCAGCGCCTGTGCGCGCAGTTGGCGCCACTGTGCCTGCAGGCCGTTGGCATCGGGGGAATCAAAGCGGGCCATCAGCGTCGTCCTTGGGCACTGGCGCGGCTCAGCGTCAGCTTGCCTTCGCTGGCATCGAGCAGCCAGCCCTCGCTTTGCAGCTGGCTGCGGAAGTTGTCGACCTGGGCCTGGCTCCAGCCCTGGGCCGACACGGTGAGCCGGCCGGGCTCGAAGGCCAGCGCCTCGGCGGGGGGGCGGTCGGCGGGCCAGGCGGTGGCGGCGGCGCCCAGCAGCGCCTCCAGGTCCTGGTCGCCGACGCTGCCGGCGCCGGCGCGCAGCAGGTCCAGCTGCTTCTGCATCTGCACCGGCGCGTCGAGGATGGCGCGCACCTGCGGGAAGGCGGCCGTCAGCGTCGCGCTGACCGCGTCGCGGCGGGCGGCGAGTTCGCGCTTCTGGTGCCAGGCCCACAGGTTCAGACCCAGCAGCTGCACGACGATGAGCGCGCCCAGCCCCCAGCGCACCGGCTGCCAGGGCTTGCGCATCAGGTTGCGGCTGAGCAGGCGCAGCGCGCGCGCGCCGCGGGCTCGGGGCGCCAGGTCGAACTGGCGCAGGTTCCAAGGGCTGCCGATGACGCCCAGCGCGCGCTGCGCCGGCGTCTGCACCGTGACGGTGGTGCCCAGCCAGCGCTCGGCGCTGGTGGCGATGCCCGGTGTGGCCGTCCATTGAGCCGCATGCACCAGGCCAGGCCCGAAGAACTGGCGCGTCAGCCCGCCCTGCAGCGGCAGCGTGGCGACGCCGTCGGCATGGCTCCAACGCAGCGAGATGCCGCTGGCGTCGGCGCCATTGGATTCGAAGAAATGCCCACGCGGCAGCTCGTCGGGCCAGGACAGCGGCGCGACGCGGTCGATGAAGACATGCGCTGCGTCCAGCTGCGCGAGGTGCTCGGCCAGCCAGGGCTTGGACGTGATCGCGACCCAGGCGGTGTCGCCGCCCACGGCGTCGGGCTCGACGGCGAAGTGCAGCGTGTCCGGGTCGTCCAGCAGCGCCTCCTCCAGCTTGCCGGCCAGCGCCGCGCGCATCTGGCGGCCGGTGCGTGGCAGCTCGACGCGGCGCCAGCTGACGTCGGACTCGGCCGGGATGGCGATGACGGTGTCGGCCGACGGCAGCGCGCCGGCGGCGCTGCGGCCCTCGCGGTGCACGTGCTGGTCGTCCGTGGTCAGGGCCCAGTCGTACTCGTGCGGCGTGCCGGCGCGCGCCGGTTCGGACGCGGCTTTGCCCAGCGCGCGAAGGCGCGTGCGGGGGGGCAGGAACAGCAGCAGGGTGCTCATAGGGGCTGGCGGGCGCGGCGCATTCTAGGAGGGGGCTGTGGCGGTGGCGGGCAGATGGGCGGCGGCGGTCACAAGTCTTTTCAACGATCCAGCAGCTGGCTGACGCGTTCGCGCGCGAGCACCAGCGTGTTGCTGCCCTGGCGCTCGACGAGCGAGCGCTGCTCCAGCTGGCGCTCGTCCAGCCGCAGCCGGCCGGTGACGATGAAGAAGGAGGAGTCGACCGACGCGCGGCCGCTGCCGATCTGCACGTTGGTGGGCAGGAAGGCGGCCGCGTCGGCGGTGTTCTGCAGCGGCTTGGCCTTGCGGCCCTGCACCAGCCGTTCGGCGGCGGCCAGGTTCATGTTGTCGAACAGCGCTGCGATGACCTCGCGCGGCGCCGTGTTCAGGTTGACCGGCGTGGCCTTGGGCAGCAGCACCACGTAGGGTTGCAGGCGCTTGATCGTGTCGGCATCCAGCCCCAGCCAGGCGAGTTGGTCCAGCCCGGCGGGCTGCAGCGGGCCGCTGCTGGCGGCCGGCGTGCTGGCCGGGGCGCTGGCGGGCGCACTCGCGCCGCTGGCCGGCGTCGGGAAGGCAGCGCGCAGCCCGTCGATGATGACGGCAGCCGTGCCGGGCGGTGCGTTGACCTGGCCGCATAGCCGTTGCAGCGTGCGCTCCTCCAGTGGGTCCACGGTGGCGCCGGCCACCAGCGCGCGCAGGTTGTAGCGGCTCTGCGCGTCCTCGATGAAGCCGGACAGGAAGGCCTCGGGGCCGTCGTCGGCGCTGGCGGTCGACGGATCGGCCGCGAGGAAGGTGGACAACCGCGACTCCGCCAACGGCGTGGCCCAGAACTCGCCCAGGTGGTCGATGCCGCGGGCGTCGGACTTGAGGATCAGCCGCGCCCAGTCCAGCGCGCCCTGCAGCACCCACACGGCCTGCGCCCGGGCGCGGTCGGCGGCCTCGATCTGCACGGCGCGGTACTGCTGCCAGACCATGCCCGCGGCCAGCGCGGCCACCAGCGTGACGATGATCATCGCGGTCAGCAGCGCAGCGCCGGATTGAGCCCCTCGTCCAGCCGCACATCGCTGGACGCGGTGCGTCTGGCCGGTCCCCCTGGGGGACGGCGATGCTTGCGGCATTGAGCCGCAAGCACATCGCCCGAGCGGGCCGGCTTGGGAGCGGCCCGGCGCTCGGCCCGGAAGGTGCATGGCGCGGCGCGGGTTCATCGGACGGTGACCTCCAGCTCGCGCGTCAGCGTGCCCGCCAGGCCGCTGCCCTCGGCGAACTGCATCGCGACGCGCAGGCCCGACGGCGCCTGGTTGGCGGGCCGCGGGTTGACGGGACCGGCATTGGCCTGCGCCGTGCCGCCGGTGGACTGGCAGTTGCTCCACGCATTGCCCCAGAAGCAGTAGAACTGCCAGCCGGCCACGCCCTCGAAGGCGCGCAGCGCCGGGTTTCGCGAGGCCAGCTGCTGCATGCCGCGCTGGCGCTCGGTGTCCAGGTCCTGCACGGTGCGCACGCCGGGGCTCTCCCAGCGCCACAGGCTGCCCTCGCGCAGGCTCCACACCACCACCTGCAGCCCCAGCGGCGCCTGGCGCGTCAACACCAGGTTGCCGCCGTCGAAGGCCAGCGGGGGCACGGTGCTGTGGCTGTCCTGCACGGCGCGCAGGTCCACCTCCCACTGCGCCAGCACGGTCTGCAGCCGCGCGGTCTGCGCGAGGCGGACCTGCGCGATCTCGCGGCTGCGGGCCAGCGCGTCGATGCCGCGCCAGGCCATCGCCGCCATCGTCGCCATGACGACCAGCGCGACCAGCACCTCCACCAGCGTGAAGCCGCGTGCGTGGCGGGGCGGCGTCGCGTGCATCAGATGCGGCCCACGATGGTGGTCAGCGTCAGCATGGGCAGGCCTTCGTCGTTCTCGACGTCGGCGTCGACGCGGCGGAAGTCCGGGTTCAGCGTCGAGCTGACCTTGAGCTTGCCGGCATAGGTGCGGCCCAACTGCTCGCAGCTGAACGGCGACTCGCCGATGCTCGGGAACTGCTGGTTCAGCCGGATCTCGGTCAGCACGTTCTCGGCGCACCACTGCGCGGCGCTGACCTGGGCCAGCCGGTCGGCATTGTTGGCCAGCGCGCCGGCGGCCTTGATGCCGGCGCCCAGCGCGATGGCCACGATGACCAACGCCACCAGCACCTCGATCAGCGTGAAGCCGCGTTGGCGACGGCGGCTCATGGGTTGACGACCTCGAACGCGGCCAGGCCGTCCGTGCCCAGCACGACGCGCTGGTCGCCCAGCTGCAGGCGCAGCCGCTGGGCCGGAATGATGGGTTCGGGACCGAGCACCAGGCCGGGGTTGACGGCGGTGGCGTTCTCGATGGTGACGGCCACGGGGTCGCCCAGCCAGCGGGACGGCAGCTGCAGGGTCTTGGGCAGGCCCGTGAACTGGAAGTCCTCGCCGGTCTTCTGGCTCTTGGGCACCCAGCGCACCGCCAGGCCCGACGCCCGGCTCTCGGCGCGGGCCGTCTCCAGCAGCGCAGCCAGGCGCTGGGCCTCGCGCTGCAGCTGCAGCTCGGTGGGGTCGCGCAAGGCGAGGCTGATGGTGGCGCTCGTGATGGCGATCAGCGCGACGACCACCAGCAGCTCGATCAGTGTGAAGCCGCCATGGCGCCTGAAGCGCATGCATTGCGGGCCGAGCGCCGGGGCGCTCCCAAGCCGGCCCGCCAGGCGATGTGCGAGCGGCGCAACGCCGCGAGCATCGCCGCCCCCTTGGGGGCTGGGGCCGGACACAAGGCGTCCAGCGGACGGCTTGCGCATGCCGAAGGGCTGCGGCTGCGGCTGCGGCTGCGGCTGCGGCTGCAGACGCAGCGCGGCCTGCAAGGCCGACCAGACTCGCTCGCGTTCAGCGACGCGAGGCTGGGCGAGGGGCATCACGTTATTGCCAGGAACCGATGTCCGCGTCGCGGCCCTCGCCGCCGGCGCGGCCGTCGGCGCCGAAGCTGTAGACGTCGACATCACCCTTCACGCCCGGGTTGGCGTACTGATAAGGATGGCCCCATGGGTCATTGGGCAGCTTCTCGAGGTAGGGCTTCCAGTTCGGCGGCGGCGTGCCGGCCGTGGGCTTGCGCACCAGCGCATCAAGGCCCTGTTCGCCGCTGGGGTAGCGCTGGTTGTCGAGCTTGTAGAGCTTGAGCGCCTGCATCAGGTTGTTGACGTCGGTGCGGGCGGCGGTGACGCGGGCGTCCTCGGCGCGGTCCAGCACGTTGGGGACGACGAGGGCCGCGAGCACGCCGATGATGACGAGCACAACCAGCAGTTCGATGAGCGTGAAGCCGCGGACGATGGAAGAACGACGCATGACGGGCAGGGAGAGCGCTGAGGCAGCGGTGAGCGGGCCATCATAATGGGCCATGGTTGCTCGATTGATGGCGTTCTTGGTGTGGCTGCTGCTGGGCGGCTCGGTGGCCTACTGGGGCCTGCAGTTGTTCGCCCGGCCGCTGGCGATGCCGGCGTCGGTGCTGCCCGCCACGGGCGGCCCGTCCGGCCCGGTGGACCTGAGCCGGCTGCTGGGGGCGGCCGCGCCCGAGGTGGCGCCGGAGCCCGAGGTGGCCGCGTCCACGCGGCTGCGGCTGCTGGGCGTCGTGGCCCCCCGGAACGCGAAGGCCGCCGAGGCCGGCGAGGGTGTTGCGCTGATCGAGGTGGATGGCGTGCCGCGCACTGTGCGCGTGGGCGCCGTCGTCGACGGCGAGCTGCGCCTGCTGCGCGTGCAAGCACGCAGCGCCAGCCTGGGCCTGCTGGGCCAGGCGCCCGCGCAGGTGCTGCAGCTCAGCCCGCCCACGGCGCCGGCCACGGGTTCGCTGGTGGCCGCGGCGCCGTCGCCGGTCGTGCTGGGAGGCAACCCGCCCGGCACGGTGGCCCAGATGCCGCCACCGCCGCCGGCCGTGCAGCAGCCTGTTTACGGCGCGCCCTTGCCCGAGATGCAGGCCAGCGGCGTGCCGCTGCGCCAGCGCTGAACGCTGATCAGCTGCCCAGCGTCGGCACGTAGGTGCCGGGCTCGGGGCGGATCGACAGCCGGGCCTCGGCCACTTCGTGCAGGTCGGTCAGCAGCGCCGCCGCCGAGCGGATCATGGGCCAGGCGAGCGCCGCGCCGGTGCCGTCGGCGCTGTCCATGCCCAGCTCCAGCAGCGCCGAGGCGTGGAACAGCGCCAGCGCCTCGTCCAGGCCGCGGTGCACGTGGCTGCGGCAGAACACGGCGTAGTCGGTCACCGGGGCGCAGATCAGCGAGGCCAGCTTGAGTGCGGCGCAGGCGGCGATGCCGTCCACGATGATGAGGCTGCGCTTGCTGGCGGCCACCAGCATGGCGCCCACCATGACGGCCAGTTCATGGCCGCCAAACGCCGCCAGCAGGTCCATCGGGTCCTTGGCATCGCGGTGTCGGGCCTGGGCGCCGTGCAGCACTTCCAGCAGGTGCGTGAGGTCGTCCTGGCGCATCGTGGGGCCGGAGACGACGAAGTCCCGCACCGGCTGGTCGGCCAGGCGCGACAGCACCAGCGCGGCGCACTCGGGCGAGCCCTGGCCCATGGCCGCGCAGGCCAGCACGTTGCCGGGCAGGTTGTCGGCGATCTCCATGCCCACGCGCACGCCGGCATGGGCCTGCTCCAGGCTCATTGCAAATGCGGTGCGCGCATTGCGCGTGCCGTGCGCGACCTTGCGCGCCAGCAGCCGGGCATGCGGCGGCAGGTTGTCGGCGACGCCGCAGTCCACCACGGTCAGGTGCAGGCCCTGCAGCCGCGCGAACACGGACACGGGCAGTTGCGCATGCAGCGCCATCTGCACCTGGTCCTTCGTCGCGCGGCCCCACTGGGCGCCGACACCGTCGACGACGATGCCGTGGTCGGCCGCGAACAGCGCCAGCACCGGGTCGCGGAAGCGCGGCGTCAGGCTGTTCTGCACCAGGCCCAGGCGCACGGCCAGCGGTTCCAGCTCGCCGAGGCCGCCCGCAATGGCGGAGCGCCGGTCGACGCGGTCACGCAGGGCTTTTTCCAGCTCGGGATTGGCGGTGGGGGAGATCAGCGACTGTTGGGCGACGGTCATGGCGCAGGCGGTCAGAGGCCCCCGATTTCAACTCAACCCAGGAACAAGCGGTAGACCGGGTTTGCCGTCTCGTCCTCGAACGGATAGTTCAGGCCGCTCAGGAACTCGCGCAGCGCCGCGGCCGCGCCCTTGGGCACCTGGATGCCGACGAGGATGCGGCCGTGGTCGGCGCCCTGGTTGCGGTAATGGAACAGGCTGATGTTCCAGTCCGGGTGCATGCTGGACAGGAACTTCATCAGCGCGCCGGGCCGCTCGGGGAACACGAAGCGGTACAGCCGCTCGTCCTTCGCCAGTTCGCTGCGGCCGCCCACCATGTGGCGCACGTGCTGCTTGGCAAGCTCGTCGTGGGTCAGGTCCAGCGTCTCGAAGCCGGCCTTTGTGAAGGTGCGTGCCAGCCTTGCCGCCTCGTCGGGCTTGGAGATGCCGATACCCACGAAGATGTGGGCGACGTTGGCGTCGGCGATGCGGTAGTTGAACTCGGTGACGCTGCGCGGGCCCAGCAGCTCGCAGAAGCGCTTGAAGCTGCCGCGTGCCTCCGGGATGGTCACGGCGAACAGTGCCTCGCGGTGCTCGCCGACCTCGGCCCGCTCGGCGACGAAGCGCAGGCGGTCGAAGTTCATGTTGGCGCCGCAGGTGATGGCAATCAAGGACTGGCCCTTGGCGCCGGTCTTCGCGGCGTACTGCTTGACGGCGGCCACGCTCATCGCGCCAGACGGCTCCAGGATGGAGCGCGTGTCCTCGAACACATCCTTGATCGCGGCGCAGACGGCGTCGGTGTCGACGACGATGAAGTCGTCCACCAGCTCGCGGGCGATGCGGAAGGTCTCCTCGCCCACCAGCTTGACGGCCGTGCCGTCGGCGAACAGACCCACGTCGGTCAACGTCACGCGCTTGCCAGCCTTCACCGAGCGCAGCATGGCGTCGGAGTCGGGGGTCTGCACGCCGATGATCTTGATCTCGGGCCGCAGCGCCTTGACGTAGGCCGCCACGCCGGAAATCAGGCCGCCACCGCCGATGGCGACGAAGATCGCATCGATGGGGCCCGGGTGCTGGCGCAGCAACTCCATCGCGATGGTGCCTTGGCCCGCAATGACGTCGGGGTCGTCAAAGGGATGGACGAAGGTCAGGCCCTGCGCCTGCTCCAGTTCCTTGGCGTGGCCGTAGGCGTCCGTGAAGCTCTCGCCGGACAGCACCACCTCGCCGCCCAGCGCCTTCACGGCGTCGACCTTGACCTGGGGCGTCGTCAGCGGCATCACGATGACGGCGCGGCAGCCAAGCTTTCGGGCCGACAGCGCCACGCCCTGGGCGTGGTTGCCGGCGGAGGCGCAGATGACCCCGGCGGCGCGCTGCTCGGCCGTCAGGTGCGCCATCTTGTTGTAGGCGCCGCGCAGCTTGAAGCTGAACACGTCCTGCTCGTCCTCGCGCTTGAGCCAGACCTTGTTGGCCAGCCGCTTGGACAGCTTGGCCGCGTGCGTCAGGTCGGTTTCCCGTGCGACCTCGTAGACCTTGGCGTTCAGGATGCGCTGCAGGTAGCTGCTGCCGGGGGGCAGCATGGCGGGCACCTTGGCTGCGGGCGTGCGGCGGCGCGAGGCGCTCATCGAGTCTCCATGAGGTTTTGTTGCGGCGCCGCATGATAGGGGAGACCCCTCATGCGGCGCCGCTCGCCGCCGGCAAGGCTGCCTTGGCGAAAAAAAACCCGAGCTCTTGCAAGCTCGGGTTGAATCCACCATGGAGGCGGTGGAGGAGACAATCGGTGCGAAAGCGTTTTCGCTTGGTTGGCAGTTTAGCGCCGAGTTATGCTGCGCTGCAATATTTTTCTGTGAAAAATTGGAGCTTTGCCCCTAGATGAGCATGGAATGCACGGTGAGTTGGCTGGGCCCCGAAGGCCCCAGCGGCATGAGCTTCGTCGCCGAGACGGGGAGCGGCCATGTGTTGGCCATGGACGGCGCGCCCGATGGCGGCGGCCGCAACCTTGCGCCACGGCCCATGGAGACGGTGCTGGCCGGCACCGGCGGCTGCACCGCCTATGACGTGGTGCTCATCCTCAAGCGAGGCCGCCACGACGTGCGCGGCTGCAAGGTGGTGCTCAAGGCCGAGCGGGCGACGAGCGACCCCAAGGTCTTCACCGCCATTCATTTCCACTTCGTCGTCAGCGGCAAGGGGCTCAAGCCCGAGATCGTCGAACGCGCGGTCACGCTGTCGCACGAGAAGTACTGCTCGGCCACGGCCATGCTGGCCAAGACCTCGGCCATCAGCACGTCGTTCGAGGTCGTTGAGGTCTGATCAGATGCGGTGGGCCACGGTCGTCATGACCTTGGCCGCCAGGCGCATCAAGCCGGTCACGGGCGCCGGCAACGGCGCGGCGCCGGCCGCGAGGGCGGCCTCGGCGTGCGCGGCTTCCTCGCGCTTCATCTGGTCCACGACGGCCCGAGACGCGGTGTCGCTGGCCGGCAGTCGGTCCAGGTGCGAGGCCAGATGTGCCTCCACCTGCCGCTCGGTTTCAACGACGAAGCCCAGGCTCCAGCGGTCGCCCGCCGCACCCGCCAGGCTGCCCCATGCAAAGGCGCCAGCCCACCACAACGGCGCGAGGTGGCTGGTGTGTGCGCCCAACTGCGCCAGGCGCTCGGCCGTCCAGGCCAGGTGATCCAGTTCCTCCTGCGCGGCCTGTTCGAAGTGCAGGCGCAGCTCGGCGGTTCGTCCGAACAGTGCCTGCGACTGATAAAGCGCCTGTGCGCAGATCTCGCCCACGTGGTTGACCCGCATCAGCGCCCCCGATTCACGGGCCTCGTCGGCGCTCAATTCGTTGCGCGAAAGCGCCGCTGCGGGCGACGGACGTGCTGCCCGCGTGGGGGCAAAGATCGTCCTCAAGCCCGAATCGAGTGCGCTCAGCAGCCGATCGCCAGTGCTCAATGAGCGAAGCTGCGGGGTAGTTGGGTGCGAAAGCATTCAGTTCACATGCATTTACATGAAGAAATCATGACAACGACTCCTTCGTTGTCGATGGGCAACGGCAACACACAATTTCATATCCGTAAATTCCCGAAGGGGTCAAACCTGTAGTGGAATACGCGCACTTCCTCACAGGAGGTGAGCCCGGCCGACTCGGCCAGGGGCTCGTGTGAATATCTAGGAGTATCGAATGAAGAAAGCACTGATTGCCCTGGCCGTCCTCGGTCTGACCGGTGGCGCTGCTGTTGCGCAATCGTCCGTCACGCTGTTCGGCGTTCTGGACGCCAACGTCCGCTACACCAAGTCCAGCGGCCAGACGCTGAAGAAGCTGGACTCCAGCGGCCTGAGCACCAGCCGTTTCGGCGTGCGTGGCACGGAAGATCTGGGCAGCGGCCTGAAGGCTGGCTTCTGGCTGGAATCCGAAGTCGGTGTCGACACCGGCGTCGCCGCCAACGGTGGCGCCTTCTGGGGCCGTCGTGCCACGGTGAGCCTGTCGGGCGACTTCGGTGAAGTGCGCCTGGGTCGCAACAAGACCGCCTCGCGTCTGCACCTGGAAGACTTCGATCCGACGGCCGCCACGGGTCAGGGCAGCGTCCTGTCCGTCTACAGCAACCTGGGCAGCGGCAACAGCACGGCCTTCGGCCGCGCTGACAACCTGGCTTCCTACTCGCTGCCGGACGGTCTGGGTGGCTTCTACGGTGGTGTCGACGTCGCCGCCGGCGAAGGCGCGACCAACAACAAGCTGGAAGCGGCTCGCCTGGGTTACAAGGCTGGCCCGCTGAACGTGTCCGGCGCCTACGCCAACGCCACCGGCGTGGCAGGCAAGTACAAGCTGACCTCGATCGGCGTGTCCTACGACCTGGGCGTCGCCAAGCCTTCGTTCGCCTACACGGAGAACAAGTACAACGCCGCCAAGCAGACCATCTACACGGCCGCTGTGACCGTGCCGCTGGGCCAGGGCCTGATCATGGCTTCGTACACCGACTCCAAGGCCAACACGGCTGCGGAAGGTACGGCTGCCTACACGACCGCCGGCGTTGCTGCCGTCACGGGCGATGCCAAGCTGTTCTCGGTCGGCTACGTCTACAACCTGTCCAAGCGCACGGCTCTGTACACGACCTACGCCCAGATCGACAACGACGGCAAGGGTACGTACTACGCCGCCGGTTCGACGGCTGGTTTCGTCAAGGCTGGCCAGAAGTCCAGCGGCTTTGACGTCGGCATCCGCCACAGCTTCTGATCAAGCGCCGCGACTTTGTCGCGGTCGATCAGCAAAGCCGCCCTCGGGCGGCTTTTTCATTTGTCTCCGCGGCGACAGGGGAATTGCTGTGGGCAATGAACAACAGCGCTTGCTTTCCGGGACAGTGGTTCGCTGAGAATAAGCCGGTTCACTATTCCTAGCAGGAGACAACGTTGATGAAAAAAGCTACTTTGGCCGTCGCCGTTCTGGCCGCCAGCACCTCTGCCGCCTGGGCCCAATCCAGCGTGACCCTGTATGGCATCGTGGACGCTGCCGCGCGCTATACGACCAACACCAACCCCGGCCAGTCCGACAAGCAGCTGATCCCCGGCGGCCTGTCGCAGAGCCGCCTGGGTGTGAACGTCACCGAAGACATGGGTGGCGGCCTGAAGGCGCTTGTGAACATGGAGCACCGCTTCAATTCCGACAACGGCACTGTTGCGGCTGCTGATTTCTGGCGCCAGGCCTGGGTGGGCCTGCAATCCAGTGAATTCGGCCAGATTCGCCTGGGCCGCCAGTACAACATCCTGTTCGACATCTACACGTCGACCTACGCTTCCTTCCGTTATTCGCCATACATCGAGGCATACAAGCCCGAAATCGGCATGTCCGCCGGCGCACGCCAGGACAACATGGTCAAGTACCTGGGCCAGTTCGGCAATGTGTACGGCGAAATCCAGCTGTCGGCCGGTGAGGGCAATTCGCAAAACAAGTCCGAAGGTTTCCTGCTCCGCTATTCGGATGGCACCTACGGTTTCGGCGGCGCCTACCTGCAGGTGACCGACACGGCCGGCAAGAAGGTCAAGGCCACCACCATCGGCGGCTCCTATACCTCCGGTCCGCTGTATGTGAACCTGTCCTGGGCCGAGAACAAGTTCGACACCGGCAGCCTGCTGCAAGCCGCCTACACCAGCGGCCTGCTGAACGCGCAGAGCGCCCTGAATGCCGCCGGCAGCAGCGTCGCCAAGCGCGAAATGCTGATGGGTGGCGTGACGTACCAACTGACGCCGCAATTCAATATCGGTGCCCATTACTGGCACGCGACGCAGACGCACCAACTGGCGTCGCTGCCGGGCAAGAGCAAGGCCGACTTCTTCGCGGCCGTCGCCGACTACGCGTTCTCCAAGCGCACCGACGCGTATCTGGAAGTGGACTACACCAAGTTCAGCGGTGCGGTGGCGTTCCAGAACGGCGCCACGAAGCGTGGCGGCGCGATGGTGGGTGTGCGTCACCGCTTCTGATGCCGCGCAGGCTTGGGGCCTGCCTGAATGCTCAACGGGCCGCATCAGCGGCCCGTTTTTCTTGGTGGGCACCACTCTTGCTCGTCTAGGGCTTTCCCTGGCAGTGAGGCCTTTCCGCCTTCGCCATGATCGCGCCTTCGCTCGGCGCCACAAGCGCGACAGGGTTCATCCAAACCTCATGCTGGTTTTCATTCTTCGCCGTCTGGCCCAGGCCGCCATCGTCATGCTGTCGGTGGCCTTCATCGCCTTCATGCTGTTCCAGTACGTGGGTGATCCGGTCAACAATCTGCTGGGGCAGGACGCCACCGAGGAGCAGCGCGCCGCGCTGCGCAAGGACCTGGGTCTGGACCAGCCCTTTCCGGTGCAGTTCGCGCGCTTCGTGGGCAATGCGGTGCAGGGCGAATTCGGCATCAGCCTGCGCCAGGGGCGCAAGGTGTCGGCCCTCATCGTGGAGCGCTTTCCCGCCACGCTGGAGCTCGCGCTCGTCGCCGGCCTGATCGCGCTGGGCCTGGGCATTCCGCTGGGTGTCTACGCGGCGTTGCGGCGCGGTAAGGCCAGCGCGCAGCTGCTGATGACGGGCACGCTGTTCGGCGTCAGCCTGCCCAACTTCGTCATCGGCATCGTGCTGATCTGGGTGTTTGCCGTCGAGCTGAAGTGGCTGCCCAGCTTCGGCCGGGGTGACGTCGTCGCGCTGGGCAGTTGGACCACCGGGCTGTTGACCCGTGACGGCCTGCTGCACCTGATCCTGCCGGCGGTGACGCTGTCGGCGTTCCAACTGACGTTGATCATGCGGCTGGTGCGCGCCGAGATGCTTGAGGTGCTGCGCACCGACTACATCCGCTTCGCCCGCGCCCGCGGGCTCACCGACCGCAGCGTCTACTTCGGTCACGCGCTGAAGAACACGCTGGTGCCGGTCATCACCATCACCGGGCTTCAGCTGGGCTCGCTGATCGCGTTCGCGATCATCACCGAGCAGGTTTTCCAGTGGCCCGGCATGGGGCTGCTGTTCATCCAGGCCGTGCAGTTCGCCGACATCCCCGTGATGGCGGCCTACCTGTGCCTGATCTCGCTGATCTTCGTCGTCATCAACCTCGGCGTGGATCTGCTCTATTTCGCCGTCGACCCGCGCCTGCGCGTCGAGGGCAAGGCGCACTGACGACCCGACATGGCTGTTGATGCCGATCCCAAGCCGACCGCGTCGGCCTCCGCGCTGCGCGGCTTCTTCGACGGCGACGTGTGGCATTCGTTCCGCACCTCGCCGGTGGCGATGCTGGCGGCGTTCATCGCGTCCGTCTGCCTCGTTTGTGCGCTGTTCGCCGGCGTGGTGGCGCCGCACAACCCGTTCGACCTCGCGACGCTGGACCTGATGGACTCGCTGAAGCCGCCGTCCTGGATCGAGGGTGGCGAGTCCCGGTTCGTGCTGGGCACGGACGGCCAGGGGCGCGACATCCTGTCGGCGCTGATGTACGGCACGCGCATCTCGCTGCTGGTGGGGCTGGCGTCGGTGCTGCTGTCCATCCTGATCGGCGTGACGCTGGGCCTGCTGGCCGGCTTCCTGGGCGGCCGCACGGACGCCTTCATCATGCGCATCTGCGACGTGATGCTGTCCTTCCCGTCCATCCTCGTCGCGCTGATGATCAGCGGCGTCGGCCGCAGCCTGTTCCCGCATGCGCCGGACGCGCTGGCCTTCGTCGTGCTGGTGCTGGCCATCGCGCTGACCGGCTGGGTGCAGTACGCGCGAACGGTGCGTGGCTCCACGCTGGTGGAGCGCAACAAGGAGTACGTGCAGGCGGCCCGCGTCATCGGCGTGGGCCCGCTGCGCATCATGCGCCGGCATGTGCTGCCCAACGTGCTCGGGCCGGTGCTGGTGCTGGCCACCATCCAGGTCGCGTCGGCCATCATCACCGAGGCCACGCTGTCCTTCCTGGGCGTGGGCGTGCCGGTCACCAGCCCGTCGCTCGGCACGCTGATCCGCAACGGCAACGACACGCTGTTCTCCGGCGAGTGGTGGATCACCGCCTGGCCCAGCCTGACGCTGGTGCTCATCACGCTGAGCGTCAACCTGCTGGGCGACTGGCTGCGCGACGCGCTCAACCCCCGACTGCGATGACGGACCCGTTGCTTGAAGTCAGCCACCTGCGGGTGGAGTTCCCGACCCGCCGCGGCACGCTGCTGGCGCTGGACGACATCTCCTTCGCCATCGCGCCGGGCGAGATTCTGGGCGTGGTGGGTGAGTCCGGCGCCGGCAAGTCGCTGACCGGCGCGGCCATCATCGGCCTGCTGGACCCGCCGGGCCGCATCGCCGCCGGCGAGATCCGCCTCGCGGGCCGGCGCATCGACAACCTGCCCTACGAGCAGATGCGGCGCGTGCGAGGCCGCGAGATCGGTGCCGTGTTCCAGGACCCGCTGACGTCGCTGAACCCGCTCTACACCGTCGGCCACCAGCTCGTCGAGACGATCACGACCCACCTGGACCTGACGGCGGCCCAGGCGCGCACGCGCGCCATCGAGCTGCTGGCGTCCACGGGCATCCCCGCGCCCGAGGCCCGCATCGACCACTATCCGCACCAGTTCTCCGGCGGCATGCGCCAGCGCGTCGTCATCGCGCTCGCGCTGGCGGCCGCGCCCAAGCTCATCGTCGCCGACGAGCCGACGACGGCGCTGGACGTGTCCATCCAGGCGCAGATCATTGCGCTGCTGAAGCAGGTCTGCCGGGAGCAGGGCGCGGCCGTCATGCTGGTCACGCACGACATGGGCGTCATCGCCGAGACCTGCGACCGCGTTGCCGTCATGTACGCCGGCCGCATCGCCGAGATCGGCCCGGTGGCCGATGTCATCCGCCGCCCGGCGCACCCTTACACCGTGGGCCTGATGGGCTCCATCCCGGCCATGGACGAAGACCGCGAGCGGCTGCTGCAGATCGACGGCGCGATGCCGCGGCTGAACGCCATCCCGCCGGGCTGCGCCTTCAACCCGCGCTGCACGCGCGTTGTCGACCGCTGCCGCACCGACCGACCCGAGCTGGCCGACGTCAGCGCGACTCGCGCCGCCTGCTGGCAGCCGGTCACCGGGGAGGGTGTGCGATGAGCCGGCCACTCGTGGAAGTGCGCGACCTGGCCAAGGTCTTCGACGTGTCGCCGCCCTGGCTGAACCGCGTCATCGAGCGCAAGCCCAAGGCCTTCGTGCATGCGGTGGACGGCGTGTCGTTCACCATCCAGCGCGGCCGGACGCTGGCGCTGGTGGGCGAGAGCGGCTGCGGCAAGAGCACCGTGGCGCGGCTGCTGGTGGGGCTGTACGGCGCCACGCGGGGCAGCGTCAGCGTCGATGGCGAGGACATCGCGAAGACGCTGGCCGGCCCGGGCGCGCTGCCGCTGCGCCGGCGCATGCAGATGATCTTCCAGGACCCCTACGCGTCGCTGAACCCGCGCTGGCAGGTGCTGGACATCGTCGCCGAGCCGCTGCGCGAGCATGGCCTCGTGAAGACCGATGCCGAGGCCCGCCAGCGCGTGGGTGAGCTGCTGAGTTCGGTGGGTCTGAACCCGGCCGATGCGCAGAAGTTCCCGCACCAGTTCTCGGGCGGCCAGCGCCAGCGCATCTCCATCGCGCGCGCGCTGGCCACGCAGCCGGAGTTCCTGGTCTGCGACGAGCCGACGTCGGCGCTGGATGTGTCCGTGCAGGCGCAGGTGCTCAACATCATGAAGGACCTGCAGCGCGAGCGCGGGCTGACCTACCTGTTCATCTCGCACAACCTGGCCGTCGTGCGCCATGTGGCGGACGAGGTGGGGGTCATGTATCTGGGCCGGCTGGTGGAGGTGGCCGAGAAGGCCGCGCTGTTCGCCAGGCCGCAGCACCCGTACACGCGCATGCTGCTGGACGCGATCCCCGACATCCACATGACCGGGCGCGCCCGCACGCCGGTGCAGGGCGAGGTGCCCAACCCGCTGAACCCGCCCAGCGGCTGCAGCTTCCACCCGCGCTGCCCGCTGGCGAACGCGCGCTGCAAGGCCGAGCGGCCGGCGCTGCTGGAAATCCGCGGCGTGCGCGTGGCCTGCCACGCGGTGGAGGAGGGGCGGGGCTAGCGATTCGCCGGGGCTGGCGCGGACGCCGCGTCGGCCGGCTTGGGCAGCGTCAGCGGCCCTTTCTGCCCGCAACCCGCAAGCGCGGTAAGGGTGATGGCCAGGGCGATCAGGCGCCCACCTACACTGACGGCAGAACTCTTCATTGCCGCAGTTTATGTCCCTGTCCGACGCCGATTACCACGCCAAGTCTCACGCGCTGCTGGCCCGCATTGAGGCGCAGGTCGATGCCTGGCTCGACGACGACGTGGTCGACATCGACGCCCACCGCACCGGCGGCCTGCTGGAGCTGAGCCTGCCGGGGGGCAGCAAAATCGTCATCAACACCCAGCCGCCGCTGCAGGAGATCTGGCTGGCCGCGCGCTCCGGCGGCTATCACTTCAAGTGGGATGGCTCTCAGTGGGTGGACCGCGAGGGCCAGGAGTTCCTGGCGCGCCTCTCGCACAGCGCCAGCGAACAGAGCGGCCAGGCGCTGACGTTCTGAGGCCCCTCGTCCAAGGAGTACCTTGGCCGGTCCCCCGAGGGGACGGCGATGCTTGCGGCATCGAGCCGCAAGCACATCGCCCTACGCGGGCCGGCTTGGGAGCGGCCCGGCGCTCGGCCCGCAAGGTTTCTATCTCTTGAAGAGGTCCAGGATGGACTTCTTCTCGTCGTCCGTCGCGGCCGGAGGCGCATTCGGTTCGGCGGCGAGTTCCTTCACCCCGTTGCCGGCGGTGTACTCCTCGTAGAACCATTCGCCATTGACGTTGATGACGCCCTCGGGCGGCGCGATCTCGTCCACCGGCTTGTTCTTCAGCGCGAAGCCCATGTACTCGATCCACACCGGCAGGCTCAGGCCCCCGCCGGTCTCGCGGTCGCCCAGCTTGCGCGGCTGGTCGTAGCCGATCCAGACGATGGCGACCAGATCCTTCTGGTAGCCGGCGAACCAGGCGTCCATCGAGTCGTTGGTGGTGCCGGTCTTGCCGTAGATGTCGGGGCGCTTGAGCGTCGCCTGGGCGCGGGCCGCCGTGCCGCTGCGAGTCACCTCCTGCAGCAGGCTGCTCATCAGGAAGGCGTTGCGTGGCTCGATGGCGCGTGCGCTGTCGGCCAGCGTGACGGGCTGCGCCTCGTAGAGCAGGCGGCCCTTGTTGTCGGTGATGCGCGCGATGAGCTGAGGGTTCACGCGGTAGCCGCCGTTGGCGAATACCGCGTAGCCCTGCGCCATCTGCATGGGCGTCACGGAGCCCGCGCCCAGTGCCATCGTCAGGTAGGCCGGGTGCTTCTCGGCCTCGAAGCCGAAGCGCGTGATCCACTCCTGCGCGTACTTCACGCCCACCGAGTGCAGCACGCGGATGGACACCATGTTCTTGGACTTGGCCAGCGCCGTGCGCAGCGGCATCGGGCCCTCGAACTTGCCGTCGTAGTTCTTGGGCTCCCATGGCTGGCTGCCGGTGGTGCCGGCGTCGAAGAAGAGCGGCGCGTCGTTGACGACCGTGGCCGGCGTGAAGCCCTTCTCCAGCGCCGCGGAGTAGATGAAGGGCTTGAAGCTGGAGCCCGGCTGGCGCCAGGCCTGGGTGACGTGGTTGAACTTGTTCTTGTTGTAGTCGAAGCCGCCCACCAGCGCGCGGACCTGGCCCGTGCGCGGGTCCAGCGATACGAACGCGCCTTCCACCTCGGGCAGCTGCGTGATGGTCCACTCGCCGCCGTCCTTCTGCTTCGGTCCCTTGACGACGCGGATGACGGCGCCGCGGCGGATGCGGGTCTTGGGGTTGCCCTTGTCGGACAGGCCGGACGCCGCGGGCTTCAGGCCGTCGCCGGTGATGGTGACGGCGTCGCCGCTCTGCAGCACGGCGGTCACCTTCTTCGGCTCGGCCTCCAGCACGACGGCGGCCAGCAGCTCGTCGTTGGCCGGGTGGTCGGCCAGCGCCTCGGCGATGCGGGCGTCCAGCGCCTTGGCGTCGCCGGGCAGGTCGGCGTAGGCCTCGGGGCCGCGGTAGACCTGGCGCTTCTCGTAGTCCAGGATGCCGCGGCGCAGCGCGCGATAGGCGGTGTTCTGCTCGGCGCTGTCCAGCGTCAGGTAGACATTGAGCCCGCGCGAGTAGGCCTCGTCGCCGTACTGGCTGAAGATCAGCTGGCGCGCCGCCTCGGCGACGAACTCGGCGTGCGAGGCCGACTCCTGCACGGGGCGGATGCGCAGCTTCTCGGCCTTGGCCTCGTCACGCTGCTCTTCCGTGATGTAGCCGGTCTCGTACATCCGCTCGATGATGTACTGCTGGCGGATGGTGGCGCGGCGCGGGTTGTTGATGGGGTTGTAGGCCGACGGCGCCTTGGGCAGGCCGGCCAGCATCGCCGCCTCGGCGACGCTGAGCTTGTCCAGCGTCTTGCCGAAATAGACCTCGCTGGCCGCCGCGAAGCCGTGGGCGCGGTGGCCCAGGAAGATCTGGTTCATGTAGATCTCGAGGATCTTCTCCTTGGGCAGCGCGGCCTCGATCTTCAGCGCCAGCAGGATCTCGTAGATCTTGCGCGTGAAGGTCTTCTCGGTGCTTAGATAGAAGTTGCGCGCCACCTGCATCGTGATGGTGGACGCCCCCTGGCTGCGCGACTCGCCGACGTTGGCCAGGCCCGCGCGGATGATGCCCAGGTAGTCCACGCCGCCGTGCTGGTAGAAGCGGGCGTCCTCGATGGCCAGCACCGCCTCCTGCATGACCTTGGGCGTCTGCTGGATGGGCAGGTAGCTGCGCCGCTCCTCGCCGAACTCGCCCAGCAGCACGCCGTCGCTGGACAGCACGCGCATCGGCAGCTTGGGGCGGTAGTCGGTCAGCCCGCTGATGTCGGGCAGGTACTGGTAGGCCAGCGTCACGCCCAGCGCCAGCAGCAGCGCCACCGTGGCCGCGCCGCCCGCGAGCAGCCCCAGCGTCCACAACGCGATCCGGCCGAGCCGGGAGCCCAGGGTGGCGGTGAGGCGGGAGGAGGGGGAGGAGCCGGCGGCTGCGGGCGAGGGGCTGGGCGCAGCGAGTCGAGACTTGTCTTTCATGTGCCGGCTAAGCACGCCCGCGGGCGCAAGGAGAAGAGGCGGCGGATTATAGGAACGACCATCCGGCCGGCTTGTATACCGCGCACGCCCCCAAACGGCGTGCCAAACGACCGCCACCCGTGTGTTTTTCAGGAGCGTGCAAGCCGCTCCCTTGGTGTATGTTTAGCAACGTGGCGTTACCAGCTCGCGCCGGATTTCCGTTCGGTGTCAAAGGCTTTGCTGCTAGCATTCAAGTAACTTATTAATAGTCCGATACGTAACTCAACGCATCGGCGATAAAGGGCATGGGAATACTCGACGCACTTCTGGGTCGCACGCACCCACCCTTGATCGGCCTGGATATCAGCTCGTCCAGCGTCAAGCTGGTCGAGTTGAGTCAGACCAAGAGCGGCGAGTTCGTGCTGGAGCGCTTTGCCAGCGAGCCGTTCGAGAAGGGGTGGATCGCCGACGGCCAGATCGAGAAGTTTGATGAGGTCGCCGATGCCGTGCGCCGCGTTGTTGCGCGCAGCGGCAGCAAGACACGCGACGCCGCGCTGGCGATGCCGCAGTCGGCAGTCATCACCAAGAAGATCATGCTGCCTGCCGGCCTGCGCGAGGAAGAGCTGGAGCTGCAGGTCGAGGCCGAAGCCAACCAGTACATCCCGTTCTCGCTGGATGAGGTGAGCCTGGACTTCTGCGTCATCGGCCCCAGCCCCACGTCGGTGGGCGACGTCGAGGTGCTGATTGCCGCGTCGCGCAAGGACCGCGTGCAGGATCGCCAGGGCCTGGCCGAGGCCGCCGGCCTGCGGCCCGTCGTGCTGGATATCGAGTCGCACGCGTCGCGTATGGCGATGGGGCGGCTCATCGCCGCACTGCCCAATGAGGGCAAGGATGCGCTGGTCGCGCTGTTCGAGATCGGTGCCGACACGACCAGCCTCAAGGTGCTGCGCGACGACGAGCTGCTGTACGACCGCGACCAGTCCTTCGGCGGCTCGCAGCTCACCCAGCTCATCTCGCGCCAGTACGGCTTCTCCTTCGAGGAGGCCGAGCAGAAGAAGTTGTCCAGCGACCTGCCCGAGGACTACGAGACCAGCGTGCTCAACCCCTTCGTCGACAGCCTGTCGCAGGAGATCGGCCGTGCGCTGCAGTATTTCTTCACCAGCACGCCCCACCACAAGGTGCACTACGTGATGCTGGCCGGCGGCACGGCGACGCTGCCGGGGCTCAAGGAGCGTGTGACCGACCTGACGGGCTTCGCCTGCATGGTGGTCAACCCGTTCGAGAACATGGGCCTGGCCTCGTCCGTGCGCGAGTCCAGGCTGCAACGTGAGGCGCCGTCCTACCTCACCGCCTGCGGCCTCGCGATGCGGAGGTTCTTCCAGTGATCCTGATCAACCTGCTGCCTTACCGAGAGGAAAGGCGCAAGCGGCGCAAGGCCGCGTTCTTCGTCGGCATGGGTGTGGCGGCGGCGGCTGGCGCCGGTGTCGTCGCTGCGGCCTATCTGTTGCTGCAGTTCCTGACGCAGGAGCAGCAGTCGCACAACGCCTACATCCAGAACGAGATCACGCGGCTTGAGTCGCAGATCAAGGACATCGCCAATCTGAAGGCCGAGATCGAGTCGCTGAAGTCGCGCCAACGCGCGGTGGAGGACCTGCAGACCGACCGCAACACGCCCGTCCAGCTGCTCAACGACCTGGCACGCCTGGCGCCCGAGGGCATCTACCTGACGGCCATCCGCCAGACCGACAAGGTCGTGACGGTCAGCGGCATCGCGCAGACCAACGAGCGTGTGTCTGAATTCCTGCGCAATGTGTCGCGGGGGTCGGAATGGCTGGAGAAGCCGGACCTCATCGAGGTGAAGCTGGCGGCCGTCACCACCAACACGCGTGATGCGCGCCGGCTGCTGGACTTCTCCATGAAGGTCTCGATCAAGGTGCCGCCGCGCGATGCCGCAACCGGCGCCTCGGCGCCGAGCAAGGGTTGACCGACATGGCCACCTCGTTGAAAAAGATCGACCTGAATGCCTGGTTCGCGGAGTTCGCCGCGCAGTTCCAGGACCTCAATCCCAAGGAGCCGGGCCAGTGGCCGCTGGCTCCGAAAGTGGCCGCCGGGCTGTTCGTGATGGCGCTGACCATCGCGGGCGGCTATTTCGTGCTGCTGGCCGACGAACAGGCCCGGCTGGAGGCCGAGTACGCCCGCGAGCCCCAGCTGCGCGACGATTTCCGCAACAAGCTGGCGCAGGCCGTCAACCTGCCCGAGCTGCGCAAGCAGAAGAGCCAGGTCGAGGAATACGTGACCCAGCTCGAGAAGCAGCTGCCGGGCAAGGCCGAGATCGATTCGTTGCTGTCCGACATCAGCAGCGCCGGTGTCGGCCGCGGCCTGCAGTTCGAGTTGTTCCGCCCGGGGCAGGTGTTGGTGAAGGACTACTACGCGGAGTTGCCCATTGCCGTGCGCGTGTCGGGTCGTTATCACGACATCGGCGCGTTCGCGGCCGATGTTGCCAATCTGTCGCGCATCGTGACGCTGCACAACCTCATCGTCGTCGCGCCGGCCAATCCCGCCAGCCCGCTGAGCATGGAGGCAACCGCGCGCACCTACCGCTACCTCGATGCGACGGAAGTGGCCGAACAGAAGAAGGCTGCGGCCAAGGCCGGAGGCAAGAAATGAGGCGCCTGCTGATTTGCCTGACCGCCGCGACGGCGCTGTCCGGGTGCGGCACCGACACGGACGAGCTGCGCCAGTGGATGGAGCAGCAGCGCAAGGACGCCAAGCCGTCCGTCACACCGCTGCTGCCGCCCAAGAAGTTCCTGCCTCAGCCCTACGAGTCGGCCGCGGGTGTGGACCCGTTCAGCACACAGAAGCTGAGCGTCGCCATCAAGCAGGAGGCGGCCCAGCCCAACTCGCTGCTGACGGCGGAGATCAACCGGCGCAAGGAGCCTCTGGAGGCCTACCCGCTGGACAGCATGTCCATGGTGGGCAGCCTGACGCGTGATAACAAGCGCTATGCGCTGCTGCGCGTCGACAACCTGCTCTACCAGGTCAAGGCCGGGGACTACCTCGGCCAGAACTTCGGTCGCGTCACCAAGATCAGCGAAACCGAAATCACGTTGCGAGAAGTCGTCCAGGACGCTGCGGGCGAGTGGATCGAGCGCACCAGTACCCTCCAGCTACAGGAGAAGGGACGATGAAGACATTGCAGGAGAACAAGGCTATGGGCCGTAGCTGGATGCTGGGAGTCGCCTTCGCGCTGTTGGGCGCGCCGGTGGCCTGGGCGCAGACCCAGATCCGTTCGATCAACAGCAGCCAGCAGGCGGGCGTGGAGATCGTGCGCATCGAGCTCAGCGAGCCGTTGCCGGCCGTGCCTACGGGCTTCACGGTGCAGACGCCGCCACGCATCGCCATCGACTTGCCAGGCGTTGTCAACGGCATCGGCCGCAACGTGGTGGACATCAACCAGGGCAACCTGCGCTCCGCCAACGTGGCCCAGGCAGGGGACCGCTCGCGCGTCGTGCTGAACCTGCGCCAAGCCTCCACCTACAGCGCCAAGCTGGAGGGCAACGCGCTGGTGTTGGTGCTGAACTCAGCCGCCGCGGCCGCTGCCCAGCCGCCGGGTGAGCCGGTGCACTTTGCGCAGAGCCTGAACGCCGCGCCGCAGTCGCTGCGCGATATCGACTTCCGCCGGGGTGCAGACGGTGCCGGCCGCGTCATCGTCAACCTGCCCAGCAACCAGGTCGGCGTGGACATCCAGCAGCAGGGGCAGAGCCTGGTCGTCGAGTTCCTGCGCTCCAGCCTGCCCGACAACCTGCGCCGCAAGATCGACGTCGTGGACTTCGGCACGCCGGTGCAGCTGATCTCCACGACGCAGACGGGCGACCGCGTGCGCATGGTCGTCGAGCCCAAGGGCAACTGGGAGCACAGCGCCTACCAGAGCGACAACCAGTTCGTGCTGGAAGTCCGGCCGCAGAAGGTCGACCCCAACAAGCTGACGCAGGGCCCGGGTTATGCCGGCGACAAGCTGTCGCTGAACTTCCAGAACATCGAAGTCCGCGCGCTGCTGCAGGTCATCGCCGACTTCACCAACTTCAACGTCGTCACCAGCGACACCGTGACCGGCAACGTCACGCTGCGGCTGAAGGACGTGCCCTGGGATCAGGCACTGGACATCATCATGCAGGCCAAGGGCCTGGGCCTGAAGAAGTCCGGCAACGTGCTGTGGATCGCGCCCAAGGACGAGCTGGCCACCAAGGAAAAGCTGGACCTGGAGGCCAAGGCCGCCATCGCCCAGCTGGAGCCGGTGCGCACCCAGTCCTTCCAGCTGAACTACGTGAAGGCCGAAGAGATCGCCAAGGGCCTGACGGGCCAGAGCATCGGCACGGGCGGCAGCAGCTCGGGTGGCAGCGGCGGTTCCAGCAGCGGCACCCGCATCCTGTCGCCGCGCGGCAGCGTCATCTCCGAGGCGCGCACCAACCAGCTCTTCGTGTCGGACATCCCGAGCAAGCTGGAAGAGATCCAGGCCATGATCGCCAAGATCGACGTGCCGGTGCGCCAGGTGCTGATCGAGGCGCGCATCGTCGAAGCCAACGACCGCTTCGGCCGCGCGCTGGGCGTCAAGCTGGGCGGTTACGACGCCCGCGGCCGCGCCGGCGGCATCCCGGGCTACAACGTCGGCGGCGACAACTACCTGACGGTGGGCAGCAACTACAACCTCGTCGGCTGGCAGACCCGCCAGAACGCCACCGACCCGGGCTACAACAACACCAACTTCGTCAACCTGCCGGCCAACACGTCGTCCGACAGCTTTGCCGGCGCCGTGGCCCAGACCATCGCCGTGTCGCTGTTCAGCGCTACCGCCAACCGTTTCCTGAACCTGGAACTGTCGGCGCTGGAGTCCGACGGCAAGGGCAAGGTGGTGTCCAGCCCGCGCGTCATCACGGCCGACCAGGTCAAGGCGCTGATCGAGCAGGGTGAAGAACTGCCCTACCAGGTCGCCACGGCCAGCGGCGCCACGTCCATCGCCTTCCGCAAGGCCAACCTCAAGCTGGAAGTCACGCCGCAGATCACGCCGGAAGGCAGCGTCATCCTGAACGTGGACGTCAACAAGGACAGCCGCGGCACGCTGACGCCGCAGGGCTACGCCATCAACACCAAGCACGTGCAGACGCAGGTGCTGGTGGAGAACGGTGGCACGGTGGTCATCGGCGGCATCTACACCCAGGACGAAGGCGAGACCGTCAACAAGGTGCCGCTGCTGGGTGATGTGCCCTTCGTCGGCAACCTGTTCAAGAACAAGACGCGCACGACCGCCAAGACCGAGTTGCTGATCTTCCTGACGCCCAAGGTCGTCAGCGAGCGCGCCTCGGTGCGCTGAGCCCCCAGACATTCAGAGATTTCCAGGAGTTCCAGATGTTGCAATCCATCGTCACGCAGGGCTGGCGGCGTCTCGCCCAGGCTGCGCTGGGGCTGGGCATGGCCGCCTTGCTGTCCGCCTGCGGCGGCGGCGGCGGCAGTGCCGGTGACCCGACCTTCCCAGGCACCGGTGGCGGTACCGGCGGCGGCACGACCGGCACGACCGCGTCCGACCTCGTGCTCACGCTCAGCGGCGCCTCACTGCCCACCGATGGCACGGGCTCGGTGCTGGTCACGGTCTACGCGCTGGATGCCAAGCGCAACACGATGGCCAACGTGCCGGTGTCCATTTCCGTCGACTCGAACGCGCTGGTGTCCACCAGTGACACCAAGACCGACACCAGCGGTGTCGTGACGGGCTCGGTCCGCATCGGCTCCGACCAGTCCAAGCGCACGATCACCGTCACGGCGGTCAGCGGCTCCATCACGAAGACCGCGCAGATCGCGGTCGTCACGCCATCGCCGATCGGCACCACGGGCGGCCCGGCGCTGACCGTCAACCTGTCGACGACACAGATCACACCGGCCGTCGGTGCAACGGTCACGCTGTCGCTGAAGTCCGCCACCGGCGTGGCGCTGTCCGACGTGGTCGTCAGCCTTGCGACGAGCCGCGGCAATCTGGCGGACCTGTCGGTGTCCACCGTTCGCACCGATGCGAGCGGCACGGCCACCGCGACGCTCAAGGCCAGTTCGTCCGGCATCACCGGCTCCGACTACGTCACCGCCTTCGCGACCGTGGGTTCCGTGGTCGCGAGTGCGCAGCAGGCCTTCACGGTCAACAACGCGCGGCCGACGCTGACCGTGAACCCGGCCTCGGTGACGCTGCGCCTGTCGCAGCCGGCGCCCGAGGTGGCGATGACGGTTCGTGATGCGGCCGGTCAGCCGGTGCCGCTGCAGACGCTGCGCCTGGCGTCGAGCAGCTTCAACACCACGCCGACGCCCGAAGACGTGACGACCGACAGCAACGGCATTGCGCGCAGCACCCTCAAGCTGGCCACCGGTGCCACGTCGACAACCGACACCATCACGGTGTCTGGCAACTACACGGCGCCGGGCGGCAACGTCACCTTCCTGACCGCCAACGTGATCGCGCAGATCATCGGCGAGTCGCCGACGGCGACGATGACGCTGAGCAACTCCAACGTCACCGCATCCACCGCGTCGACGGCCAGCGTGCTGGTGCGCGATGTGTCCGGCAATCCCGCCTCGAATCAGCTGGTGCAGTTCAGCTCGCAGTTCGGCCTGGTCAAGTTCGACGCGACCACGGTGCTGACCGACGCCACCGGCGTCGCCAAGGTCACGGTCACGCCCGCAACGTCGGGCGCGAACGGTGCCGACATCATCAAGGCCACCACGACGCTGAGCAACATTGCCGCTACCGACAGCAAGCCGGTTCAGGTGGTCAGTGCGACGTCGCCCGGTACGCCGGTGCTGCAGCTGGCGCTGTCGTCCGCCTCGGTGAGCGCGGCGGTGCCCGCCACCGTCACGGCCACGCTGACCGATTCGCGCGGCCAGCCGGTGTCCGGCCAGGTCGTCACCTTCACGGTCGTGCGCGGCCTGGGCCGCCCCAACGTCGGTACCGCGCTGACGGATGCGACCGGCAAGGCCGTCGCGCTGCTGTCGCCGGCCACGTCGGCGTCGGCTGGCGCCGATGAAGTCACGGCCACCGTGCAGTACTCCGGTGCCTCGTTGTCTGCGACGCAGGGCTTCCAGGTCCAGGCCACGAATGCCACTATCGTCAGCTTTACCGGCCCGAACTCGCTGTCGGCCTACGGGCAGAACACGCTGACGCTCACACTGACTGGCGCTGCGGTCGATTCGCCGGTCAAGCTGAGCGTGTCGTCCGCCTGCACGGCAGCCGGCAAGGCGACCGTGTCGCCGTCTTCGATTTCCGCCACCAGCAACACGGTGACGCTGCAGTACCGCGACAACGGCTGCGGCGCCGTGCAGCCGTCGGACCTGCTGCAGGTGGTGATCGACGGCACGTCCACGGCCAAGCAGCTGACGCTGCCCATCGCCGCCCCCGCGGCGGTGAGCCTGGCCTTCATCTCGTCGGCGCCCGAGCAGATCTTCCTGAAAGGCTCCGGCTTCACCGAGTCCTCCATCGTGACCTTCGAGGTCCGCGACGCGGCCGGCAACCCGCTGCCCAACAAGGTCGTCGAGCTGCGTCTGCAAACCGGCGCCGGCGGCGTGACGATGGAAGGCCGTGGTGTCGAGTCGGTGGACCCGCTGTCCGCCAGCCCGTTCACACAGACCTCCAATGCGCTGGGTCGGGTGTTTGCGCGTGTGAACTCTGGTACTCAGCCGACGCCGGTGCGCGTCCACGCCAAGCTCAGCGGCGAGGCTGTGGCCACCGTGTCCAGCAACCTCAGCGTGGGCATCGGCCTGCCGTCGCAGCTGAATTTCTCGATGTCGCAGCGTGTCTTCAACATCGAAGGCTATGACCGCGACAACACGGCCAACACCTACACCATCCTGGCCGCGGACCGCAGCGGCAACCCGGTGCCACTGGGCACGGTGGTCAACTTCGTCGCTGAAAGCGGCCAGATCGAGTCCAGCAAGCAGATCACTCAGGTCAACGGGATCTCGCAGGCCACGGTGAACTACGCCTCTGCGTCGCCCAAGCCGGTGGATGGCCGCGCCACCATCGTGGCCTATGCGCTGGGTGAGGAATCCTTCATCGACAAGAACGGCAACAACGTCTACGACGCCAGCCAGAGCGAGGAGTTCCAGGATCTCGGCAACATCTTCAAGGACCGCAACTTCGACGGCCTGTACGACAGCGCCTTCGACGAGTACATCGGTCTGACGCTGGCCAGCAATACCAGCAGCACCTGCAAGACCTGGACGGGCACAGCCGGCATCCTGCTGCGCCTGGACTCGTCCGTGCCGTCGGTGCCGGGCACCTGTGACAACAAGTGGAGCGGCTCGGGCCAGGTGTACGTGCGTCGCGCGATGGAGACGGTGCTGTCGACCTCCACGGCACGTCCGCTGTGGCCGTTCGGCAGCTCCGCCACCGGCAAGGCGAGCGCACCCATCACGCTGCAGGTGGGCCGCAATGTCACCGACACGGCGAACTTCTACGCGCTGAGCGGCGGCGACCGGGTCTGCAACGCCGGTACCACGGGCAGCGTGTTCCTGATCGCCGCGGACAACAACCCCGGTCTGCCCAATTCGTCGGGCGGCTATGACGTGTACCCGCGCCTGAATCCGATGGCGGCGGGCACCGTGATCGGCGCTTCGTCCCCCACGGTCGGCTTTAGCGCCTCGCTGGCCGGTGGCTCGCCTGTGGCCAGTTCGTACGACGCGACCGCGTTCGCGATCGGCTACACCTTCGACACGGCTTCCGTGGGCGCCGTGTTCGTCACGCTGACCTCGCCCAGCGGCGTCGGCTCGACCTTCAGCTTCACGGTCTACCGGGGCGCCTGTCCCTGAGTGGCGCTGAAGCTCACGCTCGTCGGCATGCCCGGCGGTGGCAAGTCCACCGTCGGCAAGCAACTGGCACGCCAGATCGGCGTGCCTTTTGTCGATTCGGACCATGAGATCGAGCGCCGTGTCGGCGGCAGCGTCCGGCAGTTCTTCGACCAGCACGGCGAGGACGCCTTCCGTGACCTGGAGACCGAAGTTCTTGCCGAGTTGATCGCCCGGCCCGGTGACAGCGTGCTGGCCACTGGCGGCGGCGCGGTGCTGCGCGAGCGCAACCGCGAGCTGCTGCATGCCGGCTCCACGGTGCTCTACCTCCGCTCCACGCCCGAAGACCTGTTCCGACGCCTTCGTCATGACACGACCCGGCCGTTGTTGCAGGTGAAGGACCCGCTGGCCAAGTTGCGCGAGCTGCACCAGCAGCGCGACCCGTTGTACCGGCGTTGCGCGCACTATGTGCTGGAGAGCGCCCGCCCGTCGGTGCATGCGCTCGTCAACATGGCGCTGATGCAGCTGGAGCTGGCCGGCCTGCTGGATCCGGCCCGCGTGGCGGCCACGGTCGGCGCCGAGCCGCACTGACGGCGCCGGCCGGGGAGGGCGGCTCTTACACTCGCCGCATGCCTGCCACCGACACCGTCCACATCCCGCTTCCCGACGACCGCGACTACGAGATCCGCATCGGCGCCGGCCTGCTCGACGCGCCGGCCAGCTGGCAGGGGCTGCCCAAGGCCGCGGCGGCCGTCATCGTCAGCAACGAGACCGTGGCGCCGCTGTACGCGCAGCGCCTGCGCGAGCGGCTGCTGGCCGTCTATCCACGCGTCGACGTGGTTGTGCTGCCGGATGGCGAGCAGCACAAGGACTGGGCCAGCCTGAACCTGGTCTTCGACCACCTGCTGGGCCAGGCGCTGGATCGCAAGACCGTGCTGTTCGCGCTGGGCGGCGGCGTGGTGGGCGACATGACCGGCTTCGCGGCCGCCACCTACATGCGCGGCGTGCCCTTCGTGCAGGTGCCCACGACGCTGCTGGCACAGGTCGATTCGTCGGTGGGCGGCAAGACCGCGATCAACCACCCGCTGGGCAAGAACATGCTGGGCGCGTTCTATCAGCCCGAGCGCGTCATCGCCGACCTCGACACGCTGGACACGCTGCCCGACCGCGAACTGTGGGCGGGCTTGGCCGAGGTCATCAAGTACGGGCCCATCGCCGATGCCGGCTTCCTGTGCTGGATCGAGGACAACCTCGATGCGCTGCTGGCGCGCGACAAGGCGGTGCTCGGCTACGCGGTGCGCCGCAGTTGCGAGATCAAGGCCGACGTGGTGGGGCAGGACGAGAAGGAGCAAGGCCTGCGCGCCATCCTGAACTTCGGCCACACCATCGGCCACGCGATCGAGTCCGGCCTGGGCTACGGCGAATGGCTGCATGGCGAGGCGGTCGCCTGCGGCATGGTGCTGGCGGCGGACTTGTCGCATCGCCTGGGCCTGATGCCGGCCGACTTCACAGCGCGGCTGCGCACGCTGATCGAGCGCGCGGGCCTGCCGGTGGTGCCGCCCCGGCTGGGCGCCGAGCGCTACCTGCAGCTGATGCGGGTGGACAAGAAGGCCGAGGCGGGGGCGATCCGCTTCGTGCTCATCGAGGCGCTGGGGCGCGCGGGGCTGCACGCCGTGCCCGACGCGCTGATCGCCGACACGCTGGCCGCGCACGGAGCCGCCTGATGGCACCGGCGGCCCGCCCGGCTTACGCCGCCGACCCGGCGCGCAGCCGCGGCCGCCGCCTCCCTGAGCCGGCCGCGCCGACGCGCAGCGACTTCCAGCGCGACCGCGACCGCATCATCCACAGCACCGCCTTTCGCCGGCTGGTCTACAAGACGCAGGTCTTCCTCAACCACGAGGGCGACCTGTTCCGCACGCGGCTGACGCACTCGCTGGAGGTGGCGCAGCTGGGCCGTTCCATCGCCCGCAGCCTGGGCCTGGACGAGGATCTCGTCGAGGCGGTCGCGCTGGCCCACGACCTGGGCCACACGCCGTTCGGCCATGCCGGGCAGGACGTGCTGGACGAGTGCATGCAGGGCCACGGCGGCTTCGAGCACAACCTGCAGTCGCTGCGCGTCGTGGACCATCTGGAGCAGCGCTACCCGGCCTTCGACGGGCTCAACCTCTGCTTCGAAACGCGCGAGGGCATCCTCAAGCATTGCTCGCGCCGCAACGCCGAGCTGATCGATGCGGTGGAGCCGGGCGGCATCGCGACGCGCTTTCTGCACGGTGGCCAGCCCAGCCTGGAGGCGCAGCTGTGCAATGTCGCCGACGAGGTGGCCTACAACGCGCACGACGTGGACGACGGCGTGCGCTCCGGCCTCATCGAGCTGGAGCAACTGCTGGAGGTGGAGCTGGTGCGCGAGCACTGGCGTGCGGCGCTGGACGAGCATCCGCAGCTGACCGGCAAGCGGCTGCTGTTCGAGACCATCCGCCGCATGCTGTCGGCGCAGGTCTACGACATCATCGACGCCACCCGCGCCGCGCTGGCCGAGGCCGCGCCCATGGATGCCGACGCGGCGCGCCGCGCCGACAAACCGCTACTGCGCTTCAGCCCCGGCATGCGGGCCAAGAGCACCGTGCTCAAGCGCTTCCTGTTTGCCAACCTGTACCGCCACCCGCAGGTTCAGGCGACGCGCGCGCGTGCGGAGCAGATCCTGCGCGACCTGTTCGCCGTTTACGCCGGTGACGCCACGCAGCTGCCGCCTGACTTCGCCGAACGCCCGGACCGCGAGCGTGCCTGCGCTGACTACATTGCCGGCATGACCGACCGGTTCGCCATCCGCGAGCACCAGCGGCTGACCGGCAAGACACTCTTCTGAAAATGTGAAAATGGGGTCGGAGTCGACTATGCTGCCCGGGCGCTCCGCGCCGGAGCAGCAAGGACTCGCATGGCCCGTCTTCCCCGACTGATCCTGCCGGATCAACCGCACCACGTGATCCTGCGCGGCAACAACCGCCAGGCCATCTTCTACAGCGATCTGGACCGCGAATATCTGCTCGCCACGCTGGCCGAGGCGGCCGGGCAGTACCGCGTCGCCGTCCACGCCTATGTGCTGATGGACAACCACCTGCACCTGCTGGTGACGCCGCCCGCGGCCGACGCGCTCAGCCGCATGATGCAGTCCCTGGGGCGGCGCTACGTGGGCTGGTTCAACGCGCGCCATCAGCGCAGCGGCACGCTGTGGGAGGGGCGGTTCCGAGCTGGGCTGATCGAGGGTGAGCGCCATCTGCTGGCCTGCATGCGCTACATCGAACTGAACCCGGTGCGCGCCGGGCTGTGCGTGGAGCCGGCCCAGTGGTCGTGGTCCAGTGCCCGGCATCACCTCGGTCTGGCACGCAGTTCGCTAGTCACGGAGCACGAGATGTACTGGCTGCTCGGCAACACGCCGTTCGAGCGAGAGCACGCCTACAGAGAGTTCCTGGAGCAGGGCGTGCCGGCGGCCGAACAGGCGCATTTCACCGAATCGGTGCTGCGCGGGCGGCCGGTCGGCAGCGACGCGTTCCTGAAGCCGCTGGCGGTGGACCACGCGGCGGTGGTCACCCGGCGCCCGCGCGGCCGGCCGCGCAAGGCGGCTCCCGATGTGCCGTCGAATGACGAGCCCGGCGCGCGACTGTGACCCCATTTATTTTTTATCGAGCCTGCTTATTGAATTAAATCGACTCTGACCCTATTTTAATCAAGTTGCCGCATTTGCTGCGCTGCATTACGCTTCCGCCCTGTTGTGTTCCAGGAGGGCGCCATGAGCCACGCCGCGCAGATTCAGTCCGAAATCAAAGACCTCGCCGAGAACGGGCTGTACCGTCCGGCCAACGAAAAGGACGCCTGCGGCCTGGGCTTTGTGGCTCATATCAAGGGGCAGAAGGCGCACAACATCGTCCAGCAGGGACTGAAGATCCTTGAAAACCTCGACCACCGCGGCGCGGTGGGGGCCGACAAACTGATGGGCGACGGCGCCGGCATCCTGATCCAGATCCCGGACGAGTACTACCGCGAGGAAATGGCCAAGCAGGGCATCACCCTGCCGCCGCCCGGCGAGTACGGCGTCGGCATGATCTTCCTGCCCAAGGAAGCCGCCTCCCGCCTAGCCTGCGAGCAGGAGCTGGCCCGCGCCATCAAGGCGGAAGGCCAGGTGCTGATTGGCTGGCGCGATGTGCCGGTGGACCGCGACATGCCGATGTCGCCCACCGTCCGCGAGAAGGAGCCGGTGATCCGCCAGATCTTCATCGGCCGCGGCCCGGACATCATCGTCCCCGACGCGCTGGAGCGTAAGCTCTACGTCATCCGCAAGACGGCCTCCAGCGCCATCCAGGCGCTGCAGCTGACGCACAGCCGCGAGTACTACGTGCCCAGCATGAGCTGCCGCACGGTCATCTACAAGGGCCTGCTGCTGGCCGATCAGGTCGGCAAGTACTACCAGGACCTGGCCGACCCGCGCGTCGTGTCCGCCATCGCGCTGGTCCACCAGCGCTTCTCCACCAACACTTTCCCCGAGTGGCCGCTGGCCCACCCCTACCGCATGGTCTGCCACAACGGCGAGATCAACACGGTCAAGGGCAACTTCAACTGGATGCGCGCCCGCGAAGGCGTCATGAAGTCGCCGGTGCTGGGTGACGACCTGAAGAAGCTCTACCCGATCAGCTTCGAGCACCAGTCCGACACGGCCACCTTCGACAACGCCATCGAGCTGCTGACGATGGCCGGCTACCCGCTCGCGCACGCGGCCATGATGATGATCCCAGAAGCCTGGGAGCAGCACGAAGGCATGGACGAACGCCGCCGTGCGTTCTACGAGTACCACGCCGCCATGATGGAGCCGTGGGACGGCCCCGCCGCGATGGCGTTTACGGACGGCCGCCAGGTCTGCGCCGCGCTGGACCGCAACGGCCTGCGCCCCGCCCGCTACTGCATCACCGACGACGACCTGGTCGTCATGGCCTCCGAATCCGGCGTGCTGCCGATTCCCGAAAGCAAGATCGTCAAGAAGTGGCGCCTGCAGCCCGGCAAGATGTTCCTCATCGACCTGGAGCAGGGCCGCATCGTCGATGACGAAGAGCTGAAGAACCAGTACGCCAACGCGCGTCCCTACCGGCAGTGGATCGAGAACGTCCGCGTCAAGCTGGACGACATCGCCGTGCCCGAGACCGCGCGCCCTGGGTTCGCCACGTCGCTGCTGAACCGCCAGCAGGCCTTCGGCACGACGCAGGAGGACATCAAGTTCCTGCTCGCCCCGATGGCCGCCAATGGCGAAGAAGGCATCGGCTCCATGGGCAATGACTCGCCGCTGGCCGTGCTGTCGAGCAAGAACAAGCCGCTGTACAACTACTTCAAGCAGCTGTTCGCCCAGGTCACGAATCCGCCGATCGACCCGATCCGCGAGAACATCGTGATGTCGCTGAACAGCTTCATCGGCCCCAAGCCCAACCTGCTGGACATCAACGCGGTCAATCCGCCGATGCGCCTCGAAGTCAGCCAGCCCGTGCTGGACTTCGACGACATGGCCCGCCTGCGCCACATCGAAGGCCCGACCCACGGCAAGTTCAAGTCCTGCGAGCTGGACATCACCTACCCGACGGGCTGGGGGCGCGAGGGCGTCGAGGCCCAACTGGCCTCGTTGTGCGCGTCGGCCGTGGATGCCATCAAGAGCGGCCACAACATCCTCATCATCACGGACCGCCACCTCAGCGTGGAGCGCATCGCCATCCCCGCGCTGCTGGCACTGTCTGCCGTCCACCACCACCTCGTGCGCGAAGGCCTGCGCACGACGGCCGGTCTGGTCGTCGAGACCGGCACCGCCCGCGAGGTGCATCACTTCGCCGTGCTGGCAGGTTATGGCGCCGAAGCCGTCCACCCCTACCTGGCGCTGGAAACCCTGGAGGCCATGCAGGACGAACTGCCGGCCAAGCTGACGGCCGAGCAGGCCCGATACAACTACATCAAGGCCGTGGGCAAGGGTCTGTCCAAGATCATGTCCAAGATGGGCATCTCGACCTACATGTCCTACTGCGGCGCGCAGATCTTCGAGGCCATCGGCCTGAAGGCGGACTTCGTCGAGAAGTACTTCCGCGGCACCGCCACGCAGGTCGGCGGCATCGGCGTGTTCGAGGTGGCGGAAGAAGCCATCCGCATGCACGAGGCGGCCTTCGGCGACGACCCCGTGCTTGAGAACATGCTGGATGCCGGCGGCGAGTACGCCTGGCGCACCCGCGGCGAAGAGCACATGTGGACGCCCGACGCCATCGCCAAGCTGCAGCACAGCTCGCGCAGCGGCAAGTTCGAGACCTACAAGGAATACGCACAGATCATCAACGACCAGAGCAAGCGCCACATGACGCTGCGCGGTCTGTTCGAGTTCAAGTTCGACCCGAGCAAGGCCGTGCCGCTGGACGAGGTCGAGCCGGCTGCCGAGATCGTCAAGCGCTTCGCGACCGGCGCGATGTCGCTGGGTTCCATCTCCACCGAGGCCCACGCCACGCTGGCCGTCGCGATGAACCGCATCGGCGGCAAGAGCAACACCGGTGAGGGCGGCGAAGACCCGGCTCGCTACCGCAACGAGCTCAAGGGCATCAAGATCGTCGGCGGCGCCAAGATCGGCGACGTGCTGGGCCACAAGATCATGGAGGCCGACTACGAGCTGAAGGAAGGCGACAGCCTGCGCTCCAAGATCAAGCAGGTCGCGTCGGGCCGCTTCGGTGTCACGACCGAATACCTGGTCAGCGCCGACCAGATCCAGATCAAGATGGCCCAGGGCGCCAAGCCCGGTGAAGGCGGCCAGCTGCCCGGCGGCAAGGTGTCGGAGTACATCGGCTTCCTGCGTCACTCGGTACCGGGCGTGGGCCTCATCAGCCCGCCGCCGCACCACGACATCTACTCCATCGAAGACCTGGCGCAGCTCATCCACGACCTGAAGAACGTCAACCCGCAGGCCGACGTGTCGGTCAAGCTGGTGTCGGAGGTGGGCGTGGGCACGGTGGCCACCGGCGTGGCCAAGTGCAAGGCCGACCACATCGTCATCGCCGGCCATGACGGCGGCACGGGCGCCTCGCCCTGGTCGTCCATCAAGCACTGCGGCACGCCGTGGGAGCTGGGCCTGGCCGAGACGCAGCAGACGCTGGTCGTCAACCGCCTGCGTGGCCGCGTGCGCGTGCAGGCCGATGGCCAGATGAAGACCGGCCGCGACGTCGTCATCGGCGCGCTGCTGGGCGCCGACGAGTTCGGCTTCGCGACCGCGCCGCTGGTGGCCGAGGGCTGCATCATGATGCGCAAGTGCCACCTGAACACCTGCCCGGTGGGCGTGGCCACGCAAGACCCGGTGCTGCGCAAGAAGTTCACCGGCCGCCCCGAGCACGTCGTCAACTACTTCTTCTTCGTCGCGGAAGAGGCGCGCCAGATCATGGCCCAGCTCGGCGTGCGCAAGTTCGACGAACTGATCGGGCGCAGCGACTGGCTGGACACCAAGAAGGCCATCACGCACTGGAAGGCCAAGGGCCTGGACTTCGCCCGCATCTTCCACCGCCCGAACGTGCCGGCCGACGTGGCCCGCATCCACAACGATGTGCAGGACCACGGCCTGGACAAGGCGCTGGACGTCAAGCTCATCGAGAAGTGCCTGCCCGCCTTCGAGAAGGGCGAGAAGGTGCAGTTCATGCAGGAGGTGACGAACGTGCGCCGCTCGGTGGGCGCGCGCCTGTCCGGCGAGCTGATCCGCCGCAAGCCCGAGGGCCTGACCGACCACACCATCTTCATCCAGATGGAAGGCACGGGTGGCCAGAGCTTCGGCGCCTTCCTGGCCCAAGGCATCACCTTCTACCTGATCGGTGATGCCAACGACTACACCGGCAAGGGCCTGTCCGGCGGTCGCGTCGTCGTGCGCCCCAGCATCGACTTCCGCGGCGACGCGGCGAAGAACATCATCGTCGGCAACACAGCGCTGATCGGCGCGACGCGCGGCGAGGCCTTCTTCCGCGGCGTGGCGGGCGAGCGCTTCGCGGTGCGCCTGTCGGGCGCCACCGCGGTTGTCGAAGGCACGGGCGACCACGGCTGCGAGTACATGACCGGCGGCACCGTTGCCGTGCTGGGCAAGACCGGCCGCAACTTCGCTGCCGGCATGAGCGGTGGCATCGCCTACGTCTACGACGAGGACGGCCACTTCGCCAAGCGCTGCAACACCAGCATGGTCACGCTCGAGAAGCTGCAGGCCGCGGCAGAGCAGGAGGCGCAGGTCGACAAGGCCATCTGGCACCGCACCAAGGGCGTCGATGGCGTGGACCGCGAGGCTCAGACCGACGAAGCCATCCTGCGCAAGCTGCTGGAAGACCACCACCGCTGGACCGGCAGCCAGCGTGCGCGCGACATCCTCGACCACTGGGCCGAGGCGCGCACCAAGTTCATTAAGGTGTTCCCGAACGAATACCGCCGCGCGCTGGGCGAGCTCAACGCAGCCAAGGAAACCGCACAAACCATCGCTCAGGCCAAGTCGCCTGTGGCGGCCAAGGTCTAAGGAGTCACGTCATGGGGAAAGTCACTGGCTTCCTGGAATACGAGCGTCTGGAAGAGGGCTACGAGCCCGTCACCGCGCGCGTCAAGAACTACAAGGAATTCGTCATCGGCCTGAACGTCGAGCAGGCCAAGCAGCAGGGCGCCCGCTGCATGGACTGCGGCACGCCGTTCTGCAACAACGGCTGCCCGGTGAACAACGTGATTCCGGACTTCAACGACCTGGTCTACAAGGGCCGTCCGGAGGACTGGAAGCACGCTATTCATGTGCTGCACAGCACCAACAACTTCCCCGAGTTCACCGGCCGCATCTGCCCCGCGCCCTGCGAGGCCGCCTGCACGCTGAACGTCAATGACGACGCGGTGGGCATCAAGTCCATCGAGCACGCCATCATCGACCGCGCCTGGGCCGAGGGCTGGGTGACGCCTCAGCTGCCCAAGAGCAAGACGGGCAAGAAGGTGGCCATCGTTGGTGCCGGCCCCGCCGGCCTGGCCGCTGCCCAACAATTGGCCCGCGTGGGCCACAGCGTCACGGTGTTCGAGAAGAACGACCGCGTCGGCGGTCTGCTGCGCTACGGCATCCCGGACTTCAAGATGGAGAAGTCCCACATCGACCGCCGCGTCGAGCAGATGAAGGCCGAGGGTGTCGAGTTCCGCACCGGCGTCATGGTCGCCTCGCTGCCCGAAGGCTCCAAGGTCACCAACTGGGCCAAAGAGACCGTCACGGCGGACGAACTGAAGAGCCAGTTCGACGCCGTGCTGCTGACCGGCGGTGCTGAGCAGTCGCGCGACCTTCCGGTGCCGGGTCGTGACCTGGCCGGCGTGCACTTCGCGATGGAGTTCCTGCCGCAGCAGAACAAGGTCAACGCTGGCGACAAGCTCAAGGGCCAGATCCGCGCGGACGGCAAGCACGTCGTCGTCATCGGCGGCGGCGACACGGGCTCCGACTGCGTGGGCACCAGCAACCGCCACGGTGCCAAGAGCGTCGTGCAGTTCGAGCTGATGCCCCAGCCGCCCGAGATGGAAGACCGCCCGCTGACCTGGCCCTACTGGCCGATCAAGCTGCGCACCTCGTCCAGCCACGAAGAGGGCTGCGAGCGCGAGTTCGCCATCGCCACGAAGGAATTCATCGGCGAGAAGGGCAAGCTCACCGGCGTCAAGACCGTGCGCCTGAAGTGGGAAGGCGGCAAGATGACCGAGGTCGAGGGCAGCGAACAGGTGCTCAAGGCCGACCTGGCCTTCCTGGCGATGGGTTTCGTGTCGCCGGTCGCGACCATCCTGGACGCCTTCGGTGTCGACAAGGATGCGCGTGGCAATGGCAAGGCCAGCACGGAAGGCGCCAATGCGTACAAGACCAATGTCGACAAGGTGTTCGCCGCCGGCGACATGCGCCGCGGCCAGAGCCTGGTGGTGTGGGCCATCCGCGAAGGCCGCCAGGCCGCGAAGGCCGTGGACGAGTACCTGATGGGCGCCAGCAACCTGCCGCGCTGAGCGGCGAAGTCAGGGCAGCGTGATCACTTTCGCGCTGCCCGCCCGGGCACCCAGGCAGCGCGCCGCGCTGGCCTCTTGGCCCGGCACCCAAGACCATCGAGGCTGGCCTGTGCCAGCCTCGAAGTCCATCTGCAGGCAGCGCCTGGCGGTGGCCGGCTCCGGTTCGAAGCGGCTGCCCTCTAGCGCGCGCTTGAACTGATCGCCGAACGCGTGTGCGGCATCGGCAGGCCAGGTGGCCGTGGCAATGTCCGTGGGGCGGCCAGCTTCGTCCAGCCGCAGGAAGGCCCGCACCTGCACGCCATCGGCCGGCATCGGTGCGTCGGGCATGCCGACGTCGCCGGGCGTCTCCGCGAAGCGGGGCGGCCGCGCATCGGCCTCGTCACCTCCGGTGCGCGTGGGCGGCGCGGCGGGCGCCTTGTCCTCCAGCGATTCGGGTGCCGCTGCTGACGGCCCCTGCGCAACGGGCGGGGCAGGGGTGGGGGCTTCCAGCATCACGCGCGCTTGGAGCGGGCTGCCGCCGGCCACAGCGCTGCCGGCCTGCCCGTGCAGGGACATGGCGCCCCAGCCCAGTACGGCTGCATGCACGGTTGCCGCCAGCAGCACGCTGACGGCGACAGGCCGGGAACTGGTCATGCCCCCATGCGGCGCGGTTATTGCTGCAGCAGGTCGCGCCAGGAGATGCGGCGCGTGCCGCCCGACGGCGAGTTGACGAGCGGGTCAAAGTACAGGTTGCTGCCGTCCGAGCCGCGCGCCAAGCCCACCAGCTTCTGGTTGGGCAGGCGGTAGACCGTCGGCCGCGAGGCCAGCACGTTGCCCAGCGCAGCGCTGGACGCCTGGCCGGTCTTGTAGTCGAAGTAGTTCACCCAGCTGCTGCCGCCCACCTTGCAGAGGTCGCCCGGCTGGACCACGTTGGACACCACCACCAGTGTGCCCAACACCAGCAGCGGGTCGGTATTGACGCGTTCGCTGGACTGCGGCAGGTCGACGAACCAGCCGCCGTTTTGGGCCAGGTTCACGGTGTTCACCGACGTCGTCGTTCGGACGGGCGCACCGGCCTTGCACCAGCTAACGCCGCTCGGGCAGCTGCCGTTCACCAGCGTCTGTTGCACGAACTTGGCGCCTGTGCTGCGCACGTCGCCGTGGCCGGTGGCCAGCAGCGCGTCCTTGATGCCGTAGACGGACTGCTTGGTCGTGTCGGTCAGGTCGCTGTCGCCGAGGTAGCGGCCAGTGCCCACGTAGACCATGGCCACGCCGTCGGCGTCGCCCAGCTCGGGGCGTGACGTGATCGGTTGCACGACGCCGTCGGCGTTCTTCAGCGTCGTCAACGCCAGGGCTTCCATACCGGCAGCGCCGACGTTGTCATTGATGTCGAAGCGCCAGACGTTGCCCAGCGAGTCACCGCCATAGACGCGCTCGATGGTGTTGTCCAGCCGGGCGTCGTTGACCCAGCCGCGGATGTGGGCCAGGCCGGCCGGCGTCGTTGTGGAGCCGGCCGAGGTGGCCAACCCGTCGCTCAGGCCGGAGACCGGCTGGCCGGTGTACGCGTCCAGCACGAAGATGCGGCCCTTGCCGTCGCCGGGGTTCACGTTGTTGTAGCCGGACGGCAGCACCGCCACCCACTTGCCGTTGCGCAGCTTGCCGATCTCGGGCTGGCCGAAGGTGTAGCCCAGGTTGTCGTTCGTGAACTCCCACAGCGCCTTCGGATCGCTGGGGTCGGTCACGTCCAGCGCGTAGTAGGCGCGCCCACCGGCACCCAGGCCGCCGATGAGGACGGTGCGCCATTCCTCGCCCACCTTGATGTCCTGCACGAACGGTGTCGAGTCGACGAAGTACTGATGGTTGGTTGCGTACTGCTTGTCGGCCAGGCGATAAAGCTTGGGGATGACGGCCGTGGGCACGAAGGCCCACAGTTCCTTGCCGTTGCTGGCGTCAATCGCGTGCAGCATGCCGTCGTTGGCGCCAACGTAGACCATGGCCTTGCGGCCAAGCGATTCGGCCTTGGCCTGGAACGCGGCATGGCTTTCATCGGCGTACTTGACGAGCGCCTTGTTCACGTAGACGGCCTCGGAGTTCACGATGTCGCCCAGCACGTGCTTGCGGGCACGGTAGTACTTCTCGGCCTCGCCCAGGTCGCCCTCGTTGGTGCGCACGCCGCGCAGGTAGTTCACCAGCGCCTCGCCGACGGCCTTGGTCTGGTTGTCAGCGGACAGGCAATAGGCCGGGCCCGAGCAGAACTGCGTCAGCTTCGGGAGTTTGTTGGCGCTGTCCGCGGCAGTGACCCAGTTCGTGCCGAAGTACTTGGCGACGGCGCTGGACGCGATGTTGCTCCACTTGAACTCCACCAGCCCGCTTGTCGCGCCACCGAACATCAGGATGCGCCGCTCGCTCTGCGCGTCCAGCTCGGTCTGCGCCGACCAGGCGCCGGAGCTTTCCAGCTTGCCGGTCTCCAGGTTGATCATCTGGCTCTGCAGTTCGCCGAACCAGTGCGATGACGTGAAGTCGGAGACGAAGGCGCGGTTGTCCTGCGCCGACACATTGGGGTTGCTGGTGGTGGCCGCCGCAGCGGCGGCGAGCTTGCCGTCGAACTGCTGCAGCGCGCTGGTCAGGCCCTTCTCCAGCGAGGTGGGGCTGCTGGCGCTGAAGTAGGTGCCGCCACCGTTGACGGCGGCGTGCCAGAGGTCGTCCACCGTCGTCAGCGTGTTGCTGCTGGGCACCGGCCACGCGCAACTGCCGCTTGGCAGCCAGCTGCAGATGCCGGAACCCGGGTTGGCGGTGTCGCGGTTCTTCACGGCCTCGTAGTCGGGGGCGCTGCCGCCCAGGTAGCCCTCGATGAACTGCATGTGGCCGGACACGCCCAGGCCCAGCGTGAACGTCATCATGGTCTGGTTCGCGTTGGTGGGGTCGTTGGTGCCACAGACGTCCAGACCGGAGCTGCCACTGGTGCAGTTGCTGGCGGCCGTCGTGCGCAGGTCGGTGTAGTGGTAGTAGTAGGACACATCGGCCAGCGTGTTGGGGGTGGCCGAGCCGTCGCGGATGGCGCCTTCCAGCGTCGCGGCGGAGTCCACGTCACCGATCTCCGTGGTCCCGTCAAGCTGCTTGGGCGTCGCTGCCTCGTTCCAGAAGCCGTCGGTGGACAGGATGGCCGCGTTGCGCTGGCAGGAGTACTGCACCGGGTCCTTGACCTCGCTACCGTTGAGCGTCGTCTTGTTCAGCTTGCCGGCGTAGATGCGTCCAGCCGTGGACAGGGCGGTGCGCAGCGGTGTCGAGCTGTTGGGCCTGGCGGCCGTCAGCTTGTCGAACCAGTTCTGCCGGTGCGTCGTCTCGAAGGTGTCGAGGTTGAGGAAGTCCTTGCCGGTGCTGTTGTTGATGCTCATGTAGCCCACGCGCCGGTTGCTGCCCACCTTGTTGAAGGCAAGGCTGGCGGAGGACTTCATCATCTGCATGCGCGAGTGGTAGTACGCCCACCAGTTCGCGAAGTTCGTCATCTCCTCGTCGTAGGTGCAGTTGCCGGCCCGGTTGCCGGTGCCGATGGCGGCGCAGTCGGTGCGCGTCGCGGGGCGCGCGTAGGTGGTGGTGTCCGGGTGGATGTCTACGCGCTTGAAGCTGCCGGCATAGCTGCCCGGCGTGCCGGGCGTGCCGGCGTTGTAGCCAGAGAACTTCGGCGTGGCCGTGTCAACCGGGAAGGTGCAGTTCGTCGGCGTGCGCGTCAGCGCGACGGTGGCCGTGGAGTTCTGCCCAAAGGGGGCATAGATGATGACGGTGCGGCCGCTGTTGGTGGTGTCGGCGTAGTAGCCGGTGGCCAGCGAATTGGCGCGGATCTGGTCGCGGATGCTGTTGCCGAGGTTGTTCCGGTTGGTGTCGGAGATGCTGGCGGCCTTCATCAGGTTTGTGCTGCCGACCTTGACCTCCGTGACCTGGATGGCACAGCTGGGGTTGCTCGTGAACGTGAACGTGGCCTTGGCGCGTGTTTGGGCCACGCCGTCGGTCCCGGCGCTGAAGAACTTGGTCGGGAAGCGCGCGAACGCGAAATTGGCGTTGCGGTTGGCCTGGCAGGCGGCCGCCGTCGGGGTGGACTTTCGTGCTTCCTCATCGCTGCTGCACCAGCGCACCGGCGCCGGGTAGACGTATTCGCCGCCGGCCGTCGTGCTGCAGTTGCGCAGGTCCGGCTTGGTGCAGTACTCGGCCGGCGTGATGGTGTAGTAATGAGGGCCGAACTTGCGGTCTGCGGTGCTGGCGTTGTCGGGCGCGCCAGTGGCCACCTTGCCCGCGTTGGTCGCCGTCGTCGCGCGGAACGTGGTGTAGGCCTTGCCGTTCACGGTGCCTGGCAGCACGTAGTTGTCATTGCGCAGGCAGTCGGTGAAGGTGTTGTCCACGCACCATTCCGTGTCCGGGAAGCTCGTGATCAGGTTGATGGACGTCGTGTTCTGCACGTCGTAGGCATCGTTCTTGACGGACTGCCAGTCATTCGTGAACGAGCGCGTCTGGCTCTCCCAGGAGCTGCCGTCGGCCTTGACTGGCGGCGCGTAGCGGATCGCCGGGTCGTAAGCCATGCCATTGAAGCCGGCCGCCAGGAACGGCGGCTGGCCGCGGTTGGTGCCGAACGGCGCGGCGTTCAGCCAGCAGGCCGAACTGTCGCTGCCGTTGATGCAGCAGCTGTAGGCGAAGTTGCCGCTGTTGGAGGGCGTGGCGCCGCTGCTGCGGCAAAAGGCGTCGTTGGCATGGTCGGGCAGGAAGTCGAAGTTCATCGATCCCGAGTCGTCCAGGATGAACAGCAGGTTGGCCTTGACTGCGTCCGGATTGGCCACGATCAGCGGCCGGTTGGAGATGTCCGTGACGGCTGCCGTTGATGGCAGCGCCCAGGCCGCGGCCAGGAGCAGGAGGAGCAGGCGATGGATCATGGAAGGGCCTCGTGCGGTTGGGACACGTCAGATCGAGACGACGGCCTGGATGAAGCTGGTGGCGTTGCGCGGGCCTTGCACGCGCACGGTGATGCGGTAGTAGACGGCGCTGGGGGCGTTCACCGTCGGCACGTTGCCGCGGCTGTTGCCCTGGCCGGCGCGCGTGGTGGGCGATGAGTCGCAGTTGGCCGACTGCGGCGGCCCGACCTGGCTGCACAGCCGGTGGATGGCGTAGGACACCTGGTTGCCGTTGGCGTCCGCGGGCAACTTGTTGACACGCTTGGCTCCGTCCTGAGCCTGCCAGAAGCTCTCCCAGGTCTGGCCCAGGCTGAAGTCCGGGTCGCTGCGCGTGGCGCTGTAGGCGGCCGAGTCACCGGGGGTCGGTTCGATGTGGTTGTGCAGCCGCGTGGACGGCACGGCGGCCGCCCCGCTGGCCGCATTCGCCGGAGGCACGGTGGCGCGCGACTGCTGCTCCAGCCACGCGACAGCGCGCTCGATGCCCACGTCGGCCGCCTGCACGGCCGCCTGCTGGAAGGCGAGGTTGCCGGCCACGCGGTTGCCGCCCAGCACGCCGCGCATCAGGCCGACGGCCGCCAGCGACATTGCACCGAGCACGATGAGGGCCAGCACCAGCACCAGGCCTTGCTGGCCGGAACGACGAGGGGAGGGCTTCAGCATGACGGGAAGGTGGTTTCACCCGCGCCCGGCGCGTTACGCAGCGGGACGGTGGCTTCGAAGGTCTTGTAGCGGTAGCGCTGCCAGTCGTCGCCCGGCATCTGCAGCGGCGCGGATGCCGCGCCCGACCACGTCGGCGCGCTGGCTGGCACGTCGACCGCCTCGGGCTGACGGCTGCGAGCCACCAGCGCGACGCGCGCGCCGACCACGCAGCCCCAGGAGATGGGCGTGTCCAGCGTCGTGTTGACGGCGTCGAAGGTGTCTGCGGTGCCGTCACGCGGCGTCGACGCATCCCGCGCGTACTGTGCGCGCAGGCTGACGATGTTGTCGGCCACCTCGGTCCAGTTCTCCGGCAGGGCATTGGTGCAGTTCTGCGTCAGCAGGTCGCACACCGTCAGGCGCTGCGAGCGCACCGCGTACGCCAGGAAGCGCGGCGTGCGGCCCAGGTTGAACAGCACGCCGTTGGCAGCGTTGGGCTGGCCCAGCGTCACGGTCACGGTGGCCGTTGTCGGCACCGCCGCCACGCTGGTCAGCGTCAGCTGGCAAGGGTCCGGGCGCGCCTGCGTCGTGACGATGACACGGTCGCCGACCTGGTAGGACAGCGAGCCCGGCACGGCATACGTGGCCGGCCCGGGCTGCAGGCCGATCAGCCCGCCCTCGGGTGAGGCCCAGCCGGCGCCGTAGGCGATGAGCAGCACATCGGTATCGTCATCGCCGGCCGGAATCCCCGCGGGATTGATGATGAGTGGCGCCAGCGACGCCACGCTGCGCCCGTTGCCCAGGCCCAGCTGGCACATCAGCAGCCGCGGGGACATCAGACCCTGGCCGGCCTGGCGCAGCTCGCGTTGCAGAAGACTGATGGCAATGGCGCCGCTCATCTGGGCGTCGTCGCCGCCGGTGGTCGTGCGGCGCTGCCCCTCGGACAGCTTGAACATCTGCGTGACCACCAGCACGGCCGCCATCGCGACGACGATGCCGACCATCAGTTCGACCAGGCTCAGGCCGCGTTCGCGGCGGGAATGGAGGCGGCGCATCATCGAATCTCGTTGACCAGCACGATGGAGTGCGGTGGGTCGCCGGACGCTTCGCCGGGGGCCTTCCAACGCATGGTGATGCTCACGCGCGTGCTCGGCAGCAGTCCGGCGGCCGGTGCCGACGCACCGTTGACGACGGCATCCAGTGGTGGCACCGACGTCAGCACGACGGTGGGCGGATAGGTCCCGGCGCCTGGCAGGCTGGCCTCCACGCGCGACTTCCAGGTGAGGTAATCGGCGCCACCGCCGCCGCCGCTCTTGAAGCGGGTGTTCAGCGTGTTGTAGTCGCGCGCAGTGACCCACATCTGGCCGATCAGGTCGTTGGCCAGCAGCGTGGCGTCGGCGCGGTACTTGGTCTGGCCGGACTGCTTGGTCGCGCTGGCCTGCAGGCCCACCAGGCCCAGCACGCCCAGCGCGAAGATCAGCAGCGCGATCAGCACTTCCAGCAGCAGCACGCCGCGCTGCCCATGACGTCGGGTGGTTTTCATCAGCAGGCCTGCGGGTCGTCGCTGAGCTTGGGGTTGCACATGCGCACCTGCCCCGTCGCAGAGACGAGGATGCGCAGGCAGGTGACCTTGCCGCCACCGGTTTTGGTGGCGCAGGTACCGCCGCCGGCCGCGGGCGTGATGTCGATCGCGACCGGACTGACCGGTTTCTTGACGTCGACGGGGGCCTGCCGGCCCAGGCCGTTGAAGATGATCTGGTCGGCCTCGGCGCTGACGCTCACATTGCTGCCCGTCTCGCTGGCTGCGCGTAGCTGCAGGATGCTGGGGGCGGCCGTGCCGTCGGGCGTGCTGTTGCATTGCCCCTCGACGGAGTCGGTGTCGGCGTCAGCGTCCACCACGTCGACGACCCAGTTGCCGCCCGTCGTCGAGCGCTTGCAGTCCGCACCCAGCGATGTGGTGAGCTGGAAGCGCACTTGCGTGTTGCGCGTGGTCGCCTCGCTCTTGGCGTACTGCAGGCCCGCCAGCAGGCCTTCGGCCGTGGAGCGGATGCGCGTGCCCGTGATCCACGGGCCGAAGTTGGGCACCGCCATGGCCATGACGATGCCCATGATGACGACGACCGCCATGGTCTCGATCAGGCTCAGGCCGTGTTGGCGGTACGGAGTCAGCACGTGCCGTCCTTCTTGGTAACCCAGCAAGTCGTCGACGTGGTCCAGCCGGTCGGGACGGCCGTCGTGGCCTTCTGGCCGGCTTGGTTGATGGTGTAGGTGAAGCCCTCCATCGAACCCTTGCCCACCGCCCGCGCCACGTAGCCGGTTGCGCTAGCCGAACTGCAGCTGAAGTCGAAGTTCTTGCCCGACGTGTCCGTGGCGCAGCCTGGGTTGACCAGCGTTGACGAGCTGGCGTAGGTTCGGTTGTCCTGGAAGAACTGTTCCGACTGCACCGCGCGAGTCGCCAGCGCCGATGTCGCATCCGGGATGCGCCCGCGCGTGACGTAGGCCGTGTACTGCGGCACGGCGATGGCCGACAGGATGACGATGATGGCCACGGTGATCATCATCTCGATGAGCGTGAAGCCGCGTTGGGAGACGGGACGGCGTGGCATGGCGACGTGGTTCATGGCGGTGACGCAATTTTGGTGGTGACCGCACATTGCAGCCTACCGCTCGTCGCCGGGCCATGAGCGCTGGTCGATGGCCGGCCTCGATTTGTGAACTGGGCCACGGTTTGCGGTTGAAAGGCGGCGCCGGCGCAACCGCGCCGGGGGCGGAAAACCGGGTTCGGGCATGTCTCGGTGTTTCCCCTATCATGGCGCCCTTTCATCCCGCTCGGCTCCGGCCCGCCCGCGTGACTCCCTTGTCAACCGCTCCCCTGATCGAACTGCGCAACGTCAGCTGCGGCTACGGCGATCGCGTGATCCTCGACGGCGTCAACCTGAAGCTCGAACGCGGCAAGGTGCTGGCGCTGATCGGCACCTCGGGCGGTGGCAAGACCACCGTGCTGCGGCTGCTGGGCCGGCAGTTGCGCCCGATTGCGGGCCAGGTGCTGTTCGATGGCCAGGATCTGGCGCCGCTGGATCTGGCCGGCCTGTACGCCGTGCGCCGGCGCATGGGCATGCTGTTCCAGTTCGGCGCGCTGTTCACCGACCTCAGCGTGTTCGAGAACGTGGCTTTCCCGCTGCGCGAGCACACCGACCTGCCCGAGGCCATGATCCGCGACCTCGTGCTGATGAAGCTCAACGCCGTGGGCCTGCGCGGCGCGCGTGACCTGCTCCCCAGCGAGATCTCCGGCGGCATGGCCCGCCGCGTGGCGCTGGCCCGCGCCATCGCACTGGACCCCGACCTCGTGCTGTACGACGAGCCCTTCGCCGGCCTGGACCCGATCTCGCTGGGCGTCGCCGCCCGCCTGATCCGCGACCTGAACGACGCGCTGGGCCTGACCAGCGTCATCGTCTCCCACGACCTGCACGAAACCTTCCAGATCGCCGACCACGTTGCGATGGTGGCCAACGGCCGCATCGTCGCCCAGGGCACGCCCGACGAGCTGCGCCACAGCGATGACCCGCTGGTGCGTCAATTCGTCGGCGCCGAGGCCGATGGTCCGGTGCGCTTCCACCAGCCGGCCAAGCCGGTGGCCGAAGACTTCGGGGTGCCCGCATGATCGCCTTCGCAGCGCGCATCGGTGCCGGCGTGCGCCACAAGCTGGTCGACATCGGCGCGTCCGCCCGGCTGTTCTTCAGCCTGCTGGCCCGGTCGCCGAAGGCACTCGCGCGCTTCGTGCTCGTGCGCGAGCAGGTGTTCCACCTGGGCAACAAGTCGCTGTCCATCATCGGCGTGTCGGGCCTGTTCGTCGGCTTCGTGCTGGCGCTGCAGGGCTACTACACGCTGCAGCGCTACGGCTCCGCCGAGGCGGTGGGCCTGCTGGTGGCGCTGAGCCTGGTGCGCGAGCTGGGCCCGGTCGTCACGGCGCTGCTGTTCGCCGGCCGCGCCGGCACGTCGCTGACGGCCGAGATCGGCCTCATGAAGGCGGGCGAGCAGCTGACGGCGATGGAGATGATGGCCGTCGACCCCGTGCAGCGCGTGCTGGCACCGCGCTTCTGGGGTGGTTTTATTGCCATGCCCTTACTTGCGGCAGTCTTCTCGGCCGTCGGCATCATCGGCGGCTGGCTGGTGGCCGTGCCGTTGATCGGCATCGACGCCGGCGCGTTCTGGTCGCAGATGCAGGGCGGTGTGGATGTGTTCGCGGACGTCGGCAACGGCGTCGTCAAGAGCCTGGTGTTCGGTGTGACGGTGACCTTCGTCGCGCTGCTGCAGGGCTACACCTGCCGGCCCACGCCGGAAGGCGTGTCGGCCGCCACCACGCGCACGGTCGTGCTGTCGTCGCTGGCCGTGCTGGCGGCGGACTTCATGCTGACCGCGATGATGTTTTCTATTTGAATGGAGTCAGGGAGTACACATGCAAGCCTCTCGACATGACGCCTGGGTGGGGTTCTTCGTGCTGCTGGGCGGCGCGGCGCTGCTCTTCCTGGCGTTGAAGGCCGGGAATCTGCTCAGCCTCAATTTCGACGCCACCTACCAGGTGTCGGCGCGCTTCGACAACATCGGCGGCCTGAAGCCCAATGCGGCGGTCAAGAGCGCCGGTGTCGTCGTTGGCCGCGTGGAGTCCATCAGCTTTGATGACAAGACCTTCCAGGCCAAGGTCGTCATCAACCTGAACAAGAACACCGCCTTCCCCAAGGACAGCTCGGCCAAGATCCTGACCTCGGGCCTGCTCGGCGAGCAGTACATCGGCCTGGAGCCGGGCGCGGACGAGAAGAACCTGGCCGGCGGCGACCTCATCAAGCAGACGCAGAGCGCCGTCGTGCTGGAGAACCTGATCGGCCAGTTCATCAACAGCAAGGCGTCCGACATGGGCAGCGCGGCACCGGCCTCCGGGGGCAAGCCGTGAGCGGGCTGATCCGCACCCTGGCGCTGATGGCCCTGGTGCTGGGCCTGGCCGGCTGCCAGACCGTGAAGGGCGTCGGCAACCGCGTGGAGCGTGCCGTCGACAAGGTCATGGGCTCCAAGGGCCAGCGCATGGACCCGTGGGAGAACTGGAACCGCAAGGTGTTCGCGTTCAACGAGAAGCTGGATGCGGCGGTGCTCAAGCCGGTCGCGACCGCGTACTCGGAGATCGTGCCGTCTCCCATCCGCACCGGCATCGACAATTTCTTCGGCAACATCGGCGACGCTTGGTCGACGGTCAACCTGTTCCTGCAGGGCCGCTTCAAGTCGGGCGTGGAGCAGGGCATGCGCTTCGCCGTCAACTCGACGCTGGGCCTGGCCGGCGTGCTGGATATCGCCACCGAGGCCGGGCTGGAGAAGAACAGCCAGGACTTCGGCAAGACGCTGGGCCACTGGGGCATGGGCACCGGCGCCTACGTCGTCTGGCCACTGTTCGGGCCGTCATCGGTGCGCGACTCGCTGGCGCTGCCGGTTGACTGGCAGGCCTCGCCCGCCCGGGTGTTCGACGACGGCAGGAAGAAAGTGGCCATCACGACGCTGAACATCGTCAACACGCGGGCCAACTTCCTGCGCGCCGGCGAGATGTTGGAAGGCATCGCGCTGGACAAGTACACCTTCTACCGCGATGCCTACCTGCAGCGGCGCGGCAGCTTCGACGATGACGACGAAGTGGAGGTGCTGGTGACCGGCAACGGCGACGCTGCCGCTCAGCCGGATGTGAAGAGGCCCGCCGATCCGGCGTCCGCGGCATCGCGGTGAACCAAACCCGGGGCTGGCGCGTTGAACGTCGGTCCCTGCTCAGAGAAAGCGACACCATGACTTTGCTGAATCCCCTGCGCCGCGGCCTGCTGGCCGTCACTGCTTTCGCCACGCTGGGCCTGGCCTCCGCGGCGCATGCCGCCGACGGCAGCGCGCCCGACCAGCTCATCCGCGGGCTGTCCATCGAGGTGCTGGAGACGGTCAAGTCCGACAAGGACATCCAGGCCGGCAACGTGAACAAGATCATCGCCCTGGTCGACGCCAAGGTGATGCCGCACGTGAACTTCCAGCGCATGACGGCCTCCGCCGTCGGCCGCTTCTGGCGCCAGGCCACGCCCGAACAGCAGCAGAAGCTGCAGGCCGAGTTCAAGACGCTGCTGGTGCGCACCTATGCCGGCGCGCTGACGCAGGTGAAGGATCAACAGATCGGCCTGAAGCCGCTGCGCGCCCAGCCCACCGATACCGATGTCGTCGTGAAGACCGAGATCCGCGGCAAGGGTGATCCCATCCAGCTGGACTACCGCCTGGAGAAGGCCGGTGAGGTCTGGAAGATCTACGACGTGAACGTGCTGGGCATCTGGCTGGCGGACCAGTACCGCAACAGCTTCGCCCAGGAGATCGGCGCCAACGGCATCGACGGCCTCATCAAGAGCCTGGCCGACAAGAACGCCAAGGCTGGCGCGGCCAAGGGCTGATCTTGAGCGGCTTGAAGCTCCCCGCGCGGCTGCGCATGGACGGCGCCCGCGCCGCCTGGGCGCTGATGTCGCCCGCGCTGCGCGCCGAGGCCGCCCAGGTGCTGGCCGCAGCCGGCCGCGAGGTGCGGCTGTCGGCCATCGAGTTGAAGGATTTCGACTCCTCGGCGCTGAGCCTGCTGCTGTCGGCGGCGCGCCAGTGCAGTGAGCAGGGCGCGACGCTCAAGCTCGACGGTGCGCCTGAGAAGCTGCGTGAGCTCGCCCGCGTCTACGGCGTGGCGGAACTGCTCTGGCCGCCAAGCCCCGCCCCCGCCGCACAAGCGTGAATCTGAAAGTGCAAAGCCCGCCGGAAAGCGGGCTTTGTTTCTTTGCCGGCTTGGCTGCCGTTGGCTTGCTCCGTTTCAGGGGCGTGCAACCGGTCAGCCGGCGTAACGCTTCGCGCGCAGGTTCTTCTTGATCTCCTGCAGCACCGGCCGCAGGTGCTGGCCCAGCTTCAGCGCCACGCCGGTCGTCAGGATGTCCACCGCGATCAGGTGCAGCAGCCGCGACACCATGGGGCTGTAACGGTCGAAGTCCTCCGGATGGTCCACCGCCAGCAGGATCTGGCTGGGGCCCAGCGCCAGCTGCGCCAGCGGCGACGCGCTGGCCGTGATGATGATGATGGTGGCGCCCTTCTTGCGCGCGATGTCGGCGGCGTCCAGCAGGTCGCGGCTGCGGCCCGAGTTGCTGATGATGACGGCACAGTCGCCGGGCTGCAGCATCGTCGCGCTCATCAGCTGCACGTGGCCGTCGCTGGTGGCGACGGTGTTCACGCCCAGGCGGAAGAACTTGTGCTGCGCGTCCTGCGCGACGATGCCGGAGTTGCCGACACCGTAGAACTCGATGCGCTTGTTGTGGCGGGCCGAATCGGCCAGCGCGTCGATGGCGCGCTCGAACGCATGGCTGGCGGCGTCGTTGCGGTAGTGCAGCAGCGCGGCGACTGCGTTGTCAACGACCTTGACGATCACGTCGCCGGGCTTGTCGTCCTCGTCCACCGCACGGTGTACGAAGGGCACGCCTTCGTTGACGCTGCCAGCCAGCTTCAGCTTGAAGTCGGCCAGGCCGTCATAGCCCACGCTGCGGCAGAAGCGCACGACGGTGGGCTTGCTGACGTGCGAGCGGTCGGCCAGTTCGCTGACGGGCAGGTTGGCAAAGCTGCGCGCGTCAGCCAGCAGCAGCTTGGCGACGCGCTGCTCGGCCGGGGGCAGGGCCGGCAGGGCGGCCTTGACGCGCTCGAGGATGCTCATGTTTGCTCCCCGCTCAACGGGTACGTTGCGCGGCCCTCCAGGAGGGCGCGGCCTTGCTCGGGGCGGCCCAGCGCGGCGGCCGTCATTGTTCTTCCGCCCAGCTGAAGCCGTCACGCGCCACCAGCGCGCTTGCAGCCGCCGGGCCCCAGGAGCCGGCGGAGTAGGGGCGCGGGCCGCTGGTGTCGGCCGCCCAGGCGTCCAGGATGGGCTCGACCCAGCGCCACGCCTGCTCCTGCTCGTCGCTGCGCACGAACAGGTTCAGGCGGCCGGCGATGGCGTCCAGCAGCAGGCGCTCGTAGGCGCCGACGCGCTGCGTCGCGAAGGCCTTGTCGAAGTCCAGGTCCAGCGACACTGGCGTCAGCTGCTCGCCGGCGCCCGCACCCTTCTGGGCCAGCAACTGCAGTTCCAGGCCGTCCTCGGGCTGCAGCTTGATGACCAGGCGGTTGGGCTGGCTGGCGCCCGGGAAGATCTTGTGCGGCACCGGGCGGAAGTTGACGACGATTTCCGCGTCGCGCTCGGCCAGGCGCTTGCCGGTGCGGAGGTAGAACGGCACGCCGGCCCAGCGCCAGTTGTTGACCTCGGTGCGCAGCGCGACGAAGGTTTCGCACTGGCTGTCCGCCGGCACCTTGACCTCTTCGAGATAGCCCGGCACCGCCTTGCCCTCGATGTTGCCGGCGCGGTACTGGCCGCGCACGACATCGCGGGCCACGCTCTCGGCCGTGAAGGGCTTCAGCGAGCGCAGCACCTTGAGCTTCTCGTCGCGGATGGCGTCGGCGTCGTTGGTGGACGGCGGCTCCATCGCAATCATGGTCAGCAGCTGCAGCGCATGGTTCTGGATCATGTCGCGCAGCGCGCCGGTGCCGTCGTAGAAGGCGCCGCGCGTGCCCACGCCCAGGCGCTCGGCCAGCGTGATCTGGATGTTGGCGATGCTTTCGCGGCGCCACAGCGGCTCGAACAGCGCATTGCCGAAGCGCAGCGCCATCAGGTTCTGCACCGAGGGCTTGCCCAGGTAGTGGTCGATGCGGAAGGCCTGGCTTTCGGCGAACACGCCGCGCACCGCGCGGTTGATCTCCTGCGCGCTCGCCAGGTCGTGGCCCAGCGGCTTCTCCAGCACGACGCGCACCTTGTCGTGGTTCAGGCCGACGGCGCCCAGCTGCTGGCAGATGCCGGTGAACAGGTGCGGGCTGGTGGCCAGGTACAGCACGACGGTGTCGGCGTTGCGCGCGTCCAGCCAGTCCTTCAGGCCCTGGTAGTGCTCGGGCTGCGACAGGTCCATGCGGCGGTAGTGGATCAGCGCCGCGAACTTCTCGAACTCCTCGTCGTTGGGGCGCTTGGCGCCATCCACCTCGCGGAAGCGCTCCTTCAGCCACTCGCGGTAGCGCTCGTCGGACTGATCGTCACGGGCGACGGCGAGAATGCGGCCGCCCTCGGGCAGCTTGCCGTGCCGGAAGGCCTGGAACAGCGCGGGCATCAGCTTGCGCCACGTCAGGTCGCCGGTACCACCAAAGAACACGAGATCGAAGGACATCGGAAGCGTCTCCAGGCCAGGCCCACGCAGGGGGCGCTAACCGTTGTGTAACTAAGTTTCGTGAAATACTATGCAGCAGTTTCTTCGCCGGGTCAATCCGGAGCTCAAGCCATGAACCAGCTCGACCAACTCAAGTCCTTCACCACCGTCGTTGCGGACACCGGCAACTTCCTGCAGCTGGCGCAGTTCGCGCCGCGGGATGCGACGACCAACCCTTCGCTGATCCTGAAGGCCGTGCAGTCGCCCGACTACGCTCCGCTGCTGAAGGAGACGGTCGAAGCCCACCGCGGCAAGCCGCTGGACGAGATCGTCGACCACGTGCTGGTGCGCTTCGGGCTGGAGATCCTGAAGGTCGTGCCGGGCCGCGTGTCCACCGAGGTCGATGCACGCCTGTCGTTCGACAAGGCCGCTTCGCTGTTCCGCGCGCGCCGCATCATCGGCCTGTACGAAGCCGCCGGCATCTCGCGCGAGCGCGTGCTGATCAAGCTGGCGTCCACGTGGGAAGGCATCCAGGCCGCCGCCGAGCTGGAGCGCGAAGGCATCCGCTGCAACCTGACGCTGCTGTTCGCGTTCGCGCAGGCCGTGGCCTGCGGCGAGGCCAAGGTGCAGCTGATCTCGCCGTTCGTCGGCCGCATCTACGACTGGTACAAGAAGCAGGCCGGCGCCAGCTGGGACGAGGCCGCGATGGCCGGCGTCAACGACCCGGGCGTGAAGTCCGTGACGCAGATCTACGGCTACTTCAAGCAGCACGGCATCAAGACCGAGGTCATGGGCGCGAGCTTCCGCAACATCGGCCAGATCCAGGCGCTGGCCGGCTGCGACCTGCTGACCATCAGCCCGGACCTGCTCGCGCAGCTGCAGGCGACCGACGCCACGCTGGAGCGTGCGCTGGACCCGGCCAAGGCCGCCGCCGTGCCCGCCATCCACCTGGACGAAGCCGCCTTCCGCTTCGCGCTGAACGAGGACGCGATGGCCACCGAGAAGCTGGCCGAAGGCATCCGCCTGTTCGCCGTCGACGCCGGCAAGCTGGACAAGCTCATCGAGGCGGCCTGACATGACGACGCGCTGCGACCTCTCCCCCGTCTGGGCCGAACTCCAGGCCCACTACGCCGCGAGCGGTCGCGGCTTCGACATCCGCGCGGCATTCCAGGCCGACGCGGGCCGTTTCGGCGCGCTGTCCTTCCAGGCGCCCGAGGTCTTCGCCGACCTGTCCAAGAACCGCATCGACGCGCCCACGCTGGCGTTGCTGCTGAAACTGGCCGCCGATTGCGGCCTGGAAGCGCGGCGCGACGCGCTGCTGCGCGGCGACCCGGTCAACCACACCGAAGGCCGGGCGGTGCTGCACACGGCGCTGCGCGCGCCGGCCGGCAGCGACGCGCCGTTCAATGCCGATGTGCAGGCCTCGCTGGACGCGATGCTGGCGTTCGCCGAGAGCGTGCGCCGCGGCGAGCGCGGTGACATCACCGACGTCGTGCACATCGGCATCGGCGGCAGCGACCTGGGCCCGGCGATGGTCGTGCAGGCGCTGCAGGCCTTCACGCGCCGCGACCTGAAGCTGCACTTCGTCTCCAACGTCGACGGTCACGACCTGGCGCCGGTGCTGGCCGGCCTCGACGCGCAGCACACGCTGTTCGTCATCGCGTCCAAGACCTTCACGACGCAGGAGACGCTGGCCAACGCGCAGGCCGCCAAGGCCTGGTTCCTGAGCCAGGGAGGCACGAACGTGGCGCGCCACTTCGTCGCCACCAGCAGCAACACCGCCGCCGCTGCCGCGTTCGGCATCGACACCGCGTTCGGCTTCTGGGACTGGGTGGGCGGCCGCTACTCGCTGTGGTCGGTCATCGGCCTGCCGATCGCCATTGCCGTCGGTGCCGACAACTTCCGCGCGCTGCTGGCCGGCGCGCACGCGATGGACCAGCACTTCGCCGCCACGCCGCTGGCGCAGAACCTGCCGGTGCTGCTGGGCTTGGTCGACATCTGGTATCGCAACTTCCACGGCTTCACGAGCCGCAGCGTCGCGCCCTACCACCAGGGCCTGCGCCGGCTGCCGGCCTATCTGCAGCAGCTGGAGATGGAAAGCAACGGCAAGGGCGTGGACCTGGACGGCCATGCGCTGGCCATCGGCACATCGCCGGTCGTCTGGGGCGAGGCCGGCACGAACGGCCAGCACGCCTACTTCCAGATGCTGCACCAGGGCACGGACGTCATCCCGGTCGAGTTCATCGCCGTGAAGCGCCCGAATCACGGCGCCTCCGGCGACCTGGCCGAGAAGCTGGCCGACCAGCACCGCAAGCTGCTGGCCAACTGCCTCGCGCAGAGCCAGGCGCTGATGCAGGGCAAGACCGCCGCCGAGGCGCTGACCGAGAAGGCGCCGACCGCCTCGGCCACGCTGGACCGCGATGTGCTGTCGCGCCACCGCAGCTTCCCTGGCAACCGCCCCAGCACGACGCTGGTGCTGGACGCGCTGACGCCGCGGTCCCTCGGCGCGCTGATCGCGCTGTACGAGCACCGCGTCTTCGTGACCGGTGCGCTGTGGGGCATCAACAGCTTCGACCAGTGGGGCGTGGAGCTCGGCAAGGCGCTGTGCAACCAGTTGCTGCCGCGGCTGGATTCCGGCGACACGTCGGGCCTGGACGGCTCGACCGCCGGCCTGCTGGCCCGCCTGACCGCCGCATGAGGATCGTCTTCGACTTCGGCGGCGTCGTCTTCCGCTGGCACCCGGCCAGCTTCCTGGCGCGCGTCTGGCCGCACCGCATCGAGACGCTGGAGCAGGGCGCTCAGGTCGCGTCGGTGTTCTTCCAGAACTACGGCGGCGACTGGGGCCTGTTCGACCAGGGGCTGATCGGCGCCGACGAGGTGGTGCGCCGCATCTCGGCCCGCACCGGCTGGCCACGCGGCGAGGTGGAGCAGGTCGTGCGCGCCGTGCCGGAGGAGCTGATGCCCATCCCGGCCACGGTGGTGCTGATCCGCGACCTGAAGGCCGCGGGGCACACGCTGCACTTCCTGTCCAACATGCCCGAGCCCTACGCGGACCATCTCAGCCAGACCTACCCGCTGACGGAGTGGTTCGAGTCGGGGCTGTTCTCGGGGCGCGTGAAGCAGATCAAGCCGGGTGCCGAGATCTTCGCGATGGCCGAGCGGCACTTCGGTGCGGCGCCGCAGGAGCTGGTGTTCCTGGACGATCACCCGGCCAACGTCGACGCGGCGTTGTCGCGCGACTGGCAGTCTTTCCTGTTCACCGATGCCGCCAGCGCGCGGCGCGAGCTGGTGTCGCGGCGCCTGCTCAGTGCCTGAGCGGCTCGCCGCCGTCGGTACCCAGCATCTCGTCGGGGTCCTGCGGCGGCGCGGCCGGCACGCGGAAGCTCTCGCTGGCCCAGGCGCCGAGGTCGATCTGCCGGCAGCGCTCGCTGCAGAACGGGCGCCACTTGTTGCTGGGCGCGAACACGCTGTCGCCACCGCACTGCGGGCAGCGCACCAGGCGCTCACCTTGGGCGTTCTTCTTCATTGGCACAACGCCAGTTCGAAACCGGTGTCCTCGGGCGCCAGCTTCAGCCGGCCTTCCTCGTCCTGGCGCATCAGCCGGATGGACACCATCAGCCGGTGGCCGGTGATCTCGGGAATCAGACCGAGGCTCGGGTCGATGCGCATGCGCAGCAGCTGGTAGACGCGGCCGGCCGGCAGGCTCTGCTGGAACTGGCCGGCCGTGGCGGCCACCTTGTGCGGCGTGCCGGAGTCGCGCAGCAGGCCCAGCAGCACCTGCAGCGCCTCGGCCAGCGGCATCAGCGACTGCGCCCAGGCCATCAGGTCCTTGCGGCGGCGCACCGGCAGCAGCTGCTGCCAGTGGTAGTAGGCGGGCAGGTCGAACTCGCAGGTACCGCCCGGGATGCTGATGCGGCTGCGGATGCTCATCAGCCAGTCGTTGCCGGCCAGCGCCGCGCCGGTCTTGCCGTTCAGCGCGTTGAGCCGCTGGAAGGCGCCGTCGATGCGGGCGATGACCTCGTCCAGCCGCGCGTCATCCACGCCGGGGCTGCCGCGGTAGGCGTTGAACTGCGCCTTGTGTTTCTCGAGCTCCTTCAGCAGGTCGCTCTTCAGGTCGGCGCGCGAGGCCACGTCGAGAATCTCGAACAACGTGACCAGCGCGAAATGGTGGTCCAGCGCGGGATCGCGGGCCATCAGGGCGCCGAGGCGGTCGAACAGGTGTTCGAGGCGGAGCATCGTGCGGATGCTCTCGTTGAACGGGTACTCGTACAGGACCACGGCGGGGACTTCAGTCAGGGCGGCGTCATTGTTTCACAGCCCCAGCGTGCGGCCAGGCTCATGACCTCGTTTCTGAGCGCCGCCAGCGGCAACTCCTCGTTCAGGATGACGGCGTCGGCCGCGGCGCGGCGCGCCTCGCGCGTGGCCTGCGCGGCCAGTGCGCCGTCGACGCGCGCCGGCGTCCAGCCCGGGCGCTGCAGCACACGGGCCCGCTGCGTGTCGACCGTGCAGTCGATGACCAGCACACGCGCCACGCGCGGCCGCCAGCGGCCGGACTCGACCAGCAGCGGCACGTCGAACACCACCAGCGGCGCGCGGGCCGCCTCGGCCTGGGCCAGCGCTTCGGCGGTGATCAGCGGATGCAGGATGGCCTCCAGCCGGCGCTTGGCGGCGGTGTCCGAGAAGGCGAGGGCGCGCATGCGGTCGCGGTCCAGTGCGCCATCGGCGGTCACGAACTCCGCGCCGAACTGCTCGGTGATGGCCGGCATGGCCGCGCCGCCCGGCAGCGTCAACGCACGCGAGATTGCATCCGTGTCGACGATGGCCGCCCCGGCCTCGCGCAGGAAACCGGCCACCGTGCTCTTGCCCGAGCCGATGCCGCCCGTGAGACCGATGCGCATCTCAGCCCAGCTGGAACAGGCCCAGCAGGTCCAGCAGTTCGCGCTGCCCCACGTACAGCGCGGTCAGGCCGCCGCCGACGAGGTAGGGGCCGAAGGGAATGTGGATCTCCCACTTGTGCCCGCGGAACAGGATTAGGAACACGCCGACCACGGCGCCGACCGCCGAAGACAGCAGCACGATGGGCAGCAGCATGGGCCAGCCCAGCCATGCGCCCATGGCGGCGAGCAGCTTGAAGTCGCCATAGCCCATGCCCTCGCGGTTGCGCACCAGCTTGTAGAGCCAGTAGATCGACCACAGCGACACATACCCGGCGGCGGCGCCGATGACGGCCTTGTCCAGCGGCACAGTCCAGCCTAGGGCCGAGGCTGCGAGGCCTGCCCACAGCAGCGGCAGCGTGATGTCGTCGGGCAGGAACTGCGTGTCCAGGTCGATCATCGCCAGCGCGATCAGCGCGGCGACGAAGCCGCACCACAGCAGCGTCGTCGGCTGTGCGCCGAAGCGCCAGGACAGCCCGGCGAACGCCAGCCCCGTGAGCAGCTCGATGATGGGGTAGCGCTTGGAGATGGGTGCCTTGCAGGCCGCGCACTTGCCGCCCAGCCGCAGCCAGCCGACGAGCGGCAGGTTTTCGTGCCAGCGCAGCTGGTGGCCGCAGTGCGGGCAGCGCGAGCGGGGCTGGACGAGGTCGAAGGGTGGCAGTGCCTCGATGCGCGTGCCGTAGTCGTCCACAGCCTTGGCCAGCTTGTCGGCGTCGGCCTGCGGCACCTGCGCGACGCGCGCCATCGCGGCGGCGTCGGTCAGTTGCGCGGCGGACTCGTGCAGCCACTGCCGCTCCAGCATCTGCGGCAGCCGGTGGATGACGACGTTCAGGAAGCTGCCGATGCACAGGCCCAGGATGCCCAGTACCCAGGGCGAGAGCCAGATGGACCAGTCGATGGAGGCGAGGGGCATGGTGGACGGCGGGTGAATGAGTGCGGGCAGCAATCTACCCGCATTCGGCAGCCCCGCCGCACACGGATTACACGACCGAGCCGATCTTGAAGATGGGCAGGTACATCGACACGACGATGCCGCCGATCAGGCCGCCCAGGATGACGATGATGAAGGGCTCCATCAGGCTGGACAGCGCCTTCACGGCCTCGTCAACTTCGTCCTCGTAGAACTCGGCGGCCTTCGCCAGCATGTGGTCCAGCGAGCCGGATTCCTCGCCGATGGAGGCCATCTGCAGCACCATGGTCGGGAAGATGCCGGTGGTCTGCATGGACGTCGTCAGCGCCGAACCGGTGGACACGTCGCGCTGGATCTGCTCGGTGGCTTCCTGGAACACCGCGTTGCCCGACGCGCCGCCCACTGAGTCCAGCGCTTCCACCAGCGGCACGCCGGCGGCGAACATCGTCGACAGCGTGCGCGTCCAGCGCGCGACGGCCGACTTGAACATCAGGTCGCCGAACACGGGGATCTTCAGCAGGATGCGGTCCATGCGCTTTTGCATCTTCTCGGAGCGCTTCCAGCTCTGGATGAAGAAGTACAGGCCGCCGCCGATGGCGGTGAAGATGATGTACCAGTAGCTGACGAAGAACTCCGACATCGCCATGACGATGAGCGTGGGCGCCGGCAGGTCGGCGCCGAAGGAGGTGAACACCTCCTTGAACGCCGGGATCACGAAGATCATGATGACCGCGACGACGATGAAGGCCACCGTCAGCACGGCGATGGGGTAGGTCAGCGCGGATTTGATCTTGTTCTTCAGCGCGACCGTCTTCTCCTGGTAGATCGCCAGTCGGTCCAGCAGCGCCTCCAGGATGCCGCCCGCCTCGCCGGCCTCGACGAGGTTGCAGTACAGCGCGTCGAAGTACATCGGGTGCTTGCGGAACGCGGCGGACAGGCTGGTGCCGGTCTCCACGTCCTGGCGGATGTCGTTCAACAGCCGCGTCAGGCGTGGATTGGTGGCGCCGCGGGCGACGATGTCGAAGGCCTGCAGCAGCGGCACGCCGGCGCGCATCATCGTGGCAAGCTGGCGCGTGAAGACGGCGATGTCCTTCTGCTTGATGGACGAGCCGCCGCTGGCGCGGCGCTTCTTGACCTTGTTGACGAGGATGCCCTGGCGGCGCAGCGTGGCGCTGACCATGGCCTCACCGCCGGCACGCAGTTCGCCCTTGACGACCTTGCCGTTGCGGTCCTTGCCCTCCCATTCGAAAACAAAGTCCTTGACGCCTTTTGCTGCGGCGGTGGCCATGCGCTCTCCTCGCGACTGTTCTATTCGTTGGTGGCCGACAGGACTTCTTCCAGCGTCGTGACGCCGACGCGGACCTTGACCAGGCCCGACTGCCGCAGATCACGCACGCCCTCCTTCTTGGCCTGCTCGGCGATGTCCATCGCCGTTCCCTCGGCCAGGATGATGCGCTGGATGTCCTCGGTGATGGGCATCACTTGGTAAAGGCCCACCCGGCCCCGGTAACCATTTGTGCAATTGCTGCAGCCGACGGCCCGGTACGGTCTCCAGCTGCCGTCGAAATCCTCCTCGACGAAGCCGGCCTTCAGCATCGCGTCGCGCGGGTACTCGGCGGGCGCCTTGCAGTTCTCGCACAGCCGGCGCACCAGTCGCTGCGCGGTGATGAGCAGCACGCTGGACGCGATGTTGAATGGCGCGACGCCCATGTTCAGCAGGCGGGTCAGCGTCTTGGGTGCATCGTTGGTGTGCAGCGTGGACATGACCATGTGGCCCGTCTGCGCCGCCTTGATCGCGATGTCGGCGGTTTCCAGGTCGCGGATCTCGCCGACCATGATGATGTCCGGGTCCTGGCGCAGGAAGGACTTGAGCGCCGCCGAGAAGTTCAGGCCCGCCTTGTCGTTGACGTTGACCTGGTTGATGCCTGGCAGGTTGATTTCCGCCGGATCCTCGACGGTCGAGATGTTCACGCCGGGCTGATTCAGAATGTTCAGGCAGGTGTAGAGCGACACCGTCTTGCCCGAGCCGGTCGGGCCGGTGACCAGCACCATGCCGTAGGGGCGGTAGATGGCAGCCAGCAGCCGTTCCTTCTCGATCTTCTCGTAGCCCAGCGCATCGATACCCAGCTTGGCCGAGGAGGAATCCAGGATACGGATCACGATCTTCTCGCCGAAGAGCGTGGGCAGTGTGCTGACGCGGAAGTCGATGGACTTGTTGCCGAACTTGAGCTTCATGCGCCCGTCTTGCGGGATGCGCTTTTCCGCGATATCCAGCCGGGAGATGACCTTGATGCGCGACGCCAGCTTGTCCTTGATGGCGATCGGCGGCTGCGTGATCTCGCGCAGTTCGCCATCGACGCGGAAGCGCACGCGGTAGTGAAACTCGTAGGGTTCGAAGTGCAGGTCGGATGCGCGGAGGTTGATCGCGTCGATCAGCATCTTCTGCAGGAAGCGCACGACGGGCGCGTCCTCGACGTCGGCGATCTCGGCCGCTTCCTGCTGAGGTGTGGCGTCCTCCTCTGCGATGTCGAAGTCGAAGTCGCCGCCGGCGATGGCTTCCAGGGACTCGGTCGCGCTGACGCCGACGCTGCTGAGCATCTTGGTCAGCTTGTCGTGCTCGACGATGACCCACTCGGGCTGCAGTTGCGTCGCGAACTTGATGCGTTCGATAACTTCGAGATCCGTCGGGTCCGCGCCGCCGACGAAAAGCCGGCTGCCGCGCCGCGACAGCGCGACAACCTGGTATTGCTGTGCCAGCTTCCCGTCGATGACGTTCTGCGGCATCTTCTGGGGGTCCATCGCCGACAGGTCCAGCAACGGCAGCGCCAGCGCGCTGGACAGCGTATGCGCCAGATCCGACGCCGACACCTGGCCGCTGGCGATCACCGCGTTGACGAAGCTGGTCTTCTTCTCGCGCGCCTGGCGCACCAGATCTTCGGCCGCTTTGGTCTGGAGCTTGCCGGCATGTACAAGCATGCGCGCTACCCCTGACAGGGCGGACTGGAGCGGCTCGGCGAGCGTGGTTTCCACTGCGATGGCGTCAGTGACGCGAAGACGAGAAGTCCGTCGATTGTGCCAGCGGCCGAACCCGCACCAGACGAGCGGATTAGCCGTGTTTCTGTGACGAAATCAGCAGCCACCGGGCGGTGGCTCTCGCTGCAAGTCCGCGCCTCGTCCCGAGGGCGGATTGAAGACTTGGTCGGGGTGAGAGGATTCGAACCTCCGGCCTCTACGTCCCGAACGTAGCGCTCTACCAGGCTAAGCTACACCCCGATGTCTTCTGCTGCGGTTGATTGTCAGGAATGACGCTCAACCGACCGAATTGCGAATTCTAGCAGAGATTCTGTCCACTTGTTGCGAGGAAGTTGTTTGAGGCACTCGCCCGCGTGTTCTGCCTCGGTGCGGGCGGCGTCGCGGGTGGACTCCAGTGCGCCCGTGGAGCGCACGATGGCGACGATGTCCTGCAGCTTGTCGAGCTCGCCTTCCTCGATCGCATGGCGCAGCAGCGCGCGCTGTTCGGGTGTTGCGCGCTCCATCGCGATCAGCAGGGGCAGCGTCGTCTTGCCTTCGCGAAGGTCGTCGCCGATGTTCTTGCCGAGTTCGTGCGTATCACCTTCATAGTCCAGCACGTCGTCGATGAGCTGGAAGGCTGTGCCCAGTGCGCGACCGTAGCCGGCGCAGGCTTCCTCAATCTCCGGCGACGCATTCGCCAGCACGGCGCCCAGGCGCGCGCTGGCCTCGAACAGCTTGGCGGTCTTGAAGCGGATGACGCGCAGATAGCTCTCGACCGTGATGTCGGGGTCGTGCATGTTCATCAGCTGCAGGACCTCGCCCTCGGCGATGACGTTGGTGGCTTCGGCCAGCACCTCCAGCACGCGCATGCGGTCCACGGAGACCATCATCTGGAAGGCGCGCGAGTACAGAAAGTCGCCCACCAGCACGCTGGCCGCATTGCCAAACAGCGCATTGGCCGTGGGCTTGCCGCGGCGCAGGGACGACTCGTCCACGACGTCGTCATGCAGCAGCGTGGCGGTGTGGATGAACTCCACCACGGCTGCCAGTTCGAAACGTGCCGGACCCTCGAAGCCCAGCGCGTTGGCGAACAGCAGCACGAGCTTGGGGCGCATGCGCTTGCCGCCGGCGTGCACGATGTAGTGGGCGATCTGGTCGATCAGCGCGACCTCGGAACTCAGGCGCTGGGCGATGACCGCATCGACCTGGGCCATTTCGGTGGCCAGCAGGGCGAGTGCCTCGGCAACTTGGGGTGGGGGCGAGGCAGACTCGACGCGCACTCTTGACTCTCAAGCTAGGAATCGGGCCATTATAGAAACGGCCGGAGACCCGCTCCGGGGAGCGCTGACCATGCAAGCAGTCGTGGAGCCGTCGGGGCGCGGCAAGTCTGGCATTGCATGATGGGCCAGACCAAGGGTATACTCGCGGGCTCTTTGCAGCTCGTGTGTCCGGTGCGCCGGGTTCGGCCGGGTTGCCGAGAGAACCAAAACCCACAAAAAGGCCAGACGAAGGCGCGGCGGCGAAAGCGGCGGCGGCAGTCCGGTGAGTGCGCCCCCGGGGTGCGGAAGGAAGTCTATGTACGCAGTCATCAAGACTGGCGGCAAGCAATACAAGGTTGCTGCCGGCGAAAAGATCAAGGTCGAGCTGCTCGACGCGGAAGTTGGCGCCGAGGTCACGCTCGACCAGGTGCTGGCAGTTGGCAGCGGTGACGGCCTGACCGTCGGCGCGCCGCTGGTGGCCGGTGCCACCGTCAGCGCCAAGGTTGTCAGCCACGGCAAGCACGACAAGGTTCGCATCTTCAAGCTGCGCCGTCGCAAGCACTACAAGAAGAGCCAGGGCCATCGCCAGAACTACACCGAGCTGGAAATCAGCGCGGTGAACGGCTGATCCCACCATCTTCTTTCGCTAATTTCTAGGAGCTAAACATGGCACAGAAAAAGGGCGGCGGTTCTACACGGAACGGCCGCGACTCCAAGCCCAAGATGCTGGGCGTCAAGGCTTACGGCGGTGAACTGATCTCCGCTGGCTCGATCATCGTCCGCCAGCGCGGCACGAAGTTCCACCCCGGCGTGAATGTCGGCATCGGCAAGGACCACACGCTGTTCGCGCTGGTCGATGGCCATGTCAGCTTCACCACCAAGGGTGCAAGCAACCGCGCGACGGTCGTCGTCACGCCGCTGGCCGCCTAAGCAGCGCCAGCGAATGCGGGCGAATTCATCGCCCGACTCACGAGCCCCGGTCCGCCGGGGCTTTGTCATTTCTGAAGTCAGGCGCGTCACACGACGGTGCGCCGGATTCAACCCAGCCATTACGATGGCCGACCGCCATGAAATTCGTTGACGAAGCCACCATCGATGTCGCCGCCGGGAACGGTGGCGCTGGCTGCGCGAGCTTTCGCCGCGAAAAATTCATCCCTTTCGGCGGGCCGGACGGTGGCGACGGCGGCAAGGGCGGCAGCGTCTGGGCCGAGGCCGACCGCAACCTGAACACGCTGATCGACTATCGCTACGCGCGCCGCCACGAGGCCCGCAACGGCGAGGCCGGCCGGGGCTCGGACTGCTTCGGCGCCGCTGCCGACGACATCGTGCTGCGCATGCCGGTCGGCACCATCATCACGGACCTGGAAACCGAGTCCGTCATCGGCGAACTGCTGGAGCCCGGTCAGCGCATCCTGCTGTGCAAGGGCGGCGACGGCGGTTTCGGCAACCTGCACTTCAAGACGTCCACCAACCGTGCGCCGCGGCAGAAGACGCCGGGCTGGCCGGGTGAAGTCAAGAAGGTGCGCCTGGAGCTGCGCGTGCTGGCCGATGTCGGCCTGCTGGGCCAGCCCAACGCGGGCAAGTCCACGCTGATCACGGCGATCTCCAACGCCAAGCCCAAGATCGCGGACTACCCGTTCACGACGCTGCACCCCAACCTGGGCGTCGTGCGCGTCGCACCGGAGAAGAGCTTCGTCGTCGCCGACATCCCCGGCCTCATCGAAGGTGCCGCGGAGGGTGCCGGCCTGGGCCACCAGTTCCTGCGCCACCTGCAGCGCACGCGGCTGCTGCTGCACGTCGTCGACCTGGCACCGTTCGACCCCGAGGTCGATCCGGTCAAGGAGGCCAAGGCCATCGTCGCCGAGCTGAAGAAGTACGACCCGGAGCTGCACGCCAAGCCGCGCTGGCTGGTGCTGAACAAGCTGGACATGGTGCCTGAGGACGAGCGCGCCGCGCGCGTGAAGGACTTCGTCAAGCGCTACAAGTGGAAGGGGCCGGTCTTCGAGATCTCGGCGCTGACCCGCGAAGGCTGCCAGCCGCTGATCCACGCCATCTACGACCACGTCGCTGCCGAGCAGCGGGTGATCGAAGAGCGCGATGTTCGTTTCGATACCCCTGACCCTGCCGAATGAGTTTGCTGTCCAGCGCGCGCCGCATCGTTGTCAAAGTCGGTTCCAGCCTCGTCACTAACGAGGGCCGCGGCGTGGATGCCGAGGCGATCGCGAACTGGAGCCGCCAGCTGGCGGCGCTGGCAGCGGAGGGGCGCGAGCTGGTCATGGTGTCCAGTGGCGCCATCGCCGAGGGCATGAAGCGGCTGGGCTGGACGACGCGGCCCAAGGAGCTGCACGAGCTGCAGGCTGCGGCCGCCGTCGGCCAGATGGGCCTGGCGCAGATGTATGAAAGCCAGCTCAGCGCTCACGGCATGCACAGCGCGCAGGTGCTGCTGACGCACGCCGACCTGGCCGACCGCGAGCGTTATCTCAATGCACGCTCGACACTGCTGACGCTGATGGCCCACCGCGTGCTGCCGGTCATCAACGAGAACGACACGGTCGTCAACGACGAGATCAAGTTCGGCGACAACGACACGCTGGGCGCACTGGTGGCCAACCTCGTCGAAGCCGATGCGCTGGTCATCCTGACCGATCAGCGAGGCCTGTACTCGGCCGATCCGCGCAAGGACCCGTCGGCGCGCTTCATCGACAACGCCCAGGCTGGCGACCCCGAGCTGGAGCGCATGGCCGGTGGGGCCGGGTCCAGCATCGGCCGCGGCGGCATGCTGACCAAGATCCTGGCCGCCAAGCGTGCCGCGGGCAGCGGCGCCGGCACCGTCATCGCCTGGGGGCGCGAGCCGGACGTGCTGCTGCGCTTGGGCGCCGGCGAGGCCATCGGCACCGCCCTGCATGCCGCCACGGCCAAGCTGCAGGCGCGCAAGCAGTGGATGGTGGACCATCTGCAGATGCGCGGCGCCGTGAAGGTGGATGCCGGCGCCGTGACCAAGCTGCGCGGCGAGGGCAAGAGCCTGCTGCCCATCGGCGTCACGGAAGTGCAGGGCGACTTCCATCGTGGCGATGTCATCGCCGTGTTGGCGCCGGACGGCACCGAGCTGGCGCGTGGACTGGCCAACTACTCCGGCGCCGAGTCGCGCCTGATCGCCCGCAAGCCCTCGTCAGAGTTCGAGGCCGTGCTCGGCTATGCGGCCGAGCCCGAACTCATCCATCGCGACAACCTCGTGCTGCGTTGACGCCGGCGGTCAGTCGGCGCGCGGGTCGCCGTCGGGCGGCGTCGCGGCGGGCTCCAGCGGCATCGGGCCGCTGTGGCGCTCGCGGTGCGGCGGGCGCATGCCGGCACGCAGGTAGCGGTTGTGATGATTGATGCGCGGCAGGTAGCGGGCGAGCTCGGTCAGCGCCATCTCGTAGACGCCGCGCTTGAACTCGATGACGGCCTCCAGCGGCACCCAGTACTCGTTCCAGCGCCAGGCATCGAACTCGGGGTGGTCCGTCGCGCGCAGGTTCATGTCGCAGTCGCGGCCCATCATCTGCAGCAGGAACCAGATCTGCTTCTGGCCGCGGTAGTGGCCCCGCGCATCGCGCCGGATGAAGTGCTCCGGCACCTCGTAGCGCAGCCAGTCGCGCGTCCGCGCAATGATGCGCACATGCTCTGGTGTGAGCCCCACCTCTTCGTGGAGCTCTCGGAACATCGCCTGCTCAGGCGTCTCGCCGTGTTTGATGCCCCCTTGCGGGAACTGCCACGAATGCGTCCGGATGCGTTTGCCCCAGAACACCTCGTTGCGATGGTTGAGCAGGATGATGCCGACGTTGGGGCGGAAGCCTTCACGGTCGAGCATAATCAACCTCAAATCTCTAGTTGGTTCGATTATTGCATCGGGCCGCGATCGCGGTAGCGCCCTCGCTAACCCGGAGACTTCTCTCCCTTTTGTCGTGACTTGGCCGGGTTTTCACCCGGCCTTCGCATTCCAGCCCCGCCATGAAAGCCTCCCAGTTCTTCATCTCCACCCTCAAGGAAGCGCCCGCGGACGCGGAGATCGTCAGCCACAAGCTGATGATGCGCGCGGGCATGATCAAGCGCCTGGGCGCCGGCATTTACAACTACATGCCGATGGGGCTTCGCGTCATTCGCAAGGTTGAAAAGATCATCCGCGAGGAGATGGACGCTGCGGGCGCGGTGGAGTGCCTGATGCCGGTCATCCAGCCCGCGGAGCTGTGGCAGGAGACGGGTCGTTTCGACAAGATGGGCCCCGAGCTGCTGCGTGTGAAGGATCGGCATGGCCGCGACTTCATCGTGCAGCCGACGAGCGAGGAAGTCATCACCGACATCGCCCGCCAGGAACTGCGCTCCTACCGCCAGCTGCCGAAAAATTTCTATCACATCCAGACCAAGTTCCGCGACGAGCGCCGCCCGCGCTTCGGCCTGATGCGCGGCCGCGAGTTCACGATGAAGGACGCCTATTCCTTCGACCGTGACGTCGACGCCGCCGGCCGCAGCTACGACAACATGTACGCGGCCTACTGCAAGATCTTCGAGCGCTTCGGCCTCGAGTACCGCGCCGTGGCGGCGGACACCGGCGCCATCGGCGGCGACCGCTCGCACGAGTTCCAGGTCATTGCCGAGACCGGCGAGGACGCCATCGTCTACTGCCCCACCAGCGACTACGCAGCCAACATGGAGCTGGCCGAGGGCGTGGCGCTGATCGGCACGCGCGGTGCGGCCACGCAGGCCCTGGCCAAGACGCCCACGCCGGGCAAGAGCACCTGCGAGGACGTCGCGGCGTTGCTGGGCCTGCCGCTGGCGCAGACGGTCAAGTCGCTGGTGCTGGCCACCGACGAACTGGACAAGGACGGCCACATCGTCAAGACGCAGGTCTGGCTGCTGCTGGTGCGTGGCGACCATGAGCTCAACGAGGTGAAGGCCGGCAAGGTCGAGGGCCTGAAGGGCGGCTTCCGCTTCGCGACCGGCGTCGAGATCGACGCGCACTTCGGCTGCAAGCCCGGCTACCTGGGGCCCATCGGATTGAAGGCGCCGTTGAAGATCGTCGCCGACCGCACCGTCGCGAACATGAGCGACTTCGTCTGCGGCGCCAACGAGGCGGACTTCCACTTCACCGGCGCCAACTGGGGCCGCGACCTGCCCGAGCCCGATGTCGTCGCCGACATCCGCAACGTCGTCGCGGGCGATCCGTCGCCGGACGGCAAGGGCGTGCTGGCCATCCAGCGCGGCATCGAGGTGGGCCATGTGTTCTATCTCGGCACCAAGTACTCGGCCGCGATGAACGCGACCTTCCTGGACGAGAACGGCAAGCCCAAGCTGCTGGAGATGGGCTGCTACGGCATCGGCGTGACGCGCATCCTGGGAGCGGCCATCGAACAGAACCACGACGCGCGCGGCATCATCTGGCCGGACGCGATCGCGCCGTTCACCGTCGTCGTCTGCCCCATCGGTGCCGACCGCAGCGCCGACGTCAAGGCAGCGTCCGAGAAGCTCTACGACGAGCTTCGGCTGCTTGGCGTGGACGTGCTGCTGGACGACCGCGGCGAGCGCCCGGGCGCGATGTTCGCGGACTGGGAGCTGATCGGCGTGCCGCACCGCGTGGTGCTGGGCGACCGCGGCCTGAAGGAAGGCCAGGTCGAGTACCAGGGCCGCCGTGACGAGGCCGCGACCAAGGTCGCGGTGGGTGACGTCGTGGCCCACCTGAAGGGCCTGCTCAAGCTTTGAAGCGCCGGCTGCTGCTGTCGGGCCTGCTGGCCGCGCCCCTCGCGGCGCGGGCCGGTGCGCAGCTGGAAGAGCCGCTGGCGGACTCCATCCGCTCGGCGCTGAGCGCTTCCATCGCGCAGGCGGCGCCGCCGCGGCCGAAGTTCGATGACACCGAGGCGCGCATGGCCTACCTGCGCTGGCTGGGCGCCACCAGCGAGCGGCTGAAGAAGCGCAAGACCGAGACGCAGATCCGCATCGAGTTCCTGGAGACGGTCTGGTACGAGGCCAAGCGCGCGGGGCTGGAGCCCAGCCTGGTGCTGGGCCTGATCCAGGTGGAAAGCGGCTTCCGCAAGTACGCGATCAGCACGGCCGGTGCGCGCGGCTACATGCAGGTCATGCCGTTCTGGACCAAGGCCATCGGCGACGGCAACGCGTCGGCGCTGTTCCACATGCAGACCAACCTGCGCTTCGGCTGCGTCATCCTGCGCCACTACCTGGACCGCGAGAAGGGCGACATGTTCCTGGCGCTGGGCCGCTACAACGGCAGCCGCGGCCGGCCGGAGTACCCGAACGCGGTGTTCGGTGCGCGGCGCCAGTGGCTGCTGCCGGGCGAGACGTAAAGACGGCTTTACAAGCGTGGCTTCCGGCCGGGCGGGGCAGGGCGGTTAGCCTTGAGGGTTTCGTCCACAAGACACCCTTGCCCATGCCCGCTGCCAAACGCATAGCGCCCCTGCTCCTGTCTGCCCTGATGGCCACCGGCCTGGCCGGCGCCCAGGCCCCTGCCGACAACCCGCTGCTGGCCACCAGCCCGCTGCCGCTGCGCTACCCGCAGTTCGACAAGCTGCGCGATGAGCATTTCGCGCCCGCGCTGGATCGCGGCATGGCCGAGCAGCTCGCCGAGGTGCAGGCCATCGCCGACAACCCGGCTGCGCCCACCTTCGACAACACCATCGTCGCGCTCGAGAAGAGCGGCCGGTTGCTGGCCCGCGCCAGCAACCTGCTGGGCAACCTGATGGGCGCCGACGCCAATCCGGCCCGCCAGCAGCTGCAGACCGATTACGCGGCCAAGCTGGCCGCCCAGCGCGACGCCGTGCTGCTGAACGCCAAGCTGTTCGCCCGCGTGCAGGCGCTCTACGCCCAGCGCGACAAGGCCGCACCGCATGCCGAAGGCAGGCGCCTGCTGGAGCGCACCTACCGCGACATGGTGCGGGCCGGCGCGTTGCTGAACGACGAGCAGAAGACGCGCATGAAGGCCATCAACGCCGAGCTGGCGACGCTGGGCGCGCGCTTCAGCAAGGCGGTGCTGGCCGAGGTGAACGACTCGGCCGTCATCGTCGACAGTGCCGAGGAACTGGCCGGCCTGACGCCCGCGCAGATCGCCGCGGCGGCCGACCTGGCTGCCAAGCGGGGCCAGAACGGCAAGTACGCCATCGCGCTGCTGAACACCACCATCCAGCCCTTCGAGACCAGCCTGCAGAACCGGGCGGTGCGCGAGCGGCTGCACCGTGCCTCGGTCGCCCGCGGTGCGCGTGGCAACGAGTTCGACACCCGCGCCACCGTGGCCCGCGTGCTGGCGCTGCGCCAGGAGCGCGCGGCGCTGCTGGGCTACGCGACGCCGGCGGCTTTCGTGCTGGAGGAAGAGACCGCCAAGTCCGCCGACACCGTCAACGCGTTGCTGCGCAAGCTGGCCCCCGCGGCGGTCGCCTCGGCCAAGGCGGAAGCGGCCGAGCTGCAGCAGCTTATCGACAGCGACCAGGCCGCCAAGGGCCAGCCCGGCTTCGCGCTGCAGGCCTGGGACTGGAGCTACTACGCCGAGAAGCTGCGCGCCGCCAAGTACGGCTTCGACGAGAACCAGCTCAAGCCCTACCTGGAGCTGACCAGCGTGCTGGAGCGCGGCGTGTTCTTTGCCGCCGAGAAGCTGTACGGCATCACCTTCAAGCGCCGCACCGACCTGCCGGTCTACCAGGCCGATGTGCGCACATACGACGTGTTCGATGCCAACGGCAAGCCGCTGGCCATCTTCATCGCCGACATGTACGCGCGGCCAGCCAAGCGCGGCGGTGCGTGGATGAACTCCTACGTCAGCCAGAACCCGCTGGAGGGCACGCAGCCGGTGGTGGCCAACCACCTGAACATCCCCAAGCCGCCGGCCGGCGAGCCGACGCTGATGACCTGGGACGAGGTCAACACGCTGTTCCATGAGTTCGGCCACGCGCTGCACTACATGTTCAACCAGAGCCGCTACCCCAGCCTGGCCCGCGTGCCGCGCGACTTCGTCGAGTACCCGTCGCAGGTCAACGAGGTCTGGGCCGACTGGCCCAGCGTGCTGGCCAACTACGCCAGGCACTACCAGACCGGCGCGCCCATGCCGCGCGAGCTGCTGGACAAGGTGGCCCGTGCCAAGCGCTTCAACCAGGGCTACACGACGCTGTCCTACCTGCAGTCGGCCATCCTGGACCAGCGCCTGCACCAGGCCACCCAGGCGCCGGCGCCCGAGGCGCTGATGGACATCGAGGCGCGGGTGCTGCAGGAGGAGGGCGTCGCCTTCCCGCCGGTGCCGCCGCGCTACCGCACGCCGTACTTCAGCCACATCATGGGCGGCTACGCGGCGGGCTACTACGCCTACATCTGGAGCGAGGTGCTGGACGCCGACACGGTGGAGTGGCTGCAAAAGCGCGGTGGCCTGAAGCGCGCCAACGGCGACGCGCTGCGCGCCAAGCTGTTGTCGCGCGGCGGCAGCGAGGATGCGATGGTGCTGTTCCGCAACCTCGTGGGCCACGAGCCGGACATCGCGCCGCTGCTGGAGCGCCGCGGGCTGGTGCTGCAGAAGCAGCCTTGAGTCGATGACGTCGCTGACGTCGCAGACTTCAGGCCCGGGCCGCGAGCGCGCCCGGGTAGCTCAGCGAGCTGCCCGTGGCCGACACCGAGAACACCACGCTGGACGTGCCGGCCTGCTGCATCAGCGACGTGTAGAGCGCCATGACGCCTCCGGCGCTCCTGGCCGCCTTGGCGGCCTGCGAGATGGCAGCGCTCTGCTGCAGCGTCGTCGACAGCTGCAGCGCCTCCTTGGCCTGTGTCGCGATGCGGTTGGCGAACGAGGGCCGGCTGGTGTCGGCCTTCAGGAAGGCCTGCGTGGCGGCCTTGTCGGCGTCGCTGCCCTTGAGGTCGACGCTGCCGTCGCTCTTGATGGCGAACTCGATGGCGCCGCCGAGCTTGACGCCGGCCTTGCCCATCGCCGCGCGCAGGTCGGCGGACAGGGCCTTCTGGCGGTCCTCCAGTGTCTGGATGGCGTTGGCGTTCTTGGGCGTGCCACTGACCCGCTGCATCGCGGCGGGCGAGATGGCGGCGGCGGTGGCCGACTTGCCGCCGGCTGCGGTGGCCTTGCTGCCATCCTGCCCCTGGTTGGACAGATAGCCGAGCAGCGCGCTGTTGATGCTGGAAACCATGGTGCCGGCATGTTGCGGCACCGCCTTGCGGCCTAACGCGGCAACAACCGGGGATTGGCGGCCTTGCTCGGGGGATGCGTCAGAAGCCCTGGGGCTCAGCCAGCGGGGCTGCGGCCCCGCGCGGCGACGATCCAAGACGTGATTGCCTGGCTGAGCGCGAAGGGCCCCCAGCCGCTCACGACGTTGAAGGACAGGAACACGCCACCGAGGATGAACAGCGCAAAGCTGAACACCATCAGCGCGACACCTAAGGCCAGAGAGCGCCGCGGTGAAAGCCAGCGGGGCCGCGCCACCGCGGCCAGCGCGGGCAGCATCACCAGCAGCACGCCGGCCTGCACCTCGGGGTAGCGCACGCCCTTGGTGAACATCGGAATGTCCGGCACACGATCCGGCGCAAGCGCCCAGTAGGCGAGTACCGCGATGCGCAGAGCGCAATCCAGCGCCGCCAGCCCGATGCAGACCCAGCCGACCTTGCCGAGGTGGGCTGCGGCTGCGTCCGTGGAGCCCATCAGAGCCCCGTCCAGACCTTGGGCTGCGCCTGCGCGATCCCCGCCAGCTCCAGCACGCGCTCCACCGTCTCGTTGACCATCTCGTCGATGCTCTTGGGGTGGTGGTAGAACGCCGGCAGCGGCGGGAAGCAGATGCCGCCCATCTCCGTCACGGCCACCATGTTGCGCAGGTGGGCCAGGTTCAGCGGCGTCTCGCGCACCATCAGGATGAGCTTGCGGCGCTCCTTCAGCGTGACGTCGGCGGCGCGCGTCAGCAGGTTGTCGCCCAGGCCATGCGCGATGGCGGCGAGCGACTTCATCGAGCAGGGCGCCACCACCATCGCGGCGGTCGAGAAGCTGCCGCTGGCGATGCAGGCGCCGACGTCGCCGGGCGAATGCGCGTGGTCGGCCTCAGACTCCAGCGACGAGCGGTCCAGCCCCAGCTCGTGGTGGGCGTTCAGGATGCCCGCGGGCGTGGCCACGAGGTGGGTCTCCACGCCCAGCTCCCGCGCGCGGCGAAGCAGCCGCAGCGCATAGGCCGCGCCGGTCGCTCCCGTCAGCCCGACGACAAGCCGTGGCGTCATGCCAGCCCCTCGCTCGACGGGGGCGTCGAGTGATCCTCCGCGGGGATGCGAGCCGGCTCGGGAGCGGCCCAGCGCTCGTCTCGCATCAGGCGGCCAGCGCCTGCTGCAGCTCGCCCGACTCGTACATCTCCATCATGATGTCCGAGCCGCCGACGAATTCGCCGTTGATGTAGAGCTGCGGGATGGTGGGCCAGTTGGCGTAGTCCTTGATGCCCTGGCGCACGGCCTCGTCTTCCAGCACGTTGAAGGTCTTGATGTCGGTGGCGCCGGCGGCCTTCAGGATCTGGATCGCACGGCCGGAGAAGCCGCACATGGGGAACTGGGCCGTGCCCTTCATGAAGAGCATGACGCGGTTGGACTTGACCAGGTCATCGATGCGTTGCTGAACGTCGCTCATGGGGATCTCGGGTTTTATGAGGAAACCCGGATTATCCGAGACCGCGCGGCCCGGCCCTCAGTAGCTGTACGCCAGGCCCAGTTGGAGCAGGGGCTTGAAGCGCAGGTCGCGCATGGCGTCCTCGAAGCCCTGGGCGCTGCTGCGGCCCAGCCGCAGGTCGCCGACGGTGCCGGACATCAGGCCCAGGTCGGCGCTGAACGCGAAGCCGCTGCCCTTGAGCCGGCCCGTGTAGCCGATGCCCAGGTAGGACAGGTTGCCGCTGGGCTCCAGCGAGTAGGCATCCAGCCGGCTGAGCGCGAAGCTGCGCCGGCCGGCCGCCAGCGGGCCGCTGCCCAGCGCCAGGCCGCCGCTGCTCTGCGACACGGACAGCGGGCCCAGCAGCAGGCCGCCGGTGGCGCGCAGGCCGCCGTTGACGCCGGACAGGCCGGACTTGGTCAGGTAGTAGTCGCCCAGCAGGTTGGCGCTCAGGATGCGGGAGCCGCCCAGGTGCGGCGTCGTCGCGTCCAGGCCGCCGTCGGTGCTGCTCAGCTGCAATCGGGCCTGCCAGCGCGGATTGGCATCGCTGTCAGCCGAGGCGGACGCGGTGAACAGGGTGGCGAGGCTCAGGACTGCAGCGCTGGCAAGGCGGGACATGGCGGGCTCCTGCGCGGTGCAAGACGGGGCACCGGGATTGAATACTACGCCCGCCCTGGTGACCGGTGAATGAGGAACTGACGGCAAAACCTCACGCAATGAGGGCTTGTGAAGCGGCGAGCCCGCTCAGTCCGGGGCGATCCAGCGGCCACCGCTGGCACGCGCCCGGCCGCCGAGGTCGCGGCGCAGCGTGATGTCCCCGAAACCCTGGGCAGCCAGCTGTTGCGCCACCGCATCGGCCTGGTCCCAGCCGTGCTCCATCAGCAGCCAGCCGCCGACCAGCAGGTGAGCGGGCGCGCCGGCGGTGAGCTGGCGCAGGTCGGCCAGCCCGTCACCGCCGGGCGTCAGCGCGGTGATCGGCTCATGGCGCAGCGCCGGCAGGTGCGGGTCGTCGCCGGCGATGTAGGGCGGGTTGCTGACGATGAGGTCGAAGCGCTCGCCGGCCAGCGGCGTGAACCAGCTGCCATGGCGCCAGTCGACGGCGAGGGCCAGGCGTTCACCGTTGCCGCGGGCGACGGCCAGCGCGTCGGCGCTGACATCGACGGCCGTGACCCGCGCGCGCGGGCAGGCGGCCTTGATGGCCAGCGCGATGGCGCCGCTGCCGGTGCCGAGGTCGACGACGCGGGGCTCGTCGGGCAGCGCGGCCAGCAGCTCCAGCGCCCAGTCCACCAGCGTTTCGGTGTCCGGCCGCGGGATCAGCGTGGCGGGCGTGACGGCCAGCGTGAGGCCGTGGAAGGGCTGCCAGCCGGTCAGGTGGGCCAGCGGCTCGCCACCGGCCAGGCGGCGCAGCAGGCTTTCAGCGCCGGCCACGGGCGCGTCACCGTGCGTGACCAGCCACGCACGCCCCTGGCCGGTCAGGTGGGCCAGCAGCGTCTGCGCGTCGCCGCGCTCGACGCCGAGCTGGCGGGCCAGGGCGAGGGCGTCGTCGACCGTCATGCGCGGCCAGCCTCCAGTTCGGCCAGCTGCTCGGCGGCCTGCGCGGCGAGCAGACCCTGGATGACGTCGCTGAGGTCGCCGTCCATGATCTGGCCCAGCTTGTAGAGCGTCAGGTTGATGCGGTGGTCGGTGAGGCGGCCTTGCGGGAAGTTGTAGGTGCGGATGCGGTCGCTGCGGTCGCCGGTGCCGATCAGGCCTTTGCGCGTGGCGGCCTCCCTGGCGGCGCGCTCGCTGCGCTCCTTCTCCTGGATGCGCGCCTGCAGCACCTGCAGCGCCTTGGCCTTGTTGCTGTGCTGGCTGCGGCCGTCCTGGCACTCGGCCACGATGCCCGTGGGCAGGTGGACGACGCGCACGGCGGAATCCGTCTTGTTGATGTGCTGGCCGCCGGCGCCGCTGGCGCGGAAGGTGTCGATGCGCAGGTCGGCCGGGTTCAGCGTGATGGCCTCGGCCTCATCGGGCTCGGGCATCACGGCAATGGTGCAGGCGCTGGTGTGGATGCGACCCTGGGTTTCGGTGGCCGGCACGCGCTGCACGCGGTGGCCGCCGGACTCGAACTTGAGGCGCCCGTAGACGCCGTCGCCCTCGACGCGCACGACCAGTTCCTTGTAGCCGCCCAGGTCCGACACGTTCTCCGACAGGATCTCCGTGCGCCAGCCCTGGCTGTCGGCAAAGCGCAGGTACATGCGTGCCAGGTCGCCGGCGAACAGCGCCGACTCGTCGCCGCCCGTGCCGGCGCGGATTTCGAGGAAGGCGTTGCGCTCGTCGTCCGGGTCCTTGGGGATCAGCGCGAGCTGCAGCTCCTGGTCCAGCGTGGCCAGCGCCGCTTCATTGGACGCGATCTCTTCGCGGGCCATCTCGGCCATCTCGGGGTCGGCCAGCATGTCGCGCGCGGCGGCCAGGTCGGCTTCATGCGCCTGGTAGCGGCGGTAGCGCTCGACGAGGCCCGACACCTCGGACTGCTCGCGGGTCAGGGCGCGGTAGCGCTTCAGGTCGGCGGCGATGCTGCCGTCGGCCAGGATGGTGTCCAGCTCGGCGAGGCGGAAGGCGAGGCGGTCGAACTGCTGGCGCAGGGAGTCTTTCATGGGGCAACGGGTAGGCAGTCAGGGGCGGCGCCGTGCAGGCGCCGGGCGGCGGGCGGGAGCGCCGCTAGGACTTGCCGCCGCGCAGGAACAGGCGCGAGACGGTCTGTGCCAGCTGCAGGCGTTGCTCGCCATCGCTGGCGTGCAGCTCGGCCAGCGTGCCGTGCAGCAGCTTCTGCGTGAGGCCCTTGGTGAGGGCGTCCAGCACCTCGTCCACATCCGCGCCCTTGGCCAGCAGCTTGCGGGCGCGGGCCATTTCGATGGCGCGCCAGTCGTCGGCCTGCGCGTGCAGGGCCTGGATCAGTGGCACGGTGTGGCGCTGGTCCAGCCAGTGCATGAAGCTCTGCACGCCGGTCTCGACGATGGCCTCGGCCTGCTCGACGGCGGCCTGGCGCTTCTCGCCGGCGGTCTGCACCTGCTGGGCGAGCTCGTCGACGGTGTAGAGGTAGACGTCGTCCAGCTGGGCGACCTCGGGTTCGATGTCGCGCGGCACGGCGAGGTCGACCATGAACATCGGGCGGTGCTTGCGCTTCTTCAGCGCCCGCTCGACGGCGCCCAGGCCGATCAGCGGCAGGCTGGACGCGGTGCAGGAGACGACGATGTCGAACTCGTGCAGGCGCTCGGGCAGGTCGGACAGGCGCACGGCCTCGGCCCCGAAGCGGATGGCCAGCTTCTCGCCGCGCTCCAGCGTGCGGTTGGCCACGGCCATGTGGCGCGGCGAGCGGGCGGCGAAGTGAGTCGCGGTCAGCTCGATCATCTCGCCCGCGCCGACGAACAGCACGCGCGTCTTGGCCAGGTCTTCGAACAGCTGGCCGGCCAGGCGCACGGCGGCGGCGGCCATGCTGATGGAGTGGGCGCCGATCTCGGTGGAGGAGCGCACTTCCTTCGCGACCGAGAAGCTGCGCTGGAAAAGCTGATGCAGCGTCGTGCCCAGGGCGCCGGCGGCCTCGGCCTCTTTCACGGCCTGCTTCATCTGGCCGAGGATCTGCGGCTCGCCGAGCACCATCGAATCGAGCCCGCTGGCGACGCGGAAGGCGTGGCGCGCAGCGGCGCTGCCCTGCATCACATAGGCGTGTTCGCGCAGCGCGCCGGCATCGACGCCGCCGGTCTGAGCGAGCCACGCGATGGCCGGCTGCACCTGCGCCTGCGGCGCGGCCACGTACAACTCGGTGCGGTTGCAGGTGGACAGGATGGCTGCCTCGGGCGCGCCCGGCAGCCGCTGGCGCAAGCCGGCCAGCGACGGGGCGAGCTGCTCCAACGTGAACGCAAACCGCCCGCGCAGGTCCAGCGGGGCGGTGTGGTGGTTCAGGCCGAGGGCGAAGACCGACATGGTTGCCAATTGTAGGATTCGCGGCCTTCGCCGCCCCTGACACGGATCAATCCCCGCATGAGCCCTTTGGATGCTTTCTGGCATATCGCCAACCTGTTCGCGCCGGCCTGGGGGCTGGCGGCGCTGCTGGCGGCGGCCATCAAGCTGGCCTGGTGGCGCGAGGCCAAGCCGCTGCGCTGGCTGCGGCTGTGGGGCTGGGGCTCGGCGGGCGGTGCCGTGGCCGTGATCGTGTCGCTGGTGCTGCTGGGCCGGGACGGTCGCATGGCGGGCTACGTCCTGCTGGTGCTGGGCGTGGCGCTGCCGCAGTGGTATTTGTTCAGCGTCAAGCGCTGAGCACGTCTTCCGTCGTCACGACCTCGCCGCGCAGCGAGTGCGCGAAGGCGGTCGTGATGCGCACGTCCACCAGCTGGTTCATCAGCCGCTGGGCGCCAGGGAAGTTGACGATGCGGTTGCATTCGGTGCGGCCCATCAGCTCGTTGGCGTCCTTGCGGGCGTTGCCCGTCACCAGCACCTTCTCCACGCGGCCGACCATGCCTTGCGAGATGGTCAGCGCATGCGCCTCGATGGCGGCCTGCAGTTCCTGCAGGCGCTTCACCTTGACCTCGTAGGGCGTCGTGTCCTCCAAGGCAGCTGCCGGCGTGCCGGGGCGGGGGCTGAAGATGAAGCTGAACGACGCGTCGAAGCCGACGTCGTGCACCAGCTTCATCAGCTTGGCGTGGTCGTCTTCCGTTTCACCGGGGAAGCCGACGATGAAGTCGCTGGCCAGGCGCAGGTCCGGGCGGATGGCGCGCAGCTTGCGCACGATGCTCTTGAACTCCAGCGCCGTGTAGCCGCGCTTCATCGCCATCAGGATGCGGTCGCTGCCGTGCTGCACCGGCAGGTGCAGGTGGTTCACCAGCTGCGGCACCTTGCCGTAGGCCTCGATCAGGCGCGGGCTGAATTCGTTGGGGTGGCTGGTGGTGAAGCGCAGGCGGCGGATGCCGGGGATCTCGGCGGCGTATTCCAGCAGCAGCGCCAGGTCGGCGAACTCGCTGGTGTCGCCCATCTTGCCGCGGTAGGCATTGACGTTCTGGCCGAGCAGGTTGATCTCCATGACGCCCTGGTCGGCCAGGCCGGCGATCTCGGTCAGCACGTCGTCGAACGGGCGCGAGACTTCCTCGCCGCGGGTGTAGGGCACCACGCAGTAGCTGCAGTACTTGGAGCAGCCCTCCATGATGGACACGAAGGCCGACGCGCCCTCCACCTTGGCCGGCGGCAGGTGGTCGAACTTCTCGATCTCGGGGAAGGAGATGTCCACCTGCGGGCGGCGCTGCTCGCGGCGGGCTTCCAGCATCTGCGGCAGCCGGTGCAGCGTCTGCGGGCCGAAGACCACGTCCACGTAGGGCGCGCGCTCGATGATGGCGGCGCCCTCTTGAGAAGCCACGCAGCCGCCGACGCCGATCATCACGCCCTTGGCCTTCAGGTGCTTCACGCGGCCGAGGTCGCTGAAGACCTTCTCCTGCGCCTTCTCGCGCACCGAGCAGGTGTTGAAGAGGATGAGGTCGGCCTGCTCGGGATCGTCGGTGGGCGTGTAGCCCTTGGCGGCTTCGAGCACGTCGGCCATCTTGTCCGAGTCGTACTCGTTCATCTGGCAGCCGAAGGTCTTGATGTAGACCTTTTTGGAGGTATCGCTCATGGCTTGATCCAGGTCTGGCTGGCCGGGATGAACTGCCAGGTGGCGGACTCGGCGGGCGTCGTGGGCCAGGGCTTGTTGGCGATCTCGGCCGGGTTCAGCACCCAGACGTCCATGATCAGGCCGCTGCTCTCGACCGTGTAGTGCACGATGGCCTTCTGGCCGGTAAGGCCGGCGGGCGGCACCCACAGGTTGGTGTCGGTCTTGATGCGGCTGCCGGGGGCGAGGCGCACGGGCCGGCCGTTCATCAGCGCGTCGGGGAACTGCGTGATGACGAGTTCGCCGCGCAGCGCGTGGGCGGGAAAGGCGCGGTGCTGCTGGGCTTGGGCCGTCAGGCTGGCAGCGGCCAGAAGCAGGGGGAGGGCACAGCGGTACATGGTATGTGTCCAGTGGCTGCGAAAGCGGGCTGAAAAGACAAACGGCCCGAGCTGTTGGTGCTCGGGCCGTTCGGATTTTGGTGGCGCTTCAGGGATTCGAACCCCGGACCTGCGGATTATGATTCCGTCGCTCTAACCGGCTGAGCTAAAGCGCCTAAGCCCGCCATTCTAAGCGCACTTTTCAGGGCTTGGCAAGAAGTGCTGAAAAATTTTGTTTTGGCAGGCGCTTCAGGCCCTCGACGACCTGGGCGGCGTTGAAGCGGGCGCCGGCGTCGTTGGTGTGCGTGCGGGCGTCGGAGAACAGGCCGTCCACCGTCTCGGCGCCGGCGGCGCGGTAGGCCGTGGCGACGAGCATCGTCAGGTCGACGAACTGCGCGCCGTGGGCGCGGGCCACCTGTTCGCCCCAGGCGGCGTAGTTCTCGAAGTCACGGGGTTGATCGGGTTTCCAGCGGTCCTTGTGCGGGATGGGCGACAGCACGACGACGTTGGCGCCCCTGGCCTTGGCATCGGTGATGTAGCGGGCCAGGTACCAGCCGAAGCTCTGCACCATTTCCTTGGTGCCATCGGGCCGGGTGTCTTCCACGGTCTCCGGGCCGATGCCGGGCACCGAGCCGCGGTTCTTGCTGGCGGGGTCGCCGATGCGCGCGCCGTCGTTGTGGCCGAACTGGATCAGCAGCCAGTCACCGGCCTTCAGTTGCTCCAGCACGGCGGCCCAGCGGCCTTCGGTGAAGAAGGTGCGGCTGCTGCGCCCTCCGATGGCGTTGTTGACGATGTTCACCTTGCTGGTGTCGAAGAACGCGCCGAGCCGCTCGCCCCAACCGAAGGCGCCGTTCTGGCCGCCGCTGCGCACGGTGGAGTCGCCGATCAGCACGATGCTGGGCAGCCGCGGGTCGCGCGGCGCTTCGACCTTGACCTTGCGGGCATCCACGACCGGCCGGTCGTCGCTGCCGTCCGGCGCGAAGCGCTGCTTGTAGACGTCCTCCGGCAACACCTTGTTCTGCAGCAGGCCGGCGATGACCAGCTGCGCGTTGACGGCGGCGCCCAGCCAGTTGGTGTGCACGGTCTCGGGGTCGGGCGGGAATAGTGTGGCCACGATGTCCTTGCCCAGCGCCTCGTAGCGTTTGGCACCCCACTCGTTGAGGTCGATGAAGGCCACGCCTTCCTGTTTGGCGACCTCGGCCGCCCAGGCGGCGAAGTTGCCGCCGGCGCGGGTCACGGTCTTGCCATCGGGCTCCCAGCGCTTGCGGATGACCGGCGACGCGACGACCGGCGTGGCGCCCGCGGCGCGGATCTCGGCGATGTAGCCGCGCAGGTAGGCGCCGTAGGTGAAGACGGTCTCGGGCTTGCCGGTCAGCAGGTTGGTGATGTCTTCCTTCTCCGGCCCGGTGCCGCGCAGCACGCCGCGGGCGCGGCTGTTGTCGTTCACCGGGCTGGCGTCGTTGTGGCCGAACTGCATGACGACCCAGTCGCCGCGCTTGATGAAGGGCCTGGTGCGGTCCCAGTGCCCGCTGGTGCGGTAGGTGCGGCTGGACAGGCCGCCGACGGCGCGGTTGACGACGTTGATCTTGGTCGTGTCCAGGTAGGCGGCGATCGGGTTGCCCCAGCCCCACTGGCCCTCGGCGCCCTTGCCCTGGCCGTCGTCGCGGCCGTTGCGCACGGTGGAGTCGCCGATGAGGATCAGCGACGGCAGCGCCGGGTTGGCGGGCTCGGGCAGCGTGACCTGGGCGCGCGCGGGGTCGGTGGTGGCGGTGAACTCCTGCGCGTGGGCCTGCATGAAAGGCAGGGCGAGTAGCAGCAGGGCGGCGACGCCGCGGCGGGTGGGCTTGGCAATCATGGCGCGGATGCTAGGAGCAGCCGCAGGCCGGGCGCCGTCTGCGACGACGCAAGTTCTTGAGCGATTGGCGGCCAGCAACATCCAGCAACGCTGCCCCTTCTAGAGTGCCGCCACCTTGAACCGGGGCTCCGCCATGTCGTTTCGCAACACCTCCCTGCTGCTGGCCGTTCTGCTCGCCGCGTTGCCCGCCTGGGCCCAGATCGGCCAGCGCTTCCCATCTGAAAAGAAGATCGTCACGGACCCCGTCACCGGCACGCCGCTGACCTTCCTGACCACGCAGCCGCGCGGCGACGCCAAGATCTACCCCAGCCACCCGCAGTGGACGGCCGACGGCCAGTGGCTGGTGTTCCGCTCCAACCGCGTGAAGGGCGAGGCCATCGCCGTCAACGAGGCCAGCGGCGAGATGGTGCAGGTCACGGAGGGCGGCTATGAGGGCATGCTCAATCTCGCTCAGTCGGGCGGCAACCGGCTGTACTTCCTGCGCAAGGACCCGGCCGGCGGCAACGACAAGGTGCGCCAGGCCGTCGAGGTGGACCTGGACCGCGTGTTCGCCGACAGCCAGGCCGGCACGCTGAAAGCCGCCAGCGCCTACCAGCGCATCTTCGCCACGCTGCCGGCTGAGCTGGAAGCCTATGGCGACAACGCACTGGACGCCGATGGCCAGTGGTTCTACTTCCGCATCCAGGGCAAGGCCTATGCCGGCGCCCGGCTGCCGGCGGGCGCCAAGCCCGAGCCGGCGTTCGGCCCGCGCGGCATGGGGGCCGGCCCGCATGCCATCGGCAAGATCAACGTGAAGACCGGTGAGGTGCAGCACGTCGTCTCGGTGCCGTTCCAGATCGGCCACATCCAGAGCAACAGCTGGAACCCGGGCGAGCTGGTGTTCAGCTGGGAGACGGGCGGCAAGTCGCCGCAACGCACGTGGACGGTCAAGGGCGACGGCACGGGCCTGCGCCCGCTGTACCCGGAGGCGCCGTACGAATGGGTCACGCACGAGGCGGTCATCGGCCGCGACGAGGTGGCGCTGGCCATCATGGGCCACCGGCCCATCCCGGGCGTCGTCGACCCCCGGCGTGCGGCCGGCACCGCCGTCGAAGGCGCCAACCCCGGCCAGGAGGACGGCTGGGGCAACACCGGCACGCGCGAGAAGCCCACGGGCCTGGCCGTCGTGAACCTGCGCACGCGCGAGATGATCATCGCCGGCCAGACGCCCTCGGGCAGCGGCCTGTGGCATGTGCATGGCTCGCCGGACGGCCGCTTCGCCGTGGGCGACGACTTCAGCCGCAGCCTGTACCTGATCGACCGCCGTTCGCGCGAGATGGTGCTGCTGACCACCGGCCACAAGGACACCGCGCGTGACCATCCGCATCCGACCTTCAGCCCGGACGGCCGCAGGATCCAGATCCAGTCCGCCATGCTGGCTGCCGACGGGCGCGAAATGAATATCTGCATCGTGCCCGTGCCGGAGGCCTGGCTGGCGCGGAAATAGTATCTGCACGGCCCGGCCTGGTGGGTATTTGAGTATGTCGGCTCGGGATATTTGAATTGGCCGGATCAGTCTGCCAAATATTCACGCCTGCCGCCGCCTGCCGCCGCCTGCGCCACCGTGGCGCACTGCCGTGGTGCCCGTCGTTCGTGCGCGCCCATGACGGCGGTGGTCGGTCGTGGTGACGGCAACGCGCACGAATTTGAGCGGTTCGCGCACTGCTTCAGGGTTTACGAGAATCCAACCGATCAGCGTGGTGATTCTTTCGGCGCGGGTGGCTGCGTCTGGAATCTCGACCTCTAGACTGATTGGAGGGGCAATAAGGGCGGCATACCGAAATGCGCGCCTGCGAATACTCGGAGATAGAGAATGCTGAAGAAGAATCCCGGCGCCATGCCGGTGCTGCGTTGGACGCCGCTGGCGCTGGCCGTGTCGGCCGCGCTGACCACCCAGGCCCAGGCCCAGCAGGCGCCCGCGCCCGCCGCGGCGGCTTCGGCGCCGGCCGCCAAGCCGGCGGCCAAGGACACCAATCAGCTCGAGACGGTTGTCGTCACCGGCATCCGCCGCTCCATCCAGAGCGCCATCGAGCGCAAGCGCAACGCCGCCACGGTGACGGACAGCATCGTCGCCGAGGACATTGACCAGTTCCCGGACAAGAACGTCGGCGAGGCGCTGTCGCGCATCACGGGTGTGCAGCTGACGCGTGACTTCGGCGAAGGCACGCAGGTGTCCATCCGCGGCGTCGAGCCCGATCTGAACCGCATCGAGATCAACGGCATGTCGGTGCTCAGCGCCAATGGCGCCGGTGGCAACCGCGGTGCCGACCTGCGCGAGCTGGCGTCGGAGCTGATCGCCTCCATCGACGTCTACAAGGGCGTGCTGCCCAACGTGACCGAAGGCGGCGTGGGCGCCACGGTGCGCATCAACACGCGCAAGCCGCTGGACTTCGCCAAGCGCACGGTGGCCGTGAGCCTGGCCGGCGAGCAGGCCTCGCTGCGTGGTGGCGTGCAGCCGCGCGGCTCCGTGCTGCTGGCCGACAAGTTCCTGGACGGCAAGCTGGGCCTGATGGCCAACCTCGTCTATGACAAGGTCTACACGCGCGGCGACTTCGCCCGCAACACCGGCTGGACCTTCCTGCGCGACTGGGACAACTCCGCCGAGAAGACCCGCACCAGCCTGGATTCCCAGTACGCCGCCGTGACCACCAAGGCCGGTTGCAGCACCTTCACCGGCACCGCGCGCACCGCCTGCGAGACGCAGTGGTACGACTACGCGCCCAACACGCCGCGCGTGGGCATCTGGACGCGCGACCACCAGCGCTCCACGGTCGACCTGGCCGCGCAGTACAAGTTCTCGAGCAAGTTCGACGCCGAGATCAGCTACCAGACCAACACGCAGCGCCAGCGCCTGAACGACCGCAACTACGGCACCAGCTTCGGCAACAACGCCAACAACAGCACGTCGCTGAACGCGGCCCACCAGCGCCTGGCCACCCAGGCCGGCGGCGTGGCGCCCGTCTACAACGCCGACGGCACGCTGCGCACGGCCGGCACCTGCGGCGCCGTGTCCACGTCGGCCACGCCGGCCGGCATGACGTTCGACAACCACGTGGTCACCGGCTACACGGTGGGCGACTGCATGAACGTCGAGTCCAACGGCACCGGCCCGTTCGGCGGCTACAACGCGTTCAGCACGTCGGCGCGCGACTTCAAGCTCGACATCAAGTCCAAGTACCTGCGCACCGGCGCGCGCTACAAGGACGACCTCTGGCTCATCGAAGGCATGGCCGCCACGTCCAAGGCCGACTACGACAACCAGACCAACAACATCTCCATGGCGATGAGCGCGCCGGGCCTGAAGGTGTCGCTGGACGAGAACCACCTGCCGCACTTCACGTTCCCCGCGGGCTATGACCCGGCGGACCCGAACTCCTACTACCGCGCGGACATCCAGTTCCGCCCGATCCTGACGAACGATTCCGAGAACACGGCCAAGCTTGACTTTCAGCGCGCCATCACCGAGCTGCCGCTGCTGAACCGCCTGTGGTTTGGTGGCCAGTTCACGGACAAGCACACCAAGTCCTACGGCGGCGGCCAGCGCACGGTCAGCAACGGCGCAACGACGGCCACGTCCGACGACGTGCTGACGATGAGCGGCAACGTCAACGGCGCGCTGGTCTACGACCGCCTCGCGCCGGCCGTGGCACCCATGCTGAACAGCCCGTTCGGGTCGCCCAGCAACTACACCAAGTACGTCAACAAGGCGACGATGCTGGCGCTGGCCCAGTCGGCGCTGCAGCCCACCGGCGGCAGCGGCTTCTTCTCGGGCTACAGCGGCGTGTCGGGCTATCCGTCGGGCTGGCTGTCGCCCAACTACGCGGTGGCGTCGCAGTCGTTCGACACGTCGCTGTTCAACCTCGACCACGTCTACAACTCGCCCGCCAACGACGGCAAGACCTACCCGCAGTTGCCCACGTTCGACATCACCGAGAAGGTGACCGCCGCCTACGCCCGCCTGGACTTCGGCACCACGCTGTTCGGCATGGACCTGGACGGCAACTTCGGCGCGCGCTACGCCCGCACGCAGGTCAACGCCACCGGCACCGTGAACATCAAGACGGCGGTGTGGAACCCGACGACGCGCGCCTTCATCGTCTCCGGCAACGAGACCGCCATCACCACGCTGGACCGCACCTACAACGATGTGCTGCCCAGCTTGAACGCCGCGCTGACCGCGCTGGACGGCAAGTTCATCACCCGCGCCGGCTGGGGCAAGGTGCTGGCCCGCCCGAACCTGTCGCAGATGGCCCCCAACGTGACGTGCACGATCGGCCAGGGCTCCGACACGACCAACGGTGGCGACGGCTTCGACGACTGCACGGCCGGCAACCCGGGCCTGAAGCCCTTCCGCGCCACCAAGTACGACCTGAGCTTCGAGTACTACCCGACCAAGAGCGACCAGTTCAGCCTGGGCCTGTTCCGCAACGACATCAAGAGCTACGTGCTGCCCCAGCGCCAGCTGTTCACGCAGACCGACTTCTTCGGCGACGGCCGCCTGTTCGACGTGACGATGTGGGCCAACGGCGAAGGCGCCATCACGCAGGGCGTGGAACTCGCCGCCCGCAAGGCGCTGAACTTCCTGCCCGGCTGGGCCAGCGGCTTCGGCGTGGATGCGAACTACACCCGCATGGACTTCAAGTACCGCGCGGGCCGGGAACTCATCAACACGCTGGATGGCTCCATCCTGCCGTACCCCGGCATGTCCAAGAACGCCTACAACGTGGGTCTCTGGTATGACCAGGGCATGGTCAACGCGCGCCTGGCCTACCACCACCGCGACAGGTACTACACCGGCGGCAACGACGTGACGGGCAACCCGAACTTCCGCGACAAGACGGCCTACCTGGACGCCAAGCTGCAGCTGCGCGTCACGCCCAACCTGACCATCTCGCTGGAAGGCAAGAACCTGACCGACCAGGCCGAGCTGACCTACGCGGGCGACCTGTCGCGCCCCAACGAACTGGCATGGTCGGGCCGCCGCTACTACGTGACGCTGGGCTACAAGCTGTGATCTCCGGGCCTGGCCCGAGTGGCCAATCCTGTTGCACCTGAACCTCGGGTGCCCGGCCTCGCAAGAGGCCGTTTTTTTGCTGGCCACTCGCCCAGACCGCCGCGCTGGACGCGGGCGGTGTGGGCGGGCCCCGAGGGGACGGCGATGCCGGTGGCCTTGAGCCGCCAGCAGCGCCAGACGGGCCAGCTTGGGAGCGGCAAGGCGATCGGCCCGAGGCGAGGCATGACGGCCGCGTGAAGATGGAAGGAACACGGACATGACTCTCTCGTCCTCGATCTCCAGGCTGGCCTGCAGCGTGCTGCTGGCGGCCGGCGTTGCTGCGCAGGCCCAGCCCAGGCAGGTGGAGAAGCTGGACCGCGGCGTCGTCGCGCTGGCCACGCCGTCGGGCGTCTTCGTCAGCTGGCGGCTGCTGGGCACCGAGCCGGCCGGCGTGCGCTTCAACGTCTACCGCGACGGCCGGCGTGTCAACCACGGGCCGCAGGCGCTGACCAACCTTGTCGACGCGCAGGGCCGCCCCGACAGCCTCTACACCGTGCGCGCCGTCGTGTCGGGCCACGAGCAGGCGGCGTCGGCGGCGGCGACGCCGTGGAGCCAGCCCTACCTGCGCGTGCCGCTGCAAAAGCCCGACGGCGGCACCTCGCCCGACGGCGTGGCCTACCGCTACGAGGCCAACGACGGCGCGGCGGCCGACCTCGACGGCGACGGCCAGTACGAGCTGATCGTGAAGTGGCAGCCGACGAACGCGCACGACAACTCGCACAAGGGCTACACCGGCCACACGCTGCTGGACGCCTACCGGCTGGACGGCACGCGGCTGTGGCGCATCGACCTCGGCGCCAACATCCGCGCCGGCGCGCACTACACCAGCTTCCTCGCCTACGACTTCGACGGCGACGGCAAGGCCGAGGTCATGATGAAGACGGCCGATGGCACCGTGGACGGGCAGGGCCGGGTGATCGGCGACGCCAAGGCCGACTTCCGCAACGAGGCCGGCTACGTGCTGGCCGGCCCCGAGTTCCTGACCGTCTTCAACGGCCTGACCGGCGCGGCCATGGCCACCGTCGACTACACGCCGCCGCGCGGCGACGTCAGCGCCTGGGGCGACACCTACGGCAACCGCGTGGACCGCTTCACGGCCGGCGTGGCCTACCTGGACGGCCAGCGGCCCAGCGCCGTGTTCGCGCGCGGCTACTACACGCGCGCCGTGCTGGCTGCGTGGGACTGGCGCGGCGGCAGGCTGACGCAGCGCTGGGTGTTCGACAGCGCCGCCGACGAGGCGAGCAAGCCCGCGGCGGGGCAGGGCGCACACTGGTTCTCGGTGGCCGACGTGGACGGCGACGGCCGCGACGACATCGTCTACGGCGCCGCCACCATCGCCAGCACCGGCCGCCTGCTCTACAGCACCGGCCTGTGCCATGGCGACGCGCTGCACGTCAGCAACTTCGACCCCGCCCGCGACGGCCAGCAGATCTACATGGTGCACGAGAGCCCGCGCTGCTACGGCGAGCACGGCCTGGAGATGCACGATGGCGCCACCGGCAAGGTGCTGTGGAGCATGTCCGGCAACAAGACCGACGTGGGCCGTGGCGTGTGCTTCGACATCGACGCCGCCCACCCCGGCGCCGAATGCTGGGGCGCCGTCGGCGGCCTGATGAACGCCAGCGGCAAGCTCATCAGCGACAAGCACCCCAACCGCATGAACTTCGCCGTCTGGTGGGACGGCGACCTGCTGCGCGAGTCGCTGGACCATGTCGCCATCGACAAGTGGAACCCGGCTGCGTTCAAGTTCGAGAACCTGCTGAACGGCAAGCAGTTCGGTGCTGCGTCCAACAACGGCACCAAGGGCAACCCGGTGCTGTCGGCCGACCTGTTCGGTGACTGGCGCGAGGAGGTGGTGTGGCGCAACGAGGACAGCACCGCGCTGCTGGTGTTCTCCACCGCCATCCCGTCCGAGCATCGCCTCGTCACGTTGATGCAGGACCCGCAGTACCGCGTGCAGGTGGCCGCGCAGAACGCCGGCTACAACCAGCCGCCGCACACCAGCTTCCACCTCGGCGCGGCGATGAAGCCGCCGCGCTACCTGCCCATCCAGGCCACGCCATGAAGTTCATTGCCGCGTTGACGCTGCTCGCCGCTTTTGCAGGCCTTGCCGGCTGTGCCACGCCCGAGCCCGCCCCGCGCCCGCTGTACCGCGACCCCGTGCTGGACGGCGCGGCCGATGTGTCGCTGGTGTTCAACCGTGGCCTGAAGCGCTGGGAGATGTTCTACACGAACCGCCGCGCCACGCTGCGGCTGGACGACCCCAAGGACGTCTCCTGGGTGCACGCCACGCCCATCGGCATCGCGACGACCGACGATGGCAACCACTGGCGTGCGGCTGGCGAGGCGAAGTTCCCCGCCGAGTGCACCGGCACCACGCTGTGGGCGCCGGAGATCCAGGACTTCGACGGCGTCTACCACCTGTGGCTCACCATCGTGCCGGGCGTCCACAAGAGCTGGACCGGCGAGCGCCGCATCGAGCACCTCACCAGCACCGACCTGCGCACCTGGACCTGCGCCGGGCGCGCCGACCTGGGCTCGCCCAAGGTCATCGACGCGTCGGTCATCCGCGCGCCGCAGGGTGGGTACCGGATGTGGTTCAAGGACGAGCAGGGCGGCAGCAAGCTCAAGGTGGCCGACAGCGCCGACCTGACCAGCTGGACCGTGCGCGGCCCGGTGAGCCCGCTGCCCGGTGAAGGCCCGACGGTTTTCCAGTTCGCCGGCAAGTGGTGGCTGGTGGCCGACCTGTGGAAGGGCCTGCTGGTGCTGCGCTCCGACGACGCGCTGACCTGGCAGGAACAGCCCACGCGGCTGCTGGCCGGCGTGGGCCAGCACCCCACCGACCGCGCCAAGGGCCAGCACCCCGGCGTCACCGTCGTGGACGGCCGTGCCTACCTCTTCTACTTCACGCACCAGGGTGGCGAGCCCGAGGCGAAGACGGATGACCGCTGGCACCAGCGCACCGTCATCCAGTCGGCCGAGCTGACCGTGAAGGATGGCTGGCTCCACGTGGACCGCAACGCGCCGCCGCCCGACCTGCGCGCGGCGTTCCGGAGCCGTTGATGCGCAAGGGGCTGCTGGCCCTGGGGATGACGCTGGCCGGCGCAGCGCACGCGGGCCTGTCTGTCGACGTCAAGCCCTCGCCCGGCAGCCTGCCGCTCGACGGGGCCGTCATCGTCGGGGCGGCCGACGCCGATCCGCTGGAAGCCTTCGTCGCCCAAGACCTCGCCGGCGACCTGAAGCGCCTGGGCTTGCGCGCCGCCAGCAAGGGCGCCGTGCAGATCTGGGTCGGCACCGCGGGGCGTCATCCCCGCATCGACGCCTCGGGCCTGGACCTGAGCAAGCTCAAAGGCTGCTGGGAGTGCTTCCAGATCGCGCTACTGCGCGACCCCGCGCCGGGCGTGAAGCAGGCGCTGGTCATCGTCGGCGCCGACCGCCGCGGCACCGCCTACGGGGTCTACACGCTGAGCCAGGCGCTCGGCGTGTCGCCGTGGGTCTGGTGGGCGGACCTGGCACCGGTGAAGCGCGGCCCGCTGCACGTGAGCTTGAGCGGGCCGCTGCACGACGGCCCCGCGGTGAGGTACCGCGGCCTGTTCATCAACGACGAGGACTGGGGCCTGCAGCCCTGGGCCGCGCGCACCTTCGAGCCCGAGGCCGGCAACATCGGGCCGCGCACCTACGAGCAGGTCTTCCGCCTGCTGCTGCGCCTGAAGGCCAACACGCTGTGGCCGGCCATGCACCAGGTGTCGGGCGCGTTCAACGCCAACCCGAAGAATGCCGAGCTGGCCCAGCGCTACGGCATCGTCATGAGCAGCTCGCACGCCGAGCCCCTGCTGCGCAACAACGTGTCCGAATGGACCGCGCCGCACGAGCACTACAACTACGCGACGCATCCGCAACAAGTGCGCGACTACTGGGCCGAGCGGCTGAAGGCCAATGGCCGGTTTGAGAACCTCTACACGCTGGGCATGCGCGGCATCCACGACAGCGGCATGCAGGGCGGCGGCAGCGTGGCCGAGAAGCAGGCGCTGCTGAACCGGCTGCTGGCCGACCAGCGGGAACTGATCAAACAGCACGTGGGCGACCCGTCGACGACGCCGCAGGTCTTCGTGCCCTACAAGGAGGTGCTGCCGCTGCTGCCTGGGCTGGCGCTGCCGGACGACGTCACGCTGGTCTGGCCCGACGACAACTTCGGCTACCTGCGCCAGTTCCCCGACGCCGCGCAGGCGAAGCGGCCGGGCGGCTCAGGCATCTATTACCACCTCAGCTACCTCGGCGCGCCGCTGTCCTACCTGTGGCTGAGCACCACGCCGCCGGCGCTGGTGGCCGAGGAGATGGGCCGCGCCTTCGATGCCGGCGCGCAGCGGCTGTGGATGGTCAACGCCGGCGACATCAAGCCGCACGAGGTCAACCTCAGCCACTGGTTCGACCTGGCCTGGAACCCCGCCGCCGTGCGCGCGCAAGGCCAGCCGGCCTACCTGCGCAGCCTGGCGCAGCGGCTGTTCGGTGTCGCCGAGGTTGCCGATATTTGGGACGGCTACTACCGCATCAACTTCGAGCGCCGCCCCGAGCATCTGCAGTTCCACCTGCCCGGCGAGAAGGTGCGCCGCAGCGGCATGCCGCCCGGCGTGGTGAACGACCGCCTGGGCCGCTTTGCGCGGCTGCTTTCGCAGCTGGACGCCGTGCGCCCGCGCATCGCCCCGGCGCAGCGCGCGGCGTTCTTCCAGTTGGTCGAGTACCCGCTGCGTGCGTCCGCGCTGGCCAACGAGCGCTTCTTCGCGCTGGAGCGTTACGCCGCCACGCTGGAGCGCCACCCGGCCGGCGCCCGTGCCCTCGCCGCGCAGGCCGTGCGTGCCGACCAGCGGCTGAAGGCAATGACCGCGCGCTACAACGCCGGCCGCTGGGCCGGCATCCTGGCCGAGGAACCCGCGGACGGGTTGTGGACCAGCTACCGCCAACTGGCGCCGCTGCTGCCCGCCGCCGGCCTGGGCGGCGTCGCGCCCGATGCGCTGCGCGACCTCGCGACGGCCGCCGCCGACCTCGCGCCGTTGCCGCAGCCGGCGCCCGCCGCGCCGCTGTTGCGCGTCGCGAGCCACGACGGTTGGCGCCGCGTGCCCGGCCTGGGCCGCGGCGACGGCGTGCTGGCCGCCCAGCAGCCCGGTGCCACGCTGGCACTGACACCCACCGCAGCGCCCGCGGCGGCCAGTTGCCTGCGCGTGCACGTGCTGCCCAGCTACCCGCTGGCGGCGGGCGAACCCTGGCAGGCCGACGTCATCGTCGACGGCCAGGCCCACCCCATGCGCTGGCCGCGCGGCACGCAGGATGCCGCCTGGGGCCAGGGCGTGCTGGCCAACCGGCTGACCGCCACGCTGATGCTGCCCGAGCGCGCCGCCGGCCCGGAGCTGCAGCTGCAGCTCCGGGCCGGCCAGCGCGACCTGATGTTCGATGGCGCCGAGCTGCAGCCCGGCACTTGCAAAAGCACCTCATCATGAAGCTCGCCACGCTGGCCCTCGCCGCCCTGCTCGCCGCGCCCCCCGCGCAGGCCCAGAACCCGCTGGCCCTGGGCAAGGGCCTGCGCACCGCCGACCCGTCCGCACACGTCTGGCCCGACGGCCGGATGTGGCTCTACACCTCGCACGACGAAGAGTGCCAGGCTGACTTCCACATGAAGGACTGGATGGCCTTCTCGTCCACCGACCTCGTGAACTGGACCAACCACGGTGCCGTGCTGTCGGTGAAGGACCTGGCCTGGGCCGACGACTACGCCTGGGCGCCCGACGCGGCCTACAAGAACGGCAAGTACTACCTCGTCTTCCCCGCCGGCACCGGCGTGAAGGACCGGCAGAACCCCAAGAACAGCACCAAGTGGATGGGCATCGGCATCGCCGAGAGCGATTCGCCCGCCGGCCCGTTCAAGGACGTGATCGGCGCACCGCTGTGGCGCAAGCCCTATGCCAACGACCCGGTGCTGTTCATCGACGACGATGGCCGCGCCTACCTCTACAGCCGCACCTCGGGCGTCAACTACCTCGTGGCCGAGATGGCCGACGACATGCGCTCCATCAAGGGTGAGCTGCACAAGATGGACATGGGCGGCTACGAGCCGCCGATGGAAGGGCCGTGGGTGTTCAAACGGGGCAGCCTGTACTACTTCACGATGCCGGAGCACAACCGCATCCTGACCTACTACACCGCCACCGCACCCACCGGCCCGTGGACCTACCGCGGCGTCATCATGGACGCCGAGGGCGGCAACAACCACCACTCCATCGTCGAATACAAGGGCCAGTGGATCCTGTTCTATCACCGCTGGCTGGAGACGCCGGGCGCGGCCTGCAAGAAGACGCAGCGACACGTGGCGGCGGAGTACCTGACCTTCAACGACGACGGCACCATCCGCAAGATCGAGCGGACTTCGGCGGGCGTGGGTGATTTTCCCCGTCGGGCAACACCTGGCACCGCTGCTGGCATCACAAAGTAGTTTGAAAGAAGAGGCGCTGAAAGGCGTTCATGAAAGGGAGGAGCTTGTCATGATGAAGCCGGGTTCCAGGCGCCTTGTTTGGCTGGGAGGCATCGCCTGCGCCGGCGCTATCGCGTTCGCGTGGAGCGGCTGGCGTGTCGGTGGCGCCGCGGCGCCGCAGCAAGGGCCGGCATCCACGCCAGCGCCGCCAACGGCGTCTGTCGGCCCGGCCGGTTCGGCCGCTGCTGCAGCGCCGCCCGGCGCCTCCCAGCCGGCCATGGCCACCGCGGCGATGCCGGCTTCTGCCGGCTGGCCCCTCCCGCCTGCGGACGTGTCGCGCCGGCAGCGCGACATCCAGATCGCCCTCAGCAGCGACCAGCGCGGCAAGGCCGGCGAGGCGGCGAAGCACATCCAGGACTGCCTGATGGCGGAGCGAAACGCCGAGCAGCGGCGGCAGCAGATGGCCGCCAGGCAGCAGCAGTTGCCGGAACCGCTTGCTCGCGCCTTCAGGGCCCAGCACGACGAGTTGCTCGCCTCCTGCCAGGCCGTCGATGCGGCGTCCCGCGCGCAGCTGGTGCCGCTGCTTCGCCGCAGCCTGGCCGAGGGCGACAAGGGCGCTGCTGCAGGCCTGGTGCAGGCGTTGGGAAAGGACTTCAAGCTGGCGGAGGAGCCCGGCGTCCTCCCGGCACTGCGCCGTGACGCCTGGGACTGCGACCGCCTCTCGCAAAGCACGCTGAGCGGCCTGGCCCGGCGGGACCCGCAGCTGCTGACCCCCGACGAGGTCGGTGCCTTGCGCGATCTGCAGCGCCGCTGGATCAGCCAGGGTCTGGAGGCCGTGCGGCGCCAGGCCGAGGGTGACCCGAAGCGTCAGGCCGCCATCGACGGCATGCTGGCCACCCTCAAGCCGCCGCCCGAGGCCAACCTCGCGGAAGTGGCGCGGATCTCGGCCGATATCCAGAGCCGCTGCCCGGTGAAGCCGGCAGGTGCCGAGGCGCGAGGACGATGAGCGGCTACCGGCAGATCAACACGCTGGCTGCCGAACGGGCGCTGCAGCAGGTCTCCTCGGCAGACCCGCGAGCGCAACTGGCCGCGCGGCTGCTGCCGGTGCTGTCCTAGAACCGATACAACCACCCCGCAAACACGCTCGCCTGATAGCGCCGCTCCACCAGCGGGCTCTTCTCCACCGGGCTGCCCAGCTTGATGCCCGACACGTCGGCGAACAGCATCTCGTTGCTGCCCGTCACGTAGGTCAGCCGCAGGCCCACCTCGGCCTGCGTGGTGGATGAGCCCACGTAGACCGGCCGGCCCGTCAGCGCCTCGGCGGGCTTCACGCCGAAGTAGTAGTCCACGTACTTGCGGTCCACACCGCGCACGCCCGCGCGGGGCGTCACGGCCAGGTCGCCGAAGTCGAGGCGCTTCTCGTACTGCAGCGTGAAGATGCGCCCCTTGCTGTGGCCCAGCGCGTCGCCCACGGCCTCCAGCGAGATCTCGCCGAACCCGCTCTCCCAGATGGCGGCGCCGCCCAGCCACAGGCTCTCCTTGCGGCGCTCCATGCCGCGCAGGAAGTCCGAGTCCTTGGCCTTGTAGCCGTCGAAGCCGAAGCGCGTGCGCAGCCGCCAGCTGACCGGGCCGGTGCTGCCCAGCTTCACGTCCACCGTGGGCAGCGCGACCGACACCCACTCGTTCTCGTAGATCAGCAGCGGCAGCACGCGCGCCTGGGTCTTCACGCCGCGGTAGGGCTCGCGCACGGCGCCGGCACCGATGCCGGCGATGGTCAGCGAACCGGGCGTTGCGCCGCCGGGTGGCGAGGTCTGGGCGAGGGCCGGCGTGGCGATCAGCAGCGCGGCGGCGAGGCGAAGGGCGTGGGCTTGCATGGACAACTTCCTTGGATGGTGGAAAGAAACGCCGCGCAGCCTAGGAGCGCCGAATTAGCGCCGGCTTAAGGGCGGTTAGGGGCGGTCAGGCCCCGCTCACGGCGCCTCCTCACGCTGGCTTAAGTCGGCACGTTTAAGCTGCCGCGCATGCGCGCACTGCTGGTGGAAGACGACGAGATGATCGGCAAGAGCCTGACCCAGGCGCTGGCCCGGGCCGGCTGGTCGGTGGACTGGGTGCGCGACGGCGAGCCCGCCCGCGCGGCGCTGGCCGACGGCGGCTACGCCTGCGTGCTGCTGGACCTGGGCCTGCCGCGGCTGGACGGCCTCAGCCTGCTGCGCCAGCTGCGCGGCAGGGGCGAACTGACGCCGGTGCTGGTGCTGACCGCGCGCGACGGCATCGAGGACCGCATTGCCGGGCTGGACCTGGGCGCCGACGACTACCTCGTCAAGCCCTTCGAACTGGGCGAGCTGCTGGCGCGCATGCGCGCGCTGCTGCGCCGGGCCGGCGGCGTGGCGCAGTCGCTGCTGGGCCAGGGGGCGGCGCTGCAGCTGGACCTGAACACCCGCGAGGCGCTGCGGGGCGGCCAGCGCGAGGTGCTGACGGCGCGCGAGTTCGCGCTGCTGCGCGCGCTGCTGGAGCGGCCCGGCGCCATCCTGTCGCGCGAGCAGCTGGAGCAGCGCATCTACGGCTGGGGCGAGGAGGTGGGCAGCAACATGATCGACGTGCTCATCCATGGCATGCGCCGCAAGTTCGGCGCCGACGCCATCCGCAACGTGCGCGGCCTGGGCTGGCGCGTGGCGCTGGTCGACGCGGCATGACGCGCCGCCTGCCGTGGCCGCGCTCGCTGCGTGGCCAGTTGGTGCTGTGGCTGTTGCCACTGCAGCTGCTGATGACCGGCGGGCTGGCCTGGCTGTTCGCCGACAGCTACGCGGTGACGGTGTTCGAGTTCATGGACGGGCAGATGCAGGCGCTGGCCCGCTCCCACGCCGCGCGCAGCTGCGCCAGCCTGGACCTGCCCGCGCCGCCGCAGCCGGAGCACGAGGTGCATGAGGGCGGGCAGTTCGTCGTGCAGCTGTGGTGCGCGCAAGACCCGGCCCGCCATGTCAGCGACCTGCCGTCCGCGCCGCTGCCGCTGCAGCCGGTGCCCGGCTGGCACGAGGTGCCGGCCGGCGATGCGCCGTGGCATGTCTACACGGCGCCGGCGGGCGGCAGCGAGGTGCGGGTGCAGGTGGCCCAGAGCCTGCTGTTCCGCCAGCGGGAGGTCAGCGCGCGCACCTTCCTGGCCAGCCTGGTGGGCCTGCTGCTGCTGCCGGTGTCGGTGGCCGTGCTGGCGCGCGTGGTGGGGCGGGCGTCGCGGCGGCTGCAGCAGTCGGCGCAGCAGCTGGCGCAGCGCGACGAGCACAGCACGGCCCCGGCCAACCTGCAGGTGCCGCGCGAGATCGAGCCGCTGGTGCAGGCCTTCGAGGCCGTGCTGGCGCGGCTGCGCGGCGCGCTGGCGTCGCAGCGTCGCTTCGTGCAGGACGCCGCCCACGAGCTGCGCACGCCGCTGACGGCACTCAGCCTGCAGCTGGAGAACCTGCGCCCGCACCTGCGCGACGCCGGCGGCGACTTCGAGCAGCTGCAGCAGGGCATGCGCCGCGCCAGCCATCTGGTGGACCAGATGCTCAGCCTGTCGCGGCAGGACCTGGCGCCCGGTCCGCTGGCCGCCCAGCCGCTGGACCTGCGCGAGCTGCTGCGCGCCAGCATCGTGCTGGGCCTGGCCGAGGCCGACCGGCGCGGCGTGGAGATGGGCTTCGTGGACGGCGCCGACGGCCCCGTCGTGCTGCAGGCCGTGGAGGGCGACCTGCGCAGCCTGTTCGACAACCTCATCAGCAACGCGCTGCGCCACACGCCCGCGGGCGGCGAGGTGGAGCTGCGCCTCACGCGCGATTTCGTGGACGTGGTGGACAGCGGCCCGGGCCTGCCCGAGGCGATGCGCGAGCGCGTGTTCGACCGCTTCTTCCGCATGCCCGACGCGCCGCCCGGCGGCAGCGGCCTGGGGCTGGCCATCGCGCGGCAGGCGGGCTTGCGCCACGGGCTGCGCATCGAGCTGCGGGCGCGGGACGACGGGCAGCCGGGTCTGGTGGCGAGAGTGCATCTGCCTTAAGTCCAGATTCATTCATGCCGCCTAGATTGGGCGGCATGAACTCAAGCCACCCCTCCCGCATCGCCCGCCTCGCGGCCTATGGCCTGCTGCTGGTGCTCGCCACGTTGACCGGTGCGATGGCGCTGCGCTACGGGCTGCCCGGCCAGCCGTTCGCGCCGCCGCTGCCCAACCTGCTGGCGCAGCGCGACCTGCTAGTGCTGCATGCGGTGTGCGGCGGGCTGGCGCTGATGCTGGGGCCGTGGCAGTTCTCCGCGCGGCTGCGCGCGCGCCGCCCGGCGCTGCACCGCGCGCTGGGCTGGGGCTATGCCGCCAGCCTGCTGCTGGGCGGGCTGGCCGCGCTGCCGCTGGCGGTGGCGTCAGAGGGCGGCTGGGTGGCCCATGCGGGCTTCGGGCTGCTGGGCCTGCTGTGGCTGGGCAGCACGGCCGTCGCGCTGGTGCACATCCGCGCGCGGCGCGTGGCCGAGCACCGGCGCTGGATGCTGCGCAGCTTCGTGCTGACGGCCGGCGGCATCACGCTGCGGCTGCAGATCGTGCTGGGCAACCTGCTGGCCGTGCCGCTGGAGACCTACTACGCGGCGCTGGCCTGGACGTCCTGGCTGCCGCAGGCGCTGTGGCTGGAGTGGTGGCTGCGCCGCAGCCCGCCGCCGGCCCAGGCCGTGCGGCCGGCATGGCCCGACACGCAGTTCGAGCCGCGCTGAGCCGGCGCGCGTTCAGCCGCGCGGCGCTGTGGCCCGCTCGGCAAATCCGCGCCACAAGGCCATCGTGCGGGCCGTGCGGCTGGGCGGTTCGGGCGCGCGCTCGGGGATCAGCGCGGCCACCGTCTGCGTGATGCGCACGAGGAAGGGCAGCGTCAGCAGCAGCGGCAGCGCCGTCAGGCGCAGCGCGTCGCGCGTGCCGGGGGCGGTGTCGGGCAGCAGCACCGACGTGGGCAGCGTGTGCGCGTACTGCGACAGCTGCAGCGTCACGGCGTAATGCCACTGCGCATTGACGCCGCTGAGCGCGCAGCGCTGGCGCTGGCCCAGGTGGAAGGCCGGCGGGTCACCCTGGGCCATGCGCTGGCGCAGCGCCGCCTGCAGCTCGGGCGGCAGCGAGGCGAGGAAGGCGTGTCCTTCCAGCCGTGACTGCCGCTGCTGCGCGTGCGCGCGCAGCGCGTCGACCTGCGGGCCGGCGTCGTCGGCGTCGGCGAACATCTTCAACCGGCGGGTGTCGTCATGCAGCGCCCACAGCAGCAGGCGGAACTCGCGTTCCGCCGGCGTCGCTTCATGCCCGGCGATGTACTCGAAGGCATCGTGTGCCTCCACGGCGCAGCGGGCCAGGGCGCTCATGGACGACACGTCCGCCAGCGCCGCCGTGGCGGCCTGGCTGCCGTCGGGCGCGAGGCTGCGCAGCGCGGTGCAGTGGGCCACGAGCTTGAGGAAGATCTTCAGCCCCGCCGCGGCGTAGGTGGCCTGCGGCGCATAGGTGGCCAGCGCCGCCGACACGGCCTTGCCGTGCTCCAGCACGGCGTCGAATTCGCGTACCTTGGACCGGTAGTCGCCCCACGTGTTGATCGCTTCCAGCATGCTCGATTCGTTGCCCAGACAAGCGCGCTAGCGTAGGCGATGTTTCAGCTCGCCAGCCGGTCGGCGATCCAGCGGGCCGCCAACACCGGCCACTGGCCCTGCGTGCCGGCCAGCCCGCGCAGCGCAAAGCCGTGCTCGGCCTGCGGGAACACATGCGCTTCCACGTCCAGGCTGTGCTGCTGCGCCGCAACGACGAGGTTGAGCGCGTGCTGGATGGGCACGATGGGGTCGTGCAGCGCGTAGGCCAGGAACACGGGGCATTGCGGCAGGCCGTGCGGCTCGGTGGCGATGCCGATGGGCCAGGCGTCGTAGAAGGCCTGCTTCTCGGGCGGCGGGAAGTCGGGCTTGCCCGGCGGGAACTTGTGGCTGCGGTGGTTGGCGTTCAGCGGCGCGTAGGCGATGACGGCGCCGGCGCTCACCAGCTTGTGGCGCTGGCAGGCCATCACGCCGGCCAGGTGGCCGCCGGAGGACAGGCCCACGTGCAGCAGCGGCAGCGGCGGCAGCGTGGCGAGGTGGTCCAGCGCCCGCAGGCCGTCCTGCAGGGCGATGTCGGCCGCGTGGCCGTCCTGGCCGGGCAGGCGGTGCACCAGCACGTAGGCGTCCAGCCCCAGCGTGTTCAGCCACTGCGCGATCTCGACACCCTCCTTGTCGTGCATCAGCTGCAGGTAGCCGCCACCGGCGTAGACGAGGGCGCGGCCGCGCGCCGGGGTGGCGTCCTCGGCGCACGGGTAGGCGTGCAGCTCGGCGCGCGTGGGGCGGCGGCAGATGCGGTCGGGCGCGTCGCCCTCGAAGGCGTTGGGCTCGCCGGGGGACAGGGGAATGACGGTCATGGTCTGGTTTCGGGCAGGGGCAGGCCGAAGTCGGGCATGCCGTCGGCGGTGAAGGCCAGCGGCTGCACGCGCGTCGCGCGGCCGGTGTCGCGCAAAGGGTCGCCCACGATGTCGCGGTAGTTGCGCGCGTGGAAGACGTTCAGCACCGTGCCATCGGGTTCGACGAGGAAGCTGTTGTGGCCCGGGCCGTACTGGCGGTTCTCGGCGCTGCTGCTGAACACCGGGCCGGGCGACTTGTGCCAGCTCTTCGCGTCCAGCAGGTCGGCGCCCGCGTCGGCCCACAGCAGGCCCAGGCAGTACTCCGCACCGGTGCCGGCCGCGGAGTAGCTGACGAACACGCGGCCGCCGTGCGCGAGCACGGCCGGTGCCTCGTTGACGACGTGGCGCACCTTCTCCCACGCGTACTCGGGCTGCGTGAGGCGCACCTGTGGGCCTGCCAGCTCGGTGGGGCTCTTCATGCGCGACAGGAAGATGTCGGTGCTGTGGTTCTTCTTGGCGGGGTCGGTCTGCGCCCAGGCCATGTAGCGCTGGCCGCGGTGTTCGAAGACGGTGGCGTCCAGTGTGAAGGTGTCCCACGCCGTCCTGATCTGCCCGCGTTCGGCCCATTCACCCTGCATCGGGTCGGCGGACGCGTTCTCCAGCGCCCAGAGGCGGATCTTCCAGGGCTCCTTCGCTTCGCCCGCACTGAAGTAGATGAACCAGCGGCCGTCGATGACATGCAGTTCCGGCGCCCAGATGTGGTGGCTCATAGTGCCGCTGGCGTGCTTGCGCCAGATGACCTGGGGCTCGGCCGTGGCGAGGCCGGCGATGCTGCGCGCGCGGCGCAGCTCCAGCACGTCGTAGGCCGGCACGGTGGCCATCAGGTAATACCAGTCGCCATGCCGCGTGATCTGCGGGTCGGCGCGCTGGGCGACGAGCGGGTTGGGCCAGGGCAGCGGCGCGGGCACCGATGTGGCGGGCGCCTGCGCGAAGCCGGGCAGCGCCGGCACGAGCAAGGCCGCGGCGAGCGCCGAGCGGCGCGAGATCAGCAGGGTCAAGGTCAGGTCTCCAGGCGTTGAAGCCGTCCATCGCGGCGCTCGAATCGGGCGGTCTGGCCGGCGGCGAGGCGCAGCGGCAGCGGGGGCGCTCCACGCCAGCGCAGCTCGGTGCTGCCGCCGGCTGGGCAGGCGACCGTCAGCGTCTGCACCTCGCCGCCCTGCCAGCTCATCGCGATCTCGAAGCCACCGCGCGCTCGCAGGCCCGCCACGCGACCGGCGGGCCACGCCGACGGCAGCGCCGGCAGCAGCTCGATGCGGCTGCGGTGGCTCTGCAGCAGCATCTCGACGATGCCGGCCGCGCCGCCGAAGTTGCCGTCGATCTGGAAGGGCGGATGCGCGTCGAACAGGTTGGCGTAGCTGCGGCTGGGGTGCAGCAGGCGCTGCAGCACCGAGTAGGCGTGCTCGCCGTCCTTCAGCCGCGTGAACAGGTTGATGCGCCAGCCGATGCCCCAGCCGGTGGTGTCATCGCCGCGGCGCTCCAGCACGTTGCGCGCGGCGGCGGCGAGTGCCGGCGTGTCCTCGGGCGTGATCTGGTCCGACGGGTACAGCGCGTACAGGTGCGACACATGGCGGTGCTGCAGCTCCGGCGCCTGCAGGTCCCAGTCTTCCATCCACTCCTGCAGCTGGCCGGCGGCGCCGATGCGGTCGGGCGGCAGGCGGTCGCGCATCGCCTCACAGGCCTTGGCGAAGGGGCGGTCGGTGCGCAGTTCGCGCGCGGCGTCGGCGCAGTGAGCGAACAGGTCGCGCAGCAGCTGGCTGTCCATCGCCGGGCCGGCCACGACGGACGAGCCGTGCGGGTGCGAGTTCTCCGGCGAGAGGCTGGGGTTGGTGACCATGAAGCCGCTCTTCGGGTCGCGCACCAGCGTGGCGAGCTGGAACTCGGCCGCGCCCTTCAGCAACGGGTACAGGCGCTTGAGCAGCGCCGCGTCGCGCCGGAACAGCCAGCTCTGCCACAGCGTGTTGACGAGCCACACACCGCCCATGGGCCACAGGCCCCACTTGGCGCCGTCGGTCGGCGCGGCCACGCGCCAGCCGTCGGTGTTGTGGAAGGCCACCCAGCCCGGCGCGTCGTACATCGCGCGGGCCACCTTGGCGCCGGTGAGGCTCAGGTCCTCCACCATCGCGATCAGCGGTTCGATGGTCTCGCCGATGTTGCAGACCTCGGCGGGCCAGTAGTTCATCTCCGTGTTGATGTTGATGGTCCACTTGGACCCCCACGACGGATTGGTCTTCTCGTTCCACAGCCCTTGCAGATTGGCCGGGAAGCGGCTGCCCGGCCGCGAGCAGGCCAGCAGCAGGTAGCGGCCGTACTGCAGATAGAGCGACGCGAGGCCCGGGTCCTGCCCTTCGGCGAAGCGGGCGATGCGCTCGTCGGTGGGCAGGCTACCGTTGGGGCCGGCGCCCAGGTCCAGCGCGACGCGGCGGAACAGGCGCTGGTGGTCCTCGCGGTGGGCGGCGCGCAGCGCCTCGGGGCCGCGGGCGACGGCCGCGGCCAGCGTCTGCCGGTTCAGCGCCGCCGGGTCGCCCGACACGTCGTCGAAGCGCTTGTAGCCGGTGGCGCCGGCAATCAGCAGCCAGGCTTCGTCGGCGCCCTGCACCTGCAGCCCGCCGTTGCGTGCCACGACCTTGCCGCCCTTGGTGACAACCTGCAGCCGGCATTCGAACGGCAGGCTGCCCTCCACGCCCAGCTGCGCGGGGCTCATGCCCGCCACCCACAGCGTGTGGTGGCTCTCGCCGCCGCTGGTCTTCTGGTGCGGCGCCGTCAGTGTGATGTCGGCGGTGATCCATTTCGGCTTGTCGGCCGTGAGGCGCACGACGATGAGCTGGTCGGCCGCCGACGCGTAGACCTCGCGCGTCAGCGTCGCGCTGCCGGCGCGGAACTGCGTCGTCGCCACGGCCTCGTCCAGGTCCAGGCCGCGCTCGTAGCCGCGCACGCCGTCCAGCCCCGGGAACAGGAGCAGCAGCTCGGCCAGCGGCTGGTAGCTCATCTGCCGGTTGGGCGTGCCCAGCATCGTCTCGTTGGCCAGCTTCTCGGCTTCGGCGTAGCGGCCGGCGAACACCAGCTCGCGTACCTGGGGCAGGCCTTCGCGGGCTTTCGGGTTGGTCGTGTCGTAGGGCCCGCCGCCGAAAAAGCTGTTCTCGTTGATCTGCAGCCGTTCGGTGTGCGTGCCGCCGAACACCATCGCGCCCAGCCGCCCGTTGCCCACCGGCAGCGCCGCCGTCCATTCATCGGCGGGGCGGCGGTACCAGAGCCGCAGCGGCGCGGGTGGGGCCTCGTTCTGTGCCGCCATGGGCGAGGCCAGCAGCGGCGTGCCGGCGGTCAACAGGCCGGCGTGCAGCAGCTGCTGCTGAAGCCAGCGGCGGCGGGAGGCAGGCGTCACCGCAGCAACCCAGCAGCCCGGGCCGCCTCGTCCAGCGTGTCACCGATCAGCGCCAGGTTCTGGATGCCTGCGAGGCCCCATTGCGCCGAGTCGTTGGTGCTGATGCCGGCTTGCTCGTCCAGCGGGCGGATCACGTCGACGCCGCCGATGCGCCTCACCGTGCCGCCGCCGCGCAGCGCACGTGACGCAAAGAACTCGCGCCACGCCCGCAGCGCCAGCGCGCGGTCTTTCTCGTGGAAGGCCGCGTAGGCCGTCATGCGCGAGCAGGTGTCGGTCAGGCTGCGGCCGCCGGGGTCGCGGCCCAGCAGCGCGGCGATCTCGCTCTTGGGCGCGTTGTAGTAGCGGCAGTACTCCAGCCAGGCGCGGCGGTACGCCGGCACGTCCACCAGCGTCAGCAGCTCGGAACTCATCTCGATGACGCCGAACACGCCGTTCAGGTGCGAGATGGAGATGTCTTCGCCCGGGCCCATGAACCTGCCGGTCTTCGCGTCGTACGGTGCGCCGCCGGCGAACCAGCGGCGCTTCAGGTCGCCAATGGTCTGCATGCCGTTGACCAATCTGTCGCGCCAGCGCCTGTCGCCGGTGCGCTCCCACTCGGTCAGCCAGGCGGCGATCCACGAGCCCCACGTGGTGCCGAAGCCCACGCCGGGCAGGTCGGACGCGCGCGGCCCGGCACCGGGCGGCAGCTTGCGCGAGATGTCGACCTTGCCGATGTCGGCGTCCGACTCCAGCAGCTCGCGGATCAGGTCGCCGCAGCGCTCGTCGGCGGTCAGGTAGAAGTAGATGCGGCGGTAGGCCGCGTTGGAGATGCGCGGCTGCTTGGACGAGTCCGACCAGTGCTGCACGCCGTGGCGCGTGCCGAAGCCCTTGAGCTCACCGAGGTGGTAGACGTCCACCTCGCCGGTGTGGCGGGTCATGGCCTCGGCCATGCGGAACACATCGGCACGGCCGGTGCGCAGGTAGCTGTACCAGAGCCACAGGTCGGTCGACAGCTCCGAGTTGTCCCACGCGTAGCCGCCGATGTCGTAGCGCCACATGTGGCGGTCGGCGTCGTAGCTGTGCATAACGTCGCCGTAGTGCCAGAAGCCGTACCAGCGGTGCTGCTCGATCTCCTTCACGTACTGGCCCAGCTGCAGCGCGAGGCGATCCTCGATGAGCTGGCGGGCCGGCGAGCCGGTGTCCACCGGGTCCCAGTCGCCGAACACGCCGGCGGCGTGCAGGCGCTGTGGCGTGAGGATGGGGCGGGCCGGCGTGGCGACCTGGTCGGCCATGTCGGAGAAGGCCTGGTGCGACGGCGTGGCGCCCAGTACCCACAGCTGCAGCTCCGACGTGCGCGCCACGCCGAAGGCGCTGTCCCAGCCCGGTTCGTAGTCCTCGTAGGTGATGTTGAGGCCTTCGATCTGCTTGGCGTGCGTGTCCATGTCGCCAGGCGAGCGGTAGGAGCGCATGTCCATCGCCGGGGCCGACGGCGAGTACAGCCAGGCGGTCACGTCGGCCAGCTCGGTGGCGGCGCCGCGCACGTCCAGCCGCACGGGCGCGCGCTGCCAGAAGTCCTTCAGGCCCAGCGCCACGCCGCCGGACGCGCCACCGGCGTAGACCAGGCCCTTGGCGCGCGAGCCGCCGTTGGAGTCGATCCAGGCCTGGCCGCCTTGAGTCCGCTTCTTCAGCGTGAAGCCGTCGGCATTGGCCTGGGCCAGCGAGAAGTCGTTCCACTCGGGAATCCACTTCAGGCCGTCCTGCACGGCCTTGGCCATGCCGCTCAGCGGGGGCAGTGCCTGGCCGGCGACCTGGGCGTCCCTGTAGGCCTGGCCGGGGTCGCGGCGCAGCCCGGTGATGGGCCGCACGGCCTCGCCCCACACGCCCACGCCTTCGCCGGAGAAGCGGATGTGGCGGTCGTGCGTCGCGTTGCTCATGGGCACCTGCGCCGTCACGCCGAGGCCGGCGATGAAGTCCTGGGCGGCGTCGCCGTCCCACACGAAGGTGTGGACGATGCGCACGCTCTCGGCGCCGGCGTAGAAGTACAGGCGCACGGAGAACGGCAGCCAGTCGCGGCCCTTGCCGTCGAGATTCGCGGTGTGCGTGCCGTCCAGTTTCAGCACAGCGCGCACGGGGCCTTGCTGCTCGACGGTGACCGTGTTGACCTTGCTGCTGAACGACTGGCGGGCGACCTTGCCGTCCAGCTCGGGGTCGGCGCCGTCCTGGCGCAGCGCGACGAGCTTGAGGTTCTTCAGCGTGACACGGCCGCCGCGCGTGGCCTGTTCGATCAGCACGGGGCCGCGCGTCGGCACGGTCCAGGCGAGGTCACCGGCGGTGATGACGATCTGCGTGGCGGTCTGCTTCACGCTCAGGCCACCGGCTGCGGGTGCGCCGGCTTCCAGCTTCAGCGGGCCTTGCGGCGTGCCGCCGGCCAGCGCGTGGGCCGTCCACTTCAGCGAGCCGTCGGGCCAGAAGGCCAGCGGCCATGACTGGATGGGGTGGCTGCCCAGCTTGAAGTCCAGCGCCTTGGCCGTGGCGCGGACCTGGCCGCGCGGCCACGGCACGCCGAAGGTGGCGCCCTCGAAGCGCGAGGGGGCAGCGCCGTCGAGCCAGCGGAGCACGGTGTCGCCGACCGGCGTGGTCGTCGTCGGCAGGTTGGCGGTGGCGGCTCGTGCGGTGGGCAGCGAGGAGGCCAGCGACGCGGCGGCGGTCGTCTGCAGGAAGCCGCGGCGGGAAAAAGGAGCGCTTGTCATGGCAGTGGCGACGAGAGGTTCTTGTAGTGATTGGCGAGGACAGTGAAGGCCAGCTTGCGCTGCCCCGTCTCGGAGATCAGGCCCTTGCGGTTCCAGCCCTGCTGGAACACCGGGTGCTCGCGGCGCGGCGAGCGGAAGTCCTTCAGCACCCAGGGTGACAGGCCGCGCAGCGTGGGTACCTGGGCGGCCATCGCGAGCGTGGCGCGGTAGTAGTCGGCCTGGTAGTCCTCGCTGAACTTGCGGCGCAGCGTCGCGTCGCGAAAGCCCGTCTGCGCGTCGGCGCCGAACTCGGAGAACAGCAGCGGCTTGTCCGCCGGCACATCCCATCGCAGCCGGGCCACGCGGTCCAGCGTGTCGTCGCCGTACCAGCCGGCATAGGTGTTGACGGCGATGACGTCGAGGGCCGCGAGCAGCGGGTCGGCGAGCTGGATGACGTCGCCCTTGCGCTCCACCAGCAGCGCCGCGGAGACGAGGCGGCTGTCGTCCAGCGCGCGCACGGTCTGCGCCAGCGCGGCGTGGAAGCGCGTGCGGTTGTCGGCCACCGGCGTCTCGTTGCCGATGCTCCACAGCACCAGCGCGGCGCGGTTGCGGTCGCGGTAAATCGTCTCGGCCTGCATGCGGCGGGCCTTGTCCAGCACGGCGGGGTTGTCCCAGTCCACGGTCCAGTAGACGGGGATCTCGCTCCACACCAGCAGGCCCAGTTCGTCGGCCATGCGCAGCATGGTCTCGTTGTGCGGATAGTGCGAGAGGCGCACGTAGTTGCCGTGCAGGCCGTGCTTCACCTCGCCGAGCAGCCGGCGCGCGGCGGCCTCGTCGAGGCGGCGGGCGGGGTTGGGGGCTATCTCTTCCTCGTGGAGGGAGATGCCCTTCAGGAACACTGGTTGGCCGTTCAGCAGCAAGTCGCTGCCGCGCACGGCGATCGTGCGAAAGCCGATGCGGTCGCGCACGCGGTCCGCGCCGGCCTCGAAGTCGACGTCGTACAGCGTCGGCGCCTCGGGCGACCAGCGCTTCAGCGACGCGGGCGCGGGCGTGTCGAAGCGGGCTTCTCCGTTGGCGTCGGTGCGGGCCTGCAGGGTGACGCCCAGCGCCGCGATGCGCAGGGTCACCGACTGGTTGGCCGACTGCGGGCCGTTCAGTTGGGCGCTGCCGACCAGCCGGCCGGCATCGTTGAGGCGCAGCGTCGCGTCGTCGATGAAGGTGGCCGGCGTCCGGATCAGCTTGACCGGCCGCGTGATGCCGCCGTAGAGGTCCCAGTCGGTGATCTCGCCGGGGATGCTCTGCGCGTCGTGCTTGGAGTCCACGCCGACGACGAGGCGGTTGCCCAGTGCGCGCAGCGTGTCGGTCACCTCGACGACGAAGGGCGTGAAGCCGCCCTCGTGCTGGGCGATGGGCTTGCCGTTCAGGTAGACCGAGGCGCGGTAGTTCACCGCCTCGAAGCGCAGGAAGCTGCGCTGCCCGGGCACCAGCTTCGCATCGAAGCGGCGCTGGAACCAGATCAGCCCGTCGTACCAGCGCAGCTCGGGCACGGCGGAGTTCCACGCGCCGGGCAGCGTCATCGTCGGGCCGCGGTCGAGGTCGAATTCGAAGAAGGCCGGGCCGCTCTTTTTCTCCTCGGCCGCCACGTCCACGTCGCGGAAGCGCTGCATGCGGGACTTGGCGACCCAGCCGTTGATGTCGGTCAGGCTGGTGCGGTAGTAGTCCTTGGAGTAGGTCCAGGTGCCGCCCAGGTCCTGCGCGGCGGTGCGGGCTGTCAGCAGCAGCGGCGGGCGCAGCGCGTCGGCGGCGGACGCCGTGCCGGCGACGACGGCGAGCAGCGCGATGAAGCGGCGCATCACGGCTGCACCTCCAGCACCAGCACGGACTTGGCCGGGATGTTCAGTGCCAGCAGGCCGCTCCTGGCCTCGGCCTTGAAGGGCTGGGGCTTCACGCGGTCGGGCGCGTCGAACCAGTTCTGCGCGTCCATCGTCGCGGCGGTCAGCAGCTGGCCGGTCACGGCGCGCACGCCCTTGCCGCCGACGGCGAGCTGCAGTGGCAGCGGCTGGTTGGGGTGGGTGTTGGTCAGGCTCAGAAGCAGCTTGCCATCGACCGACTTCGCCGCGCTCGCGCTGACGGCGGGGATGCTGTACTTGCCCAAGGTGTAGTCGGGTACACCGGCCAGCTGCACGGGCAGCGAGGTCGCGTCCATGAACGGCAGGTGCATCGCGAATGCGTGGTAGCTGGGTGTCAGCACCATGCGTTCCTTGTCGGTGACGATCATGGCCTGCAGCACGTTGACCATCTGCGCGATGTTGGCCATCTTCACGCGGTCGGCGTGGCGGTGGAAGACATGGAAGTGCAGCGCGGCCAGCACCGCGTCGCGCAGGGTGTTGCGCTGCACGAGGAAGCCGGGGTCGGTGCCGGGCTCGGCGTCGTACCAGCTGCCCCACTCGTCGAAGTAGATGGCGAACTTCTTGGCCGGGTCGTTGCGGTCCAGGATCTCGCGGTGCTTGGCGAGATAGCCGTCGATGGTCTGCGGCACGGCCAGCGTGGAGATCCACTCGGCCTCCGGGAAGCCGACGGCCGCGCCCTTCTTCTTCCAGTCGCGCGTGGGCAGCGAGTACTGGTGGTGGGTGACGGCCGCCATGCGGTCCTTGATCTCGGTGCTCAGCGTCTCGACCCAGTTCAGCTCCAGCTCCTGGCCGCCGCTGGCGACGAGCTTGGGCCGGTTGCCGCGCGGTGCCTTGGCGAAGCTGGCCCACTGCTTGTAGAGGTCGGCGTAGTAGCCGGGCTTCATGTTGCCGCCACAGCCCCAGCTCTCGTTGCCGATGCCCCAGTACTGCAGGCGCCAGGGCTTGTCGCGGCCGTTGGCGCGGCGCTCGCGGGCCAGCGCCGTGTCGCCCTCGGCCGTCAGGTACTCCAACCACTGCGCCATCTCCTGCACGGTGCCGGAGCCGAGGTTGGCGTTGATGTAGACCTCGGCGCCCAGCTGCTCGGCCAGGTCCATGAACTCGTGCGTGCCCACCGTGTTGGGTTCGATGACGCCGCCCCAGCTGGTGTTGACGCGCGGCGGGCGCTGCGACTGCGGGCCGATGCCGTCGCGCCAGTGGTACTCGTCGGCGAAGCAGCCGCCGGGCCAGCGCACCACCGGCACCTTGATCGCCTTCAGCGCACCGACAACGTCGCTGCGCCAGCCGCGCACGTTGGGGATCTTGCTGTCCGGGCCGACCCACAGGCCGCCGTAGACGCCGCTGCCGAGGTGCTCGGCGAACTGGCCATAGATCTGCCGCGCGATGACGGGGCCGGGGCGGTCGGCCTGGATGTCCACCTTGACCGGCTCCGCCGCCTGGGCAGCAATCGAGAGGGCGAGGCTGAGGGCGGGGAGCGGGTGTTTCATCGGCAGCTGAGTATTTGGAAGTCTCTGACCTGCAACCGGCTGGCTGTTGTCCTCAGCGCGAAGTAGCCGTGCAGGCGGGGATTGGCGTCGGCGCGCGTAAAGACTTCGTTGCTGCCGGCGGACCAGCGCAGGTGAACGGGATCGGCTGGCGTGGGTTGACGCGAAACAATCTCGATGCTGAGCGGTTGGCCGGCCAGCAGCCGGGTCTCGCGCGTCATCGGGCGCTCGCCGGGCTCGGCAACGGCGCCGTCGGCGAATCCGGCGAGCAGGCGGCGCTGGGCGCCGTCGTACAGGCGCAGCCGCGTCGTCGTGTTGCCGTTGGCGCCGAAGCCGGCGTAGTAGGTGGGCAGCGCGTCGTAGCCGGCGAACTTGCCGCTGCGCGGGTAGGGCTCGCCGCCATCGGCCTCGAGTGCATTCCAGAACATGTTCAGGTCGGAGATGCGGCCCGCGTGTTCGCCGGCGCTGGCCGGGGCGGGCAGGGCGACGGCCGTGAAGCGGATGGCGTAGTCGCCGGCCAGCGGCTCGCGCCACCACAGCGACAGGCCCGCGGGCGTGGCGATGTCCAGCACGCCGCCCTGGGCCGTGACGACGGCGCGCGCGTCTTCGGCCTCCAGCCGCCAGCGGGCCAGGCCGGTGCGGAAGTCGTCAGCGGCGACGGGCTCCAGCTTGCGTGGTGGCTCGCACCACGCGCCGGCCATCAGCGGCAGGCTGACGATCAGCCCGCAAAGTGGAAGACGGAGGGCAGGTCCCATTGGCGCGGCTTGTTGTCGGGTTCGACCTCCATCAGCGGTGCCATGTAGTCCCACCAACGCCGCATGACGGGCAACGTGGGCAATTCGTCGATCGGGTAGCCCGGCTTGAGCTTGAGCACCGCGAATAGGCTCAGCGTGGACTCGTCCAGGAAGATGGAGTAGTCAAAGATGCCGGCGCCGCGCAGTGCCTCGGCCAGGTCGGGCCACAGCTCGTCGTGGCGCTTCTTGTACTCAGGCACCACGCCGGGCTTGAGTTGCATCTTGAAGGCGCGGATCTCGTGGTCGCTCATGTTGCTTTGTCTCCTAGAGAACGTCTTGTTCGGCCATGGGGCGGCTTGACACATCGCGGCGCTGCAGCGCGGGGTCGACGGACCAGTGTTCCGTGCTCAGGCCCGCCAGCGCCGCCCCGGGCCCCAGCGCGATGGGCGTGCCCAGCTGCAGCCTGCAGTTCGCGAAGCGCCAGCCCAGCGCGTCCAGCACATGCCCGCCGCGGCGGGCCTGCAGGTCCAGGTCGGTGAAGCGGAAGTCGCTCAGCGGCGCGTGGCTGTCGGCATCCACCTCGAAGGCGACCTCGGCGCCACGGGCGCGCAGCCCGTTGATCGTCACGCCGCGGACCTGCGTGCGCCCTTGCGCCGGCGACACTGGCGCGGCCAGCGCCAGCCAGTGCGCCGGCGCATGCGCGCGCTCGGCGTCGGGGATGTGGGCGCGGCTGTAGGCCGGGTTCCAGTTCATCGTCGCGCGCATCGCGACCGGCACGTCGTGAAGGCTCAGGCCGCTGATGAACACGCCGTCGATGAAGCCGCCGCGCGTCGGCGCGCTCTTGAACAGCAGCCCCACGGGTACCGGGGCATGCACGTCGATGCGCTGGGCGGTGATGCGCCTGAAGCCGCCCGAGGTCTCGCTGCCGAAGGTGAGGCCGGCGGCGCCGTCGCGGACGATGCAGTCGCTGATGGTGATGTCCTCGCAGGGGCGCGCCACGCGCAGGCCGTCGGCGTCGCGGCCGGCCTTCAGGCAGAGGGCATCGTCGTTGACGGCGATGTCGGCGTGGCGGACGGTCACGCGGCGGCAGGAGTCGATGTCGATGCCGTCCGTCGATGGGCCGCGCGCCTCGTCGTTGTTGCGGATGGTGATGCCGTCGACGCTGATGTCCTCGCTGTAGCAGAGGTGCAGCGTCCAGAAGCCGGAGCGGCGCAGCAGCAGCCCGTCGCCAAGGGTGACGCGGGACGATGCATAAACCTGGATGAGCCGCGGGCGCTGGCAGTCGTAGTCGGAGGCCCAGCGCAGGCCGCGCGGCTCGTAGCTGGCGCGCAGCGCCCAGTAGCTGTCCCAGAAGACCTGGCCGTCGCCGTCGATGCAGCCTTCGCCGGTGAGGGCCACGTCGTGCTCGCCGTAGATGTTGACGAGGGCCGCCGGCCAGCGCATCTCGATGCCGGCGACGCGGGTGGGCAGCAGCGGGTAGTCAGACAGGTCGCGCGAGCCCAGCATTGTGGCACCGCGGTCCAGCCGCAGCGTCATGCCGGTCTTCAGGAAGAGGGCGCCTGTCAGGTAGACGCCGGGGCTCAGGCGCAACTCTGCACGCCGCAGCGCCGCGGCATCGATGGCCGCCTGCAGGGCGCGCGTGTCGAGCGTGATGCCGTCACCGCGTGCGCCGAAGTCATGAGCGTTCATCCGTTGCGCCTGATCGCCAGCTCAAGAAAGGAACAAGCCACAGAGACACGGAGTCACAGAGAAAACCGGTCTCTCTGTGTCTCCGTGCGCCTGTGGCCCTGTGGGTGTCTTCTTCCTCAGACGATGCCGGAACCCGAAGCGCCAGCCTTGGGCGGACGCTTGACGGCGACCTGCTCGCGGTAGCCGCTGGCGCGGTAGGCTGCGACCGGGTCGATCGCGCCGCCCGAACGCAGGCGGGCCATCGCGAGGACGGGGCTCACGTCGGTGCGGAAGGCCTTCTTCAGCGTCTGCGCGGCCTGCAGCACGTCGTTGCCTTCCTGGAAGCCGGCCAGCGCGGCGCGGTCCACCAGCGCGGCCTGCACGAAGGCGCGCTGCACCTCGACGGCGCTGCTCATCAGGCTCTCGATGGGGTCGGTCACGTTGTGCGACTGGTCCAGCATGTAGGCCGGGCTGAAGGTGCCGTCACGCAGCGTGGCATCGGCCAGCTCGTTGAAGACGAGGAACAGCTGGAACGGGTCGATGGAGCCCGAGTCCAGGTCGTCGTCGCCGTACTTGCTGTCGTTGAAGTGGAAGCCGCCCAGCTTGCCGAACTGCGCCAGGCGGGCCACGATCATCTCGATGTTGGTGTTGGGCGCGTGGTGGCCCAGGTCCACCAGGCACTTGGCCTTCGGGCCCAGCGTCTGCGCCACGGCAAAGCTGGTGCCCCAGTCGGCGATGACGCTGCAGTAGAACGCCGGCTCGAACAGCTTGTGCTCGATGTACATCAGCCAGTCGTCCGGCAGCGCGGCGTAGATGCCGCGGGCAGAGTCGATGTAGCGCTCCAGCGCGCCGCGCAGGTTGCTCTGGCCGGGGAAGTTGGCGCCGTCGCCCACCCACACCGTCAGGCCCTTGGAGCCCAGCGTCTTGCCCAGCTCGATGCAGTCGATGTTGTGCTGGACAGCCTGCTCGCGGGAGGCCTGGCTCGTGGAGGTCAGGCTGCCGAACTTGTAGGTGTGGGCCTGGCCCGCCTGGTCCTGGAAGGTGTTGCTGTTGACGGCGTCGAAGCCCAGGCCCAGCTCGTCGGCCTGCTGGCGCAGCGCCTTCGGGTCGCTGGGCTTGTCCCACGGAAAGTGCAGCGACACGGCCGGCGTGGCGCGCGTGAGCTGGTTGATGACGGCGCAGTCTTCCAGCTTCTCGGTCACGTCACGGGGCTCGCCCTTGCCGGGGAAGCGCGCAAAGCGCGTGCCGCCGGTGCCGGCGCCCCAGGAGGGCACGGCCACGCCGAAGGTCTGGGCCTTGGCGGTCAGCGCCTCGATGTCCACGCCGCGGCGGGCCAGCATGCCGCCCAGTGCGTCGTAGTCGGCCTGCAGCTCGGCGCGCAGCTTGGCGTTGTGCTGCTCGACCTGGCCGGCGTCGATGATGTACTTGGTCATGAGAGTCTCCTGGGCCCGATCAACGAGTAAACGCTGCGGCGTTGCCGGCGTCCACGTTCAGCACGTTACCCGTGCTCTTGCCGGACTTGTCGCTGGCCATGAAGTACACCGCCTCGGCGATGTCCTCCGGCAGCACACTGAGCTTGAGCATGCTGCGCTGGCGGTAGAACTCTTCGATGTTGTCGCTGTCGATCTTGTTGGACGCGGCACGCTCTTCCTTCCACTTGCCGTCCCAGATGCGCGAGCCGCGGATGACGGCGTCGGGGTTGACGACGTTGACGCGCACGCCGATGGCCGCGCCTTCCAGCGCGATGCAGCGGGCCAGGTGGATTTCAGCGGCCTTGGCCGTGCAGTAGGCGGACGCGCCGGCGGAGGCGACCAGGCCGTTCTTGCTGGCGACGAACACCATGGAGCCGCCGATCTTCTGCTGCTTCATCAGGCGGAAGGCGCCACGGCCGACCAGGAAGTAGCCGGTCACCAGGATGTCCTGGTTGCGTTGCCAGATTTCCAGCGTCGTGTCTTCCAGCGGGGCGGCCGAGGCGATGCCGGCGTTGGACACGAGGATGTCCAGGCCGCCGAAGCGCAGCGCGGTGGCCGACAGCACGGCCTCCACTTCCTTCTCGGAGGTGATGTTGCCTTGCACGGTGGCGACGCTGTCCTTGCCGGCCACCTTCACGAGGTTGGCGTGGGCTTCGGCCAGCGCGCCGGCGTCGATGTCGGTCAGCATCACGCAGGCACCTTCCTGCAGCAGCTGGCGGGCGACGGCCTGGCCGATGCCACCGGCGCCGCCGGTGACCAGGGCCACGCGGCCGGCCAGGCTCTTGGGCTTGGGCATGCGCTGCAGCTTGGCTTCTTCGAGCAGCCAGTACTCGATGTCGAAGGCTTCCTGCTCGGGCAGGCCGACGTACTTGTCGACGCCGTTCGCACCACGCATCACGTTGATGGCGTTGATGTAGAACTCGCCGGCGATGCGGGCGGTGGCCTTGTCCTTGGCGAAGGACAGCATGCCGACGCCGGGGATCAGGTAGATGACGGGGTTGGCGTCACGCACGGCCGGGCTGTTGGCGCGCTTGCAGCGCTCGTAGTAGGCCGTGTAGTCGGCGCGGTAGTCTTCCAGCGCCTTGTCCAGGCCGGCCAGCAGCGCGTCGACATCGGGCTTGGCCGGGTCGAAGTCCAGCACCAGCGGGCGGATCTTGGTGCGCAGGAAGTGGTCGGGGCAGGAGGTGCCCAGGGCGGCGAGCGCGGCCAGGTCGTTGCTGGCGACGAACTGCAGCACGGCGGCGCTGTCGTTGAAGTCGCCCAGCTTGCGCTCGCCGGCGCTGATGCGGCCGCGCAGCGCGGGCATCAGCTGGGCGGCGATGGCGGCGCGCTGCTCGGCGGGCAGCGTGATGGTCTTGACGCCGCCGAACACCGGCTGCTTGACGTTCTCGCCCAGCCACTGCTCGGCCAGGCGGATCATCTCCAGCGTGATCTCGTAGCAGCTCTTGGCGGTGTCACCCCAGGTGAAGAGGCCGTGGCCTTCCAGGATGATGCCCTTCAGGTTCGGCTGCGACGTGGCCAGCGCTTCGAGCTTCAGGCCCAGGTCGTAGCCGGGGCGCTGCCAGGGCAGCCAGCCCAGCTGACCGCCGAAGATCACCTCGGTCAAGCGCTTGCTGTCGGCGCAGGCGGCGATGGCGATGATGGCGTCCGGGTGCATGTGGTCCACATGCGCCTTCGGGATGTAGGCGTGCAGGGGGGTATCGATACTCGCGGCACGCGGGTTCAGGTTGAACGTGCAGTGCGGCAGGTAGTCCACCATCTCGTCTTCATGCTCCAGGCCGCGATAACGCTTCTTCAGCGCATTCAGCTTGTCCATGTAGAGCGTGGAGAAACCATCCAGCTTGATGGAGCCCAGGTCGCCGCCCGAGCCCTTGACCCACAGCACCTGCACGTCGTCGCCGGTCAGGTGGTCGCGCATCGTGACCTTGGCCGAGGTATTGCCGCCACCGAAATTCGTCACGCGCAAATCCGAACCCAGCAGGTTGGAGCGATACAGCAGCAGTTCGGGTTCGCTAAGAGTCGCCGCCACGGCGTCGTCCCACTTGGAAACGATCGGGGTTTGCGCGGGAGTTTGGGAATTTGCAGTCATCAGCTTGCCTGGTTTCAGTCGTATTCGTTGCCCGGGGGCTCGCGGCGGCCCGGTACCCGTCGTCGGCGGGTTGTCCATGGTGGAAACGGGCCGCAGTGTGAGCCGAAACACCCGCGGCGGCGCGACGCGTCGTCAGGAAATCAAAAGGATGAGCGAAAGCGCGCACCGCGGCGGTGCCGCTCACGAAACGCTCACGGCCATGATCGTTTGCTGATTGACCCTGTCTTGGGATTGACGTAATCTGCTTTCGGAACTGTGTTTCACTTGCGATCTGAGCGATCTTGATCGCACTGCAACATGGCGACGGCGCCCTGGGGCCAACAGCCCGAGGCGTGACCCGAGAGGGTGCCGACGACGGTGCCATCCGGCAAAGCGATGCCCACCCCAAGAGGTCGGGCAACTCCCAAGAGACAACGGTCGCCGCCGCTGCAGGAGGGCGCCCGAGAACTAGGTGGCTTCCATGATCAATCACAAAAGGCACAAGCGTCTGCTCAAACTGCTGGACGAGCGTGAGCACGCCAGCGTTCAGCAGCTGATGGAATGGTTGTCGGCCTCGGCCGCGACGGTGCGCCGGGATATTTCCTGGCTGGCTGCTAAAAACCAGCTGACCCGCACGCGAGGCGGTGCGCAGCGGCTGGAGCAAAAGAAAAAGTCATATACGCTAAGCAGCGAGACTTTTCAAAACAACGCGCAGCAAAATACTGCGGCAAAACGCGCCATCGCCCGTTATGCAACCTCCATGTGCAATAACGGTGAAACCATCATCATCAACGGCGGCACCACCACGTTCATGATGGCGGAGTTTCTCGTCGAGAAACAACTCAAGATTCTCACCAATTCGTTTCTGATGGCTGAGCGCCTGCTCGTCACCAGCGACAACGAGATCATCCTGCCCGGCGGCAAGGTCTACCGCGAGCAGAACGTCATCCTGAGCCCGTTCGAGAACGACGTGGCCCAGCACCACTACGCGGCCAAGATGTTCATGGGCGTCTACGGCCTGTCCATCCTGGGCCTGATGGAAGCCGACCCGCTGCTGATCCAGGCCGAGAAGCGATTGATTGGCCAGGCCGAGGAACTCGTCGTGCTGGTGGACAGCTCCAAGTTCCAGCGCAAGGCCGGGCTGGTGCTGTGCGGGCTGAACCGCGTGTCCACCGTCATCACCGACACCGGTGCCTCCGACAGCGCGGTGCAGCTGCTGGAGCACTACGGCGTGCGCGTCATCACCGTGGAACCGGAAGCCGTGGACCCTCGCGTGGTGGAGGCTTCGGCCATGAGTTCGCATGACTATGCGGCCGTGCTGGAGTCGGGCACTTACCACCGTCACGCAGGGCTGAACTCTTGAGCGCTTTGATCCCTGGCACGGTTGTCCTGGACATCGGCAAGACCAATGCCAAGCTGACCCTCATCGACGGCGACGGCAAGACGCTGGCCGAGGCGCGCACGCCCAACACCGTGCGCAGCGAGGCGCCTTACCCGCACCACGACACCGAGCGGCTGTGGGCCTGGATGCTGGGCCAGCTGCGCGAGCTGTCGGCGCTGGCGCACATCCGCGCCATCGTGCCGGTCACGCATGGCGCCACGGCGGCGCTGGTGGACGACGCCGGCCTCGTGCTGCCGGTGCTGGACTATGAGCATGTGCCGGGTGATGCGGCCGATGCGGCGCGTTACGCCGCGCTGCGTCCGGCCTTCGACGAGAGCGGCTCGCCGCAGCTGCCGGCGGGCCTGAACCTCGGCCGCCAGCTGGACTGGCTGGCTGCGCGCTTCCCGGCCGAGTTCGCGCGGGCGAAGCAGGTGCTGATGTACCCGCAGTACTGGGCCTGGCGGCTGTGCGGCGTGGCGGCCAGCGAGGTCACCTCGCTGGGCTGCCACACCGACCTGTGGCGCCCCGCCGGCGGCGGCTTCTCCAGCCTGGTCGAACGTGCCGGCTGGGAGCGTCTGTTCCCCGAGCGGCGCGACGCCTGGGCGCGGCTGGGCACGCTGCGGCCCGAGCTGGCGGCCGACACCGGGCTGCCCGCCGACTGCGAGATCGTCTGCGGCATCCACGACAGCAACGCGTCGCTGCTGCGCCATCTGCTGACGCTGCAACAGAGCGGGCCCTGCACGGTGTTGTCCACCGGCACCTGGGTCATCGCCGCGGCGCTGGGCTCGGCGACCCGGCCGCTGGTCGAGGCGCAGGACATGCTGGCCAACTGCAACGTCTTCGGCGACGCCGTGCCCTGCATGCGCTTCATGGGCGGGCGCGAGTTCGGCGCCCTGGCGGGCGAGCGCCCGGCGCCGTTCACGGCCGCGGACATCGAGCGGCTGGTTGCACGGCAGACGATGGCGCTGCCGTGTTTTGCGGAGACCGGCGGGCCGTTTGCGGGGCAGGCCGGGCGCGTCGTGGGCACCGTGCCAGCGACGGATGCGGAGCGCGCCGCGCTGGCCACGCTGTACGTGGCGTTGATGACCGACCACTGCCTGGATGCGCTGGGCGCCAGCGGCCGGGTCGTCGTTGAAGGTGCGTTCACGGCCAACCCGTGGTTCGGCCCGCTGCTGGCGGGGCTGGCCGACGGGCGAGAGGTTGTGGTGTCGGATGACGGCAGCGGCACGACCTGCGGCGCCTGGCTGCTGGATGCCTGGGGCCGTGAGGCCCAGTCGGCGGGCGCGCCCGTCAAAGCTTGGCACCATGCTGGCTGGCGCGCCTACCGGGACGCCTGGCAGGATGCGGCTCGGGTGGGTTGACGCGAGAGGCCCATGCCGGGACGCCGCCCCGGCGGGCGACCTTCTTTTTGAGCGACCAAAAAGAAGGCAAAAAGTCGCCCCTGCAAAACCGGCCCTGCGGGCTCCCCTGCGATGCTCGAAACCCAGGGCCCGCCCGGAACTCGCTCCGCTACGCTGCGCTCAGACAGCCGTGCGGAGTCGGATGTTGAAGCGTGCTGCGCACGCGCCCTGGGCTTCTGCGCTTCTCGGCGGTTTAGAAGGGGAGTGATGGAACAGCCGAACCCCAACAGCCCAACAGCCCAACAGCCCAACAGCCCAACAGCCAAGCCCGCAAACCGTCTGATGCGGCTGTTCGGTATGCCCCCTTTAGCACCGCCGAGCAGCGCAAGGACTTGAGGGCGAGCGCGAAGAGCGCTTCGACAACTGACTCCGCGCAACTGTTTGAGCAGAGCGTAGCGGCGCGAGTTTTGCGCGGCCCCTCAAGGCCTGAGCAGCGCAGGGAACCCGCAGCGAAGCGGCGGGCGGTGCGGTCGGGTGGAGCGCTTTGCCTACTTTCTGGCGGTCCAGAAAGTAGGTCGCCCGCCGGGGCGAATTCCCGGCACCGCACTCGGCGTGCAGCGCCAGGTCGTCATCGGTGCCGACGCCGGCGCACCCCCGCCACCCCCACACCAGCCAACGCGGCCAACGCCAACGACCCTGGCTCGGCAATCGTGAACGCCCTCACGCTGTCGATGGCCGGCGCGCTGTAGCCGCTGTTGTCGCTGGCGCTGTCGAACGCGTAGACGCGCACCTCGCTGAAGCCCGCGGCGTCGCTCAGCCCCAGTACATCGCCGATGCCCGCCGCGCCCAGCGATACCTTGCCGCTGCCGGTCAGTACGCCGTCCAGCCAGGTCTGCCACAGCAGGTGGATGGCCGGATAGCCCGAGTCCACCGCGAACTCGATGCCGTGCAGCCGGGCGCCGAGGCTGCGGATGGCCAGGTAGGCGTTGGTGCCTGCCGTGGCGAAGTAGTTGCCCGAGAAGGCCTCGCTGTAGGGCTGGCCCGGGGCCACGCACTCCACCCCGGCGTAGCCGCAGCCGGCGTTGTCGTTGGCCAGGCCCGTGTGCGTGAACAGCAGGCCGCCTTCGACCCAGGGGCTGGCCAGCGTCGTGTTGGCCTCGAAGTCGGCCGCATAGCTCAGGTGCGCGGTGCCGGGCGTGGCGCTGCCGGCGCCGGTGGTCTGCACGACGGCGGCCATCGCGGGTGCGGCGATCAGCGTTGCCAGCAGGGGAATGAACTTCTGGTTGTTCATGACTTGTTCTTTCAGTTTGCTGAAACGAGGTCGATGGCGTCGAACGACAGCGCCGGGCTCAGGAAGCCCGCGCCGGCCGTGCCGCTGACGGTGTTGATGGTCAGCACGTTGGTGCCGACAACCAGCTGCGCGGCCGGGATGTCGAACGTGTAGGTGCGGTTGAAGCCGCGATATGTGCCCACCGTCACGTTGCGCGAGACCTTGGGCGGCGCGCTGGGGATGGCCGAGCTCCAGCTGTTGACGCTGACCTGCGGGCGGGCGCTGTTGTAGTCGGCCGTGATGCCGATGCGCAGCCGTAGCGGCGCCGTGTTCTGCCCGCGCCTGAGCGTGAAGCGCACCTGCAGGCCGTTGTTCACGTCCTTCCACTGGTAGGCCGGCCACTGCGTCGCGGCTTGAGACTGGCCGATGACGAAGGGGGCAACCGTCCAGGGCGACATGCGCACGTCGCTCGGGTGCATGAAGGTCAGCTTGTCGCCGTTGATGAACTCCTGCGGCGTGCCGTCCCAGCGGCCAATGCGCCACAGCGCGGGCGTCGCCTCGGGGTCGGCCGTGATGGCCACGGTGTTCAGCGCGTAGCTGGTGTTGGCCGTCACCGTCACGGGCACGGTCTGCACGGCGAGCTCGCCCTTGTAGACCGTCATCGTGTACGTGCCGGGCAGCATGCCGTCGGCCGTGAAGTGGCCGTCCACCGGGTCGGCGTCCACCCAGTACTGCGCCTGTGCGTTGGCGAAGCCCACCGTGTAGGGCACGCCAGCCACGCGGCCGCTCAGGCCCGCGACGGTCACGCCGCCACGGCCCAGCGGCGGCACGTAACCCACCAGGCCCAGGTTGGCGTACCAACTGGTGTCCGGCCGCGCCGTCGGCGCGCTGCCGTCGTTGAAGATCATCGTGTACGTGTTCAGCACGTTCAGGCGGAAGGGCTCGATCTGCGCCTCGCCGTAATTGACCATGTAGGTCAGCTCGTTGTGCGTGCTGGTGATCTGTTGCAGCAGGCTGCGGTAGAAGGGGCCGCTGGAGCCGCCCTCGTTGTTGTCGCGCCAGAACCAGATGCCAACGCCGGGGCCGGTGCCGCCAAGGAACTGCCAGTCCTTCAGGCGGCGGTTGGCGTAGTGCTTGGAGCGCGACTGGCCGTAGCGCGCATCGGTGGTCGGGAAGCCGAACACGTCGCTGGCCTCGATGGCGGCATTGGTGCCGCGCAGGTCTTCGGCCCAGTAGCTGTCGCCGCCGTAGGTGACCAGGCCGCCGGCCGCGTGGGCCGGGCCGCCATTGGGCAGCTTGGCGATGGGGATGCGCGCGATGAAGCGCACCAGGCCGTGCACGTCGGGCTGCTCGGTGAAGTGCGTGCCCATGTGGATGTTGGACTCGCCTTTCTTCACGAGGTAGTAGTGCGTCAGCACACCGCCTTTGAGGCTGTTCACGGTCAGCGTGACGCGGATGTAGGCGTCGCCGGTGACCACGCCGCCGTTGGTCGTCGCGGCCGGCACGACGCTGCCGTTGGCGTTCACCAGCTCGGCCTTCACGGCCACGGCGCCCACGCCGTTGTAGAGCCAGTCGGCGCCGGAGTTCAGCTGCGTGCCGCGGGCCGGATCGGCGTATTCCACGCCGTTGTAGACCATGCTGGAGAGGTCGCCGGCGGACGTGGTGCTGGCACCGTTGTCCCACGCACGCACCTTGAACACGAGGCCGGCATCGGTGTCGATGACGTACTGCGGCCGGGCTGCATTGTTGTTGTCGTGGACGGTGGTGATGCTGAAGGCGGCCAGTGCCGCGGGTGAGATCGCCGCAGCGAGCACACCGGCGGCCAGCCCGCGCGCCCAGTGCGGGCGCGAGCTTGTCGGGTTCATGAAGTCTCCTGGTGTCGTGTCGTTTTTCACGGCCGGCGGGCGTTGCCGCGGACCGGAGCGGACTCTAGGCAGGGCTTGTCTTCACGTGTACTCAACCGGGTGAGCGTTTGGCGGGTGCTGCTCGCGCGTCAACGGCGCGTCCCCGCCAGCGCGGCAACACCGTGCTTGCGATGGCCGAAAGGAACCTCGCGCGGCGCGCTCGGCCTATTTGATGAGCGCCTGGTAGGTCAGGCTGCGCACGCGCAGGTTCAGTGTCGAGTTGCCGGCCGGGCGCAGCTGCGTCATCAGCAGGATGACGAGGCGCTCCTTCGGGTCCACCGTGTACTGCGGGAAGTAGGCGCTGCCCCAGCCGAACGCGCCCTCGCTGCCCAGCTCCTTGAAGCCGCCCGCCTTCACGTTGACCCAGAAGCCCAGGCCGAAGCCGTCGGCGTCGCCGCGCGACTTGTCGGCGAGATGGTCGGCCGTCATCAGCTCGACGGTCTTGGGCGCGAGGATGCGCTGGCCGTCCAGCTGCCCCTTGTTCAGCAGCATCTGCAGGAAGCGCGTGTAGTCGCCCGCCGTGCTCACCATGCCGGCGCCGCCGGACAGCAGCTTGCGCGGGCCGTTGACGAAGTCGCTCTTCGCCGGCGTCTCGAACAGCTTGAGCTGGCCGCCCTCCAGGCCGTAGACATTGGCCAGCCGCGCCACCTTCTCGGGCGGCACGGCGAAGCCGGTGTCAGGCATGCGCAGCGGGTCGGTGATGCGCTGCTTGATGAACTGGTCCAGCGGCTGGCCGGAGACGACCTCCACGAGCCGGCCCAGCACGTCGGTCGCGTAGCCGTAGATGAACTGCTCGCCCGGCTGGCTCTGCAGCGGCAGCGCGGCGAAGCGGTCGGTCCACTGCGCCAGGGTCTCGTCGTTGCCGACGAGGTACCAGTCCTTCATGCCTGCGGCGTCGTAGGCCGCCTTGGCGGGGCCCGGGCCGTAGCTCATGCCGGCGGTGTGGGTCAGCAGGTCGTGGATGGTCAGCGGGCGGCGGGCCTTCTCGGTGCCGCCGCCCGGCAGCGCCACCTGCGCGTTGTCGAACGCCGGCAGGTAGCGCGCCACCGGGTCCTTCAGCAGGAAGCGGCCTTCCTCGTACAGGATCATGGCCGCCACCGTCGTCAACGCCTTGGTCATGGACGCGATGCGGAAGATGGTGTCCGTGCGCATCGGCTGCGCGTTCTCGACGTCCCGCAGGCCGTAGGCCTTGAAGACGACGGGCTGGCCGTCGCGCAGCACGGCCATCACGCCACCGGCGAGCTGCTTCGCGGCGATCTGCTCGTCGATGGCGGCGTCCAGGCGCTTCAGCCGCGCGGGCGAGAAGCCCTGCGCGGTGAGGGCCTCCGCGCGCGGCGCGGCGACGGTGACAGGCGCGTGGGTGAGCGTGGCGCAGGCCAGCGCCAAGGCAAGCAGGTGAGACTTCATCAGTCGCCGAGTGGTCGGAGTTGGGTGAAGCCGGGGCTGACCGCGACGCGGAACTGCTCCGGCGCAGGCGGCTGTGCCGCCGAGATGGCACCCAGATCATCCCGCAGCTGCGCCGCCACCGGCACCCGGGCTTCCCGCAGGCCCAGCGCCACCAAACGCGCCAACTGCATGGCGCCGTAGTTGTTGTGGTGGGTGTTGTCGAGCTTGCCGTTGTTCATCGGGTGGGCCAGCTGCGAGCGCTCCGGCCCCAGCGCTTCGTAGAACTGGATGCTCATCGCGTTGAGGTCGATGAAGGCCAGCTTCATGTCCTGTGCCACCGAGCGGGCCGCGCTGGCGTACTCGGTCAGGCTGGGCTTGAGCTTGCCCGTGGCCGCATCGAAGTTGCGCCGCTCCATCGACGACACGACGACCGGCACGCCGCCGCGCGCCAGGATGCGTTCGGCGTGCGTGCGCAGCTCGGCCTTGTAGGTCTCGGCGTTGCCGCTGCCGTCCTTCTGCTGCTTCTGGTCGTTGTGGCCGAACTGCAGCAGCACCGTGTCGCCGGGCTGCAGCGTGGACAGGATCTTGTCGATGCGCCGGCGCGCCAGCGAGTCGCGGAAGGTCTCGCCCGACTCGGCGTGGTTGGACACGGCCACCGTCGGCTTGAACAGGCTGGTGAGCATCTGGCCCCAGCTGGCGTAGGGCTCGCCGGATTGGTCGGCCACCGTGGAGTCGCCCAGCAGGTAGACCGTGGGCACGGAGATGGGCTCGATGGCCAGGCGGCGCAGCGCCGGTTGGGCACCGTTGAGTTCCAGCGTCAGACGGCGGTCCCAGGCCCAGGCCTCGCTGGCGATCTCGCGCTCCTTCAGCTTCACGCGACCCGCCTCCACGCCGGGCGCTGCGGCGATGTTGGCGGTGCGCACGTTGACGATGAAGGTGCGCGTCTCGCTGGCGCCGGCGGGCAGCTTGATGCTGTCCAGCTGCAGGCGGCGAAGCTCGGCCTTGATCGTCGTGTCGCTGGCGGCGGCGGCGCCCAGCGTGGCGGTGACGCGGTAGTTGCCTTCGGGCAGGTCCACCGAGAAGAAGTAGGGCAGGCCGGCCGCGTTGCGCGCATCGCTGGCCTCGAAGCCGTGGCCGCGCTCGCGGCTGTAGGCGGTGTCGGCCTGCACGGCCACGTCACCCGGCGCCGGCTGGCCGTCGAAGTTGAAGCGCAGCGTGTCGGCCGCCCAGGCGGGCGTGGCCAGCAGGCTGGCGGCGAGGAGCAGGAGCTTCATGGTGGTCGTCGGCTCAGGAGCGTGCAGGGTTGTTCTGCGGCAGGTGCAGCGTCGAGTCGGCCGCGTGGCCGCTGCCGCGGCCCCACAGCTGGTCGTAGCGCCAGCCGGTCAGGTCCTCGACGATCCGGCGGTTCTCGTCGCTCTCGGCCTCGGTCGCGCCGTTGCGCAGGCGTTCCACCTCGTGCACCAGCACGGCATGCGTGCCGGCGTTGAGGCGGAAGCTCCACGACGCGAGCGCGCCCAGCACCAGCATCAGCAGCGGTCCGCCCACCATCAGCGCGGTGACGGTCTGGATGGCCTCGGGGCTCTGCACGACGACCTCGCCCGGCTTGGTGCGGATGTAGCCGCCCAGGTCGATGATCCAGCCGCTGGCCATGATGGCGCCGCTCTGCGCGAGCTTGCGCACCAGCGTCATGACGCCGGCAAAGATGCCCTCGCGGCGCTGGCCGGTGACGGCCTCGTCGACGTCCGGCAGGTAGTTGTAGACCGACCAGGGCACGAAGTTCAGCGTGCCGCGGCCCAGGCCCGCGAGGATGATGGGCACGAACAGCCAGAACACGAGGCTGGCCGAGAAGCCGGGCTGCGTGGGGTTGAGCGCCCCGAACAGGTTGGTGCCCAGTGCCTTGAAGCTGTCGGCGAAGCCCTCGGGGCGTGCCAGGTAGAACACCAGGTACAGCATCAGTGCCGCGCCGAACATCGAGGCCGCCAGCCGGTAGGCCAGCACGGGACCGGTGCGGATGACGATCTGGATGGCCACCATGACGGACACCAGCTGGGCCACGTACATGACCGTCATCAGCTGCGAGATGGCCAGCGTGGCCCCCATCAGCACGGTGGCCACGAAGAAGGCGAAGGCGCTGTTGAAGATGTCCTGCGACAGGTAGCCGCCGAGGTAGATGGACAGGTGCTGGCGGAAGGCGCGGATCTTCAGCGTCGAGAACAGGTCGCGGAACATCTTCACCGGGATCAGCAGCGCGGCCTTCAGCGTGACGCCGCCGTAGGTCTGCGACAGGACGGCCTGCTCGCGCGTGCCGTAGGGGCGCTCCCAGCTCGTCAGCACGACGATGGTGACGACCAGCGAGAACGCGACGCCGAAGATGGCCGCCATCCAGAAGAAGGTGTCGGGCGAGTCCTTGCCGCCGAACTGGTTGATCAGCAGCGTGGGCAGGTAGGAGGCCAGGATGGCCGAGCCCTGCGCAATGATCATGCGCGCGCCGGCGAACTTGGCCTTGGCGCGATAGTCCTTGGTCATCTCGGCCGCCAGCGTTTCCCAGGGGATGAGAAACATCGTGTACAGCAGCTCGAAGAAGATGAACGCGAGCAGGTAGTAGGTGAACGTGTGCCCGGTGCGGAAGATCAGCGCGAAGCTGGGCAGCAGCGGGATGGTGATGAGCAGGAAGACCTTGCGCCGGCCGATCTTGCGGCCCACCCAGGTGTGGCGCAGGTTGTCGGACACGTAGCCGATCAGCGGGCAGGTGATGGCTTCGAGCAGCCTCGGCAGACCGAGGATCAGGCCTGCTTCGACGGCGCTGAGGCCGCAGAAGGTGGTGAAGAAATAGAACAGCCAGCCGGTGATGACGGCCTGGGCGCCGGCGCCGAGCACGTCGCCCGAGCCCCAGCCCCAGTAGTTGATCCAGGTGGGCTCTTTGGCGGCGGGGTGGAGGTTCTTCGTGATCATTTCTCGGGCGCGTGGTGCGCTTGTCTCGGGGCGCTGGTGTTCCGCAGCGTGTGGTGCCGGGATTTCGCCCCGGCGGGCGACCTACTTTTTGGGCCGCCAAAAAGTAGGCAAAAAGCTCGCCCCGACCGCACCGCCCTCGCTTCGCTCGGGTGCCCGAGCAACACAAGCCCCGAAGCCCCACGCCGAACTCGCGCCGCTACGCTCTGCTCGGACAGTCGTCGTGAGTCAGTGGTCGAGGCGAGCTGCGCTCGCGGGCTTCGGGGCTTGTGTTGCTCGGCGGTGCTCAAGGGGCCATACCGAACAGCCGGCGCCAGCCGGCTGGCGGGTTTGGCTTTTGGCTGTTGGGGTTGGCTGTTTCGGGGTTCCCCTTCAAAACCGCTGAGAAGCGCAGGAACCCAGGGCGTGCGCGAAGCGCACTTCAAGAACTGACTCGCGGCGCCTGTTTGAGCAGAGCGCAGCGGCGCGAGTTCGCCGCGGCCCTGGGTTCCGAGCATCGCAAGGCAGCCCGCAGGGCCGGTTTTGCAGGGGCGGTTTCTTTGCCTACTTTCTTGTCCGCACAAGAAAGTAGGTCGCCCGCCGGGGC
>NZ_JBIGHX010000006.1:0-352759 GCF_043555885.1 Pelomonas lactea | reverse complement strand
TGGCGATGCGCACGCCGTCGACGTAGATGCCGATCTGCGTGTTGGCCGCGAGGAAGCCCATGCCGCCGGCGTAGTCCAGGCTGAGGGTGTAGGTCGCGCCGGCAATGGTGTCGACGCTGCGCTCCACGCCGTGGGTCTGGTAGGAGGTGCTGCGCCGGCCGTTCATCAGCGCCAGCCATTGGCCACCGTTGCCGGGCATGGCCTGGACGGTGAAGCTGTTGCCGCCGACGTTGGTCATGCGGTCGCCGGACGCCCAGATTTCGAACGCGGCGGTCTTGCCGGTGGTCGGGGTCTGGAGGGTCCAGCCTTCCAGCACGCGGCCGGTGAGGACCGTGGCGGTCGTCGCCGTGTTGGCCGGCGTCTCCCAGCTGGTGGCCAGCAGTTCGCGGCTGACAGCGACGTCGCGCGGGCTCAGCACCAGTGTGGGCGCGTCGGCCACGGCGACGAACTGGGCCGTCAGCACCTGGCTGGTGGTGGCATACGCGCCGGTGGCACCTTCAAGGGCGGTGGCCTGCAGTTGCAGGGCCACGCTGCCGTTGAAGTCGCGCGGCGGGGTCAGCGTGAGGGCGTCGAGCTGCCAGCCGGCGAGGTTGACGACGCGCTGCGTGGCCGTGGGCGTGAAGCTGTGGGTGCCGTCGGACAGCGTGAAGCCCTGACCATCAAGTACAGGCAGTCCGGTCAGCGTCAGCACCAGCGTCTCGGAGCCGTCGTTGTCGACGAGGCCGGCGACGATGGCGTGCAGCGCCAGCGCCACGTCCTCCACGCCGGCGACGGTGTTGCCGCCGGTGACGGTGAGGGTGGGCGCGTCGGCCACGGCCGCAATGTCGACAACCAGGCTGGCCGGCGCGCTGTAGAGCTCGCCGTCGAAGGCGCGGAAGCCGATGCGGGCGTAGTGCTCGCGGCGGTTGCCGTCGCCCGGCGTGGCATAGCCGGCGCCACCGGAGGCATTGGCCGCCGGCACGAAGCGCAGGCCGCGTGCGGCCAGGTCGGCTTCGGTGAAGCGCTCGCCAACCACGACTGCTGCCCAGCTGCCGTCGGCCTGCTGGCGTTGCAGCTGGCCGTCGGCGGGCAGGGCGGTGATCTCGATCTGCAGCGTGCCGGGTTGAGCGTCGGCGTCGCTGGCCGCGAACTGGCCCCAGGTGATGGGCAGCGCCTGGTCTTCCGTCCCCTGCACCTGGCCACCCGCCGCCGTGGGCGACAGGTTGCCGGACGGGGTGTCGGACAGCATGCGCACGTCGCGCACGGTGATGTGGCTGTCGGCCGCGGCGAAGCCGAGCAGGTCGAAGCTGAGCAGCGCAGACTTGCCGGCCAGCTCGGGCGCCAGCGTGACCAAGTAGGTGACGCTGCCGTCGGCGTTGACCTGCTTGCGCACGCTGGACGCCAGGCGCTCGACGGCAGGTTGGCCGTTGCGCGCGGTCTGGCGGTTCAGCAGCGCGTCGGAACCGGCCAGGTCTGCGCGCCCGGCCAGTGCCAGCCCGGAGTCGGCATCCAGCAGCGCGACCTCGAAGGCGTCGCCGGGGCCGCCGGCATTGGCCTGCAGGCCGGGACCGGCAATGGTGAAGCTGAGGAACCTGTCGCTGGCGCCGATGGCGAAGCCTTGCAGCAGGCGCGCCTGGCGGCCACCGGTCTCGCCCAGCGTAGCGCCGTCGGCCGAGAAGCTGACGTCGCCCTGTGTTGTCCAGCCGGCGCCGTTAGGCGTGCCGGACTGGCCGAAGCTGCCGTTGAGCAGGCTGGCGTTCACGGCGGTGGCAAAACGCGGCAGCGCCACGACAGCGGAGGCGTCGGCGCCGGCCGGAGAGCTTGCCGGCGCGGCGGCGCCCGCAGGGGCGTTGTGCTGCGCCTGCTCTGCCGCGGCCTGCAGACCCGCCAGACGCGCGGCCATCCAGGTCAGCTGCGCCTGCGTGGGCAGACGGCGCTCGCCGGGCTGCAGCGTCGCGGCCATGAAGTCGGCTGCATCGCCGCTGTGCTCCAGCCCCAGCAGATGGCCGTACTCGTGCAACAGCACGGACAGCAGGTCCATCTTGCCGTCGGCGGCACTGCCGGCCTTGGCGCGCCAGATCGTGCCGTCTGCGGTGGGCAGGTAGTCGTCGCTGTTGTCCAGCGGCGTGGGGTCGAGGTACCAGCCGTGGCCGGCGGCGTCGACGCTCAGCAGCAGCGGCGCGTCAACGGCTGACGCTTGGCCCAGCAGGCCCTGGGCAAGCTCCTCAAACGACACCCCGGATTCGGTGGCCTGGGTCAGCAGCTGCGCCAGGTCGCTGTCGCCCTGCATCGACAGCTGATACAGGTACTCGTCCATGTTGGGTTGGACGGCCAGGTCCTGCCAGCTCGTCGTCGACGTAGCCAATGACGTCAGCGCTTGCGTGATTGCCATCAGCGTCGGTGGACGCAGCGAAATGTGGAAATGGTTCTGGTGCGCCTGCTGAGGGTCCATCAGGCCCGCCGGCATGCCCAGATTCGTCAGCGCGTTGCGGATGTTGACGAACGAGTTCGTCGCGCCGGTGCCGCCGACGTACAGCCGCCGCAGTGCGCCGGTAGCCGCTGTGCCGTTGCCAAAAAGAGCATTACGCACGGCATCCTGCTGAGCACCTGCATTGACGAAAGTGATTGAACCACGCGATCCGGCGTCCACGACGCCATTGGTGCTGCTGTCCCGGATCACCGAGTAGACCGCCAGGAAGTCGGACAACGCACTCTGCTGCCGGTTCATGCCGTAGTTGATGTTGCCTTGTGTGTAGTTGTTGGTCTGGGGCAACGTGGTCTGTGCGACCTGGGCGCGGCCATTGGCAATAGACCAGGTGCGTTGCGCCACCGGCAGCAACGTCACCGTCTCGGGCTCGTGCGAGTTGTACTGGTTGCCGTTCTTCGCCGAATCCGGACTCCCGGGTCGTGACTGGCTGATCCATTGGCGGAACCCAAGATCCAGTGCCATGCCCAGATCGTGCGTGGAATGCCCGCCGGGCGTGTAGCCTAGGTTGGCATCCACGGAGCCGTTGAACCGCAATGCACCAGCACGCAACCCTGCAGCGTCAAGACCGGCCGCCAGCATGACGTCCCGAATCCAGCTCGTTCCGAAGCGCTCGACAGAACTACCACTGGCGCCGGTCTGGGTATTGGTCCAGCCAGGCAGGGTCGCGTTGCTTCCGGCGCCCTGGGCAAAGAGCTCCATCCAGTGCGGAGCGTTGAACGCACTCAGCCAGCTTCCCATGCGATCAGCATTGACCCCGTTGGTCGCCACGCCAACCGTCAGCCCCATCGCTGCCGCCCTCAGCCTCCCTGCAAACCCAGCAATATTGGGATCGTGATTGGCAATCTGCCAAGTCGCAGAAGCATTCGTCGCGTCGTAGCTCACGGTGTAGTAGTTCACGACACGATCAAAGAGCCATGCCGCACGGGCCTCCGCCTCGCCCCATGTGCCATCCACAAAGAAGTCGGTGATGGTGTTGTCGTCCGCGGACGGACTTCCCATACCCATGGCGGGGAATCCAAGGTACCGCAGCCGCTGCTCCACCTTCATCGCGTCCAGCCTGTCCACGGTCTGGCCAGCGCGCAACGTGCCTGCCAGGGACAGCGCGGAGTAGCCGGGGTTGTCGACCGGACGATCGCCGAAATAGACCGCGCCGTTCCTCGCATAGTCGTCAAACGCGACCTTCAGCTTGAGATTGGTCGACTGCTTGCCCGCGATGCTGACGAGCAACTCGGCATCCACATGGCCCAAGGTCCTTCCGGCCCGAAGGTCGGCCAGATCGCTTTCCGTGATCTCGCGGAACAGCACGAGAACGCTGGTATCGGCGAACTTCTTGTTGGTCGACGTGGTGAGCTGCGACGTGTTCGCACCCGTCTTTGGCACCGGGTCGGCACTCAAGAGCTTGTCAAGTTGCTGTGCAGCCGTGCCACCACTGATGGCCAACCCATCCGCCGTCGCCAGCTTGACACCGCTGATCAGCTTGTTCTGAGCGTCCTTGCGACGGGTCAGGGCCTCGACAAGCCCCTCGCCAAGACTGATCTTGCCGCGCAGATCTGCTTCCGAAATGGCACCGGTCGGTTTGTCCAGCGCCTCACGGATGCTGCGCGTGATCTCGCTGTTCGGGTTGTCCTTGATGTACCTGACGAAGAACGCTGCCAGATCGAGCGTGACCACATCGCCCGGCCGGAAGCCGCGATCCGTGGCTGGCGTTGCGCCAAACCAGTTGTCGCGCACGTCGATGACGTCCGTCACCTTCTGAGCCGTGCCATTGACGCCCGCACCCTGCGGTGCCGGCGCCTGCGTCGGCGTGACGCCCAGCGGCGGCAGGTCCCTGGGCTTCTCCTTGCCGATGCTGACAGCCATGTTGCCGTCATGCTTCTTGGCCAGCTCGATCAGCTTGCTGATGCTGAACGCCAGCGTATTACTGGGGCCGCCGTACAGGCCGCTCGCCGCCACCAGCAAGGTGTCGCCCATGACGGACAGATCCTTGTAGGTGATCTCGTTCTCGGGCGCCGTGGCCCCCAGGAACTTGGGATTGGCGCCGAACGGGTCCTCGATGACGCCCAGCTTGCCGCCCACCACGACGGTCTTCGCGCTGGCCGAACCGCCAATGGGTGTCGGCGGGCCAAAGGGGCTGAGGTACATGAACATCGGCGCCTCGTACATGGCCTGCCAGTACGGGTCGAGGAACTGCAGGTTGTAGTCGCTGACGATGGCGTACTGCTTGCCATCCACCGTGACGACGACGGCATCGGCCGCGCGCTGGATGTTGAGCCGCTCCAGGCGGATATCGCTGTTCTTCTGCGACAGGTCGAACTGCTTCAGCGTGGCGCCGGTGACGCGGCCGTCCTGCTTGGTGATGGTCAGCGCCGCGAGACCGCGGCTGTAGTCCAGCGCGTGCGTGACGGTGAACTGCGTGCTCGACGTCGTGCCTTCCTTGCCGCGCACCGCGTTGATGGCGTTGGGGCTGAAACCGCCACTGGTCATGCCCGTGGCCTTGGTGACCTTGGCCAGCTTGCCCGTGCCCAGGTTGAGGTCGTTCTTCAGGTCGATGACCAGCACCTTGCCCGGCTGGTCGCTGCTGTTGCGCAGCGACAGGCGTGCCGGCGCCAGCGGTGCGGCGATGACCAGCACGGTGCCCGCCGCGTCCACGTCCATGCCGGCGAAGCCGATGGGCGCGGAGTTCAGCTCGGCATGCTGCAGCTGCATTGCCTTGCCGTAGTTCGGCGAACCCGTGGTCAGCTCGACACGCCACAGCCGATAACCACCACCGCTGCCGTAGCGGTCGCCCTCGGCGACGAACAGCGCGTTGTTGGCCGCCTTGACGGTCGCGATGTTGCGCGCGCCGCCACCCAGCTCGATGGTCGTGAAGATCTTCATGGCCAGCAGGTCCACGCCCCACACCATCCCCTGGCCGGCGATGAAGGCGCGGGTGCCGTCCGGTGTGATCGTGACAGCGTCGACCTTGAAGCCGTAGAGGTAGGCCGGCGTGCCGTTAGCGCCGTTGAACAGCACCGATCCGAGCGAGCCGATCTGCGTCGTCGTGTTGCCGATGGTCTGGTAGAACGTGACCTCCTTGCGGCCCAGCTGGGCGCTGATTTCACCTTGCACGCGCACATTGGCCGGGAGGCTGGCCAACTTGCGCCTGGTGCTCGGGACCTGCTGGCCCTCCTCATTGAGCGTGGCCTCCGTTGTGTAGACCAGCGTCGCGCGCACGGACAGGCTGCCGGCCGCAAAGCCGGCAGGCAATGCGATGTCCAGCAGGCCCGCCGCGGCAGCCATCGTCACCGTCTTCGAGTCGACGACGTTGCCGTTGGTGCCGATGAGCTCTATCAACAGCTCGGGGTTGAGGCTGGCCGCGGGCACTGCGGGGTTGAACCCGCTGAGCTTGAATTCGAAGCGGCCCTGATCCTTGTTGAACTTGAAGCTGGCGCCATCGATGCGCGGCTCGGAGATGCCCGACTCGTCCAGCACGCGCTGCGGCGGCGTCGGCAGCTGCACGGTCTGGATGGACCCCGGCGTGGCCGATGGCAGCGTCACCGTCATCTCGGACGGATTGCCCGGGATGTCGTAGGTGTAGACCTTGATCGTGCTGGCGGCAGCCGCAGCGGGCAGCAGCAGCATGGACGTCATGATGCCCATGCCGACCGCCACACCCGCCAGCGAGCCGGAGCCCATCAGCATCGCGCCGCCGATGGCTGCCGACGTGATGGCCAGCTGCGTCACCGGGTCGTACAGCGCCTGCAGCCGGAAGCCGCGAACCTCGCGGATGGTGCCGCCGACGATCTGGCGGCTGATGATGTACTCGCCCGGCTTCAGCGGGCCGGGGTACGGCGGGCTGGCCGTGCGCGCAACACCGTCGGCACCGACGGTGCCGTTGTCGACAAGCCACCACACGTCCTGCATGACGCCGTTGGCATCCAACAGCTGGCCACGCTTGAAGAAGTACACCGTGTCGCCGGCGTGCAGCTTGCCGTCGTCGGGATCGCCGGCCGCGCGGGCCGCCGTGCTGAAGCCGTCCGCGCCCATCTGCGTCGGGATGGCGAGCTGCATGGGGTACTGCGCGCCCTCTTCCATGTCGAGGCGGAAGGCTGCCACGGCCTGGAACTGATCGGGCACGGCCTGCACCTGGCCGTTCTCGTCGATGCGCGTCGCCCCTTGACCCACCGGGCGCATGCCCGTGGTGGCCTGGATGTCGGCAAGCCGGATGCGGTCGATGCCCACGGCCACGTCGCGCGCCAGTGCACCGGCGCCGATCAGCACCGTTTCGCCGGTGGCGCTCTGCACGATGCCGCCATCGGCCGCCGTGACGGTTACGCGGCTGGGAGTCGGCGTGCTGGGGTCGTTGTCCGTCAACGCGGCGGCACGCACGATCAGGCGCAGCGCGCGTTGGACGAGTTCCTGATGGACGTCTTCGCCGATGACGTTGCCGCTGTCGTCATAGATCGGCGCCGTGAGCGTCACCAGATGCATGACGGTGATCGTCACGTCGCCATCACGCAGCGCCGTCACGAGGCCGGTGGCACTCACCGTCGCAATCGATTCGTCGCTGCTGACGTAGCGGGTGGACGGCTGATCGGCAACAGGCGCGTTGCCGACGTCTTCGCTCAACTCGCTGACGCGGAGCTGCCGGGTGCCGCCAGGCATCAGCGTCAGCGTGCCCGGATAGATGCCGACGTCCACGACCGGCAGGTCGTCATGGCCCGCCTCGGACTCACTGCCATCGGCCGTATCGGGGGCGGTGGCCTCCCGCACGTTCAGTGCCACCACGGCCTTGACGGTACGGCCGTCGCGATCCAGCCGGCTCAGCTCCAGCCAGGCCGCGCCTGCGCTCTGGGCAGACACATGGTCCAGGCCGTCGTTCACACGCACCGGGCTCGTGCCCAGGTAGCCCATGCCCGACAAGTCGACGGCGCGCAGCGTCAGGTAGCTGCCGTCAACGCTGAGGTCGACGTTGCGCTGGTCCTCGAAGTCGCCGACGGCGCGCACGAGCGCGCCCTGGCCGGCCTGCAGCGCACCACGCGGCAGCAGGCGGATGGCCAGCAGCTTGGCGCCGCTGACGTTGACCTGCAGCGTCATGACACCACTGCTGGCGTAACCGTCGTCGGCCTGCACCTCGATGGTGGCCGTGCCGGTGAAGCCGGCCTCGGGCTTGAACAGCAGCGTCTGGCCGTCGCCCGACAGGCGGGCCGTGCCATGCGTGCCGCCCACCACGCGCCAGAACACGCGGTCGCCTTCGAAGTCGGCGGCGATGTCGTCCACCGAGAAGGCCGCGCTCAGCTCGGCGTGGGTCTTGAAGGCGTCCGGCGCGCTGACGGCGACCGGCGCGAGGTTGGCACGCCAGCCATAGTTGGCGTACAGCACCTGGCGGTCGCTGTCGTTGCTGGCGCCATCGCCATTCAGGTCGGCCGAGAAGCCGGCCGTGTCGCTGCCATCCACGCGGCCGTCGCGATTCACATCGCCGGCGACGCTGACCTTGATGGCCACCGGTCCGGTGCCGGTCAGCGTCAGCAGCTTGACGCCCGCCTGCGTGACGCGGATGAGCGTGACGGTCTTGCCACCCAGACTGGCCTGGCCCAGCACCGCGGCGCCTTCGACGGCCAGGCTGGTGCCCGGCGTCGTTTCCACCGCGTAGATGATCGCGCCGGTCGCGCCCGGCGTGCGGGCGGTGCTGGCGAGTTCGCTGTCGCGCACGACGAAGGTGAAGCTCGCCGACATGCCGGCGGTCAACGTGCCGCTCCAGCTGTTGGCCGACGCCGGTGCGCCGACCAGCCAGCCGCCGGCAGCGCCGAACTGCGCCGTGACCGGCTCGCTCAACACGCTGCCGTTGGCGTGGTAGCCGATCAGCTCATTGAGGCTGCCGCTCTGGCCGGCCTGGCCGTAGAGGCTGCGAGCCAGCGCCAGGCGGCCCTGGCCGTCGTAGCGGTAGACCAGCGCAGCCTCCGTGCCGCCGGTCTGGCGGCCGACGATGCGTTCGACGCGGCCGGCGCTGTCACGCTCGAAGCTCACGCGATCGGCGCCGTTGAGGCTGCCGACGAGGGCGACGCCCGCGTCCGACACCAGCCATTGCTGGCCGTCGGAGAACTGCACGCGCTGCACGCGACCGCGCGCATCGAGGCTGTAGTGGGTACCGTCCGGGCCGGTGAGGCGGTAGCCCACCGGCTGCCACGGCAGGCCGGTGGTGCGGTCGAGCAGCCGCTGCCCCTGGGCGGCGAGGGCCACGGGCCGCTCGGCCTCCTCGCCGACGGCCTGCAGCGTCCAGCCCGCGGCGCCGCCGGTGAACACTGGCGTGAGCACCTGGGGCGAGGTGGGATCGCCGGACAGCGGCGTGCTGGCGGTGCCCAGTGAGAAGCTGAGGTACTGCGTGGCAGCGCCCGGCAGCGACAGGCTGGCGGGCAGTTGCAGCCAGACGCGCGCACCCAGCAGCCAGGCCGCTGACGCACCGAGGCTGTCACGGCCGGCCTGGTCGTGGCTGAGGCGGGTGTCCAGCAGCGGCAGCGCCCAGTTGCCCAGGTCGCCCACGCCGCTGGTGTCCAGGCTGCGCGTCAGCGCGAGGTCGTGGCCGCCGAGGCGGAACACCGCATCGGTGGCCTGGGCCTGCACCAGCTGCTTGAACGCCGAGTCGATCAGCACGCGGGTGGTGATCTCGGTCGTGCGGCCGGCGAGGTCCCAGCCGCGCAGGCGCATCACGTAGACGCCGTTGGCCCAGGCGGTCGGGTCCAGCGTCGCGAGGTTGAGGTCGCCATTGACCGGCGCGCCGGTCAGGTCCGCCTGCGCCAGCCGGCGCCAGGCGGACTCGTCCACCGTGTCGCCATTGGACGGCGCCGCCTCGAGCACATAGCCCATCAGCTGCAGGTCGGCGATGCGCGCGGTCAGCGGCGTTGCCGCCGTGATGACGGTGGGCGCGAGGCTGCCGGTGTCCAGCGCCCCCTTGAAGGTCAGCACCGGCGCGGCCGTGTCCAGCGGGTCGCGCACACGCAGCGTCTGCGTGGTCGTGGCGGAGAAGCCGTCGGCATCGGACGCCGTCACGCGCAGTTCCACGAGGCCTGGCGCGCTGGGCGTGATGCGCACGCGGCCCAGGCCGTCCAGCGTCACGGGCACCCAGTCGGCCTGGCCAATGCCGGCGCCGCGCGCCTGCACCACGAGGCTGGCGATGGGGCTGAAGGCGTCGGCACGCACCGTGGCCACGACGACCTGGCCGGGCAGCACGGGCGTGCTGGGGGTCAGGTTGACGAGGATCCTGGGCGCGTTGGCATCGGCCTCGGCGACGACGCGCAGCACGAAGCTGGCGGTCGTCGAGTTGCGGCCGTCGCTGACGGTGGCGAGCACCGTGAAGTCACCGATCTGGCCAGGGCCCGGCGTCCAGTTCAGCCGGCCCTGGGCAGCGTCGTATTGGGCGCCCTGCGGCAGGCCCTGGAAGCTGACGACCAGGCCTGCGGTCTGGGCGGCACCATCGGCATCGAACACGCGCAGTGCACCGGCCGGCGCGCTGGCGCCCTTGACGACGGGCAGCGAGAAGCTCTGGCCCACCAGCAGCGCATGGCTGGCCGTCGTGATCTGAGGCGGGTCGTTGACGTCGAACACGCGCACCTGCACGGAGCGCGTCACCGTGGCCTGGCCATCGGTGGCGCTGAAGTTGAACGTGAAGACGCCCGAGTCGGCGCTGGCGTTGTCGACGACGTCCGCACCCGGCGTCCACTCGAAGTAGCCGGTGGCGGGGTCGAACTGCACGCCGGCGGGCGTGCTGGCGTCATGGATCAGCTGCAACTGCGTAGCGTCGTTGTCGCCGTCGGTAGCGCGCACGGTGAAGGCCAGCGTCTGGCCCTCGGGCACCAACTGCAGCGGCATAGGAATCAGCACCGGCGCCTGGTTGACGTTGGCGACGACGATCTCGACGTCACGCGTGAAGCTGGCGCTGCCATCGCTGGCGGTCAGCTTCAGCAGGTAGCGGCCCGGTGTGCCGCCGCCTTGGTTGTCACTCTGGGCGCCAAAGAGGCCCGGCGTCCAGCGCAGCTGCAGGCGGGTCTGGCCGCCGCTGCCCGCGCTGGGCAGCACCTGCATGCCCGCAGGCAGGCCTTCGAAGGTCCAGTTCAGCGGATCGAGATCGCCGTCCAGGCCGGACAGGTCCAGCACCAGCGGAGACCCTTCGTCCACACGCACGACGCTGCGGTTGCCCGCCAGCGGGTCGCCCTGCACGGCGCCGCCCGTGGCGGCCACGGCGAACAGCGTCGGCGCCGCATTGGTGCCGCGCACGACGATGCGCAGGTCCTTCACCGCGGTGTTGGGCACGGGCGGGTTCAGCGGGTCGACCACGTAGCCCGAGTCGGCAGGCGGCAGGCCCTTGTCGGTGACAGCCAGGCTGATGTCGAAGTTGCCGCTGGTGCCTGACGGTGGCGTCCACACCAGCGTGGCATGGCCGTAGCGCGGATCGCTCTCGATGCGCGCGCCGGCGGGCAGGTTGGTGGCGACGTAGGCCAGCTCATCCTGGTCCAGGTCGGACACGAGGATGGGCACGCGCAGTTCGGTGCCGGCCACGGCGACGACCTGGCTGGGCAGCGTGATGACGGGTGCCTCGCTGGGGCTGCGCACGGTCAGCACGAAGCTGCGGGCCGAGATCTGCACCTGGTTCACATCGCCGTCGCCGTTGTCCTGGGCAACGACGGTCAGCGTGTAGTCGCCGCGCTGGTTGGCGCCCGGCGCGAAGCGGATGTAGCCCTTGACCTGCCCGGCCTGGTTGACCGTCTGCACGTAGCTGGCAAAGCTGGGCAGGCCATAGACCGTGATGGCCACCGGGTTGCCGTCGGGGTCATTGGCCTCGATGGGGATGTCCAGCACGGCGCCGCGATCGACGAAGGCGTTCGTCAGGTTCTGCAGCTCGGGGGCGCGGTTGGCGTTGCGGATGACGATGGGCAGCGTGATCTCGCTGGTCAGCGGCTGACCGGTGCCGTCGCCGTTGTCGGTGGCCTTGACGGTGACCTGGTAGGTGCCCGCCTGGGCGTAGCCCGGCGTCCAGCGGATCTCCAGCGTGTCGCGGTCGAAGACGGCGCCGGCTGGCAGGCCGATGACCTCGTAGTCCACCGTGGACACCGAGCCCTCGCCGCCCGTCAGCGGGCTGGTGGGCGTGAGGCGCACCTTGGGCTCGAAGCTCGGGTTGTCCGGGTCGAAGGCAAACACGCTGATGGACAGCGGCTGGCCCTCCAACACGTCCCAGGACTGCACCGCGTCGAAGACCGGCGCGCCATTGGCGTTGAGCACGTTCAGCACCAGCTCGCGCTCGACGGAGACGCTGACCGGTTCGCCGCCGCCGGCCGGCGTGTAGACGGCCGTCAGACGTAGCGGCACGCGCATCAGCCCCGCCTGGGCGTAGCCGGGCGTCCAGCTGAACCAGCCGGTATCGGCGTCCAGCGTGGCCCCGCCGGGCAGCCAGGTGGCGCTCCACGCCAGCGTGACGGTGGAGCCGTCGGCCTGCGCTGCGCCGCCCGGGATCTGGCCCGGCAGCTGCAGGTTGAAGCGATCGCCCTCGCGCAGCGTCTGCTGCGGCACCGCCGTGAACACCGGCGCGGGCCAGCCCTGCTCGACGGTGACGTTGAAGCGGCGCTGCACCTCGTGCTTGCCGTCGCTGGCGATGACGATGATGTCGCGGTAATGGCCCGCTTGGTCATAGCCCGGCACCCAGCTCAGCACGCCGGTGGACGCGTCGAAGCGTGCGCCGGCGGGCAGGTTGCGCACCAGCAGCGTGACGGTGTCACCGTCCATGTCGGAGGCCAGCAGCGGCAGCTGCAAGCTCTGGCCTTCGGCCAACGTGACATCCTCGACCGCATCGATGACCGGCGCGTGATTGGCACCGGCCACGTCGAGTGTGAAGCGGCGCAGCGACACACCACCGCGGCTGTCGATGACGCGCAGCAGCACCTGGTTGTCGCTGCGATCGGTGGCCTTGGGCGTCCAGCGCAGCGTGGCATGGTTGCCGTAGCCGCTGGCGCTGCTTTCCACCAGCGTATCCTGCGTCAGCGTGAGGCCCGCCGGGCCGCTGACGATCTCCCAGAAGAATAGGCGACCGTCGGTATCCAGCGCGCCGAGGTTGGCCGTCCAGGGTTGGCCGGCGGTGGCGCCGGGCAACGCGGCCGTCTGCAGGTCCAGGCTGCCGTCGGCCTTGAGCTGGCCCAGCACCGGCGGCGCGTTCTCGTAGGGCAGCGCGTAGACGCCATGACCCACGTTGAACTTGACGAGCTGGCCCGCGCCGGGCGTCGTGCCCAGGCTGGCCGCGGAGCGCACGCTGACGGTCTGGCGCTGCAGCGTCTGGCCGAACTTGAGCGGCTGGCCCTGCAGCGCGGTCGTCAGGTCCAGTAGCCACAGCTCGTCCTGCGAACCGTCGCCCTGTGCCGCGCCGACGACGGAGCCGCCGAAGTAGCGGCCCGGGTCGATGAGCAGCGTCAGCGGGCCGCGCAGGTCATCCACGCCGATGTTGGTGATGCTGACGTCGTAGCTGACCGTACCGGTCAGGCGGTCCGCGCGCGTGTCGATGAACTCGATGCGCACGAGGTTGGAGATGTCGGTGACGGCCGTGAACACGAGATCCCAGTCATCGCCCAGCTCGACCTGCTGCACGCTGCGCAGGCCACCATCCACCTCCAGGCGCCAGCCGCCGGCGGGCAGGTTGGGCAGCGTCAGGATGGCGCTCTTGCTGGCCACGTCCCAGCGCACGCTCTCGGGCTGCAGCGTCAGGTTTACGTTGGCGCCGGTCGCGATGAGGCGGTAGTTGGCCGGGTTCAGCACCGAGGACGGGCCGGTGGTGTCGGCGCCATCGGCGCCGGTCCACATGGCCTGGTCGAAGCTGATGGCGAGTTGCGTCAGCGGCAGCGGCACGAGCGCGCCCTCGCCGATGCTGGATGCGACGACCTTGGGCGCCTTGACGGGCGCGAGTTCGTCGATGCGGGTGGTCTGCGCGATGAGGATGCGGCCGTCGGCGGTGGCGACGATGCTCTCGCCGCGCGTGCCGCCGTCGGCGAGCTTGAGCGCACGGCGGCTGCTGAGCTCGATGGCCCAGACGGCGCCCTTGTGCGCGGCCGTGCTGCTGCCGTCGGCCGCCGTCGGCCGCTGCGGCGTGTTGCTGCTGGCCAGCAGCAGGCCCGCGAGGCCCGTGCCGGCCTTGCCGAAGGTGATGCTGTCGACCAGGCCGGCCAGGCGGTACTCCAGCTCGGCGCGGCCCTTGGTGGCGCCGCTCATCGGGAAGCTGACGATGTCGCTCGTCGCCTCGGGCAGCGCGCCGCGCACGTCGCTGCCGGTCCAGCGCACCGCCCACAGGCGGCCGTCCGGCCCGAAGGCGAGGTCGCCGACGCGGGTGTTGCTGAAGTGGGTCCAGGCGCGGTTGGCTTCGGCGGTGGGGTCGAAGATCTCGACGCCGTTGCCGCTGGCCACATAGATGAGGCCGGTGCCCGGCTGGATGGCCAGCGCGTGCGTCAGCGGCTCGCCGGCCGGGGCGCGGGTGCGGCTGATGACGGCACCGCTGGCGGCATCGATCATCATCAGCTCAGCGCCGGTCATGACCCACAGGTTGCCGGCGGCGTCCAGCGCCATGTCGAGGATGGCGGCGGTGGTCGTGAACAGCGGCTGCACGGAGCGGCCGCCGTCCTTGCTGAAGCGGAACACCTCGTTGCGCTCGGTGCCGGCGCTGGCCAGCACGCTGCCGTCGGCCAGTTCGACCATGGCCAGCGCACCGATCTCGCCTTGGCTGGCGGCGAAGCCGCTGGCGAAGCCGCGCAACTGCAGTGGCGCGAGCACGGACTGCAGGTCGCTGCCCAGGCCGCCCAGCGCGGGCGTGATGACGAAGCCGGGCAGGCGCTGTGCGGCCTGTGCGAACAGGTCGCTGGCGGTGTAGTTGCGGTCGGGCGCGGCGGCCGGCAGTTCGGCGGTCTGGTCCAGCGCGTCGGTGACGCCCAGGCCCTGCTGGGCCTCGCCGCGGCTGCCGTCGTCGGGCAGCACGGCGTTGCTGACGCTGGCAGCCTCGCGGTTGCCGGCGTTGTCGGTGGCGACCGCCAGGAACTCGTAGCGGTGGCCGGCCTGGCCGGTGAACAGCGCGGTGCTTTCGGCACCGGCGACCTGCTTCTTCCAGATGCGGAAATCGCCGCCGTCCTCGGCGACGTAGACGGTGACGTGCTTGACGCCGGAGGCGTCGTCGGTGGCCTTCCAGTTCAGCTTGAAGGTGGGCTGACCGGCACTGTCGTTGCCGTTGCTGGTGACGGTCAGCGTCGTCACCGGGGCATCGGCGTCCAGCGTGTGGCTGACGGTGCTGCTGACGATGGGCGGCGTGGCGTCGAAGAACACGCGGGCCGCGGCGGTGATGCTGGCGCCGCTGACGGCCTGGGCGCTCGCGCGCACGGTGTACGACACGAAGCCGCCGGTGGCCTTGCCGTTGGCGTCGGGCGGCAGCAGGCCGCGGCGCGGGTCGTGCAGCACCTCGCCGGTGTCGGGGTCGATGGCCTGCAGCAGCCAGGTGGCCACGCGGGCCTCGGCGTCGATGCCGGCGCTGACGCGCAGCACATAGCCCTTGCCGGGGGCGCCGGTGAAGTCGAAATCGCCCTGGAAGACGGCCTGGCCGTCGGGCACGTGGATGTTGATGTCGCCGATCTTCAGGTCCCCGAGGCGCAGGCTGCGCGAGTCGAGGTCGGGGTCGATGGCCGTCACGAGACGGATTTCTCCCACGGCCGCGCTGGTCGGGTTGTTGAAGCTCAGCGTGTAGGGCAGCGCGTAGTCGGCCGGCAGGTAGGTGGAACCGTTGGCCGCGGGCAGCGCCTGCGGGCCGCGCACGCTGATGGCGGAGCCGGCCTGGGCCTGCGCCTGGGCGGCCTGCTGCAGGTAGCTGGTCAGGTTGAGCGCCTGCGGGCCCAGCGGGCGGAACTTCTCGTCCAGCAGCCCGATGTGGCGCAGGTACTCCAGCTCGGCGCGACCGCCGGCGAACACGTCGAAGCTGATGAAGTGGGTGGCCTGGCCGGCGTGCTGGTCGTAGTCCGCCGGGTTGGGCGCGACGGGCACGGGCACTTCCACGTAGGTGCCGTCATCGGTCTCGCGGACTTCGAGGTAGTCCACCGGTGCATGCGCGGCCTGCGTGTCACCGGCATAGCGGGCGGTATCGCCGTACCACTGCTGCACCTTGCCGAAGAAGGCCACCAGGTCGGCCTGCGTGCGGTAGTTGTCGCCGCCCTTGGCCAGCAGGATGCCGCTGGCCAGCGTGGCGTTCAGGCTCAGCACCAGCTCGTCACTGCGGATGGCCGGGGCCTGGCCCTCGGGGCGCAAGAGCCCGGCCGTCTCCAGCGCGCCCAGCCAGCCCTTCACCCACTGAGCCTCGTCGGCGGCCAGCACGGCCAGCGCGTTGGGTGCGGTCGTGTCCTTCAGGATGGCGGCGCGTAGCGCCTTGGCGTGCTTGGTCTGGTCGGCAATGAACTCGGCACGGGTCAGCGTCGTCACGCTGGCCAGCGTGTCGAAGCGGAAGGGCATGGCCAGCGCCTCTTCCTTCGTGATGTGGACCTCGGGGTCCTTGGACAGGAACTTGGCGGTCAGTCCCGGCGAGATCTTGTTCAGGCCGGCGACGCCTTCATCGAGGATGCCGCTGGCCTTCCAGTCCGGACGGATGGCGTAGAGCTTGTCGCGCAGGCCTTCGAAGTCGTAGTTGATCCATTCGGCCAGGCCGGGGTAGGTCTGCACCTTGAACGTGGCGCCGGCAAAGCCGTTGGCGGCCAGGTCGAAGGCGTAGCCGGGCGCGAGGTTCCAGCCGTTGGTGTTGCTCAGGCCGTCCAGCGAGGCCCAGGGCACATCGCTGCGCACGCCGTTGGTGGGCGTCGTGCCGTAGGCCTGGTTGTTGCCGTCGCCGGCGGCGATGGCGCCCGATGGCTGGCCGCCGACGTTGGCGCCGAAGATGACGTAGGGCAGGCTCAGGCCGCCCAGCACGTAGGCGCTGTTGCCCATGTCGGTGGCGCCGACGTTGAAGCGGATGTAGGGCGTGTCGACGTTGGTCAGGCTCTGCAGGCTGACGCTGTAGGTCGCCGCATCGCCCGGCTCGATGTTGCGCGGGCCGCCGATGCCGATGGCGGCATCCACCTCGATCATGCGCTCCACCAGGTAGCGGTAGGGCTCGACGACGCGCGTGCCGTCGGGGTTGGTGACGACGACGTCGTACAGCCCCATCGGCACGTGCCGCAGGTCGAAGACGGCGCGGATGTGGGTGGCGTCCAGGACTTGCCAGCGCTCGGGTTCGATCTCGAACTCTCCCGGGCGTGCCAGCTTGACCAGGGCGCCCGCCGCGAAGCGGGCGCCTTCAATGTCCATGGTGACCCAGCGATGGTCGTCGTCACCGACGCCGCCCTGGTCCGGCGTGACCTTGGTGATGGACAGCGGCAGCAGGTCGGCGCGCAGCGTGACGGGCGTGTCGGCCGCGCCCTGGCGCGAGCGCACGAGGATGTAGTAGTCGCCGGCCTTGGTGGTGGGCACCAGCAGCGTCTGGTCGGGCGAGACGGGGTTGCTGTAGGCGACGTCGAACGCGCTGCCGGTGGGCACGTCGTTCCAGCGCACATAGACCTCGTTGGCGCCGCTGGCGGCGCTGGAGTCCAGCAGCACGCGCAGCGTCTCGCCGGCGGCCACGCTGACCTTGTAGACCCGCGTCTGCTCGCCGGACAGCGTCGTGGACAGCGTCTGGCCGACCGTCAGCGACGGCACCTGCACATTCAGCGTCGCCGCGGACGCGGTGCGGTTGTTGGCCTCGCCGGCCGGCAGGTTCAGGCCGGTCTCGGTGTAGGTGATCTTGCCTTCGAAGACCTCGTTGTAGAGGTCGGGGCGCACGATGACGCGCCAGCCGCCGTCCTTCATCGGGGGCAGCTTGGCGGTCAGCTTGGCGGTGTAGGTGCCGTCCTTGTTCAGGTCGCCGACGTGGGCGACCTTGCCCAGCAGGATGTCGCCCATGTCCCAGGCGTTGTCGGCGGACAGGTAGAGCGCATCCGTCCAGCGGCCGTAGGCCGGGTTGATGGACGTGTTCTGGATCGTGAACGTGATCTCGAACTCGTCGCCCACCTTGGCGCTGGGCGGCACGATGACGTCGGTGACGACGAGGTCGGCCGGCGGCGGCGTCTCGATGCGCATGGGCTGCACGGCCGCGGCGTTGTTGTTGTCGTCCTTGCCGAACTCCAGCACCTGGCCGGTCTCGCTGGCGCCCCAGATGCGCGCCGGGTCGGTCACCACGAAGACGTAGTACGGGCCTTCGAGATCGCGCGGCGCCGTGTAGGTCAGGCTGCCGGTGTAGCTGCCGCCGGCGGCCAGGCCGCCGCCGTGCTGCACATAGCCGAGGTAGCGGTCCTTGTTCAGGTCCAGGAAACGGTCCTTGGACAGGTAGACCATGTCGTACCACGTGCCCTGGTCCGCCGGCGTCTTGCCGCCGAGGTTCTCGACCTTGTAGGCCACCGTGAAGTTCTGGCCGGCGATGACGGCCTCCGGCGCGGTGACGCTGGTGACCTGCAGGTCGGGCGGCGTGGCCAGCGTGATGGGCAACGCGATCTTGGCCGTGTTGTTGGCCTCGTCCTTGAACTCCAGCACGCCATTGGTGCCGGTCTCGCGGATGACGGGCAGCCCGGTCCGGATGGTGCTGGGCACCTCGTTGTAGAAGTCCTTGAAGACGCCGGTGTCGGCCTTGACGATGAGGTTGAAGTTGCCGCTGATGGACGTCGGGATCGCGAACGTGGCGGACTGCGTGTAGCTCTCGCCCGGCTTGAGCATGCGCGGCTTGCCCTGCGCGTCGGTCAGGTAGACCTGGCGGGCGCGCAGCAGCGTCTCGATCTCGCTGCCGCGGTCGACGAGCGGGTAGTCGCTCGGGTCCAGCGTCGCGTCGCGCGACAGGTAGACGCCGTCCATCCAGCCCGGCACGCGGGTTTCGCGCGTGCCGCGGTTGGTGACGGTCCACGTCGCCGTGATGGTGTCGCCGGAGCTCGGGTTGGGGTTGTCGACGGTGATCTTGTCGATCTGCAGGTCGGGCTCACGGTAGACGATGCTCAGCATGCCGCGGCCGAGGTTGTTGTCGCGCCGCGCGCCTTCGAACACGCTGGTGCGGTAGAGGTGGTCGCGGGCGTAGGCGTTGTTCTCGCCGTCCAGTTCCTCGTCCTGCGACTGCTGGGCAGGCTGGGTGCTCTCGCCGTAGCTGAAGCTGGGCGCCAGCGACTCGGCGTAGTGCTTGCCGTCCGCCATCACGTAGATGTAGTACACGCCGTCGGTGCCCGGCGGCAGCTTGACGACGGCGCTGGCCGTGTAGCTCTCGCCCGCGCCCAGCGGCGTGGTGTTGCTATGCACCACGGAGCCGATCTGCGTCGCGCGCGACGGGATGAAGGTCGGGTCGGGGCTGACCCAGATGTGGTCCAGCCAGCCGGCCGTGCCGCTCCACGTGGCGGCGCCGAAGTTCTGCACCGTCCACGTGACGGTGGTGTCCTCGCCGGAGAAGTTGGTGGGCAGCGTCGTGACGTTGGTGACGCGCAGGTCGGACGGCGCGTTCGTGACGACGGAGATGGCGCGGTGGGTGTTGTTGTCCTCGGCCGTCTCGCGCACGTTGTTGAAGAAGTCGGTCTGCACGACCAGGAAGCCGCCGCTGACCGACGGGCCCAGGTTGACCGTCTGGCTGGCGCTGTAGCTCTCGCCGTTGCCCAAGGCGCGCTGCTGCCGGTACTCGCCCAGCAGCCACTTGACCTTGGCCTGTGCCGGGTCGGCGTTGTCCATCAGCCAGACGCGGTCGGTCCAGTCGCCGCCCTCGAAGGCGTCGCCGCGGTTCTGCACCGTGTAGCTGAAGCTGTAGCTGCCCGCGGCCGTTGCCGCGGCCGGCGCGATGACGCTGCTGACGACCAAGTCGGGCGGCGTGATGCCCAGCACCTTCATCGGGCCGATGCCGGCCGAGTCGCGCGCCTTGTAGTTGTTGTTGTCGATCTGGGTCGGATCGTCGGGGTTGATGTTGCTGGAGAGCGTGTCCTCCAGGATCGCGTCGTAGGTGTCCGTCCACACCGTCACGTAGTAGCGCGCCGACTGGATGTTGTCGGGGATCTGCACGTTGACGGTGTTGAGGTAGTCCTCGCCCACGGCCAGCTTGCCGGTGTGCGTGAACTGGCCGATCTTGATGTCGCCCTTGCCCGGGTTGGGGCGGGTCTTGTCGACGGTGAGCCAGACGCTGTCGGTCCAGCTGTTGGTCGTCGCGGCGTCGCCGCGGGTCTCGGCCGAGCCCTTGTTGGTGACCTTGTAGCGCACCTCCATGGTGGCGCCGTGCACGACCTGGTCGGGCGCGACGACGTCGCTGACGACGAGGTCGGCGAACGGCACCGGGTTGATGTGCAGGCGCTCGGCGCGGGCGTTGTTGGCCTCGCTGGGGTACTCGTCGATGCGGTTGCCGCCGTCGGCCACGACGATGATGTAGACATCACCGCGGTAGCGGATGGGGATGTTCACGCCGTTGACGATGGTTGTGTAGGGCTCGTCGCCGGGGTTCAGCGCCGAGCCGCTGTCCACGCGGGCCAGCAGCACGTCGTCGCCGCTGACGGTGCCGTCCAGCGACAGGTAGACGTAGTCCTGCCACTGGCCGGCGGTGGCTTCCTGACCAAAGTTGCCGACCGTGAACTTCAGGCCCGTGCTGGTGCCGGCCGTGACCTCGGTGGGCACCTCGACCTTGGTGACGCGCAGGTCCGGCCGGTTGTTCAGGCTGACGACGATGGCGTCGGTGTCCGTCGCCGTGTTGTTGTTGCGGGCGTCGCCGTACTCGTAGACCTGCGGCTGGCCGCCGGTGCCGAGCAGGCTGTTGGTGACGACGCGCAGGCGGTAGCCGCCCTCGATCTTGCTGGGCAGGCGCACCTGCTCCGTGCGGGTGTAGTTCTTGCCGGCGTCCAGGCCGCGGTCGTAGACGTAGTTGCCCAGCACGACGGTGGAGCCGTTGGGCGCCAGCAGCAGCACGGTGTCCTGCCACTGGCCGGCCGCGCGGGCCTGGCCGTCGTTGACGACGCGCCAGCTCACATCCACCAGCGCGCCTTCCTGCGCGGTGGCGGGCGCGTCCAGCATGTCCACGCGCAGGTCGGGCGAGTCGCTCAGCGTGACCGGCACGGCCAGCGAGTGGCCGACGTTGTCGTTGCCGTAGACGAACTCGTACGGGCCGCCGGTGGCGACGTTCAGGAACCAGTCGCCCGAGATGCCGTCGGGCAGGCGCACGACGATGCTGCGGTTGTAGGTGTCGTCCACGGCCATCTGGCCGAGGTGGCCGGCGCTGCCGAGGTCGAAGCGCTGGCCGCTGCCATCAGCATTGCGGCTCAGCCAGACGCTGTCGGTCCAGCCGGTCGTGTTGGTGATGCCGATGCCGCGGTTGGCCACGGTCCACTGCACCGTCAGCTCGCGGCCGCTGTAGGCGGTGCTGGGCGTGGTGACGGACTCGACGCGCATGTCCGCGTACGGGATGGGCATGACGTCGGTCGCGTGGCCCGCGTCCTTCACGTTGTTGGCCTCGCTGGCGTTCTCCCACACCGCGCCCGTCGCATCGCTCTTCACGAAGATGGTGCCGTGGCGGCTGAAGGCCGGGCCGAACTGGTAGTCCAGATGGCCCGTGTAGCTCTCGCCCGCGGCCAGCGCGCCGTTGCGCACGACGTCGCCCAGCACGATGTCGTCCTGGTCGCCCAGCACGGCATTGGTGCTGTAGATGATGCGGTCGGTCCAGCTGGTCGCGCGGCCGGCGCCGGGGCCCTCGTTCTTCACCGTCCACTCGACGGTGATGCTGGCCGGGTCGTCGATGACGCGCGTGGGCGCGCTGACGCTGAGCACGGCGAGGTCCGCGTAGGCGTCCTGCGCCACGTCGATGGCCAGCGAGTCCTGGTTGTTGCCTTCCTGCGTGGACTCGTTGTTCGCCGCGCCGGTGTCGGTCACGACGATGAGGCGCCACGCGCCCGACAGGTCCACCGGCAGCGTGAAGCCCAGGCTGCCGGCGCTGCTGGCGCCCGCGGCCAGGCTGGCGATGCTGCGCTCGCCCAGCAGGATGTCGCCGCTGCCGACGACACCGTCCCTGGACAGGTAGACCTTCTCGCGGATGTCCGCGGCCGGCGCACTGCCGATGTTGCGCGTCGTCCAGGCCAGCGAGATGGCTTCGCCGCCCTGGAGCAGGCCGGTGGTGGTGAGGCTGCCGACGACGAGGTCGGGCGCGACGAGCGTGACCGCCCGCGACGCGACGTTGTCGGTCTCGTTGGACTCGGCCACATAGTTGCCGCGGTCGGCCGCAATCTCCAGCCGCCAGTTGCCCGGCGGCAGGGCCGGCACGGCGAGGCTGAGGTTCTGCGTCAGCGCGCCGCCGGCGCCCAGCGTCTGGAAGGCCCAGGTGCTGGTGAGCACCTGGTTGGGCAGCAGGCCCAGCGTGTCGACGAGGCGGATCTCCTCACCGAAGAAGCCGCTGATGTTGTCATTGCCGGCGTTGCGCACGGTGTAGCTCACCTGCACCGTCTGGCCCACACGCCATTCCGCGGGCGCGGTGATGCCCTCGATCTGCAGGTTGGGCTTGGGTTCGGCCTTCACGGTCGTGGCGGCGTTGGCCACCACGATGTTGTTGTCGGTGCGGCCCAGCTCGTAGACGGCCGCAAAGGCATCGGTCCTGACGATGACGTAGCGCGCGCCCACGGCGTCACGCGGCACGGTGAAGTCCAGGCCGGCGGCGTAGCTGTCGTCCTTGGCCAGCGTGCCGACGCGGGTGACCGAGCCCAGCAGCGTGGACTGGGCCGTCAGCGTCGGCGTGCTGCTGAGGTAGACCTGGTCCACCCAGCGGTTCACGTCGGTGGCGATCGTGCCGCCGTTGCGGACGGACCACTCCACCCGCGCCGCACGGCCGGCGAACATCTCGGCGGGCACCAGCGTCAGCGTGGGCGCGAGGTCGGCGTAGGTCTGCGTGACGCTCAGGCTCGCAGAAAGGCCGGCGTTGTCGGCACGGGTGTCGGGCTCGGTGACCTTGGACGTCGCATCGGCGATCACCGCGATGCGGTAGGCGCCTTCGATGCGCGTGGGGATGCGCACGGTGGCCGTCTGCCGGTATTCGTCCAGGCTCGCCAGCGACGTGCCGCGCGGCACCTCGGCCAGCACGACGTCGTCGCCGTTGCCGACGATGGCGTCGCGGCTCAGCACGATGCGGTCGACCCAGCCGCTGGCGGCCGTGGCCGCGGCAGCGCCGTTGTTCTTGACGACCCAGGCGACGCTGATGTCGGTGCCGGCGCTGGCGCTGGGCGGCACGTCGACCGACGTGACGGCCAGGTCGGCGTAGGTGCGCAGCGCGGCCGTGAAGCTCCACGCCGCGTCGTTGTTGCTCTCGGCCGTGCCGTCGGCATTGGCCTCGAACAGCACGCCCGCGCCGCCGTTGCCACGGTCGGGGCTGACGGTCACGTCGAAGGTGCCGGCGCCGCGCAGGCCTTGCGGCAGCACGAAGCCATAGCTGCGCTGGCGGCTCTCGCCGGCGGCCAGCGGCAGCGCCGCGTTGCCGGTGAAGCTGACCAGCGTGTCCACCAGCACCGGGCCGGCGCTGCCGTCGGCATTGCGCTGGCGGATGACGACGCGGTCCTGGTAATTCAGGTTGGTCGCGACGCGGCCCTGGTTGACGTCTTCCCAGCGCAGCGTCAGCACGTCGCCGGACATCGGCGTGGCGCTGTCGAGGCTGAGGTTGCGCGCGATCAGGTCGCTGCCGACGTTGACGTTGGCCTGCAGCTGGTTATCGTTCTCCAGCGTGCCGTTGCCGTTGAACTCGGCGATCTCATTGCCGGCGTCCACGGTGACGCGCAGGCGGATGGCACCGGCCGCGTTGGCGCCGCCGGGCCAGCTGAAGCTGGCGGTGCGGTCCACGCTGGCGCCGGGGGCGGCCTCGGCGGGCGTGCCGGCACGGGTGAGGCTGGCGATGACGATGCCGGTGGTCTGGTTCAGCACCTCCACGCGCTCGGTCCAGCCACGCGTCGGCGTGATGGTGCCGGCGTTGCTGGTGGTCCAGCCGACGGTGACGGTGTCGCCGTTCTGCCAGTCGCCGGCCGGCGTGATGCTGAGGTTGCTGGCGACGAGGTTGACGTAGTTGACGTACTCGGCCAGCGTGCTGGCGAAGCCGACCTGGCCGCGGTTGTTGGTTTCGTTGGTGCCGCCTTCCTTCTGCGTGTTGCCGTAGTCGCTCTCGATGACGGCCAGCAGGTTGCCGGCGCCGGTGGGGCCGTCCGGCAGCTTCAGCGTGACGGTGCGCGTGATGACCGCGCCGGACGCGAGCGCGCCGGACGTGGCCTCGACATAGGGCACCAGCAGTTCGGCCAGCACGTCGCCGCCGGCGGTGCGCAGCGTGACGCGGTCGGCGAAGTCGCCGATGGTGGCGGTGGCGCCCTGGTTGACGGTGGTCCAGGTGACGGTGACCTGGCCGCCGGACAGGAACTGGCTGGCACCGCCGGCCGGCGCGACGCTGACGTCGCGCACGATGAGGTCCATGCCCACGGCCTTGTCGACCTCGGCGACGAGGGCGTTCAGGTCCCACGTGGTGCCGTCGTCGAACTTGACCTGCTGCAGCGGGTTGTAGGCGTTCTTCGGGTCGTTGTTGTAGAAGAAGTAGGCGACGGTGAGCTTGTCGTCGCTGTTGGCCAGGCCGATGCTGATGGCCGTGTACTGCGCGGTGCGGTAGTCGAACACGCGGCGCACGATGACGTCCGACGGTGCAATGCCCGGCTTGAACTGCAGCGTGTTGACCTTGCCGGTGTTGTACGGCGTCTCGATCAGCGTGTCCTGCCCGTCGCCGCGGCCGAACAGGTAGGTGTTGTTGCCGTTGCCGGCGCTGAGCGTGTCGTTGCCGGTGCCGCCGTCGAGGACGTCGTTGCCCTCCTCGCCCGACAGGCTGTCGTCGCCCGCGCCGCCCTTGAGCGTGTCGTTGCCATTGCCGGCGATGAGGGTGTCGTTGCCGTCGCCGCCGTCCAGCGTCTCGGCCCACGAGGTGCCGCGCAGCGTGTCGTTGCCCGCCGTGCCCTGCTGGGTGCGGGCGACGATGTCGGCCAGCGTCCAGACGGTGCCGTCGGCGAACTGGATCTTCTGCAGCGGGTTGTAGCCGCGGTTGGGGTCCTCGTTCTCGAAGAAGGCGTTGACGATGAGCTTGTCGCCGCCGTTGCCGTAGGCCACTTCCAGCGCGCGGTAGCTGCGCGCGCCCTCTTCCAGCGCGCGGCTCAGGCGCACGTCCGCGGGCGTGATGCCCGCCTTGAAGACCAGCGTGTTGGTCTTGCCGGTGTCGTAGTCGGTGTAGGCCAGCACGTCCACGCCGTCGCCCACGCCCAGCAGGAGGGTGTTGCTGCCGTTGCCGACGTGGAAGTAGTCGTTGCCCGCGCCGCCGTCCAGCGTGTCGTTCTCGCCGCCGCCGTACAGCAGGTCGTCGCCCTCGCCGCCTTCCAGCGTGTCGTTGCCGCCCTCGCCGTACAACGCGTCGTTGCCGCGGCCGCCGCGCAGCGTGTCGTTGCCGCCGCGGCCAGACAGCGTGTCGTGGCCATCGCCACCTTCCAGCGTCTCGCCGGCAGCCGTGCCGATGAGGCTGTCCGCGCCGTCGGTGCCCGCGTTCACGCGGGCGACGATGTCGGCCAGCGTCCAGACGGTGCCGTCGTCGAACTGGATCTTCTGCAGCGGGTTGTAGCCGCGGTTGGGGTCGTCGTTCTCGAAGAAGGCGTTGACGGTGAGCTTGTCGCCGCCGTTGCCGTAGGCGACCTCGAGCGCGCGGTAGCTGCGCGCGCCCTCTTCCAGCACGCGGCTGAGCTTCACGTCGGCCGGCGTGATGCCGGCCTTGAAGACCAGCGTGTTGGTCTTGCTGGTGTCGTAGTCGGTGTAGGCCAGCACGTCGGCGCCGTCGCCCAGGCCGAGCAGGATGGTGTTGTTGCCGTTGCCGACGTGGAAGTAGTCGTTCCCCGCGCCGCCGTCCAGCGTGTCGTTGCCCGCCTCGCCGTACAGCAGGTCGTCGCCCGCGCCGCCCTTGAGCGTGTCGTTGCCGTTGCCGGCGATGAGGGTGTCGTTGCCGTCGCCGCCGTCCAGCGTGTCGGCCCAGGACGTGCCGCGCAGCGTGTCGTTGCCCGCCGTGCCCTGCTGGGTGCGGGTGACGATGTCGGCCAGCGTCCAGACGGTGCCGTCGTCGAACTGGATCTTCTGCAGCGGGTTGTAGCCGCGGTTCGGATCCTCGTTCTCGAAGAAGGCGTTGACGATGAGCTTGTCGCCGCCGTTGCCGTAGGCCACTTCCAGCGCGCGGTAGCTGCGCGCGCCCTCTTCCACCACGCGGCTCAGGCGCACATCGGCCGGCGCGATGCTCGCCTTGAAGACCAGCGTGTTGGTCTTGCTGGTGTCGTAGTCGGTGTAGGCCAGCACGTCCACGCCGTCGCCCAGGCCGAGCAGGATGGTGTTGTTGCCGTTGCCGACGTGGAAGTAGTCGTTGCCCGCGCCGCCGTCCAGCGTGTCGTTGCCCGCCTCGCCGTACAGCAGGTCGTCGCCGTCGCCGCCCAGCAGCGTGTCGTTGCCGCCGCGCGCGCTGAGCTGGTCGTTGCCGGCACCGCCGCTGAGCGTCTCGCCGGCCGTGGAGCCGGTCAACGTGTCGTCACCCGCGGTGGCGGTGTTCAGGCGGTTGAAGATCTCGGTGGCCGTCCAGATGGTGCCGTCGTCGAACTGCAGCTGCTGGACCGGGTTGTAGGCGTTGGTGGGGCTGTCGTTCTCGACGAAGTAGTTGATGATCAGCCGGTCCGCGGTGCCAGCGATGCCGATCTGCAGCGCGCTGTAGCGGAAGGTCTGGCTGTCCAGCACGCGGCGCAGCACGAGGTCGGCCGGCGTGATGCCCACGCCCAGGCGCACGGTGTTCAGGCGGCTGGGGTTGGTGTCGCCGCTGTAGAGGATGGTGTCGACGCCGTCACCACGGTTGAACAGATAGGTGTTGTTGCCCGTGCCGCCGGACAGGAAGTCCGTGCCGGCGCCGCCGGCCAGCGTGTCGGTGCCGCCCAGGCCGTTGAGCGTCTCGTTGGCGGCCGTGCCGGTCAGCGTGTCGGCACCGCTGGTGCCGTTGATCGTCGTCGTCGCGGGCGCCGTCTCCAGGCGGGCGCTGATGGCGGCCAGGTCCCAGGCGGTGCCGTCGTCGAAGCGCAGCTGCTGGACGGGGTTGTAGTAGCTGGCGGAGCTGCCGCCCTGGAAGAAGTAGTTGACGATGAGCCGGTCGGCGCTGTCGACCAGCGTGATCTCCAGCGACTCGTTGGCGCCGCCCTGCGTGCCGGTCACCTTGCGCAGCACGACGTCCGCCGGGCTGATGCCGGCGCGGAACTGCACGGTGTTGAGCTTGCCGGCTGTCGAGTCGTAGTTCGAGCCGATCAGGTCCTGCCCGTCGCCGCGGCCGAACAGGTAGGTGTTGTTGCCGTAGCCGCCGTCCAGGTAGTCGTTGCCCGTGCCGCCGTCCAGCGTGTCGTTGCCGTTGCCGCCGTACAGCGCGTCGTTGCCGCTGCCGCCCTGCAGCGTGTCATTGCCGTCCAGGCCCTCCAGGCTGTCGTTGCCACGGCCCCCGCTGAGCGTGTCGCCGGCCGTGGTGCCGCGCAGCGCGTCGTCGCTGGCCGTGCCAGCGCCCATCGCGGCGAGGATGTCGCCGATGCTCCACGTCGTGCCGTCGTTGAAGCGGATCTGCTGGACGGGGTTGTAGTAGCTGCCGGGGTTGTCGCCCTGGAAGAAGTAGTTGATCAGCAGCCGGTCGGTCGTGCCGGCGATGGACAGCTCCAGCGACTCGTTGCCGCTGCCCTGCGTGCCGCCCACGCGGCGCAGCAGCACGTCGCCCACGGCCACGCCGGCCTTCAGCTGCACGACGTTGAGCTTGCCGGCCGTGGAGTCGTAGTAGCCCACCAGCGTGTCCTGACCGTCGCCGCGACCGAACAGGTAGGTGTTGTTGCCGTAGCCGCCTTCCAGCCAGTCGTTGCCCACGCCGCCGTCCAGCGTGTCGTTGCCGTTGCCACCGTACAGCGCGTCGTTGCCACTGCCGCCCAGCAGCGTGTCGTTGCCGTCCAGGCCCTCCAGGCTGTCGTTGCCGCGACCTCCGCTCAGCGTGTCGGCGCCCGTGGTGCCGCGCAGCGCGTCGTCGGCCGCCGTGCCGTTGGCCAGCGCGGCCAGGATGTCGCCGACGCTCCACGTCGTGCCGTCGTTGAAGCGGATCTGCTGGACGGGGTTGTAGTAGCTGCCAGGGTTGTCACCCTGGAAGAAGTAGTTGATGACAAGCCGGTCCGTCGTGCCGGCGATGGAGAGTTCCAGCGACTCGTTGCCATTGCCCTGCGCACCGCCCACGCGGCGCAGCAGCACGTCGCCCACGGCCACGCCGGCCTTGAGCTGCACGGTGTTGAGCTTGCCCGCCGTCGAGTCGTAGTAGCCCACCAGCGTGTCCTGCCCGTCGCCGCGGCCGAACAGGTAGGTGTTGTTGCCGTAGCCGCCTTCCAGCCAGTCGTTGCCCACGCCGCCGTCCAGCGTGTCGTTGCCGTTGCCGCCGTACAGCGCGTCGTTGCCATCGCCGCCCAGCAGCGTGTCGTTGCCGTCCAGGCCCTCCAGGCTGTCGTTGCCACGGCCGCCGCTCAGCGTGTCGGCACCGGTGGTGCCGCGCAGCGCGTCGTCGCCGGCGGTACCGGCACCCAGCAGCGCCAGCAGCGTCGGGATGTCCCACGTCGTTCCGTCGTCGAAGCGGACCTGCTGGACGGGGTTGTAGTAGCTGCCGGGGTTGTCACCCTGGAAGAAGTAGTTGATGACCAGCCGGTCGGTCGTGCCGGCGATGGACAGCTCCAGCGATTCGTTGCCATTGCCCTGCGCGCCGCCCACACGGCGCAGCAGCACGTCGCTCGCGGCGACGCCGGCCTTGAACTGCACGGTGCCGAGCTTGCCGGCCGTGGAGTCGTAGTAGCCCACCAGCGTGTCCTGCCCGTCGCCGCGGCCGAACAGGTAGGTGTTGTTGCCGTAGCCGCCTTCGAGCCAGTCGTTGCCGCTGCCGCCGTCCAGCGTGTCGTTGCCGTTGCCGCCGTACAGCGCGTCGTTGCCGTCGCCGCCCAGCAGGCGGTCATGGCCGTCGTTGCCACTCAGGATGTCGTCGCCGCGGCCGCCGGTCAGCACGTCGGCGCCATTGGTGCCGCGCAGGTTGTCGTTGGCCTCGGTGCCCGCGCTCATCAGCTCGACGAGTCGCGCGATGTTCCACACCGTGCCATCGGCAAAGGTGGCCCGCTGCACCGGGTTGTAGGGGTTGGCCGGGTCGTCGTTGTAGGCGAAGTAGTTGACCGTGATGCGGTCGTTGCTGCCGACGATGGCCAGCTCCAACGCCGTGATGCCGCCGCTCTGGTTGTCGTAGACGCGGCGCACGCTCACGTCGCCCGGCAGCACGTCTGCGCGGAACTGGATGGTGTTGAGCTTGCCCGCCGTCGTGTCGTATCGGTTGCCGATGGTGTCCTGCCCGTCGCCGCGGCCGAACACATAGGTGTTGTTGCCGTAGCCCCCGTCCAGGTAGTCGTTGCCAGCGCCGCCGAACAGCATGTCGTTGCCGTCATCGCCGTACAGCGCGTCGTTGCCCTCTTCGCCGTACAGCGCGTCGTTGCCGCCGCGGCCGGCCAGCGTGTCATTGCCGGCGCCGCCGTGGATCTCGTCGGCTGCCACCGTGCCGGCGATGCTGTCGGCCGCCGGCGTGCCCGCCAGCAGCGTCGCGACGAGATAGGCAACGTCCCATTCGGTGCCATCGTCGAAACGGACCTTCTGCAGACCGTTGTAGCCGTTGGTGGGGTCGTCGTAATAGAAGAAACCGTTGACGGTGACCTTGTCGGTCGTGCCCGCAATGCTCAACTCCAGCGCCTGGTTGCCACCCCAGTAGTTGTCGTAGGCCTGCTTGATGGCAATGTCAGCAGGCGCAACGCCGGCCTTGAACTGCAAGGTATTGATACGGGCCTGACCACCGTTGTGGTTGTAGTACAGCCGGTCCTGACCATCACCACGGCCGAACAGGAAGGTGTTGCTCCCCGCTCCGGCGTTCAGCGTGTCATTGCCGGTACCGCCTTCCAGCAGGTCGTCGCCGTCCCCGCCGTCCAGGGCGTCATCGCCCGCCTCGCCGTAGAGTCGGTCATTGCCGCTGCCGCCGTTCAGCGAATCGTTGCCGTCGCCGCCCTGCAGCAGGTCGATGCCGCTGCCGCCGCTGATGCTGTCGTTGCCCGTGCCCCCGGTGACCGCGTCGTCGCCATCATCACCAGACAGGCTGTCGTTGCCCGCACCGCCGTCGATGATGTCGTTGCCGGCCGCGCCGGCGATGGTGTCATTGCCCAGCCCGCCGCTGAGGGTCTCGCTGGCGATCGTGCCGCGCACGTTGTCATCGCCGTCGGTGAAGGTCTCGACCATCGCAACCAACGTCGCAATGTCCCATTCGGTACCGTCGTCGAAGCGGACCTTCTGCAGGCCGTTGTAGCCGTTGCTGGGGTCGTCGTAGTAAAAGAAGCCGTTGGCAGTGACCTTGTCGGTTGTCCCGACGATGCTGAACTCCAGCGCCTGGTTGCCTCCCCAATAGTTGTCGTAGGCCTGCTTGACGCGCACATCAGCCGGAGACACGCCAGCCTTGAACTGCAACGTGTTCGTGCGCGCCTGGCCGCCGTTGTGGTTGTAGTACAGGCGGTCCTGACCGTCGCCACGCCCAAACAGGAAGGTGTTGTTGCCGTTGCCGGCGTTCAGCGTGTCGTTGCCCGCACCGCCGTCCAGTGTGTCGTCGCCGTCACCGCCGTCCAGGCCGTCATCCCCGTCGCCGCCCTGCAGCACATCCTTGCCGGCGCCACCGTAGAGACTGTCATTGCCGATGCCGCCCATGACGACGTCATCGCCGTCGTCACCGCGCAGCGTGTCATTGCCGGCGCCACCGTCAATGATGTCGTTGCCACCCGCACCGGCGATGCTGTCATTGCCACCGAGGCCGTTGAAGGTTTCGGCCGCGTTGGTGCCGCGCCATCCGTCATCACCTTCGGTGCCCGTGTACAGCCTGCCGAGCAGGGCAGCGACGTCCCACTCGGTGCCGTCGTCGAACCTGACCTTTTGCAGGCCGTTGTAGTTGTTGCCGGGATCGTCGTAGTAGAAAAAGCCGTTGACGGTCACCTTGTCGGTCGTGCCGGCGATGCTCAACTCCAGCGCCTGGTTGCCGCCCCAGTAGTTGTCGTAGACCTGCTTGACGACGATGTCGGCGGGCGCAACGCCGTCCTTGAACTGCAGCGTGTTGACGCGGCCGACCGTCGAGTTGTAGTTGTAGTACAGCCGGTCCTGGCCATCCCCGCGACCAAACACGAACGTGTTGTTGCCTGCACCGGCGTTCAGCGTGTCGTTGCCGGCACCACCGTCCAGCGTGTCATTGCCGTCGCCACCTTCCAGGCTATCGTCGCCTTCGTTGCCGAACAGCTGATCTGCGCCGCCCTCGCCGTACAGCGCATCGTTGCCAATGCCGCCCGACACGGTGTCATCACCGCCGGCACCGTTCAGCGTGTCGTTGCCGCCACCACCGTAGATGAAGTTGGCGCCACTCGTGCCGCGCAGGTTGTCGTTGCCGTCCGTGCCGGCGTAAAGCATGCCCAGGATGGCCGCGGCGTCCCATTCCGTGCCGTCGGTAAAGCGCACACGCTGGATGCCGGCGTAGTTGTTGGCCGGATCGTCGTAGTAGAAGAAGCCGTTGACGATGACCTTGTCGGTCGTGCCGGCGATGCTCAACTCCAGCGCCTGATTGCCGCCCCAATAGTTGTCATAGGCCTGCTTGACGATGACGTCGGCGGGCGCGATACCCGGCTTGAACTGCAACGTGTTGACGCGGCCGACCGTCGAGTTGTAGTTGTAGTAGAGGCGGTCCTGGCCGTCGCCGCGACCAAACACGAAAGTGTTGCTGCCGGCACCGCCATTCAGCGTGTCGTTGCCGGCACCGCCTTCCAGCGTGTCGTTGCCGTCGCCGCCGTCCAGACTGTCGTCGCCCTCGTTGCCGAACAGCTGATCCGCGCCGCCCTCGCCGTACAGCGCATCGTTGCCGATGCCGCCCGACACGGTGTCGTCACCGCCGGCACCGTTCAACGTGTCATTGCCCACCCCACCGTTGATCGTGTCGGGCGCGGCTGTGCCGCGCAGATTGTCGTTGCCGTCCGTGCCGGCGAGCAGCAGCACGACGATCTGGCCGGCCGTCCATTCGGTGCCATCGGCGAAGCGCACCTTCTGGATGCCGGCATAGGCGTTGGCCGGATCGTCGTAGTAGAAGAAGCCGTTGACGATGACCTTGTCGGTCGTTCCGGCAATGCTCAGCTCCAGCGCTTGGTTGCCCCCCCAATAGTTGTCGTACGCCTGCTTAACGACGACGTCGGCGGGCGCAATGCCGGCCTTGAACTGCAGCGTGTTGATGCGCCCGGCGGTCGAGTTGTAGTTGTAGTAAAGCCGGTCCTGCCCATCACCGCGGCCGAAAAGGAAGGTGTTGTTGCCGGCGCCGGCGCTCAGCGAGTCGTTGCCGCTGCCACCTTCAAGCAAATCATCGCCATCACCGCCGTCCAGGTTGTCATCGCCCGCACCGCCGTACAGGCTGTCGTTGCCCCCAACGCCCCAGAGGCTGTCATTCCCGGCGCCGCCATTCAGCAGATCAGCGCCCGAGCTGCCGGAGTAGCTGTCGTTGCCCGCCGTGCCCATGCCCAGCAGGAACAGCAGGTGCGACACATCCCAGCTCGTGCCATCCGCGAACACGACCTTCTGCAGCCCGTTGAACTCGTTGGCCGGCGTGCCGCCGTACAGGAAGCCGTTGAATGAAATGACGTCGGCGGTGCCGTTGATGGTCAGCGCCAGCGCGACGTTGCCGCCGGCCTGGCTGTCGAGTGCGCGCGCGACGCTGACGTCCGCCGGCGCCACGCCGGCCTTGAACTGCAGTGTGTTGACCTTGCCGAGGTTGGGGTCCGAGTAGGACTGCACCGTCGTCGCGCCATCGCCGCGGCCGAACAGGTAGAGGTTGTTGCCCGGGCCGTTGGTGACGACGGCATTGGCCGTGGCCGCCTGCGCCGCCAGCGCCTGGCGCTGCGGGCCGGTCTCGATCAGGCCGGGGAGCTCGTCAGCCGTCCAGCGCGTGCCATCGGCGAACGCGACGGCTTGCACCGGGTTGGCGTCGGTGAAGAAGCCGCGCAGCTGCACGCGGTCGCCGCTGCCGCGCAGCGCCAACTCCAGCGCGTTGGCCTCGCCGGTGGCATCGTCGATGACGCGTCGCACCGCCACGTCGGCGGCTGCAATGCCGTCACCGAACTGCAGCAGCCCGCCCGCCGTGTCGCCGGCCGCGCGGGCATCCACCCAGGCCGCGCCCTCGCCGCGCTCGAAGCCGTAGACCTTGGGTGCCTGCGCATCGGCCTGCGTGGCCAGCAGATGCACCGCCGGCAGCGCGTCGGCCGACAGCAGCAGCTTGGGCTCCAGCGTCTCGACCTTCCACGACGCAGGCCGCGGCGCCGGGGCACGGGCAGTTGCAGAGCGGGAAGCACGGCGCAGGGCAGCGGCAGCGCGAGCGCGCAAGGACTTGATCGACATCGGGAGGCCTCGAAAGTTCGTCGGACCCACTCCGTTGTTTCAAACAGTTACAGCACGGCAGACGCAGCGCCTGCACCAGAGTGGGCGGGCGAATTCTGGGCTGCAGGATGTGACGGATTTATCCGTACTCACCTGTAAACGAGGGGGGAATTTCAGGGCAGCAACACCTGCCCCCCCTAGCTCTTGGGATGCGCGTCAAACGCCCCGTGCGCGGTCCGCGTGGAACTGGGCCCGCCAGGCCTCGAAGCGCCCGGCGTCCAGCGCGTCGCGCATCTCCTGCATCAGGGCCAGGTAGTAGTGCAGGTTGTGGATGCTGGTCAGCATGGGGCCCAGCATCTCGCCGCAGCGATCCAGGTGGTGGAGGTAGGCGCGGCTGAAGCCCTTGCAGCATTCGCAGCTGCAGGTGGGGTCCACGGGCGACTCGTCGGCCTTGTAGCGGGCGTTGCGCAGCCGCAGGTCGCCGAAGCGCGTGAACAGGTGGCCGTTGCGCGCGTTGCGGGTGGGCATCACGCAGTCGAACATGTCGATGCCCTGGCTGACGCCCTCGACGAGGTCTTCCGGCGTGCCCACGCCCATCAGGTAGCGCGGCTTGTTGGCCGGCAGCTGGTGGCCCGTGTGTTCCAGGATGCGCTGCATCTCGGCCTTGGGCTCGCCCACGCTCAGGCCGCCGATGGCGTAACCGGGCAGGTCCAGCTCGGCCAGGCCGGCCAGCGAGGCGTCGCGCAGGTTCGTGTACATGCCGCCCTGCACGATGCCGAACAGCGCGTTCGGGTTCTCCAGCCGCTCGAACTCGGTGATGCAGCGCTTGGCCCAGCGCAGGCTCAGCTCCATGGACTGCTTGGCCTCGCGCTCGGTCGTCAGCACGCCCTTGCTTTCATACGGCGTGCATTCGTCGAACTGCATGACGATGTCGCTGTTGAGCACCGTCTGGATCTGCATGCTGACCTCTGGCGTCAGCAGCAGCTTGTCGCCGTTCACCGGCGAGGCGAACTTGACGCCCTCTTCGCTGATCTTGCGCATCGCGCCCAGGCTCCACACCTGGAAGCCGCCGCTGTCGGTCAGGATGGGCTTGGTCCAGCTCTCGAAGCGGTGCAGGCCGCCGAACTGTTTCACCACATCCAGGCCCGGCCGCATCCACAGGTGGAAGGTGTTGCCCAGGATGATCTGCGCGCCCATCTCCTGCAGCGATCGCGGTGTGACGCCCTTGACCGTGCCGTAGGTGCCCACGGGCATGAAGATGGGCGTCTGCACGACGCCGTGGTTGAGCGTGAGCGTGCCGCGGCGGGCGCGGCCTTCAGTCTTGAGGAGGTCGAACTTCAGCATGGGGTGGGGATTGTCGCAGCCGACAATCCCGCCATGCCGCTGACCCTGGCCGCCCCGGCCGAACACGAACTCGTCGTCAAGAAGAGCCGCTTCCTCGGCCGGGTGGAACCCTGCGCCGACCGCGCCGCGGCGCTGGCCCGCGTGGCGCAGCTGCGCGCCGAACACCCGGGCGCCGCCCATGTCTGCTGGGCGCTGCTGGCCGGCGGCCACTCGGCCGCCAACGACGATGGTGAGCCCGGCGGCACCGCCGGCCGGCCCATGCTGGACGTGCTGCGCCACCAGGGGCTGGACGGCGTTCTGGCCACGGCCGTGCGCTACTGGGGCGGCGTGAAGCTGGGCGCCGGCGGCCTGGTGCGCGCCTACACGGACTGCATCGCCCAGGCGCTGCTGACGGCCGACAAGATCGAGCGCGTGGCCCTGGCCGAGCTGGGCTGCGAGTTGCCCTACGAGTTGGAGGGGCGGCTGCGCCGGCTTGTCGAGCAGCATGGCGCCGCGCTGCTGGACGTGCGGCACGAGGCGCGCGTGCACATGCGCGTCGCGCTGCCGGTCACGTCACGGGCCGTGTTCACGGCGGCCGTCGATGAAGCCGGTCAGGGGCGCGTTGCGTGGACCCGTGAAAGCAGCATCGCGTCGCCATAGCTGAAGAAGCGGTAGCGCTGCGCAATCGCGTGGCGGTACAGCGCCATCACATGCGCATGCCCGGCCAGCGCGCTGACCAGCATCATCAGCGTGCTCCTGGGCAGGTGGAAGTTGGTGACGAGCCGGTCGACGACGCGGAACTCGAAGCCCGGCGTGATGAAGATGTCGGTTTCGCTGGCACCGGCCCGCAGCGTGCCGCCCCGCGCGGCGGACTCCAGCGCGCGCAGCGTCGTCGTGCCCACGGCCACCACGCGGCCGCCGCGCGCGCGGCAGGCGGCGACGGCGTCCACCGTGGCCTGCGGCACGTCGAACCATTCGCTGTGCATCTTGTGCTCGTCGATCTTCTCGACGCGCACCGGCTGGAACGTGCCGGCGCCCACGTGCAGCGTCACATGCGCCTGCTGCACACCGCGTTCGGCCAGCCGGGCCAGCAGCGCCTCGTCGAAGTGCAGCGCAGCGGTCGGCGCGGCAACGGCGCCGGGCTCCTTGGCGAACACGGTCTGGTAGCGGCGTTCGTCGTCGGCGCTGTCGGCATGCTCGATGTAGGGCGGCAGCGGCACATGGCCGTGGGCCTCCAGCAGCGCGAACGGGTCGCCGGCAAAGCGCAGGTGGAACAGGCCCATGTCGGGCCCGCAGCGGCCCAGCACCTCGGCGTCGAAAGCGTCGGCGAAGCGCACGCGGCTGCCGGGCTTGGGGCTCTTGCTGGCGCGCAGGTGCATCCACACCTCCTGCGTGCCGGGCAGCACGCGCTCGACCAGCGCCTCGACGTTGCCGCCGGTCGACTTCACGCCATACAGCCGCGCCTTGATGACGCGGGTGTTGTTGAACACCAGCAGGTCGCCCGACTGCAGCAGTTCGGGCAGCTCGCGGAACACGCGGTCCACGGGCTCGGGGCCGGTGGCGTCCAGCAGGCGCGACGCGGTGCGCTCCGCGGCGGGATGCTGGGCGATCAACTCGGGAGGAAGGTCGAAATCGAAGTCGGCGACCGTGTGGGACATGCGCTTGAGGGCCGGACGGACCCGTGCCAAACCAGTGGAGGGAGGCGGATTCTCCCATCGCCACCTTCTTGACGCAGCGCAACGCGCCGCCACGGGCAGGGTGCCAGCATGGGCGCCAGGAGGTTCCATGAGCACTGCCCTTACCCCCGGACAACATGCCCTGCTGGAAAGCGAGCTGACGCTGGCCCGCCAACGCGTGCAGGCGGCGCTGCAGGCCCAGCGCGACGGCGTCGACCGCGTCGCGCACGCCGCCGCGTTGCTGGCAGACGACGACGCCGACCGCGAACTGGATCAGGCCCGCGACGACCACCTGCTCGCCGAGCTGGACGCCCTCGACGACGCGCTGATGCGCTTGAAGACGCCCGCCTACGGCCGCTGCATCGACTGTGCGGCCGTCATCCCTTTCGACCGGCTGCAGCGCCAGCCGCAGGCGTTGCGCTGCGTCGACTGCCAGGCCGCCACCGAAACCACCCGTTGACATCCCACCGGAGACTTCCCATGTTCCACGCCGTTGTCCATCTCGACCATCACCACGCCCAGGTGCTGCATTTCGATGCGCACCAGGTTCACGCCGCACGCATCGAGGCCCATGAGCGGCACGCGCACGGCGATGACTCGCGCAGCCTGCAGGCCCTCTTCGCCGCGCTGTGCCAGGCGCTGCAGGACACCCCGGAGGTGCTGATGACCGGCTCGCACGTCGTGCTGGGTCAGTTCCGCCACTATGTGGAAGCGCACCGGCCGCAGCTGGCGCCGCACATCGCCGACTACCGCCCTGCCGCCGAGCTGAGCCAGGGCCAGCTGTTGGCGCTGGCGCGCCAGTTCTTCCGCGCCCACGACCGCATGGCTGGCGTGGCGACGCCGGGCTGACCCCACGGCCACGGGCCCGGCGCGCGAAATCGCACGGCCCGCACGCGGCGGCGCGAAGGTTTGTCATGCGGGCGACCTAGACTCGGCCGCTCTCCAGACCCGCCGTCGTGAAACGCCGCTCCTGCCTCGCGCTGACCACCCTGCTCGCCGCGCCGCTCGCCATTGCGGCTGCCGGCGACGCGACGCTGCAGGGCATCACGGAAAACCTGCCACCGCTGAACTACCAGGACGAAGCCGGCGCCCAGGGATTCAGCGTCGAGCTGCTGCGCCTGATGGCCGCCAGCGCCGGCCTGCGACTGGCACTGCAGGTGCTGCCCTGGCAACGCGCCGTGCAGGCCGCCGAGGCCAGTGCCAACAGCGTGCTGTTCTCGCTGACCCGCACGCCCGAACGCGAGTCGCAGTTCCAGTGGGTCGGCCCCATCGCGCAACGCCGCATCCTGCTGTATCGCCTCGCCAGCCGCAGCGACCTGGCCATGACCCAGCTCGCCGAGCTCGGTGCGGCGCGCATCGGCGTCGTGCGCGACTCGGCCGCCGACCGGCAGCTGCAGGCCGCCGGCCTCAGGCCCGGCCTGGAGCTGGAGCACGGGCTGGACGACGCGACCAACGTTCGCAAGCTGCTGGCCGGCCGCATGGAGTACGTGGCGCTGCTGGACTGGGCCGCCGCCTGGAACCTGCGCCAGCTGCAGCTGCCCTATGGCACGCTGCAACCGGTCATGGAACAGGACTCGACGCGCAGCTACTACTACGGCCTGCGGCCCGACGCCGACCCGGCCCTGGTGCGCCGGCTGCAGGCGGCGCTCGACGCCCTCAAGCGCGACGGCCGCTACGACCGGCTGCGGCAGCGCTACTTCCGCTGACGCGGCGCGCAAGCCGCCAGAATGCGGCCCATGCCCGAGGCCGCCTCCCCGCCCCCTGCCAAACCCAAGTCCGCCCCGCAGAAGGCGATGGAGAAGCTGGGCCTGGTGCGCGACATCGACCTGGCCCTGCACCTGCCGCTGCGCTACGAGGACGAGACCCGCATCACGCCCATAGGCGCGCTGCACGACAACGAGGCGGCCCAGGTGGAAGGCGTCGTCGTCGACAGCCAGATCGAGCTGCGCTCGCGGCGCCAGCTGCTGGTGCGCGTGAAGGACGAGACCGGCTCGCTGCTGCTGCGCTTCCTGCACTTCTACCCGTCGCAACAGAAGCAGATGGCCGTCGGTGCGCGGCTGCGGCTGCGCGGCGAGCCGCGTATCGGCTTCTTCGGCCGCGAGATGGTGCACCCGGTCGTCAAGGTGGTGGACGACGACACGCCGCTGGCTAAAGAGCTCACGCCCGTCTACCCCGCGTCGGCGCAGCTGCCTCAGGCCTATCTGCGCAAGGCCGTCGCGTCGGGCCTGGCGCGGGCGGACCTGCGCGAGATCCTGCCGCCCGGCGTCGTGCCGCGCGGGCTGCCCACGCTGAAGGACGCGCTGACCTATCTGCACCACCCGCCGCCCAGCGCGTCGCAGCACGCGCTGCACGAGCACCAGCACCCGGCCTGGCACCGGCTCAAGTTCGAGGAACTGCTGGCGCAGCAGCTGTCACAGCTGCAGGCACAGCGCGAGCGGGCGCTGCTGGTGGCCCCGGCCCTGCAGGCGCGCCCCGGCGGCCTGCACGAGAAGCTGCTGGGCGTGCTGCCGTTCCAGCTCACGGCGGCGCAGCAGCGCGTGTGCGAGGAGATCGCGCAAGACCTCGCCCGGCCGCAGCCCACGCACCGGCTGCTGCAGGGCGATGTGGGCTCGGGCAAGACGGTCGTCGCCGCGCTGGCCGCGGCCATCGCCATCGACGCCGGCTGGCAGTGCGCGCTGATGGCGCCCACAGAGATCCTGGCCGAGCAGCATTTCCGCAAGCTCATAGCCTGGCTGGAGCCGCTGGGGCTGAAGGTGGCCTGGATCACCGGCAGCGTGAAGGGCAAGGCGCGGCAGAAGATGCTGGACGCGGCCGCGTCGGGCGAGGCGCAACTCGTTGTCGGCACGCATGCCGTCATCGAGGACAAGGTCAAGTTCGCGAAGCTGGGCCTGGCCATCATCGACGAGCAGCACCGCTTCGGCGTGGCGCAGCGGCTGGCCTTGCGCAACAAGCTCAAGGCGATGGACTTGGAGCCGCACCTGTTGATGATGAGCGCCACGCCCATCCCGCGGACGCTGGCGATGACCTACTTCGCCGACCTGGACGTCTCCACCATCGACGAGCTGCCGCCCGGCCGCAGCCCCATCGTGACCAAGGTGTTCACCGAGGCCAAGCGGCATGACGTGGTCGACAAGATCCGCATGGCGGTGGCCGACGGCGCGCAGGTCTACTGGGTCTGCCCGCTGGTGGAGGAGAGCGAGGCCGTCGACCTGCGCAACGCCACCGAGACGCATGCCGAGCTGAGCGAGACGCTGGCCGGCACGTCGGTGGGCCTGCTGCACGGGCGCATGTCGCCGGCGGACAAGGCGGCCGTGATGGCGCAGTTCTCCAGCGGCGCGATGAGCGTGCTGGTGGCGACTACCGTCATCGAGGTGGGCGTGGATGTGCCCAATGCCAGCCTGATGGTCATCGAGCATGCCGAGCGCTTCGGCCTCGCACAGCTGCACCAGCTGCGCGGCCGCGTGGGGCGCGGGTCAAAGGCGAGTGTGTGCGTGCTGATCTACAGCCCGCCGCTGTCGGACACGGGCAAGTCGCGGCTCAAGGCCATGGCCGAGACCACCGACGGCTTCGAGATCGCGCGGCGCGACCTGGACATCCGCGGCCCCGGCGAGTTCATGGGCTCGCGCCAGAGCGGCGCCGAGCTGCTGCGCTTTGCCGACCTGCAGGAGGACGCGCCGCTGCTGGTGGCCGCGCGCGAGCTGGCGCCGTGGCTGCTGGACGAACACCCCGAGGCCGCGCGGCGCCAGGTGGCGCGCTGGCTGGGGACGAAGGCGGAGTTCCTGAAGGCCTGAGCGGCCCGCTCACTTGCAGGTGAAGCTCTTGGCGTTCACTTCCCGCACATTGCCCTGGCCGCACGTGGCGACGGCGCGCTCGCTCATCTTGGCAATGGCGTCGGAGTCGGCCGAGATGACGCCGGCGGGCGGCGCGAACACGCAGGCGCTCAGCAGTGCGGCGGCGGCCAGCGAGACGGCGAAGGTGGCGGAGCGGGTCATGGTCTGAAGTCCTGGCAGTCCGGGGTTGAAGTGGCCGGCATCGTCGCATCTCTGCCCCAGCCGTCACCCGCAAGCCGACGAACTGCAGATCGCACGGGACAGCCTGCGCCGCCAACCGACGGGCCGCTACAGCTCCAGCTTCTCCCGCAGCAGCCTGGCCTGGCGCCGCGACACCTCCACCTGGTGGCCGTCCTTCAGCGTGACGCGGTAACCGTCGCTGCTGGAGGGCGTGATGCCCTGGATCCAGCGCAGGTTGATCAGGTGGCTGCGGCTGGCGCGGAAGAACAGCTGCGGGTCCAGCCTGTCCTCCAGGCTGGTCAGCGTGCGGTTGATCAGCGGGCGCTGGCCGTCGAACCAGGCCTGGGCGTAGTTGCCGCAGGCTTCAAACCCGGCAATGTCGCCCAGCCGCACAAACCAGCAGCGCTCGCCGTCGCGCAGGAAGACCATGTCGTCCGCGCCCTTGGTCGCCACCGCGGCCTGCGACGCGGCGACCGGCGCCGGCCGCAGCCGCGCACGCGCCTTCGCCAGTGCGGCCTCCAGCCGGGCTGGGTCGATGGGCTTGAGCAGGTAGTCCAGCGCGTTGCGCTCGAAGGCGGCCAGCGCATGCTGGTCGTAGGCCGTCGTGAAGACGACCAGCGGCACATGTTCCAGCTGGTCCAGCAGGTCGAAGCCGGTGGCGCCGGGCAGCTCCACGTCCAGCAGCAGCAGCTCGGGTGCCAGGGCCTCGACGCCGGAGCGCGCCGCGGCCAGCTCGGCGGCTTCGCCCACGACATCGGCATCCGGGATGGCCGCCAGCAGCGTGCGCAGCTCCTGGCGGGCCAGGCGCGAGTCCTCGACGATGAAGATCCTCATGCCGCCAGTGTCATGCAGACCTGCACGCGGCCATCGGCATCGACGATGCGACAGTCGGCCCCACGCCCGCCGGCGTGCCGCAGGCGCTCGCGCAGATGGGTCAGGCCCAGGCCGGTGCCGGCCTGCGCGCCGCTCCACGGCGCCCAGCGGCCGGGGTTGTCGACGGCGATCTGCAGCGCCTCGCCCTCGCGCGCGATGCGGATGTTGACGACCCCGCCGCCCGGCGTACGCGCGATGCCGTGCTTGATGGCGTTCTCCACCATCAGCTGCAGCAGCATGGGCGGCACGCTGGCGGCTTCGGCCGCGGCGTCCACCTGCCAGTCCACGCGCAGCCGCTCCTCGTGGTGCAGCTGCTCCAGCGCCACGTAGTCGCGCACGACGGCCAGCTCGTCGGCCAGCGGCACGCGCTCCTTGGCGCTGTGCTGCAGCGTGTGGCGCAGCGTGTTGGACAGGCGGCTCAGCATCTCGCGGGCGCGGGCCGGGTCTTCGTTGACGAGGGCGCGCAGGTTGTTCAGCGCGTTGAACAGGAAATGCGGGTTGATCTGGGCGCGCAGCACCTGCAGCTCCAGCTCGCGCGCCGCCGTCTCGGCCTGCCACTTGGCGATCTCGCCCAGGCGCCAGCGGTTGACCATGTGCACCCCCACCCAGACGGCCAGCCACAACCACAGCAGCACGCTGGTGTTGAGCGTGTAGCCCAGCATCACCAAGCCGCCGCGCGGCATGCCGGGGGGAAATGCCAGCAGGCCCAGCTGGATACCGGTCCAGCTGACGGCGGAGGTCAGGAGCTGCAGTGCGAAGGCCATCAGCGGCGGCAACCCCAGCAGGCGCAGCAACAGGCCGCGGGGCGGCAGGTCCAGCCAGCCGTGGCGCAGGGCCAGCGCGCGCAGCAGTTCGCTGCAGCCCCACAACCCGGCGGCCACGAACACCATGACGAAGGCCATGGAGCCGGTCAGCGGCCCGAAGCTCGCGATCATCGCGAGCGAGAGGCCGGCATAGAAACTCCACAACAGCGCCTGGATCGCGCTGCGTTTGCCTGTCGTCATGGGCCTCCGAACCCGTCGTTACGGCTTTGCGGCCAGGAAGGCCTTCACCTCGCCCACCAGCCAGTCGGCATCGTCCCACATGAGGAAGTGGTGGCCGCGCAGGCTCATCGACACCTTCGCGCCGCTGAGACCCGCGTACTGGGTCTCGAAGATCTTCCTGGTGCTCTCCAGTGTCGAGCCCATCGGTTCGTAGGCAGCCCAGGCGCCCATCACCAGCGTCGGCGTCGTGATGCGCGGCAGCAGCGGCCGCAGGTCGTCGCCCCACAGCTCGGACATGGCCTGCGCCGTCGTCGCGCGGTCGCTGGCCAGGCCCCAGGCGATGACGCGCTCGGTGTTGGCCGGGCTGCGGCTCATGCCGCCGGCGCCCTGGCGCGTGCCGGCTTCCCACTGCTCCTTGGTGGCGGCCAGCATCTGCTGGCGCATGCCGGCGGCCATGCCCCTGGCCTGCTCGGGCGTCATGCCGCGCAGACCGCCCAGGAAGGGCAGGCTGTCCACGATGACCAGGCGCTCGATGCGCCCCGGCTTTTCCGCCGCCATCTGCAGCGCCAGCACGCCGCCCAGGCTGTGGCCCATGACGACGGGCTTGTCCAGCTTGCGGTCGTCCAGATAGGCGAGCAGGCGGTCGCGCATGGCGAGCTGGAAGTTCTCCGTCGCCACGGCGGGCGTGCCGGCGAAGCCGGGCAACTGCACAAGGTGGCATTGCACGCCGGGCTGCAGCGCGGCGCAGGTCTCGGTCCACACGCTGGCGGCGCTGTTCAGGCCAGGGATCATGACGACCGGCCGGCCCTGGCCGACGACGTCGACCTTCAGGTCGCGAAACTCGGCCGGCGCCGCCTGGCCCTGGCTGACGTGCAGCGCGGTCAGGATGCCGACGGCGGCGGCGAACAGGCCGGCCCAGGAACGCTTGCGGGACATGTGGACTCCATCAAGGTGTTGACGGAGGCCATGTTGCCCGGCCCGCCAGCGGCCCGCGCCGGCCGGATGACGAACGGCCGCCAGCGCGGACGATTGGCGCGCAGCAGGTGCGGGCGGGCGGGCCTTACTTCAGCCGCTGCATCCAGTACACCAGCACTTCGGTGCGCGGCTGGATGTCGCTCTGGCTGTAGGTGTAGGTGGGCACCACGTTGATCGCGTCCAGCGTGTTCAGCCCCGAGATGATGCGGCCGAACACCGCGTAGCCCGGGTTGGCGGGGCTCTGGTAGTCCAGGCTGGTGTTGTCCACCACGTTGAAGAAGAACTGGCTGGTGGCCGAGTCGGCGTCGCTGCGGCGGGCCATGGCGATGGTGCCGCGCAGGTTGGAGAGGTTGTTGTTGCTCTCCAGCCTGATGGGCGCGTACAGCGGCGTCTTGGTCACCATGCCCGACGTGTAGCCGCCGCCCTGCACGACGAAGTCGCGGTCGACGCGGTGGATCAGCGTCTTCGTGTAGAAGCCCGCCGCGACGTACTTGTAGAAGTTGGCGACCGTCTGCGGTGCGTAGCTGTCGTACAGCTCGACGACGATCTCCCCGCTGCTGGTCAACATGCAGACCGTGCCCCACTGGCTGGCCGCCGATGCGGCCAGGCCCGCCGCGCTGCACGACAGCGTGGGCGGGTTGGGGTTCGGATTGGGCTGCGGGTACGGCGTGCCGCCGCCCCCACCGCCACCACCATGGTGATGGTCGCCATCTCCGCCGCCGCAGGCGGCCAGGCTCAGGACGGAAAGCAGGATGGCAAGGCGGCGCAGCATGGCAGGACCCGTGTATGGCTGGGCCTGCCCAACGGGCCGGCGGCGTGCGCCGCCGACACGCTGATTCAGTTGGTTACGGAATGACCTTGGCTTCCGTGATGGTCACGTCGACCAGCGGCACGTCCGACGAGTTGGTCGAGACGGCCTTGATCTTGTCCACCACGTCCAGGCCCGCCGTGACCTGGCCGAACACGGCGTAGCCGGGGCTGGCGCTGCTCTGGTAGTTCAGGTTGTTCAGGCCGGTGCCGTTGTTGTCCACCACGTTGACGAAGAACTGGCTGGTGGCGCTGTCGGGCGCGTTGGTGCGGGCCATCGCGAGCGTGCCGCGCAGGTTGGACAGGCCCGTGCGGCTCTCCAGCGCGATCGGTGCGTAAGTGGGCGTCTTCTCCTGCAGCGCGCCGGCACCATTGCGGGCCACGCCGCCGCCCTGGATGACGAAGCCGTTGATGACGCGGTGGAAGACGGTGCCGTTGTAGAAGCCGTCATTGACGTACTTCAGGAAGTTGTCCACCGTGACGGGCGCATGCGTGCGGTCCAGGCCGATCTCGATGACGCCCTGCGTCGTGGTCAGGCGCACCTTGTGCGTGACGGTCAGCGTGACGGAGCCCGGCGCGGGCGGCGTGGGCGTGGTGCCGCCGCCACCGCTGTCACCGCCGCTGCCGCCCCCGCCGCCACAGGCGGTCAGGCTCAGAGCCAGGGAGGCCGCCAGGGCCAGCAGCGGGCGGCGGTGCAGTCGATTCAGTGCCATTTCAAACTTCGAGGTTGTCGATCAAACGGGTGCTGCCCAACTTGGCAGCGGCGAGGGCCACGAGCGGCTGGCCTTCGACGGCCGCTCCCAGGTCATGCTGGCGGCGCAGTGTGACGTAGTCCGGCGCCCAGCCGGCATCGCGCAGCGACTGCATCGCGTCGGCTTCCAGCGCGGCCGAGTCTCGCGCGCCGGCACGCCAGCGCGCGATCAATTGCGTGAGCGTGCGTGACAGCCGCAGCGCCTCCACCTTCTCGGCTTCGCTGAGGTAGCCGTTGCGCGACGACAGCGCCAGGCCTTGCGCGCTGCGGCGCGTCTCGCCACCGTGGATGGCGATGGGCAGGCCCATTTGCGCCGTCATGCGGCGCAGCACCATCAGCTGCTGGTAGTCCTTCTTGCCGAACACCGCCAGCGTGGGCTGCACGATGTTGAACAGCTTGTGCACGACGGTGCAGACGCCGGTGAAGAAGCCGGGGCGGAAGTGGCCTTCCAGGATGTCGGCCAGCTCGGGGGGCGGCACCACCTTGTAGCCCTGCGGCTCGGGGTACAGGGCCTTCTCGGACGGCGCGAAGACGATGTCGCAGCCGGCGCTCGCCAGCAGCTCGCAATCGCGCTCCAGCGTGCGCGGGTAGGTGTCGAAGTCCTCGTGCGGCGCGAACTGCAGCCGGTTCACGAAGATGCTGGCGACCACGGCGCCGGCCGGCCCCACCAGCTCGCGCGCCTGCTTCACCAGCGCCAGATGGCCGTCGTGCAGGTTGCCCATCGTCGGCACGAAGCCGCGCTGGCGGTGGATGGCGAGCGCGTCGCGCAGTTCGGGGATGGTGTGGATGACTTGCATGTCAGTGGTGCCCGGTCGCCCGAAACCGCTGACGCGCCCCCTCGGCGGGCACTGAGCAGAACGAGCGTGGGGGCATGTTGTCCTAGAACCCGTGGACCTCGTTGACCGGGAAGGTCCCCGCCTTCACCTCGTCCACATAGCCCTTCACGGCCGCCAGCACGGAGTCCTTGCCGGCCATGAAGTCCTTGACGAAGCGGGGCTTCCTGCCCGGCGTGATGTTGAGCATGTCGTGCAGCACCAGCACCTGGCCCGACGTGCCCACGCCCGCGCCGATGCCGATGACGGGCACCGGCGACGCGGCGGTGATCTCGGCGGCCAGCGCGGCCGGCACCATCTCGTACAGCAGCATCGCCGCGCCGGCCTCGACGGCCTCCTGCGACTCGCGCTTGATGCGCGCGGCGCTCTCCTCGTCGCGGCCCTGTACCTTGAAGCCGCCCAGCGCGTTCACCGTCTGCGGCGTGAAGCCCAGGTGCACGCAGACCGGGATGCCGCGTTCGCTCAAGAAACGCACCGTCTCGGTCGTCCAGCCGCCGCCTTCGAGCTTCACCATGTGGGCGCCGGCCTTGACCAGCGCGGCGGCGCTCTTCCAGGCCTCTTCCTTGCTGACGTGATAGCTGTCGAACGGCAGGTCGGCCACGATCCAGGCCCACCGGTGGCCGCGCGACACGCAGAACGTGTGATAAACCATGTCCTCCAGGCTCACCGGCGCCGTGGAGCCGCGGCCCTGCAGCACATTGCCCAGCGAATCGCCGATCAGCAGGATGTCCACGCCGGCCTCGTCCAGCAGCGACGCGAAGGCCGCGTCGTAGCAGGTCAGCATGGCGATCTTCTCGCCGCGGGCATGCATCTGCGCCAGGCGCGGCAGGGTCATCGGCTTGCGATCTGTCATGGGAGGTACCTCGGTATAAACCCTGGGAGCCCTCGTGGGGCGGCGGCAGTGTAGCGTTCGGGCCTATGACCCTGACAGAGCTCCGCTACATCGTCGCCGTCGCGCGCGAACGCCATTTCGGCCGCGCCGCCGAGGCCTGCTTCGTGTCGCAGCCGACGCTGTCCGTCGCGATCAAGAAGCTGGAGGAGGAGCTGGACGTCAAGATCTTCGAGCGCGGCGGCAGCGAGGTCAGCGTGACGCCGCTGGGCGAGGAGATCGTGCGCCAGGCGCAGTCCGTGCTGGACCAGGCCGGCGCCATCAAGGAGATCGCCAAGCGCGGCAAGGACCCGCTGGCCGGCGCGCTGCGCCTCGGGATCATCTACACCATCGGGCCCTACCTGCTGCCCGAGCTGGTCAAGCACACCATCGAGCAGTACCCGCAGATGCCGCTGATGCTGCAGGAGAACTTCACGGTGAAGCTGCTGGAGATGCTGCGCACCGGCGAGCTGGACTGCGCCATCATGGCCGAGCCCTTCCCGGACACCGGCCTGGCCACGGCCCAGCTCTACGACGAGCCCTTCGTCGTCGCGCTGCCGGCCTCGCACCCGCTGGCCGACCGCGCCACCATCAGCGCCGAGGAACTCAAGCGCGAAACCATGCTGCTGCTGGGCACGGGCCACTGCTTCCGCGACCACGTGCTGGAGGTCTGCCCCGAGTTCGCGCGCTTCTCCAGCGACGCCGAGGGCATCCGCCGCAGCTTCGAGGGCTCGTCGCTGGAGACCATCAAGCACATGGTGGCCTCGGGCATGGGCGTGACGGTGGTGCCCAAGCTGTCCGTGGCGCGCGACCCGTCGGCCCACCTGCGCTTCGTGCCGTTCAGCGCCCCGGTGCCCACCCGCCGCGTCGTGCTGGCCTGGCGGCGCAGCTTCACGCGCTACGAGGCCATCGCCGCGCTGCGCAACGCCATCTACGCCTGCGAGCTGGGCGGCGTGACGCGCCTGTCCTGAGCGTCTTCACACCCGGCAAGCCCGGGGAAATCCCGCCCACCAACTGCGGGGAGCGAGAACAAGTTCACGCTTTGTCACGAATCTATCCTCGGCGGGACCCGGCGCTGCATGAGCAGCGCCGCGCTTTTTTGTCCCAACCAGGAGTGTTTTCCGTGAGCCGTACCCGCCTCTTGCACGCCATCGCCGCCGCCGCAGCCATCAGCTGCGCCGCGCCGGCCGTCGCCCTTGACATCGTGCTGGTCGACCCGACCAACAGCTTCGGCACCTCGCCCAACGGCGCAGAGGCGCTGCTGGCCTTCCAGAAGGCCGCCAACTACTGGAACAAGACGCTGACCAACAACGTCACCGTCAAGATCGAGATCGGCTTCAACGCGCTTGGCGACCGGGTACTGGGCTCCACGCGCAGCTACTCCAGCGCCGTCGCCGTGAGCGACGTCTACCAGGGTCTGGCCAGCACCGGCACGACGGCGCTGGACGCCATCGCCGTGGCCAACCTGTCCAAGCTCAACGCCGGTGGCGGCCTCACCATCCGCACCAACAACTACCTCGACGTTGCCAACAAACTGGGCATCCAGGACGCCACCGTCACCCGCACCGGCAACGCCGCGATCAACAACTACCTGGACGTCAACCAGTCCGTCATCAAGGCGCTGGGCCTGACGAACCAGGTGGCGCCGCTGAACAAGTACGACGCCAGCATCCAGTTCAGCAGCCAGTTCGCGTTCGACTACAACCCGAGCAACGGCATCGACGCCGGCAAGTACGACTTCACCGCCGTCGCCGTGCACGAGCTGGGCCATGCCCTCGGCTTCGTCAGCGGCACCGACACCTTCGACATCCTGATGCACGGCAAGGGCCCGCTGGCCGCCCCGTTCGAGGCCGGCGACTTCGGCTTCACGGACATCGCCGAGCTGCCCGTCGGCAGCACGCTGGACCTGTTCCGCTACGGCAACTCGATCGGCACGGACGGCAAGGCCATCCTGCAGTGGTCGGCCAACCGCCCGGCCTACTTCTCCATCGACGGCAAGAGCGTGTTCGGACTGCGGGACTCCGCCTTCCAGGAGCCCGCCACCTTCTCCACAGGGGAGTTCTCCGGCGACGGCGCTCAGGCCTCCCACTGGAAGGACAACATCGCCTTCAACGACCCCGACGCGCTTGGCTGCTTCCAGAGCTCGCGCCAGGTCGGCATCATGGACCCGACCTCCTCACCCTGCTACACCGAGAACGTGTCGCGCAACGACATCGCCGCGTTCGACGCGATGGGCTGGAACACCCATGTCAACGCGCTGACGGACAAGGGTTACTCGGTCAGCTCCGCCGACATCTACGCGATGGACGGCGTGGCCGTCGCCGTGCCGGAACCCGGCACCTGGGGCATGCTGGCCCTGGGCCTGGGCGTGCTGGGCTTCATGAGCCAGCGCCGCCGCCGCGCCGACTGATCCCGGCAACCCGCTGCAAGCAGCCCGCCAGCGCCCTTCCGGCGCCGGCGGGCTTTCTTTCGTGAGCGGCCCGGGCTCGCCACTTCCGGTAGGCTTGCCGAGTTGTCACCCGGAGCCCCCCATGCCCAAGAAGACGCCCGCCCCCGCCATCAGCATCGGCATCAGCGACAAGGACCGCGCCACCATCGTCGCCGGCCTGTCCAAGCTGCTGGCCGAGACCTACACGCTGTACCTGACGACGCACAACTTCCACTGGAACGTCACCGGGCCGATGTTCAACAGCCTGCACGCGATGTTCATGGCCCAGTACACCGAGCTGTGGAACGCCGTGGACCCGGTCGCCGAGCGCATCCGCTCGCTGGGCCATGCCGCCCCCGGCAGCTACGCGCAGTTCGCCAAGCTCAGCGGCCTGCCCGATGCGCCCGCCAAGCCGCCCAAGGCGCTGGAGATGGTGCGCATCCTGAAGGAAGGCCACGAGGCCGTGGCGCGCACCGCCCGCGAGCTGTTCCCCGCCGTCGACAAGGCCAGCGACGAGCCCACGGCCGACCTGCTGACGCAGCGCATCACCGTGCACGAGCAGACCGCCTGGATGCTGCGCAGCCTGCTGGAGGAGTGAGCCGGCCCGCCCTGCGGCGAGGGCTGAGGGCCGTCGCCTGGGCGGCGCTGGCCCTGGCGGTGGCCGCCTTGCTGGCACTGGCCCTGGCGGTGCAGCGCGCGCCACGCTGGCCGGGGCCGGCCGAGGTGTCGGCGGCGGACATCGCCCGGGCGCGCGACTTCCTGCGCCGCAACGACCCGCGCCGGCAAACGCCCGGCCCGCTTCGCACGCTGGTCGCCTCCGAGCGGGAGGCCAACCTCGTGCTGCACCAGCTGGCACGCCGGCTGGTGCCCGGCGCGTCGGCACAGCTGGTGCTGGAGGCTGGGAGCGCCCATCTGCAGGCCAGCCTGCCTCTGCCCCACAGCCCCATCGCGGCCTGGCTGAACATCGCCGCCACGCTGCGCGAGACGCCGGGGCTGCCCGCCCTCGAAGACGTGACCGTGGGCCGCCTGCCGGTGCCGGCCTGGGTGGCCGCCCGGTTGCTGCCGCGCCTGGCCGAGCGGCTGAACGCCACGCCGGAGGGGTCGCTGGCGCTGGACATGGTGCAGCGCGTGCGCCTGAAGCCGGCGCGGCTCGACGTGGTCTATGAATGGGGCGATGACGGCCTGCAGCGCCTGCTCGGCACCGTGCTGCCGCCCGCAGAGCAGGCCCGCCTGACGGCCTATGCCCAGGCGCTGACCGGCGCGATCCAGGCGCATGCCGCGGCGGGCGGCGGCGCCGGCCTGTCGCTGGCGCGCCTGCTGCCGCCGCTGTTCACGCTCGCCAGCCAGCGCAGCGTCGGCGGTGGCGATGCGGTCGCCGAGAACCGTGCGGCGCTGCTGACGCTGGCGCTGCAATCCACCGGCCGGCGCCTCTCCGACCTGGTGCCGGCGCTGCGGGCGGCGCCCTACCCGCGGCGGGTGACGGTGACCCTGGCCGGCCGCGATGACTTCCCGCAGCACCTGCTGATCTCTGCCGTGCTGGCGCTGGAGGGCGGCGGGCCGCTGGCCAACGCCATCGGCGTCTACAAGGAGACGGCCGACCTGCGCGACGGCAGTGGCTTCAGCTTCAACGACATTGCCGCCGACCGTGCCGGCACGCGCCTGGGGCTGCTGGCTCAGCGTGACCCGCGGGCGCTGCAGGCGCGGCTGGCGCGCGGCGTGGCAGAGAGCGACTTCATGCCCGACGTGGCCGACCTGCCGGAATTCCTCAGCGAGCGCGAATTCCTCGCCACCTACGGCGGCGTGGACGCACCGCCGTACCGCCGCATGCAGGCGGAGATCGAACGGCGGCTGGACGCGCTGCCGCTGCTGCGCTCGCCCTGAGCGCCTGCGTTGATGTCGGCATTTCGACCCTTGCTGCACGCGCCGGTGCCGTTCGCCCCATTGCCCCGCGGTGCGGGCGTCGCCGCCCTAGTCTGCGTGCGGGCCGATCCTGGCCCGCCACGGGAGATTGATCGATGAAAGCCTCCGCCATCGTTGCCGCCATCGGCGTCGGCGTGCTCGCCACCGCGCTGGCCAAGCCCGAGAGCCTGCCGCCCGGCTGGCTGCAGACCGGCGACGCCCAGACCTGCAAGGGCGACGTCGTGCCCGCCAGCGGCGCCCCCAGCACACGCGTATTCAGCCTGGACTGCCAACCCGGCACGACCGGCTTCACGACGCTGATGCAGCAGGTGGCCGGCACCGACTACGCCGGCAAGCGCGTGCGCCTGACCGCCCAGCTGCGCGCCGACCAACTGGCCGCCTGGGGCGGGCTGTGGATGCGCGCCGACGTCGGCCAGCGCGCCGCCGCCTTCGACAACATGTACAACCGCCCGCTGCGCGGCAGCTTCGCGTGGCAGCCCGCCGAGGTCGTGCTGGACATCCCGGCCGACGCCACCGCGCTGAGCTTCGGGTTCCTGCTCAACGGAGCCGGCCAGCTGCAGGCCACGAAGTTCCAGCTCGAGGTGGTGGGCAACAGCGTGGCCGTCACCGGTGAGAGCGGTGCGCCCGTGCTGCCGCGCCAGCCCCGCGCGCTGACGCCGCCTTGAACACCGCGTTGAACAACACGCTGAGCACGGCCGCACCCACGTTCGGCAGCGACCTGGCCCAGGCCGTCCGCGAGGAGGGCGTGGGCTGGCGCCGGCCCGCGCCGCTGCTGGCCGGGCTGGCACTGTTCGGGCTGTCCGCGGTCTTCCTGCGCGGCCACCCCGCGTGGGCGCTGTCGCTGGGCTTGTGGGCCGGCCATGCCGCCGCCGACGGCCTGTGCGGCCTGCTGGCCCGGCGCACCCGCCCACAGGACGACGCACTGCTGCCCGCCATCCTGCTCGTGGCCCTGCTGGCGGGTGCCACGCTGGGCTGGGTCATCGAACAGGCGCTGGTGAGCGCGTCGCCACAGCCCGCCGACCGGCTCACCCGCTTCTGGCTGCACCTGAGCTTCGGCGCCGCGTTGCTGGGACTGCCGCTGACGCAGGGCCTGCGCCGCCTGCGCGCGCTGCGCCGCGTGGAGCAGGACCGCGCGCGGCTGCGCGCCGAACTGCAGATGCTGCAGGCCCAGATAGAGCCGCACTTCCTGTTCAACACGCTGGCCACGCTGCGCAGCTTCATCCGCCAGGGGTCGGACCAGTCGCTGCCGCTGCTGGACGCCGTCAGCGGCCTGTTCGACATCGCGCTCACCCGCGCGCGGCAGGCCGAGTCCACGCTGGGCGAGGAGTGCCAGATCGTCGATCACTACCTCGCCATCATGGCGCTGCGGCTGGGCGGGCGGCTGGTCTGGCGCATCGACGTGGACACCGCGCTGCTGGACCTGCCGCTGCCGCCGCTGATGCTGCAGCCGCTGGTGGAGAACGCGATCCAGCACGGCATCGAGCCCAGCGAGGCCGGCGGCGAGGTGCGGCTGACGGCCGAACGCGACGGCGCCGGGTTGCGGCTGCGCGTCGTCAACAGCGGCTGCCCGCTGCGCCACGACGCCGAGCCCGCCGGCCACGGCCTGGCGCTGGCCAACCTGCGCCAGCGCCTGCGCGCGCTGCACAGCGACGCGGCCGCGCTGACGCTGGCTACCACCGCCGACGGCCTCACCGAGGCCTGCCTGACACTGCCACTGGCATGACCACCGCCCTCATCGCCGACGACGAACCCCAGCTGCTCGACGAGCTCCAGCAGCTGCTGGCCGACGCCTGGCCCGACCTCACCATCGTGGCCCGCGCCCGCAGCGGCACCGAGGCCCGCCGCCTGCTGGACGAGCTGCGGCCGGACATCGCCTTCCTGGACATCCGCATGCCCGGCATCGATGGCCTGTCGCTGGCCGGCCTGGCGCCGGCCGGCACGCGGCTGGTGTTCGTCACGGCCCACCCCGAGCACGCGCTGGACGCCTTCGAGCACGGCGCGGTGGACTACCTGCGCAAGCCGCTGACGCCCGCGCGCCTGGCCGCCACCGTGCAGCGCCTGCAGCAGCAGGGGCAGCCGGCGGCCGAGAAGCTGCGCTTCCTGCAAGCCTGGACCGGCAACACGATGAAGCTGATGGACGTGGCGCACATCGCCGCGCTGCGCTCGGAACTGCGCCACACGCGGGCGCTGAGCCAGACCGGCGAACAGCTGCTGCTGCGCACGCCGCTGGGCGAGCTGATGGAACAGCTGGACCCGCAGCTGTTCTGGCAGATCCATCGCGGCTCCGTCGTCAACGCCCGTGCCATCGAGCGCATCGAGCGGCGCGAAGACGGCGAGCTGTGGGTACAGCTGCGCGGCCTGGCGCAGCCGCTGCCGGTCAGCCGCGCGCAGCGGGGGCGGTTCAAGGGGATGTAGGCGGCCGGTGAGCGCCATCGATAATCGCCGGTTAGCCCGCCAGAAGCACTCCATGTCCGAACCCATCGCCAGCCGCATCGAGACGGAAGTCCGCCGCCGCCGCACCTTCGCCATCATCAGCCACCCCGACGCCGGCAAGACCACGCTGACGGAAAAGCTGCTGCTGTTCTCCGGCGCCATCCAGATCGCCGGCTCGGTGAAGGCGCGCAAGGCCACCCGACATGCCACGTCGGACTGGATGGAGATCGAAAAGCAGCGCGGCATCTCGGTGGCCTCGTCCGTCATGCAGATGGAGTACCGCGACTGCGTCATCAACCTGCTGGACACCCCGGGCCACCAGGACTTCTCGGAAGACACCTACCGCGTGCTGACCGCCGTGGACGCGGCGCTGATGGTCATCGACGCGGCCAACGGCGTGGAGCCGCAGACCCGCCGCCTGCTGCAGGTCTGCCGCGCCCGCAACACGCCCATCCTCACGTTCGTCAACAAGATGGACCGCGAGGTGAAGGACCCGCTCGCGCTGATGGACGAGATCGAGCAGGAGCTGGGCATGACGGTCGTGCCGTTCACGTGGCCGGTCGGCATGGGCAAGCAGTTCCACGGCGTGATGGACCTGCGCCAGCAGCGCATGCGCGTGTTCGCGCCCGGCGAGGATCGCGCCGCCGGCACCGAGGAAGTGCTGGAAGGCCTGGACAACCCGGCCTATGCCGAGCGCTTCGGCATGCAGTACGAGCAGGCTTCAGGCGAGATCGAGCTGGTGCGCGAGGCCGCACCCGAGTTCGTGCACGACGACTTCCTGACCGGCAAGCAGACGCCGATGTTCTTCGGCTCGGCCGTCAACAACTTCGGCGTGCAGGAGGTGCTGGACGCCCTCGTCGAGCTGGCCCCGCCGCCCGACGTGCGCCAGGCCATGCAGCGCACCGTCAAGCCGGAAGAGCCCAAGTTCACCGGCGTCGTGTTCAAGATCCAGGCCAACATGGACCCGTCGCACCGCGACCGCATCGCCTTCCTGCGCGTGGCCTCGGGCCGCTTCGAGCGCGGCATGAACCTCAAGGTGGTGCGCTCGGGCAAGACGCTGCGCCCCAACAGCGTGGTGACCTTCATGAGCCAGAAGCGCGAGCTGCTGGACGAGGCCTTCGCCGGCGACATCATCGGCATCCCCAACCACGGCGTGCTGCAGCTAGGCGACACCATCACCGAAGGCGAAGCGCTGCAGTACACGGGCCTGCCCTTCTTCGCGCCGGAAATGTTCCGCTCGGTGGAAGTGGCCGACCCGCTGAAGACCAAGCAGCTGCGCGAGGGCCTGCGCCAGCTGGGCGAAGAGGGCGCCATCCAGGTGTTCCGCCCCGAGGCCGGCAGCGTGCTGCTGCTGGGCGCGGTCGGCCAGCTGCAGTTCGAGGTTGTCGCGCACCGGCTGGAGCACGAGTACGGCTGCAAGGCCCGCGTGATGCCGGCGCGCTACAACGTCGCGCGCTGGGTCACCTGCGACGACGCCGAGGGCCAGCCCGGCAGCGGCGAGAAGGAGCTGCGCCGCTTCATCGACCACAACGCCCACCGCGTGGCGTGGGACGCGGTGAACGCGCCCACCGTGCTGCTGGAATACGCCGGTGAGCTGCGCGCGATGCAGGAGAACTGGCCCCGCATCAAGTTCCACGCGCTGCGCGAGCACGCGGGGCTGGTGTTCCAGCAGCGGATGGAAGGTTGAGCGCGACGCTCAGCAGTCCCCGCCCAGCCACCGCCCCGTGGACAGCATGCGCTGGTCCACTTCGACACCGCTGATCGCCTCGCCGGTGCGGCCGTCCACGGCGTTGCCGCGGCCGTTGAGTTCCAGCTGGTAGCTCTTGGGCCCGTAGGTAGCGGAGAACTTGCCCTGCGTGCTGCCACCGCCGCTCGTGCGGCAGGCGTAGCGGCCCTCGGCCGCGCTGCTGTCCAGCTTGCTGGCGTTGGCCTCGCAGCGCCACGGGCCGCCGGTGCTGGCCAGCGCCGTTTCCAGGTAGCGCGCCAGGTCGATGCGCGCCTGCTGCGGCGTCAGGCACGACTGCTTCTCGGCCGCCTGCCGGCGGTCCAGCTCGCGCTTCTGCTCGTCGGTGAGCTGGCCCCGCACCTTGGTGCGCAGCGCGGCGAGGCCGGGCTTCAGCGACTGGCCGTTGATCCAGATCTCGCTGTCATGCGCCCACAGGCCCGGCTGCAGTTCGAGCACCGGCGCGGCACTCGCGGCGCCGGCAGACAGCAGCAGCGCGGCCAGCGCGCAGCAGGAGGCGGGGAAGGAACGGAGCATGGCTGGGGGTCGCGCGCGGGCGGCGCAAAAGTCATCGAGGCGTGCATTCCAGCAGGCCGGCCGCGGAGGCGGTATCCCTCGGTGACAAGGCGATACACACCGCCACCCCTACGATGACGCCATGTCCACCACCCTCTCCCGCCCCTGCCCCTCCTGCGGCGATGCGCTGCAGGCGCACAAGCTGCCCGCGCTGTACAGCGGCGACGTGGAGATCGACTTCTGCTTCGGCTGCCACGGCCTGTGGTTCGACCAGATGGAGAACCTCAAGCTGTCCCCCGAGGCCGTGGCGACCGTGTTCAAGGCCATGCACCAGCACCGCGACGAGCCACGCACGCCGTTGAACAGCCGCCTGGCCTGCCCCACCTGCCGCGGCGGGCTGGTGCAGGGCTTCGACATCGTGCGCAGCGGCCGCTACATCACGCACCGCTGCGCCGCCCGGCACGGCCGCTTCAGCAGCTTCTCGTCGTTCATGATCGAGAAGGGCTTCGTGCGCCAGCTGACGCGGCCCGAGATCGCCGACATCGCGAAGAAGGTCGGCGCCATCCACTGCAGCGCCTGCGGCGCGCCGGTGGACCTGCGCAAGGAAGACGCCTGCTCGCACTGCCGCACGGCGCTGTCGCTGCTGGACCCGCAGGCCGTGGAGAAGGCCTTGCAGACCTACGCCCACGCGCCGGCACGGCAGGCCTGGGGCAGCCCTTCGGACGTGGCCGACGCCATCGTCGCGCTGGAGAAGGAGCGCTCGCGGCAGCAACGCGAGCGCCCCGCCGGGTCGCGGCAGCTCCACGGGCCCGGCGGGCTGGGCGTGGACCTGCTCAGCGTGAGCCTGGGGCTGCTGGGCGGCCTATGGAATGACTGAGGGCGGCTGAAATTGCCGGCATCGGCCGGGGGTTTCGCCGGGCTGCGATGATGCGCGCCCCTCTTCGCAGCCGCCTCACGCCATCCCCATGAGCAAGCGCCCCTTCGCCCTGGTTGCCGCCCTGGCCGCCGCCCTGACGCTGGGCACCGCCCACGCCGCCCCGTCGCTCGAAACCGTCGTCGACGGCCTCAAGACGCCGTGGGCCGTGGCCTTCCTGCCCGGCGGCGAGTTCCTCGTCACCGAGCGCGACGGCACGCTGCGCACGGCCAAGGCCGGCGGCAAGCCCAGCGCGCCCATCCAGGGCGTGCCGGCGGTGGACGCCGTGGGCCAGGGCGGGTTGCTGGACGTCGTCACTGACAGCGACTTCGCGCGCAACCGCACGATCTACTTCTGCTTCGCCGAGCCGGGCGCCGACAAGACCAACGGCACCGCGCTGGCCCGCGCCAAGCTCAGCGCCGACAACAAGCGGCTGACCGACGTGAAGGTCATCTTCAGCCAGGTTCCGAAGATGGACAGCAAGCTGCACTTCGGCTGCCGCATCGCCGAGGCGCAGGACGGCAAGCTGTTCCTGAGCCTGGGCGAGCGCTACAAGGGCATGGACCGCGCGCAGACGCTGGACAACCACTTCGGCAAGATCGTGCGCGTGGGCAAGGACGGCAGCGTGCCGGCCGACAACCCCTACGTGAACACGCCCGGCGCGCTGCCCGAGATCTGGACCTACGGCCACCGCAACTCGCAGGGCCTGGCGTTCGATGAGAAGGGCCAGCTCTGGCAGCACGAGCACGGCCCGCAGGGCGGTGACGAGCTCAACCTCATCCGCCCCAAGCAGAACTACGGCTGGCCCGTCATCACCTACGGCGAGAACTACGGCGGCGGCAAGATCGGCGACGGCATCTTCGCCAAGGCCGGCATGGAGCAGCCCATCGTCAAGTGGGTGCCCTCCATCGCGCCGGCCGGGCTGGCGAAGCTCAGGAGCGCCAAGTACGGCCCGGCCTGGCAGGGCAACTTCTTCATCGGCTCGCTGAAGTTCGGTTACCTGGAGCGCGTGAAGCTGGACGCCGACAACCGCCCCGCCGAACAGGAGAAGCTGTTCGAGGGCGCCGGCCGCATGCGCGATGTGCGCGAGGGCCCGGACGGGCTGCTCTACCTCGTCCTCGAAGCGTCCGGCAAGATCGTCCGAGTCAAGCCTTGACGCCCCTCGCCCAATCACGCCCCGCTGAACGCGGGCGCGCTTGGTCGGTCCCCCGAGGGGACGGCGATGCTCACGGCATTGAGCCGCGAGCACATCGCCAGCGCGGGCCGGCTTGGGAGCGGCCCGGCGCTCGGCCCGCAACCCGTCCGCGTCGTCGCACGGAACACCAGCGATGCACGGGCTGCTGACCGCGCTGGCGCTGGCCGGCGGCACAGAGACCGTCCAGCAGCTCGACACCCTCGTGCTGCACGGCCGCGCCGCGGCGCCCACGCTGGCGCTGGAGCGCGTGGACGCCGCCACGCTGGCCCGCGACGCCGACGCGCAGGACCCCGCCCAGGCACTGGCCCGCACGCTGTCGCGCGTGCCCGGCCTGTACGCCGCCAACCGCGGCAACGACGCGCAGGACCTGCAGCTGTCCAGCCGCGGCTACGGCGCGCGCGCCAGCTTCGGCGTGCGCGGGCTGCGGCTGGTGGCCGACGGCATCCCCGCCAGCACGCCCGACGGCCAGGGCCAGCTGGGCCACTGGCTGATCGCCGATGCGGCGTCGCTGGAGGTGCTGCGCGGCCCGTTCTCGGCGCTGTACGGCAGCGCCAGCGGCGGCGTCATCGCGCTGCAGAGCCGCTGGCCCACGCAGGACCGCACGCAGGCTTCGCTGACGCTGGGCAGCTTCGGCCTGCGCCAGGCCAGCGTGAGCGTGGACCGCCTGCCCGCCGACGGCCAGGCGCTGAGCGTCACCGCGCAAGCCACGCACCGTGACGGCTGGCGCACCCACAGCGAGAGCGAGCGCCGCCTGGCGCAGGCGCGCTGGCAGCTGCGCACGGCGGAGCAGCAGCTGCTGGTCGTCGCACAGCTGCAGAGCCAGCCGGCGGACGACCCGCTGGGCCTGACCGCCGAGCAGTTCGCCGCCGACCCGCGCCAGACCGCGCCGCAGGCCGACGCCTTCAACACCCGCAAGACCGCCACGCAGCAGCAGCTGGGCCTGCGCTGGCTGCGCGACCTGACCCCGCAGCTGCGCGCGCAGGTGGCCGGTTGGGTGGGCCATCGGGCGGTGGACCAGTGGCAGTCCATCCCGCTGGCCGTGCAGAACGCGCCCACGCACCCGGGCGGCGTCATCGCGCTGCGGCGCCGCTTTGGCGGCGTGGACGCGCGCGCGAACTGGGCCCTGGCGCCCGAGCAGGAGCTGACACTGGGCTGGGCCGTCGAGACGCAGCGCGACGCGCGGCGCGGCTACCTCAACCAGGCCGGCGACACCGGCGCGCTCAAGCGCGACGAGACCAACCGCGCCACCAGCAGCGAGCCCTACGCGCAGTGGCGCTGGACGCCCACGCCCGACTGGGAACTGCTGGCCGGGCTGCGCGCCAGCCGGCTGCGCTTCGACAGCGCGGACCGGTATCTCGCCAACGGCGACGACAGCGGCGCACGCAGCTTCAGCGGCGTGCAGCCCGTGGTGGGCCTGGCCTGGCGGCCGGCGGCGGGCCAGGTGGTGCGCCTGGCGCTGGGCCGCGCGGCCGAGTCGCCCACGCTGACGGAGCTGGCCTACCGCTCGCAGGGCAGCGGCTTCAACAACGAGCTGCGCGCGCAGCGCAGCCGGCAGGCGGAGCTGGGCTGGGAGGTTCGCGGGCCGGGGCGCGACGGCCAACGCCGCCTCGCGCTGACCGCCTTCCACGCCGAGACGCGCGACGAGATCAGCGTGCTGAGCAGCAGCGGCGGCCGTACCGTGTTCACCAACGCCGCGCAGACGCGCCGCCGCGGCCTGGAAGCCGCCGCCACGCTGCCGCTGGCCCCCGGCTGGCAGCTGGACCTGGCCGCCACGCGGCTGGCCACCCGCGTGCTGGCGACCGGCTTGCCGCTGCCCGGCGTGCCCGCCACCTTCGGCAGCGCCGAACTGCGCTGGCAGGGCGACGGCCTGGACGCGGCGCTGGGCCTGCAAGGCCGCGCGCGCCTGCCGGCCGACGACGCCGGCACCGCAGCGCCGGCCGGCGGCGGGCTGTGGGGTTTCAACGTCGGCGGCGCGCTGACGCCCGAGCTGCGCTGGCGCCTGCGCGCCGACAACCTGCTGAACCGCGCCACGGCCGCCAGCGTCATCGTCAACGAGGCCAACCGCCGCTTCTTCGAGCCGGCCGCGCCGCGCGGCTGGAGCGTGTCTCTGAGTTGGCAGCCGCGCTGACCCTGCTCAGGGCTGTTGCTGCCACTGCGCCGCCGTGCGGCCGGTCAGCGATGCCACCCACCGCCACGCAAGCGCCTGGCGCTGCGCCGCGGAGTTGAGCTGGCCCGGCAGGTCTTCCTCGGTGCGGCGTTTCTGGAACTCGCAGGACTGCCGGCAGGCCGACAGCCGCTCGGCGGGCGTCAGGCGACCCAGGGCCTTCAGCTCGGGCGACAGCCCCCGGGCCAATCTCACCCCCACCTCCTGAAGGCGCTCGGCGCAGGCCGGCTCGCAGCGCAGGGCGGCCACCTGGTCGCGGCGCGCCTGCACGTCGGCGGGTGCGGGCAGCAGCGCCCGCAGTGTCGCGAAGTTGCCATCCACCGACCGGGCCAGCAGGCTCAGCGTGGCGGGCCGGTCGGCCGGATGCAGCCGCAGCAGCAGCCGGGCGAGGCCACCGGTGTCCGGCGAGAGCGACTGCAGCCCGAGCGCCGCACGCTGGCTGGCATGGCTGTGCCACGAGCGCACATACCCGGGGCTCTGCACGGGCCCCAGGTCGTCGGCGCGCATCAGCGTTGACGTCGCCTCCCGCCCCTGCGCGCGCGCCAGCTGCATCAGCATCGCCGTGTGGATGGCCGGGAACTGCGCCGCGGCCTCGGCGGGCAGGATGGCCCGCTTCGCAGCATCGGCCGCAGGCTGCAACGGCGCCGGCACGGCCAGATAGCGCACCTCCATCAGCCCCGGCGCGGCATGCCGGCTCACCACGTGCAGCACCAGCCAGGCCGGCGCGTCGGAGCCCAGCTGCGGCAGCAGCCGGGCCAGCGGCAGCGTCTCGCCGCTGCCCGGTGGCAACTCGATGCGCCAGGCCTGTCGCGGCGCACAGCCATCGCCGGCGCAGGCCGCGTGGCGCAGCTCCAGCCGTTCACCCGGCCAATGCGCGTAGGGCGGGAACGACGACATGCGCGACGGTCGCTCCCAGTCCAGCAATGCCGCATCGGCATCGGGCGCCGCCAACGCCAGCAGCCGCGGCGCGCCGAAGCGCTCCAGGTTCATCAGCGCGTCGGCATCCACCGGGGCCCATGCCGCGCCGGGGATCTCGCCCAGTTGCGCCCGCGGCGCGCTGATGACGACGCTCGAACGGTCGCCATCCACGACCCACAGCACCACCGGCCACCCGCCGCTTGCATCGGCATCGGCGCGCGCCAGCACGACGTCCGGCGTCATGGCCTGCGCCAGCGCCTGAACCGGCAGCACGCACGCCACGCCCAGCGCCAACGCGGCCACCCGGCATCGGTTCCACCAGCCCATGTCTTCTCCCTGAGGTGTCGCCCTTTGACCCCGATGTTAGGTGCCGGGGCGCTCAGGTCGCCAGCCGTGCTGCGGTGGCTCAGCCCCGCGTCGCGCGCATCGTCAGCGCGACGATGGCGGTGGCAGCGGCCACCACCAGCGCGTCTTCGACGAGGCCGCTGCGCGTCTGGCCCACGCGCGCCATCGCCTGCTTGCGCACGGCCAGCGTCGCATAGGCCAGCGGCACGGCGGTGGCCACCGCCACGGCCGCGCCGGCGCGCGCCTGGCCTTCGGGCGCCAGCGCGGCGCCGGCAATGCCGGCACTGGCCACGCGCGCCGTCAACCCCAGGAACACCGTGCGGTCGGGGGCCGTCTTCATCTTGTCGCCCAGCAGCTCGCCCAGGCCCATCAGCAGTGCGCCGAAGCGGAACAGCGGGCGGTCCAGCAGCAGCAGGCGCCCCGGCGCCTGACGCCCGGCCAGGCGGGCGGTGGTGATGGTGGCCATGGGCGTCATCGAGCGCGAGCTCGCGACGGCGCCGATGAGCAGCGAAGGCAGCAGTGCGGGGAGTTTCATGGGGTCGTCCTGGGCAGGGGTTGGAAAGCGGGCCGGCCGCGCCCGCAGGCGGCCTTGTCAAAGGATGTGCGGGCAGCCAGGCAGCGTGCGGCGCCGCCGAGGGCGGCGGCCAGCAGACCGAGCGCAACCGTGGGGGTGGCGGTTCGCAGCACACACCGACGGAAGAGTTCGTGTACCGCCAGTGTGGGCGGGCGAGCCACCCTGGCCTGTAGGAGACGGCCCCGCGCGGCCAGGGATTGCCGCCGGTGCGCGCGACGACACCGCCGGGCGCGCCCCCAGCGCCCGCGCCGCCAGCCCGGCGCCGGGGCCGGCCTGCTGTGCTGCAATGCGGCCGGCTGCGGCCACGCACTCTCAGGGAGACCCATGAAGCGCTTCACCTACCCGCTGTTGTTGTTGCTGGCCGGCCTTGCCGCCCACGCCGCGCCGCTGACGCCGGCCGAGCTGCCACCCGCATTGCGCGACTGGCTGCCCTGGGCCCAGCAGGGCCAGCCGCCGCTGGGCTGCCCGGTGAACCCCGTGGCGTCGTCGGAGCAAGCCTTCTGCGTCTGGCCCGGCCGGCTGCAGCTCAGTGCCGGTGCGCGCGAGGCGACGTTCCGGCTGGACGTGCAGGTGTTCGGCGCCCCGGCCCGCGTGGCGCTGCCGGGCGAGCCCGGCGCGTGGCCGCAGGACGTGAAGGCCGGCGGCAAGGCGCTGCCCGTCACCGAGGGCGACGGCCACCCGGCCGTGTGGCTGGCGCCGGGCACGCATGTCGTCGAAGGGCGCATCGCCTGGGCACAGACGCCGCAGAACCTGGCCGTGCCGCCCGGCCTGGGCGCCATCGTCGTGAGCAGCGACGGCGCCACGCAGGCGCGCACGCCCGACGGCGACGGCCGGCTGTGGCTGCGCGCGGCGGCCAGCCCCGCCGAGGCGACCGACAGCGTCAGCGTGCAAACGGTGCGCCTCGTCGACGACGAGCTGCCGCTGACCGTGACGACGGCCTACGAGCTGCGCGTGGCCGGCCGCGCCCGCGCCGTGGAGCTGCCGCTGGCGCTGCTGCCGGGGCTGGTGGCGATGCAGCTGGACAGCCCGCTGCCCGCCCGGCTGGCCGAGGACGGCCGGCTCGTCGTGCAGGCAAGGCCGGGTGCGTGGCGCATCCAGCTGACCGCGCGGCTGAACTCACCCGTGCAAGCCCTGACCCTGCCCAAGACGGCCACCGACGAGGAAGTCTGGGCCGTGAAGGCCGCGCCGGCGCTGCGGCTGGTCCGCCCCGAGGGCGTGGCCAGCGTGGACCCGCGCCAGGTGGAGATGCCCGAGGGCTGGCGCGCGCTGCCGGCCTTCCGCCTCAAGCCCGGCGAGACGCTGAAGCTGACCGAGCTGCAGCGCGGCAACGCCAAGCCCGCGCCTGACGCGCTGCGCCTGAACCGCACGCTGTGGCTGGACTTCGACGGCCACGGCTTCACGGCCAGTGACCGCTTCGACGGCACGCTGTCGGCCAGCGCGCGGCTGACGATGGCCGCGCCGGGCCAGCTGGGCCGCGCCGCGCTGACCGGCGACGACCAGCCCATCACGCAGCTCACCAAGGACGGCCCCGCCGGCTTCGAGGTGCGCAACAGCCGCGCCATCATCGAGGCCGACAGCCGCTGGCCGCGTGACGGCGCGCTGCCCGCCAGCGGCTGGGCCAGCACGGTGGACCACGTCCAGGCCACGCTGCAGCTGCCGCCCGGCTGGCGGCTGCTACATGCGCAAGGCCCCAGCCGTGCCGACGGCGCGTGGGTGGCGATGTGGACGCTGTGGGACTTCTTCTTCGTGCTGCTGGCCGCGCTGGCGGCCTACCGGCTGCTGGGCTGGCGCACCGGCGTGCTCGTCGGCGTGGCGCTGGCGCTGACCTGGCACACGCCCGGCAGCCCGCCGGCCGTGCTGTGGTTCGGCCTGCTGGCGCTGACGGCGCTGGCGCGCGTGATGCCGGCGGGGCGGGCGCAGACGCTGTTTGCGCGCGGCCGGCTGGCCGTGGCCGGCCTGCTGGTGCTGGTGCTGCTGCCCTATGCCGTGACGGAGATCCGCCAGGCCATCTACCCGAGCCTGGAACAAGTCCACAGCGGCCTGGGCTTCGCCCACAAGGAGGAAGTCGCCGTGCCCGCCGCCGTCAACGAAGAGATGCCCGATGCGCGGCGGGACGCCGCCGTGGCGGAGCGGGTGGTGCCGCCGCCCGCGCTGATGATGAAGGCGCCGCCCAAGGGCATCTCGCCCTACAGCAGCGACCTCGCCCGCGTGGACCCCGGCGCCCGCGTGCAGACCGGCCCCGGCCTGCCCACGTGGCGCTGGCGCGCGCACACGCTGAGCTGGAGCGGCCCCGTGACGCCCGAGCAGACGCTGAACCTGTGGCTGCTGCCGCCCTGGGCCACGGCGCTGCTGAAGCTGCTGGGCCTGGCGCTGCTGGCGCTGGCCCTGGTGGTGGTGACCGGCCTGAGGCCGCCCGCGCTGCCGCCGCGCCGCAGCGGTGCCGCCGTGGCGGCCGCGCTGTGCGTGGCGCTGGGCCTCGGCCTGGCGCCCACGCCCAGCGACGCGGCGGACGACAAGCCCGCAGCAACGCCCACTGCGCCCACCGCACCGTGGCCCAGCGATGAACAGCTGAAGGCGCTGCGCGGCAAGCTCGCCGCGCCGCCCGACTGCGTGCCGCAATGTGCCGACCTGGCCCGGCTGCTCGTCAGCGCGCAGGACTCGGCGGTGCAGCTGCGCGCCGAGATCCACGCGCAGGCGCTGGTGGCCGTGCCGCTGCCCGGCCAGGGCACCGGCTGGCAGCCCGCCAGCGTGACGCTGGACGGCCAGCCCGCTGCCACGCGACGCGACAGCGACGGCAAGCTGTGGGCCGCCGTGCCGGCCGGCGTGCACCAGCTGGTGCTGAGCGCCGACGTCGGCGCTGCCAGTGGGCTGGACATCGCGCTGCCGCTGCCGCCGCGCGTCGTGCAGACCGAGTTGAAGGGCTGGACGCTGGCCGGCCTGGACCCGCGCGGCCTGAGCACCGGCGCCATCACGCTGAGCCGCGAGGCCACCGCCGGCAGCGCCCGCGCCGAGGACGCCGGCACGCAGCGCGACGCGCTGGCGCCGCTGGTGCGCGTGGACCGCCGGCTGGAACTGGGCCTGCGCTGGCAGGTCGTCACGCGGCTTGAACGCATCGCCCCCAGCCGTGCGCCGCTGCGCGTGCAGTGGGCGCTGCTGCCCGGCGAGGCCGTCGGCGACGCCGGCGTGACGGTGGCCAACGGCATCGCCAGCCTGCAGCTGGGCGGCGACGACGCGGTGGAGGTGGCCAGCAGCCTGGCGCCCACCGGCACGCTGACGCTGGTGGCAGGCAAGGCCGCGAACCAGGTCGAGCGCTGGACGGTGGCCGCGTCGCCGCAGTGGCATGTGGAGGCCTCCGGCCTGCCGGCCACCGCGCTGCAGCAGGACGGCGAGTGGCGGCCCGAGTGGCGCCCCTGGCCCGGCGAGACGCTGAAGCTGGCCATCACCAAGCCCGCCGGCGTGGGCGGCCAGACGCTGACGCTGGACAGCGTGCAAACGACGCTGGAACCCGGCGAACGCAGCACCACGGTGAACCTGGCGATGAAGCTGCGCGCCAGCCTGGGCGGGCCCCACGCGCTGAAGCTGCCGACCGGTGCCGAGCTGCTGAGCGTGAAGATCGACGGCCAGGTGCTGGCGCTGCAGCCGCGCGACGGCGCGCTGAGCCTGCCGCTGACGCCCGGCGCGCAGAGCGTGGACATCCGCTGGCGCGCACCCGAGGGCATGGGCGCGCTGTGGCGCCACGAGGGGCTGGCGCTGGGTCTGCCCGGCGTCAACGACACGCTGCAGCTGCAGGTGCCCGAGGACCGTCTTGTGCTGGCCGTGGGCGGCCCGCTGATCGGCCCGGCCGTGCTGATCTGGGGCGTGCTGGCGGTGGTGCTGGTGCTGGCCTGGTTCGCGCCGCGCGGCGTACCGGGGCTGATGGCCCGGCCGGCCTGGCTCGTGCTGGCGCTGGGCGTGGCGCCGGTGTCGCTGTGGGCACTGGCCACGCTGGCCGGCTGGTTCGGCCTGCTGGAGGCGCGCCGCCGCTGGGGCGCTGCCGAGGCGCGGCGCTGGCTGCGCATCGTCGTGCAGCTGACGCTGGTGCTGTGGACGCTGTTCGCCATCGGCGCGCTGCTGGACGTGCTGCGCACCGGCCTGCTGGGCTACCCCGACCTGCTCGTTGCCGGGCCGGGCTCCAGCGGCCATGAGCTGCACTGGGTGTCCGACCGCTTCACCGACCACACCGCCGGCGCCTGGGTGCTCAGCGCCCCGGTCTGGCTGTACCGCGCGCTGATGCTGGCCTGGGCGCTGTGGCTGGCGACATCACTGCTGAAATGGGTGACGTGGGCGTGGAGATGCTTCAGCGAGGGTGGGGCGTGGCCGGAGAAGGTGGTGGTTGCCACGGAGCACGGAAAGGATGGTGCGGAGGGATAGCGAGCGGGGCAGCGGGTCTGCTCTAGCCTGATCTGAGCCGTTCGTGGTTGAGGACGTGAGCGACAGCTTCCACCGCAACCAGCTGATGACCGCCGTCGGTGTGACCCGCAGATTCACTGCGGGAAGCCGAGAGCGCAAAGGATGCGTCCGGCCAACTCGTCTTGAAGCACCTGTACAGCCAGCCCGAGTTATCGTCAGGCGATGCGCTCGCTCACCTTCTCCAGGCGCCACGTGTCGATACGGCTATTCACGGTCTGCGGTGAACCGTGAAGTCAGCCATTGCAACGGCGCTGCTGACCTGCCTGCTGTGGCCAATTGCAGCTTGGGCGGCGCCACCCTTCCAGCCCCGCGCGACCGTTGATGGCCGCGGCTTCGTCGACGTCTGGGCCCTGCGCCGCGACGTCATCGCGGTGGAAGCCCTGACCCCCACCATCAACTCCGACTTCTGCGATCGCGAGCGCAGCCCGGATGACCCTCCCATGTCCAAGCGTGCAGCTGCGCGCCTTGCCCACGAGGAGATGAGCTGCGCGAACAAGGCTGCGGAACAGGAGGCGCGCTTTGAGTCCGCCCGTGCAGCCTTTAACGCCGCCTGGCTGCCGAAATTCAAAGCGGCCATCGGCAAGGGTGACCTCGTGGCTGAGGTCATCTATCTGCAATGCGAGACAACAACCGCGCTGGACCGCGGCGAAGACCCCTCCACCTGCAACAACGCCAAGGCTTCCCAGGCCCTTGCCCGTCTGCGCGAAATTGGGTTCGAGCCCGCCTACGAGCGTTGCGACGGCCGCGTTCAAACTTGGCAGCGCGCGTTCCGCTACTGCACTGGCGAGTACGACATCTGGGCAACTGACGCCTTCCGGCAACTGCGCTTGAACCGCCCCGCCGCGCTGACACCCGGCAATCTGACCTGGGGCCGGGAACTGCACCGGGGCGGCGGCACCAGCCCCTTCAGCGGGCGGACGTTCTTCTACGCCACCGCCGAGCACCACCAGGCGCGCGAGCTGGCGATCGACCAACTGCTGCAGCGCGAACCGCGCTGGGCCGTCTTTCTGCTGACTCGCGTGGGGCGCCACGAATGGGTGCCACAGGGCACGACCTCCGCCACCGGCCAGCTGGACGCCGCGTGGCTGGGCCGCTGGCGGCTGGAGCGCGGTGCCGATAACTGGACGGCCCCGTTGCAGCCCATGGCGGGCACCGCCGACATTCACCGCGTGGGTGAGGCTTTCCGCATCACCCTGCAGACAGGCGCCGGAGCGCCGTTGGTGGACGCGACTGACTGCCCGCTCCGATACAGCGGCGGCCTGACTTATCTGCCGAAGCTCACAGGCCAAGGCCAACAAAGCGCGGAACGCACGGCGCTGGGCGACTTCTCCTCGACTGGCAACGGCCTGGACGCATCGTTCGCCAACGATGGCGCCGCCGATGCTGCGCTGGCACCGCTGAGCACGAAGAAGCGCTATCGCCAGGTGCTCATGCAGTGCGATCAGGCGGAGGCGGACGGCAACGACCGCGTGCGTTTCCTGCTGCTTTCCGGCGACTGGTTGCTGGAGTTCGCGACTGAAGCGCCTGATGGACGCAAGCTCGCGGTACGGCACTACCGGCGCGAGCCGTAGGCGTGAAGAGTCGGTGCGCTCTTTCGTGACCATCTTGCGCTGAGCGATGGTAGGAATGCGAACAATGCCGTGGTGAACCAGGGGCAGTTGTAGAAGTGATTCCGCGAGGGCATCGCAGCATTCCAAACGTACCGGCCAAGGCCCGCCCTGATCTGACGAGCCAGGTAGACGCGGCCGCAGCACGGTTGGCCTCACGCAGCGCGCTGGCGAACTGACAAGCCGCGATCGCTGCAAAGCCGCCACCCCCCTACCTCCGCGCCCTCAGCCGATGAATCTCGTCGATGAAGTCCGCCAGCAGCGCCGCGAGCGCCTGGTTGGCGCCGAAGTCCGCTCGATGGCCAGGCGTCGCAGTTGCGGGATGGCGAAGCGGCGGGGCTCGCCGTTGCAGCAGGCCAGCAGGCCGCCGTCCAGCCGCGCGTGCAGCCAGTCGGTGCTGACGCCGCAGCCACAGGCCAGTTCGTCCAGCGTCAGCGTCGTAAGTGCCGGTCAGCGTGACGGACGGCACTGTGACGGTGATCTCACCGGCGGACGGGCAGGGCCTGCGCGTGCCCACCTCAGGGAATGGTCAGGTCGTCCCCACTGCCTCGCCTCGCGCCTCGCCCCCACGGGCGTGGCAGGTGCGGCGCGATGTAGCTGCCAAGCCAGAGGCCCGAGATCAGCAGGCCCGGCACCCACAACAGCATGCCCCACCAAGCAATGGCGCTCAACGCGGGCTCCACGTTGACGGCCGCAACGATGCAGGGCTGCGGCCACTTGTCCGCCACCGGACACGCCCACGCCGCGCCGATGACCGGCGCCAGCTTCCAGCCGGCGCAGGGCAGCAGGAACGGCAGGCAGGCCAGTGCGTACTTGAGCTTGGTCACGGCTGAAGCCCGGCGTGGGGTGCGCAATCCGTCAAGGCGCCCTGCGCCGTCACTGCGGCTGCCGCGGCGCCGTGGGCCGGTGGTCGAAGCTCAGCACGCGGGCCAGGCGCCAGCCGGTGGCGTCGCGCTTCCACAGGTGCACGAACCTGGCTTCTTCCGAGCCGGGCTCGCCGGCCCGCGCGAAGACGTGGCGGCCCATCTGCACGGCGCCGTAGCCCTGCATGGGGTAGACCTCCAGGCTGCCCGGCACCAGCGTGCGGGTGACGCCGTGGTCGCGCGGGCAGCTCTTCAGCGTGCGGGCCGCGTCGCCGACGCTGGCGCCGGTCTTGTCGTGATAGAACTCGGCGTCCTCGGTGAACAGCGCGCGGAACGCGGCGGCGTCGCAACTGACGAACGCGACCTGGAACAGCCGGGCGTCCATGGCCGCGAGTTCGTCGTGCAGCGGGCCGCTGCGGGCGTTGCCGTCCTGCGCGACGCTGGCGCCGGCTGTGAGGCCCAGCAGCGCCGCGGCGCACGCGAGGCGCCAGCGGCCAGGCAGGGCGGGCGGGCGCGAAACGGCGGGTGTCGTGGGCATGGGGCGGTCCTCGGTGGTGGGGCGGCCAGTGTCGCGGCGGCCGCGCGGCCGGCCGGGAGTCATGGCGGGCGGCCCGGCGCCGCGACAATGCCGCCGATGTCCGATTGGTTCTCCCCCGCCCAGCTGTTCGGCTACGTGGCGTTCGTGCTGGGCGTCGGCTGCTTCCTGCAGACCGACGACCGGCGCTTCAAGTGGTTCATGACCGGCGAGTGCCTGGCCTACGTGGTGCACTTCGCGCTGCTGGGCAACCCCACGGCCGTGGCCAGCTCGCTGATCTCGATGACGCGCTCGCTGCTGTCGCTGCGCACGCGCTCGAAGTGGGTGGCGGTGGCCGTCGTCTGCGCCAACCTCGGCTTCGGCCTGGCCATCGCCACCCAGCCCAGCGACTGGCTGCCGCTGACGGCCTCATGCCTGGGCACCATCGCGCTCTTCACGCTGCAGGGCGTGCCGATGCGGCTGCTGATGCTGTGCGGCACGGGGCTCTGGGTGGTCAACAACGTCATCGTCGGCTCCATCGGCGGCACGGCGCTGGAGGTCGTCATCGCGGCGATCAACGTGACGACGATCGTGCGGATGCTCAGGGAGCAGAAAGCCGCCGTGCCCGCGCCCTGACGGCCAGCACGCCCAGGCCGGCCAGCAGCAGTGCCAGCGGCGCCGGTTCGGGCACGGCCAGCGCGGCGTAGTTGTGGCCGCTGTCGGCCAGCAGCGTGACGCCGGGAGTCTGCGACTCGATGAAGGTGTGCGCGCTGTTCAGGCTGCTGATCGAGGCGGCGGAGGCCACGTAGCCGGCGCTGGCCACGCCTCGGTGGGCGAGCACCAACGTCAAGGCGTCCAAACTGCCGCTGAGGGTCACGCTGCCGCCGACCTGGGTTGACACGACGCCGCTGAGCGTGACGGTCTGGTCGAGCTTGTCGGACGTGACGGGAATGCAGTCACTGTAGGCATTGCCCCGGCAATAGCGAAGGTAGAAACCGTCAACGCCGCTGACGCCCAGACCGGTGACGATGCCGAACAGGCGCCCGGCGGCCGAGCCCGACGTCAGCATGGTGAAGCTCAAGGTCTGCGAGACCGTCAGCTGGATCGGCGTGCCCGGCGCGAGCGTCGCCGAGGTGATGCGCACGGTGTCGGCATAGGCCACGGTGGCCGATGCCTGGCTGCCCAGCACGCCCGGAAAGCCGTTCAGCCCCCCACTCAGGCTGGCGGCGATGGCCAGGCCCAGGTTGCCCGGGCCGCTCCTGGCGCTGGCTGAGGCCTTGTAGTCGAAGCTGGACGGGGGGTCGATGCCGGTGCTCAGCACCTGGTTGGGAAGCAGCCCTTCGTCGGAACTCGCGGCGACGCGCGCGCACTCCACCGCCAGGGTGAACGGCGCATTGGCTTTGCAGCTGGCACCGCTCCTGAAGCTTGATGCGCCCTGTGCGGCAGGCGCCCCGAGCGCCGCCCAGGCCGTCGTGGCCGCGGTGAGCAGTTGCAGCGCACGGCGGCGCCAGGTCGAACGGAACATGGCATCTCCCAGAGCTAACCCGAAGACTGGCCGGCCTGCGCACTGGCGCGCCGCGCGTTGGCGCGGAGTGTGGCGCACCAGGCCGTGCCGGGGAGGCCCGCGGGTGCGCGCACCTCGACAAGGTTGGGGACGCCCCGGCTGGCAGCGCCGGGCACCGCCGCCATGCCCTCCGGCATGGCGCCTATGGCTGCCTAGACTGCAGCGCATGACACGCCACCACCGGCCCCTCGCAGCCGCCCTGCTCATCACGGCCACCCTGACGGCATGGGCGGGCCCGGCCCGTGTGCTGCCGCTGCGGCTGGAAGGCGGCCTGGCCTCGGTGGCGGCACGCATCGACGGGCGCGAGGCGCGGCTGCTGATCGACACCGGCGGCGCGGCCGCGCTGGCGTTGCGCCCGGACTGGGCCCCGGCTGCCGCCGGCGGCAGCGCCGACGCTTCACAGGATGCGCAGGGCCGGCCGCGGGCCAATGCCGCGCTGGCCGTGGGCGAGGTGGAGCTGGCCGGCCAGGCGCTGCAGCCGGCACCGGCCGCGCAGACCTGGGGCAAGCCGCGGCGGCCGCCAGGCATCGACGGCTACCTCGGCTGGGGCTGGCTGCGCGAGCGGCGCTGGGTGGTGGACTACGCCGCGCGCGAGCTGCGTCTGCTGGGCGGCGACGAGCCGATGCCGGCTGGCTGCGGCCCAGAGCCGCTGCGCTTCGAGTTGCTGGGCAGCCTGCCGGTGCTGCGGCTGCACGACGCAGCCGGCCAGCCGCTGACGCTGGGGCTGGACACCGGGGCGTCGCGCAACGTGATCCGCCCGGCGCTGGCCGACGCCGTGGCCGCCGGCCCGCTGAGCGCGGGGGACCGGTCGCTAGCGGCCGGTGCATTCGTCAGCGCCCCCCTGCAGGTGCCCGGGCTGGACGGCTTCCTGGGCCAGGACTTCCTCAGTCGCCACCGCGTCTGCGTGGACCCGGCCGGCCGGCAGCTGTGGCTGCAGCCGCTGGCGCCGTGACGGCGCGGCCGCTTCAGCGGTTGGCGGAGTAGTTCACCGGCAGCCAGTCGTAGCCCTTGCCGTCGACGCGCAGGCGGCCGATGCCGGGGAAGCTGATGTGGGTGACGGCGACGTAGTAGCCGTCCTTGGCGGCGGCGGCGTAGGCGGCCTCGCGGGCGGGGCGGGCGGCCTTGGGGTCGCTGTCGAACTGGATGGTCACCGACGGGTCGGGGAACTGCACGGCGGCCACATGCATCAGGTCGCCCCAGAACATCATCTTCTGGCCCTTGCTCTCGGCAACAAAGTTGCTGTGGCCGGGGGTGTGGCCGTAGGCGGGGAAGGCCTTCACGCCGGGCGCGATCTCCACGCCGGCCGGGCTGCCCTCGAAGGGCTTGAAGCGGCCGGCGTCGGCAAAGCCCTTGACCAGCGCCGCGATGGCCTTGCCGCCGTCGCCGCCCTTGGCGACCTGCTCGGGCGCGAGCCAGAAGTCGCTGTCGCGCTTGTCGATGCGCAGCGTCGCGTTGGGAAAGGCGCTGCTGGAGGCGCCGCCGATGTGGTCGCCGTGCATGTGGGTGATGACGATCTCGTCAACCTGCTCCGGGCTGTAGCCCGAGGCCTTGAGGTTGGCCAGCACGCGGCCGGCGGTGGGGCCGAACAGGCCGGCGGTGCCGGTGTCCACCAGCACGACCTTGCTGCCGGTGTTGACGAGGTAGGCGTTGACCGAGGTCTCCAGCGGCACCCCCAGATAGGCGTTCTGCAGCGCGCGCAACGTGTTGGCGGCGGGCTGCTGCAGCAGCTTGTCGACGGGCAGGTCGATGCTGCCGTCGGACAGCGCGGTGATCTCGAAGTCGCCCAGCTGCAGCCGGTACCAGCCCGGCGCCTGGCCCTTGAGCTGCGGACCGGCGGCGAAGGTCGTGGCGCTGACGCCCAGGGCGAGGGCGGCGGGAAGCAGGCGTTTGAGCATCGTGAATCTCCAGGGGGGTGGGGAAGCTGAGCGGCGCAGCATATCGGCGCGCCCGCGGCTTTGCAGGCCGCGGGGTTGCTGTCCGGGTTCTGGACAGCCGCCGCGCGGCCGGGTGCCTGGAATCCGGACAGGAACCGGGCCGGCGACCGCCAAACCCAGGGTCAACCCGCAAGGGTTGGCACGGAGTTCGCCCCAGGTTGGCCCGGGCATGGCTTTTGCGCCAAGGCTCCTGGCACCACGAAAACCACACCAGGAGACAAGCCATGCCCCGACGCCTACCGGCGCCTTCACGCCTGCACCTCGCCGCCCTTGCCGCGCTGGGCGCGCTGACCGCCCTGCCCGCCGCCGCCCAGACCGCGCCGGCCGAACCGACGGCCACGCTGGAGGCCGTGAAGGTCACCGCGCGCAAGCGCGAGGAGACGCTGCAGGACGTGCCCGTGGCCGTCACGGCGCTGACGGCCGAGCAGCTCGACAAGCTGGCCATCAAGGACCTGGGCGACCTGCAGGGCCAGGTGCCCAACCTGACCATCTACGCCGCACGCGGCAGCAACACGACGATCACGACCTTCATCCGCGGCGTCGGCCAGGCGGACCCGCTGTGGGGCGTGGACCCGGGCGTGGGCATCTACTTCGACGACGTCTACATCGCCCGGCCGCAGGGCGCGCTGCTGGACGTGTACGACGTGCAGCGCGTGGAGGTGCTGCGCGGCCCGCAGGGCACGCTGTACGGCAAGAACACGGTGGGCGGCGCGGTGAAGTACGTCAGCAAGCCGCTGCCGCAGAAGACCGAGGGCGCCGTCACGCTGGCCATGGGCAGCTACGGCCAGGTCAACGCCAAGGGCGCGGTGGGCGCGGCCACCGACGACGGCCAGTTCCGCTTCCGCCTCGCCGGCGCCAGCCTGAACCGCGGCGGCTTCGGCAAGAACCTGACCGACGGCAGCCCCGTGAGCGACCAGGACACGACCAGCGGCCGCGTCTCGGCCGGCTGGTTCCCGACCGGCTCGACATTCAACGCGCAGGTGTCGGTGGACCGCACGGTGGACGCCTCGCACATGCGCGGCTTCCAGCGCCTGAACGTGAACGCGTTCGACCCCGCCAAGACGCCGGCCACGACGGGCCGCTTCGACATCGCCTCCGGCATGCCCAACGCCAACCGCACCACCAGCGAGGGCGAGTCGCTGGCGCTGAACTGGGGCGTCAGCAACGACTGGAGCCTGAAGTACATCCTGGCGCACCGCGCGTCGGACACCAACACGTCCATCGACTTCGACGGCCTGCCCAACAAGATCGCGGACGTGCGCGCCGAGTACCACGACAGCTCGCAGAGCCACGAGCTGCAGGCCATCTACGAAGGCGACCGCAGCTCGGGCGTCGTGGGCCTGTACTACTTCGACGGCAAGGCCGGCGGCACGGTGCGCAACAACTTCTTCAACCTGAGCTTCGGCACCACCAACGGCACGGTGTTCACGAAGGGCCAGGCCATCTTCGGCGACTGGAGCTGGCGGCTGACGAAGGACTTCTCCGTCAGCACCGGCCTGCGCTACACCAAGGAGACCAAGCGCGCCGTCGTGCTGAACCAGACCTTCGCGAACGACAGCTTCAGCGGCACGCCGCTGACGACGCCGGCCAACTTCGACAACTCGCGCGAGGTGACCAACACGTCGCCGCGCCTGTCACTGGAATACAAGGCCAGCAAGGAGATCAAGCTCTACACCACCGCCTCGCGCGGCTTCAAGAGCGGCGGCTACAACATCCGCGCCAACACGCTGGCCTTCCCATCGTCGGGCCGGCCGTTCGAGGACGAGAAGCTGGACTCGCTGGAGGTGGGGGCCAAGATGGTGCTGGACGGCGGCCGGCTGGAGCTGAACACCGCCCTGTTCCACAACAAGTACAAGAACGTGCAGCTGTCGGTGTTCACCAGCTACACGACACCCGCCGGCCAGCCGGGCTTCTTCGGCGACTTCACGAACGCCGGCAAGGCCACGCTGCAGGGCGGCGAGGTCGAGTTCCTGTGGGTGCCGGCCAGCGACTGGCGCATCAGCGGCCACCTGGCCTACCTGGACGCGAAGTACGACGAGTACATCGACCGCGGCGTCAACGTGGCCAGCCAGAAGAAGTTCACCAACACGCCGCGCGTGCAGGGCGGCATCAACATCGAAAGCACGGTGGCGCTGCCGGTGGGCCTGCTGCGCACGCGGCTGGGCGTCACGCACCGCAGCAAGGTCTACCCGACAACGGACCTGTCGGAGTCGCTGGCGCAGCCGGCCTACACGCTGGTCAACGCCGGGCTGATCTTGGAGAAGGACGCGAAGCTGAGCTTCTTCGTGCAGGGCGCCAACCTGACCGACAAGGCCTACAAGACAGACGGCTACAACATCGCGGCGCTGGGGGTGCTGAACGCCTACTACGGCGCGCCGCGGACGTTCACCGTCGGCGGGACATACAAGTTCTGAGGTGAAACCCAGTGCCTTCGAGGGCGGCCCGGCGGGTCGCCCTTTTGCTCTTCAGGAGTCGCTTCGGGAGAGGTTGCCGGCGCGGTACATTGCGCCGGCCATGCCGCTGTCCAAATCCCAGACACCCACCGACATCCCGCAGGACGTCGACGGCCTGCTGCGGCTGGCCGCGCAGTCGATGTTCGACGTGCTGGCGCGGTCGACGGAAGGGATGATGGTCATCGACCGCCATCACCGCGTCGTCTGGATCAGCGACGGCTACAAGCGCTTCCTGCCGGCGCTGGGCTTCAGCGACGAGCACGAGTTCGTCGGCAAGCGCGTGGAAGACGTCGTCCCCAACACGCAGATGCTGCAGGTGCTGGAGACCGGCAAGCCGGTGCTGGTGGACTTGCTGACCAACAAGGCCGGCACCTTCCTCGTCAGCCGGCTTCCGTTGAGAAACGACGCCGGCGAGGTCATCGGTGCGTTGGGCCTGGTGCTGCTGGACCACCCCGAGACGACGATGCAGCCGCTGATCCAGAAATTCGCGCGGCTGCAGCAGGAGCTGGAGGACACACGCCGCCAGCTGGCCGCGCAGCGCCGGCCCAAGTACACGATTGCCAGCTTCATCGGCGCCAGCCCCGCGGCACTCGAAGTGAAGCGCCAGGCGCGCCGCGTCGCGCAGACCGATTCCACCGTGCTGCTGCTGGGCGAGACCGGCACCGGCAAGGAGCTGATGGCCCACGCCATCCATTCGGCCTCGCGCCGCGCGCACCGGCCGCTGGTGGGCGTCAACATCGCCGCCGTGCCCGAGACGCTGCTGGAGGCCGAGTTCTTCGGCGTCGCGCCGGGCGCCTACACGGGCGCGGAACGCAAGGGCCGCGATGGCAAGTTCAAGCTGGCCGACGGCGGCACGCTGTTCCTCGACGAGATCGGCGACATGCCGCTGGCGCTGCAGAGCAAGCTGCTGCGCGTGCTGCAGGAGCAGGAGGTGGAACCGCTGGGCAGCAACACGGTGATGCGCGTGGACGTACGCGTCATCGCCGCCACCAGCCGCGACCTGGCCGCCATGGTGGCGGCAGGCACCTTCCGCGCCGACCTGTACTACCGCCTCAACGTGCTGCCCATCCGCGTGCCGGCGCTGCGCGAGCGGCTGGACGACATCGAGGCGCTGGCCGAGGCGCTGGGCGAAGACATCGCCCGCCGCAGCGGCATGCCGCAGAAGCTGCTGAGCCCCGACGCCATCGACTGGCTGATGCAGCAACCCTGGCCCGGCAACATCCGCGAGCTGCGCAACACGCTGGAGCAGGTCAGCCTGATGAGCGACGACATGCAGCTGACGGCGGCGCATTTCCAGGGCGGGCCGGCGTTGCCGCAGGCAGCGGCAGCTGCTGCGCCGGCACCTGCACCGGCGCCGTCGCCTGCCGCGGTGACAACGGCCCAGGCCGTGGCCCCGCTGCCCGAGCTGATCGAGGCGCTGGAGCGCGACGCCATCCGCCGCGCGCTGCAGGCGACCGGCGGCAACCGGATGGCAGCGGCAAGGCTGCTGCAGATTTCGCGGGCTTCGCTGTACGAACGGTTGGCACGCTGGCCGGATTTGGAGCGATCTGCAGAACTATGACGAGCGCCTTCCTAGGTTCTCGCTTCGCCAAGACAGTGGCAACAAGCTTGCTGCTGCCGTTGCTGTTGGCCGTCTCCCGTGTCGCGTACTCATCGATCCCAGACTGGGTTGCGCAGGTCGCGATGCACTGGTTGCTGATGGCCGCACCGCAACTGCCGTTCGTCCTGGTGGGCGGCTCCAGCAAGCGACTCCGGCCTCGAATGTGGATCCCGCTTGCGGCGCTGTGCGCCCTGCTTTTGGTCTACCAAGCGTGGGCGCAATGGTGGGTTCCAGATGGTGAGCGCCACGTGGCGCAGCTGTTCTATGCAACCCTGGCGCTGCCCGTCGCGATGCTGATGATCGCGGCTCAACTCGCTTGGCATCTGCTAGCCAGGATCAGGACGCGCCTCTGAATTTTGTCCAGGTTTCAGACAGCGACTGACCGCCAGACACTCGTCGAACACCCGCAGGCCAAAAACATCGGGACAACCCGCACAAAAACCGCTCCCAGCGCCCCTTCCCCGCCGGGCACGGCCCTTGCAAAAAGGGAAGTTGAACGTCTGCCGACAGAGCAGACCGACAAACTTCAGGAGACAAAGCCCATGCGCCTCACCACGCGCCGCTTCGCCCTCGCGGCCGCCACCTTGACCGCGGCCCTGCCCGGCCTGACGCTGGCCGCCGGCAACGAGATCCGCATCGCCCACGTCTACAGCAAGACCGGCCCGCTGGAGGCCTACGGCAAGCAGACGCAGATCGGGCTGATGATGGGCCTGGACTACGCCACCGGCGGCACGATGACCATCGCGGGCAAGAAGCTCGTCGTCATCGAGAAGGACGACCAGGGCAAGCCCGACGTGGGCAAGAGCCTGCTGGCCGCGGCCTACGGTGACGACAAGGCCGACATCGCCGTGGGCCCGTCGTCCAGCGGCGTGGCGCTGGCCATGCTGCCCGTAGCCGAGGAGTACAAAAAGATCCTGCTGGTGGAGCCCGCCGTGGCCGACTCCATCACCGGCGACAAGTGGAACAAGTACATCTTCCGCACCGGCCGCAACTCGTCGCAGGACGCCATCGGCAATGCCGTGGCCTCCGACATCGCCGGCCTGAACATCGGCATCCTGGCCCAGGACTACGCCTTCGGCCGTGATGCCGTGAAGGCCTACAAGGAAGCGCTGAAGAAGGCGAAGATCGTCCACGAGGAATACCTGCCCACGGCGACGACCGACTTCACCGCCGGCATCCAGCGCCTGGTCGATTCGCTGAAGGACAAGCCGGGCCCGAAGGTCATCGCCGTCGTCTGGGCCGGGGCCACCACGCCCTTCGGCGCACTCGCCGCGCTGGACCTGCAGAAGCGCTACGGCATTGCCGTCGGTTCGGGCGGCAACATCCTGCCGGCCATGACGGCCTACAAGCAGTTCCCCGGCATGGAGGGCGCGACCTATTACTACTTCGGCATCCCGAAGAACCCGGTCAACGAGTGGCTGGTGGCCAACCACTACAAGCAGTTCAAGGCACCGCCCGACTTCTTCACCGCGGGCGGCATGAGCGCCGGCATCGCGCTGGTGGAGGCCCTCAAGAAGACGGCGGGCGACACCACCACCAACAAGCTCATCAAGGCCATGGAGGGCATGAGCTTCGAGACGCCCAAGGGCAAGATGACCTTCCGCGCCGAGGACCACCAGGCGATGCAGTCGATGTACCACTTCCGCATCAAGGCGGACCCGGCCTTCCCGTGGGGCGTGCCGGAGCTGGTGCGAGAGATCAAGCCCGAGGAAATGCAGGTCCCTATCCGCAACAAGCGCTGAACGCGGGCGGCCCGTGCTCGAAACCAAGAACCTGACGATCCGCTTCGGCGGCCACGTGGCCGTCGACGGCGTGTCGTGCGCCTTCCAGCCCGGCACGCTGACGGCCATCGTCGGCCCCAACGGCGCGGGCAAGACGACGTACTTCAACCTGATCTCCGGCCAGTTGCACGCGACCAGTGGCGAGGTGTGGCTGGACGGCGAAAACCTCACCGCGCTCGGTGCCCCGCAGCGCACGCGGCGCGGCCTGGGCCGAGCCTTTCAGCTGACACAGCTGTTCGCCCACCTCACGGTGCTGGAGAACGTGCGGCTGGCCGTGCAGGCGCGGCGCGGGCTGGGCCTGAAGCTGCTGTCGGTGTGGCTGTCGCACCGCGACCTGATCGCCGAGGCCGAGGCCATCTTGAAGCGGGTTCGGCTGGACCACCGCGCCACCGACTTCGCCGCCAGCCTGCCGCACGGCGACCAGCGCAAGCTGGAAGTGGCGATGCTGATCGCCCTGGACCCCAAGGTCTATCTGTTCGACGAGCCGACGGCCGGCATGAGCGTGGACGAGGTGCCCGTGGTGCTGGACCTGATCCGCGCGCTGAAGGCGGAGAAGAAGCACACGCTGCTGCTGGTGGAGCACAAGATGGACGTCGTGCGCGAACTGGCCGACCGCATCATCGTGCTGCACCAGGGCAAGCTCGTCGCCGACGGCGACCCGGCCACCGTCATCGCCTCGCCCATCGTGCAAGAGGCCTACCTCGGGGTGGCGGCATGAGCGCCGGCGCACGGCCGCCCGAAGGCGGCGCTCCCCTCCCTCGGGGAGGTGGTCGCGAAGCGACCGGAGGGTCAACAAGCTCTCTGCTGGCATTGCGCGGTGTTCACACCCACGTCGGGGCGTATCACATCCTGCATGGCGTGGACCTGGACGTTCCCGCCGGGCAGGTGACGATGCTGCTGGGCCGCAACGGCGCCGGCAAGACGAGCACGCTGCGCACGCTGATGGGGCTGTGGACGGCCAGCGCCGGCACGGTGACGTTCAAGGGCGAGGACATCACGAAGCTCGCCACGCCCGACATCGCGTCGCGCGGCATCGCCTACGTGCCCGAGACCATGGGCATCTTCGGCGAGCTGACGGTGGCAGAGAACCTGCTGCTGGCGGCCCGCTCGGCCAAGCGGCTGGCGGACCTGGATGCGGCGCGGCTGGACTGGCTGTTCGGTCTGTTCCCCGCGCTGAAGACCTTCTGGCAGCACCCGGCGGGCAAGCTGAGCGGGGGGCAGAAGCAGATGGTGGCGATTGCCCGCGCGCTGATCGAGCCGCGCGAACTGCTGGTCATCGACGAGCCCAGCAAGGGCCTGGCGCCGGCCATCGTGGAGAACCTGATCGCGGCGCTGCGCGAGCTGAAGAAGACGTCGCAGACGACGGTGCTGCTGGTGGAGCAGAACTTCCGCGTCGCCGCTGAGCTGGGTGATTCGGTGGCCGTCATGGACGACGGGCGGATCGTGCATCGCGGCGCGATGCGAGAGTTGATCGAGGATTCAGGGTTGCAGCAGCGGCTGTTGGGGCTGTCGTTGGGGGCGCATCAATGACCCGTCTCGACAAGCCTTCGGGCTCGCCACCAACCAGAAGTAGCGAGCCCATGAAACTCGACCCCAAACCCATAGCGCTGCTTGCAGCAATCACACTGCTCGCGCTGCCTCTCACCGGCAGCCCCAGCACCTGGCTCAACCTGACGCTGGCCGGCATCGCCATGGGCCTGATCATCTTCGTCATCGCCTCCGGCCTGACGCTGGTGTTCGGCCTGATGGACGTCCTGAACTTCGGCCACGGCGTGTTCATCGCGCTGGGCGCCTTCATGGCCACGACCGTGCTGGCGGCGATGGCGCCGTGGGCCACCAGCCCAGACGTCCTCGCCAACCTGGCAGCCCTCGCGACAGCGTGCCTGGCCGGCATGGCCATCGCCGCCGCCGTGGGCCTGGTGTTCGAGCGCGTGCTGGTGCGGCCCGTCTACGGCCAGCACCTCAAGCAGATCCTCATCACCATGGGCGGCATGATCATCGGCGAGGAGCTGATCAAGGCCAGCTGGGGCGCGCAGATGATCCCGCTGCCGCTGCCCGACGCGCTGCGCGGCATCTTCCTGTTCGGCGACGTGGCGGTGGAGAAGTTCCGTGTGCTGTCCATGCTCATCGGCATCACGGTCCTCATTGCGCTGCTGCTCGTGCTGAACCGCACCAAGATCGGCCTGCTCATCCGCGCCGGCGTGCAGGACCGCGAGATGGTCGAGGCGCTGGGCTACCGCATCAAGCGCCTGTTCGTCGGCGTGTTCGTTGCCGGCTCGGCGCTGGCGGGCCTGGGCGGCGTGCTGTGGGGCCTGGTGCAGCAGGGCGTCACGCCGCAGATCGGCGCGCAGGTGAACCTGCTGCTGTTCATCGTCATCATCATCGGCGGGCTGGGCTCCACGGTGGGCTGCCTGGTGGGCGCGCTGCTCGTCGGGCTGGTGGCCAACTACGTGGGCTTCCTCGCGCCCAAGGCCGCGCTGTTCTCCAACATCGGGCTGATGGTCGCCATCCTGCTGTGGCGCCCGCAAGGCCTCTACCCGGTGGGGGCGAAATGATCCGCGCACTGCTGTCCCACGACCTGCCGCGCAGCCGCATCCTGGCAGCCCTGCTCATCGCCTGCTTCGTTGGCCTGCTCGGTGCGCCGTTCATCTTCCCCGGCACGCAGGCGCTGAACGTCGCAGCCAAGATCCTCGTGTTCATCCTGCTGGTGGCCAGCTACGACCTGCTGCTGGGCTACACCGGCATCGTCAGCTTCGCGCACACGATGTTTGTCGGCATCGGCGCCTACGGCATTGCCATCGCGTCGACACGGCTGGGCCCGGACTGGGCATCGCTCGCCATCGGCTTCGCCGCCGCGCTCGCGCTGAGTGCCGTGCTGGCGCTGGGCATGGGCCTGGCCAGCCTGCGCGTGAAGGCGATCTTCTTCGCGATGATCACGCTGGCGGTCGCGTCGGCCTTCATGACGCTGTGCTCGCAGCTCAGCGACATCACCGGCGGCGAGGACGGGCTGAACTTCCAGCTGCCCGAGGTGCTGCGGCCGTCGACCGAGTTCATGGACGAGCCGTTCCTCGGCGTCATGCTGGACGGCAGGCTGCTGACCTACTACGGGCTGTTCGTCGCCGTCACCGCCCTGATCGCGCTGCTGCTGCGCATCGTCAACTCGCCGTTCGGCCGCGTGCTGCAGGCCATCCGCGAGAACGAGTTCCGCGCCGAGGCCATCGGCTACCGCGTGGTGGTCTACCGCACCGGCGCCAACATGGTCGCCGCGCTGCTGGCCTGCTGCGGCGGCGCGCTGCTGGCGCTGTGGCTGCGCTACACCGGCCCCGAGACGGCGATGAGCATGGAGATCATGCTGGACCTGCTGCTCATCGTCGTCATCGGCGGCATGGGCACGGTTTACGGCGCCGTCATCGGCAGCGTGCTGTTCATCGTCGCGCAGAACTACCTGCAGGCGCTGCTGAAGGGCGCCGGCTCGCTGGTGGACGGCGTGCCGGTGCTGAGCACGCTGGTGTCGCCCGACCGCTGGCTGCTGTGGCTGGGCCTGCTGTTCGTGCTGGCCGTGTACCACTTCCCCGGCGGCATCGTCGGGCGGCTGCGGCTGGCGGCGTGGACGCGAGGGAGAAGCAAAACATGAGATCGCGCTACCTGAACTGCCTGGGTCGCGAGATCCACATCACCGAATGGGGTGACGACGCCGCGCCCACCGTCATCGCCTGGCACGGCCTGGCGCGCACCGGGCGCGACTTCGACGACTTCGCCGCCGCGCTCAGCGCACGCTGGCATGTCGTTTGCCCCGACACCTTAGGCCGCGGCCTGTCGCAGTGGGCGGTGGACCCGGCGCGCGAGTACTGCCTGGCGTTCTACGTGGAGCAGGCCGAGGCGCTGCTGGACCAGCTGGGCCTGCAGAAGGTGCACTGGGTGGGCACGTCCATGGGTGGCGCCATCGGCACGCTGGGCGCGGCAACCAGGCTGCGCGGCCGCATCAAGCGGCTGGTGCTGAACGACAACGGGCCCGAGCTGGCCGCGCCGGCGCTGGCCCGCATCCAGGCCTATGCCGGCCAGCCACCGAGCTTCGCGACGGTCAGCGCGCTGGAGGGCTACTTCCGCGAGATCTACGCGAGCTTCGGTCACCTCAGTGACAGCCAGTGGCGCGCGCTCACCGAACACTCGCTGCGCCGCCTGCCCGACGGCTGCGTGACGCCGCACTACGACCCCGCGCTGGCGCAGCAGTTCGAGCACCACCCCGACGACTACGGCCTGTGGGCGGCGTGGGACCAGCTGGACCTGCCCGTGCTGTGCCTGCGCGGTGAGGACTCGACGCTGCTGACCGCGGAAACAGCGCAGGCCATGCGCGAACGCGGCCCGCGCGCGGCCGTCGCGCTGATCCCTGGCTGCGGCCATGCGCCGGCGCTGAACACCCCCGAGCAGATCGGCCTCATCGAACGTTTCTTGTCGGCAGACCAAACCCCGTGAATGCCCGTAAGCCAGCGTCATGGCTGAAGCCCTAGAGTCGCAGCGCAACCGGTACGTCCATGAGCGAATTCATTCTCGAGACGCAGGACCTGACGAAGGAGTTCAAGGGCTTCACCGCCGTGGACGCCGTCAACCTGCAGGTGCGGCGCGGCCACATCCACGCGCTGCTGGGCCCCAACGGCGCCGGCAAGACGACCTGCTTCAACCTGCTCACCAAGTTCCTCACGCCGACGCGCGGCCGCATCGTGCTCGCTGGCGCCGACATCACGGGTGAGACCTCCGCGCAGATCGCACGCCGGGGCGTGATCCGCTCGTTTCAGATCTCGGCCGTGTTCCCGCACCTGACGGTGCTGGAAAACGTGCGCATCGGCCTGCAGCGCTTCACCGGCACGAGCTTCCATTTCTGGAAGGGGCTCACGGGCCTGAAGACGCTGGACGCCAAGGTGCTGTCGCTGCTGGAGCTGGTGGACCTGCGTGACATGGCGCATTTGAAGGCTGGAGACCTGCCCTATGGCCGCAAGCGTGCGCTGGAGATCGCCACCACGATGGCCATGGAGCCGCAGCTGATGCTGCTGGACGAGCCGACGCAGGGCATGGGCCATGAGGACGTGGACCGCGTCACCGCCCTCATCAAGCGCGTGGCCGAGGGCCGCACCGTGCTGATGGTGGAGCACAACATGAAGGTGGTGGCGAGCATCGCCGACCGCATCACGGTGCTGGCGCGGGGCGCGGTGCTGGCCGAGGGCGACTATGCGACGGTGTCGAAGCATCCGGCGGTGCTGGAGGCTTATATGGGCACTGAGGCGACTGAGTTGGTGGGGGCGCATTGATGATGCTGGCTGCTGGCTCGGTACTTCTGCTTGGTGGCCCGTGTGGTGCCGGGAGTCCGCCCCGGCGGGCGGGTAACTTTCTTCTGCAGGGCCAGAAGAAAGTTACCGCGCTGCCGGGCGCGCATCCCGGCACGACATTCCCCGTCAACCTGAAGTACCGAGCGAGCTAACGCACATGGCAACGCCCGCACTCGAAATCCAGAACCTCCACGCCTGGTACGGCGAGAGCCACATCCTGCACGGCATCAACCTCAGCGTTCAGCCCGGCCAGGTCGTCACCCTGCTGGGCCGCAACGGCGCCGGCCGCACGACGACGCTGCGCGCCATCATGGGCCTGACCGGCGCGCGCAAGGGCTCCATCAAGGTCCACGGTGACGAAACCATCGGCCTGGCCACCCACCGCATCGCCAACCTCGGCATCGGCTACTGCCCCGAAGAGCGCGGCATCTTCGCCAGCCTGACCACTGAAGAGAACCTGCGCCTGCCGCCGCTGCTGAAGGCCCGCCGCGGCAAGGTCATGAGCGAGACCGAGATCTACGCGATGTTTCCCAACCTCGCGGAGCGTCGCAACAGCCCCGGCACGCGGCTGTCGGGCGGTGAGCAGCAGATGCTGGCCGTGGCGCGCATCCTGCGCACGGGGGCCGACATCCTGCTGCTGGACGAGATCTCCGAAGGCCTGGCCCCCGTCATCGTCCAGGCCCTGGCCCGCATGATCCGCGCGCTGAAGAGCCAGGGCTTCACCATCGTCATGGTGGAGCAGAACTTCCGCTTCGCCGCGCCACTGGCCGACCACTTCATCGTCATCGAGCACGGCGAAGTCGTGCTGTCCTTCCCTGCTGCCGACCTGCCCGCCCACCAGGCGCAGATGGACGAGCTGCTCAGCGTCTGACCCCACACCCCACTGGAGACAAACCATGAAGAAGACCCTCATCGCCACCGCGCTCGTCACCGCCGGCTTCGCCGCCCAGGCCCAGATCTCCGGCGACGTCATCAAGATCGGCTTCCTGACCGACATGTCCAGCGTGTACGCCGACATCGACGGCGCCGGCGGCGTGGAGGCCCTCAAGATGGCCATCGCCGACATGAAGGGCATGGCCGCCGGCAAGAAGATCGAACTGATCTTTGCCGACCACCAGAACAAGGCCGACGTCGCCTCGGCCAAGGCCCGCGAGTGGATCGACACGCAGGGGCTGGACCTGCTGATCGGCGGCACCAACTCCGGCGCCAACCTGGCCATGGCCACCGTGGCCGCCGAGAAGAAGCGCCCCTTCATCTCCATCGGCGCCGGCAGCTCTGCGCTGACCAACGCCAACTGCACGCCCTACACCATCCACTACGCCTACGACACCGTCGCGCTGGCCAACGGCACCGGCGGCGCGGTCACCAAGGCGGGCGGCAAGAACTGGTACTTCCTGACCGCCGACTACGCCTTCGGCCAGGCCCTGCAGGCCGACACCACGGCCGTCGTGCAGAAGAACGGCGGCACCGTGAAGGGCAGCGTCAAGCACCCGCTGAACGCCAGCGACTTCTCCAGCTTCCTGCTGCAGGCGCAGGGCTCCGGCGCGCAGATCCTGGGCCTGGCCAATGCCGGCGGTGACACCATCAACGCCATCAAGGCCGCCAACGAGTTCGGCATCACCAAGGGCATGAAGCTCGCGGGCCTGCTGATGTTCATCAACGACGTGCACTCGCTGGGCCTGAAGACCACCGAGGGCATGTACCTGACCGACAGCTGGTACTGGAACCAGAGCCCGGAGGCCCGCGCCTGGAGCCGCCGCTTCTTCGAGAAGATGAAGCGCATGCCGTCGTCGCTGCAGGCGGCGGACTACTCCGCCGTCACGCACTACCTGAAGGCCGTCGATGCCTTGAAGAGCGATGACGCCGACAAGGTGGTGGCCAAGATGAAGGACACGCCCATCAACGACTTCTACACCAAGGGCACCATCCGCAAGGAAGACGGCCGCGGCATCCACGACATGTTCCTGATGCAGGTGAAGTCGGTGAAGGAATCCACCGAGCCGTGGGACTACTACAAGGTCGTCGCCAAGATCCCGGGCGAGGAAGCGTTCACGAAGCTGGCCGACAGCAAGTGCCCGCTGGTGAAGAAGTGACCTCCTGAGTCGGCGCGATGACTGAGATCTTCGGTATTCCCCTGCCGGCCCTGCTGGGCCAGCTGCTGCTGGGCCTCGTCAACGGCTCGTTCTACGCGATGCTGTCGCTGGGCCTGGCCGTCATCTTCGGCATGCTCAACATCATCAACTTCGCCCACGGGGCGTTGTACATGATGGGGGCCTTCTTCGCCTGGATGGGGCTGGAATACCTGGGCCTGAACTACTGGGTCATGCTCGGTCTCGCGCCGCTCGCGGTGGGCCTCATCGGCATCGTCATCGAGCGCACGATGCTGCAGTGGCTCTACAAGCTGGACCACCTCTACGGCCTGCTGCTGACCTTCGGCATCACGCTGGTCATCGAGGGCGTGTTCCGCTCCGTCTATGGCGTCTCGGGCCAGCCCTACCAGGTGCCCGAGCTGCTTACGGGCGCCACCAACCTCGGCTTCATGATCCTGCCCAACTACCGGGCCTGGGTGGTCGTCGCGTCGCTGGTCGTCTGCTTTGCCGTGTGGGCGCTGATCGAGAAGACGTCGCTCGGCGCCAAGCTGCGCGCCGGCACCGAGAACCCCAAGCTCGTGCAGGCCTTCGGCATCAACGTGCCCGCGATGGTGACGCTGACCTACGCCGGCGGCGTGGCGCTGGCGGCGTTCGCGGGCGTGCTGGCCGCGCCCATCCTGCAGGTGTCGGCGCTGATGGGCAGCAACCTCATCATCGTGGTGTTCGCCGTCGTCGTCATCGGCGGCATGGGCTCCATTCTCGGCTCCATCCTGACCGGGCTGGGGCTGGGCATCGTGGAGGGGCTGACCAAGGTGTTCTACCCCGAGGCGTCCAACACGGTCGTGTTCGTCGTCATGGCCATCGTGCTTCTGGTTCGCCCCGCGGGCCTCTTCGGTAAAGAGAAATGAACAAGAAGCTCGTCGGCTACATCGCGCTGTTCGCCGGCATCGGCATCCTGCCGCTGCTGGGCGCCTACCCCGTCTTCGTCATGAAGGTGCTGTGCTACGCGCTGTTCGCGTGCGCCTTCAACCTGCTGGTGGGCTTCACGGGCCTGCTGTCGTTCGGCCACGCGGCCTTCCTGGGCACGGCGGCCTACGTGACCGGCCATGCGCTCAAGGTCTGGGGCCTGCCCACGCCGGTGGGCATCCTGGTCGGCATGGCCGGCGCCGCGGGCGTGGGGCTGGTGTTCGGGCTGCTGGCCATCCGCCGCTCGGGCATCTACTTCTCGATGATCACGCTGGCGCTGGCGCAGATGCTGTACTTCTTCTTCCTGCAGGCGCCGTTCACCGGCGGGGAAGACGGCCTGCAAAGCGTGCCGCGCGGCCACTTCCTCGGCCTCGATCTCACCAGCGACATGACGCTGTTCTACGTCGTGCTGGGCCTGTTCATCGCCGCGTTCTGGCTCATCTACCGCATCGTCCATTCGCCGTTCGGCCAGGTGCTCACCAGCATCCGCGAGAACGAGGCACGCGCCACGTCGCTGGGCTATGACACGGCGCACTTCAAGCTGCTGGCCTTCGTGCTGTCCGCCGCGCTGGCCGGCCTGGCCGGTGCGACGAAGACGCTGGTGCTGGGCTTCGCGACGCTGACCGACGCGATCTGGACCACCTCCGGCCTCGTCATCCTGATGACGCTGGTGGGCGGCATGGGCACGCTGGTGGGCCCCATGGTCGGTGCGCTGGTCATCATCGCGCTGGAGAACAAGATCGGCGACTTCGGCAACTGGCTGGGCGAGCTGACCGGCATCGCCTGGTTCAACAGCCTGGGCGAATCGGTCAGCCTCGTCACCGGGCTGATCTTCATCGTCTGCGTGCTGGCCTTCAGGCGCGGGCTGGTGGGTGAGGCGATGGCGCTGCTGGAACGGAAGCCGAAGGCGTCTTCTTCCTGAACACCAGCACGTTGCCCGCCATCACGAGCAGCAGGCCGATCAAGGCCGGCGCCGTCCACCGGTAGCCCTCCGCCCAGGCCGACACGTTCAGCGCGACGACCGGGAACAGCACCGTGCTGTAGGCCGCGCGCTCCGGGCCCAGCCGCCCCACCAGCGTCAGGTAGGCCGTGAAGCCGATGACGGAGCCGGGAATGGCGAGGTACAGCAGCGCGCCGACGTAGCGCGCGCTCACGTCGAACGCGAACGGCACGCCGGCCGCCAGCGCGTAACCGGTCAGGATGGCCGTGCCCACCGCCATGCCCCAGGCGTTGGTCTGCACCGGCTTCAGCCCCTCTTTCTGCAGCGCGGCGGACAGCAGGTTGCCGGTGGAGAAGCACAGCGTGCCGCCCAGCGCCCAGGCCAGGCCGGCCGCGGTGGCATGCCCACCGCGGATCTCGGGCCAGAACAGCAGCACCAGCCCGCTGAGCCCGAACGCCCCGCCGGCCAGCACCTGCGGCGCGATGGCGCGGCCGTGCACCACGCGCGCCAGCAACGCGTTCCACAGCGCCGCGCTGGAGAACACCACGGCCACCAGCCCGCTGGCCACCGTCTGGCTGGCGTTCAGGAAGCAGACGAAGTTCAGGCAGAACAGGCACAGCCCCTGCGCCAGCACCCAGCCCAGCGCCTTGCCGCGCGGCACCACCCACTGACGACGCCATGCCAGCCAGGCGAACAGCACCACCGCCGCCAGCCCGAACCGGTAGGCAATCGACAGTGCAATCGGCACCGCACCCAGCTGCCACTTCAGGGCAATCCATGTGGTGCCCCAGATCAGCACCACCAACGCATACAACACAGCAGTCATGCCGCCATGGTGGCCGGCACGCTGGCCGCGCAATTGCACATTCCTGCGCTTCCTTGCGCTGCGGTGCACCGCCCGCCGCAACGGCGCCCTAGCATCACGGCATGGCTGCCGACCTGACCGCCCACGCCACCGCCGACCAGCCCGTCTTCGACGTGCTCGGCCGCTCCAGCGCCCGCCGCGAGCGGGAACTGGCGCTGGGCCACGGGCTGCGCCTGGTGCAATGGCACAACCACGGCGGCCGCATGGACTACCAGCGACCGGGCCACCACACGCTGTCGGTCTACCTGCAGGGCGGGCACAGCACCCACCTCGTCGAGACGCCGCGCGACACCGGCCGCCCCGGCTGCCACTGCATCCTGCCGGCCGAGCACGAGTCGCGCTGGAACGTGGCCGGCCCGCTGCGCTTCGTGCACCTGTACCTGTCGCCCAGCGCCTGGGCCGACCGCGCCGTGCGGCTGCTGGACGCCGAGCCGCGCGCCCTCACACTGGCGCAGCGCATCTTTGGCGAAGACGCCACGCTGGCCGCCTGGGCCCAGGGCGTCGCCGCGCGGGACTGGCGCGACCCGACCGAACGCCTGCGCATCGACGCGCTGAGCCAGGCCGCGCTGGACCACCTCGTGCTGCAGGCGGCGCAACCACGCCAACGCCAGCGGGCCGAGCGTTCGGCCGGCGGGCTCTCCAGCACGGCGCGCCGGCGCGTGCTGGCCTTCGTCGACGCGCACCTGGACAGCGCCGACCTCAGCCTGCCCCGGCTGGCGGCCCAGGCGAACCTGTCGGAGTTCCACTTCGCCCGCATGTTCCGCGCCTCCATGGGCTGCACGGTGCACGACTGGGTGGCCGCGCGCCGGCTGGACCGCGCCCGCGCGCTGCTGCGCGAGACGCGCCTGCCGCTGGCCGACATCGCCGCTGCCTGCGGCTACGCCGGGGCCAGCCACCTGAGCCGCCACGTGAAGGCGGCCACCGGCGCCACGCCCGGCCAGTGGCGCGCCGGCTGAGGCGGCGCCCGCGCTGTCGACTGCTGCCAACACGCCGTCAGCATTCACTTGCGAGTTAGGGGGCGCGCGCAACGCCACCATGGCTCACTATCGACCCATGGCCACGTCCGCCCGCTTCAAGTTCACCGCCACGCTGCTCGTGTCGGTGCTGGGCTTCGTGCTGGCGCTGGTGGTGCTGCCCGCCAGCGACCTGCTGGACGAGCCGCTGGCGATGCAGACGCCGCAGCGCTGAGCCGCCTCCCCAACTTGGGGAATTTCTCCGCCCAGATCCGTCGCTGAGCCTCCCTACACTCGCCGCGCACTCAGCGGAGGAACGGGATGGCATCCAGGCTTGTACAGGGCGCGATTGCGGCCGTGGTCGTGGCGGCGGCGGCAGCCGGCGGTTGGTGGGCCACCCACCGCTCACCCGCCCTGCCCAGCAGCGCCGAGATCGGCGCCGAGGAAGCGGCCTTCGCCTTCACCGAGTGCAAGGCGCGGCTGCTGGACGGCTCGCCGGCCATCGCCGTCATGTTCACGCAGGCGCTGGACCGCCGGCAGGACTTCGGCGCGCTACTGACCGCCGCCGAGGGCACGCCCGGCAGACGGGCTGACCCCGACGACCCGTCCTCCAAGGCCACGCCCGCCGACCCGGCCAGCTTCAAGCCGCTGGCCGCCCGCTGGGTGCTGGGCGACAACCCGCGCGTGCTGTACCTGCCCTACGTGACGCCGGACCGCGCCTACCGCATCACGATGAAGGCCGAGCTGGCCTCGCACTCGGGCAACAAGCTCGCCACGGCGCAGACCTGCGACGCCGCCAGCGAGGCCATGCCGGCCAGCTTCTACTTCGCCAGCAAGGGCCTCGTGCTGCCGGCCGGGCAGAACGGCGGCCTGCCCGTCGTCAGCATCAACACGCCCGAGGTGGACGTGCAGTTCCTGCGCGTGAAGCCGGCGTCGCTGCCGGCCTTCCTGGAGCAGGTGGGCGGCCGGCGCGACCGGCCTGCCCGCACCGGCAGTGACGAGGACGGCGAGTACTACTACGACGGCTACGGCGACAGCCAGCGCCGCCTGCGCGGCACCGTGGGCGGCTGGGCGCTGGACGAGCTGCGCGCAATGACCGACAGCGTCTACATCACCCGCTTCAAGACCGACGAGCGGCCCAACCGCCGCAACGTCAGCTTCCTGCCCGTCGAGAAGATCAAGGCGCTGCAGGAGCCCGGCATCTACATCGCCGTGATGAGCCAGCCCGGCCGATTCGGCTGGGACTACCAGGTCACGCACTACTACGTGACCGACATCGGCCTGCATCTGCGCCGCCATGCCGCGCAGCTGGACGTGTTCACGACGTCGCTGAAGAGCGGCAAGGCGCAGAGCGGCATCGAGCTCAGCCTCGTCGACGAGGCCGGCAAGGCGCTGGCCCAGGCGCAGACGGACAGTGACGGTCATGCCGTGTTCACCGGCAGCAGCGACAAGGCCCGCGCCGTGCTGGCGAAGAAGGGCAGCGAGATGTCCGTGCTGTCGCTGCGCGACGCGGCGCTGGACCTGAGCGAGTTCGACGCCACCGGCCACCCGTCGCGCAGCAACAAGCTGTTCGTCTACGCCGGCCGCGACCTGTACCGGCCCGGCGAGACCTTCAACGTGTCCGTGCTGTCGCGCGACGCCGACGGCCGCGTGCCGGCCAAGCTGCTGCCGCTGACGCTGACCATCAAGAAGCCCGACGGCAGCAAGCTCGCCGAGCAGCTGGTGCAACCGCACAAGACGGGTCAGGGCTACTTCCAGCACGCCATCGCGCTGCCGGCCGACGCGCCCACCGGCGGCTGGACGCTGCAGGCCCGCGTGGACCCGGCCGCCAAGACCCCCGACGCGCAATGGGCCTTCAAGGTCGAGGAGTTCCTGCCCGAGCGCATGAAGCTCACGCTGACCGCGCCCGACGCGGCGCTGCTGGGCGACGTTAACCTGCCCGTGCAGGTGCAGGGCGACTACCTCTACGGCGCGCCCGCCGCCGGCAACCGCCTGCAGGCCACCGTGTCGACCGAGCGCCTCGCCAACCCGCTGGGCCAGAAGCTGCCCGGCTTCCTGTTCGGCGACTTCGCCGACGACAAGGCCCGCTCGCGCCAGGACCAGCCCGAGCAGGAGCTGGACGCCGACGGCAAGGCCGAGGTGGCGCTGACGGCCAACCTGGCCGAGCGCCACTCGCCGATGCGCGTGCGCGGCGCCTTCAGCCTGCTGGAGAGCGGCGGCCGGCCGGTGGTGCGCAGCCTGGAGCGCACCTGGTGGCCGGCACCGGCGCTCGTGGCCGTGCGCCCGCTGTTCGACCGCAACGTTGCGCCCGAGGGCGGCCTGGCCGGCTTCGAGATCGTGCGGGTCGACCCCACCGGCGCCTTCAAGCCGGCCAAGGACCTGAAGCTCACGCTCACCTACGAGGAGCGCAACTGGTACTGGCGCTATGACGACGGCCGCGGCTGGCACTCCGGCTTCAACACGACGGACGAGCTCGTCGAGGCCCGCGCGCTGAAGCTGGCCGCCAAGACCACCGTCAACCTGCCGGTGAAGTGGGGCCGCTACCGCCTGGAGATCGAGGACCCCGACACCAAGCAGACGCTGCGCTACGCCTTCTATGCCGGCTACGGCGCGCAGGACGCTGACGACCTCGGCAACCGCCCCGACCGCGTGCAGCTGCAGTTGAAGGGCGCGCCGTTCAAGCCCGGCGACACGGCCAGGCTGACCATCAAGCCGCCGCACGACGGCGAGGCCGTGGTGACCGTGGAAGGCGACAAGGTGCTGTGGAGCAAGCGCGTTGGCGTGAAGGCCGCGGGCACGGAGCTGGACATTCCGGTCGATGCCGCCTGGGCGCGCAACGACCTGTACGTCACCGTCGCCGCCTTCCGCCCCGGCAGCCAGGGCGACCGCGTGACGCCGGCCCGTGCGCTGGGCCTGGTGCACCTGCCGCTGAACCGGGAGGACCGCAAGCTGAAGGTGGCGCTGGAAGCGCCCGCCAAGACGCAGCCGTCCACGGCGCTGCCGATCAAGGTCAAGGTGCCGCAGTTGGCGGGCAAGCCGGCCATCGTCACGGTGTCGGCGGTCGACGTCGGCATCCTGAACATCACCAACTTCAAGACGCCCGACCCGGCCGACTTCTTCTTCGGCAAGCACCGCTACGGCGCCGACATCCTGGACCTCTACGGCCGCCTGATCGAGAAGATGGACGGCAACACCGCGCAGCAGCGCTTCGGCGGCGACGCCGGCAAGCGCGACACGCAGAGCATGCCGCGCAAGCTGCTGCTGGTGGACCTGTTCAGCGGCCCGGTCGCGCTGGACGCCAAGGGCGAGGCTGTCATCAGCGTCAAGCTGCCGGACTTCAACGGCACGCTGCGGCTGATGGCCGTCGTGTCGAGCGCCGACAGCTACGGCAGCACGCAGGCCGAGACCGTCGTCGCAGCTCCCTTGGTGGCCGAGCTGAACCTGCCGCGCTTCATCGCGCCGGGCGACAAGGCGACCATCGCGCTGGACGTGACCAACCTCAGCGGCGCGCCGCAGGAGGTCAAGATCGCGTTGAGCGCCAGTGGCCCCGTGCGCATCACCGGCGCGGCCGAGAGCGTGAAGCTCGCCGACAAGCAGCGCCAGATCCTGCGCTTCCAGGCCGAGGCACTGGACGCCTACGGCCTGGCGCCGATCAAGCTGACCGTCAGCGCCGGCACGCTGAGCCTGGTGCGCGAGGCGGCGCTGCAGGTGCAGCCCGTCACGCCGCTGACGCGCGAGAGCCGCCGCATCCGCATCGAGCCCGGCGCCACGCAGACCGTCGACAAGGCGCTGCTGGACGCCTACTGGAGCGGCTCCGCCACGCTGGGCTTGAGCGTCTCCAACACGCCGCCCATCGACATCAAGGACCAGGTCAAGGGCTTGCTGATGTACCCCTACGGCTGCCTGGAGCAGACGACGTCCAGCGCCTACCCACTGGTCTTCATCGACGACGAGGCCGCCAGGCGCTGGGGCCTGACCCCGGTGCCGCGCGAGGAACGCGCCAAGCGGCTGGAAGGCGCCTTCGCCCGCCTCGCCGGCATGCAGCAGGCCCGCGGCGGCTACGGTCTGTGGGCCGCCAGCAGCCCCTACGAGGGCTGGCTGAGCGCCTACGTCACCGGCTTCCTGCAAGACGCGCGCGACGCCGGCTTCGCCGTGCCCGAGGCGCAGCTGAAGAAGTCGCTGGAGAACCTGACCGAGCAGTTCCAGCGCAGCCCTGGCCAGCAGACCACGCCACCCAAGGAGCCGCGCCGCAACGACAAGGGCGCCATTGCCGACTACCGCGACGCCGAGCTGCTGCGCATCGCGCACCAGCGGTTTGCGGAAGCGGCGCACGCCGGCTACATCCTGGCCCGCGAGCAGAAGGCGCCGCTGGCCACGCTGCGCACGCTGCACGACCAGCACCGCGCCAACGCGCTGTCGCCGCTGCCGCTGGTACAGCTGTCGCTGGCGCTGAAGGCCATGGGTGACGAGGCCCGCGCCAAGGCGGCGCTGGACGACGCGATGACGCGCGGCTACGGCTACCAGCCGGACGACGGGTACTGGGGCCAGTGGCTGGGCGACTACGGCTCGCGCATCCGCGACCGCGCGCTGGCCTACGCGCTGCTGCTGCGCCACAAGGTCCAGCACGACAAGCGCGAGAACCTGCTGTTCGACCTGGCCGACGATTTCGGGCGCCGCAACTACTACTCCACGCAGGAGCGCCTGGCGCTGTTCCTCGCCGTGCAGGCCGCCACCAACGGCGCTGTGAAGGACGACGGCTGGAAGACGACGCTGGCCGTCGGCGCCAAGAGCGACGCGTGGACCGGCAGGGGCACCGGCCAGCAGAGCTTCGACGTCGCGCAGCTGAAGTCTGGCCTGGCGCTGAAGAACGACGGCGACAAGCCGCTGTACCTGGACGTCACGGCCCAGGGCTACCCGGTCAAGCCACCGACGCCCAGCGCCGAGCGCATCAGCGTGGAACGAGCGATGTTCACGACCGCCGGCACGCCGGTCACGGCACGGCAGTTCACGACCGGCGAGATGTTCATCGTGCGCCTGCGCGTGAAGGCGGCGCAGCAGATCAAGGACGGCCTGGTGGTGGACCGCATCCCGGCCGGCTTCGAGATCGAGAACCTCAACCTCAGCCAGGGCCCGCAGGCCGGCGAGTTCACGGTGGACGGCGTCAACGTGGCGCGGGCCAATGCCAACGAGCGCATCGTCCACACCGAGTACCGCGACGACCGCTTCGTGGCCGCGGCCCAGCTGGGGCAGCCGCTGGACCTGTTCTACCTGGTGCGCGTGGTAACGCCGGGCCGGTACGTGGTGCCGGCGACGTTTGCGGAGGATATGTATCGGGCGGAGATTCGCGGTGTTGGCAAGCCGGAGGGGGAGATTGTTGTGGTGGACAAGAAGTGACTCTTGTGCGGCGCTGGTCGCCGGAAGAACGCCCGCTCCGGGAGGTGATCCGGGGCGACTGCGGAGATCTATTGGATGGGTCTTAGATTCAAGACCTGACTGTCGACCCAGGAGCTTCGATGGAAGCCGCCATGGATCAAGCCGTATGCGCGTACCGCGGCCGAAACTTCTCCGTCAGCCCTCAATCGGCCAGACAGACCTTCCGCTCGGAGCCTGTGTACCAGCGAGGGCTACATCGGAGGTGGGCGGCGGCCAAGCTCGAAACCTGCTCCGACTACCGGGTCAACCCGCTGACCATGTAGCGGGCATGACATGCCCTGAATCCAGAGTAATGGCGTCTTCCCAACTGCCGGCGGGGCAGATTCACGGCCATCCCTAACCTCAACGTAACTTATACCGCTTTCCCTCGGCGCTTCTCACAATAGCGTCACGGCAGATAAGATATGGTCCGCTGATATGCTAAGGTTTAGTTGCACGAGCAGCACTCCTTGCAGCACCAATAGGAGTGCACCTTGAGTTTTCGCATTTTTATAAAATTTCTATTTATTGCTGTCGCGATGGGGATGTTGGCAAAAGGCGCCAACGCATACTATTACGAAGATCGAAAACACTCTCCCATGGATTATGGTGGGGGACGTGTGACATGGCATCACACGGTCATTGTTGGATTGAGCGCAAATGAGAGTGCGCGAGATTTCTGCGTTGATTTCGTTAAAAAGCATGCAACTGACAGCGTGGAATGGCGACTCCGCGTCGAGTGTGGAAGTAGCGGCACCACCAGCATCCAGGCGGGATATATGTGCGACAACTATCGCGAGACCCGCCCGGGCTCGGGAGTTTGGGGTTGTGAGGGAGACTCTTGGTACCTTAGCCTGACCACTTGTCCGCCCAATACGGCCTATGTAAAGGGACAAAGTAAGCAGGGGTGCTATCCAATTGTCGAGAAGCTTTCCGACGTCCCGAAACACTGTCCTGCAAAAGGAAACCCCATTCACCCCGGGGCAGGAATGAAGACGCAAACGCAGCCTCTCGGAGTAAGCGTTGCAGGGCTGCAGTTGGCGCTTCAGTACGACACACGCTCCGAGATGCGAACGTCACCATTGGCCAGTTCGACGACCACATCCGACTCCTTTCCCTACACTCGTACGGAGCAAACCCTTGTTGGCAAGGTCTGGGGGTTGAACATTCAAAGATCGCTGCAACTCGGCAAGAACTCATGGCGAGGTGCGCTGCCGTCGATGATCAGTTTTCAGCCGGGTGTTGCGGAAATATATGCCGCCATCGCAAGCTATACGTACGGTTCTGAAAAGTCTGTCAATAAGAAATTATGGGCGCAGTCCAGCGATTGGTATGGATACTGGCTTCATTTCGACGACGGCAATGGCTATGTTGAAACCTATTTGCCGCGAACGGCAGCCTTTGGTGATGTCGAATCGCATTTGCTTGGGTACGTCAATTACGCTGGTGGCGGTGGTTTGGCGCTGAAGTACAGCGACGAATCCACGCCGGTTGACATTGCACCGAGGCGAGGATTGCTTGTCTCGGTGTTCGATCACTTCGGCAGAACGATTTCCTTTAAGTACAACGCTCAAGGTTTTATATCCAGCATGGTTGGGCCTGATCAGCAGGTCACAAACCTTGCCTATGAGAATTCCAATCTTTCCGCGATTCACTGGCCGGACGCCACGGAGCGACGTTTCCACTATGAAGAGCCAACTCTTCCTTGGGCACTGACAGGACTGACTGACGAATCAGCCCAGAGGCTCGGGACCTACGCGTACGACACTGCATCAAAGAACGCAGTCTCAACAACGTCTGCGTCCGCTGGCTCCTTCTCGACCAGCTATGGGGTCGCACCGTCCAACTCGTGCATCGACCAGTTCGATGAAGCGAGAGAAGTGATCTATCGAACTTGCACTTGGACGCCTCCGCAGGAGGCGAAGCTTGTCAGCCCCAACGGCAGTGAGTCGACGCTGTCGTTCAAGTCCGTGCAGGGCGTCAACAGGCTGACGTCGCAGTCGCAGCCGTCCGGTGCGGGTTGCTCGGAGAGCGTCCGTCAGCAGGACTACGATGCCAACGGCAACGTTGCGTGGATGGAAGACTTCAAGGGCTATCGCGCCTGCTATGTCCATGACCTGAACCGAAATCTTGAAACCAGTCGAGTAGAGGGTTTGGCGACAGGTAGCTCCTGCGATTCGGTACTGACCACAGGCGCGGCGTTGCATGCCAATGCGCGCCGCATCAGCAAGCAGTGGCATCCGATGTGGCGTCTTGAAACCAAGGTGGCAGAACCTCGCCGCTTGACCACCAAGGTCTACAACGGCCAACCCGACCCTTTCAATGGTGGCGCCGCCGCCTCGTGTGCGCCCAGCAACGCCACCTTGCCCGACGGCAGCCCCATCGTCGTGCTGTGCAAACAAGTCGAGCAGGCCACCACCGATGCCAACGGCGCGCTCGGCTTCTCTGCCGTCCTGGCGCCGACGAGCGAAGTGCCCACCCGAGTGCAGCAGTGGACGTACAACCAGTACGGCCAAGTGCTGACAGCCACGGACCCGCTCAACAAGGTGACCAGCTACAGCTACTACGCCAGCACCACGGCGGACTACACCAAGGGCGACCTGGAGAAGGTCACCAACGCGGCCAACCATGTGACCCGCTACACCAAGTACAACCCGGCGGGCCAATGGCTGGAGATGCTGGATGCCAATGGCGTCGCCACCACGCGCACCTTTGACCTGCGCCAGCGGCTCAAGACCACCACGACGGCCGGGCTCACCACCAGCTACGACTACTGGCCCACCGGACTGCTCAAGAAGGTGACGCTGCCCGACGCCACCTTCGTCAGCTACGACTACGACGACGCGCACCGGCTCATCGCCGTCACCGACAACCTGGGCAACAAGGTCAGCTACACACTGGACAACAGCGGCAACCGCACCGGCGAGACCGTCACCGACCCCGGCGGCAAGCTGGCCCGCACGCTCACGCGCGTGCCGGATGCGCTGGGCCGCATTCAACAAGTCACGGGCAGGGAGTGACCGTGAAGCACAAGACACCGAACAGCGCTGCGGCAACAGCAGGGGCCGGCGTCGCCCGCGCACAAACCGTCGCGCTGCTGCTGGCGGCCGCCGGCCTGGCCCATGCGCAGACCCTGCCGCCGCCGCCCGTCTCGCCTGCGCCCGTCACCCAGTACGAGTACGACGCCGAAGGCAACCCGACCAAGACCGTCGTGGCACCGGCCACGCGGGCCCTGTCCACGCGGCACGCCTACGACTCCCTCAGCCGGCGCACCAGCACCACCGACGCCAAGGCCGGCGTGACGCAGTTCAGCTATGACCTGCTGGACCAACTCACTTCCGTCACCGATCCGCGCGCCCTCGCCACCCAGTACCAGCCGACAGGGTTGGGCGACGTCAGGCAACTCACCAGCCCCGACACCGGCATCACGGCCAGCACCTACGACGCAGCCGGCAACCTCAAGACCCGCACCGATGCGCGGGGCGTCCTGGCCAGCTACGGCTATGACGAACTCAGCCGCATCAAATACGTCGTCTACAGCAAGGCGGGAGCGACCAACCGTTCGGTCTCGTGGACGTATGACCAGACGGGCACGAGCTTCGGAGCCGGCATTGGCCGCCTGACCACCGCCGCCACGGCGGACGCCAACACGACCTTCCGCTACGACGCGCTGGGCCGCGTCGTCGGCACGTCGCAGGCCACGTCCGTGGGTGGCACCCGCACGGTGAGCTACGCCTACGACGCCGCGGGCAACATCACCTCAATGACGTACCCGTCGGGCCGCGTCATCAACTTCGTGCGGGTCAACGGGCAGGTGCGCTCCATCAACAAGGAGCCGCCGCTCACCCCGTTCATCGACCAGATCGTCATGAACGCCAATGGCCAGCCCGAGAGCTGGGTCTGGAGCTTCCCGGGTTCGACGCCGCGGGCTCACCAGCGGGTCTACGACACGAACGGCCGGCTCGTGCGTCATTCGCTGGGCAACCTGGTGCGCGACATCACCTACGACGATGCCGACCGCATCAGCCGCTACACCCACTACGCCGCCGCCACCGCGCAGCCCGCACCCAACTACGACCAGGCGTTCAGCTACGACGAACTCGGCCGGCTGACCAACGTCACCGCCGCCACCAACTGGAGCTACACCTACGACGCCAACGGCAACCGCAAGGCCTCCGCGGCAGGCTCCGTGGCTCGGGGCTACACCGTCGCGGCCACCAGCAACCGCCTCGATGCGCTGACCAACCCGGCGCGCAGCATGGCCTACAACCCGGACGGCACGACGCTCAGCGACACGCAGTCAGGGTCGGGTGCCAACTACACCGCCACCTACAGCCTCGAAGGCCGCCTGGCGAGCATGGCGCAAGGCAGCGCGGCGGGCGTGGAGTTCGGCTACGACGCCATGGGCCGGCGCGTCTGGCGCAGCCAGTGGACGGGCAGCCCAACCAACCCGCGAGCCATCACGCTGTACGCCTACGACCTGGAGAACCACCTCATCGGTGAGTACAAGGTCGATGGCTCGCCGATCTACGAGTACATCTGGCTGGGCGACATTCCGGTGGTGGCCATCAATCTGGGTGGCAATGAGTTCGCGGCCTACGCCATCCACACCGACCACCTGAACACGCCGCGCATGCTGCTGGAGCCCGGTGGGGCGCTGCGCTGGCGTTGGCTGGGAGAGCCGTTTGGCGCCAGCCCTGCGGAAGAGCAACCCACGGCGGCACGGCCGGCGCTGAAGTTCAACTTGCGCTTCCCAGGGCAGCAGTACGAGGCTTTTGGGGGGCGGTTCTACAACCACTTCCGGGACTACGATCCGACCGCTGGGCGGTATGTTCAAAGTGACCCCATCGGGCTCAACGGCGGCATCAACACGTATGCGTACGTGGGGGGAAATCCGCTCAGTTATGTGGACCCCCAAGGCCTAAGTTTCCTTGGCGACGTTGGTGGCTTTGCAGGTGGCTGGGCGGGTCGAGCGGGCGGCGTGGTTGTTGGCGAAGCCATTTTCCCTGCCGGTGGCGGCGTTCCGGGCGCAATTGTTGGCGGTCGGGTTGGAGCTTGGGGTGGTCGTGCTGCCGGTGAGTGGTTGAACAACCTAATATTCTCGGTTCCGGTGGAAGGAAAAGACGAGTTCGCCAAAGAAACAGAATATCGTCGATACAAAAATATCTGCAACAATCCGCCGCCGCCGACAGGTGACCACTGCCAGGACAAACGCAACGAAATTGAATGGCTGAAGCAATGTAGAGATATGCGTCAGGAATGGGATGACCGATATTGGCCTAAGAATCACGAAGGAGATATTCGCTCGCTCACGAAGGCAATCAAGCGGTTAGAGCGAATCTTGGCCAACTCTTGGGATTGTCAGCAATGCAAGTAAGCGAGAATTCGCCTTTGCCGCCAGCTCCAGAACTGTGGGGCGACCCCAATTCTGACCCGGACCTTGCCTCTGTCATGGAATTGTTCCTTGGCAAAACCAAAGAGGACATTTTCTCGCTTCTGGAGGATAACTATTTAATTAGATGCCTTGACCTGGGTGCAATGCCAGATTCGGTGCTTGGCTATTACGGCCTTGGTTTTGCGGAGTTTCTTTTTCGCGACGACATTGATGAAGAGCGTTTTGGCGTATTGCTCGGCGCTTTCTTGGATGCGACATCTAATAGGTTTAATTTCTGGCAAAATGCCACACCGTTGTTGCAAAAATTTACCGAGAGGGTTGATATCAGCGGGATGAACGGCGAAAACAAGGCCGAACTAACGGAGGAGCTAGACGCGATTCGCTCAAGAATCTTTGTGCCGTGAGCCTGTGCAGTTTCGAAAATGCGCCTCTAGAAAAATTTGTGCCGACCCCAGGGAGTGCCTCTTCCTTGCTCTGCAATCCCGCGTCACGCCTCAAAAACGCCTGTAACTACGGCATGGGTGCCTGAGCGGAGCTACGTTCAAAGTGACCCCATCGGGCTGAAAGGTGGCATTAACACCTACGCCTACGTGAGCGGAAATCCAGTGTCCAACGTAGACCCCAGGGGGTTGGACACAATGTGTGGTCCTGGAGGTTTGGCTGACGCATCCGGCATATGCCGCCCCCATCCGACCGAAGACCCGAATAAGCCAATTTGTGTGACCGGGGAATGCGCTGGTGGAATCCTTCCAGTGCGCAAGGCTAGCCCGGCAGCTTGCTTTACGGCTTGCTTTGCGCTTAAGACCGGCGGCGGGCTTTTGCTAGGAGGTGGCGCCGGGAAATTGGCCATGTCTATTGGTCCTAAAGTCGGCGGGCTGACGAAATCGGTGATGTCATCTAAAACATCATTGACAGTGTCCGAGCTTCTCGGAGTTCAATTTTGCGCGAAGGAGTGCGACGTGAAAATTGAGTTCAAGTCCGAGTGCCAGGACTCAGCCGAGCCAGAGCCTTTTGGTTGGCCGCTATGAGCCAACAGACTGGAAAGCGCATGCTTGCTAAAGGGCTGATGCTGATAGGGGCTGGCATCACAGGCGGCGGAATATACGGATTCATCTTGTATGGGCTAACTGCCAAACAGACGCTTGCTGCCGTAGCAATCGGTTTGTTGAGTATTGGTGTCGCCGTCTTATTGGGCGGAAGGATTGAGCCCGAGAAATGAGCACAAACAGCCGCTGCCAGGACCGGTGGTGAGCAGCAGCGTCCAGGCCACCCGAAGGGCTCGGCCTTGACGCGGCGGCGCAACACCCGACGCTCGCCGTTCGGCGGGGCTTGCAGACGAAGTGGCAGGCCCCGGTGACGGCAGAGGGCGACTCGCTCCCTTCCCCGGGAAGGGCGGGGGGATGGGTCGGAGCCGCTGCCGGCAGGACAGCAGGCAGCCCGGGCAGGCGCCAGGGCTGACCCGAAGGTGCGCCACGCCCCAGCGTGGCCGCCGCAGGGCCGGGGGAGTCGGTCAGGTCGCAGAAGGATCGGGGTCAGAAAGAATCGGAAGGATCGGGGTCAGATACCGTCTTGATCGTCAACCCCTTGGAGGGCCAATTTGAGGTCAAACGGCCTGCCCGACTTCAGCACCCCGAACACCAGCATCGCCAGCTTGTGCATGCACGCCCCCACCACCGCCTTGGGTGCCAGACCGCGGGCCCTGAGCCGCTCACCGAACAGCTTCACCGCCGGGTTGTGACGCGGCGCCACCAGCGCCGGCATGTACAGCGCCCGCGGCCGCGCGGCGAGCTACCGGCAAGGCCTCGTAGCATCCGGCCATGCGCACCGTCCTCACGTCCCTCGTGTTGTTCCTGCTCGCCCCCGTGGCCACCGGCGCCCCGCTGCCCCCCGCCTCCCGCGCCGAGGTCGACGCGCTGCTGACCCGCCTGCAATCCTCCGGCTGCGAGTTCAACCGCAACGGCAGCTGGTATGCCGGCGCCGACGCCCGGGCGCACCTGCTGAAGAAGCTGGATTACCTCGAAGGCAAAGACCTCGTGAAGACCGCCGAGCAGTTCATCGAGCAGGGCGCGTCCGGCAGCAGCATGAGCGGCAAGCCCTACCTCGTGCGCTGCGCGGGCAAGGCGCCGGTGGAGAGCGCCCAGTGGCTGAAGGCCGAGCTGCAGGCGGTGCGCAGCGCGCGCGCGGCGTCCAGCCCGCGCTGAGCCTGCGCGCGCCGTGGCCCGCAGCCGCCTGCGCCGCTTCGAGCTGGGCCTGGCCGCCGCGCTGCTGGCCGTGCTCGCGCTGGACTTCGTCTGCCCACTGCCCCAGCCCACGGCCACCTCGCCCACGCTGACCGTGCTGGCCGCCGACGGCACGCCGTTGCGCAGCTGGGCCAGCGACGACGGCGCGCAGCGCCACCCGACGACGCCCGAGGCCGTGTCGCCGCGCTACCTGGCCGCGCTGCTGCACTACGAGGACCGCTGGTTCCGCTGGCACCCAGGCGTCAACCCCGTCGCATTGGCCCGCGCCGCGTGGCAGTGGGCGCGGCACGGGCGCATCGTGTCGGGCGGGTCCACGCTGACGATGCAGGTGGCGCGCCTCGTGGACGAGCGCGCCGCCGGCCGCAGCGTGCCGGCCAAGCTGAGGCAGATCGCGCGCGCGCTGCAGCTGGAGCTGCACCTCAGCAAGCACGAGATCCTGTCGCTGTACCTCAACCTCGCGCCCATGGGCGGCCCGCTGGAGGGCGTGGAGACGGCCGCGCGCGCCTACCTCGGCAAGGGCGCGGCCGAGCTGTCGCAGGCCGAGGCCGCGCTGCTCGTCGCGCTGCCGCAGTCGCCCACGCGGTTGCGGCCCGACCGCGCCGTCGCGGCCGCCCAGGCCGCACGCGACAAGGTGCTCACGCGCATGCAGACGCTGGGCGTGTGGAGCGCCGCCGACGTGGCCGACGCCAAGCTGGAGCGCGTCTTCGCGCCGCCGCTGCGCGCGCGCTGGCTGGCGCCGCTGGCCGCCGAGCGGCTGCGCCAGCAGGCCCGCCGCGCCGGCCGTGCCGAGGCCGTCATCCAGACGACGCTGGACGCCGGCCTGCAGGCGCGGCTGGAGCAGCTGCTGGCCGACCGCCTCAACACGCTGCCCGACGCCAACTCGATGGCCGCGCTGGTGGTGGACAACCGCACGCTGGAAGTGCGCGGCTACGCCGGCTCGGCCGACTTCACCGACACGCGCCGCGGCGCGCACGTGGACATGGTGCGCGCCCACCGCTCGCCCGGCTCCACGCTCAAGCCCTTCCTGTACGCGATGGCGCTGGACGAAGGACTGATCCACTCCGAGAGCCTGCTCATCGACGCGCCGCAGAACTTCGGCGGTTACGCGCCGGGCAACTTCCAGGCCGACTTCTCCGGCCCCGTCAGCGTGGCCGAGGCGCTGCAGCGCTCGCTGAACGTGCCCGCCGTGGACCTGCTGGAGCGCCTGGGCGCCGAGCGCTTTGCCGGCCGGCTGCGCCACGCGGGGCTGCGGCTGCGCATGCCGGCCAACGCGGCGCCCAACCTCAGCCTCATCCTGGGCGGCGGCAGCACATCGCTGGAAGAACTCGTCGGCGCCTACACGGCGCTGGCCCGCAGCGGCCTCGCCGGCAAGCCCCGACTCACGCCGGGCGAGCCCGTGCAGGAGACGCGGCTGATGAGCGAGGGCGCCGCCTTCATCGTGCGCGAGATCCTGGAGAACGGCGGCCGCCCCGGCAGCCCGTTCCGCGAGGGCAACCAGCGCGTCGCGTGGAAGACCGGCACCAGCTTCGGCTTCCGCGACGCGTGGGCGCTGGGCGTGACGGACCGCTACACCTTCGGCGTCTGGGTGGGCCGGCCCGACGGCACGCCCAACCCCGGCCACTTCGGCGCCAACACGTCGGCCCCGCTGCTGCGCGACATCGCCGCCGCGCTGGGCCCCGACGAAGCCCGGCAACAACTGGCCCCGCGCCGCCAGCCCGACAGCGTGCACGCCGTGCCCATCTGCTGGCCGCTGGGCACGGCCGAGGCCGCCACGCCCCCCGAACACTGCCTGCAACGCCGCACCGCCTGGACGCTGGACGGCGCCGTGCCGCCCACGCTGCCCGACCGGCTGCAGCCCGGCGGCCTCGTGCAGGCCGTGTGGACGCAGCACGGCCAGCGCGTGCGCCCCGACTGCGCGCCCGACGCCGCGCGCACCGAAGCCGTGCGCTGGCCCACGCTGCTGGGCCCCTTCCTCGACGCCGCGCTGCTGGACCCCGCCGAGCGCCTGCCCTGGGCGCCCGGCTGCGCGCCGCGCACGCCGTCGGCGCAGGCGCTGCGCATCGTCGGCCTGGAGCCCGGCACCGTGCTGCGCCCCACGCCAGGCCAGCGCGACGTGACGCTGCGGCTGCAGGCCATCGGCGCGCAGCAGGGCGTGAGCTGGCTGCTGGACGGCCAGCTCGCCGGCAGCAGCGAGGCCGCCGGCGGCGTGCAGACGCTGACGCTGCGCCAGCCCGGCGCCCACGCGTTGACGGCGCTGGACGGCCATGGCCGCTGGGCGCGCATCGCCTTCGAGCTGCAGGCGCTGCCTCACGTCGCCGCCCCCTGAATCCACCAAGAAACTGAGCAAAACTGCCGGCGAGGCGGCATGACGAAGGCAAGACCCCCGGGCCTTCGTTAAGCTGCCACGCTTGGGCGCCAAGATGGCGTCTGCTGACCGCGATGTCGAGCGGTCCCTCCAACCATGAATGAGCTGTTGATCTGGATCCTGGCCGCCGCAGTCGCGGTGACCGTCGTGTGGCTGGTGTGGCTGGGCCGTCGGCGCCAGCAGCGTGCCCGCGACGCTGCCGAACACCGCGAGGCCCAGCGCGCCGCGCTGGAGCAGGCGGAGCACGTCGCCCGCGCGCAGCGCCTGGCCGCCGAACGCGACGCCCCGCCCACCGAGCCGCCGCTGGCCGCCGCGGCCGAGGCGCGCCGCCTGGCCGACGAGGCCCGGGAGGCCAGCGACGCCGAGCGCGACGTCGCCGACATCACCCGCCGCATCGCCGAGGGCGAAGCCGCCCGCCTGGCCGGCGGCCAGGTCCACCAGCGGATCGAACAAGTCGAGCAGGCCGCCGAAGCCGCCCGGGCGCGCGAGCAAGCCGAGCGCGAGGCCCGTGAACGCGCCGAGCGCGAAGCCGCCGAACAGGCCGCGGCCCGCGAAGCCGAGGCGGCCGAAGCCGCTCGCCTGGCTGCCGAAGCGCGCGAGCGTGAAGCAGCAGAGGCCGCCGCCCGCGAACAGGCCGAGCGCGAGGCCGCCGAGCGGGCCGCGCGTGAAGCCGCTGAAGCTGCGGAAGCCGCCCGCCTGGCCGCGCAGGCCGAGGCCCGCCGCGCCGCCGAGGAGGAAGCAGCCCGCGCCCGGGCCGCCGCCGAAGCCGCAGAACAACAGGCCCGCGAGCAGGCCGAGCGTGAAGCCGCCGAGGCCGCCGCGCGGGAACAGGCCCAGCGCGAAGCCGCTGCCGCCGAGGCTGCCCGCGCCGCCGCGGAAGCCGAAGCCGCCCGCCTCGCCGCCGAAGCCCGCGAACGTGCCGAACGCGAAGCGGCCGCCGAAGCCGCCCGCCAGGCCGAGGAAGCCGCCGCGAACGCCGCCGCAAATGCCGCCGCTGCGGCCGCGGCCCAGCCCACCCGCGAGCTGCGCGCCGACGAGACGCTGGTGCTGGTGGCCGACGACTCCAAGATCGTGCGCGTCAAGCTCAGCCGGCTGCTGGCCGCGCAGACCTACCGCGTCGCGCTGGCCGAGAGCGGCGAGCAGGCGCTGGAGCTGCTGGCCGCCGAGCGCCCGCATGTGCTGATCACCGACGTCGAGATGCCCGGCATCGACGGCTTCGAGCTGACGCGCCAGGTGCGCGCCGCACCGGCCACGGCCGAGCTGCCGGTGCTGATGATCACGTCGTCCGACGACAAGCAGGAGCAGGCCCGCGCGGCGGGCGTGACCCAGCTGCTGGGCAAGCCGTTCTCCGAGGAGGCGCTGCTGGCCGCCATCGAGAAGGCGCGGCTGGCGGTGCGCGTCGGATGAATGGGCGAACTCGGCGACTACGGGCGTGACTGTTGCAGCAGGCAGGTTGCTAGGTTGCGCGCGGAGTTTCCACCGTTGTGCCCGCTTCGACCGACTGGCAAAGTCGCAGTAATGCCTACCGCTTTTCACTTCACTTCAATTCAATGCCCACGCAATGTCTGCCACCAACCGAATCTTCATTGCTCGACAACAACTTATGTAGAGCTAAGTGGCCTCGGTTAAACGACGACGGCATGAGTTATTCAGCATAGAAAATTTGCAACTCAAGTAGAACCAAGCGAAAACATCGTGTCAGCCGAACGCCTTGCTCAAGAAATCGCTCTCGATTTTCCATGGATAGGTAGTTCTAGTCGACGTGTAACTTCACTTGTGGCTTTACTTGAGGAAGCAGAGCAAGCCAGAGTGGCACAAGGCCCAGCTCTCATCGCCAGCCTGCTAGAACGCTTCACCTTCCTTTCGGTGGAGCAGTATGAGCAGTCGCTACTAGACATGGCGCATTTCATCGACGAGACATTTGATCTAACCACAACAGTCCTGTGCGCCACGACGGCAGATCGTCATAAAGATAGCGCCCAGCGCGTTCTCTACGACCTAGTCAGCTCACTTGCAGCAATAGGGCGCTACAAGGTCAGATCTCTAAATCGTTACGACGTAGCTGCAAAGGAAAAATCCTGTAGTTGCGTTTTACTGGTTGACGAGTTCATTGGATCAGGAAAATCCTTTGAAGGACGCGTCCGAACTCTGCGGCGCATGTTCCTTGATAAGCAGCTTACGCCGCCTTCTATTCATGGTATTGCGATTGCTGGCATGACGCAGGGCTTGCGCGCCATTGAACACAACTTCGATTCGCTCAACGTCTGCTATGCCCTAAAGAAAGGAATCAAAGATTACTCGGATTGCGTCACAGCAGCGAACGAGTACTTATTAATGAACGATCTTGAGTCTCAACTGGCGCCACACTTCGCGGACGAGATGATGCCGTCATTGGGATACGCCGCCTCCGAGGCCCTGTACTCCAGACACACTGGAAGTTGCCCCAACAATGTCTTCCCAATTTTCTGGTGGCCTCAGCGCGTTGGAGACCTAGATCGCCGTCCACTCCTTCCACGCGCCCTCTAGCTGCTTCTTCGGAATAAAGCTGTGCCAGCCCATCTTTCCTCGGACGAACGAAGCCTGCTGCAATGTCTTCGCAACGCAGACTCAAATACTGTCGTGCGTCTAAGATCAGCGTTGGCTTGGGATCTACCGCGCTTTGTAACGACGCTTGTTGCGCTACAAGAGCGCGGTTTGCTTACTCGAGACGGCATCCACCTGGCTTTGACAGCTGACGGTTCGCATCAACTTCTACAAACTGTACGGGAGCTTGGGACATATCAAGGCGCGGCGTTCAGAGCCGAAGTCAATGTGCCGAGGCTCCCGGTGAGCTCGCTCTACCTACCAGACCACGGGCGCTTCTTACGCGCAACCCAACGCAGCCTATACACTCGCAACGTCAGTCGCGCCGATCCAGAATGACGGCGTGTTGCCGCTCAATGTTGAGGCTTCTTATGGCCTAAAGGGTCATAGCTTCTGCGAAGCTCTGACCCTGCGACGCGTTGCAAGCAACGCATCGCACCGTCTATCCCTGTCGGAACCGGCGCAAACGCCGTTTCCTCTGGGATAGACGGCAAGCGACAACGACCCTTGGTCGTTGTCAGGAATGAAACCGAGAAGGTTTGCTCTGTGGATCGCGCGGCTGACACCCTTGAGAGACTCCCTACTCTGAACGAGTGGAAGTCCCATTTCCGATCACGGGGAATCCGTCCTGAGCTTTCGAAGGAATACGTTTCCTACATCAAGCCTCTGGTCAAGAAAGGCGTACCCGTAATCTTCGACTTTCGTCACCTCTGTGAACTGCTGGGACGAACGCCACACTTCCTAGGCCGCGCGACATGCGCGCCGAGCTACTTCTATCGGACCTTTCGAATTCCAAAGAGGTCGGGTGGCTTGAGAGAAATCTCTTCACCCTACCCTTCACTCAAGGAATGTCAACGATGGATCGCGCATCAAATTGTTAGCAGACTGGCTTCACATCCAGCAGCGACCGCCTACAAGGCTGGCACCTCTATCCTTTCAAACGTACAGCCACATCTTGGCGAGGCGTCCCACGTACTCATCGTGGATATCAAGGACTTCTTTCCTTCAATATCAAAGAAGCGATTGGTCGGGTGGTTTGCATCACTGGGCTACAACTACGAAGTTTCTGTTGCGCTTGCTTCGCTCTGCACGCTCAACGGCCACTTGCCGCAAGGTAGCCCAGCCAGTCCTTATTTGAGTAACGCGCTCTGTCGAACTCTGGACAATAGATTGTCTTCGATAGCCTCCAGCTTTGGGCTCGCCTATACCCGTTACGCCGATGACATGTGCTTTTCGGGTGCGTACATACCACCCTCGCTGCTTCCTCTAGTTGAATCTGTCGTAAGTCAGTCCGGCTTTGCATTGAATCGAAAGAAGACTCGTCTAGCTAGGCCGTCGGCAACCTCCAAAGTTGTCACCGGAGTGAACATCGCCTCAGGAACACCGCGCCTGCCAAAAGGCCGACGGCGCCACCTCGCGCACCTAATGCACTTCATTGAACGCTTTGGTTACTTGAGCCACAAAGCGAAGCTGAAGTCTTCGGACGCAAAGTACCTGCTTCGGCTCAGGGGACAGCTTGAATACTGGCGCATGATCGAACCTGATAACCAGCAAGTTGGTCGCTACATTGCACACGTCACCCAACTGCAGATCATCCACGGCGACGGGTGACGCATCCCAATACAACACTCTCCAAGTAGCTGATTGAATTGGCGGTTTCTCGACAGAGTAACGCTCGGTCAGACCGCCTGCGTTTTGGGCATCACCTCCGTGCCGAGCTGTTGAACGCGCCGGCAGTAGCGCCACCAGCAGTTGTGCTGACCCTGGTCGGTGTACGCATGGTCCCGTAGCGCCTTACGGGCCGCACCAGCATGCTTGTGCGCCGCCGCCGTCATGGCTTTGGCCCTTTTTCTCCGACACGCATCACAGCACAGTGGAAACTCTGATGCCGGCAAGCTTTGACCGCCATCAGCGCAGGCAGCACTTGACCTTGCCATCATGGCAAGGTTGAGCATGCCGCCATGAACACCATCACCTCTTCTTCCACCGCGCTCGCCGACGTCACGCTGCAGGTCAGCGGCATGAGCTGCGCCTCCTGCGTGCGCCGCGTCGAGAGGGCCTTGCAGGCCGTGCCCGGCGTGCAGGCGGCCAGCGTGAACCTGGCCACCGAGAAGGCCTCGGTGAAGGCGCTGCCCAACGTGCCCGCGGCCGCGCTGGCGGCGGCGCTGGCCAAAGCGGGGTACCCGGCCACCGTCGTCGAGCAGAACGCGCCGCCGCCAGCACCCGCGGCGGCCGGCCTGCCCGGCTGGTGGCCCGTGGCCGTGGGCGCGGTGCTGACGCTGCCGCTGATGCTGCCGATGGCGCTGGGCCTGTTCGACATCACCTGGATGCTGCCCGGCGGCTGGCAACTGCTGCTGGCCACGCCGGTGCAGTTCATCCTCGGTGCGCGCTTCTACCGCGCCGGCTGGCAGGCGGTGCGCGCGGGCAGCGGCAACATGGACCTGCTGGTGGCGCTGGGCACGTCGGCGGCCTACGGGCTGTCGCTGTGGCTGCTGCTGACGCACCCGGGCCACGCCCACCTGTACTTCGAGGCGTCGGCCGCCGTCATCACGCTGGTGCTGCTGGGCAAGTGGCTGGAGCAGCGCGCCAAGCGGCAGACGACCGATGCCATCCGCGCCCTGAACGCGCTGCGGCCCACGACGGCCCGCGTGCTGCGCGATGGTGCCGAGGTGGAGTTGCCCGTGGCCGACGTGCGCGTGGGCGACCTCGTGGCCGTGCGCCCCGGCGACCGCATCCCGGTGGACGGCGAGATCGTGTCGGGCCGCAGCCATGTGGACGAGTCGCTGCTGACCGGCGAGAGCCTGCCCGTGGCCAAGGCGCCCGGCGAGCGCGTGACGGGCGGCGCCATCAACGCCGAGGGCGCGCTGACGGTGCGCACGACGGCCGTGGGCGCCGAGACCTCGCTGGCCCGCATCATCCGGCTCGTCGAATCGGCGCAGGCCGCCAAGGCGCCCATCCAGCGCATCGTGGACCGCGTCAGCGCCGTCTTCGTGCCGGTGGTGCTGGCGCTGGCGGCGCTGACGTTTGCGGGCTGGTGGCTGCATGCGGGCGATGTGGAGCAGGCGCTGGTCAACGCGGTGGCGGTGCTCGTCATCGCCTGCCCCTGCGCGCTGGGCCTGGCCACGCCCACCACGCTGATGGCGGGCACCGGCGTGGCGGCGCGGCAGGGCATCCTCATCAAGGACGCCGAGGCGCTGGAGCTGGCGCATGCCGTCAGCGTCGTCGCGTTCGACAAGACCGGCACGCTGACCGTGGGCCAGCCCGCGCTGGTGGAGGCCGTGCCGGTGAAGGGCGGCACGCGCGACGGGCTGCTGCAGCTGGCCGCCGCGCTGCAGCGCAGCAGCAGCCACCCGCTGGCCGTGGCGGTGCTGAACGCGGCGAAAGACCTGCCCGCGCTGCCGGCCGAGCAGGCCGGCGCGCTGCCGGGCCGCGGCGTGCAGGCCGTGGTGCAGGGCCGCACGCTGTCGCTGGGCAGCGCGCGGCTGGCGCAGGAGCTGGGCGTCCAGTCCCCTGAACTGGCGGCCCGCGCGCAGCAGCTGGAGGCCGACGGCCACACCGTGTCCTGGCTGATGGACGGTGCCGAGCCGCTGGGCCTGCTGGCCTTCGGCGACCGCGTGAAGGACACGGCCGCCACGGCCATCGCGGAGCTGCAGGCGCGCGGCATCCGCACGGTCATGCTGACCGGCGACAGCCGCGGCGCGGCGCTGGGGGTGGCGCGGCAGCTGGGCATCGCCGATGTGCGTGCCGAGGTACTGCCCGCGGACAAGGCCGCCGCCGTGCAGCAGCTGCGCGACGAGGCCGGCGCCGTGGTCGCCTTCGTCGGCGACGGCCTCAACGACGGCCCGGCGCTGGCCGCCGCGTCGGTGGGCTTCGCGATGGCCGGCGGCGCCGACGTGGCGACCGAGGCCGCCGGCGTCACGCTGATGCGCGGCGACCCGCGCCTGGTGGCCGACGCGCTGGACATCTCGCGCCGCACCTACGCCAAGATCCGGCAGGGCCTGTTCTGGGCGTTCGCGTACAACGTGGTGGGCATTCCGCTGGCGGCGTTCGGGCTGCTGAACCCGGTCATCGCCGGCGCGGCCATGGCCTTCAGCAGCGTCAGCGTCGTGGCCAATGCGCTGACGCTGCGGCGCTGGCGCGGCACCGCGCGGGGAGAGGCGGCATGAACATCGGCGACGCCGCCCGCGCGGCCGGCATGTCGGCCAAGATGGTGCGGCACTACGAAAGCCTGGGCCTGTTCGCCGCGCCGCCGCGCACCGACGCCGGCTACCGCGTCTACGGGCCGCGCGAGGTGCACCTGCTGCGCTTCATCCGCCATTCGCGCGACCTCGGCTTCTCGCTGGAGCAGATCCGCACGCTGCTGAGCCTGTGGCAGGACCGCGACCGCCCCAGCCGCGAGGTGCGCGCGCTGGCGCAGGCCCACCTGGCCGAGCTGGAAGCCAAGCTGGCCGAGCTGAACGCGATGAAGGCGACGCTGCAGGCGCTGGTGACGAGCTGCCACGGCGACGACCGGCCCGACTGCCCCATCCTCAGCACGCTGGAAGCCGGCACGGCGTGACAGCGGCGGGACATGCCGACGCGTTATCGTTGCCCATCCTCGGCTCACCCCTGACCGCCATGCGCCTCGCCCTCGTCACCCTCCTCGCCCTGGCCGCCACCGCCGCCCAGGCCGAATCCTTCGCCTCCTCCGCCGCGGGCGCCGGCTCGGCCTCGTCCGGCAGCGTGTCGGACTCGTTCAAGGCCTCCTCCGGCAGCAGCAGCGGCGGCGAAAAGCGCGCCGAGGGCCGCTACCGCGTCACCGAAGTCGCCCAGGCCGACGCCGGCAAGCTGCGCCTGACGCTGGCGCGCGACGGCGCCCAGACGGTGGAGCTGACGCTGCCGCAGCAGGCGCTGGCCACCCGCGCCGTGAGCGTGGGCGACGAAGTGCAGGCCACGCCGCAGCCCTACGGCGTCGCGTTCGCGCATGCCGACACGGGCAAGGCCTTCTTCCTGGTGCTGGAAGACGCCTGGCACCGCGAGCTGGCCGCGCGCGTCGTCAAGTCTTGACCCCTCGCGCCGCGCTGGCCGCGGCGCTGCTGGCGGCCGCCGGCGCGGCCCAGGCCGGGCTGCCTCCGCGCGGCTGCGACCGCACCACCGCCATCACCGCCCCGCAGCAGGACCGCCTGCTGCGCTTTGCGGCCGTCATCCGCGAGGCGCTGGCCGCGTCGGGCGCGCAGGCCGCGCTGATCGCCCGCTCGGGCACCGACCTGTCGCGCGTGGGCCTGCGCTACTCGCACGCCGCCATTGCGCTGCCCGACGGGCTGGGCACGCCCTGGGCCGTGCGCCAGCTTTACTACGCCTGCGCCGAGCGCCGGTCGCGGCTGTTCGACCAGGGGCTGGCCGGCTTCATCGCGGGCAGCGACGACGCCGACGTGGGCTACATCAGCGTGCTGCTGCTGCCGCCCGAGGCCGCCGCGCCGCTGGCCGCTGCGGCGCTGGACAAGGACGTTGCGCTGGGCCTGCTGGACGCGCGCTACAGCGCCAACGCCTACGCGTTCAGCACGGCGTACCAGAACTGCAACCAGTGGGTCGCCGAGCTGCTGGCCGCGGCCTCGGCCGGCACCCGCACGCGCGAGGCCGCGCAGGCCTGGCTGCGGCGTGAGGGCTACGCGCCCGAGCCGGTGCGGGCGTCGCCGTGGCTGCTGCTGGCGGGCCGATTCGTGCCGTGGCTGCACTTCCACGACCACCCGGTCGAGCAGCTGAACGCCGGCGCCGTGCAGACCAGCCTGCCCACCAGCCTGGAGGCGTTCGCGCAGCGGCGCTGGCCCGCGGCGCGGCGGCTGGAGTTCTGCCACGGGCCGGCCGGCGTCGTGCAGCGCGACGGCGGCGCGCCGCTGGCCGACGGCTGCCGGCCGCAGCCGGGGGACCGGGTCGTCGCGCTGGACTGAGCGTCAGCGCACCGCCTGCCAGCCGCCGTCGGTCCAGCGCAGCAGCACGTCGCTCAACTGGCCAGGCGAGCGCCGCGCCACCTCACGGGCCAGCGTGCGCAGCGCGTCCAGGCCCGCTGCGGAATCGTCGGCGCCGTAGACCAGCACATCCTTGGCCGGCACCGCCACCACCAGCACGCCCTGCTGCGCCCGGGCCAGTGCCGCCCAGTCGTCGCGCAGCAGCAGGCGGCTGCTCTCGTAGTAGTCGCCCTGGATCGTGCCCAGCGCACCGGGCCTGGCCGGCCTGGCGGCGTCGGCCGTGGGCTTCAGCGTCTGGCGCATGTTGGCCAGCGCGAGGTCGAAAGCCTGGTCGGCCGTCAGGCCCAGCGTCTTCAAGTCGCCCTCGTGCAGCAGCCGCGCGGCGCGCGGCGAGTCGACCATCGGCACGGCCACCAACCCGTCGGCCACGGGCCGGAACAGCGGTGGCGGCCGCTTGGCGTCGGCGTCGGCGCGCAGCAGGTTCTGCACATAGTCGGCGGGGCGGATGGCCACGCGCACGGCCTCGCGGCTCACCGCCGCGACGGCATTCTTGCGCACGTCGGCGACGCCTTGAAGGTAGCGCTGCAGCTCGGCGTCGCAACCGGCCGCGTTGGTGCGGCAATAGCCCCAGACGCGGTCAAGGTTGGCCTGCAGGTCACCCACCTTCAGCGTCAGCGGCTCGGCGATGACCACGGCATCCGGCCCCAGCTGCGCGCGCAGCAACGCCGCCGCCCGTTCGGTGAACGCGGTGCGCTCGGCCAGGCTGCCCTCGCCGGCCTCCCACTGCACGCTGTTGAAGAACCCCTTCACATCGGCATGCACGGCCGCCGCGTCGCCCTTGCCTTCGAAGGTCAGCAGCGCCAGCGGCCCACCGGGCGACAGCAGCGCGTACTGCAGCAGATAGCCGCTGCCGAACAGGCCCGAGGTCTGACTGCCGATGAAGCGCAGCACGGTGCCATCGGGCAGGGCCTCGCCGGCTAGCGGAACGGCGACCTTGCCGCCCCTGGCCGCCTGGTCGGTGAGCATGCGGTCCACGGTGGCCTGCATCTTGCCGCGGGTGTCAGCGCTGACAGACGCGCCGGGCCGCAGCACCGTCACCAGCACCTTCATGCCCCGCGGGCCGGCCAGCTCGAAAGGCGGCTGCGCGGACTTGAGCGTGTAGCCTGCCGGCCAGTCCAAGGACAGCGAACCGAGGCGGATCTCGGCAGCCTGAGCGAGGCCGCCCATCAGGGCCAGGCCGGCCAGAAGCGTCGTGAAGCGCATGGGAGTCGGGGGCAGCTGCAACGGCTGCGGACTATGCCAAAGCGCCGGGAACGCCGGGCAGTGCCTCAGTCCCGCGCCGGAACCTTCATCCCGCGTTGCACGGCCGGCCGCGCCATGAAGGCGGCGCGCACGCGCTCGACATTGGCGAAGTCCGCGTAGCCCACCAGCTCGCCCGCGCCGTAGAAGCCGATCAGGTTGTTGACCCACGGGAAGACGGCGACGTCCGCCACCGTGTACTCGTCACCCACCAGCCAGGTCTTGCCCTGCAGGTGCTTGTCCAGCACGGCCAGCAGCCGGCGCGACTCGGCGACGTAGCGGTCGCGCGGGCGCTTGTCCTCGAAGTCCTTGCCGGCGAACTTGTGGAAGAAGCCGAGCTGGCCAAACATCGGCCCGATGCCGCCCATCTGGAACATCAGCCACTGCAGCGCCTCGTAGCGGCGCGCGGGGTCGGCGGGCAGCAGGCGGCCGGTCTTCTCGGCCAGGTAGACGAGGATGGCGCCGCTCTCAAACAGCGGCAGCGGCACGCCGCCAGGGCCTTGCGGGTCGATGATGGCCGGGATCTTGTTGTTCGGGTTCAGCGACAGGAACTCGGGCGTGAGCTGGTCGTTGGTGTCGAACTTCACCAGGTGTGGCTCGTAGGCCAGGCCCAGCTCCTCCAGCGCGATGGACACCTTGACGCCGTTGGGCGTGGGCAGCGAGTACAGCTGCAGGCGCTCCGGGTGGGCGGCGGGCCATTTCTTCGTGATGGGAAAGTCGGCGAGAGCAGTCATGGCAGGTGAGAGATGGGCGAGACGTCGGCGACTGTAGGCGCCAGGCATTGGCCGGGCGCCGGCAAGGACTTGAGGCGCCCAGTACGCGTGAAAATCGCCGCATGACTTCTTCCGCCCCCGCTGCCACGCCGCCGTCGCGGCTCGCGCTCTACCTGCAGCTGATCCGCTGGGACCGCCCGGCCGGCTGGCTGCTGCTGCTGTGGCCCACGCTGGCGGCGCTGTGGATCGCGGCGGACGGCTTCCCCGGCTGGCACCTGCTGGCGGTGTTCACGCTGGGCACCATCCTCATGCGCTCGGCCGGCTGCTGCATCAACGACGTCGCCGACCGCGACTTCGACCGCCACGTGAAGCGCACCGCCGCCCGGCCGGTCACGACCGGCGCGGTGTCGGTGAAGGAGGCGCTGGTGTTGGGCGCGGCGCTGGCGCTGGTGTCGTTCGGCCTGGTGCTGACGACCAACCCGCCGGCCATCCTGCTGAGCTTCGCCGCGCTGGCCGTGGCCATCGCCTATCCGTTCGCCAAGCGCGTGCTGGCCATGCCTCAGGCGGTGCTGGGCGTGGCGTTCTCGTTCGGCATCCCGATGGCGTTCGCCGCGGCGCTGGGGGGCGCCGAGTGGCATCTGCGCTCGGTGCCGCTGTCGGCCTGGGCGCTGCTGGTGGCCAACCTGTTCTGGGTGCTGGCCTACGACACCGAGTACGCGATGGTGGACCGCGACGACGACCTGAAGATCGGCGTGCGCTCGTCGGCCATCGCGCTGGGCCGCTGGGACGTGGCCGGCATCATGGCTTTCTACGCCGCCTACCTGGCGATGTGGACGGGCCTGGGCCTGCGGTTGGGGCTGGGGCGCTGGTTCCTGGCCGGCATGGCGGTGGCGGCCGCGCAGGCCCTGTGGCACTGGACGCTGATCCGTCGGCGCAGCCGCGCCGAGTGCTTCACCGCCTTCCGTGCCAACCACTGGCTGGGGCTGGCCGTGTTCGCCGGCACGGCGGCAGACCTGGCGCTGCGCTGACGCCACGATGAACACGAGGCGGCGCTTCCTGGCCTGCGGCGGCGCGCTGCTGGCAGCGGCCGAAGCGCACGGCGCAGACGCGGCGCCCACGCTGGTGCTGGTGAACGCCGTCTACCCGCCGCTGGTGAACCCGCCGGGTGATGCCAGTGGCGAGGGCGCAGACATCGACATCGCCCGCGAGGCGCTGCGCCGCGGTGGCTACACGGGCCGCATCGAGCTGCAGTGGGTGCCGTGGAAGCGCGCCCTCTTCATGCTGGAGCGAGGCCTGGCGGACTTCACGACGACGATCAACTTCAGCCCCGACCGCGACCGCTTCCTGCGCTGGAGCAAGGCCTACCGCGCCGGCAAGCAGTACTACTTCTACACGCGCAAGGGCTCGGGCCCGCGGCTGCGCCAGCTCAGCGACCTGCGCGGCCTGCGGCTGGCGCTGAGCGACGGCTTCATCTACCCCCAGGCCGTGCTGAACGCCGCGACCGGCAAGCCCGAACTGGGCCGCAACGTGGCCGGCGCCGTGCAGCTGGTGGAGCGCGGCCGGGCGGACGTCGTCATCGCCACCGCGCTGGCGGGCGCCTGGGAGATCCACCAACTGGGCCTGGCCGACCGCGTGGAGCGGCAGCCGCTGGAGCACTTCAACCCGGAGCCGACCTTCATGGCGTTCAGCACCGCCAGCCCGCGCGCGGCCGCCGGGCTGGCGGCGCTGAACGCCGGCCTGACCAGCATGCTGCGCGACGGCAGCATCGGCCACATCGAGAAGCGTTACTCACGCTGAGCGCCGCCGCGAGAAAGCGGCGCCGGATTGCGCGTACATTGCTCCGCTCATTTCAGGGACTAGGAAAAGATGACGACAGCGATTCGAGCGGCCGCCACGCTGGCCACCGTGTTGGCCCTCGCCTTGAGCGGCTGTGGCGGCGGTGGGGGTGGGGGCACGACCGCTCCCACCGGATCGACGGGATCCACGGGCGGCACCGGCAGCAACGGCGCCGCCACGGGCGACCCGCAGGGACCGTCGGCCAGCTTCGCTCAGCAGTGCGCCGCCAACAACACGCTGGCCGCGGCCAACCTGCGCACGTCCACGCTGGACACGGAGAAGAAGTGGTTGCGCGCCTACGTCGACGAGGTCTACCTGTGGCGCGACGAGGTGCCGCGCGTGGACCCCAGCCTGCCGGCCTACGGCGGCAGCGACGTGCAGGCCGCGATGGACGCCTATTTCGACGCGCTGCTGACGCCGCAACGCACCGACTCCGGCGCCTTCCGTGACCGCTTCAGCTTCACCTACCCCACCGCCAAGTGGAACGCGCTGTTCGACAGCGCCACCGAGGCCGGCTACGGGCTGGAATGGAAGATGACGCAGGACACCCCGCCGCGCCGCATCTTCATCGCCCAGGTGGAGCCGGGCAGCCCCGCCGACGTGGCCGGCCTGCGCCGCGGCGACCAGCTGCTGACCGCCGACGGCACCAGCGCCGACGTGGCCGATGCCAGCGGCGTGGAGCGGCTGACGGCCGCCATGTACCCGGATGCGCTGGGCACGACGCGCACCTTCGTCTTCACGCGCACCGACGGCTCCACGATCACGCGCAGCCTGACCAGCGCCAACGTCACGAAGACGCCGGTGCCGATGTCCAAGGTCGTCACGACGCCGGCCGGCACGCGCGCGGGCTACCTGCTGTTCAACGACCACGTGGCGCCGTCCGAGGCGCAGCTCGTCACCGCCATGCAGGGCCTGCAGACCGCGGGCGTCCGCGAGCTGGTGCTGGACCTGCGCTACAACGGCGGCGGCTACCTCTACATCGCCAGCGAGCTGGCCGCGATGATCGCCGGCAGCACCGCCACCAGCGGCAAGGCCTTCGAGCGGCTGACCTACAACAGCCGGCGCAGCAGCGAGAACGAGACGACGCCGTTCTACACGACCTCCTGCTACCTCGTGAACGGCCGCTGCACGCGCGAGCAGGCGCTGCCGCAGCTGAGCCTCACACGCATCTACGTGCTGGCGCAGTCGGGCACCTGCTCGGCCAGCGAGGCCATCATCAACGGCCTGCGTGGCGTGGGGGTGGACGTGGTGCTCATCGGCGGCAAGACCTGCGGCAAGCCCTATGGCTTCAACGGCAAGGACAACTGCGGCGTGACCTACCTGCCCATCGAGTTCGTCGGCGTCAACGCCAAGGGCTTCGGCGACTACTCGGACGGCTTCGAGCCGACCGCCGGCGCCGACACCGGCACCCGCTTCGTCAAGGGCTGCACCGTGGCCGACGACCCGGCCCACGCGCTGGGCGACCCCGCCGAGGCCATGCTCGCCACCGCGCTGGGCCACCTGGACACGGGCCGCTGCCCGGTGCTGCCGGGTGCGTCGGGTGCGACGGTGCAGGCGCAGTCCTCGCCCACCGGCGAGGGCGCGACGCCGCTGCTGGCGCGTCGCCACCCCGGCCGCGACAACCGCGTGCGCCTGCCGCGCTAGGCTGCCGAGATCGGGCCTGTGAATCGGCTTACATTGCCGCGAGTCAGCTGGGAGTGAAGTGATGACGAATGCAATCCGCGGGACCTGGGCACTGGCCATGGCCGTCGGCCTGGCCCTGGCCGGCTGCGGCGGTGGCGGCGGCAGCGCCGGCACGCCCATCCTGGGCGGCTCGACGTCGGGGTCGTCCGGCTCTTCCGGGTCGTCCGGGTCGTCCGGCTCGTCCGGGTCCGGCGGTTCCACGGGCAGCACCGGCAACACCTCGCCCGACCCGCAAGGCCCGTCGGCCAGCTTCGCGCAGCAATGCGCCGCCAACAACACGCTGGCCGCGGCCAACCTGCGCACGTCCACGCTGGACACCGAGAAGAAATGGCTGCGCGCCTACTTCGACGAGGCCTACCTGTGGCCCGACGAGGTGCCGCGCGTGGACCCGAGCGGCGCGGGCTACAGCGGCAGCGACGTCTATGTCGCGATGGACAGCTACTTCGAGGCGCTCAAGACCCCCGCGCTGACCGACACCGGCCAGCGCCGCGACCGCTTCAGCTTCACCTACGCCACCGACAAGTGGAAGGCGCTCAGCGAGAACGCCGTCGAGGCCGGCTACGGCATCGAATGGAAGCTGACGAGCCCGACGCCGCCGCGGCGCATCCGCGTCGCCTTCGTCGAGCCCGGCAGCCCGGCCGATCTGGCGGGCATCGTGCGCGGCGACGAGCTGGCCAGCGTGGACGGCACCAGCGCCGACGCGGGCGACGACGCCGGCGTGGACAAGCTGAACGCCGCGCTGTTCCCCGGCGCGCTGAACGCGCCGCACAGCTTCGTGTTCACGCGCGCCAACGGCACGTCCATCACGCGCAGCCTGACCAGCGCCAGCATCACGAAGACGCCCGTGCCGCTGTCCCGCGTCGTCACGACGCCGCGGGGCACCAAGACCGGCTACCTGCTGTTCAACGACCACGTGGCGCCGGCCGAGGCGCAGCTCATCGACGCGATGCGCGGCTTCCAGACGCAGCGCGTGCAGGAGCTGGTGCTGGACCTGCGCTACAACGGCGGCGGCTATCTCTACATCGCCGCCGAGCTGGCACAGATGATTGCCGGCAGCGCCCGCACCAGCGGGCAGACCTTCGAGCTGCTGCGCTACAGCACCAAGCGCGCCGCCGACAACGCGGTCACGCCGTTCTACACGCAGTCGTGCATCCTGATCGGCGGGCGCTGCACGCGCGAGGAACCGCTGCCGACGCTGAACCTGAACCGCGTCTACGTGCTGGCGCAGTCGGGCACCTGCTCGGCCAGCGAGGCCATCGTCAACGGCCTGCGCGGCGTGGGCGTGGACGTGGTGCTGGTGGGTGGCAAGACCTGCGGCAAGCCCTATGGCTTCACGGCCAAGGACAACTGCGGCATCAGCTACTTCCCGATCGAGTTCGCCGGCGTCAACGCGCAGGGCTTCGGCGATTACGCCGACGGCTTCGAGCCCACCACCGGCGGCACCGCCGGCACGCGCTTCGTGAAGGGCTGCAGCGTGTCCGACGACTTCGGCCGCGCATTGGGCGACACCACCGAAGCCATGCTCGCCACGGCGCTGGGCCATGCCGACACCGGCAGCTGCCCCGTGCTGCCAGGCGCCAGCGGCGCGGCGGTACGCGCGCAGAGCGCCAGCAACGGCGAAGGTGGCCTGGCGATGACGCTCAAGCGCAACCCGGCGCGCGACAACCGGATCTGGATTCCGCGCTGACGGCGCCTCAGCCGCGAAGCCCGCGGCCGCTGAGCAGTACGCGAGCGATGGCCTCTGCCACCTGCTCCGCTGCAGGCTCTGTTGCCATGGCGCGGCCCAGTGACACCGCGCCCACCAGCATGGCAAGTGCCGCCAACGCGGCCTCAAGGCGCTGCGGCTTGTCTGGGGATGTCGGACCGTCCACCACCGTCCGCGCCACCGCGCCGAGGCCCGCCTCGAACACCGCACGCTCCTCCTCGCCGGCCCGCGCCACCTCCGGCGCCAGGCTTTGCAGGCTGCAACTCTCGCCGAGATCACAGCTGCGCTTGTCGGTCAGGTAGAAGCGGACGAAGCGCTCCCACCAGGTGTCGGCGAACGACTGCTGGAAGTAGCGCACGCCCGCCTCCAAGTCGGCCAACCCGCCCTCGACGGCAGCGCGGAAAGCCTCCTGCTTGGACCCAAAGTGCACGTAGAACGCACCTGACGTCACGCCGGCGGCCTTGGCCAGGCCATCGACCCCGACTCCGCCGTACCCGCTGCGCCGGAAGCTGCGCCCGGCTGCCTCCAGGATGCGCCCCCGTGTCTGCGCCTTCTGCTCCTGTCTCGACATCGATGTCCCCGCTGCTGATGACTTGGAACACAGTCTAGTTGACGAGATAACGATCGTTATCTATTCTCAGATAACGGTCGTTATTCCAACGGCCGTTGATTCGCAACCCACAGGAGCATCCATGCCCATCACCCTCACCCTGACCGAAGGCGTTCTTCCCGCTGGCAGCGAAAAGCAGGCCATCGGGGAGCTGACGCACGCACTGCTGGAGAGCCATGGCCTGAGCGGCAACAAGGTCATGACACCCAATGTCACCGCCCACCTGCACATGCTGCCCAGGGGCCGCACGTTCGCCGCTGGCGAGGAGGTCGACGGCGCATGGCTGGAAACGAAGACTCCCGCCTTCGCGCTCGCCGACCGCGGCGTACAGCAGGCCTTCTTCGCAAGCGCGATCGAGATCCTGCAGCGCCTGTCCAACGGGCGCCTGCAGGTCGGGAACATCTGGACGAACGGCCTGCATGCCGTCGACGGCACCTGGAGCCTGGACGGCCGGGCTCTCTCCAACGCCGAACTGGGTCAGGCCATCAGCGAAGGCTGAACCTGCGGGGCTGGGCGTGCGGTCGCGTCAGCCCTTCTTGTTCACGCCGCCCGGGAGCTTCTCGCGGATGGCGTCGCTCCAGCGCAGCAGCCCCAGCGTCTCGCTGTGCGGCATGCGCGGGCTCTCGGGCAGGCCGGCGCGGATGCAGGCCTGCGCCTCGGCGATCTCGCCCTCGAAGCCGTTGAGCACGTGCGGCGCGTCGAAGCGCTGGGCCGGCGCCTTGCGCGTGACCAGCTCCACCGCCTCGGAGCCCCAGAAGTCCACCGGGAAGCGCAGCCCGGCCTTGGCGCCCAGCGCCTCGAACGCGTTCACCGACGACGCATCGAAGCCGCAACGGAACTGCGACGTGATGCCGCCGGGGAAGTGGAAGGTGGCCGTCACCGACGCGTCCACCCCGGTGGGCGCCAGCGTGGCGGCCACGTCGATGCGCTCCGGCTCGGGGCACTCGCCGCCGTTGAACTGCTGCAGCACCCAGCGCGTGACGACGAGGTTGTAGATGCCGATGTCCCACAGCGAGCCGCCGGCCAGCGCCGGGTTCCAGTTGCGGTGGGCAGGGTCGAAGGCCGACGAGAAGCAGAAGCTGGACTGCATCGCGCGCAGCTCGCCGATGGCGCCCTCGCGCAGCAGCCGGCCGGCCAGCTCGTAGGCCGGCAGGAAGCGCGTCCACACCGCCTCCATCAGGAACACGCCGCGCTCGCGGGCCAGGGCGATGAGGGCCTGGCCTTCCTCCAGCGACGTCACCAGCGGCTTCTCGCACAGCACCGGTTTGCCGGCCAGCAGCGCGGCGCGGACGTACTCGCCGTGGTGGGAATGCGGCGTGGCGATGTAGACGGCGTCCACGCCGGGGTCGGCCAGCAGGTCTGCCAGCGCTGTCGTCACGCGCGCCGGCGCGCCGGGCTGCTGCCACCGGTCGGCATAGGCCTGGCCCTTGGCCGCGTCGCGCGCGAACACGGCCGCCAGGCGCGCACCGGGCACGGCGGCCAGCGCGCCGGCAAAACGGTTGGCGATGCCACCGGGGCCGATGACGCCCCAGTTGAAGTTTGGTTCATGGGCCATGGCTGAGTGCCTTTACGAGGTCGGACTGCGTGAGGATGCCGACGAGCCGGGCCTGCTCGCCGACGATGGGAAGGTGGTGATGGCCGGTGGCCGAGAACAGCGGCACCAGTTCGGCGATGGCGCGCTCGGCGCTGGCCACGCGCACCTGGCGCGTCATGATCTGGCCCACCACCTCGGGCTTGGTGGAGTGCGTCGACGGCGAGGGCTTGAGCAGCGTCTGCAGCCGGCCCGCGAAGCCTTCGCGCTGCGCCGCCTCGGCGGCGCGCATGAAGTCGGCCCGCGTGACGATGCCGACGATGCGCTGCACGCGGTCCACCACCGGCAGCGCCTTGATGCGGTGCTGCTGCAGCAGCGCCCAGGCCTCGGCCAGCGGCGTGCCGAACTCTGCCGTGATGACGGGCGTGGACATGATGTCCGCGCAGCGCAGGCCGCCCAGCCGGTTGCGGTAGCTCAGCAGCTCGGCCTCGTGCAGCAGGCCGGCGAGGTCGTCGCGCGGCACGTCCAGCACCTGGTTGTAGCGGGCCAGCACCTCGTTGAGCTCGGCGTCCCCGAAGCGCGGCGGCGCCACCTGCGCGCCGGCGGGCGCCGGCGGCGCGGCCTGCACGCGCTGGGCATGCGGGTAGCGGCGGCCGGTCAGCGTGTTGTAGGCCATGCCGGCCAGTACCAGCAGCAGCGAGTTCAGCGCCACCGGCTCGACGGCGACGCGCCAGTCGTGCGTGGCCGTCAGCACCATCAGCAGCGCCGCGGCGCCGCCGGGCGGGTGCAGGCAGCGCAGCAGGAACATCGCGGCGATGGCCAGCGCCACGGCGATGGCCGCCGTGGGCAGCGCCGGCAGCGGCAGCCAGTTCATGCAGGCGATGCCCACCAGCGCCGACAGCGTATTGCCGCCGACGACGGCCCAGGGCTGCGCCAGCGGGCTGGCCGGCACGCCAAACACCAGCACGGCGCTGGCACCGATGGGCGCCACCAGCCAGGGCAGGCCCGCCGGCATCTCGGCGCGGCTCAGCAGCCCCGCCAGCAGCAGGCCCAGACCGGCGCCGAGCACGACGCGCAGCCGCTCGCGCGCATTGACGGCCTGCGGCGCGGGCCGCAGCGCGTTCAGCAGTGCGAGAAGTCGTTCGGGCAGGGAGGCGGCGAGGGACATGGGCGGGCCGGGCGCAAAGCCCGGCCGGCGATTGTGTCCGCCACCGGCGCCTGCGCCGGTTCAACCGGGTTTCAGGCCGTTCAGCCCTTGCCCAGCAGGCTGGCCATCTCGGCCTTCAGCACCTGCGCCTGGGCACGGCGCTCCTTGGTCGCGGCGCGCTGGTAAGCCGCCTCGGCCTTCTCGCGCAACGCCACGGCGCGCTCCAGCGCTTCCTGGTAGCGCTCGATGGTGTAGGTGTTCTCGGTGCCGATGTAGACGCTGCGCGCCAGCGGCGTGTCGCCAAAGCGGGGTAGGGTTACCGCGAAGCTGCAATCACGGACACGACTTCCCGCACGCTGGCGAACGATGGGGCCCGAGATGCCCGACGGCAGGTCGCTCTGCTTCTTGCGGCTGGGCGTGCGGCGCAGGCGCGACGGCGCCGGCAGCGTCGCGATGCGCTTGAGCAGTTCCTTGGTGGCCAGCGCCAGCGCCTTGCGGGCGCCGGTGCCGTCCTGGCTGTGGTCGGAGAACAGCTTGGTGCCGCCGTAGCGCAGCTGCCAGCCATGGGTGGAAAGATGGTCGATGCGCTGAATGCACTGCGGCACGACAAAGCGCTCGCCGGTGAAGATCGCCACGTCACGGGTCTTCATGATTGCCCCACTCTTCTTATGCCTGCCTTTGCGGTGTCGCGGCAGGTCGTCTAACGCCCCTCTGCTGCGGCAGAGTTTATGGGCGCCGCGCCATGGGTCGCGAATAAATGAGCCCGTGGAAACATTTTCATCCCCGGAAAGTCAGCTGCCGGACAGCTAAACCCCCAACTGAGGGGGCAACCCTCGCTAGGGTCTGCCCGGACGGTGGCGACGCAGGCCCGGCGCGAACAGCTCCATGACGCGCAGCTGCGCGCCGCCACGGCTGAACACCGAGTGGCGCGACCACAGCATCTGCGCCGGCATCGCGCCGCCCGTGGCCGCCTGCCACTGGCGCGCGGCGTGGCGGCGCGTGTGGCCGTGACGGGAGAGCCGGCGCGGCTGCAGCTCGCTGCGGTGGATGCGATAGTCGTCGTACAGCAGGTGGGCCAGCGGCTTGGCGCCCAGGCCCTTGAGCGCCCGCCAGGGCCCCGTGGTGGCGCGCTGGTGCACGGCCGAGCGGGCCCAGACCAGCGGCTCGCCGTCCACGCGCAGGATCACCTCTCGCACCACCGTGAGGCCACGCGGCGGCAGGCCCAGCGCGGCGCGCTCCAGAGCGCGGAACGGCGCGACGCGCTGGCGCAGCACCTGCACGCTGAAGCGCTCGCCCAGGCGTGCCAGGCGGCGGCTCAGCGACCCGGGGGCGCGCAGCCAGTCGCGCAGGCTGTCTCGGGTCGAAATGCCCATGTCAGCAGTAACGACGTCTGCGATCTGCGGGCCGAGCGCCGGGCCGCTCCCAAGCCGGCCCGCCCAGGCGATGTGCTTGGTGGTCAATCCGCCAAGCATCGCCGTCCCCGCGGGGGACCGGCCAAGGTATTCCTTGGACGAGGGGCATCATGTCTTCAGCCGAACTCCCGGCCCAGCTCGGCGGCGCGCCGCTGCGCGGCGATGACCGCGCGGCGGATGGCCGCGTCGACGGCGTCGGCCTGCAGCGACGAGATGGCCGCATGCGTGGTGCCGCCCTTGCTCGTCACGCGCTCGCGCAGCGTCGTGGGCGATTCGTCGGACGCCAGGCCCAGCGCGGCCGCACCCGAGCACGTCGCCAGCGCCAGGCGCCTGCCCTGCTCGGCGGTGAGGCCCATGTCGACGGCGGCGGCCATCATGGCTTCGACGAAGAAGAAGAAATAGGCCGGGCCCGAGCCCGACAGTGCGGTGACGGCATCGAGGTCATCCTCACGCTCGACCCACAGCGTCTGGCCGGTCGGCTTCAGGAGCTGCTCCACCGACGCGCGCTCCTCGGCCGACACCGCCGGACGCGCGTACAGGCCCGTGATGCCCTGGCCGATCAGCGCCGGCGTGTTGGGCATGGACCGCACGACGCGCTCGCTGCCGGTCAGCTTCACGATGGAGGCCGACGGGATGCCCGCCATCACCGACAGATGCAGCGCGCCGCCCAGCCAGGCCTGCAGCGGCTCGGCCGCGGCGGTGAACAGCTGCGGCTTGACGGCCCAGACGACCGTGCTGGCACGTGCCAGCGAGTCGTCGCCGGCGGCCAGCGCGTGGATGCCGAAATCGACGCGCAGCTTGTCGCGCTGCGGTTCGTAAGGCTCGACGACGATGACGTCGCCCGCCTTCACCCGGCCCGCGCGCAGCAGACCGCCGAGGATGGCGCCGGCCATGTTGCCGCCGCCGATGAAGGCCAGGGAGGGGGTTGAACTCATGGGCCGCGAGTCTAGGGCCTGGGCGACACTGCGACCCACCATGCTGCGCCTGCTGACGCCACCCGCCTGGGCCCCCGAGGGCGCCCGCGCCCTGCCGCTGCCGGCCACCGTGCCCGCCGCGCTCATCGTCGTGCTGGCGGTCAGCGAGGCCGGCCTGCCGCGGGAGCGCCTGGCCGCGCTGTTCTGGCCCGGCGCCAGCGCCACCGACGCGCTGCACCATCTGCGCGTCAACCTGCACCGCGCCCGCGCGCTGCTGCGCGGCTGGGGCGCCGCCGACGGCCTGCAGGCGCAGGGCCAGCAGCTGCGCCTGGCCCTGCCCACGGACCTCAGCGCCCGCACCGACGCGCCGCCACCAGACCCCACCGACTGGCCACCCGCCTGGCGCCTGGCCGGCTACGACGGCTTCACCGACTGGTGCCGCGACACTGCCCGGGAGCTGCACCGCCGCTGGCTGCGCGACAGCCGCCAGGCACCGGCCGATACCGGCGCCGCCCCCGCGCCACCCGCTCGCGAGGAACAACACCACCAGCTGCGTCACAGCACGGCCCCCGCGCTGCTGCTGCTGGGCGAGCCGGGCGCCGGCAAGAGCACGCTGCTGGCCGCCGCCTTCCCGCACGCGCCCTGCCTGCGCGGGCTGGAAGGCCTGCACGGCATGCCCTACCGCCCGCTGCTGGACTGCCTGCGCACCCGCATGCCGGCGCTGCTGGCCGCACTGGACGACCCCCACGGCGCGCTGCGCCCCTACCGCCTGGACCTGGCCCGCCTGCTGCCCGAGCTCGCGCCCGACGAGCCGCTGCCGGCGCTGGACGCCCTCACCGCCCAGGCCCGGCTGGCGGAAGCCCTGACGCGCGCCTTCGAGGCGCTGACCGCCGTGCTGCTGGTGGACGACCTGCAGTGGTGCGACACCGCCACCGTCGAATGGCTGCTGCTGCTGGCCCACGGCGACCGCCTGCGCTGGCGCGCCGCCGCGCGCAGCCACGAGATGGGCGCCGCGCTGCAGCAGGCGCTGCAGCCGCTGCACGGCGCCGGCCGGCTGCAGATGCTGGACCTGCCCGCCCTCACGCGGGACCAACTCCCGGCCGTCTGCCGCGCCCGCTGGCCGGGCAGCGACTTCGGCGCCGAGCAGCTGGACCGCCTGCACGACCTCAGCGCCGGCAACCCCTTCGCGCTGGGCGAGCTGGTGGCCGCCGGCGCGCCGGCCGTGGCGGGCGGCGACGCGCTGCCCCAGCGCGTGCGGCAGATGGTGCAGCGCCGGCTGCAGGCGCTGCCCGCGCTGGCACGCAAGGCCGTGGAGGCTGCCGCGGTGTTCGTGCAGCCCGTGCCCGAGGACGGCCTGCGCCGCCTGCTGGGCCTGCCCTCCGGTGCGGCCGGCGACGCCGACTGGGCCACGGCGCGCAACCAGGCGCAGGCCGCCGGCATGCTGCGCGCCCAGCCCCCGGGGCTGGCCTGCAGCCACGACCTCATCCGCACCGCCACCGTCGCCGACCTTGTCGCACCGCGCCGCGCAGCCCTGCACCGCCATGCCGCGCTGTGGCTGGCCCACCAGCCCTGGGCCGACGCCATGGCCATCGCCGAGCACTGGCGCGCCGCCGGCGAGCCGCAGACCGCGCTGGCCTGGCGCCACCAGGGCGCCGAGCAGCTCAAGGCGCGCGGCCGCTTCGACGAGGCCTGCGCCGTCTGGCGCGAGGTGGCCGACGAATCGCTGGACCTGGCCCAGTCGCTGCGCGCGCGGCTGGAGCTGGCCGCCTGCGACCTGCTGGAAGACCTGGCCCGCGGCGAGGCCGCGCTCACCGCCATCCAGGCCCAGCTCGACGGCGTGGCCGACCCCGAGCAGCACCGCCTCATCGAAGGCCGGCTGCGTGCCGCGCTGGTGGACAACCGCGTGTTCGCCGGTGACCTGGCCCAGGCCGTGCAGCACGCCGCGCGGCTGCGCGAGCTGCTGCCGGCGCTGCCCGAGGGCGAGCGCACCCACGCCTACGAGGTGCTCATCGAGCTGGCCATGCGCGAGCCCGACATCCCGGCCGCCTGGGCACTGCACGCGCGGCTGCGCGAGGCCGCGCCACGGCTGCCCGCGCTGCTGAGCTTCGAGGGCCAGATCCACTGGTTCGGCGGCCAGGTGCGCGCCGCGCACGACGCGCTGGCGCGGCTGCTGGAACGCCACCCCGACCACTGCCGCGGCCTCACCATCGAGAACGACCTGGCCGTCATGCTGCACGCGCTGGGCGAGGTGGCGCAGGCCGAGGCGATGGCGCGCCGCAGCCTGCAGAGCTGGGCCGGCGTGGCCCACACCGAGACGCTGTCGCTGCTGGTGCTGGGCAGCGTGCTGACCACGGCCGGCCGCCACGCCGAGGCCGAGGCTGCGCTGGCGCAGGCGCTCACGCTGGCGCAGGCGCAGGCCAGCGCCGGCTTCGAGGCCGAGGCTCGCGTGCGCCAGGCGCGGCTGCTGCTGCAGTGCGGCCAGGCCGACGACGCCGCCCGCACGCTGGCCGCCGCCGCGCCGCTGCTGCGCGACAGCCGGGAGCCGCTGCGCGTGTCGAACTGGGTGCTGATGACCACGCTGACCGCCACCGCGCGGGGCCTGGCGCCGGACGCCGACGACATCGCCCGCCTGCGCGACGCCAGCGCCCGCCTGCAGCACCCGATGGTGCAGGCCCGCGAGGCGCGCGTGGACGTCGCGCTGGCGCTGGCCGCGGGCGACGGCGCCGCAGCGCTGGCCGCCGCCGAGCGCCAGGCCGCCGTGGCCCGCAGCCACGGCCTGCAGGAATGGGCCACCGAGGCGGCACTGCTGGCCCTGCACGCCCGCACCCTGATGGGCGAACCCGAGGCCACGCTGCGCCCGCTGGCGCAGGACGTGGCTGATCAGGCCGCAGCCAAGGGCTACGCCGACCTGCACCGGCGCGCCTGCGCCTGGCTGGCCGCCAACGGCGGCAATGCGGCCGACGCCCACCGCGAGCCGCGCTGGGGCTGAGCCACAACACTGTCCCCGCCATCGGCTCCCCCGTCCCCGGGGGGTGATGCCGCCGCGCCTGCCGCGCCGGGAGAAGCGGCTGAGACGCCCCTGAGACGGTGGCCCGGCAGGATGACCCTGGATGCCCGAACGGGCCCCAAGGAAGACATCCATGCGCAATCCCACCCCTCATTCCCCCCTGCGGGGCCTGGCCCTGGCCGCCGCACTGACGGCCGGCACCGGCGCCCAGGCCGCCGACCAGACCTTCAGCAGTGAAGCCAGCTTCCTGGCCGCCGTGCCCGGGCTGACGATGGAAAGCTTCGAGACGCTGGACGGCACGCCGCTGGGCACGGCGCCGGTCGTCACGCCGCTGGTGAGCCTGTCGGTCAGCCTGCCCGGCCTGGCGGTGCAGACGAGCCCGAACACGCCGCAACCCGGCTTCGACACGACGGCCTCGGACGGCAGCCACTACGTGCTGGTCTATGCCCCGGGCACCACGCCCGGCACGCTGACCTTCACCTTCTCCCGGCCGGTGACCGCATTCGGCTTCACCAGTTCCGACATCGGTGACAGCGCCGTGCGCGCCGGCGCGCTGCGCCTGACCACCAACGCCGGCACCTATGCATCGGGCGTCGCGGTGCTGAGCCTGCCGGATGTGCTGCCCAGCGGCGCCACGCAGTTCATCGGCCTGTCGCAGAGCCAGCCCTTCACGCAGGTGCAGCTGACGTTCAGCGGCTTCGACGAGGCCTACGGGGCGGACGGCATCTACCTCGCCGCTGCCGCGGTGCCCGAGCCCGAAAGCTGGGCGCTGCTGGCCGCGGGCCTGGTGGGCGTGGCGCTGCAGTCGCGCCGCAAGGCAAGCCGCAACGCCTGAGGTCGAACGCCCATGTCGCACACCCTGGCGGCGCGCCTGCGCCTGACAACCCTCACGCTGGCCGGCCTGCTGCTGGCCGGCCCCACCGCCCTGGCCGCACCGGCCGGCCGCACCACCGTCGTCTTCACCACCGGCGACAGCCTCAGCGGCCTGGAGGCCGGCACCACGCTCAGCCGGGTGCAAGGGCCGATCACGCTGGGTGATGACGGTGCACTCGGCTTCATGAGCCAGTTGGCCGGCAAGGCGGTCGCCACCGGCAACGATGCAGCCTACTGGCAGCGCAGCACGCTGGTTGCCCGGGAAGGTGCCGCGGTCACCGGTCTGGCCAAGGGCCAGACGCTGACGGGGTTCAACCCACTGGGTGGCGGCAGCTTCATGGGCTTCATCACTGGCCCGAGCGCGGTGCTGGGCAACGAGGTGGGGCTGTGGACCGGCACCCGGCTGCTGGCGCGCACCGGCTCGCCCATCGGCAAGGACGCCTCCGGCCGCGCGGTGAACGGGCAGCTGACCCGCATCGACAGCACCTGGCGCAGCCGCAGCGGCGCGCTGCTGTACGCCGCGGCGCTGCAAAGCACCGGCCAGCCTGCCGACCGCCCCCTGGCCAGCCTGTGGCGGGACGGCAGCCTGCTGCGGCTGGGCGGCGAGGCGGCGCCTGGGCTGGCTGGCAGCTTCACGGCGTTCCTGCAGGCAGACAGCAATGCCGCCGGCGAGCTGGCCTTCATCGGCCGCCATGACGACACCAACCATCGCTTCACCGACGCCAACTCCGGCTTCGTGTCGCAGGAGGGCGTGTGGCGCGGCCAGACCCTGCTGGCCCGCGCCGGCGGCAGCGCCGCGGCGGCCGGCGAAGGGCAGCGCTTCATGACCTTCAACGGGTTGAGCCTGGCCGACAACGGCCAGGTGGCGTACAGCGCCCGGGTGACGTCGGGCGGACCAACGGAGTCCCGGCTCTCGATCTGGCGCGACACCAGCCTGGTGGCGCTGTCCGGCAGCACCGTCACGGTGGACGGGCAAGCCCTGAAGCTGGGCAACCCCCTGCTGCATGGCACGACCCGCGACGGCGCGGTCATCTACAGCGGCCAGCTCCTCAGCCAGGCCGAGCCCCGAGATGCACTGTGGCGCGACCAGACCGTGCTGGCCCGCGGCGGCCAGGCCAGCACGGCCGCGGGCCTGCAGGGCCTGACGCTGGGCAGCCTGAGCTTCAAGGCGCTGGCTGGCGGCGGGCAGGTGCTGATGCAGGCCCAACTGCTGGGCAGCGGCATCACGGCCAGCAATGACCATGCCCTGGTGCTGACCGATGGCATCGAGCAGGTGCTGGTGGCCCGCACCGGTGACGCCGTGGGCCTGAGCAACGTGGTGCTGAGCCTGGGTGACGCGACCATCAACGACAAGGGCCAGGTGGCCTACCAGGCGGAGCTGACCAAGGGCAAGGACAACGTGTCCCTGTTCACGCCCACGCTGCGCTGGCGCAGCAGCACCGGCGGCAGCTGGGACGACAGCGCCCGCTGGACGCTGGGCCTGGCCCCCGCCGACGTGCACGACGTGGTGCTGGACACCACCAGCCGCCTCGACGTCACCGGCCCCACCGGCGCCGTGACGCTGAAGTCCCTGCAGGTGGGCACCGGCACCGGCCTGGTGACGCTGCAGATGGTCGGCGGCAGCATCGACGCCGCCGACCCTGTGGTGATCGGCCCGCGCGGCCTGCTCAGCGGCACGGGCAGCTTCTCGCGCCTGGTCATCAACCAGGGCACGGTGCAGGCCGACCCGCTGGTGATGAGCGCCAGCCTCAGCAACGCCGGCCTGCTGCGCGGCGTGGCGGGTGGCCCGCGCACCGGTGCCGGCCTGGCCGCCGACCTGCTCAACCAGGCCAGCGGCCGCGTGCTGGTGCAGCCCGGCGAAACCCTGCAGCTGCGCGGCGCCAGCCACCGCAACCTGGGCACCTTCGAGATCAACCAGGGCCGGCTGGAGCTGGCCGGCACGCTGCTCAACGGCAACGGCGGCGTCATCGACCTGAACCGCTCGACCACCCTGGCCGAAGGCGCCTGGACCAACGCCGCCGGTGCGCGGCTGCTGCTGGGCGACGCCCGCATGACGGTGAGCAAGGGCCTGACCAACGCCGGCCAGGTGCTGGTGACCTCCGGCGACAGCGACCTGTTCGGCGCCGTGGTGAACCAGAAGGGCGGGCAGGTCATCCTCTCCGGCAACGGCAGCACCACCTTTTACGACGCCGTGGAGCTGCAGGCCGGCAGCGAGCTGCGCACCTCGGCCGGCGCCACCGCCGTGTTCTTCGGTGCCGTCTCGCAGCGCAACGGCGCGCTGCTGACCGGCACGGGCCACAAGTACTTCGAGGGCGGCCTGAGCGTGGGCAACTCGCCCGGCCTGGGCGAGGACGCCGGCAACGTGAGCTTCGGTGTGGGCAACGTCTACCTCGCCGAGATCGGCGGCACCACGCTGGGCACCGGGCACGACCACTACCGCGTGGCCGGCACGCTGACGCTGGGCGGCACGCTGCAAATCGTGTCCTGGGCGGGCTTCACCGGCCAGGCCGGCCAGAGCTTCGACCTGTTCGACTGGGGCACGCTGCAAGGCCAGTTCGGCAGCATCGACAGCAGCGGCCTGCAGCTGGCCGCCGGCACGCGGCTGGACGTGTCGCGGCTGTACGTGGACGGTGTCGTGAGCGTCACCGCCGTGCCCGAACCGGCCAACTGGGCGCTGCTGCTGGCCGGCCTGTTCGGCGTGGGCCTGCGCGCCCGCAGCGCCCACCGCCGCACCGGCCCGCAGGCCGCCTGACACCTCGTTCCCGTCATCCACATCCATCCATCAGGGAGTTCTCATATGAAACGTCAAGCACGCATCGCACGCCTGATCGCCGCCACCGCAGCGGCCAGCGCCCTGCCGGCCCTGGCCGCCACGGCCACCTCCGCCGTGTTCGTCACGCCGACCACGGCCTACCTCTCCAGCGCCGACATCCCCGTGGGCTTCTACGGCAGCGGCGCCCCGGTGCTGCTGGAGACGCTGGAAGACAGCGTGTTGGCCCCGACCCTGACCGGCACCAACGGCCGCGTGATCTTCGACACTTTTGCCGGCACGCGGGATGCCGTGGATGCCGACGACGGCGTCATCGACGGCACCTGCGGGCCGCAGACCAACGGCCGCTGCGTGAGCTGGTTCCACGACAACGGCGCCGCCGGCGTGACCTTCACCTTCGTCGGCAGCGGGCCCGCGCCCACCGCCTTCGGCCTGGTGTGGACGGACGGCGCCGGCAGCGTCACGTTCAGTGCCGTGGGTACCGACGGCCAGAGCCTGGGCAGCGTGACCCGCAGCGACTTTGCCGACGGCAGCGTCAGCGCCACCACGGGCGAGGACCGCTTCTTCGGCGTGCAGTTCGCCGGCGGCATCCGGTCCATCACCATCAGCAACAGCGCCGGCGGCATCGAGGTCGACCACATCCAGTACGGCGCCATGGCGCCGGTGCCCGAGCCCGGCAGCTGGGCTCTGATGGCCGCCGGCCTGGGCCTGCTGGCCCGGCGCCGCCTCTTCGCAAGGACCTGACCATGAAGCACCGCCTCACTCTGCGCGCCCTCCCGGCCGCCCTCGCGCTGATCGGCCTGCTGCCCACGCCTGGCGGCGCGGCCGTGCATACCTTCACCGGCACCGCCAGCGCCAACTGGAGCGACGCCGCCAACTGGGTGGGCGGCCTGCCCGTGGCCGGTGGCGAGCTGCTGCTGGACAGCGCCGCACGCCCGGCCACGTTCAACGACATCGCGGGCGGCTTCACGCTGCTGGGCCTGACGCTGGGCGCCAACGCGCCGGCGCCGCTGCTGGAAGGCAACGCGCTGCGCTTCCAGGGTGCGGGCGCCTACCTGCGCATGCTGTCCAACGCCGGCCACGGGCATGTCGACAACGACCTGGTGCTGGACAGCACGCTGCAAGTCACCGGCGGCCCCGCTCTGGGCAGCCAGCTGTTCCTGAACGGCGACCTCAGCGGCAGCGGCGGCCTCGCCGTGGCGGGCGGCCGCGCGGTGTTGAGCGGCAACAACAGCTTCAGCGGCGCCACCACCATCGCGGCGGGCGCCACGCTGGGCATTGCCGGCGGCGCGCTGGCGGGCAGCAGCGGCATCCAGCTGGCGCAGGGCGGCGAGCTGCAATTCGTCAGCGCCAACGTCGCGACCTCGCTGACCCGGCCCGTCGCGCTGGGCGGCCGCCTCAGCAGCAGCGCCGCGGACGTCGCCACCGTCTTCGGCATGGTGCCCGGCGCCAGCGTCGGCGGTGCCGTCACGCTGACCGACAGCGCCGAGATCATGGCGCTGGGCGGCAGCGGCGCCGCGCCGGTGCGCTTCATCGTCAACGGCCCGGTCGACCGCGCCGGCCAGGCGCTGACGGTCCGCACCGGCGGCGCGAACAACAGCGTCAACGTCAGCAACGTCATCGGTGCCGGCCGGCTGGTGCTGCGGCCGGCCGGCGGGAAGGTCAATGTCGGCGCCGTCAGCGGGGCGGGCGAACTGGCGGCGCTGGGCGCCGGCGGCACGGCCACCGTGGGCAGCGTGGCCGGCAACGGCCGCGTGCTGGTGGACTTCGACGACGGCTTCGGCCAGCTCACGATCACGGGCGCGCTGACCGGCCAGCGCGACCTCGACGTGCGCCGCGGCACGCTCAACCTGGGCACCGTCACCCCGCTGAGCTTCACGGGCCAGATCACGCTGCGCGGCGAGGGCACGCTGAGCCTGGGCCGCGAGGGCTATCTGGGCAGCGCCAGCCCCGTGCTGCAGTTCGACGGCGGCGGCCGGCTGGTGCTGCGCGACGGCTTCGGGCTCGCGCGCAACATCGTCACCACCGGCGGCACGGGCCTGCTGGAGCTGGGCGGCGGCACGAACACCGTCAGCAGCAACATCAGCGGCGACGGCGGCATCAGCTTCATCGGCGGCGTCATCACCGCCACGGGCAACAACACGTTCGCAGGCGGCCTGGGCGTGTTCAACGACGGCACGGTCAACGCGGCCGGCCAGCCCAACACGACGACGCTGCGCTTCAACCACGACGGCAACCTGGGCGCGGCGGGCCAGCGCATCACGCTCAGCGGCGGCCTGGCGCTGCCCGACGGCTACGACCTGAGCCGCCCGCTGACGCTCGCGGGCAACGCCGCCCACCTCAGCGCCAGCGGCGAGCACACGGTCACCAGCGCCATCACGGGCGATGGCCGGCTCAACCTCGGCGGCGGCGCGCGCTACGTGCTGGCCGGCAGCGCCAGCCACACCGGCGGCGTGGCGCTGGCCGGGCAGGCGAGCGGCCAGGCGGCGGTGCTCGTCATCGACAGCGACGCCCGGCTGGGCGCCGCCGGCGGCGTGCTCAACATCGGCCGCGCCAGCGGCTTCTTCTCGCTGCCCGGCACGCTGGTGGCGGCCGGCAACCTGGACATCGCCGCCACGCGCAGCACGAGCTTCCGCGACATGACGGTGGACACGGCCGGCTTCGACGTCGTGTTCAACCAGCCCATCAACGGGCGCGGCATGACCAAGGCCGGCGCTGGCACCTGGACGCTGAACACCGCCAACACCGGCACCGGCGGCGACAACCTCGTCAGCGTGCTGCAGGGCCGGCTGGCGCTGGGCGTGGACGAGGCGCCGGGCGCGCGCAGCCTGGTGGACGTGGCGGCCGGCGCGCAGCTGGCGCTGGGCGGCCACGCGCTGACGGTGACGTCGCTGAACAGCGCCGCCAGCAGCGCGGTGGACCTCGGTGCCGGCGGCCGGCTCAGCCCGCTGTTCGGCGCGCTGGACGGCGCACTCACCGGCCAGGGCAGCCTCGTCGTCGGCCGAGCCGGGTTCTCGCCCGCCGCCGTCACGCTGAACGGCGCCAACAGCTTCAGCGGCAGCATCGCCGTCACGAACGGCAGCCGGCTCACCGTCGGCCATGTCGACGCGTTGGGCGCGGTCGGCAACCTGATCCGCCTGGACAACGGCTCGCTGGAAGCCAGCAACCGCCTCGCCGGGCCGCTCGTCATCGGCAACGCCGCCCACCTGCAGATCGGCGCGGGCGGCGCCGGCTTCGTGGCCGGCGGCCAGTCCGTCGTCATCGAGCGCACGCTGACCGGGCCGCTGGTGCTGCGCATCCAGGGCGGCAGCCTGCCCGGCAGCGGCGAGAAGTACGACGTGCGCCTGGCCGCGCGCGACAACAGCTTCACCGGCGACCTGCAGCTGGGCGACCCGGAAGGCTTCGGCAGCGCGGTGCTGGGCATCACGGCCGACGGCTCGCTGGGCGCGGCGGGCAACCAGCTCGTGCTGGGCAAGCGCTTCTTCGACGGCGAGAGCACGCGCGTGGCCCAGGGTGGCCTGCGCGCCTGGGACTCGCTGACGCTGGCGGCCACGCGCACCGTGCTGCTGGACGGCGAGTCCGGCGACACCGCCGGCTTCATCGACACCAACGGCCACACGCTGGTGCTGGCCGGCAGCATCGGCGAGCTGCGGTCGGGCCTGGGCCTGCTGAAGACCGGCGAGGGCACGCTGGTGGTCAACGGCGTGCAGGGCTACACGGGCCTCACGACGGTGGAGCAGGGCACGCTGGGCGGCCACGGCGAGGTGGAGCGCCTGGCCGTGCGGGCCGCCACGCTGGCGCCGGGCGAGAGCGCGGGCCTGTTCAGCGTGCGCGGCGACCTGAGCTTCAGCGGCGGCGCGCTGCTGAGCCTGGAGCTGGGCGGGCTGCTGCGCGGCAGCGGCCACGACGCGCTGAACGTGGACGGCAGCGTGGACCTGGGTGGCGACACGGTGCTGCAGCTCAGCTTCATCAACGGCTTCACGGCCGCGGCGGGGCAGCGCTTCGAGCTCATCCAGGCCGGCGGCGGGCTGTTCGGCCAGTTCGCCAATGTGGCCGATGGCGGGCGGCTGCCGATGGCCGACGGCACAGGCAGCTTCCTCGTGCACTACGGCAACGGCCAGGGCCTGGTGCTCAGCGACTTCAACACCGCGGCCGTGCCCGAGCCGTCCAGCTGGGCGCTGCTGCTCAGTGGCGCGGCCCTGCTGGCCTGGCGCCGGCGGCGTTGATCAGGCCGGCATGCCGGCCTGCGGCACGGCGCGCGCGCGCTGCGGCAGGCGCAGCTCGAAGCAGCTGCCCTCCCCGGGAGCGGTGAAGAGCTTGATGCTGCCGCCCAGCGCGCCGGTGGCCAGGTTGTAGACCACGTACAGACCCAGGCCGCTGCCGCCCCGGCCCATGGCCGTCGTGAAGAAGGGCTCGAACACATGCCGGCTGGTCTCGGCGTCCATGCCCCGCCCGTCGTCGCTCACCTGCAGCACGACGGTCTCGGCGTCGACATGGGCGCTCAGGCGCAGCGTGCCGGCATCGACGCTGGCGAACCCATGCAGCACCGCGTTGCCGGCGAGGTTGGTGATGATCTGCTCCAGCGCGCCGGGGTAGCTGTCCATGACGATGCCGGGCGGGATGTCGAGCACCGTGCGGCAGCCCGTGCCGCGCAGCGTGGGTGCCAGCATCGCCAGCGTGTCCCGCGCCAGGTCCAGCAGGTCGAACTCGCGCCGTCGCATGCTGGTCTGGTCCACCGCCACCAGCTTGAACTCGCTGATCAGCTTGGCGGCCCGCTCGGCGTTGCGTTGCGTCAGCTCGCCTGCCTCGCGCAACCGCTCGATCTTGGCCAGCACCTCGGAGCGCCGCGCGGCGCCGGATTGCAGGTCGGCGCCCAGTTCTCGGGCCACCGCGGTCAGCGTGGAGGCGCTGGACACCGCGTTGCCGATCGGCGTGTTCAGCTCGTGCGCCACGCCGGCCACCAGGCTTCCCAGCGCGGCCAGCTTCTCGGACTGCAGCAGCTGGCCCATGGCCAGCTTGAGCTCGCGGCTGCGCGCGTCCACGCGCTGCTCCAGCTCCTCGTTGAGCTGCTCCAGCTCGAACTGCGCCTGCTTGAGCCGCGTGAAGTCGATGATGGATTCGATACCCCCCAGCAGCCGGCCGTCGGCATCGCGCAGGGGCGCCGCACAGAAGCGCAGCCAGCGTTCGGGCCGGCGGTCGGTGGCCGCGAACAGCCCCTCGCTTTCGAGCGCCCCGGGCACCAGCTCGCTGGCATGCACCTCGCTGGTGTACAGCCTGGCCAGCGCGGCGGCATCCCAGCCCTCCAGCACGGCGTCGACCAGCACCGGGCGCGGCTGGTTGTACACGCCCTGCCACACCTCCGTGCTGCCGACCATCTCCTCGGCCGACCGCCCGGTGAGCCGCTCCATCTCGGCATTCCAGAACGTGACGCGATGCTGCGTATCGACGGCCAGGACCGCCACCGGCAGGTTCTGGAACATCTGCGTGATGAGGTTCTGGAACGCCTGGGACTGGGTCTCCAGCAGCTTGCGCTCGGTGACGTCGCGCGTCGTCGACACCAGGCGCAGCTGCTCGCCGCGGCGGTAGCAGCTGATCGACACCTCCGACCAGAACAGGCTGCCGTCCTTGCGCCGGGACTGCCAGGCAAAGGTCTGCGTGCCTTCGGTCTTGGCCAGCTGCAGGCGCCGCTCGATCTCGCCGGCGGTGTACGGCGGCACGCCGGAGCAGAGCTCACCCGGCGCCAGCGCCCGGACCTCGTCGGCCGCGTAGCCGAACAGGCTGAGGAAGCGCGGGTTGGCCTCCAGCAGCCGCAGGTCGGCACCGTCGCGGACCAGGATGGAGTCGTTGCTGCTGTTGAACAGCGCCGTGTAGTTGCTGGTGCTCTGGCTCAAGGCCTCGTTGGCCCGCTTGCGCGCCCGCAGGTCGCGCACCAGCAGGAAGATGATGACCAGCAGGCTGCCAAACAGGCTGGCCAGCCAGCCGCCGTACTCGCGCAGGGCGGTCCAGGCGTCGGGCTCGCGGTTGAGCAGCACGGCTTGCGCCGGCAGGTCTGCGTCGCTCAGCTTCCAGCGACGCAGCTGCCGGGCATCGAAGGTGGGCACGCCCCGGCCCGCCTGCATGGGCATGGCCTCCAGGGCCCGGCCCTGCAGCGCCTGCACGGCCAGCCGGCCCAGCTGGTTGCCCTGCTCGCGCCCCGTCATCAGCAGCCCACCCAGCACGCCCGGGCGCATGCTGACGTCCCGGCTCACCACCACGGGCGCCTGCGACGCGGCGGCCCAGAGATCGGCGGCTTCCTCGTGCGACAGCAGCCGCCCCTCGCGGTCGACATTGAAGGGCAGCGCCAGCACGAGATCGGCGGTGTTCAGCTGCCGCAGCCGGGCCTGGATCTCCGCCACGCTGAGCTGGCTCAGATGGACGAACTCCAGCCCGCGGGGCAGCCCCTGCATGGCCGCCAGACCCGCCAGCTGCACCTCGGCGGTGCGGCTCTGGTCGTGGATCAGCCACACCCGCCGGACCTGGGGCAGCAGGCTCAGCATCAAGCGCAGGTTCTGCGCCTGATCGACATCGTCGAACACCCCGGAGATCTGCCCCGCCGCCGCCAGCTCGGCCTGGCGGCTCGCCGCCACGCCGGAGAACAGGATGGGAACGCCCGGGAAATGCCGCTGCCGCAGCCGCAGCACGAGGTCCAGCGCGTCATCGTCCAGTGCCAGCATCAGCCGCGGCGGGTGCCCGGCGTACTTGTGCAGCAGCATGGCCTCGAAGGCCTGCAGATAGGCCGGCGTCAGCGCAACGCGCTTGGCGTCGAGGAAGTCCCGGTGCAGCTCGACCGGCACGCCCGCATCCTGCAGCCGCGCACTGACGGCCGCCGCCTGATCGTCGCTCCAGACCATGCCGGCGTGATACGACGCCAGCAGCATGATCTGCGCGGGCGCCGGCTGCTGCGGCGGCACCGCCAGCACCGCGCTCCAGCACAGCCACAGCACAACCCCCAGGGTCCAGCTGCAGCAGCCGGCGCCCGGACCTCGCTTGGTTGACCTGTTGATGGAAGGGCCCCGCATGCTCTGGCGTCCCAGCCCTGCCCGGCCCTGGGCACCCGTTTTGATGCGCCCCAGTGTTGCACCCGCCACCCGCACCGGTCAACGCGGCAACGGGCAGGTGTTACCCGCGGCGGCGGCGCCCCGGTCAGCGGCCAGACGCAAACCGGAGACATGGCGCGTTTAACGTCCGGCCCATGAGCTTTCACCGCACCGACCGCCGCTGGCTGCTGCCGCTGCTGGCCTGCCTTGCCTTCGCCGCCTGTTCCAGCGGGCCGCCGCCACAGCGACCCTGGGCCGAGACGGCGACGCGTGAACTGAACCTGGCCCTCGCCAGCTTCGAGGTGCAGGGCCGGCGCGTGACCGCCACCCGCAGCGCCACGGCGCCGGCCGGCACGCCGGTCGTCGTCTACCTGCCCGGCCTGGGCCAGGGCCACGACAGCGGCCAGCGCTGGGCCGCCGCCTGGGCCCAGGCCGGCTACACGGTGCTGGCCGTGCAGCCGCTGGAGGCCGATGCCGCGGCCTGGCGCTCCGAGCTGGCGCGCACCGGCGAGTTCCGCGAGCTGGGCCTGCTGCACTACGGCGACGCGCTGCGTGCCGAACGGCTGGCCGCACTGCGCCGGCTGCTGCCCGCGCTGCAGCAGGCGCAGCCGGCGCTCGACTGGCACCGCGCGGCGCTGGCGGGCTACGAGACCGGGGCGCAGACGGCGCTGGACGCCCGCGGCGACGCCGGCTGGCGGGCCGTCGTCGCGATCAGCCCGCCGGCCATGCAGGCGCCGGCCGAGGGGGCGGCGACGCTGCTGGTCACCAGCGATGTGGACGCGGACCCGCTGGGCCTGGCGCGCCGGCCCGCCGAGCGCCGGCAGGCCTTCGACAGCCTGCCGGCCGGCGGCCAGGCCTGGCTGCTGAACCTCGGCGGCGTGAACCACGCCGCACTGGCCGGCACGCTGGCCCCCGAGGGCTGGCATGTGCAGGACCAGCGCCGCGGCCCGATGGGCGGCGGCATGGGCGGCCGGGGCCGCGGCGAGGGCGGCGCAGGCCCGCAGGGACCGGCCGGCGGCGCCACGCGCGGCCCGCGCAGCGGCAGCGCGACGGAGGCGGCGCTGTCCGACCTCGGCGAAGGCCTGCGGCTGAGCCAGGCCTTCCTGGACGCGCAGCTGCGCGGCGCCGCGATGCCGGCCAGCCCCGGGCTGCAGGCGCGGTGAAGACAGTCGCCCGTCAGCGCACCGGCGCCAGCGCCGCCAGCGCCTCGCGCAGCGCCGCCAGCTCGAAGGGCTTGCGCAGCACACAGGCCGCCGGCCCCGGCAGCGCGTTGATGGACTGGATGTCGGCGTAGCCGGTGGCGAACAGCACCGGGATCTGCGGCTGACCGGCGCGCAGCCGCGCCGCCAGCTCGGCGCCGGTCATGCCGGGCAGCGCGTAGTCCAGCAGCAGCATGTCGGGCTGCCAGCCCTCCACCAGCGCCAGCGCGGCCTCGCCGTCGCGCGCGGCCTGCACCTCGTAGCCCCAGCCGGACAGCGCCTCCACCATCGCGGCCCGCACGTCGGCCTCGTCGTCCACGCACAGCAGCCGCACACGCCCGGCCGGCTGCTGTTGCTGCTGCTGTTGTTGTTGCTGCACCGCCGGCGCCGGCGCAGCCGCGGGCCCGGTCTGGCGCAGATAGACGCAGACGGTGGTGCCCTCGCCCTCCACGCTGTCGATGGTGGCCGTGCCGCCGCCCTGCTGCGCCATGCCGAACACCTGGTTCAGCCCCAGCCCCGTGCCCTTGCCGACCGGCTTGGTCGTGAAGAAGGGTTCGAAGGCCTTCTTCAGCACGTCCGGCGGCATGCCGGCGCCGGTGTCGCGCAGGCCCAGGCACACGTAGGCCCCCGGCGCCAGCCCGGGGACGCCCTGCTCCACACGGGCGAACAGCGTGACGCGGCCGTCCCGGCCCTGCATGGCATCCCGCGCATTCACGGCCAGGTTCAGCAGCGCCATCTCCAGCTGCGTGGCGTTGGCACTGACCCACAGCGGCTCGGCCGGCAGCTCCACCACCAGCTCGGCCGGCGCGACGGTGCGGCGCAGCACCTCGTCCACGTCCTGCACCAGCTGGCGCACGCACAGCGTCGTGAACTCGATGCTCTGCTGGCGCGAGAACGACAGCAGCTGCCCGGTGAGCTTGGCACCGTTGAGCACCGAGCGGCGCACCGACGCGGCCAGCTGGCGCACGCGCTGCGGGTCGTCGGCGAGGCGGTCGATCAGGTCGACGCTGGTGCTGACGACGTGCAGCACGTTGTTGAAGTCATGCGCGATGCCGCCGGTCAGCCGGCCCACGGCCTCCAGCTTGTAGGCCTGGTTCAGCGCGGCCTCGGCGATGCGCAGCCGCTCGTGGTCGCGCTCGCGTGCGGTGACGTCGTGCACCATGAAGTAGGCGGCCACGGTACGGTCGTCGGCCTTCAGCGGGTGGAAGTGCATCTCGAAGGCGCGGTGCTCGCCGCGCCGGTCCACCACCTTGCGCAGCTCGGACAGCGTCTCGCCCTGCGTGGCACGGCGCCACAACGCCTCGACGCGCCGCGCCCAGGCCGCATCCGGCAGCAGCGCCAGCGCATCGGCCAGCGGCCCGGGCACCGGCTCCACGCCGTAGACCTCGCGCCAGGCCCGCCGCGCGGCCGCGTTCACGGCCAGCAGCCGCAGCTCCGTGTCGACGATCCACACCGACGCATCGCTCTTGTCGATGACGTCGGCCATCAGCTGGCGCTCGGCCAGCGCCAGCCGCACGCGCTCCTCCAGCGTCGCGTTCAGCCGGCGCAGCTCGGCCTGGTCGCGCTTGCGGGTGGTGATGTCGATGGCGGTGCCGATGACGCGCACGCACCGGCCCGCCTCGTCGAACAGCCCCCGGCCCTTGGCCGCGACCCAGCGGGTCACGCCGTCCTCCAGGCCCACGGTGCGGTACTCCACGTCGTACAGCGCGCGCTCGGCCGGGTCCAGCGCGCGCCGGAACGCGGCCAGCGTCGCCTCGCGGTCGTCCGGGTGCAGGCCGGCGATGAAGTCCTGCAGCGTGACCTCGCGCGGGCTGAACAGGCCGAACATCTCGCGCAGCCGCGGCGGCCAGTACAGCGTGTCGCGCACCGGGTCCACGTCCCACAGGCCGATCTCGGCCGCGTCGGTGGCCAGCGCCAGGCGCTCGTTGCTGTCGCGCACGGCCTGCTGCGCGATCGCGCGCTCGGTCACGTCCACGCCCTGGGCGAAGATGCCGGTCACCTCGCCGCTGCGGTTGCGCATGGGCTGGTAGACGAAGTCCAGCATGCGCTCCTGCGGCGGCCCGCCGTCGCTGGGGATCAGCCGCACGCGGGCATCGCGCGCCTCGTACGCCACGCCGGTCGTGAACACCTGGTCCAGCAGCTCCAGGAAACCCTGGCCGCGCACCTCCGGCAGCGCCTCGGCGACCGTGCGGCCGATGACCGGCCGGCCGCCCACCAGCCGCAGGTAGCTGTCGTTGGCCATCGTGAAGACATGGGTGGGGCCGCGCAGCACCGCCATGAAGGCCGGCGCCTGCTGGAACACCATGTCCATCAACGGCTGGCCGTCCTCCTCGAAGAGCTTGATCAGGCCACCCGCTGCAGGCATCGCGTCAGTCTTCCAGGCCGAGGAAGCCACCGCTCTGGTGCGCCCAGAGCCGCGCGTAGATGCCGTTCTTCGCGAGCAGCTCGGCATGCGTGCCCTGCTCGACGATGCGGCCGGCGTCCATGACGACCAGGCGGTCCAGTGCGGCGATGGTGGACAGCCGGTGCGCGATGGCCACCACCGTCTTGCCTTCCATCAGCGTGTACAGGCTTTGCTGGATGGCCGCCTCGACCTCGCTGTCCAGCGCGCTCGTCGCTTCATCCAGCAGCAGGATGGGCGCGTCCTTCAGCATCACGCGGGCGATGGCGATGCGCTGGCGCTGGCCGCCCGACAGCTTCACGCCACGCTCGCCGACAAACGCCTCCAGGCCCGTGCGGCCCTTGGGGTCGGACAGCTGCGCGATGAACTCGTCGGCATGCGCGCGCTCGGTGGCGCGGGCCAGCTCCTCGGGGGTCGCGTCGGGGCGGCCGTAGAGGATGTTGTCGGCGACAGACCGGTGCAGCAGCGACGTGTCCTGCGTGACCATGCCGATGTGGCGGCGCAGCGAGTCCTGCGTGACGCGGGCGATGTCCTGGCCGTCGATGCTGATGCGGCCGCCGCCCTCGGGCAGGTCGTACAGGCGCAGCAGCAGGTTCACCAGCGTGCTCTTGCCCGCGCCGCTGCGGCCCACCAGGCCGATCTTCTCGCCCGGCTTGATCGTCAGGTCCAGCCCGTCGACGACGACCTTGCCGTTCGGGTAGTGGAAGCGCAGGTTCTCGAAGCGCACCTCACCGCGCGGGACGGTCAGCTCGGTGGCGCCGCTTGCATCGGCAATCGTCTGCGGCCTGGACAGCGTCGTGAGGCCGTCCTGCACGGTGCCGATGTGCTCGAACAGCGAGGCCATCTCCCACATGATCCAGTGCGAGATGCCATTGAGCCGCATCGCCATGGCCGTGGCCGCCGCGACGGCGCCCACGCCCACCAGCGACTGGCCCCACAGCCACAGCGACAGCAGCGCCGTGCTGCCCACCAGCAGCGCGGACAGCGCCGCGTTGACGACCTCGAAGCCGGTGACCAGCCGCATCTGGCCGTAGGCCGTGACCATGAAGTCCTGCATGGCCGACTTGGCATAGGCGGCCTCGCGGCGGCCGTGGGCGAACAGCTTGACGGTGGCGATGTTGGTGTACGCGTCGGTGATGCGGCCCGTCATCAGGCTGCGCGCGTCGGCCTGCGCCTTGCCGATGCGGCCCAGCCGCGGCACGAAGAAGCGCAACGCGCACAGGTACAGCCCCAGCCAGACGGCGAACGGCAGCATCAGCCACGCATCGAAGCTGGCCACGATGGCCACCAGCGTGCCGAAGTACACGGCCACGTAGACGAGGATGTCGACGACGATGAGCCAGGTGTCGCGCACCGCCAGCGCTGTCTGCATGACCTTGGTGGCGATGCGGCCGGCGAACTCGTCGCCGAAGAAGGCCAGGCTCTGCGCGAGCATGCGGCGGTGGAAGATCCAGCGCAGCCGCATCGGGAAGTTGCCGAACACGCCCTGGTACTTGGTCAACGCCTGCACGCCGGCCAGCACCACGCCCAACGCCAGCACGCCCACCAGCGTCCACACGACCGGCTGCGGCTTGCTCCACAGCTCGGCCGGCTTCTGCGTGGCCAGCCAGTCCACCAGCGAGGCCATCAGGCTGAACAGCCAGGCCTCCGCCGCCGCGATGCCGGCGGTGAACAGCGTGACCGTCAGCAGATGCGGCCGCACGCCATCGGCGCAGCGCCACAGGAAGGCAAAGAAGGTGGACGGCGGGGCCTCCACGGGGCCGGGGCCGGCGGGTTCGGGGTAGGGGTCGACGAGGCGCTCGAAGCGCGAGACCAACGGCTGGAACAGCGACATGCCGCTAGTGTCGCCGCGCCGCGCGGTCGGGCCTCGGCGCCGGCCCGGGCGCGGTCAAGCGGGGCTGACCGCGGCCCGCAACGGGAACAGGGCGTCGGCATCCTGCGACTGCAGATGCCCCACCACCTTGGTTCCCAGCGGGATGCGCCGGGCGCCGCGCTGTTCCACCGCGTCCTGCAGCACGCGCACGCTGCCGAGGTCGTTCGCGGGCACCATGAACGGCGAATGCGTGGAGAAGATGATCTGGTGATGCGGCGCCAGCCGCTCCCGGAAGAACCGCTGCAGATCCAGTTGCGCCTTGCCGTGCAAGGTGAGCCCGGGCTCGTCGAGCAGCAGGATGACGGGCGCCGCCTCGTTCCTGATCTGGGCGAACCGCACCAGGAACGAGAAAAACCAGACGAAGCCCGAGCTGCGCTCCGAGAACGGCGTGTCGACCCGGTGCAGTGCGTTGTAGATGCGGGCGCGCGCGACATTGCCCGTCTGGAACGGCGCGGGGTCCCCGGCCATGCCGGCCGAGACCCGGACCTCCACGCTCAGGTCGCTGCTCTGCGTCCAATATTCGAGGATCTGGTCGGTAATCTTGTTCGAGGCGGCCTGCAGGAGGGCGTTGTGAGTTTCGAAAGTTGTTTGGCGCAGCAAATCCGCCGGCGAGATTCCCGCGTAGCGCAGAAACTCTACAAACAGTTTCTTGCCGCGGTGCTCCTCGTGGTCCAGAAGGCCTTGATCCTGCAGTTCCTGAAGCTGCTGGAATTGCACGGTCCCGTCCATCCGGTCGTATGACGATACATACATGAACCGCGGCAGGTGCTGCGCAACAAACCGGTGCACCTGCGTGATGGCCGTGCCCTCATTCAGCAAATGTGCGCGCAGATTGGCCTGCGGCTCGCTGGGGGCGGGCACAGCATTGAGTTCCTCGATCAACTGCGCCGTCGTGGTGGCGCCAGCAAGGGCCTTCGCGTCATCCCCGGTGACGCCGAACTTCGCGAACAGGTGCTTGATGATCTTCTTGGTGTCGATGGTCGCATCGATAGAGAAGTCCTCGCCGTAGCGGCGCTGCACCCGCACGCGCCGGTCGACGGATGCCTTGCCGAGCATCTCCTCAAGCGTGGCCAGTTCGCCGTCGTCGAATTCCCATTCCGTCAGGACGACGACGGCGGGGTCCTTGGGATGCAGCTCGGCGTAGGACGCCAGATGCCGGCGCGGATAATCTCGCTCCTTGTCGAGTTTCAACGGCGTCGACGGATGCGGATTCAAGGCCGCAAGCGCCTGCAGCAAGGCACTTTTTCCCGCTTCGTTCTTGCCAATAAGGCAGGCGATCTGATCGATATCAAACTCGCCGCTGTCCTCCATCGATCTAAAATTCTTGATTTGTGCCTTGACCAGTTTCACTGCTATTCCAGCTTCGATTTCAAAACTGGATTTTACCGAGGCCCCGGCAGCGCCTTGGCGCAGGTTCGGGACGGCGGGCCAGCCCACCAACGCCGGCCGGCCTTCAATCACGCAGGCCCCCGTAAGCCCCCGCCACCCGCGGCATGCCAGCTTGTAAATTCGCACGCTTCTCTCCTGCCTTCACGCCGCTCCCATGCCTAGATCCCATCCCAAGCCTTTCGTCATCGGTGTCGCAGGGGGCAGCGGCAGTGGCAAGTCGACCGTCACGCGCCAGGTGCTGGCGGCCATCGGCACGGACAAGGTGGCGGTGGTGATGCAGGACGACTACTACCGCGACCAGTCCCACATGCCGCCGGAGGACCGCCGCAAGCAGAACTACGACCACCCGGACGCCTTCGACTGGCCGCTGATGGCCCAGCACCTGGCCGCGCTGCGCAAGGGCGAGGCCATCGCGATGCCGGTGTATGACTTCGCGGCCGACAACCGCTCCAGCGACACCATCACCGTGAAGCCCGCGCCGGTCATCGTCGTCGAGGGCCTGTTCGCGCTGTACGACGCCAAGCTGCGCAACATGATGTCGCTGAAGATCTATGTGGACACCGCCTCGGACGTGCGCTTCATCCGCCGGCTGCAGCGCGACATCTCGGAGCGCGGCCGCAGCACCGAGTCGGTGGTGAACCAGTACCTGGAAACCGTGCGGCCCATGCACAAGCAGTTCATCGAGCCGACCAAGCGCAACGCCGACGTCATCCTGCCGCACGGCGCCAACGGGCCGGCGGTGGACATCATCACCACCAAGGTGATGAGCCTGCTGCGCGATATCGAAGGGCGCTGAGGCCCAGGCCGCCGCGGCTTACTGGCTGGCCGCCGACGCCGGCTGCTGCGCCGGCACCGGCACGACGATGCCCGGCGACAGCGAGATCTCGTCCACCAGCGTGACACCGGTGACGAAGTGGCGCGTCTCGCCGAAGCAGCTGCTGGGCAGGCCGACCTTCTCCTCGTAGTGCAGGTTCACGCGCCGGCCCATGACCTTGTTGATGGCCGCGGCGGTGGCCTCGTCGTGCACGGTGAACTGGAACTTCTCCACCGTGGCCGTGCCCGGCAACGACACCAGCGCCTGCTCGCCTTCCCAGGTCTTGCAGATCCAGCCCTTGCGCGAGAGCTTCTGCACCCAGCCGGCGCGCTCGCCCTCCGAGTAGCTCCAGTGCCAGGCGAAGACCAGCCAGGCCGTGGCGAGCAGCAGCAGGGTGACGATGACGAGGGCGATCTTCAGGCGCATGGCGGAGTCAGCAGAGCCGGGGCGCGGCGATTGTGCGTCAGCGCGCGAAGCGCTCGGCCGAGCGCGCGCGGGCCTTGGCGGCCTCGATCTCGCGGTTCCGGGGTTCGGCCGTCGTCGTCAAGGCGGCGATCAGCGTGCGGGCCTCGTCGGCAATGGCCGCCACCGCATGATCGAACGCCGCCGCGTTGGCCTTGGACGGCACGTTGAAGCCGCTCAACTTGCGCACGAACTGCAGCGCCGCGTCGCGGATCTCGACCTCGGTGGCCGGTGGCTCGAAGTTGAAGAGGGTGCGGATGTTGCGGCACATGGGATGGGCTCGGCGAGGGATTGCGGCCATGCTAACGAGTCCAAGCCACACGCCCCTTGCCCCTGATGCGTCTTGTCCTTCGCCTGATCTCGCTCACCATCACCACCGCCTGGCTGGCAGGCTGCCAGGACAGGACCGCAGCCCCCGGTCCCGATACCCGGCCCGCCGCGGCGGCCTCCGTCCCCGCGGGTGCCACCGACGACCAACCGGCCGCGCTGATGGCCCAGGTCTTCCCGGGCTGGACTGCGACACCGGCGTTCGCGGCCTCGGTGCCCGCGGCTCAAGGCGGTGCGCAGGAAGGCCTGCTCGTGTCGCCGCTGATGGCCGTCCCGCTGGACGCCGAGCACCGCGCGCTGGTGGTCGTCGGCCAGCCAGACGACGGCAGCGGCCAGCCGCAGCAGTTCAACGCCACGCAGGTCAATGTCGGCGTTTACGGCTTCGAGCGCCGTGACGGCCGCTGGGTCCGGACCTTCTCCAAGCCGTCCCTGGCATGGACGGGGGCCAACGGCCAGGTGGGCCAGGCCAAGGCGCACCAGCTCGGCGGCGGTCGCGTGGCGCTGACGTTCCAGAGCGGCCTGTGTGCGCAGGACGTGTGCAGCGAATGGGTGCGCGTCTTCTCGCTAGACGCCGACGGCACCCGCGCGCTGACGCCCGACCTCAAGATCGCGCACAAGCTGGAGGACGCGCCCGGGTGCGCACGCTGGCTGGCCGGGGACCCGCCGGCCGATGCGGAGAAGGACGACCCGGTCACGCCCGACAACTGCGTCGACGTGACCGGCAGCTGGCATTTCGAGACGACCGGCGCCGACGGCTGGCCCGACCTGGTGGTGGACTTCAAGGGCCGCAGGCCGGTGGCAGATGCCAGCGGGACGCTGGCCCCGAAGACCGTCGACGGTGCGTGGCGGCTGCGCCATGACGGCAGCGGCTACCGCGCCGCCAGCGGCCGCAACCCGCTGGACTAAGGCGCCTCCGGGTGCCGCTCCCGCCACGCCCGCAGCGCGCGGCGGTACTCGTCCATGGCCATGTCGTGCAGGTCGAAGATGCAGGGGTCGCAGCCGTTGCCGCAGCAGGCGTCGAAGTCGGGCTGCGGCGGCGGCAGCGGCATGGGATCGGGGTCGTCGGTCACGCCCGACATTGTCGACGCGGCGATGATGGCCGCCATGTACGCGATCAAGACGGCCATCGCCGAACCGCTCGACCCGCGCTGGGACTTCACCGCGCAGAAGACGATGTACGGCGGCAAACGCATTGCCGTGGGCGATGGGGTCTACCTGTTCGCCAGCGAGAACGCCGGCGGCGCAGGGCTGGTGGCATGCGGCGTCGTGACCGCCGCCGAGGCGATGCCGCGGGCGGCGGATGTCGAGCGGCAGACGCCGCGGGTCAGCCTCAAGGTCGAGCGCTCGGCACTGGCCAAGCGGCGTCTTGGCCGCGCCGAGCTCAAGCCTTTCGCGCAATGGAACGACGGCCAGCCGCAGACGGAACTCAACTTCAAGCTCTACCGCCAGGCCACCGACAAGATCGTGGGCCTGACGGCAGAGACCGCGGCCTTCCTCAGCGGCTTCTTCTGACGCGCTCCACGCCCTTGATGGCCTCGATGGCCGCATGGATGGCGCGCAGCTCTTCCAGCGGCTTGGATTTTTCCTGCGCATCGGCCGGCAGCCGTTCGGCCCATTCGAGCAGCAGCCGCGTGATGACGCCCAGCTGGTCGCCGTAGCTGGCCACATCGAAGGCCTGGGCCTCGATGCGCGCATCGCCCGACGCGGGCTTGATGCCGCGGAAGAACGCCTGCAGCGTCGGCTCGATGTCCTGCGTCACGTCGCCGCCGAAGGGCAGGCGCAGCTGCGGCGCCCAGAGCCAGATCCAAGGAAACATGCGGTCCTCCCGAACGCCCGGACTGCGGGCGCGCGGCCATCGTGGCGCAGCCTTGTGACGGCGGCAAGGTAGCCTTTGAGGATGGACTCGCTGATTGCCGCCGCCGCCCGCGCGCTCGCCGCCGGTGACGCGCTGCGCGCGCTCCAGCACGTGGCGCTGCGCGACGACCCGCCCGCGCTGGCGCTGCGCGGCATTGCGATGGCGCAGCTGGGCGAGCTGGCGCGCTCGCGCGAGCTGCTGCGCCGCGCCGCGCGCGGCTTTGGCCAGCACGAGGTGCTGGCGCGAGCGCGCTGCGTCGTCGCCGAGGCCGAGGTGGCGCTGGCGCTGCGCGACTTCGGCGAGCCACCCGCCGCGCTGGCCGCCGCCGCCGACGTGCTGGCGGCGCGAGGCGACCACGGCAACGCGCTGCAGGCACGGCTGATCGCCGCGCGACGCTGGCTGCTGCTGGGGCGGCTGGAGCCGGCCGCCGCGCTGCTGGCGGGCACGGACCCGGCCGGCCTGCCGCCACTGCCCGGTGCCGTCGCTGCGCTGGCCCGGGCCGAGCTGGCGCTGCGCTCGCTGCAGATCGACGCCGCCGAGGCCGCGCTGGCCCAGGCCGACACGGCGGCCCGGCGCGCCGGCATCCCCGCGCTGCAGGCCGAGGTGGCGCAGGCGCGCGCAGTGCTGCAACAGCCCGCCGCGCGCCGCATCGCAGCCGACGGCAGCGCACGGTCGCTGCGCCTGACGGACGTGGCGGTGCTGATGAACTCCGGCGCGCTGGTACTGGACGCCTGCCGCCACGGCGTGCGGGCGGGCGACCGATGGCTGGCGCTGGCGCGCCGGCCCATCCTCTTCTCGCTGGCGCGCACTCTGGCCGAGGCCTGGCCGGGCGACGCGACGCGCGACACGCTGATCGCCCGCGCGTTCCGGCTGCGCGAGCCCGACGACACGCACCGCGCGCGATTGCGCGTGGAGATCGGCCGGCTGCGCGCGCTGCTGCGCGGGCTGGCCGACATCGACGCCACGCCGCGCGGCTTCGCGCTGACGCCGCTGGGTGGCCGTGACGTGGCTGTGTTGGCGCCGCCCACGGAAGGCGACGCGGGCGAGCTGATGGCGCTGCTGGCAGACGGCGCGGCGTGGTCCACGTCGGCACTCGCCCTGGCACTGGGCAGCAGCCAGCGCCAGGTGCAGCGCGAACTGGCCGGGCTGGAGGCCGCCGGCCGCGTGCGTGCCGTGGGCCAGACCCGTGCGCGACGCTGGCTGGCACTGCCGCTGACCGGTTTCACGACCATCTTGTTACTCCCCGCCGCGGCGCCGTCTGCGTAGATTGGCGGTCATGCACCCCACCCTCACGGAGACCGCGATGACCGCCCCCACCCACCCCGCCGAGATCGTCCGCGAGTACGGCCCCTTCGACGGCACGCCCGCCATCCACGGCGTCACGCACGACGGCGAGCGCATCTGGGCCGCGACGAACGAGGCGCTGCTGGCGATCGCGCCGGCCGGCGGTGACGTGCAGCAGCGGCTGGCGCACACGTGCGACGCCGGCACGGCCTTCGACGGCCAGCACCTGTGGCAGATCGCCGCGTCGCGCATCGCCAGGATCGACCCCGCCACGGGTGCCGTGCTCGCCACCATCCCGGCGCCGGGCCAGGGCTGCTCGGGCCTGGCCTGGGCCGAGGGCAGCCTATGGGTGGGCGAGTACCGCGCCCGCAAGATCCACCAGGTCGACCCCGAGACCGGCGCCGTGAAACGCAGCATCGAGACCAACCGCTTCGTCACCGGCGTGACCTGGGTGGACGGCGAGCTGTGGCACGGCACCTGGGAGGGCGACGAGAGCGAGATCCGCCACATCGACGCCGCCAGCGGCGACGTGCTGCAGACGCTGCTGATGCCTGCGGGTACCGGCGTCAGCGGGCTTGAGTCCGACGGGCGCGACCTGTTCTACGCCGGCGGCGGCAGCAGCGGCAAGTTACGCGCCGTGCGCCGCCCCAAGCGCGCCGCCTGATTTCCCCTGAACGCGACGCCCATCCGAGCCCGGGTGGCGCTGCCGCATGCCTGTCTTCAACCCAAGGAGCGAACGATGACGACACCCCACCCCACCGTGACCCGCGACCGCTGGATCGCCGACCGCAAGGCCCTGCTCGCACGCGAGAAGGAACTGACCCAGCTTCAGGACCGCATCGCCGCCGAGCGCCGCGCGCTGCCCTGGGTGAAGCTGGACACCGACTACCTGTTCGACACCGTGGACGGCCCGCGTGCCTTGAGCGAGCTGTTCCAGGGCAAGCGCCAGCTGCTCGTTCAGCACTTCATGTTCGGCCCTGGCTGGGCCCAAGGCTGCAAGAGCTGCTCCTTCATGGCGGACCATCTCGACGGCGCCGCCATGCACCTCGCGCATCGCGACATCGCGCTGCTCGTCGTGTCGCGCGCGCCGCTGGCCGACCTGCTGGCCTTCAAGGCGCGCATGGGCTGGCAGTTCGCGTGGGCCTCGTCCAACGGCAACGACTTCAACCGCGACTTCCACGTCAGCTTCGCGCCCGAGGACCGCGTCGACGGCGAGGTGTTCTACAACTTCCACATGACGCCGTTCCCGCAGACCGAGGCGCCGGGCATCAGCGTCTTCTACAAGGACGACGCGGGCACCGTGTTCCACACGTACTCGACGTTCGGGCGGGGCGTGGAAGTGATGATGGGCACCTACCCCCTCGTCGACCTGACGCCCCAGGGCCGCGACGAGGCGGGGCTGGAGTACACGATGGCCTGGGTGCGGCACCACGACCGATACGAGGACGCGCCGGCAGGCACGGCCTGAGGCCATGACGACCTGGTGGCCCTGGCTGGCCGTGGCCGGTGCCGGCGCGCTGCACGGGCTCAACCCGTGTTCGGGCTGGGCGCTGGCAGCGGCTTGCGGCATGCGCTCCGGCGACGCCCGCCAGGTGCTGGCTTCACTGCGTCCCATCGCCATGGGCCATGCGGCCGCGGTGGCCGCCGTGGCGGCGCTGGTCGCGTGGGCCGGGTCCCGGGACGGCCTGCCGGTGCTGGCCGGAAGTGCCGCGCTGTGCGGCGCGCTGCTGCTGTGGCGCCGGCAGCGCGGCGGGGTGGCGGCCAGCGCCTTCGCCGCGGCCACGCTGCAGGGCAGCGGGCTGATGCTGGTGCCCGCGTTCATCCCGCTGTGCCTGAGCGCCTCGCCGGCGCGCGAGCTCACGGCGTCGGGCTCGCTCGCGCTGGCGCTGGCGGCCGTCGGCGTGCACATGGCGGCCATGCTGGCCGTGACGGCCGGCGTGGCGCTGGCCGCCTGCGGCGCAGCCTCTAGGATGCGGACACGCCACGCAACAGCCCGTCATGACGCCAGCGCCCCGCGAGACCGCCGCCCCGCCGAACAGCCTCATCGCAAAGCTGGTGCCCGGCAGCGATTTCCATGACGCGTGGGCCCTGCCCGCGGGCGACCCCGGCCTGTCGGCGCTGGGCCAGTTCCTGAAGGCCGCGGGCCAGACGCCGCGCTGGGTGTCGGCCTGCATGGCGCTGCGCAACCGCGCCGTGTCGCTGTTCGGGCTGAAGAACCTGGGCGGGCTGGAAAACCTGCCGCGCGACAAGGCCGAGGCCCACTACCGCCCCGGCGACCGCGTCGGCATCTTCACGCTGTTCGAGAACACGCCCGGCGAGGTGCTGCTGGGCGACCGCGACAAGCACCTGGACGTGACGCTGTCGGTTCACCTCACGCCGCAGCCCGGTGGCGGCGCGCCGCTGGTCACGCTGACGACGGTGGTGCGCACGCACAACCTGCTGGGCCGGGCCTACATGCTGCCGGTGACGCCGATGCACCGCATCATTGCGCCGGCGGTGCTGCGCGCGGTGGCACGTCCTTAAAGCCTTTTCCAGCCCGCCACGCGGACGTTGAAGAAGCCGCTCTGCTCGTAGGCCCGCTTCACCAGGCCCTGCTGGCGCAGTGCCGCGAGTCCGGCGTTGAGCTGGTCGCGCAGACGCGGCCCCTGCTCATGCGTGGCGGACACGAGGAAGTGCCTGGTGCCGCGCATGGCGACCTTCAGCCCCGGCACGGGCACCAGGCGCACGCCGCCCACCACCATGGAGAGGTCGGCCGTGGGCTGAAACGGCGCCAGCAACACGTCGGCCCGGCCCTGCTGCAGCATGTGCGGCATCAGGTTCCAGCGCGTCACATGCTGCAGCCGTGTGACGCCCAGCCGCAGCAGCGTCAGCCAGTCGACGCGCCAGCTGTCGTTGCTGAGCACGCGCAGCTGCTGCACGTCGGCCAGCCCGCGGGCGGCCAGCGCGCGGGTGTTGTCGGGCGTCGTGTACAGGCCCACTTCGAACTCGCCCTCCAGCAGCAGCGGGTCGCTGAACAGCAGGCCGTCGGGCTCGGGGAAGTCGTCGCGCCAATAGCTGGTGGCGCTGCAGGCCGAATGGCCCATGCGCAGCTCGGCCTGCAGACGTTGGCTGCTGGGCATGGGCGCCAGCCCCAGGCGCAACGTACGGTCCTGCCGCGCCAGGGCCTGGTGGATGAGGACGACCTCGACGACGTCGCGCCGCGACAGCGGGCCACCGTAGTCGGCGATGGCGGCGGGGTCGCGGTCGGCGACGAAGCGCTGGTAGTCACCCAGCACATCGTCCGGGATCAGCGCCGGCAGCGGCGGCTGGCCAGCGGCCAGGCCAGGCAGCAGCCCGGCGCCGGCCAGCCCCAGCAGGCTGCGCCGCCCGAGGCGGGCGGCGCCAGGCGGCGGTGGGGCGGAAGCGGCGTTCAACGGCAGGACTCTCGGCGGGCCATTCGGCCACCGAGGATACGGCCGCCTGCCTCAAGGTTTTGTCAGGGCATGCCCGCCAGCAGCGCCGCGTTGCCGCCGGCCGCCGCCGTGTTGACGGTCAGCGTCTGCTCCGCCGTGAAGCGGTAGAGCTGGCGCACGTGGCCCGCCGCCGTCACCAGCGGCAGGATGGCGCCGGCGCGCCCGGCCAGCGCCTGTGCCAGCGTGTGGGCAGCGCCCTCGTCGGACGAGGCCAGCGCCACGCCGGCCAGCTGCGGCGCGGCCAGCAGGCCGGGCAGCGCCGTGTCGGGCGGCAGCGTCAGCGCGTTGCCGGGCAGGCCGGCACGCAGCAGGGCCTGGCGGGCGCGCTCGTCGCCGCCCAGCCAGAGCACGCTGTTGCCGGCCAGCAGCGCGCTGACGGCTGCGGCCAGGCCAGCGTCGCCCCGGCCCAGCACGACGAACGCGCCGCGGGCATGGTGGCGCAGCGTGTTGCTCTCGCCGGTGGGGCCGGGCAGGTCCACATCGGCGAACTGCGACTGGGCCGCCGTGAACAGGCCGCGCAGCGCCAGCGCGGTGGCGGCGTCCAGCGTGTCGGCGGCGCGGCGCAGCGTGGCGATGCGGTCGGCCAGCGGCGTATCGCGCCAGGCGGCATCGGCGGCCACGGCCAGGGGCTCGCTGCGGCCGTCCAGCGCCAGCAGCGGCGCCGGCGCGGCCAGCTGCGGCTCGGCGCAGAAGCGGCGCAGGTAGTCGGGCCCGCCGGCCTTGGGGCCGGTGCCGGACAGACCTTCGCCGCCGAACGGCTGCACGCCCACCACGGCGCCGATGATGTTGCGGTTCACGTAGACGTTGCCGATGCGCGCGGCGTCGGCCAGGCGCTGGGCGCGGCTGTCGATGCGGGTCTGGATGCCCAGCGTCAGGCCGTAGCCCAGCGCGTTGATCTCGGCGATGACGTCGTCCACCGCGCCGTCGAAGCGCACCACGTGCAGCACGGGGCCGAAGATCTCCTCGCCGAGGTCGGCGACGCGCTTGAGCTCGAAGGCCACCGGGCGGATCTGGCGCGGCATGGGCTGGGCCACCGGCGCCTCGGCGATGAGGCGGGCCTCGCGCTTGAGGCGCTCGACGTGGCGGCTGATGCTGGCGTGGGCCTCGTCGTCGATGACGGGGCCGACGTCGGTGGCGAGGTCGGCGGGCTGGCCCACGTGCAGCTGCTGCAGTGCGCCCTTGAGCATCTCGATGACGCCGTCGGCGATGCTCGCCTGCACGCACAGCAGCCGCAGCGCCGAGCAGCGCTGGCCGGCGGAGCGGAAGGCGCTCTGCACGACGGCGTCGATGACCTGCTCGGGCAGCGCGGTGGAGTCCACCACCATCGCGTTCAGGCCGCCCGTTTCGGCGATCAGCGGGATAGGCAGAGATGACGCCCCCACGTCGGCGGGTACGCCTCCTGCCCCCCGGGGGGGCGCTTCCGTCCTTGGGAACGGCCCTGCGGACGAAAGGGGCTTGGCGGCCAGCGCCTTGTTGATGATCTGCGCGACGGCCGTGGAGCCGGTGAAGCAGACGCCGGCCGTGTGCGCATGGGCCACGAGGCCGGCGCCGACGGTCTCGCCCGCGCCGTGCAGCAGCGCCAGCGCATCAGCCGGCACGCCGGCGCCGTGCAGCAGCTCGACGAACTTCAGCGCGACGAACGGCGTCTGCTCGGCGGGCTTGGCGGCCACGGTGTTGCCCACCACCAGCGCGGCGACGACCTGGCCCGCGAAGATGGCCAGCGGGAAGTTCCACGGGCTGATGCAGACGAACACGCCGCGGCCGCGCATGCCGGCCTCATCGGCTTCCGCTTGATCAGCGTAGTAGCGCAGGAAGTCGACGGCCTCGCGGACTTCGGCGACGCAGTCGGCCTGGGTCTTGAATGCCTCCTTGACGAGCAGCGCGCAGAACTCGGCCAGGCGCGCGTCCAGCGCATCGGCGGCGCGGCGCAGCGTGGCGGCACGCTGGGCGACGGGCGTGGCGTTCCATGCGGGGAAGCCGGCGTGCAGGCGCTGCATCGCGGCGTCCACTTCCGCGCCCGTGGCCTCGGGCACGGGGCCCACGGCCTGGGCCGCCAGCGCGGCCTGCAATGGCGCGCGCTGCGCGGGCGCGGTCAGGTCGGCGCCGGTGGAGTTGGCGCGGCCACGGCCCTGCGCGTCCAGGTACAGCGCCGGCGGCAGCGGCAGCGCGCCGGTGGGGCGCACGTCGGCCAGCGGCGAGCCCAGCAGCTCGGGCACCTGCACGGTCGGGTCGGCCAGCTGGTGCACGAACGACGAGTTGGCGCCGTTCTCCAGCAGCCGGCGCACGAGGTAGGCCAGCAGGTCGCGGTGCTCGCCCACGGGGGCGTAGACGCGGCAGGGGATGGTGCCGTCCTTCAGCACCTCGCGGTACACGCCCTCGCCCATGCCGTGCAGGCGCTGCATCTCGAAGGCGGCACCGGCCGCGCGCGCCATCTGCACGATGGCCGCGATGGTGCCGGCGTTGTGGCTGGCGAACTGCGGGTAGATGACGTCGGCGTGCTGGATCAGCGCGCGCGCACAGGCCAGATAGGAGACGTCGGTGTGCTGCTTGTGCGTGAAGACGGGGTACTCCGCCAGGCCCAGCTCCTGGGCACGCTTGATCTCGCCGTCCCAGTAGGCGCCCTTGACCAGCCGCACCATGAAGCGCAGGCCGTGCTTGCGGGCGATGGCGGCCACCTCGTCGACGACGGCCAGCGCGCGGGTCTGGTAGGCCTGCACCGCCAGGCCAAAGCCGCGCCACTGCGGGTAGACCTGCGCGATGCGCGCGGCCAGCGCGTCCAGCACGTCCAGCGACAGCTCCAGGCGATCCACCTCCTCGGCGTCGATGGTCAGGTTGATGTTGGCGTCAGCAGCCAGCTCGATGAGCTGCCACACGCGCGGCAGCAGCTCGGCGAACACGCGCTCGCGCTGCAGCACCTCGTAGCGGCTGAACAGCGCGCTGAGCTTGATGGAGATGCCGTCGGAGGCTTCCGGGCTGTCCGCGCGCTGGCCGGCGGCAATCGCCTTGATCGCACCGACATAGGCCGCCTGGTAGCGGCGCGCGTCGTCCTCGGTGCGGGCGCCCTCGCCCAGCATGTCGTAGCTGAACCTGAGTTGCTTCTGCGCCTTGCGGGCGTCATCCGCCTCGCTCATCGCCTCGCGGATGTTGCGGCCCAGCACGAACTGGCGGCCCAGCAGCTGGATGGCGCGCACGGTGGCGGCCACCACGGTCTGCGCGCCCAGGCGCTTGAACAGGCCGCCGTCGTCGTCCGCCCCCGGCAGGAAGCGCTTGGACATGGAGATGGCCGATGCCGACAGCGCGGCCAGCATCTTGTGCGGGCTGCCCTCGCTGGCGCCGTCGAAGTCGGCGCGGCCCAGCTGGTCGGCCGTCAGCGCGATGGCAGTGGGTGCGTCGGGCACGCGCAGCAGCGCCTCGGCCAGCCGCATCAGCGCCAGGCCCTCGGCGCTGGTGATGGGGTACTCGCGCAGCAGCGACTCCATCGCCCAGAACGGCGCCGGGTTCCTGCGCACCTGCTCCACCCAGGGCGCGGCCATGTCGATGACGCGCGGCCAGTCCAGCGCCGCACCGACGCGGTCGGCCAGCGCCTGCACGACGCCGGCTTCCGCCCGGTACGGATCGGGCAGGCGGGGGTGTTCGGGCGGGGCGGTGAACGTGGTCATGGCTGTCTCCTGGTGAGATCGACAATGTATTCACAGCACCGTTGGATTAAATTCCAACAATTGATATCGACACAGAGAAAAATCCAGATGAGCGACGAAACACGGCTGGACAAGATCGACGAGCGCATCTTGCGCGCTCTGCAGGCGGACGGCCGCATTTCCAACCTCAAGCTGGCCGAGACGGTGCACCTGTCGCCCACCGCCGTGCTGGAGCGCGTGAAGCGGCTGACGCGCGACGGCTACATCCTGGGCTACGAGGCGCGGCTGAACCCGGCCAAGCTGGGCGCAGCGATGCTGGTGTTCATCGAGGTGCACCTGGACCGCACGGTGATGGACGTGATGGACACCTTCAAGGCCGCCGTGCAGGCCCGGCCCGAGATCCTGGAATGCCACCTCGTGGCCGGCGGTTTCGACTACCTGCTCAAGACCCGCGTGCGCGACATGAGCGCCTACCGCGAGTTCATCGGCAGCGTCATCTGGACGCTGCCCGGCGTGCGCGAAACGCGCACTTATGCCGTCATGGAGGAGGTGAAAGCAACAAACGCGCTGCCGATCTGAGCGGTCCGGCGCGCAGCGACCGCAAAATGGCTCGCATGGACATGCGGCATCAACCGGTCTGGATGCGCTGGCGCCAGGCCATCGAGGCGGGTGAGCTGGGCGTGTGGGATCTGCGCCTGGAGCTGGAGACCGTGCACTATTCGCCGCGCTGGAAGCAGCGACTGGGCTACCCCGACCCCCATGCCGCCGACAGCACGCACTTCTGGCGCTGCCGCGTCCACCCCGAAGACCTGCAACCCATGCTGACCGCGATGCGCGCGCATGAGCGGGACCCCCAGGCGAGCTACGAGGTGCGTTTCCGGCTGCGCAGCAATGGCTCGGGCTACCGGCTGATGCACTCGCGCGGCAGCATCATCGAGCGCAGCCCCCAGGGGCGGGCGCTGCGCATGGTGGGCACCATGCTGGACCTGACCGAACGCGCGCCCACGCCCCAGGGCGGCCTGCCCGACGGGCCGCGCGGCGCGATGGAAGGAGCGCCGCTGGCGCTGCCTTTCCACCAGTTGCTGATGGCGGCCGTGGACGCCGAGGCCGAGCAGGAGCGGGACCGCGTGCTGGCCTTGGTGCACGACCTCATGCAGGCCTCCTTCGCGCAGCTGGAGGCGCTGCGGGCGGGCCAGGCCTAGCGTCAGGCCAGCGTCTGGCCGAAAAAGCGCATCGCCCGGTCCCAGGCCTGCTGCGCCCAGGCCGCGTCGTACTGCGTCTTGGCGATGCGGCCCGGGCCTTGCGCCTCCTCATTCGCGAAGGCGTGATGCGCCAGGTAGCGGTGGCCCTCGTAGCGCACACCCGCTTCGGCCAGCCGGGCCTCCAGCGCGTCCACGCCCGCCAGGGGGAAGAACTCGTCCTGCGTGGCCCAGTGGGCCTGCAGCGGGATATTGATCTGCTCGGCCTTCACATAGTCCACCGGCGGCATGCCGTACCAGACGACGGCCGCATCGGCCTCGGGCACCGCGGTGGCCGACAGCACCGTCAGCGCGCCGCCCATGCAGTAGCCGGTGACGCCCACCTTGCCGCTGCCCAGCTTCAGGCCCTTCAGGTAGCTCACGGCCCCGCGCACGTCCTGCGACGCGGCGTCGCCGAAGTCCAGGCCCGTCATCAGGTGGTGCGCCTCTTCCTGCTCCACGGTGCTCTTGCCGCGGTACAGGTCGGGCACCAGCGCCGTGAAGCCGGCATCCGCCCAGCGCCGCGCGACGCCGCGGATCTGGTCGTTCAGGCCCCACCACTCCTGGATGACGACGACGGCGCCGACGGGCCGGGCGGCCTCGGCCAGGTAGCCGCTGACGCTGACGCCATCGGGACGTTGGAAGCTGATGGTCTGGGGCATGGTCGATTCCCGGAAGTTAGAGGCCGCAGTCTGCCCTGTTCGCCACGGGTTTTCCCGTGCGGGGCGACAATGCCCACAGCCATGAAGATCGAACGCATCGTTTCCACCCGCCTGCCGACGCCCCACGGCGAGTTCGCCATCCACGGCTTCCGCGAGAGCGACAGCGGGCAGGAGCATGTTGTGCTCAGCATGGGCGACCTGGTCGGCCAGCCCGGTGACGAGCCGCCGCTGGTGCGCGTGCACTCCGAGTGCATGACCGGCGAGGTGTTCGGCTCGCTGCGCTGCGACTGCCGGCCGCAGCTGGAAAGCGCCATGCAGCGCATCGCCAAGGTGGGCCGCGGCGCCATCATCTATATGCGCGGCCACGAGGGCCGGGGCATCGGCCTGGTGCAGAAGCTGCGCGCCTATGCCGAGCAGGACGCCGGCGCCGACACCATCGAGGCCAACGCCGCCCTGGGCCTGCCCATCGACGCGCGCCGCTACGACGCGGCCGCCTGCATGCTGCGCGCCCTCGGCGTGCACCGCATCCGGCTGCTGACCAACAACCCGCTGAAGATGGCCGCGCTGGCCGAGTTCGGCATCGAGGTCGTCGTGCGCGAGGCGTCGCTGACAGCGCCGGGCCCGGACAACGAGAAGTACCTGCGTACCAAGGCCGAGTCCATGGGGCACCACGACCTGGGCCACCTGTTCGAGTGAATCTCAGCTGCCGCGGCGGTGCTGCTCGCGGTACGACGACGGGCTCAGCCCGTGGCGGCGCCGGAAGCGCAGCGTGAAGTAGAACGGGTTCGCAAAGCCCACCATCTCCGCCACCTCGGCCACGGGCTGGCCCGTGGCGCGCAGGTAGTGCGCGGCCATTTCCAGCCGCCGCTCCTCCATGTAGGCCTGCGGCGAGCGGCCGGTGCCGCGGCGGAACAGCAGGCAGAACTGCGAGCGCGACAGGCCGGCGAACGCGGCCAGCTCGTCCACGTTGACCGGCGCGGCCAGGTCGCAGTGGAAGCGCTCCAGCACGCGCTCGATGCGCGGGTCCACCGGGCTCGCGCCACCCGGGCTGGCCGCGGCGGACGCCACCCGCAGCAGGAAGGCCTCCAGCAGCGCCTCGACGATGGGCTCGCGCTCAGGCAGGTCGGGCTCGGTGAGGTTGAAGCGGTGCGCCGCCTCCAGCTGCGAGGCCAGCTCCACGCGCAGCGACACGTCGGCCACGGCATGCGCCTGCCAGGGCCGCACGGGGTCGAACCAGTCCAGCCGCTCGCCCAGCCGGGGCGTCATCCGAAAATGTAGCCAGTAGAACTCCCAGCCCGTCTGCGGGTCGGGGATGCGGTAGGAGCGCGCGTGGCCCGGCGCCAGCAACAGCAGCTCGCCCACGCCGGTGGTGACCGTCTGCTGCGGGAAGCGCACCTCCCCTTTTCCCCGCAGCGTGAAGTAGCCGTTCCAGTGCGCGAGGTTGCCCTCCACCCATTGCCGCGGCTCGGCACGGCTGTTGAAGTAGCCGGTCATGGGCATCATGGGCCCGGTCGATCCGATCACGCCGCGCATCGGCCGATGTTATAGGTGGATCGCCCGTGCGGCGATTCACGCGGCGCCGGTGCCGCCCCTAGAGTCGCCGCCGGCCCGACAACAACATCGCTCAAGGAGACTCCCCATGGCCCGACTTTCCCGGCTCGCTGCCGCCGCCTGCGCCACCCTGCTGGCCGGCAACGCCCTCGCGGCCGATGCCGTCACCCAGCGCGCCAACGCGCTGCTCGCCCGCATGACGCTGGAGGAAAAGATCGGCCAGCTCACGCAGCTGGGCGCCGAGGTGCCGGGCCCGAACAAGGAGACGCCGGACGCGCTCATCCGCGCCGGCAAGGCCGGCTCGGTGTTGTGGACCTTCGACTCCGACCTCATCGCACGGCTGCAGCGCGTGGCCGTCAAGGAGAGCCGCCTGGGCATCCCGCTGCTGTTCGGCTACGACGTCATCCACGGCTACAAGAACGTGTTCCCTGTGCCGCTGGGCCTGGCCGCCACCTGGGACCCGGCGCTGGTGGAACGCTCGCAGGCGATTGCCGCCAAGGAGTCGTGGGTGGCCGGCGTGAACTGGACGTTCACGCCCATGGTGGACATCGCCCGCGACGCACGCTGGGGCCGCATCGTGGAGGGCGCGGGCGAGGACACCTTCCTGGGCGTGGCCATGGCGCGCGCCCAGGTGCGTGGCCTGCAGGGCCCGGCGCTCGGCACGCCCGAGCGGGTGCTGACCAGCGTGAAGCACTTCGCCGCCTACGGCGCGGCCGACGGCGGGCGCGACTACGACTCGGTCTTCGTGCCCGAGGTGCAGCTGCGCAACGTGTACTTCCCGCCGTTCCAGGCGGCCATCGACGCCGGCGCCGGCACGGTGATGTCGGCCTACATGACGCTCAACGACGTGCCGGCCTCGGGCAACCGCTGGCTGCTGCGCGACGTGCTGCGCGGCGAGATGGGCTTCAAGGGCTTCGTCATCAGCGACGCGTTCGCCGTGCAGTCGCTGGAGAACCACGGCTTTGCGGCCGACAACGCCGACGCGGCCGCCCGCGGCCTGCAGGCCGGCGTGACCATGGACATGGCCAGCAACAGCTACATGCGCCAGCTGCCCGCGCTGGTGAAGGCCGGCAAGGTGCCCCAGCGCGTGGTGGACGACGCGGTGCGCGAGGTGCTGGCGGTGAAGCTGCGCATGGGGCTGTTCGAGCGGCCTTACGCCGGCGGGGGCGCACCGGAGCGCAAGGCCGCCGTCTTCAACGACCCCGCCCACCGCGCCGCCACGCGCGAGGCAGCGCAGCGCTCGATGGTGCTGCTGCGCAACGAGGGCCGCGCGCTGCCGCTGGCCGCGTCGCTCAAGCGCATCGCCGTCATCGGCCCGCTGGGCGACAGCGGCGAGGACATCCTCGGCTCCTGGACCGTGGAGAAGGGCCCGGGCGTGTCGGTGCTGGCCGGCATCCAGGCCCGCTGGCCGCAGGCCGAGGTGACCTTCTCGGCCGGCGGCGACATGCAGCGCGCCTACCCGCTGCCCTGGGATGCCGACCAGGGCAAGGCTGCGCCCGCGCTGATGTCAGCGGCCGACCAGCAGGCCGCGCTGGCGAAGGCCGTGGAGGCCGCCCGCCAGGCCGAGGCGGTGGTGATGGTGCTGGGCGAGCGCGCCAACATGAGCGGCGAGGCGGCGTCGGTCGCGTCGCTCGCGCTGCAGGGCAACCAGCAGGCGCTGCTGGAGGCCGTGGTGGCCACCGGCAAGCCGGTGGTGCTGGTGCTGCTGAACGGCCGGCCGCTGGACATCCGCTGGGCCAGCGAACACGTGCCGGCCATCGTGGAAGCATGGTTCCCGGGCAGCGAGGGCGGCCATGCGGTGGCCGACGTGCTGAGCGGCGCCGTCAACCCGGGCGGCAAGCTGCCCGTGACCTGGCCGCGCAGCACCGGCCATGTGCCGGCCTACTACAACCACAACCGCACGCATGCCGATGAGACCGGCCGCACCTTCACGTCGCGCTACGCAACGGACGCGCCCTCCTCGCCGCTCTACCCCTTCGGCCATGGCCTGAGCTACACGAGCTTTGCCTACGGCGACGTGACGCTGGACCGCACGACGGCGCGCGCGGGTGAGCCGGTGAAGGTCAGCGTCACCGTGCGCAACACCGGCGCCGTGGCGGGCGACGAGGTGGTGCAGCTCTACACGCACCAGCGCTCGGGCAGCGCCGCGCGGCCGCAGCGCGAGCTGAAGGGCTTCCAGCGCATCCACCTCGCGCCGGGCGCCACGCAGACGGTGAGCTTCACGCTGGGCCGCGACGAGCTGAAGTTCTGGAGCCCGGTCACGCGCGCCTGGGGCGTGGAACCGGCGGCCTTCGACGTGTGGGTGGGCGGCAGCTCGGCGGCCACCGCGCATGCCGAATTCCGGCTGACGCGCTGATCAGGGCTGGCGCGCGTAGCTGCGCGTCAGCGCCTCCCACGCATGGCCGTCGGGCTCGCGCCAGTAGACGATGCGGCCGCCGCCGTGGGTGTTGACCTGGTAGTCGTCCGGCCCGATGGGCGAGCTGCGCCAGGCGATGCCCAGCGCCTTGAGCCGGCCCATCAGCGCGTCGAACTCGGCGTCGCTGACGCGGAAGGCGTAATGCTGCAGCGGCACGGCCATGCCCGGGGCCACCTCGTCGAAGTCCACCGTCAGGTCGTCGGACACATAGACCGCGCTGAACGGCCCCACGGCCGCCTGGGCCGACCACGGCACGCCGAGGATGGCGGCCAGCCGCTCGGCGGCGGCGCGGCGGTCACGGGCGGGCACCAGCAGATGGTCGAGCGTGGGCATACGGCACCTCCTGAATCAGTTGTCGATTTGCACGTTCGCGGCACAGAAACCGCGGGCCGAGCGCCGGGCCGCTCCCAAGCCGGCCCGCGGGCGATGTGCGTTCGGCTCAATGCCGAACGCATCGCCGTCCCCTCGGGGGACCGACTGGACTGGCCGGCGTTCAGCCGATGCCAGTCCGGGCGAGAGGCTCATGCGCTTGCGCACTTGGCGACGGTGTCCCAGGTGCGCGTGGTGATGTCCTTGCCGAACGTCTTCTCCAGCAGCTGCATGAAGACCGGGCCCTGGGCTTCGGGCACATAACTGCAGAACACCTCGGCGCCGTCCAGGCCCCAGATGCAGGCCTCGCCGTGCGTGCGCGGCAGCTCGACGGGGCTGGCCGCCAGCGGCTCGCGCAGGAAGGTGACGACGCGCTTGGACCCGGCGCGCAGCGGGTAGGCAGCGAACGGGTCGGCCACGATCAGCTGCTGCAGGTGCTGGCTGGCGCGCACATGGGTCTCGAAGCTGCGGCCCAGACCGGCCTGCATGGCCGCCTCCAGCTTCTTGCGCAGCGTGGCGGCGGAGGCCGCGCGTGGCGTGCTGAACGCGACGTTGCCGCTGCTCAGCAGCGTCTTCACGTCGGTGAACCCGGCGTCCTCCAGGCTGCGCTGCAGCTCGGGCATCTTGCAGTTCATCGGACTGACACCGCGGAGCAGGGCGACGTAGCGGGGCATGGGGGGCAGCAGCGGTGGTGGAGGCTGCACGCTAACGCATGGCCGAGCCGCCGTGCCATCCCGCAATGCCGGTCAGGCCAGCATCCGGCCTGCCGGCGGATAGCGCCGCAGCAGCAGCTCGTCATCGCTGAGCGCCGGCCCCTGCCAGACCCGCGCCCGGCTTGCGCCCGCGCCCAGCGCCAGCTCCTGCAGCGCGCGGATCTCCACGGGTGTCAGCCCGCCCTCGTAGTCGTCCACCGGATGCATGACGATCTCCGGCGACGGCCGGAACACCGCGCGGCCGCCGTACAGCCGACGAATCGCGAACTTCAGCAGCTGTTCAGCGACGATGAAGTCGGACACCAGCGTGCGCGGGTGCGCCAGCGGATTGACGACCACGACGTCGCTCCCGGCAGCCTGCGCGCGGGCTTCGGCGCCCACGGCGCAGACGGTGGCGCGGCCACCGGCGGGGCGATGGATGGCCACCTCGGGCACCTCGTCGAAACACGCCCGCGACCGAGGATCGCGCACCACCAACCGTCGCGGCGACAGCTGCACGTAGAGCACGGTGTTGAAGAACTGGCGGAGGAAGTCCATGCGGTGGGGCGTCGATCGGATCCTGATCGTCACCACGATAACGGAACCGTGAGCCGGCCCCACCGCACCTCAAGCCGCGACAGTTGCCAACGCCTCCCGCGTCACCTCGTCCGTCGGGAACAGGTGCTCCACCTTCAGCGATGCCAGCGTGATGTCCAGCGGCGTGCCGAAGCTGGTGATGGTGGAGAAGAAGCTCAACACCCGCCCGTCCGCGGCGCGCAGGCGGAAGGCCAGCACCGGCAGCTGGCTGCTGGTCTCGCTGACGGTCCAGGGGGCCAGTGTCGGCCGCAGCTCGTCCAGCAGCGCGCGCAGCCGCGGCAGGTGCTCGGCCTCGCGGCTGGCGCGGGCCCACATCTCGTTGCACAGCCAGCCCTCGTCCACGCACAGCGTGCGCAGGCCGCCGGGCGCGAAGACGGCGCGCAGCAGGTTCAGGGGCTGGGCCAGCATGGCCTCGGCGTCAAGACCCAGCAGCGACATCAGCCGCGCCAGCCCGGCGTTGGCCATGACGACGTTGTAGTCGCCGTCCAGCACCAGCGCAGGCGCCGCGCCGTTGGCGTGGATGAGCTGCGCCAGCGCCGCACGCACCGGCGCCATCTCGGGCGCATCCAGCGCCCGCTCGGCGTGGGCGGGCGCGTAGCCGGCGGCCAGCAGCGCCTGGTTGCGCTCCTCCAGCGTGGCGCCCAGCGCGTCCAGCAGCGCCAGCAAGGTCTCGCGGCCTGCGCGCGAGCGGCCGGTCTCGATGCAGCTGAGGTGGCGTTGAGACACGCCGGTGCGCAACGACAGCTCCAGCTGGCTGACGCGGCGCGACTTGCGCAGGGTGGCGAGGGTGGCGGTCATGCGGTGAATTCTGCGGCGGGCGCCGGACGCGCCGCCATGACCTCCCAGGTCATTGCGGCCATGCACGCGGCTGCCGAGCATGGCGGCACCCCAACCCCAAGGAGATCGTCATGCGCCCCATCCTCTTCCTCGCCTTTGCTGCGTTCGGCGCGTTCTCGCTGTACGCGATGTGGGCCGTCGGCTACGTCGGCATCTGGCAGGCCGGCATGGCCAGCATCGGCGCCTGGCAGCTGCTGGTGGACTTCATCATCACGTCGTTCATCCTGCTGGGCTTCATCGCACGGGACGCAAAGGCCACGGGCCGCACGGTGTGGCCCTACGCGCTCATCACGCTGGCCGCCGGCTCGTTCGGGCCGCTGCTGTACCTGCTGCTGGCACCGCGTGAGTCGGCTGCGCGGCTGGGCCGCGAAGCCACGGCCTGAGCGCCGCTGACCGCTAACGCCCCGTTGGCGCGCCACAACGCCGACGGGGCGTTGCGCTTGCGCAAGCATCGCGAACGCCCTCATCATTCGCGCCCTTGCTGAAGGCGCCCACGACAGCGCCCGCAAATCGGAGATCCCTGCTATGTCCTCCCTGTTCATCTCGACGATCAACTGAACACGGTTCCCGAGCCCCGGCTGAACCGTGTCTGTTCACAGATACGGCCTCAGACCGCGTGGCATGCAAAGCCCCGCTGCCCTTGAGCCGGGGCTTTTGCTTTTCGGAAACCGAATGAGTGACCAACTCCGTTCCCGTGCCTTGCTAGAAGGCCGGGTCAAGGCCCTGCGCCGCATGAAACAGCCCATGACGCTGGTGCTCGAAACGAGCATCGGTGCGCGCGACCCCGTCGCCCGCGCCCTCAGCGCACGCGGCTCGCGCGGCGCCGGCCAACACATCCAGAGCCGCGGTGCACAACGCCGGGCCGACCGCGTGGCGCTGCAGGCGCTGCTGCGAAGAAAGGACTGGGATGAATGATTCCCTCGAACTGCGCGCGCAGCTGGCGCAGAGAAACCAGCAGCTGCAAACCATCGCCTCCCAGCTCAAGACCGAGCTGTTCGGCATCGACGCCCTCATTGACCGCGTCATCGACTCGGTGCGCGCGTGGTACGTGCTGCCCGGGCTGGTGTCACGGCCCGTCGTCGTCTGCCTGTGGGGCCTGACCGGCACGGGCAAGACCCAGCTGGTGCGCCGCCTGGCGCAGCTGCTGGGTTTCTACGACCGCTTCGTCGAAGTGCAGATGGACGGCTTCTCCAACGGCGCCAGCTGGTACGGCGCACAGAACATCTCCGGCATGCTGGCGCAGAGCGGCGTGCGCGAGGGCGAGCCGGGCATCCTGGTGCTGGACGAGTTCCAGCGCTTTCGCACCATCGACAGCAAGCGCAACGACGTGCGCGTCGAGCGCTACCAGGATGTCTGGGCGCTGCTGTCCGATGGCCGGCTGCCGCCGGCGCTGTCGCTGCTGGGGGACATCGAATCCTCCATCGCCGAGGCGGCCTTCGACGCCGAGCGCGCCGACGCCGACGACGTCAAGCGGCGCTTCAAGCTGCGCAGCTGGGAAGCCCAGGAACTGCAGCGCAACCTGAAGCTGGACGAGCCGCTGATGGAGATCATGAGCTGGACGCCGGAGCAGATCCAGCTGCGGCTGCGCGACTTCCGCGACAGCGGCGCGCAGCAGTGGGACACCGACTACAGCCGGCTGCTGGTGTTCGTCTGCGGCAACCTGGACGAGATGTACGAAGACCTCGCCACCAGCGTGGACGACTGCGACAGCGACGCCGACACCTTCCACGCCGTCACCGCCAAGCTCAGCGTCATCGACGTGAAGCAGGCACTGAACCGCCGCTTCAAGCCCGAGCAGGTCGCGCGGCTGGGCAACGAGCACGTGATCTACCCATCGCTGCCGCGCCGTGCATACGAGCAGCTCATCGCGCAGGGCTGCGCCCGCTACGCCGCCGAGACCGGTGCGCGCTGCGGCCTGCACTTCGAGCTGGACGCCAGCGTGCGCGAGCAGATCTACGCCAACGCGGTGTTCCCGGCGCAAGGCACGCGGCCGCTGTTCTCGTCGCTGCATGCCATCCTCGGCGCCGGCCTGGCCAAGGCGGCGCTGTGGGCCCTGGAGCGCGGCGCGGCACCCGGCGACGGCGTGGGCCTGACGGCCGACGGCAGCCGCCTCGTCGCGCACTGGCGCGGCCAGTCGCACGCCATCGCCGCGCCGTTCGAGATCAGCCGGCTGCGCCAGCGCAACAACGCCGACTTCCGCGCGCTGCTGGCCGTGCACGAGGCCGGCCACGGGCTGGTGCATGCGCTGCTGTTCGGCCGCGCGCCCACCGAGATCAAGATCCACGTGGCCAGCTTCGAGGGGGGCTACAACGCCTACACCTCGCGCAAGGTGTGGTCGCGCCAGAACCTGCGCGACAACCTCTGCACCAGCCTGGCCGGCCGCGCGGCGGAGCTGATGGTGTTCGGCGCCGACATGGCCTCCAGCGGCGCCGAGGGCGACCTGCGCAAGGCCACCGAAACGGCCGCGCGCATGCTGCGCCACCTGGGCCATGGCGAGCGCATCGGCCGCTGCGACGTGTCGGCCGACAGCGAGGAGCACCTGGTCACGGACGTGGAGGCCACCAACGCGCCCATCGAGGCGCTGCTGCAGGCCGAGCACGAGCGCGCCACCCGGCTGCTGGACGCGCACCGCGACGCGCTGCTGGCGCTGGTGGACGAGCTGATGGCGCAGGGCCAGGTCACGCCCGCCCGCTTCGCCGCGGTGACGGGGCTGGCACTGGACCGACCGGAGGACGCGCTGGACCCCTATGCCCGGCAGCTCGCCGCGTTCCGCGCGCCCGCGCCCGAGCGGCGCCGGGCTTAGTTCACAGCCTGTAGCAATCCCGGCGTCAACGGCCGGGCCCGGCGGGCGTTGCAAGCAGACCGGCGGCCCTCCAGCCGCTCGAAGCGAGCCCCTCATGACCACGCTGACCCTCACTTTCCAAGGCCAACCCGGCGACGCGCGCAAGGCGCTGGGCGGCCTGCTGCAACGCTTCCGCTCCGCCTACTTCGTGGAGCGCAGCGCCAGCGAGTACGCCGTGACGGCCGACGAGGCCACGGCGGCCGAGCTGGCGCGGCAGCCGCAGTGGGCCACGCGCGAGCTGCAAACGCCGGCCTCGTGACGGACGGGCCCGCTCAGGCGGGTTCCACCACCACGCGCAGCCAGCGCTCGGTGTAGCGCTTGCTGGCGCAGCGCTGGCGATAGGTCTCTACGCTGACACGCGCCGGGTTGCGCCGCACGCGCAGGCCCAGCAGGTCGTCCAGGCCCAGCGGCGCGATGACGTGCAGCGCATCGGCGCCGTCCAGCCACACGCCCACCGCGGTGGCGGGCTCGGGCCAGCTGGCCACGGCCTCTGCCAGCGAGTGCAGCGGCGCCACGGCATGGCCGAAGTGCTGCTCGAACCACTGGTGCACACCGGCCTGGTTCGTAACTTCCCAGGGCAGGTCCAAGCGCTGGCACAGCCGCCGCTGCAGCGCGGCGTCGCGCGCCGGGTCCAGGTCGTCGGCATCGAAGTAGACGAAGTCCACGTCGGCCAGCTCGCTGGCCTGCGCATGGCCATGCAGCGCGTCCCACACCAGGTTGCGCAGCGCCCCGGCGCCGATGCACCAGCTCGCAAGCCCCAGCTCCCGGCCGGCGCGCAGCGCGGCCATGAACCACGGCGTGGTGCGCACCAGCGCCGTCAGGCGCTCGACGTCGCTCACCGCGCCTTCTCGCGCTCCTGCAGCGCGCGCCACATCACCTTGCCCGCGCCGCTCTTGGGCAGGCTGTCGGCGAACTCGATGAGCGCCGGCACCTTGTAGGCCGCCATGTTCGCGCGGCACCAGTCGCGCAGCTGCTCGGCGCTCAGCGCCTCATGGCCGGCGCGCCTGACGACGAAGGCCTTGACCGTCTCGCCGCGGTAGGCGTCGGGGGCCGACACGATGCAGGCCTCGGCCACGCCGGGGTGGCCGTGCATCAGGTTCTCCACCTCGGAAGGCCAGACCTTGAAGCCGCTCGCGTTGATCATGCGCTTGAGGCGGTCGGTCATGAAGAAGTAGCCGTCGGCGTCGACGAAGCCGATATCGCCGGTGCGGAAGAAGCGCCGGCCGTCGAACTCGATGAAGGCAGCGGCCGTCGCCTCGGGGCGGCGCCAGTAGCCATCAAACACCATGGGGCCGCGCACGATGATCTCGCCGGGCGTGCCGACGGGCTGCTCGCGCAACGTGTCGATGTCCACCACGCGCGCATCGCAGCTGATGTAGGGCACGCCGAGGCACTGCTGCTTGGGCGCGTCGTGCGGGTTGCTGTGGCTGGGCGCAGCGGTCTCGGTGAGGCCGTAGCCCTCGGCGTAGCGCAGGCCCCAGCGCTGAACGAGCCGCTCGGCGATGGCCTGCGGCATGGCCGCGCCGCCGCCGCCGATGTAGACGAGGCTGGAGAGGTCGAAGCTGTCCACCTCGGGGCTGGCCAGCAGGTCGATGACCATCGTCGGGATGTTGGTCCAGCGCGTGATGCGGTGGTGCTTGATGAGCCGCGCCGCGTACTCGCGCTGCCAGCGCGGCATCAGCACCAGGCTGGCGCCGGCCATCAGCGTGCCGTGCAGCACGACCACCATGCCGGTGATGTGGAACATGGGCACGACGCCCAGCACCACGTCCTCGTGGCTGCCGTTGGCCCACAGCGCACCGGCGAACACGTTGTGCTGCAGGCTGCTGTGCTTGTGCATGCAGCCCTTGGGGTGGCCCGTGGTGCCGCTGGTGTAGCCCAGCAGCGCGAGATCGTCAGCCCCCGTCTCCAGCGCGGGCGGCGCGGCGCGGCAGGCGAGCGCCTCGGCCCAGGGTGTCGCCCCGTCGGGCAGCGCGAGGTCGGCGTTCAGCCAGTCGGCCCAGCCGGCCGGCAATCCATCCGGCGCGGCCCGGCCACCGGGCAGCACCTCAGCCAGCTGCGTGACGAGCAGGTCGCGCGCGGCCATGCCGGCGGCCAGCCATTCGGCGGTCAGGTCGGCGCTGGTGATGGCCAGCACGGCCCCGCTGTCCTCGATGAGGTGGCGCAGCTCCGCCGCCTTGTTCATCGGGTTGACCGGCACGACCACCGCGTTGGCGCTGAAGATCGCGTAGTGCGCAACGACCAGCTGCGGGCAGTTCTGCAGGTCCACCAGTACGCGGTCGCCGCGCTGGACGCCGCGCTGCGCCAGCCAGGCGGCCAGGCGCTGCACCTGGGCCAGCAGCTGGGCGTAGGTCGTCACCTGGCCCAGGAACACCAGCGCCGGCCGGTCGGGGAAGCGGCGCGCGCTGACGAGCAGGTTGTCGGCCAGCGAGGTGGCCGGCGGCGTGATCGCGTGCGGCACGCGGGGCGGCCAGAAGGCGTGATGGGCTCGCGTCGTCATGAGGTTGTCTCCTGCTTCCTCGCCACCACGAGATAGACGCCCAGCAGCGTCACGCCCATGCCGGCGATGGCTTGTGCGCCGAGTGTCTCGCCGAACAGCAGCCACGCCATCACCGAGGTGACAGAAGGCACCAGATACATGGTGCTGGACACGGCCGTTACGCGGCCGTGCCGCAGCATGTGGAACATCAGGCTGATGCCGCCGGCCGTCAGCACGAGGATGCTCCAGGCCATCGCGATGACGACATCGCGGTTCCACACGATGCGCATCGGCTCCAGCGCCCAGGCCAGCGGCAGCGTAACGGCCAGCGCCGCGGCGAACTGCACGACCTGGCCGGTGCGCAGGTCGAACTGCGGCACGAAGCGCTTCTGGTACAGCGTGCCGCCGGTGATGGCCAGCAGCGACATCAGGCACAGCGCCAGCGGCGGGCCGTAGCTGGCGCCCAGGTTGAGCTTGTGCCAGATGACGAGCACGACGCCCGCCAGGCCCAGCGCCACGCCCAGCCACTGCCGCGGCACCACGCGCTCGCCGATCAGCGGCGCGGCCGCCGCCACCAGCACCGGCTGCAGATTGACGATGAGCGCCGCGGTGCCGGCCGGCAGGCCCTGGCGGATGGACACCCACACGCCCGCCAGGTACAGCGCCTGGATGCCCAGGCCCGCAACCGCCAGGTGGCCCATGTCGCGGCGCGACGGCCACGGCGCGCGCGCGGCCAGCGCCAGGCCCAGCATCAGCGCGACGACGCCGGCATAGCGCCAGCTCAGGAAGGTCAGCGGGTCGGCATGAGGCGCCGCGAGCTTGGCGACGATGTAGCCGGTGGCCCAGATGAAGATGAACAGCGGCGGGGCGAGGCGGGCAAGGCGATCGGGGGCGGGCATGGGCCGGCCATCATGCCTGCACCGGCAGCACCCGCTCGCTCATCGCGCGCACCAGCGCGGCGGCATCCGGCACCGGGCCGGGCAGCGGCAGGCCGTCGAAGGCGGCATCCAGGCTCAGGTGCGACACGCCGTGCGCCAGGCTCCAGCCGGTCAGCGCCAGCAGCGGGCCGGCGGCGGCGTCGAAGCACGTGGCCGCGTCCAGCAGCACGCGAAAGGCCGCCTCGGCCGCGCGGTCCAGGCCCGGGTGTTGGCGGCGCGACGCGAGCACGGGGCCGAACATCAGCCGGAAGCGCGCCGGCCGGCGCCGCGCGAACTCCACATAGGCCGCCGCGATGGCCAGCAGCTGCGCGCGCGGCGCGGCGGGGTGGGCGTCCACGCCCGCCTGCATCGCCGCACCCAGCTGCTGGAAGCTGCGCTCGGCCAACGCCGCCAGCAGCTCGGGCAGGCCGGCAAAGTGGTGGTACGGCGCCGCGTGCGACACGCCGGCACCGCGCGCCACGTCGCGCAGGCTCAGGCCCGCGGCACCGCGCTGGGCCAGCAGGGCCTCGGCGGCGTCCAGCAGCGCCTCGCGCAGCTCGCCGTGGTGATAGCGACCCGCGGCCTTGGCGCGCGGGCGCGGCGGGCGCTCGGCGGGCGGCCGCGGCGCGGTCGACGACGCGGCGGCGGCAAGCGACGCCGAGGCCGCAGGCGGCTCGACCGGAGGCGCGGCCGGGGCCAAGGGAGACACCCCCGGTGCGGCGGCCACGTCGGTCTTGCGTGCGGCGGCAGGCTTGCGCTGCCTGGCGGGCTTGGATGAAACGGCGGGCTCGCGCGCGACGGCTGGCTTGGTCATGCACAGATCTTGCCACGCGAAAGATTGGCGCGGATACTGCACCAATCTTTTCATCGTCAAGATCAACGCCCGCCCGCGGTCACCGGCACGCGGCGCGGCGGTCCCTGCGGGCCGGTGCCGTGCCGCTGTCGGCAAGGAGTCGTCATGTATCACGCCATCGTCAGGCACCGGCTGCGGTCGGCCTTCGCCGACCTGAACGCGGGCCGCTACGAGCGCATCCCGGCGCAATTCGCCGCACAGCACCGGCACAGCATGGTGGGCACCCACGCGTTGGGCGGCGAGCGCCGCGACCTGGCGGCCACGGCGCGCTGGTACGGCCGGCTGCAGCGGCTGCTGCCGGGGCTGCGCTTCGATGTCGACGGCGTCTGGGTCAGCGGCTGGCCCTGGCGCACGCGTGCCGTCGTCGCCTGGCGCGACCGCTTCCAGCTGCCCGGCGGCCGTGAGGGCAGCAACCGCGGCATGCACGAGTTCGAGCTGCGCTGGGGCCGCGTCAGCGCGCTGACGGTGCACTGCGACACCGCCCGGCTGGCGGGCTATCTGGCCGAGGTGGCGGCCGCCGGTCAGCCCGAGGCGCTCGCGGAGCCGATCACGGGCTGAGCGGCATCGGCGTCAACGCCGGCCAGCTCGCGCAGGCAGCGCAGGCACAGGCAGCGGTCGGGGTAGCGCGCCGCCAGCTCGGTGCGCAGCTCCTCGGTCAGGCGGATGCCGAAGCAGTCGCAACGGCCGGCGTTGACGCCGCACTCGAAGCCGCCGCCGCAGCGCGGGCAGCGGGTGTCCAGCAGGGCGCCGCTCATGCGCGCAGCTCGCGCAGCGCCGCGTCGCAGAGCTCGGCCAGCACGCCCGCATCCACGTCGGCCAGGCGCTTGATGTAGACGCAGCCCTTGCCCTCTCGATGCCTGCCCAGGCGCGCCAGCAGCGCGGCGCGGCCGGCGCCGTTGGCGTTCAGGTAGAGGCTGATGTCGCCCTTGCCCGCGGCGCCGCTGGCGAAGCCGATCTCGAAGGTGTCGCCCTCGCGGCCGCTGTCGTAGACGTAGTGGCGGTGGCCGAAGCCCACCATGCGGCCCCACATCACCGGCGGCTGGCCGCTGGCGCGCTGCATCAGCGCGACGAGCGCGCGGCAGTCGGCCGCGCGGGCCTCGGGTTGGGCGTCGATGTAGGCCTGCACGTCGGCCTCGGTCGGGCGAGTCTTGTTGGCCATGGCGGCTCCGGGTCAGAGCGGTGATTGTGGATCGTCGTCCTGCGGCGGCAGCGGTGTCGCGCGGGCCAGCGCCATCCAGGTGGCGAAGTCGGGCTTGCAGGCGCGCTTCGGCGCGGGCCGGGCCAGCTCCAGGTGCGTGCTGTGGCCGATGAGCACGCCGTACTCGGGCGGGATCTCTTGCGCCTCGGCGATGCCGGCCTTGATGACGAACCAGCACTGGCCGCACAGCGCGCGGTAGGCGGCGGACTTGGCAGGCCGGCGCAGCTCGCCCAGCAGGTCCGCGCGGCTGACCTTGATCTCGTGGATGGCGGGCTCCAGGTAGTCCTCCACGGTGCTGTGGCGGATGGAGTAGACGTCGGGCATGGCCTTGACCCATTGCGTCTTGCCGTCGTCCTGCGGCAGCCCGGCGCGCAGCGTCAGCCCGCGCCAGGCGATGCGGCCCGCCCGCTGCATCTCGGTGGCGACGCGCTCGACCAGCAGCTCGTGCGCGTCGCGGGCGGCGCGGTTGCGGGTCAGCGATTCGGCGATCAGCGCGACGCCGGCATCGGTCACGCGCAGCCGCTCGCGGCCGCCGGGCTCGGCCAGGCGCTCCACCCAGCCGGCCGCCAGCAGCTCCACCTCGACGAGGTCCTGGCTGGGCCAGCCGGCGCTGCGCCACAGCTGGCGCAGGCGCTGCAGATGGAAGCGGGTGGGGGCGGACATGGCGCCATCATCGTTGCGCAGGCAAGAAAAAACCCCCGGCCGAGGCACGGGGGTTTGCTGGCTGAAGCGGTGAGCCGCTTACGGGCGCTCGCGCTTGGGCAGGGCGGCCAGACCCGGCACCGGCAGGTTGGTGGTGGCCGTCGTCGCGGTGTTGGGCACGGCGAAGAAGGTCCAGACGCTGCCGGCCGGGAAGACCAGCGCGGAGTTCGTGTAGATGGACAGGGCCGAGCTGGGCACCGTCACGTCGACCTGCGCACCCGTGGACGAGTTCGTGATCGAGCCGGACAGCGGCGCCGAGCCCGTGCCGGCGGCGACGTTGGAAGCGATGGTGCCGTAGCCGACGCTCAGGCCCGCGCCGTTGGTCTGCAGCGCGTTGACGAGGCGGATCTTGACGTCGGTGGAGACGGTGGGCAGGCGGTTGTCGTCGTCGAGGACGGCCAGCTTGGGCGCGGCCGGGTCACCCCAGACCAGCAGCGTGCTGTCCTTGCCGGCGGTCAGCGTCGGCGCGGTGAAGCTGACGCTGGCGCCGTTGACGGCCACGTTCAGCGTGCTGGCGCCGGCGTTCGTGGTGACGTAGTCGCTGATCAGCGGGCTGACGGCCGCGGCGCTGAACATGGCCTGACCGTTGATGGACGACGTGACCGAGCCGCCGCTGGCCAGTGCGGCGACGGTGCGCACACGGCTTTGCGTGTTGGCGAAATTCTTGGCCGCGCCCTTTTGCACCAGCGTGATGCCGTTGACCAGCACGCCGCCGTCGGTGGCGGTCAGGATCAGCGTGTTGACGCTGGCGGAGTCCAGCGTGATGGCCGGGATGGCCAGGCGCAGGTCGGTGGGCTTGTTGTAGCCGGTCACGCAGACACGGAAGGTGCCCGAGTTGATCTGGATGTAGCCGCTGCCGGAGCCGCCGGCCAGGTTGCTGCTCAGCGCGGTCTCGTTGGTCAGGCCGCAGGTGGCCGCGGTGGTCACGTAGGTGTCCAGCGCGCCGGCGTCGGGCGCCAGGTTCAGCACCAGCAGCTTGGCCTTGTTGGCATCCGGAGCGGACTGGGACTCTTCCAGCAGCGTCGTGCGCACGGCGCCGGAGAAGCCGTAAGTGATGTAGGTGTAGTTGCTGTTGGAGTTCAGCGTGGGCGTGGTGGCCGACACGCTGCTACCCACGTCACTCTTCAGTACCTTGGTCGCGGTGGCGCCGGTGTCCACGCTGCCGTACTCGCCGACGGCAGCGTAGGCGACCTTGCTGTTGATGGTCTTGTCGTTGACCGTCAGGTCCAGTTGCTCGTAGGAGCGCGTGGCATTGAGCAGGCGCACTTGGGTGCTGCTGCCGCCGCCGCCGCTACCGCCGCAGGCGGTCAGAGCGGCCGTGGCCGACAGGCTCAGCGTCAGGGCCAGCCGGGTGGCCCAGGGGGTGAATCGCATCGAGAATCTCCGAAAAAACCAGGTCGCCGGGCCTTGGTGGCAAAGGTGCGGCCAAATACGCGGACTCGCGATTAGAACCCAAGCCAGGGGTGCCGCCATTTCCGCCGTCTAGCACCGGGTGAAGAACTGTTGCTGGAAAACCCGGGGGGCCATTGGTGAGACGCCTCCAATCCATGCGAGGCCCCGCTGTTTAGCATCGGCGCGATGAACTATCCGCACCTGCTGGCCCCGCTGGACCTGGGCTTCACGACGCTGAAGAACCGCGTGCTCATGGGCAGCATGCACACCGGGCTGGAGGACGGCCGCAAGCATTTCGAGCGCATGGCGGTGTTCTTCGCCGAGCGTGCGCGCGGCGAGGTGGGGCTCATCGTCACAGGCGGCTTCGCGCCGAACATCGAGGGCTGGGCCAAGCCGTTCGCCGGCACGCTGGCCACCTCGGGCGCGGCGCGGCGGCACAAGCTCATCACCGACGCCGTGCATGCCGAGGGCGGCAAGATCGCGCTGCAGATCCTGCACACGGGCCGCTATGGCTACTCGCCGCTGTGCGTGGCGCCGTCGCGCATCCAGTCGCCCATCACGCCGTTCACGCCGCGGGAGCTGTCGCCGCGCGGCATCGAGCGGCAGATCCGCGCGTTCATCCGCTGCGCAAAGCTGGCCCGCGAAGCCGGCTACGACGGCGTGGAGGTGATGGGCAGCGAGGGCTATTTCATCAACCAGTTCCTCGTCGAACACACCAACCAGCGCACCGACGCCTGGGGCGGCTCGTACGAGAACCGCATGCGGCTGCCGCTGGAGATCCTGGCGCGCATGCGCGAGGCGGTGGGGCCGGACTTCATCATCATCTACCGGCTGTCCATGCTGGACCTGGTGCCCAACGGCAGTTCGTGGGACGAGGTCGTGGAGCTGGGCCGGCGCGTGGCGCGCGGCGGCGCCACCATCATCAACACCGGCATCGGCTGGCACGAGGCGCGCGTGCCCACCATCGCGACCAGCGTGCCGCGCGCGGGCTTCGCGTGGGTGACTGCAAAACTTCGCGCCAAGCTGCGGGAAGAAGGCATCACCACGCCGCTGATCACCAGCAACCGCATCAACACGCCGGAGGTGGCCGAAGGCGTGCTGGCCGACGGCTCGGCGGACATGGTGTCGATGGCGCGGCCCTTCCTGGCCGACCCGGCCTTCGTGCAGAAGGCGCGCCAGGGGCGGGCCGACGAGATCAACACCTGCATCGCCTGCAACCAGGCCTGCCTGGACCACACCTTCGCGCAGAAGATCTCCACCTGCCTCGTGAACCCGCGGGCGGCGTACGAGCAGGAAATCGTGCTGCGCCCGGTGGCTGGCGGCGCGAAGAAGCGCATCGCCGTCGTGGGCGCTGGCCCGGCCGGGCTGGCCGCGGCGACGACGCTGGCCGAACGCGGCCATGCGGTGACGCTGTTCGACGCGGCGGCCGAGATCGGCGGCCAGTTCAACATGGCCCGCCGCGTGCCGGGCAAGGAGGAGTTCAGCGAGACGCTGCGCTACTTCGGCCGGCGCATCGAGGTCACCGGCGTCGAGCTGAAGCTGAACTGCCGCGTGGGCGCCGACGACCTGGAGGGCTTTGACGACGTGCTGCTGGCCACCGGCGTCAGCGCGCGCGACCCGAAGATCAAGGGCCAGGCCGAGGGCGTCGCGCGCGGCCAGGTGCTGAGCTACATCGACGTGCTGCGCCACGACAAGCCGGTGGGCAAACGCGTGGCCATCGTCGGCGCGGGCGGCATCGGCTTCGACATGGCGGAGTACCTGCTGGAGGCCGGCCACTCGCTGACGCTGGACCCGGCCGCGTGGCGCAAGCATTGGGGCGTGGGTGACCCGGAACAGGTGCGTGCCGGGCTGCTGCGGCCGGCACCCGACGCGCCGAACCGCCAGATCACGCTGCTGCAACGCAAGACCGGCAAGCCCGGCGCTGGCCTGGGCAAGACGACCGGCTGGATCCACCGCGCGGCCTTGAAGATGAAACAGGTGGACATGCTGGCCGGCGTGAACTACGAGCAGATCACGCCCGAGGGGCTGTGGGTGAGCTACGGCGAGAAGCGCTCGGACGCCCAGCTCATCGAGGCCGACACCATCGTGCTGTGCGCCGGCCAGGAGCCGCTGCGCGAGCTGGAGGCGCCGCTGCGGGCCGCGGGTGTGAACGTGCACCTGATCGGCGGCGCGCTGGAGGCCGGCGAGCTGGACGCGAAGCGGGCCATCCTGCAGGGCACCAAACTGGCCTGCTCGCTGTAGCCGGCGCCGGGCGGCCGGACAACCGGGCTCAGCGACGCGACATCTCCCACAGCTGGTACAGCGTGTGGTCATCGTCCTCGACGACTTCCAGGCCGCGGGCGAGGTCGAAGCTGGAGTCGTACCAGCCGCAATCCAGCTTGCGCGCTGCGGCCGCCGCGGCGGCGCCCTGCCCCGCCGTGGCGTGCGGCAGCCTGGCGTTCACGATGGGGAACTGCGAGGAGCTGAAGAATTGCATGCTGGGTCTCCGGTGCTGAGGGGTTTGACGCCGTGGAAAACGTCACACCGTCAGCATCGGCGCCAGGCCTGTTTCGCGACATCACCCAGAGGGTGGGACGCGGGGGGATGCCGCCGCGGCGCCTCCCCCCAAATCCCCCGAAGTCCCCCCTAAGAGGGAGATGAAAATGGGGTCAGGTTCAATTTTTTGCGGCCGGCGCCATGCTGATCGCTGCAATTCGCGCAGCCCAACCTGCTGCGTCCGCCTCCGCCGATCACCCGACCGACGGCCCGGGTGCGGACGACGACGCCATCCGCTGGCTCAGCTCCCGCCGCGCGTCGCCGCCTATCCAGCGGGCCGACTTCTCCTCGCGCCCGCACAGCCGCTCCGCCACGGTGAGTGCTGGCTCACGCAGCGCCGCGCTGCGCTTGCCGATCTGGCGCAGCGCCCAGTTGACGGCCTTCTTGACGAAGTTGCGGTCGTCGGCGGCAGCCTGCTCGATGAGGGGCAGGCGGGCGAGGAAGTCGGCGTCGGGTCGTTGCTTCTGGTGCACGGCGGCCACGGCCAGCAGCGCGAAGCCGGCGCGCTTCTCGAACTCGGGCTCACGCGCCGCCCAGCGCGGGATGGCATCCCACGCCAGCGGGCTCTTCACGAAGGCGTTCAGGCAGGCCTGGTCGCAGACGTCCCAGGCGCGCAGGCCGGCCACCCAGTGGTCCATCTGCGCCGCGGTCAGCTTGGCCGGCTCGGCCGCCATGCCGGCGAGGATCTGTGCGTCGGGGATGCCGGTGTCCCACAGCGCGAGCGCCAGGTCGTGGTCGCGCCTGAACTCGCGCGCCAGCGCGCGCAGCGTGGGCACCGCCAGGCCCAGCCGGCCTTCGCCGGTCAGACCGAAGCGGGCCATGTCGGCCAGCGCGTCGAGGCGGGCGGCCGCGCGCAGCCGGGCCAGGGCTTCGTCGAGTCGGGCGGCAGGCATGGCCGGGCACTCTAGCGCCCGACGGCCGATCGGTCAGCGGCCCGCGCGGCGCCGGCGCAGCCCCGCCGCCAGCACCAGGCCGCCGGCCAGCGACAGCGCCGCGGTCGACGGCTCGGGCACGGCGGTGACGGAGACGTTGTCGATGAGGCCGCCGGCCATGTCCGACGTGCCGGTCGCGGCGAAGCGCAGCACCGCGCTGCCGCTGCTGCCCAGGTCCACCAGCGCGCTGAAGCGCTGCCAGTTCGGCACCGATCCACCGGCGACGCTGTCCATGACGGTGCCGGTGAAGCCACCCAGACTGACCTGCACACCATGGGTGTTCGCGCCCCAGCCGATGCGCGGCGTGTACCAGAAGCTCAGGTTCACCCAGCCGGTGGCATTGATCGTCTGGCTCATCGCGCTGTTGGCGAAGGTATCCAGCTCGACGAGCTGCTGGCCGTCCTGCGCCAGGTTGCCCTCCAGCTGGTTCTGCAGCTCGATGTCGGGCGCGCCGGTCCAGCCGGTGATGTTGGGTCGGATGACCCAGCTGTTGCCGGCGATGGGGTCGGCTTCAAAGCTGCCGTTGACGACCAGGTTGGGGCCGGCGGCCAGAGCCGGTGTGAGCGACAGCGCCAGCGTGGCGGCGGCGGCAATGTTTTTCATGGATGCCCTTGTGAAATGACTCGCGCGCGAGTCTAGGGAGACTCCGGCGACCGCGCCCTCCCTATGAATGCCGGTGTTCATGCGGCCACCGCATGAGCTGCGTTGGCAAACGCGCCTGGCCGCGCGCAAAGCCCGGGACAATCCGGGCACCGCTTTCTCACCGCCGGACATGAAGCTGCAACCCCTCTTCTCGTCGCTGGCGCTGGCCCTCACCCTGGCCTGCGCTCCCGCCCACGCCGCCACCGGGCCCGGCGTGTCCTGGCAGGCCGCCGCGGCCGATGCCGACATCGACCGCGCCTTTGCCCAAGCCAAGGCGGAGAAGAAGCCGGTGCTGTTGTACTGGGGCGCCAAGTGGTGCCCGCCGTGCAACCAGCTCAAGGCCACGCTGTTCAACCGCGCCGACTTCATCGAGCAGAGCAAGGCCTTCGTCGCCGTGGGCATCGACGGCGACGCGCCCGGCGCGCAGAAGCTGGGCACGCGCTTCAAGGTGCGCGGCTACCCGACGCTGATCCTGTTCAGCCCCGCCGGCCACGAGATCACGCGCCTGCCCGGCGAGGCCGATGCGGCGCAGGTGATGAAGGTGCTGCAGCTGGGCCTGTCCAGCGGCCGGCCCGTCAAGGCCGTGCTGGCGGACGCGCGCGCGGGCAGGAAGCTGGGTGCCAACGAATGGCGGCTGCTGGGCTTCTACGGCTGGGAGACCGACGAGCAGCAACTGCTGCCCGCCGCCGAGCGCCCCGCCACGCTGGCGCAGCTGGCCCGCGCCAGCGAGGGTGCGGACGCCGAGACCGCCACGCGGCTATGGCTGAAGTCCATCGGCGCGCTGGCCGACGGCAAGACGGCCGACCCAGCCCAGCTGCCGCGGCTGCGCGCCGTGCTGGCCGACGCCGAGCAGGCCCGCGTGCAGATGGACGTGCTGACCAACGAGGCCCCCGACCTCGTCAAGGCGCTGACGCAGGCGGCGGGCGAGGCCCGCCGCCTGCTGGTCGCCGAGTTCGATGCGGCGCTGAAGCGGCTCAACGAAGACGTGACGCTGTCGCGTGCCGACCGGCTGAATGCGCTGCAAGGCCGCATCGAACTGGCGCGGCTGGACTCGGCCAAGGACGACCCGCACCCGGCCAGGATCCCCGCCGCGCTGCTGGCCGAAGCGCGCGAGCAGGCCGGCAAGGCCAACCGCGACGTCACCGACGGCTACGAGCGCCAGGCCGTCGTCACCGAAGCGGCCCACCTGCTGGGCCGCGCCGGGTTGTGGAAGGAGAGCGACGAGCTGCTGAAGTCGGCCCTGGCGCGCAGCCACTCGCCCTACTACCTGATGAGCCAGCTGGGCGGCAACGCGAAGAAGCAGGGCAAGACCGCCGACGCGCTGCGCTGGTACGAGGAGGCCTTCAACAAGAGCGAGGGCCCGGCGACCCGGCTGCAGTGGGGGTCCAACTACCTCGGCGCGCTCGTCGAGCTGAGCCCCGAAGACACGGCGCGCATCGAGAAGACCGCCGCCCAGCTGTTCGCCGAGGCAGAGAAGGACCCCGGCGCGTTCTACGAACGCAGCGAACGCTCGCTGAAGAAGGTCGCGACGCTGCTGGCGGGCTGGAGCAAGACCCCCGCCCAGGCCGCCGCCCTCGGCCGGCTCAAGGCGCAGCTGGACGGCGTCTGCGGCAAGCTGGACGGCAGCGATGCCAAGGCGCGGGCCGCCTGCCAGGGGCTGATGGCGCCCGCTGCCCGCAAGGCCTGACACCGGCCAGCCGCAATTTCGGGCCGCTGGTGCGGCCCCACCGGCCATTCACGCAAGCGCCGCGGCGCCCGCACCGGCGCGCCCGGATACTCCGCCCACTCCCAACTTCCCGAGTGAAGGCATGCGTGAATGGCGTGGGTGCCTGCTGGCACTCCTGACGATGACCGGTCTGGGCACGGCCGCGGCGGCTGCGCCGCTGAAGCCCTGCCGTATCGACGGCATCCCCAACGAGTTGCAGTGCGGCAGCCTGCAACGCCCGCTGGACCCGGCACGGCCGGACGGCGCGAAGATCGACGTGCACTACCTCGTCGTGCCGGCCATGGCCCGCAACAAGCAGCCCGACGCGGTGCTGATGCTGGCCGGCGGCCCCGGCCAGAGTGCCATCAGCGTGGCCGCGCGCATGCTGCCGCGGCTGTCGCGGCTGGGCAACCGGCGCGACCTGGTCTTCATCGACCAGCGCGGCACCGGCAAGTCCGCGCCGCTGGACTGCCCCGACGACAGCCGGCTGCCCATCACCGAGCAGCTCGACGGCGCCGCCCAGCTGCGCCGGCTGGACGCCTGCCGCGCCGCGCTGGAGAAGCTGCCGTATGGCCAGGAGGGCGGCCTGCGCTTCTTCACGACGACGATCGCGATGCAGGACATGGACGCCGTGCGCGAGGCTCTCGGCGTGCCGCAGTGGAACCTCATCGGCGGCAGCTACGGCACGCGCGCCGCGCTGGAGTACCTGCGCCAGTTCCCGACCAAGGTGCGCCGCACCGTCATCGACGGCGTGGCGCCGCCCGACATGGTGCTGCCGGCCAGCTTCTCGCCCGACACGCAGGCCGCGCTGGACAAGCTGCTGGACGCACACGCCAAGACCTATCCGACGCTGCGCGCCGACTGGCAGGCACTGCTGGCCTCGCTGCCGCGCCAGGTGACGGTGGCGCAGCCGCTGACGGGCCAGCCCGAGCGCTTCACGGTGGACCGCGAGCTGCTACTGCGCGCCGTGCGCCCGCCGCTGTACCAGCCGGCGCTGGCCGCCGCACTGCCGGCCGCCATCCAGGCCGCCGCGCGCGACGGCCGCTTCGACGGCCTGTTCGGCCTGACCTCGGCCTTCAGCGGCGGCAAGGACCTGCGGCTGGCGATGGGCATGCACTTCTCGGTCGTCTGCGCCGAGGACATGCCGCGCCTGGCCGAGTCGACCGACAAGCCCGGCGCCGACTTCCAGCGCGTGGATGCCGACATGTACGCCCGCGTGTGCAAGACCTGGCCCCGCGGCGACGTGCCGGCCGACTTCTACAAGGTGCCGCCCGCGCCCAGCCCCGTGCTCGTCATGAGCGGCGGTGCGGACCCCGCCACGCCGCCGCGCCACGGCGAGCGCATCGCGAAGGCGCTGGCCGTCGGCCACGCCGAGCGCGTGCAGCACCTGGTGGTGCCCGAGGCCGGCCACGGCGTCATGGGCGTGGGCTGCGTGCGCGACCTGATGTTCCGCTTCATCGACGCCAAGACCGACACCGACGCGCTGCCGCAGGACGCGAGCTGCGCCACGCGCATCCCGCGGCCCGTCGCCTTCCAGCCCATCCAGGCCCCGACGAACGGAGCCGCGCAATGATCGACATCGCCAACGTCCACAAGCACTTCGTCTCGCGCACGGGCGCGGGGCTGTTCAAACGCGGCGACAAGCGCGTCGTCCACGCCGTGCAAGGCGTCAGCGTGGCGGCCGCCGATGGCCGCATCACCGGCCTGCTGGGTGCCAACGGCGCCGGCAAGACAACGACGCTGCGCATGCTGGCCGGGCTGTTCGCGCCGGACAGCGGCCGCATCACGGTCGACGGCATCGTCGTGCAGGACGAACCGCTGAAAGCCTTGGCCCGCATGGGCATCCTGGGCGATGCACACGGCCTGTACCCGCGGCTGTCGGCGCGCGAGAACATCGCCTACTTCGGCCGGCTGCAGGGCATGGACCCCGACGCCGCCAACGCGCGCGCCGAGGAGCTGGCGCGGCTGCTGGAGATGCAGTCCATCCTGGACCGCCGCGCTGACGGCTTCAGCCAGGGCGAGCGCATGAAGACGGCGCTGGCCCGGGCCCTCGTGCACGACCCCGCCAACATCGTGCTGGACGAGCCCACCAACGGGCTGGACGTGCTGGCCACGCGCGCGCTGCGCGAGGCGCTGCGCTGGCTGCGCAGCCCCGAGGGCGGCGCCAAGTGCATCGTCTTCTCCACGCACATCATGCAGGAGGTGGAGCAGCTGTGCGACGAGGTGGTCGTCGTGTCCAAGGGCCGCAGCGTCGCGCACGGCAGCGTGCCGGAGCTGCTGGCGCAGGCGGGTGAGACCCGCTTCGAGGATGCGTTCGTGAAACTGGCTTTCCCTGCCGAGGTGGCTGCATGAAACAGGCGTTCATCGTCTTTGCCAAGGAACTGGCCGACGCGCTGCGCGACCGCCGCACGCTGCTGCGCATGCTGGTGCCCGCGCTGCTGATGGGGCCGCTGATGCTGGCGGCGCTGTCCGCGCTGATCGCGTCGTTCGAGGAGCGCGCCGAGAAGCGCGAGGTGCTGGCCGTGGGCATCGACGCCGCGCCCACGCTGAAGAATTTCATCGAGCGCCAGACCTTCACGATCAAGCCCGCCCCGGCCGACTACGAGGCCCGGCTGCGCGCGACGACGCTGCTGGAGCCGGTGATGGTGGTGCCGGCGGACTTCGAGGCCAAGCTGCGGGCCGGCGAGGCGCCGACGGTGGAGATCGTCAGCGACAGCGCCAACCAGCGCGCCGGTGCGGGCGTGGGCAGCATCCACCGGCTGCTGGGCGGCTTCAACCAGGAACGCGCGGCGTTGAACCTGGCGCTGCGCGGCGTGTCCATGGAGCTGCTCAAGCCCATCGAGGTCGAGGAACGCGACCTGGCCAGCGTGCAGGCCCGCGCGTCGCGGCTGACGGCCATGGTGCCGATGTTCATCATCATGGCCGTGCTGTACGGCGCGCTGACCGCGGCGCTGGACAGCACCGCCGGCGAACGCGAGCGCGGCTCGCTGGAACCGCTGCTGATGAACCCGGTGCCGCACGGCGCGCTGGTGGTGGGCAAGTGGGGCGCCGTGGCGCTGATGGGCATGGTGGTGGCGCTGCTGTCCAGCTTGAGCTTCGTGCCGGCGCAGTGGCTCTTGAGAAGCGACAGCCTGCAGGCGATGTTCCAGTTCGGCATGGGCGAGGTGCTGGCCTTCTGGCTGCTGCAGATCCCGCTGGCGGCGGGGCTGTCCGGCCTGCTGATGGCGCTGGCCATCCGCTCCAAGACCTTCAAGGAGGCGCAGGCCGGCAGCACGCTGGTGGTCACCGTCGTCAGCCTGATGCCGATGGTGACGCTGCTGAACCCGGGCGGCGATGCGCCCTGGTACCTGTGGGTGCCGGGCCTGGCGCAGAACACGCTGATGCTGGCCGTGCTGAAGGGCGAGGCACTGCGCTGGGGCCAGGTGTTGCCGGGCGTGCTGACGGGCTTCGCGATGGGCGCCGTGGCGCTGTTCTACGTGGCGCGCTCCATGCGCGCGGCGGTGGCGCGGTAAGCTGCGCGCCGCATGAACCGCCCCCTCGCCACCGCCGCCATGGCGCTGCTGCTCGCCGGCTGCGCCAGCGCCGGCAGCTTCTCCGCCTTCGAGCCCGCCACGCCGGCCGACTACACCGGGCCCACGGTCAACGTGGCCGACCAGGCCGTGGCCGCAGGCCCGCAGCGGCTGCATGTGTTCGAGATGACACAGGTGGACGGCCGCCGGCTGGCCAGCAGCAGCGTGGCCACCACGCGGGCCGGCCAGGGCGGCGCCATGACGGTCACCGCCGTGGCGCTGAGCAACGAGCTGGCCGTGCGGCCGGCGCGCGTGCAGCTGCAGGCGGCGACGCAGTACGCATCGCCGCTGGTGGCGTTGTCCAACCCGACCTGCCGCACGGTGGGCGAGGTGGTCTTCACGCCCAGGGAGGGCGTGCGCTACGCCGTCCGGGGCCGCATCGAGGCGCAGGCCTGCGAGGTCTGGATCGAAGACCTCGCCACCGGCCAGCCGGTCACCGACAAGGTCACCGGCCCGGGCACGCAGCGCTAAGCCAGCCGCCGCGCCGCGGCGGCCAGCAGCGCGCGCGAGTACCGGCGGTGAAAGCCCAGCAGCGCATGGAACACCCAGCTGAAGCGCGGCTCGCCGCCCGGCCCGCGCCGGCGTGGCACCACGGCGGAGCCGAACCACAGCGTCGTGCCGCCGCCCTCGCCCGCCTGGGCCTTGAACCAGGAGCGCGTGGCGCCGCTGTCCTCGTGCATCAGCAACTCGTCGCCCGTGCGGGCCTCCACGGTCCAGACGGCGATGCGCTCGCCCTCCCCCCGCGCCACCGCGCGCGCCATCGCGTCGCTGGACGGCTTGCCCAGCAGCGCGATCAGCGCGCGCTCCAGCTTGAACAGCCGCGTCGTATAGAAGGCCTCGACGAATGCCGCCAGCGTGACGGCATGCGGCAGCTGCAGCGCATAGGCATCGGCAAAGGCGCCGCGCTCGGCGGCCATGCGGCCCAGCAGGCTGTCGGCGGGAACGGGGGTGTCGTCAGGTGTCATGGCGGCACAGCGTAGGCGCTGATCGGTGACATAGCCGCAAGCAATTGGCCTGCGCCGATGAGAATCATTAGCATTTGGCTATTAGATTCAATCAGACGATAGACACCATGACCAAGACCGTCAGCTTCGGCATCCTGCACCTGGGCACCTCGTTCACGGTGACCTACGCACTGACGGGCAGCATCGCCGTGGCCGGTGCCGTCACGTTCATCGAGCCGCTGGCCAACACGGTGCTGCACTACTTCTTCGACAAGTACTGGGACCACCCGCGCGCGCAGGCCTTCCGTGCGCGCTGGAGCGGCGGCCGCCGACAGCTGGCGGGCGGCTGAGTCAGCGCAGCCCGTCCAGCAGCGTGCGGCGCAGCGTGGCCTCGTCGGCGATGCCGTCCTGGCGGCGCATCAGCTGGCCGTCCTTGAACGTGAAGTAGGCCGGGATGCCGCCCACGGCGTACTGGCGCACGAACTCGCTCTGCCCCACCGTCTTCCAGGGCTGGAAGGCGACGCGCGCGAAGCGGGTGCCGCTGGCGCTTTCGGCGGCGGCCAAGGCGTTGAAGGCGGGGTTCGAACGCACGCAGAAGCCGCAGCCCGGGTCGTACGAACTGAGCTGCAAGACCACCCAGCCCTTGCTCTGCCGCACCCACGCGCTGACGTCGGCGGGCGCCACGCTCTGAACGCCGGGCGCATTGGCGGCCGCGCGACCGGGCGGGGGCGGCAGCGGGGCATCGGCCACCGCCGGGGCCTTCTGCTGCTCGACGTAGGCCAACAGCGGCGCGCGGTCCAGCTGCGGGGTGGTCACGGTCTTGACGACGGACGCATAGCCATCCGCATAGGCACCCACGCGGATGGCCACCACGGCATCGGCACGGTGGGCCATCAGGTACATGCCGCGGGCGCCGAAGGCGCTGTACTGAAGCCGCTTGGCAGGGTCCAGCTCGTGGGACCAATAGATGGACACATCCGCGCTGCCGGAAGGCGAGGTGCAGGGAATATCGCAGATGGTGACGAGCTCGAACCCCTGCTCGCGCAGCTGGCCGGCGTAGTGGCGCGCGATGAGCAGCGGGCTGTCGTCGGCAGGATGCTTGTACTGCTGCATGGACACCTTGCCCTCGTAGGGCAGCCGCCAGCGGCTCTCGTTCCTGCCCTTCGCGCGCTCGGGCGGCGAGATCGGCAGCGCGCCGACTTCGAGCGGGTTGTCGTAGCGCGCCAGCTCATGCGCACGCGGAAACGGCCGCAGCTCGACGGGCTGAGCCTGCGCGAGGACGCTGCCCAGCAGCATGGCCACGGCGGCCAGGCCGGGTTGGAATCTCATGGTTTTGCTCCCTGACTGTTGACACGCCGGCCACGAAGACACGGCGGCGGCAGTCTAGGAGACGCTCGGCTGCCCGCGCCCGACGACGGCGGGCGCCAGGTTACGAGCTGTGTGCCGCTGGCGGCCCGCCGGGCGCCGTCTGCTCCTCCATCCAGCCCAGCCAGCGCATCGCCTGCTCGCGGCTGGCGCCGCACATGTCCTCGTGCGGCTGCAGCGAGCCGCACACCGCCGGCCGCTCGGGGCGGCCGAAGATCTTGCAGCGCAGCTCGTCGTCCAGCTGCGCGCAGCGCACGCCGGCGGGCTTGCCCTGCGGGTGGCCGGGGATGGGCGAGCTGATCGACGGCGCGATACAGCAGGCGGCGCAGTGGGGGCGGCAGTCCATCGCGGCATTGTCCGCCGCGAACGCGTCAGCCCTTGGCCGGGCAGGTGCTGACGCCCAGCACCGAGTACAGCGGGCAGCTGCTCATCAGGCCCGTGGCCAGCGGCACGAGGCCCAACCAGCCCCAGGCGCCGATGACGCCGGTGGCCGCAAGGCCCAGCAGCACGAGGCCGGCGCAGAGGCGGGCGGCGCGGTCCAGGCCGCCGACGTTGGTCTTGAACATGAGGCACTCCTTGGGGTGGTGATGCCGCCATCGTCGGCCGGCGCGCCCCGCGTGTCGGTGACCACGGTCACACAGCGCTTGACGCCGCGCAAAGCCGCTGCAGCGCCGCCGCGTCGGTCACGTCGACGCGCTCGCGCCCCAGGCTCACCCAGCCGTCGCGTTCGAAGCGGCGCAGCAGCCGGCTGACGATCTCGCGCACGGTGCCCAGATCGTCGGCCAGCTGCTGGTGCGTGACGAGCAGGCGCGGGCCGCGGGCGCACAGCAGCGCGGCCAGGCGCTGGTCCAGCCGCTGGAAGGCCACGGCCTCCACCAACGCCATCAGGTCGGCCAGGCGCTCGGCCATCAGGCCCATCACGTAGCGGCGCAGCACGGGGTCGCGCTCGCAGACGGCCTCGAAGTCCGCCGGGCTGATGAGGCGCAGCGCCGTCTCGGTGCGGGCTTCGCCGCTGGCCGTGGCCGCGCGGTGGGCGAACAGGCAGGTGGCGGACACGACGCAGACCTCGCCCGGCTCCACGCGGTACAGCTCCAGCCGCCGGCCGTCCGGCGCCAGCAGCGACACGCTGACGCTGCCCGCATCCACCAGCGGGAAGCCCGGGCAGGGTCGGCCGGCGTCGAACAGCCGGGTGCCGGCCCGCACCTGCATCGCGGGCGCCCGCCGCGCCAGGTCGGCCAGCGCGGCAAGGGCGGGGTCGGCGGGCAGCGGCATGCCCGGCATTCCACCACGGTCACCCCCGATGCCGGGTGACTTGTCCACAGGCCCTTCGTAAAATTCGCGGTTCGCCCAGGCAACGTGGCGCCCCTCGTCCAAGGAGTACCTTGGCCGGTCCCCCGAGGGGACGGCGATGCCCACCGGATCGACCGGCAGGCACATCGCCTGAGCGGGCCGGCTTGGCGAACTGGCGTCGGACACCAGCAGTCCCTGCGGACTGCTGGCGCCTACGACAGGCCAAGGGCCTCGCCCTTGGCAGCCCGGCGCCCGGCCCGACATGCGGAAATGGAACAGAGATGCTTTACCCCAAGGAATTCGACGTCATCGTCGTCGGCGGCGGCCATGCCGGCACTGAAGCGGCGCTTGCCGCGGCGCGCATGGGCGCGCAGACGCTGCTGCTGACCCACAACATCGAGACCCTGGGCGCGATGAGCTGCAACCCCAGCATCGGCGGCATCGGCAAGGGCCACCTCGTGAAGGAGGTGGACGCGCTGGGCGGTGCGATGGCGCTGGCCACCGACGAGGGCGGCATCCAGTTCCGCATCCTGAACGGCAGCAAGGGCCCGGCCGTGCGCGCCACCCGCGCCCAGGCCGACCGCATCCTCTACAAGGCCGCTATCCGCCGGCGGCTGGAGAACCAGCCCAACCTGCAGCTGTTCCAGCAGGCCGTGGACGACCTGATGGTGGAAGGCGACCGCGTGGTGGGCGCCGTCACGCAGGCCGGCATCCGGTTCCGCGCCCGCGCCGTCGTGCTGACGGCCGGCACCTTCCTGGATGGCCGCGTGCACGTGGGCCTGCAGAACTACGCCGCCGGCCGCGCCGGCGACCCGCCGGCCGTGTCGCTGTCGGCCCGCCTGAAGGAACTGAAACTGCCGCAGGGGCGCCTGAAGACCGGCACGCCACCGCGCATCGACGGCCGCACCATCGATTTCTCCAAGTGCGAGGCCCAGCCCGGCGACCTGACGCCCGTGCCGGTGTTCAGCTTCATGGGCAACACCGCCATGCACCCGCAGCAGGTGCCGTGCTGGATCACGCACACCAACGCCCGCACGCACGAGATCATCCGCAGCGGCTTCGACCGCAGCCCGATGTTCACCGGCGTCATCGAGGGCGTGGGCCCGCGCTACTGCCCCAGCATCGAGGACAAGGTGAACCGCTTCGCCGACAAGGACTCGCACCAGATCTTCCTGGAGCCCGAGGGCCTGACGACGCACGAGTTCTACCCGAACGGCATCTCCACCTCCCTGCCCTTCGACATCCAGCTGGCCGCGGTGCGCAGCATCCCCGGCCTGGAGAACGCCGACATCCTGCGCCCGGGCTACGCCATCGAGTACGACTACTTCGACCCGCGCGGGCTCAAGGCCTCGTTCGAGACCAAGGTCATCCAGGGCCTGTTCTTCGCCGGCCAGATCAACGGCACGACCGGCTACGAGGAAGCCGCCGCCCAGGGACTGTTTGCCGGCCTGAACGCCGCGCTGCAGGTTCGTGGCGACGACCCGTGGACGCCGGCGCGCGACCAGGCCTACCTGGGCGTGCTGGTGGACGACCTCATCACCAAGGGCGTCACCGAGCCGTACCGCATGTTCACCAGCCGCGCCGAGTTCCGGCTGCAGCTGCGCGAGGACAACGCCGATGCGCGCCTGACCGAAGTGGGCCGCCAGCTGGGCCTGGTGGACGACGAGCGCTGGACCGCCTTCAACCGCAAGCGCGATGCTGTTTCACGTGAAACAGAGAAGCTGAAGAGCACCTGGGTCCACGCGGGCATCTTGCCGGCGGCGGACGCGGAACGTCTCGTCGGCAAGGCGCTGGAGCGCGAGTACACATTGGTCGACCTGCTGCGCCGGCCCGGCGTGGTGTTCGACACCGTCGCCGAGGTGGCGTCCATCGCTCGACCCGAGGCCGGTGTTTCACGTGAAACGTTGAATGCCGAGCTGGGCGAAGAGCTGGCGGCCCTCGTCACCGAGCAGGTGGAAATCAGCACCAAGTACGCCGGCTACATCAACAAGCAGGTCGATGACGTCGCCCGCGCCGCGCACTTCGAGCATCTGAAATTGCCCGAGGAGCTGGACTACGGCCTTGTCCACGCCCTCTCCTTCGAGGCACGGCAGAAGCTGAACAAGCACCGCCCCGAGACGCTGGGCCAGGCCTCGCGCATCTCCGGCATCACGCCGGCCGCGATCTCGCTGCTGCTGGTGCACCTGAAGAAGGGCAAGTTCAAGGGCTTCACCGAGGCGGAAGCGGCATGAGGGACACGCTCCAGACGGCAGCCACCCAACTCGGCCTCGAACTCGGCGACCACCAACTCGACCAGCTGCTGGCCTACCTGGCCCTGCTGCAGAAGTGGAACAAGGTTTACAACCTGACCGCCGTGCGCGACCCGGCGCAGATGCTGAGCCACCACCTGATCGACAGCCTGTCGGCCTTGCCGCCGCTGCTGCGGCATGGGGCGCCGGCCAGGCTGATGGATGTGGGCGCCGGCGGCGGGCTGCCCGGCGTGGTCATCGCCATCTGCTGCCCCGGCACCGACGTGACCTGTGTGGACGCGGTCGCCAAGAAGGCCACCTTCATCCAGCAGGTCGCCGCCGAGCTGAAGCTGCCCAACCTGCACGGCGTGCACAGTCGCGTCGAGCAACTGACGACCGAGCCGTTCGGCGTCATCACGTCCCGCGCGTTCGCGTCGCTGGTGGACTTCACGAGCCTGACCCGCCAGCACCTGGCACCCGGTGCGGTCTGGATGGCCATGAAGGGCCAGCACCCAGCCGACGAGATTGCCGCCCTGCCCGCGGACGTGGCCGTGTTTCACGTGGAACAACTGGCCGTCCCGGGCCTGGACGCGCAGCGCTGCATCGTCTGGATGAAGCCTCGCTGAGGCCGCTTCACGGGTCGCGCCCGAGGTCCGACTCGCCCTCCGCCCGGTACGATGCCGGTTGCTCCCGGAACCCCAGCCATGGCCAAGATTTTCTGCATCGCCAACCAGAAGGGTGGCGTCGGCAAGACCACCACCACCGTCAACCTCGCCGCCGGCCTGGCCCAGATCGGCCAGCGCGTGCTGGTCGTCGACCTGGACCCGCAGGGCAACGCCACCATGGGCTCCGGCATCGACAAGCGCAAGCTGGAGATGACGGTCTACGACGTGCTGCTGGAGTCCGCCTCCATCGCCGAGGCCAAGGCCCGCGCGGACAAGGCCGGCTACGACGTGCTGGGCGCCAACCGCGAGCTGGCCGGCGCCGAGGTCGACCTGGTGGCGCTGGAGCGCCGCGAAGCCCGGCTGAAGGCCGCGCTGGCCGAGGCCGGCAAGGACTACGACTTCGTGCTGATCGACTGCCCGCCGTCGCTGTCCATGCTGACGCTGAACGGGCTGTGCAGCGCGCACGGCGTCATCGTGCCCATGCAGTGCGAGTACTTCGCGCTGGAAGGCCTGACCGACCTGGTCAACACCATCAAGCAGATCCACGCCAACCTGAACCCGGACCTGGAGATCATCGGCCTGCTGCGCGTCATGTTCGACCCGCGCATCACGCTGCAGCAGCAGGTCAGCGACCAGCTCAAGGCCCACTTCGCCAACAAGGTGTTCGACACCGTCATCCCACGCAACGTGCGGCTGGCCGAGGCGCCCAGCTACGGGCTGCCAGGCGTCGTGTTCGACCCCAGCTCCAAGGGTGCCCAGGCGTTTGTCGACTTCGCCAGGGAGATGGTGAAGCGGATCGAGACGATGCGGTGAGCAAGGTGCTGCTGATGGCGGCCTTGGTGGTGCCACTTTTGGCCTGCGCCCAAGTCCATCATTGCGACCTGAAGCGCGTAACCATACAAGCTCGGGCAGAAGATGAGAAAGAGCCGGTGCTCACCGTCTACGCGTTTTGGCCAGAAGGCTTAAACATCACGCGGGCCGATGGCACGCCCGCGTCCAACGAGTACGCCACCGAAAACGCTCGATACCTGAGGGATTTGCAGACGCGCAAACGGACTGGCGAGAAGCCAATCCCGCCCCCGGCAATACTGCTGAAGGGGCCCCACTTCATTCTGCGGTCCGGAGATGAAGCCCGCGCCCGGAGGTCTCACGTCACTTGCAGCTATCTGGCAAAAGCCGAAACCGGCGGCTTGGTTCTTGAGTTGACAGCGACATATTGCGAGCACGGCCAATGCGCGACAGCCACCAAGGTCATCGCGCCTGAACTGGAACAGCCATGAACCTCCATGGGGCCACGATACGCAAGATGACCCCGGCCGACGCCGATGCCATCGCCCTCCTCCACGCCACCAGCTGGCGCAGCGCCTACCGCGGCATCGTGCCGGACGGCTTCCTGGACCATGACGTCTTCGCCGAGCGCCAGGCCGTCTGGCGCGAGCGGCTGCAAGGCCCGGCGACGGCGCCCGCCTTCGGCATCGTGGCCGACGACGCCGCCGGCCAGATGATCGGCTTCGCCTACGTGCTGCCCGGCCATGATCCGGTCTGCGGCACGCTGGTCGACAACCTGCACGTCCACCCCGACCTCAAAGGCGGCGGCCTCGGCCGGCGGCTGCTGCAGGCCGTCGTCCGCGAGCTGGGGCCGGCGCACACGCAGCCGCTGCACCTGTGGGTGCTGGACCAGAACGAGCCCGCCAAGCGCTTCTACGCCCGGCTGGGCGCGGAGTTCATCGACCCCGGCATGACCGGCCCGTTCGGCGGTGTGTCGCTGCCGGAATGGCGCTGCCTGTGGCGCGACCCCCAGGTGCTGCTGACCGATGCTTGACGCCCTCGCCCTGCGCGCCGAACTCGCCGGCCTGGACGCCTCCGCCCCGCCGCAGCAGGCCGACATCGACGGCTGGCTGATCCGGCTGTCGCCCGGCAAGGCCAAGCGCTCGCGCTGCATCAATGCGCTGCGCCAGGGCACGCTGCCGCTGGACGAGCTGCTGGCACGCTGCCAGCGCGCCTACGACGCTGCCGGCCTGCCGCTGGCCGTGCGCGTGACGCCGTGGAGCCAGCCGGCCGACCTCGATGCCCGCCTGGCTGCCAAGGGCTGGGGCGCGTTCGACGCGGCCGATGTGATGGTGCTGGCCACCCTCACGCCGGACCCCGCGCCCGCCGCGCTGCAGCCGCTGGATGCCACCGCCTACGCAGCACTCGTCGGTGGGCTGCGCGGGTCGTCCGACACGGCCATCGCCGCGCATGCCGAACGCATCGCGACCGCGCCGGTGACGTACCAGGGCTTTGCGCTGAACGACGCCGGCGGCGCGCTGCTGGCCTGCGGGCAGATGGTTGTCGACGGCGAGCTGGTCGGCCTGTACGACATCGCGTCGGCCCAGCCGCGGCAAGGCCACGGCGAGCGGCTGTGCCGCGCGCTGCTGGCCCTCGCCCACCAGCAAGGCGCCCGCCAGGCCTACCTGCAGGTGGGCAGCGACAACGCCGTCGCGCAGCGGCTTTACGCACGGCTGGGCTTTGTGTTCGCCTACCGTTATCACTACCGCAGCCCCGAGGCGGTGCTGACATGAGCTCATGGACCCCCACGCTCGCGATGCTCGCTGCCCCCCGAGGGGGCGATCAGCGGTTACGGGCGGCCGGGCACCGCTGATGCTGCGACACCTGCGCCCCACCGACCTGGCCGACTTCCAGGCCTACCGCGGCGACCCCGAGGTAGGCCGCTGGCAGGGCTGGCAGCCGCAGACCGACGCGCGGGCGCTGGCCTTCCTCGAAGAGATGGCCGCTGGCCCGCTGTTCCAGCCCGGCACCTGGACGCAGCTGGGCATCGCCGATGACCTGACGGGCCAACTGATCGGTGACCTGGGCGTCCACATCAGCGCCGACGGCCGCGAGGCCGAGTTCGGCTTCAGCCTCGCCCGCGCGGCGCAGGGCCGGGGCCTGGCCAGCGCCGCGGTGCGCGCGGCCATCGCGCTGGTGTTCGAGCAGACGGCCGTCCGGCACATCCACGCACAGACCGACGCGCGCAACGCGGCCTGCATCCGGCTGCTGGAGCGGCTGGGCGCTACCCGCATCGCCACCGTGGCCACCGAGTTCCGCGGCGAGCCCTGCACCGAGCTGCGCTACCTGCTGGCGTCCCGCCCGGGCTGACGCGTCCCCCCACCCGTCAGACCGTGCAGCGGCGGCTTACGTCTGGCTACAAAAACGGCGCTGCCGGCGGCTCACCGTCCCTTGTTTGAAGGCCATCGGCGAGCCAGCGCGCCGCGTTGACGGCGTCACCATCGCCCTCCTCGGAACACAAGGCTCCTCATGACGCCCCTGCGCACCGCCCTCGCCACCCTCACGCTGGCCGCCGCCACGCTCGCCACCCCGGCCTTCGCCGACGCCCCCAAGGTCGACGTGGCCGGCAGCGCCGACCACCCCGTCCTCAAGCGCTTCACCGGCAGCGTGCTCGTCGGCTACGCCCAGCAGGACTGGGACCAGCGCAGCTTCCCCGACGCCAGCGGCGTGTCCAAGACCGAGAACGACAAGTTCAACCGGCCCGTCGTGCTGGAAGGCAAGGTCACGCGGCTGTTCTACCTGTCGCCGCTGGGCAAGAGCCCGCTGGAGGTCTACCGCAACCACCAGCAGGCGCTGGCCGCCGCCGGCTTCAAGCCCACCTGGGGCTGCGAGAACGAGGCCCAGGGCTGTGTCAAAGCCTACTTCGCGCTGGACGGCTACGAGCGCGCCAAGGGCATGCAGTGGGCCGAGGGCGACCTGCCCGCCGCCGGCGGCCAGCACCGCGGCAGCAGCTGGCCGCTGGCCATGTCCATCACCCATGACCAGGCGCGCATGACGGTGGGCACGCTGAGCAGCGGTGGCCGCACGCTGCACCTGCTGCTGTTCACGTCCATGGCGTCCAACGAGCACACCAACCGCGCGGTCACCTACGTCGAGATCGTCGAGCCCAAGGCCATGCCCACGGGCCAGGTCACGGTGGACGCCAAGGCCATCGGCCAAGGCCTGCAGGCCGAGGGCAAGGTGGCCCTGTACGGCCTGTTCTTCGACACCGGCAAGACCGACGTCAAGCCCGACAGCGCCACGCAGCTGGACCAGATGGCCGCGCTGCTGAAGGCGCAGCCGGCGCTCAAGGTGCTCATCGTCGGCCACACCGACAACGTCGGCGCCATCGACGCCAACCTCGCGCTCAGCGAAGGCCGCGCCAAGGCCGTGGTGGCGGCGCTCACGCAGCGCGGCATCGCGGCCGGTCGGCTGCAAGCGCGCGGCGTCGCCAACTTTGCGCCGGTGGCGTCCAACGGTAGCGAAGACGGTCGCGCGAAGAACCGCCGCGTCGAGATGGTCCTGCAGTAACCCAATCGCCCCGAGGATGCCCATGCTTCACCGCTCGATGCTGGCCGCCCTGCTGCTGGCCGCCTTCACCGCGCACGCCGCGCCGGGCGCCGACCTGCCCGGCGCTGCCGACCACCCGCTGATCAAGCGCTTCGCCGGCTCCTGGCTGGCCGGCCAGCGCGTGGCCGACTGGGACGCCGCCGCCGTGCCCGCCGCGCCCGAATACCAGAAGGCCGACAAGTACAAGTTCAAGGAGCTGGTCGAGCTCGAAGGCAAGGTCACGCAGACCGTCTACATCGCGCCGCGCGGCAAGGCGGCGCTGGAGGTCTGGCGCAACTACCAGCAGGCGCTCAACGCCGCCGGCTTCAAGCCGCGCTTCGTCTGCGAGCGCGACTGCAGCGACCTCTACTTCGCCTGGACCCGCCAGCTGCAGCCCACCAAGGGCTTCGTCTGGGCCAAGGGCGACGTCGACACGCCGACCGGCAGCCGCTACAGCCTGACCTCGGCGCTGGCCCACGACGACGGCCGCATGCTCGTCGGCACGCTGGGCAAGCCGGGCCAGCAGGCCACCGTGCTGCTCTACACATCGCTGGCCGCCAACGCGACGACCGGCCTGGTCGCCACCTACGTGCAGGTCATCGAGCCCAAGGCCATGGCCACCGGCCAGGTCACGGTCGACCCCGCCGCGCTGCAGGCCGGCCTGGCGGCGGAGGGCCGCGTCACGCTGACGGGGCTGTTCTTCGACACCGGCAGGACTGAGCTCAAGCCCGAGTCCCAGGCCCAGCTCGACGCGATGGCCGAGCTGCTGAAGAGCCAGCCCGCGCTGAAGGCCTGGATCGTCGGCCACACTGACAACGTCGGCGGCTTCGAGGCCAACGAGAAGCTCAGCCTGGCCCGCGCCCAGGCCGTCGTCGCGGCGCTGACCGCGGCGCCGTACAAGGTCGACGCCAGGCGGCTGACGGCCCGCGGCCTGGCCTCGCTGGCGCCGGTGGCCGGCAATGGCGACGAGGCCGGGCGGGCGAAGAACCGGCGCGTGGAGCTGGTGGCGCAGTAAGCCGTACCGCCCCGCCCGCGTCACCGCTCCAGCGACGCGATCAGCGCCGGCAGCGCCCGGGTCCCGCTGCGGGCCTGCTGCGTCAGCGGCGTCTCGCCCGTCACCCAGCTGGCGCGCAGCGTGGCGGCCACGGCCTTCTCGCCGTCGGAGAGCTGCGCGTCCAGCTTCGCGATGCGCTCGGTCATCTCCGGCGGCGGCGCGGGCATGCGCGCCTTCAACAGCTGCAGCAGCGCATAGCCCTTGGTCTTGTCGGCCGACAGGTCGGCGGACAGATCGCGCGCCAGGTAGGCCGTGGCCGGCAGGCTGCCCTGCCGGGACGCGCGCTCCAGCCACTGCCGGGCGTTCGCGGCATCGCCCCGCTTGGCGTACGCGATGCCCACGTCCTGCTGGGCCAGCTCGTAGCCGGCCTCGGCGGCGCGCAGCTTGAACTTCAGCGCCTCGGCCTGGTCGACAGGCACCACGCCCGGGAACTGGCCGGCCAGGTAGCAGCCCACCTTGTAGGCCGCCAGCGGGTGGCCGGCCGCCGCGGCGGCGGAGAACTGCTGGAACGCCGCAGCGGTGTCCCGCGCGGTGCCGATGCCGTTGTTCAGGAACATGCCCAGGTGGTACTGCACCTCGGCATTGCCGGCGGGCGCCAGCGCCTTCAGCTGGGTGAACAACACCTCGCTGGACGGCGCCGGCTGCGCGAGCGTGGCGCCGGACAGCGCAACGATGGCGATGGATGCAACCAGATGCTTGACGATGTGCATGGATATCCCGGTTTGATCGGCGACAACACGGCCGCGCGCAGCCAGCTTACCCGCCCGGCCGCGCCGCCCTGACGTCACGATTCACCGCAGCCGCCGGTCCAGCCAGGTCAACACCCGCAGGTCCTGGAAGTAGTTGGTGTGGTGGGTCTCGGCGCTGACGCCCAGGTCTTCCCACTGCGGCGCGGCCAGCGTCGCGTCGCCCAGCCGGTTCATCGACGCGCTGTCGACGACAAGGTCGTTGGGCTGGTCGAAGATCAGGTCCGCGCCGTAGTACATCGCCTGGCCCTTCAGGTTCGTCACCCGCTGCCACAGCTTCCACAGCGGCTGGTTGACCTCCGCCGGCATGAAGCTGCCGCCGATGGCGCGCACGTCCGCGCCGCCGGGCAGCGGGTACAGCTGGGCCAGCTCCAGGTTGTTGGCCACGCGGCCCTGTGCCAGCAGCCCGGGCACCAGGCCCACGGCGGCATCGGCCAGCGGCGTGCGCGCGCCCAGCGCCAGCACCTTGCCCAGCACGCAGGCCAGGCCGCTCACGCCCAGCGCCAGCGGCTGCAGGCCCGGCGGCGCGGCCTTGCCGGCCTGGAGTGCGGTCTCGGCCACGGCATCGGCGAAGCTGGCCAGCAGGTCCAGCGCCTGGCGCAGCTTGTCCGGCGCGGCCAGCGACGTGCCGGCCAGCGGCGAGCCGACGAACAGCGCCTGGCGCACCGGCAGCGCGGGCGCCAGCCGCAGCAGCCACGAGATGACGAGGCCGCCGCGGCTGTGGCCCACGAAGTCCAGCTCGGCTGCGCAGCCGGCCAGCGCGTCGCTGAGGGCCAGCGCGTTCAGCCACGGTGCGACGGACAGCGTCGGGTGGTCGAACGCCAGCACCGCGGCATAGGCGCCGCCGGCACGCGTCAGCCGCTCGAACAGCGCCTGGCCGTCGGCCGTGGCGGCGAACTCCTTCGCGTACATCGCGCTCTGGCTGAACGTGCCATGCACCAGCACCAGCACGCGGCCCTGCAGCGCGGCCAGTTCCCCGGCGGCCAGCGGCGCCCATTGCGCGCCATCCCAGCGGCGCAGGCCGTCGGTGGGGCGCAGGCCGGCCAGCGTCGGGTTCAGCCGCACGTCCAGCTTCTGCAGCGCGTCGGTGACGGCGTTGCGGCCCAGCTCGGGGAACGCGATGCGCTCGACCGTGTCGTTCGCATCCACGCCGACGGCGCGCCAGCTGCGCCGCGTCGCGCCGCCGCCCCGTGGCGCCGCGGGCGGCTCGTAGACCCAGTGCAGCAGGCCGTCGTCGTCGCGCAGCAGGCGCACGGCGGCACGCCCGTCCCCGGCCTCGAAGCCGCGGCGGCGGCGCTGCTGCAGCGAGGGCCTGGCCGTCTCGGCGGGTGCGGCGGCCGGCGCGGTGAACAGCTCACGCGCCTCGGCCCACAAGGTGTGCGAACTCATGGCGCCTCCCGGAGCAACGGCAGCGGCGTGACCTGCGCCTGGCGCGCCGTCACGATGTCCAGCATCGAGTCGTAGTCGGCCCGCTCGGACAGCGCCTGCACGCCGGCCTCGATGGCCTCGATGAAGCCGCAATGCTCGGTGAGCCGCACCGTCTCGATGGGCACCAGCTTGCGCTCGCGTATCCAGCGCCGCACCTCGGCCCAGCTGGCCTTGCCGGCATGCCAGCTGACGGCCTGCGCATTGGCCGCCGCGCTGCCGCCGGCATCGCCCTGCACCGCGTCGCCATAGCTGGCCGCGCCCATCTGCTGGTACTCCTGCTGGAAGCTGCGGTGCCGCCACCAGCCGGGCAGCGCATGGCCGTCGAGCAGGAAGACGACGGGATAGATGTCCACCAGCTCCAGGCAGGCCGCGAACAGCAGCGCCAGGTCGATGCAGGTGCCCGCGCGCTCGGCCAGCACGGTGGACGGCACGCGCAGGCGCTGCGAGTCCAGCTCGCCGCTGTAGCTGGGCGGCGGGTTCACATAGCCCAGCTGCCAGTCGTGCAGCAGCGTGGCCCAGATCGCCTCGACCTGCCGGTCCACGCCACGCAGCGCGTCCTCGTCGACGGCGTTCTCGGGCACGCACTGGTAGCCCTCGAAGCCGGCCGACGGGTCGTCGCGCAGCACGCGGTTGTAGCGCTGCGCCCGGGCCACGGCGCCCACGACGGCCGGGTCCCGCGGCAGCACGAACGACGGCAGCCAGCGGCCGTCGCGGCGGTTGTCGCGCCACTGGTCCACCGGCAGCAGGCGCAGCCGGTGGCTGTCGTCGTAGAGCACGTCGCCGCCCTGGCGCACGCAGACATGCAGGCTGGTGTTGATGGCCTCGTGCACGCTGCGCGCCACCTCGGCCGTCAGCGGCACGTGGATCTTGTCGGTCAGCTTCTCGCGCACCTGGCGCAGCGTCACGCGGCGCTGGAAGCGCGCCACCTCCGCCCCCATGTGCACGGCCACGCTGACGTCCAGCGGCGCCGCCTCCTGGAAGCGCTCGCAGCTCAGCACGAAGCGCCTGAACAGCGGCTGCGCGTTGTGCAGCACCGCGTAGTTCAGCTCGGCGAAGGGCTCGATCTCGCAGCGCACCGCGGCCGAGGCCGGCGCCGGCCGCGCGATCTCGGCCGCCTGTGCCGCCAGCCGCCGGCCCTGCGCCTCATGGGCCGCGCGCGTCGCCGGGTCGACGAACACGGGGCCGTCCAGCCACAGCGTCACGCCGGTCGCGTCCACCGACTCGGGCAGCGCCCTCACCTCCCCCCATACGCGGGCGAAGGCGTCGGGAAGGTCGAAGCCGCCGTCGAACAGCTGGCGCAGCAGCTGCGTCAGCACGTACTCGGCCAGCGAGTCGTCGAAGGCGTCCTGGAAGCCCAGCGCCGCCCGCGCCGCGCCCTCGGCCACCAGCATGGGCGCCAGCCGCGCCGCGCTGTTCCAGACGTTGAACGTGGCCAGGTAGACCGGCACGCCCGCGGCCGCCAGGCGCTGGGCCAGCTGCTGCGCCGGCACCAGCTGCGGCACGCCGTGGCTGCCGCGCAGCAGCAGCCCGTCGACGAGGCGCTGCCGGTCGGCCATCACGTCGGCCGCGCGGCACACCACACCGGCCACCTCCACCACCGCCGCATCGCCCTGGGCGGCCACCAGCTCGCGCAGGCCCTGGTGGCTGTCCATGCCGGCGAAGTGCAGCAGCTGCGGCGGCCGCGCCACCAGCTCGGCCACCAGCTCGTCCAGGCTGGGATGGCTGAGCACGCGTGGCGCGGGCACACCGGCCGGCAGCGCCCGCGCCAGGTTGGCCAGCTCGGCCTCCACCGTCCAGCGCTCGCCCAGCTCGCTGGGCAGCGTGTTGACAAACAGCACCCGGAAGTCCGGCCAGGCGGGGAACACGACCGCCGCGCGCGGCACCGGCTGCCAGCGGCCCTCCACCTCGTGCTGCACCTGCAGCTCGCGGATGACGGTCAGCGGCTTCGGGCCGCCGGGCGCAGCGCGGCGCTGCTCGCGCGTGGCGGCGGCCAGCACGTACTCCCACGGGAACACGCGCCCTTCCCAGCACAGCGCCTCATGCTGGTAAGGCACGCGCACCACCAGCCGGTCCGCATCGCCCAGCGCCTGCAGCCCGTTGGCATCCAGGCCCAACCGGGCCAGCGTCGCGGTGGCATCGGCCTGGTGCTGCTCGCGCACCTTGGCATCGCGCAGCCAGCGCTGGCGGGAGCGCAGCACATAGGTCCAGCGCAGCGCCTGCTGCGCCATGCTCTGGCGCGACTGCGCGTCCACGGCGGCCAGCGGCAGGCCCAGCGGGTCGGCCGCGCCGGCGATGTGCACGGTGGCCAGCAGCTGCTCATGCGCCAGCGGCGGTCGGGTCTTGCCCACGGGCGGTCCTCCAGGTTGGGAGGCCGCAGTATCGCGACGCCGCGCTCCCGCGCAACGTCACCGTTCAGGGGTCAGACCAGGCCGAGGCTCTCTTCCAGGCCCAGGTGCACGTTCATGCTCTGCACGGCCGCGCCGCTGGCGCCCTTGCCAAGGTTGTCCAGCCGCGCGATGACCAGCGCCTGCGTGTCGGATGCGAACACGAAGATGTCCACGCGGTTGGTGTCGTTGCAGGCCTGCACGTCGAAGAAGCCGGTCTCCAGCGTCGCCGCGTCGCGCAGCGGCATGACGTTGATGAAACGCTCGCCGTCGTAGTGCGCGGCCAGCGCGGCGTGGATCTGCTCGGGCGTGGTGCCGGCCTTCAGCTGGCTCAGCTGCAGCGGCACGCTGACGGCCAGGCCCTTGTAGAAGCTGCTGACGATGGGCATGAACACCGGCGGCGCGGCCAGCCCGGTGTGCGCCATCATCTCCGGCAGGTGCTTGTGCTTCAGGCCCAGGCCGTAGGGGCGCGGCGCCTGCAGGTGCGCGGGCAGCGGGTGCTGCTCGTACTCGGCGATCATGCTCTTGCCGCCGCCCGAGTAGCCGGTGATGGACGTGGCGCTGACGGCCGCCTCGCGCGGCAGCAGGCCGGCGTCCACCAGCGGGCGCACGGCGAGGATGAAGGCGCTGGCGTGGCAGCCCGGGTTGGCGATGCGCTTGCTGGCCTGGATGGCGCCGCGCTGGCCGCGGGCCAGCTCCGGCAGGCCGAAGGCCCAGCCCGGCGCCGTGCGGTGGGCCGTGCTGGCGTCGATGAGGCAGGTGCGGTCGTTGTTGACCATGAAGGCCGCCTCGCGCGACGCGGCGTCCGGCAGGCACAGGAAGGCCACGTCGGCGGCGTTCAGCAGGCGCGAACGCTCGGCGGGGTCCTTGCGCTTGTCGGCGGCGATCTTGAGCACCTCGATGTCGGTGCGGGCCGCCAGGTACTCGTGAATCCGCAAGCCGGTCGTGCCTTCCTGGCCATCCACAAACACCTTGAACGTCATTGCCGCTGCTCCAACCGCTGAAAATCGAGCCGCAAAGGATAAGGGCAAACCATGAATCCATCGCGCGTACTGCTTCTGCCGGGCTGGCAGAACTCCGGCCCCGAGCATTGGCAAAGCCGCTGGGAGCGGCTGCATGGCGACCAGCGCGTGGAGCAGCACGACTGGGACTGGCCGCGCCGTGGCGACTGGATGGCACGGCTGGACGAGGTGCTGCTGCAGGACGATGCCCCGGCCGTACTGGTGGCGCATTCGCTGGGCTGCCAGCTGGTGGCGAGCTGGGCCGAGCACTCGCAGCACACGGCCCGCGTGGCGGGCGCGCTGCTCGTCGCCCCGCCCGACACCGAGCGCGAGGACATGCCGCCGCAGCTGCACAACTGGCGCCCCATCCGCCGCCGGCGCCTGCCCTTCGCGAGCATCGCCGTCATCAGCAGCGACGACCCCTTCGGCGCCGCCGAGCGCAGCGCGCAGATGGCGGCGGACTGGGGCAGCAGCGTCGTCATGGCCGGGCCGCGCGGCCACCTCAATGCCGACTCGGGGCTGGGCGACTGGCCCGAAGGCCGGGAACTGCTGCGCAGCCTCGCGAAGCCCTGAAGGACAATCCGCGCCCATGGCAACGAAGAAACCCAAAGGCCTCGGCCTCGGCCTGGAAGCCCTGCTGGGCCCCAAGGTCAGCGACACCCCCGCCCCCGAACGCGACGGCACGCCCAGCACGCTGAAGCTGGAGCAGCTGCAGGCCGGCAAGTACCAGCCGCGCACGCGCATGGACGAGGGCTCGCTGTACGAGCTGGCCGAGAGCATCAAGGGCCAGGGCATCATGCAGCCCATCCTCGTGCGCCCGATCACGCCGAACGGCGGCGTCAGCTACGAAATCATCGCCGGCGAACGCCGCTTCCGTGCCGCCAAGCTGGCCGGCCTGCGCGAGGTGCCGGTGCTGGTGAAGGCGGTGCCCGACGAATCGGCGGCCGCGATGGCGCTGATCGAGAACATCCAGCGTGAAGACCTCAACCCGCTGGAAGAAGCGCAAGGCCTGAAGCGCCTGACCGACGAGTTCGGCCTGACGCACGAGCAGGCCGCGCAGGCCGTGGGCCGCTCGCGCAGCGCCGCCAGCAACCTGCTGCGCCTGCTGAACCTGGCCGCCCCGGTGCAGAACATGCTGATGGCCGGTGACCTGGACATGGGCCACGCCCGCGCGCTGCTGCCGCTGGACGGCGCCACGCAGATCACCACCGCCAGCGAGATCGCGGCCAAGAAGCTCAGCGTGCGCGAAGCGGAGAAGCTGGTCGCCAAGACGCAGGGTGCCGCGCGCCAGGCCCCGCTGCTGCGCGTGAAGGGCGACAAGAGCCGCGACGTGCTGCGCCTGGAGGAAGAGCTGGCCGACGCGCTGGGCGCCACCGTGGAAGTGCGCGTGAAGAAGCGCACCAAGAAGGGCGGCCAGAGCGGTGAGCTGGCCATCCACTTCGACTCGCTGGACGCCCTGTCGGGCATCCTCGACAAGCTGCGCCGCGAGGGCTGAAGCCCCCGCGGTCGCGTCAGCCGGTGGTCACTCGGCGTCCGCCACGCAGCGAAAGCCGATCAGCCCCGAGCGGTCTTTCGACGGGGCCATCAGCAGCAGCTTGCCGTGCTGGTCCAGCCGGCGCGTGTTGGGGAAGTACCAGGACGCGCCCTGCGGCTGGTAGGGGCTGCCGCCGCGCACGATGGCGGCGCGCGTGCGGTCGTCCTCGAACTCGTCCGTCCACTGCCACAGGTGGCCCACCAGCTCCTGCACGCCGAAGGGGCTGACCGCCTGCGGGTAGCGGCCCACCTCGGCCAGCACGGGCAGGTGGCGCGCGGTGTGCGCGGGGGGCACGAGATCGTCGCGCCAGTCTGACCCCCACGGGTAACGCCGGCCGTCGCTGCCCTGCGCGGCGTACTGCCATTCCCACTCGTGCGGCAGGCGCTTGCCGGCCCAGCGGCAGTAGGCGCGGGCGTCTTCCAGTCCCACCCACACCACGGGGCGTTTCAGGTCTTGCGGCGCGGGCTGCGCGCCTTGCCAGTGGGCCAGGAAGTGATGGTCATCCGCCGGCCGGTAACCCGTGGCCTGCACGAAGCGCGCGAAGGCCTCGTTGGTGACCGGGTGGACGTCGATGTGAAAACGCGCGATGGCCATGCGGTGCACATGCTCGCGCCGCGCCACCGTCTCCCACGGGTACTGCACGTCCAGCCCCGGGCGGTTCTCGCCTTCGATCTGCAGGCCGGTCACGCGGAAGTCGTACGCCGCCGCAGCAGGCACGGTCACCATGCCAGCCGGCGCCGCCTTCACGCGCGGCGTGGGCGCCTGGGGCACCAGCCGCTGCGGCAGCGGCTTCCACTCGCGTGAATACGACGCCAGCGGCTTCTCGGCCAGCGCGCGTTGCGCCTGCAGCACCGGCTGGGCTGCCGCCACCGCGTCGGCACTGCGCAGCTGCACCAGTGCGCCAAAGCCGCGCGGCTCCAGCGCCAGCGTGACGGTGGCGCGGCCGTCGGCGCCCACGTCGGCCTTCAGCTCGCGGCCGTTCCACGCGTCCACGTAGCGCGCGCCGGGCTCGTGCGCCACGGTCAGCGGCAGCTCGCCCACGGTGAAGTCGTTGCGGTTGACCACCGTCCACAGCGTGGCCGTGTCGCCGGGAAAGCGGCTGGCGTACACGCCGTACTGGCGCGTGGGCACGTGCGGCTCCCAGCCCGCGCTGGACAGCAGCGCCGGCCAGCCGCGGTACACGCCGGCGATCCGCTTGAGCGCCGCCGCATCGCGCGGCGTGATGCCGTTCCACCAGCCCCACACGTTCTCCCAACTCTGTATGCCCGTGCCGTTGAAGAAGGCCGCTTGCAAGATCTCGTGCCGGTCCGTCGCCCAGCGGTCGCACACATGCACCAGGTGCCGCGGCTCCAGCCACTTCCACTTGCTGACCATGGGCACAAAGGGCGTCTCCCAGTAGCCCCAGCTCAGCGTGTTGAAGGCGAGCATCGCGTCGTCCTGCAGCGGCAGCTCGGGCTCCAGTGCCATCGGCACGCCGCGGGCCTGCGCGGCGCGCAGGAAGTCGATGGGCAGGCCGGCCATGGTGTCGCCGTTGACGCCATCGGCGCCGATGGAGGCCAGCAGCTCCATCGTCGCCTCCGCCTGGCTGCGGCCTTCATCGCGCGTGCCCACGTCCCACGGCATGGTGGGGAAGAACACGCGCACGCCCTGGCGCTGGAAGTCCTGCACCATGGCCTTCACGCCGGCCACACCGCCGGGCATGTCGCGCAGCAGGTCCCACTGGTTGCGGTCGTCCACGCCGCTGTTCGGGTACACCGGCCACAGCAGCACGCTGTCAATGCCGCCGTAGCGCTGGCGCAGATCATCCAGCAGCCGCTTCACGGTGTAGACGCGCTTCACCGGGTCGTACAGCAGCCGGTCTTCCACCATCACCTGCGGCTGCACGAAGCTGCCCTGCGTCCACTGCAGCTCGGGGCGGCGGTACTGCGCGTCGTCGTAGCCCAGGCGCTGGTGCTGCTCGCGCCGCCACTGCTGCATCGCCTGCAGCCACGCGGCGTGCGTGGCGGTGGGGTCACGCCGCCAGTTGTTCATGCGGGCCAGCCAGTCGGGCTCGCCGCGGTCGTCCTGGTCAGGGCCGGCGATCTGCGTGCCGCGCACGGTGATACCCGCGGCGGCGGCCGGGGCCTGGCTGTCCGGACCGGCGGCAGCGAGCCCGGCGAGAAGAGACAGGGCGAGGGCAGTGAGCGTTTGTCGATCGGGCATGGCACGCAGCGTGGGGAAAAAGCCGGTTTGCATCAAAATTTGAAACCGCTTTCATCATCCTAGCCACGGCCGTGCGCCAACGGCGCGGGGAAGAACCCGCGGCCCGTTTTGCACCAGCGTTTTCACGTCGGCGTTAAACCCAAGCGGAATGTGTGGTTTGCCATGAAAGTGGCAGGTCTTGCCTCTCGGCCGGGCGTATGCTGGGCCGCACCTGTCAACGGGAACGCAAGCGGATTTGTTGGTGGGTTGGCATCGGCTTATTCTTGAGATGGTCCCGTTGCGTCGGCCCCAAGCTGACGACCAGAACATCGATTGGAGAGTTCTGATGACGCCTTGCAGTTGAGGCGCGATCAGAACCCCCCAGCCCCTCGGGCACGGATCGTGCCTGTGGTCCTGTGGAGTTCAAACCGCAGGAGATCGACATGGACGTCATCAGCCACTTCGCCGCGCGCTATGAGCGCACGAAGGTCGAGGAACTCACACTGGAGGAGTACCTCGCCGAGTGCAAGAGAAACCCGCTGGCCTACGCCACAGCCGCCGAGCGAATGCTCCAGGCCATTGGCGAGCCGCAGATGCTCGACACGCGCAACGACCCGCGCCTCTCGCGCCTGTTCGCCAACAAGACGATCAAGATCTACCCGGCCTTCGCCGAGTTCTACGGGCTCGAGGAAGCGATCGAGCAGGTGGTGTCCTATTTCAGGCACGCTGCGCAGGGGCTGGAGGAAAAGAAGCAGATCCTCTACCTGCTGGGCCCCGTGGGCGGCGGCAAGAGTTCCATCGCCGAGCGGCTGAAGCAGCTGATGGAGCAGGTGCCCTTCTACGCCATCGCCGGCTCGCCGGTGAACGAGAGCCCGCTGGGCCTGTTCGACCCAACGGAAGACGGCCCGCTGCTGGAGCGCGACTACGGCATCCCGCGCCGCTACCTCAACCGCATCCTGTCGCCGTGGGCCGTCAAGCGGCTCGACGAGTTCGGCGGCGACATCCGCAAGTTCAAGGTGGTCAAGCGCTACCCCAGCGTGCTCAAGCAACTGGGCGTGGCCAAGACCGAGCCGGGTGACGAGAACAACCAGGACATCAGCTCGCTGGTGGGCAAGGTCGACATCCGCAAGCTCGAGACTTATGCGCAGGACGACCCCGATGCCTACAGCTACTCCGGCGGCCTGTGCCTGGCCAACCAGGGCCTGCTGGAGTTCGTGGAAATGTTCAAGGCGCCCATCAAGGTGCTGCACCCGCTGCTGACGGCAACTCAAGAAGGCAACTACAAAGGCACCGAAGGCTTCGGCGCGATTCCGTTCGACGGCATCGTGCTGGCGCACAGCAACGAGAGCGAGTGGAAGACCTTCCGCAACAACAAGAACAACGAGGCCTTCCTCGACCGCGTCTACATCGTGAAGGTGCCGTACTGCCTGCGGGTGAGCGAAGAGGTCAAGATCTACGAGAAGCTCATCCGCGGCTCGTCGCTGGCCGAGGCCAAGTGCGCGCCAGGCACGCTGAAGATGATGAGCCAGTTCGCCGTGCTCACGCGCCTGAAGGAGCCGGAGAACTCGTCGCTGTATTCCAAGATGCAGATCTACGACGGCGAGAACCTGAAGGACACCGACCCCCGCGCGAAGAGCTACCAGGAGTACCGCGACTACGCCGGTGTCGACGAGGGCATGAGCGGCATCAGCACGCGCTTCGCGTACAAGATCCTGTCCAAGGTCTTCAACTTCGACTCGGCAGAAGTGGCCGCCAACCCCGTGCACCTGATGTACGTGCTGGAGCAGCAGATCGAGCGCGAGCAGTTCCCCAAGGAGCTCGAAGAGAAGTACGTCGGCTTCATCAAGGAACAGCTGTCGCCGCGCTATGCCGAGTTCATCGGCAAGGAGATACAGACCGCCTACCTGGAGAGCTACAGCGAGTACGGCCAGAACATCTTCGACCGCTACGTGACCTATGCCGACTACTGGATCCAGGACCAGGAATACCGCGACACCGACACCGGCGAGGTCTTCGACCGCGCGGCGCTGAACGCCGAGCTCGAGAAGATCGAGAAGCCCGCCGGCATCTCCAACCCCAAGGACTTCCGCAACGAGATCGTCAACTTCGTGCTGCGGGCGCGCGCCAACAACGCGGGCAAGAACCCGCTGTGGACCAGCTACGAGAAGCTGCGCACCGTCATCGAGAAGAAGATGTTCTCCAACACCGAGGAGCTGCTGCCCGTCATCAGCTTCAACGCCAAGGCCAGCGCCGAGGACGCCAAGAAGCACGAGAACTTCGTGCAGCGCATGGTGGACAAGGGCTACACGGCCAAGCAGGTAAGGCTGTTGTGCGAGTGGTACCTGCGCGTGAGGAAGTCGAGCTAACAAGAAAGCAGGTCGCTCGATGTCGCTTCAGCAAATCATCGACCGCAGGCTGTCCGGGAAGAACAAGTCCATCGGCAACCGCGAGCGCTTCCTGCGCCGCCACAAGGACCAGATCCGTGAGGCAGTGAAGCGCGCGGTGGATGGCCGCGGCATCCGCGACATGGAGCGCGGCGAGGACGTGACGATCCCGAAGAAGGATCTCAGCGAACCCGTCTTCGGCCATGGCGACGGCGGCGTGCGCGAGGTCGTGCGGCCCGGCAACCAGGAGTACGTCAAGGGCGACCGCATCGCCAAGCCCAAGGGTGGGCAAGGCGGCGGTGGCGGTGGCGGCCAAGCCAGCGACCAGGGCGAGGGCGAGGACGACTTCGTCTTCCACCTCAGCAAGGAAGAGTTCATGCAGGTCTTCTTCGACGACCTGGCCCTGCCCAACCTCGCCCGCACGACGCTGGCCGACACACCCGAGTGGAAGAGCCACCGCGCCGGCTTCTCATCCGACGGCACGCCCACCAACCTGCACGTCGTGCGCTCCATGCGCGGTGCCCTGGGCCGGCGCATCGCGCTGGGCATGGACAAGCGCCGCGAGCTGCACGAGCTCGAAGCCCGCGAGCAGGAGTTGCTGAAGGAGGACCGCCCCGAGACCCCCCGCCTGCTGGCCGAGACGCGCGAGCGCATCGCCCACCTGAAGGCCCGGCTGGACGCCATCCCCTTCCTGGACCCCATAGACCTGCGCTTCCGCTCCCGCGTGCGCGTGCCGGTGCCGACGACGCGCGCCGTCATGTTCTGCCTGATGGACGTATCGGGTTCCATGGACGAAGGCCGCAAGGACCTCGCCAAGCGCTTCTTCATCCTGCTGTACCTGTTCCTCACGCGGCACTACGAGAAGATCGACGTCGTCTTCATCCGCCACCACACGCAGGCGCAGGAGGTGGACGAGCAGAACTTCTTCCACGCCACCGAGACCGGCGGCACCGTCGTGTCGTCGGCACTCGTGTTGATGGAGCAGATCATCCGCGAGCGCTACTCGCCGACCGAGTGGAACATCTACGGCGCCCAGGCCAGCGACGGCGACAACTGGCACCACGACAGTGGCCGCTGCCGCGAGCTGCTCGCCGACAAGATCCTGCCGCTGTGCCGCTACTTCGCCTACGTGCAGGTCGCCGAACCCGAGCAGAACCTCTGGGAGGAATACCAGAAGCTGCAGGAGGACGTCGGCCACTTCGCGATGCGCAAGGCCGTCGAGGCCTCGCAGATCTACCCCGTCTTCCGAGAGCTGTTCAAGAAGGAGGGCGCGACATCATGAGCTGCAAGGAAGACCGCCGCCACCCCGAGCGCGTGGCCAAGCCACCGCCCGGCATGCCGGAGCGCCGCCAGCGCGACCCGCTGCGCCGCATGCTGCCGCTGCAACAGCGCCCCAGCCAGCCGCTGCCCTCCCCGAACGACTGGACCTTCGAGCTCATCGAGGACTACCACGCCGTCATCAAGCAGACGGCCGACCGCTTCGGCCTGGACACCTATGCCAACCAGCTGGAGGTAATCACCGCCGAGCAGATGATGGACGCCTACGCGTCGGTGGGCATGCCGGTGAACTACCGGCACTGGAGCTACGGCAAGGAGTTCATCGCCACCGAGCGCAGCTACAAGCGCGGCCAGATGGGGCTGGCCTACGAGATCGTCATCAACTCCGATCCCTGCATCGCCTACCTGATGGAGGAGAACACCCTGGCCATGCAGGCGCTGGTCATCGCCCACGCCTGCTACGGCCATAACTCCTTCTTCAAGGGCAACTACCTGTTCCGCATGTGGACGGACGCGTCGTCCATCATCGACTACCTCGTCTACGCCAAGAACTACGTCGCCGAGTGCGAGGAGCGCCACGGGCTGGACGCCGTCGAGGCGCTGCTGGACAGCTGCCACGCGCTGATGAACCATGGCGTGGACCGCTACCGCCGCCCGGCCAAGCTGTCGCTGGCCGAGGAGCGGGCACGGCTGAAGGACCGCGAGCACCACGCGCAGATGCAGGTCAACGACCTCTGGCGCACGCTGCCCAAGAAGCCGGACCGGCCGGACGAAGCCGCCGAGAGCCGCCGCTTCCCCGACGAGCCGCAGGAGAACCTGCTGTACTTCATCGAGAAGAACGCACCCTTGCTGGAGCCCTGGCAGCGCGAGATCGTGCGCATCGTCCGCAAGATCGCGCAGTACTTCTACCCGCAGCGGCAAACGCAGGTCATGAACGAGGGCTGGGCCACCTTCTGGCACCACCGGCTGCTCAACCAGATGTACGACGACGGCTACCTGTCGGACGGCATGATGATCGAGTGGCTGAAGTCCCACACCAACGTCGTCTACCAGCACCCGGGCGCCAACCTGAACCCGTATGCACTGGGCTTTGCGATGTACACCGACATCAAGCGCATCTGCGAGGCGCCCACCGACGAAGACCGCGACTGGTTCCCCGACATCGCCGGCAGCGACTGGCTGCCCACGCTGGACCACGCGATGCGCAACTTCAAGGACGAGAGCTTCATCGGCCAGTACCTGAGCCCGAAGATCATGCGCGACTTCCGGCTGTTCTCCATCCTCGACGACGAGGCCAAGAGCGAGTACGAGATCTCCGCCATCCACGACGAAGGCGGCTACCGCCACCTGCGCCAGGCGCTGTCACGCCAGTACGACCTGTCCACGCGCGAGCCCAACATCCAGGTCTGGAACGTCAACCTGCGCGGTGACCGGTCCCTCACGCTGCGCCACCAGCAGCACCTCAACCGCCCGCTGCATGACAGCGCGCAGGAAGTGCTCAAGCACGTGGGCCGTCTGTGGGGCTTCGCGGTGAACCTGGAAAGCGTCAACACGCGCGGTGATGTGACCAAGCGCTGGAGCGTGCCGCCCCAGCACGGCTGAATCAGCTCGCGAGCTTCAGCCCCACGATGCCCGCGACGATCAGCCCCAGGCTGACCAGCCGGCCCACGGTCGCCGCCTCGCCGAACAGCACCATGCCCAGCGCCGCCGTGCCCACGGCGCCCACGCCCACCCACACCGCGTAGGCGGTGCCCACGGGCAGCGTCTTCATCGCCACGCCCAGCAGCCCCACGCTGAGCACCATCGCCGTGATGGTGGCCACGGTCGGCAGCGGGCGCGTGAAGCCTTCGGTGTACTTCAGGCCGATGGCCCAGCCGACCTCCAGAAGGCCAGCGACGACGAGCAACAGCCAAGCCATGATGTGAACGCCCTGAGTGACAAGGCGCGTGATTCTGCCCACCGGGCGCCGCGCCGCCGACCGACGGCGCCATGCCCCGTCACCCCGTGGGTGGTTCAGACGCCACAGCCGTCGCCGGGCTCGCCCAGTGCCACGTCGGGGTCGAAGTGGTGCAGCAGCCGGTAGTCGTCCCAGCCCTGCTCGCCCGTGCACATGCCCAGGCAGCAATCCGGCAGCAGCGTGCCGAACTCGGCCAGCGCGCGCAGCGCGGCCCACAGCGGCGGCCACGCCTGCAGCGGGTCCTCGGCGGCGAAGACGAGATTCACGTAGGCGCCATCGTCCTCGCCTTCGCTGACGCCAAAGCCGCGGATGCCCGGGGTGCGCCGCGCGGCAGCCTCGCAGGCCTCGGCCAGCCGGGCGATGTCCAGCCCCGGCGCCCGCGCCGGATGGACCTGGATGCAGATCTGGCCCAGCGGCGTCTCGGCAGCAGCGCTCATGTCAGGCCTCCACGCGCCGGGCGTAGGCAAAGTACACCTCGTCGCGCTGCCAGCCCAGCGACTCGTACAGCGACTGCGCCGTCTTGTTGGTGCGCGCCGTCGTCAGCTCCAGCCGCGTGCGGCCAGTGTTCTTCGCATGGCGCTCGGCCGCCAGCAGCAGCGCGCGTCCGGCGCCCGAGCGACGCGCCTCGGGCGCGACGAACAGGTCCGACAGCTGGTAGATGGGCTTGGCGTCGATGGAGCAGAACAGCGGGTAGAGCTGGCAGAAGCCGAGCGCCTGCTGCGCCTCGTTCAGCGCCAGCAGGATGATGGACTCGTCGCGCTGCAACCGGTCGCGGATGAAGTGCCGCGCGGCCGCCGCATCGGGCGCCTGCTCGTAGAACTGGCGATAGGCGTCAAAGAGCGGGGCGACAACGTCCAGGTCGGCCAGAGTGGCGATGCGGGTGCGAAGGGTGTTCATGGCGCGCGTTGTACATCGTCGCGAGCGACGACCCGATCCGCTCAGCCCACCGGCCGGGCCAGCAAACCGTTCATCAACGCCTGCACGCCTGGCGGCGTGAGGGCCAACGCCCGCGACTCGCCGACGCGCCGCACCCAGCCCCGACTCACCATCGCCTCCAGCCACGCTACCGCGAGCGGGCCCGCGAAATGGTCGCGGCGTTCAGACCAGTCGACGCAGTCATAGAGCGCGCGGCCCTCGCAGGCCGCGCCTTCAGGCATCAAGGCCGCCAACGCTTCATGCCCTGCTGCGCTGACTTCATAGCGCCCGTCCGGCGTTGCCGTCACCCAGCCGTTGGCGAGCAGCGTCTCGCGCCAGCGAACGCCCAGCTCGCCGGCCAGATGCCCGTAGCAGCTGCGCGCATGCCGCAGCCCGCGCATGGCCGGCTTCTGCCAGCGCTTCAGGTCGGCGGACGGTCCGGCATCGCGGCCATCGGCCACGCGCAGCAACGCTTCCAGCGCATGCGCCACATCGCCATCCGCCAGGCCGAAGTAGCGGTGTCGGCCCTGCGGCCTGACCTTGGCCAGGCCTTCGTCGACGAGCAGCTTCAAGTGCGCCGACATCGTCGCCGCGCTCACGCCGGCATGCGTGGCCAGTTCGCCGGCCGTGTGCAGGCGGCCGTCCAGCAGCCGCGCGAGCACGCGCGCCCGCGTCGGGTCGGCAATGGCCGCGGCGACGCGGGCCAGGCGCGGTTCGGCGTTCAATCGGGCTCCCTTCGGCCTGCGGCCTGTCCGCCCAAGCGGGAGCGAGCTTGCTTGGGGCAGCCCCGCGCAGCGCTCACCGTGGCACCTGCTCGCGGTCGTGCAGGCCGTAGTCGCGCACCACGTGCGCCACGCGCAGCCGGTAGTCGGCGAACAGCCCGCCGCGGCCGGCGGCCTGGGCGGCGCGGTGGCGTTCCATCTCGCGCCAGCCGCGCACGGCGTCCTCATCGCGCCAGAACGACAGGCTCAGCAGCTTGTCCGGCTGCGCGAGACTCTGGAAGCGCTCCACCGAGATGAAGCCGTCCATGCGCTCCAGCAGCGGCTTCAGCGCGGCGGCGTGGTCCAGGTAGGCAGCGCGGCCTTCGGGCGTGGGCTGGACTTCAAAGATGACGGCCATCATGGCCGCACATCCTCACAGAAAGTCCGCGTCTCCCGGGCAATGAAACGCTGCTGCTGAGCGAACTCGAAGTTCGCCCGCGCCTCGGGGTCGGCCTTCAGCCGGGCGCGGTAGGCCTCGTAGTCGGCCAGCGAGTCGAAGCCCACCAGGCCCCAGGCCTCGTCGTTCGTGCCCTCCCACGGCAGCCAGTAGCCCAGCAGCCGGCCGCCCAGCCGCGGGATGATGCGGCCCCAGTTCTCGGCGTACGTGCGGAAGGCCTCGCGCTGGAACGGGTCCAGCTCGTAGCGGATGAAGCAGGTGATGGCGGGCATGGCGGCTCCTCGTGTCGATGAGCCGCCACTGTGCGCCGCCGGTCACTGCCGACGCTTAGGCGCGCAGCGAAGCATCACAACGGCGCCACCGGGATGCACAGCTCGCAGTCGAACACGCCGGTGCGGTAGTCGAACTTCGCGGCCGGCCCGTAGTGCTCGAAGCAGGGCCGTGCATCCAGCTGCAGGCCGCTGGACGGCAGCCAGCGGCCCATCATGGCCTGCCAGGCGGCGCCGATGTCGGCGGCCGTGCCTTCGAAGTCCAGCGCGGCGTAGCGGCCACCCGGCAGCTCGGTGACCAGTGCGCCACCGCTCGGCACCCAGTCATCGGGCACGGCCACGCCGCAGTCGTAGCGGCACAGTTCGGGTGCCACGAGGCTGGGGTCATCGTGGCCGATGCCGAAGCGCGCCACGGCACCCAGGTTCTGCGTCGCCAGCCAGGGGTTGAAGGTCTCGGCCCAGAAGCGGCCCAGTGCGGGGCCATAGGCGCCGTGGTAGCGCAGATAGCCCATGCGCACGGGCGGGCGGTCGATGAGGCGGACGTTCACGGGATCTCCTTCGTCGGGGTTGCGGAAGAGCCCATCCTCATCGCCCGCCTCCGTGCCGGCCTGATCCAGATTGCTGTCGGCCTGATCGAGATTGCGCCACTGCGTCGGCGGCAGCCCGAAGCGCGCCTTGAACGCCCGCGTGAACGCCTCGGCCGAGCCATAGCCCACGCTCAGCGCGATGCTCAGCACCGTCGAATCCGGCTGGCCACGCAGCCGCTGCGCCGCCTTCTCCAGCCGCCGGCGCGCCAGGTAGTCGCCCAGCGTCTGGCCGGTCCACGCCAGGAACAGGCGGTGGAAGTGGTACGGCGAAAAATGCGCCACGCCGGCCAGCGCCTCCAGATCCAGCGGCGCGTCCAGATGGCGGTCGATGTGCGCCTGCACGCGGTGCATGCGCGCCTCGTACTGCCGCCGGCTGGTGTTGGGCGCCGGCTTCACCCCCAGGCCTTCACCAGCTGGCCCATCGCGCCGGCCAGCACGGCCGACAGCGCTTCCGTCGAGGCGCGCGAGTCCGACTGCAGCGCCACCACCACCCACGGCGAGCGGCCGTCCGGCGGGAACACCAGCGCCACGTCGTTGACGGCGCCCCGGTAGCCCGTGCCGGTCTTGCCGATGACGCGCCAGCTGGCATCCGGCACGCCGGCGCGCAGCCGCCTGAGCCCCGTCTGCGACGCCTGCAGGTCGGCCCACAGCCGCGCCTGGTTCGTGCGCGACAGACCGTCGCCCAGCAGCAGGTGGCGCAGCGTCTTCGCGAACGCCCGCGGCGTGCTGGTGTCGCGCGGGTCACCGGGCAGGTTTTCGTTGAGCTCGGTCTCCCAGCGGTCCAGCCGGGTCACGTCGTCGCCCTGCTGGCGCAGCCACATCGTCAGGCCGGCCGGCGAGTCGCAGCAGTGGCGCAGCAGCACGTTGGCGCAGGGGTTGTCGCTCTCGATGACGATGCCGGCGCACAGCTCGGCCAGCGTGGCCCGCCCGCGCGGCAGCAGGCGGTCGAAGGCCGGCGAATGCGCCACGCGCTCACTCTTGTGCAGCGTGACCTCGTCCTCCCAGCGCCAGCGCCCGCCCTCCACGCCTTGCGCCACGCGCGCGGCCAGCAGGATCTTGAACGTGGACGCAGTGGAGAAGCGCTCGTCGGCCCGGTGGGCCACGGTGCGGCCGCTGCCGGTGTCGAGGGCGAAGAAACCCAGCCGGCCCTGCACGCTGCGCTCCAGCGCGGCAAGGTCGAGTGCCGCGGGGGCGGCCAGGCTGGGGCGGGCGAAGGCGGCCAGGGTCAGGCCGGCGATGAGGGGGCGGCGTTGCATGCCGCGGATTCTGGCGCCGCGGCCGGCCGGTGGCATGAAGCCGACTTCATCGACAAGCCGGCGTTGAGTGGCGTAGCGTTACTTGACGCGGTAGACCGCGCACAGCTTGTTGCCGTCCGGGTCACGCACATAGGCCAGGTGCATGGGGCCCATCGCGCCGTCGCGCAGGCCCGGCGGCTCTTCGATGGACTGGCCGCCGTGGGCCACCGCCACGTCGTGGAACTGCTTCACCTGCTCGGCGGAGTCGCACTTGAAGCCGATGGTGCCGCCGTTGGCATGGCAGGCCGGCTCGCCGTTGATCGGCTGGCTGATGCCGAAGCTGTTGCCGCCGTGGCGGTAGAACACGCGCTGATGGCCGGACGCCGCCATGTTGACGGCGCCGGCGGGTGCTCCCAGCACGGCGAGCACCGCGTCGTAGAAGCGCTTGCTGCGCTCGATGTCATTGCTGCCGACCATGATGTGGTTGAACACTGTCTATCTCCTGGGAGGGGTGGATTGACGCCGATTGTCGGCACACCGGCAGGCCGGCGCTGCCGCGTCACGAGAAGATCTTGCCCGGGTTCATGATCCCCAGCGGGTCCAGCGCCTGCTTCACCGCCCGCATCATCGCCACCGCCGCCTCGCCGGTCTCGTCGACGAGGAAGCCCTGCTTGTGCAGGCCGATGCCATGCTCGCCCGTGCAGGTGCCTTCCAGCGCAAGGGCCCGCGCCACCATCTGCGCGCTGAGGCGCTCGGCGGTGGCGAGCTCGTCGGGCCGGGCCGGGTCCAGCAGATAGGCCATGTGGAAGTTGCCGTCGCCCACATGGCCGACGATGAAATACGGCAGGCCGGCGGCCTCCACCTCGGCGACGGACGCGTCGATGTTCTCGGCCAGCCGCGAGATGGGCACGCAGGTGTCCGTCGTCACGGCGCGGCAGCCGGGGCGCATCTGCAGGCCCGACAGGTAGGCGTGGTGCCGCGCCGTCCACAGCCGCGTGCGGGCCTCGGGCGTCGTCGCCCACTCGAAAGCCTCGCCGCCCTGCTCGTCGGCCACGGCCTGCACGGTGGCCGCCTGCTCGGCCACGCCGGCCTCGCTGCCATGGAACTCCATCAGCAGCATGGGCTGCTCCTTCAGGCCCAGCCTGTCATGCGCGTTGACGGCCCGGATCGCGTTCGCGTCCAGCAGCTCGCAGCGGGCGATGGGCACGCCGATCTGGATGACCTGCATGGCCGTGCGCACCGCCGCGTCGATGCCGGGGAAGAAGCAGATCGCCGCCGACACCGCCTCGGGCAGCGGATGCACCTTGACCGTCAGCTCGGTGATGACGCCCAGCGTGCCCTCGCTGCCGACCAGCAGCCGCGTCAGGTCGTAGCCGGCGCTGCTCTTCTTCGCGCGCGAACCGGTGCGCACGACCTCGCCGCTGGCCGCCACGAAGCGCAGCCCCAGCACGTTCTCGCGCATCGTGCCGTAGCGCACCGCGTTCGTGCCGCTGGCGCGCGTGGCGGCCATGCCGCCCAGGCTCGCATCGGCGCCGGGGTCGATGGGGAAGAACAGGCCCTCGTGCCGCAGCGCCTCGTTCAGCGCCTTGCGCGTGACGCCGGGCTGCACGGTGACCGTCAGGTCCTCGGCATCCACGCGCAGGATGCGGTCCATGCGGGACACGTCCAGGCTCACACCGCCCTGCACCGCCAGCAGATGGCCTTCCAGCGACGACCCCGCGCCGTAGGGAATGACCGGCACGCGGTGCTGCGCGCACAGGGCCACCACGCGCGCCACCTCGGCCTCGCTCTGCGCGAACACGACGGCCTGCGGCGGTGGCACGTCGAACACCGACTCGTCGCGGCCATGCTGCTCGCGCACCGCCTGCGCGGTCGAGCAGCGCTCGCCGAACTCGGCGCGCAGGCGCTCCAGCAGCGCGGCGGGCAACGGCGAGGCGGGGGAGAAACGGGATTCGGGCGCGTTCATGGCCAACTCCGACGACGGCGGTCAACGATTGTGTTGCAGCCCGCGCGCGCCGGTGCCAGCATGGCCGCACGTCGACCCTGGGAGACCGCCATGGACCCCACCCTGACCTGGCTGCTGGTGCTGGCCGCCGCTGCGCTCATCGTCTTCGGCGCCGTGCGCTTCGACCTGCTGACGCTGCGCTGGCGCGACCTGTTCAACGCGCCGCCGCCGCCGCACGACGCCCCGCCCCGGCCGCGCGTCACCCCGGCCACCGGCCTGCGCCCGCACCCATCCCCCATCCACAAGCCGGCCTTCCACCGCACCGGCCGGCGTCACTGAGCGCGTCTGGGGACAATGGCGGCCTCGCAACCCCTGCAGACCGCCACATGGGCAACCGCCTTTCCCAGATCGCCACCCGCACCGGCGACGACGGCACCACCGGCCTCTCGGACGGCAGCCGCGTGCCCAAGGACCACCTGCGCGTGCAGGCCATGGGCGACGTCGACGAGCTGAACTCCCAGCTCGGCGTGCTGCTGGCCGAGCCACTGCCGGCCGACGTGCGCGACCTCCTCGTCACCATCCAGCACGAGCTGTTCAACCTCGGCGGCGAACTGTCCTGGCCTGGCGGCTCGCTGCTCAAGGACGCCGCCGTGCTGCGGCTGGACGAGGCGCTGGCGCACTACAACGAGCACCTGCCGCGCCTGAAGGAATTCATCCTGCCAGCCGGCACGCGCAGCGCGGCCATTGCCCACGTATGCCGCACCGTGGCGCGCCGCGCCGAGCGCGCCGTCATCACGCTGGCTGCGCAGGAGACGCTGCACGCCGCCCCGCGCCAGTACCTGAACCGCCTGTCCGACCTGCTATTCGTGCTGGCCCGCGTGCTCAATCGTGCCAATCTCGACGGCCTGGGCGGTGACGATGTCTACTGGCAGAGCGAGCGCATGAAGCGGCTGGACACGGCTGAAAGCTGACGCCCCTCGCCCAGGTTCGCGTCGCTGAACGCGAGCGAGCCTGGTCGGTCCCCCGAGGGGACGGCGATGCATGCGGCATCGAGCCGCATGCACATCGCCCAAGGGCCAGCTTGGGAGCGACCGGGCGCTCGGCTCACTTGGTCAAACTGCTGGAAGGAAAGTCATGAAGATCACCGGCCAATGCCACTGCGGCGCCATCCGCTTCACTGCGCTGGCAGACCCCGGCAAGGTCTTCGCCTGCCATTGCGCGGACTGCCAGATCATCTCCGGCGGGCCGTTCCGGGCCGTGTTGCCGGTGCCGGTCGAGCAGGTCGAGCTGACCGGCTCGCCCAGGCATTACGTGAAAGTGGCCGCCAGCGGCAACCGGCGCGCGCAGGCCTTCTGCAGCGACTGTGGCACGCAGCTGTTCGCGACCGAGGCGGACACGCCACGCACGCTGAACATCCGGCTCGGCTGTGTCAACGAGCGCGCTGACCTGCCGCCGCGGCTGCAGGTCTGGCACGACTCGGCCATGCCCTGGCTGGGTGAGCTGGCCGGCGTCGCGGCGCACGGCCGGGGGCGGGACAGCCCGCAGGTCAACGCGGCGTAGAAGACCGGCCGCGCCAGACCCGCCACGCCACCCAACCCCAGCGCAGCAAGCCCCACAGCCGGCGGCGCCGGCCCTGGCCGGCAGCGGCAAATAAGGCCGCACCGCCGCCCACGGCGGCCTGCACCAGCAGGTCGGACAGCCAGCTGCGCACCACCAGCACGCGCCGGGCGACGCCATCGGCGCGGCCGGCCACGTCGTCCGCGTCGCGCTGCACCTGGCCGCGCAGCACGGCCGACGCCAGCAGCAGGTTGGCCTTGCGCTCCACGCGCTGCACCGGGTCGTGAGGCAGGCGCGGAATCACGGCTGAGGGCGACGCAGCGCGTCGGCATCGTCACGCAGCTCGGCCAGGCTGGCCTGGAACAGCGTTGCCGGTTGCGACGTCAACGCCTTCAGCTGGCGCAGCGCCACGGCAGCCGCAGCCACCAGCACGGCAGAGGCCGCGCCCAGCGCCAGCAGCGGGTGGCTGTCCCACAGCGCGACGACGGCCAGCACCAGCAGCATCAGCACGGCAAAGCCCGCCAGCAGTGCGGCCAGCACCGCCCACAGCACGAGGCCGGCGATGCGTTCCTTCTCCTCCTGCACCTCGATGGCAAGCAGCTCGAGCCGGATGCGGCCCAGCGTCAGCAGCGAGGTGCCGAGCCGCCGCAGCGGCCCGGAGACGGGTTCCTGGTTATCGCTCACTGCTTCAATCCCCTCGTGGCCCGGTCTTTGCGGCCCGAGCGCCGGGCCGCTCCCAAGCCGGGCCGCACGGGCGATGTGCTTGCCGGTCGAGCCGGCAAGCATCGCCGTCCCCTCGGGGGACCGGCCAAGGTAGGCCTTGGACGAGGGGCTTCATGATCAGCGGCGGCCGATCAGCACGCCGAGGGCAAGGCCCACCGCGGCAGCCACACCGATGGCCTGCCAGGGTTTGGCATGCACGTAGTCGTCGGTGGCGACGGCGGCATCCTTCGCGCGCTGGATGGCGTCGTGCTGGGCATCCAGCAGCTTTTCCTTGGCGCCGCTCAGACGCTCCTGGATGCGCGCGCGCAGTGCCTTGGCCTCGACGGTGACGTCCTTGCCGGTGGTGGTCATCAGTGCGTCGATGTCATCCATCACGGCACGGAAATCGGCGGCCAGCTTTTCCTTCGCTTGGGCGGTATCACTCATCACGGGCTCCTGGTTCGAAATCAGACACGGGTCAAGCCTAACGTGATTGCATGCGGGGAACATGACCCCGCTCAAACGACGCGCGCTTGTCCTACAGCGCCGCCACGGCCTGCCGCAACCGTGCCGCGTGCGCCTCGCGCAACTCGGCCGGCGCCACCACCTGCACCTGGCCGGCATGGCGCAGCAGGTCCATCAGCAGCTCGGTGTCGTCGACGTAGGGCAGGCGCAGCCGCCAGCGGCCGTCGGGCAGGAACTCGCTCTGCTGCGCCGGGTGCCATTCCTCGCGCGAGACCCAGGCCGCCGCCTCGGCGCTGAACAGCAGCTCGGCCTCGCGCGGCGTGCCGCCGGCAAAGATGCCATAGCCGCGGTCCAGCTCGGCTTCCAGCTCGTCCAGGGCCAGGGCTTGCGCGTCGGCCTCCAGCAGCGTGGCCGCCTCGATGCCGTCCAGCGCAAAGCGCCGCAGGCCCTGGCTGCGGTGGCAGAAGGCGTCCAGGTACCAGGCATGGCGGTGGTGCACCAGCCGCTGCGGCGACACCTCGCGCTCGCTGACGCCGCCGCTGCCCGTCTTCTTGCGGTAGCGGATGGCCAGGCGCTTGCGCTTCACGACGGCGCTGCCGACGGTCTCGAAGCTGTCGCTGGCCATGCGCCGGCGCGCCGTGCCGATGAGCTTGACGCGCCGGCGCAGCTCGTCCGCCTCGGCGGCGTCCACGCCCAGCATGCCGGTGATCTTGTCGAACATCGGCTGCAGGTGCCGGCCCACGACGCCCTGCTCGTCCAGCCCGGCCAGCATCTGCTGCATGGTCAGCAGCGCGTGCAGCTCGGCCTCGTTGAACCACACGCCCGGCAGCTCGTGCTTGCCGCCGCGCCACTGCTGGCCGAAGCGGTAGCCGTTCTCGCCGGCGTCGTACTCGATGGGCGCATCCAGCCGCTCGCGCAGGTAGGCCAGGTCACGCTTGAGCGTGGCCGGCGACACCTCCAGCGCCTCCAGCAGCGCCGCGAAGGACACGCAGCCGCGGGAGCGGATCAGGTGCTCGATCTTGTAGAAGCGTTCGGTGCGGTCCATGGGCCAGCGGTACCCGGCCGCCCGAAACCGCTGGCGCCTCCTCGGGAGGCAGCGAGCGGCGCGAGCGTGGGGCTCCGTCCTTTGCTGAAAATATTTACAGTGTTTTCGCGGTGGATCATCTCATGAGCCAGCCGGCTCACAGACTGCTTGCAAGGCCAGCGATTCCACAGCCCAGGCCTCTTCAACCTCGGAGCCCGCCATGCAAGCCGTCCACACCGCCCAGATCCACGCCCACCCCGCCCTGGCCCAGTTCGCACTGGACATGGACGACACGCCCGCCGTCGTCAGCGCCCACGAGCGCGTGGGCCTCGCGCTGGGCCGCGACTACGCGCTGCATGGCATCACGCCGCCCATCGCCCACCTGTACCCGCAGTCGCCGCTGCAGCGCGGCTGGATGGCCGCCCGCGGCCGCGCCGTGCGCACGCCCGCCACGCCCCAGGTGGAACTGTGGCTGGCGCTGCGCACGCATGCCTGGGCCCGCGGCCGCAGCTACGAGGACGTGCAGCTCACGCCCCATCACCTCGCGCAGCTGGACACCACGCACTGCCCCATCACCCGCGACCTGCTGGGTGACGACAACCGCAGCATCGACCGCGTCCGCGACGACGCCGGCTACGCGGCCGGCAACCTGGCCGTCATGAGCCAGCGTGCCAACCGCGCCAAGGGCAGCCGCGGCCGCCAGGCGCTGCTGGACATGGCCGCCAGCTGCGCCGCCGGCCCCATCACCCGCATCGGCGGCCTGGACGAAGCCCAGTGGCAGCGCCTGGCCGTGCTGAGCAGCTTCGTCACGCCGCTGAGCCATGAGGAAGCCGCGCAGATCCCGCTGCGCGTGCTGCCGCCCAACCGGCTGCGGCTGTTCAACCCCATCCAGGCGCTGCAGGCACTGGTCACCCGCCAGCTCGCCACGCCGGGCTGGAGCGCCCGCCTGAGCCGGCTCGAGGCGCTGCTGCCCACCGATCAACTCCGCACGGACTTCAACCGCTTCCTGCTGGCGCTGGCGCCGCGCGTGCTGGCCGCCGCCGAACTGCAGCAGCCGCATGAGATCCGCTGGGCGCTGGAAGACGCCTGGACGCTGCCGCTGGTGCAAAAGCGCTGGACGCGCTTCGCGCTGCAGCTGACGCCCGAGCAGGCCGAGGCGCTGGTGGAACGCGCCGCAGCCCGCAAGCTCTGCCCGGTGCACGTGCAGCGCCACGACGACGGTACCGACGGCTGGGCGCTGGCCACCGGCGGCTACGCGGCCTGAGCGACAAGCCCCCCGCAGCCGCGGGGGGCCGGTGATGCACGGTGTCACGGCGTCTTCATTGCCGGGCGAGACAGTGCGCCCGTCTCCCCTGAACGCCCCGACACCATGACCAAGCACCTCGCCCTGATCGCCGCTGCCGCCGCGGCCCTCGTCTCGCAAAGCGCTGTGGCCGCGCTGGCTGCCGGCGACATCTCCTTCACTGCCCTCAATGCCGACGAAGACGGCTGGGCGCTGGTGACCTTCGTCGACATCGCCGCCAACACCAAGATCTACTTCACCGACAACGAGTGGAACGGCTCCGCGTTCAACAGCGGCGAGAGCTACCACCAGTGGGTCAGCGGCAGCGCCACCATCGCGGCCGGCACCGTCATCCGCTTCTCGAAGATCGACACCACGTCACTGGCCGCCAGCGCCGGCACGCTGAGCCGCGCCGCCGTCAGCGGCAGCACCAACTACGGCCTCAACCAGGACGAGGACTCGATCTACGCCTACACCGCCAGCTCGGCGACCGGCACGCCCAGCTTCCTGGCCGCCATCACGACGACCGCGTTCGGCACCGCCGCCGCCGGCACGCTGACCAACACCGGCCTGAGCGTCGGTAACGGCGCCATCGCGCTGGGCGGCGGCGCCGAGTGGGAGCAGTACATCGGCGACCGCTCGGGCCAGGCCAGCCTGGCGGCCTACAAGCCGCTGGTCGGCAACATCGCCAACTGGACCAACAACCCGAACAACGGCAGCTATGCCTCGCAGCTGCCCAACACGACCGCCTTCAGCGTGACGGCCGTGCCGGAACCCGAGAGCTACGCGCTGATGCTGACCGGCCTGCTGGCCGTGGGCGCCGTGGCGCGCCGCCGTCGCGGCTGATCGGCTTCAAGCCGGCAAAAAAGCAAGCGCCCCGCGGGGCGCTTTTTTGCTTCGCCGCCGACCGGCAGCGGGTTCAGACCAGCGAGCGGAACAGGCGGATCTCTTCGACGCGCGAACCGCCCACTTCCGTGGTGCGGGCGCTGCCCAGCTCGCGCTTGAAGCCGGCCAGCTCGAAGAAGCGCAGCGCGCGCTCGTTGCGCAGGTAGCACCACAGCGTGGCCTTGGTGCAGCCTTCTTCCTGCAGGCCGTCGCGCGCGGCATCCCACAGCGCCAGGCCCACGCCCTTGTCCCAGTGGACGGGGTCGGCAAACATCGCCCAGATCTCACCGGTGGTGGCCGGCGTGCCCTTGTCGCGCGAACGGTCGAAGCCGACGAAGCCCATGATCTTGTTGTCCAGATGGGCCACGATGACCTGCGGCTCGCAGAGGTCGATGGCTTCACGCCAGAAGGCCTGGCGCTTCTGCACCGACATCGCATCCAGCGCGGCGGCGGGCAGCAGCGCCTTGTAGGCGTCCTGGCTGGCAGCGACATGGATCTCGGCGATGGCCTTGGCATCGCGCAGGGTGGCGGGGCGAACCTGGATCACGGACATGGAATTCTTCTTGAGCAATACGCGGGGCACGAAAGGGCGGGATTGTCCTTGCCCAAGTCCGTAACACCGGCTCTTGACAGAAATTTTTCCTGCGCTCAAGCAGTCTGTCTTTGCGCCTTCACATGCTCCACCAGGCCGCGCCGCAGCCAGCGCAGCGGGGTGCGCTGCAGCGTGGCCAGCAGCGCATGGTCCACGTCGGCATCGCCCAGGTCCAGCGCGAAGCGGCGTGCGATCTCCTCGCGCACCTTCAGCAGCAGCTGGGCCGTCACGCGGGCATCGGCCATCGCCCGGTGCGCACGGCCATCGAAGCGGATGCCGTGAAAACTCGTCATCGCTCCCAGCGCATGGCTCTTCGCCTCGGGCCACAGCCGGCGCGACAGCAGCACGGTGCAGGCGAATTCATGTGCCGGATCGGGGGCAATGCCGGCTCGCTGCATCTCCGCCTGCCAGAAGCCCCGGTCGAAAGCCGCGTTATGCGCCACCAGCGGGCAGCCTGCGGTGAAACGGGTCAGCTCGCGCATGACGGTGGCCGAGTCGGGGGCGCCCTCCAGCATCTCGTTGGTGATGCCGGTCAAGGCCTGGATGTGCGGCGGTACCCAGCTGCCGCTGTTCATCAGGCTGCTCCAGCTGTCCACCACCTCGCCGCCACGCACCAGCACGGCGGCGATTTCAGTGGCTCGGCCGCCGCTGGTGGGCCCGAGACCGGTGGTCTCGAAGTCGACGACGGCAATGGTTTCCATCAAGACCTCTTCAGTGGCGGGTGCTTGATGGCGTTCATCGCCAGCTTGCGTTCGACGGCGGCTTCCAGGTCCACGCCGCCGTGGTCGGCGATCTGGACCAGGTACAGCAGCACGTCGGAGAGCTCTTCACCGAGGTGGCGGCGCTGATCGTCGCTGAGGTCGCACGACTGCTCCGGCGTCAGCCACTGAAAGATCTCCAGCAGCTCGGCCGCTTCGACCGTCATGGCCATCGCGAGGTTCTTGGGGGTCTGGTAGGGCTGCCAGTCGCGGTCGGCCGCGAAGCGGCGCAGCCGGGCCTGGAGGGCGGAAACGTCCATGGAAAAGATGTCCTCTGTATTCAAGACTGTATTGAAGAATTCAAATTGGTCGTGGTAGTAGAGGGCGGCGCGGGCTGTGGACAACAGCAAAAAGTTCAATCGCATCAATTGCTTGGTTTTCTCAAAAGCCTGTGCGCCAGCCCCCGGACGACTTGTCCCGCGATTGGGAACAACTTGGCCGGAGGGCCCGGCGCTGTGGATATCTGCCAGGTTGTCCCGGCGTCATCCACAGACTTGCCCCGCGCGTTCTAGGCGGCGCCCGCCAGCCTTCAGTCGCCTTTCTTTACCTGACCAAGGGAAAAAACGAACGATCGTTCTAAAAAGCTGCGGCTAGAGTGGCGCTCCCTAGATTTACAGCGCATCGCACGTGTGGTGTCGCCCAGGAGACAACGATGAAACCCTTCCTCACCCGGATCGCCGCGGCCTCGGCCGCACTGCTTGGCAGCCTGATGGTGACGGGCTGCGGCGGTGGCGCCACGGCCGACACGACGCCCCAGGTCAAGATCACGTCTGTGAAGGTGTTCGGCGACAGCCTTCAGGACAGCGGCACCTTCGGCTACAAGTTCACCGTGCAAGGCACGGGCAACCTGATCTACGCCGAGCGCGTGGCCGCCAACTACGGCCTCACCCTGTGCAACTTCTTCACCTTCACCGGGTCGCCGACGGCCCCGTTCGCGGCCAACACGGCACAGACCGGCTGCACCAACTTCGCCATCGGCGGCGGTGAGATCAACTACACCGGCGCCGGCGCCAACAGCGCGCTGGTGCCGCTGACCATCGGCACGCAGATGGCCACCTATGCCGCGGCCGGCAGCTACACGGCCAGCGACCTGGTCATCATCGACGGCGGCGGCAACGACGCCGCCGCGCTGGTGGGCGCCTACCTGGCCATCCAGCCGGGCAACGCGGCCTCCACCGCCAAGTACGCCGCGCTGCTGGGCACGCTGCTGACGCCGGCGCAGATCAACGCCGCGCTGACCGGCGGCGCCACCACCGTCGCGCAGATCGGCGGTGCCTACATGCAGGCGCTGGCCGACAAGTTCCACGGCCAGATCAAGGCCAGCGTGCTGGACAAGGGGGCGACCCGCGTGGTCGTCATGAACATCCCCGACATCACGTACACGCCGCGCTTCCAGAAGGTGCTGGACAACATTGCGGCGGTCGGCGGCACGGCCCTGCGCGCGCAGATGCAGACGCTGTTCCAGGGCTGGATCTCGGCATACAACACCCAGCTGGCCAGCAAGGTGGCGGCGGACGAGCGTGTGGTGCTGATTGATTTCTACAAGGGCTTCCAGGACCAGGTGGCCACGCCCGCGCAGTTCGGCCTGACCAACATCGCGACGCCCGCCTGCCCCTCCACCGGCACCGATCCCGCCACGGGGCTGTTCACCTACACGCTCAAGACCTGCACCGACGCCTCGCTGTCCGCTGCGCCGCCCGTTGGCGTCAGCGGCGCCGACTGGTGGAAAAGCTACGGCTTCTCCGACAACTTCCACCCGACGCCCTATGGCCATCAGCTGACCCAGCAGCTCATCGCCAAATCGCTGGCCACCAAGGGCTGGCTGTAAACCCCGCACCCCGTTCTCGGAGACAACCCATGAAAACCAAGTTCCTCCTCGGTGCGCTGGTCACCCTGCTCGCCACCGGCAGCGCCTGGGCGCAGTCGGCCGGCAGCTTCGTCGTCTACGGCGGCGCGGCCCAGATCAACCCGCAGGTCGAAAGCGGCGACCTCACCGCGCCCAGCCTGGCCGGCACCAAGGTCGATGTGAAGAAGGCCACCTCCTTCGTCGGCGGCGTCACCTACTACTGGACCGACAACATCAGCATCGACCTGCCCATCGCGCTGCCGTTCAAGCATGACGTGGTGGGCGCGGGCGCCATCGACGGTGTGGGCAAGCTGGGCACCGTGAAGTCGCTGCCCATCACGCTGCTGGCCCAGTACCGCTTCGGCGACGCCGGCAGCACGTTCCGCCCCTTCATCGGTGTCGGCCCCACCTACGGCTACTTCTTCAAGCCCAGGGCCACGGCCACGTTGTCCGGCATCACCGGCGGCACCACCAGCAACCCCACCACGCTGTCGATGAAGAGCCGCCTGGGCGCGACGCTGGAGCTGGGCACGGCCTACAACATCACGAAGGACTGGTCCGCCAGCCTGTCGGTCACCAAGACCTTCATCAAGACGACCGGCAGCCTGTCCACCGGCCAGACCATCGAGACGACGCTGGACCCGGTGTCCATCAAGTTCGGCGTGGGCTACCGGTTCTGAGTGAGCCTCGGCTGCTGATCGAAGGGAGCCCGAGGGCTCCCTTTTTCATGGCGGTCTTGCCGTTGCCGGGGCGTTCATATTCCCGCGCGGCCATGCCGTTGCGATCACCCCTGGGGCGGCACACTCGCGCTTCCTTTTCATGGAGTGAACGATGTTCAAGAAACTGGCTTCCGAGGCGCTGGGCCTCAGCGACATCGGCGTCATCGTGCCCGCGGCTGACTTCAACAAGGTCGATGCCGACGACTACCTGTTCAGCGAGGACGGCGAGAAGATCTACTTCCTCATCAAGTCCAAGAAGGACGAGTACTGCTTCACCAACCTCGCGCTGGTGCATGTGGACGGCGAATCCGCCGTGTCGTCCAAGCGCGTCATCAAGCGCTACGACTGGCTGAGCCACCGCATCAGCCACGTGACGCTGGAGACGGCCGGCACCATCGACATGGACGTCGAGATCAAGTTCCACATCGGTGACGGCGCGCCGTTCAGCATCGACGTGCGCAAGAACTTCATCGAGCAGCTCAAGGATCTCTACAAGGCGCTGCACAGCATCGGCAAGCTGCAGGAGCGCGACGAACAGGCGCGTACCCACGCGCTGCAATGCCTGGGCGTGACCGGGCAGATGTTCAAGCTGGGCCAGGAGGTCACGGAGGAACAGGTCAGCCGCCATTACCTGTCGCTGCTCAACACCGTGAACAGCGTCGTGCTGGACAAGCTCAGCCGCAAGGATTTCGGCGGCGTGTTCGAGCGCTACATCCAGAACTGATGGTCAGCTGAAAGCGAGGGTTCGTCAGGCAATGCCCACCACCTTGTGCATCTGCACGGACAGCCGCCACTGCGGGTGGGCCATGCAGTAGGCCACGGCGGCCCTGGTGTGGTCGCGCTGCAGCACCGAGTCCATGGGCTGCAGGAAGAAGTGCTGGAAATCCAGCCCGGCGAAGCGCTCGGGCTGTGCCAGCGGCTGCGGGTAGACCAGCTTCAACTCGTGGCCTGACGTCAGCACCAGCGGCGCGTCGGCCTTGGGGCTGACGCAGATCCAGTCCAGCCCCGGCGGCGCCGGCTGCGTGCCGTTGGTTTCCACCGCCACCTCGAAGCCGCGCGCGTGCAGCGCGTCGATCAGCGGCGTGTCCAGCTGCAGCAGCGGTTCGCCGCCGGTGCACACCACGTAAGGTCGTCCACCACCCGGCCAGGCCTTGGCGATGGTGTCGGCCAGGTCGTCGGCCGTCGCGAACTTGCCGCCACCCTCGCCGTCGGTGCCGACGAAGTCCGTGTCGCAGAAGGTGCAGACGGCCGTTGCGCGGTCCTGCTCGCGGCCGGTCCACAGGTTGCAGCCGGCAAAGCGGCAGAACACCGCCGCGCGGCCGGCCTGGGCGCCCTCGCCCTGCAGCGTGTAGAACAGTTCTTTGACGCTGTACGTCATACGGGAATCAATTCTTCCGAGTCGGCGCGGCTGACGATGGCGCCCGAGCCGCGCGTCTCGTACAGGTCCACGCGGTCGATCTGCGGCAGCACCGAGCCGCCCTCGTTCAGCACCCAGGTCGCGATGCTGGCGGCGTCGCCGTCGGGCAGGTTGGCCATCTCGTACAGCGGGTGGTGGTCCAGCCGCTTGAAGATCGGGTTGAACAGACTCTTCACATCGCCGAAGTCCACCGTCCAGCCCATCACCTGGTCCAGCGGCGCGGCCAGGTGCAGGCGCAGCGTGAACGTGTGGCCGTGCGTGCCGGCCAGCGGGTGGCCCGATGGCGCATGCTTCATGCGAACGGCGCTGTCCAGCGTCATCTCCTTCCAGATGCGGTAGCTCTGGCCGTTGAAGTTGGCGCCGCTGGAACCCGTCTCGTAGACGGTCACCCAGCTCAGCTCCGGCAGCGCGGGCTTCAGCCGCGCCCACAGCCAGGCCGAGATGTTCTCGCTGGTGGGGTTGTGCAGGCCGGGGATGTCGTTCAGGCAGCGGTAGTTCAGTTCGAAGTGCAGCGGCGCCCAAACTTCGTCGAGGTGGTCGTAGTCGATGGACAGGTCACGCTCGCCGAGGTCGGCGTTGGCATGCAGGATGACCTCGAAGCCATGGCCGTGCATGCGGCCGCACTGGTGGCCGGCCGGCACGTTGGGCAGCTGGTGCGCGGCCTGGAAGCGGTAGCGCCGCCACACATGCGCGTGGCCGGCGTTGTCCAGGTCCACGCCGCTGTGCGTGGTGCTCTGCACGCCCACCTGCACGATGCCGGGCACGTCCACGTTCAGCCGGCTGCGCACCCAGCGCGCCAGGTTCTCGTCGGTGGGCTCGGAGAGGTGGTCGTTCAGCAGCGCATGGTCCAGCGGCGCGACGGTGCCGGCCATGCGCGCGCGCAAGCCCTCCACCTCGCCACCGGGGAAGGCGGCCCAGCCGGCGGGCAGCGCGCTGCGCACGGTGGCGAAATAGCTGTGGCCGTGCAGGCCGTGGCTGCGGTGCGAGGCCGGCAGCGCGGGAATGCGACAGGCCGACTCGAAGCCGGCAGACGCGCAGTGAAGGACCGAAACTGACATGCCCCGATTGTCCCCCGCGGCTTCGCGGCCTGCTTGACTTGAAGCGGGCTTGAACTTTTAGGCTGCCGGCCATGAACCTGTCCGATCCCGTCATCGCCCCCCCTGCCGCCGCCGATCAGCTCTTCGCCCCCGGCCGCCGCGCCGCCTGCGTGGGCGCCGTTGCGCTGATCTCCATGCTGGCCTTCGAGGCCATCGCCGTCGCCACCGCGATGCCGGCCGTCGCCGACGCGCTGGACGGCCTGCCGCTGTATGCGCTGGCCTTCGGCGCGACGCTGGCGACGTCGGTCATCGGCATGACGGCGGCCGGCCAGCTGTGCGACAAGCGCGGCCCCTACCGCGCGTCGCTGCTGGGGCTGGCGGTGTTCCTGGCGGGATTGCTGCTGGCGGGTTTCGCACCGTCGATGACGGCGCTGGTGCTGGGCCGCGCACTGCAGGGCCTGGGCAGCGGCGTGCTGGGCGTGGCGCTGTACGTGGGCGTGGGCCAGGTCGTGCCGGCGCCGCTGCACCCCAAGATGTTCGCGATGTTCGCCGGCGCGTGGGTGGTGCCCGGGCTGGTGGGGCCGGCGCTGGCGTCCTTCCTCGTGCAGACGCTGGGCTGGCGCTCCGTGTTCCTGGCCGTCGCCGCGGCCGTGCCGGTGGCGGCCGCGCTGACGCTGCCGGCGCTCAGGCGCGTGGGCAGCGGCACGGGCGAAGCGCTGCAGTGGGGGGCGATGCGCTGGGCGCTGCTGGCCAGCGCTGGCGCGCTGCTGCTGCACGCGGCCAGCCAGCAGGGCGGCACGCGTGCCGGGCTGTTATTCGGGCTGGGGCTGCTGGGCGCCTTCCTGGCGGCGCGCCGGCTGCTGCCCGCCGGCACGCTGGTGGCGGCGCGCGGCCTGCCCACGGTCATCCTGCTGCGCGGCTTCATCGCGGCGGCGTTCGCGAGTGCCGAGGCCTTCCTGCCGCTGCTGCTGACGCAGCGCTTCGGCTGGAGCCTCACGCATGCGGGCTTTGCGCTGAGCGCCGGCGCCGTCACGTGGAGCATCGGCAGCGCCGTGCAGGCGCGCATCCAAGGCGAGGCGGCGCGGCGCCGGTTGCTGCCCACCGGCTTTGCCGTCGCGGCGGCGGGGCTGGGCGTCGTCATGGCACCGGTGCTGTCCGCCGCGCTGCCGTCGTGGCTCGCGCTGCTGGGTTGGGTGGGCGTGGGGCTGGGCATCGGGCTGTCGTTCCCGATGCTGTCGGTGCTGCTGCTGAAGCTGTCGCCAACCGATGAGCAGGGCAGCAACACGTCAGCACTGCAGCTCAGCGATGCGCTCGTCAGCAGCGCCGCGCTGGCGCTGGCCGGCCTGCTGTTCGACCCCGCCACGCGGCAGGTGCTGCCGGTGCTGGTGATGGCCTGCGCGCTGGCCGCGGCGGCATCGGCGCTCAGCCCGCGGGTGTGGCGTTAGCTGACTCGTGTCAGGCGCCTTCGCTTTGAAGGGCTTGAATCGTGTTGCATGTGGACTTGAACAACTCGTGCACGTCCACCCGTTCGCCTTTTTCGATTCGCTTGGAGATCATCGTCTGGGGGAAAAGCACGATGGAGGTACCTGGCTGGATCAGCGCAGGGTCTCGGCCGTACTCGTCGACAACCATGCGCCATTCGAGGCCCATCAATTGAGCCAGCGCATCGCCAAAGCTGATGCCCAGGCACTGCAGCTTCAGCGTCTCGTCTGGTTGAATCCAGCCGTTCGACAGGATGGCGCTGAGCAATGTCAACTTGCCGCTCAGCTTTTGGTACTTTGCTTCCGCGTCTCGCTCGTAGTGCTCACGTACCCAGCGGCGTTTGGCTTCCAGGTTCTGGAGATCTGTTTCCGAAAGCGGCAGGAATTCCTGAGACATCCTCGTCAAGCCGCCGGCGGGCGCACGTCCGTCACCCGGCGGCCGCGGCGCGATGCCGCCGCCCGCAGGTGCACCAGCGACTGCACGCGCTTGAGCAGTTCGCGGTCGTTCCAGGGCTTCTTGAAGATGCCGTAGACGCCTTCGATCTGGCCCACGCGGCCGTGCAGCTCGTCGTGGCCGGTGATGGCGATGACGGGCAGGTCCTCGGTCGTGAGGCTGCCGTGCACGTCGGCGATCAGCTCGAAGCCGTCCTTGTTGGGCATCTCCAGGTCGGTGATCAGCACGGCGATGTGCGGCTTGGCGTCCAGCTCGGCCAGCGCCTCGTTGCCGTCGTTGACCTGCACGACCGTGAAGCCGGCGCCTTCCAGCAGCCGCTTGAGCTTGGTGCGCACCACGGCCGAGTCGTCGGCGATGAGCACGGTGGGCGGGCCTTCCGGCACCGCCACCGGCGCGGCGGGCGGCAGCATGGGCGTGGGCGCCGTGACGAAGGCGCTGGCCATCGGGTTGCTGCCACCGGGCATGCCGGGCAGCGGCGGCAGCACCACGGGCGGCTGCGCGGCGCGCGGGCGATGGCCCTCGGGCGGGCGCGGCGGCGGCGTGTACTCGCGCGGCGGACGGTAGTCGTCACGCTTGAAGGCGGCGATGAGCACGATGATGGCCAACGGCACCGCGATCAGCACCGGCATCAGGTAGGCGCCCAACAACTCCTGCAACTCGTGAAACATCGACTCCATCCCCGGTGTGTAACGGCCGGCAGCCTATCACCCGCCACCCGGGTTCACCATCGAGGAAAGCCGGCATCCCTGCACGGGAGGCCAGCGTTTTTCGAGCGCTTACAAGTTCAGTCGCGATTCGCGACACAACCGCGGCCCCGGACGAGGCAGCGGGCGTAGTCCGGGTCGTTCTTCAGCAGGAACTGCGCGCGGGCCGCGACGGCGGTGTCGGCGAAGTCTGAGAACACGCCGTCCACGCCCAGCTCGTAGAAGGCCAGGTACTCGTTGAGCGGGTTGCCCTGGTGGTCGCTGGCCAGGCGCTTCTGCTCGTTGCGGAAGGTGTAGGGGTGCACCATCAGGCCCAGCTTGTGCGCGTTGGCGACGATGTCGCTGGCCGGCAGCAGCTTGCGGTCGCGCTCGTCGACGAGGCCGTCGCCGTTGGTGTCGGCGCAGCCGCCGCCGGCCGCCACCACCTTGCAGGCGCTGGACAGCAGGTACAGCTTCCACGGGCCCACGCCGTCGGCATAGGTGCGCACCTCGGCCAGGCCGGCGGGCGTCAGCAGGTCCTTGAACAGCCCGGCGCGGCCGGACACGACCCAGTCGTACGGCTTGTCATAGGGCTTGTTGAAGGCCAGCGAGCCGTCTGCGTTGACGTCGTCGGCATCCACCAGCTGCACCAGGCGCAGGCTGGATTTGCTGCGCAGGTACTTCAGGTTGGCCGTCTCGAACGACTGCACGATGACCGGCGCGTGGCGGTGGTTCCAGCCGGCGCGCTCCAGCACGCGCAGCAGCCGGTCTTCCAGCGCCAGGCCCAGCTGCTGGTGGTAGGTGGGGTGCTTGGTCTCGGGATAGATGCCGATGCGCCGGCCTTCCTCGGCCGACTTGCGCTTCACGAGGTGGATGACTTCCTCCAGCGTCGGGATCTCGAACCTGCCGTTGAACGCCGCGTTGCGGTCGGCCAGCGGCTGGATGGCGCGCAGCGTCTTGATCTCGGCCAGCGTGAAGTCACTGGCGAAGAAGCCCACCTCGGCCGCGCCGTCGACGATGGCCGTGCGCTTGCGCGATGCGAACTGCGGCAGCGACGCGACGTTGGTCGTCGCGATCAGGTTGGGCTCGTGGCGGGCGATGAGGTGGCCGTCCTTCGTGGCGACGAGGTCGGGCTCCACGTAGTCGGCGCCCATCGCGATGGCCAGCGCATAGCCTTCCAGCGTGTGGTCGGGCAGGTAGCCGGCCGCGCCGCGGTGGCCGATGACCAGCGGCGCGTTGTCGCCGCGGGCGCGGGAATGGTCGTGGGCGGAGGCGCGCTGGGACGTGGCCAGCGAGACGGCAGCCAGCACGCAGATGCCGGCAAGACGAAGGGCTTTGGACATGGCGGGGGGCCGGTGAGGAAACATGCGGCGCAGGCTAGGCAGGGGCGGTGACAGCCCCGTGAACCGCCACCCCCTAACTTGTTGCTGCGCGAGCTGGGGTGTGGTGGTGCAGGCGGGCGCATCCACCCCGCCAACAGGCCTCACTTACGATGCCTCGGCACCCCAGCCCCGCATCCCCCGGCCCTGCCCTTCGCCACGCCAAGCCATGACCCCGATCCAGCACTGGCAAGCCACCCGCAGCCTGCGCCTGCTGCTGCAGACGCTGCGCGACCTGATGGTGTCCATGGGGCCGCTGCTGCTGCTCGGCGGCGGCCTGCTGGTGGCGGCCTACTGGTGGCTGGACCCGCAGCCGCCGCGCCAGGTGCGGCTGGCCACCGGCCCGGCCGGCAGCGCCTACGCCGGCTTCGGCGAGGGCTATGCCAAGGCGCTGGCGCGCGAGCGCATCCAGGTGCAGCTGATCGCCACCGAAGGCGCGCAGGACGACCTCGCGCTGCTGCGCGCGGGTGAGGCCGACGTGGGCTTCGTGCGCGGCGGCATGGCCGACCCGGCGGCCGACACCGAGGCCGGCATCGTCTCGCTGGGCAGCCTGTTCTACGAGCCGGTCTGGATCTTCTACCGCCGCGACCTCGCCATCGCGCGCCGCCAGCCCGGTGGCGAGCTGCAGCACCTGACCCAGCTGCGTGGCCTGCGCGTCAACGTGGACCAGGACGGCAGCGGCGTGCCGCAGATCGCCGAAAAGCTGCTGGCGCTGAACGGGCTGACACCGGCGGACCTGCAGCTGTCCAACCTGGCGCCGGATGCCGCCGGTGCGGCGCTGCGGCAAGGCCGGCTGGACGCCGCCGTGCTGATCTCCGCGCCGCAGGCCGGCCTCATCCGCACGCTGCTGCGCGACCCGGCGCTGGCGCTGATGGCCTTCGAGCAGAACGAGGCCTACTCGCGCCACCTGCCCTTCCTGTCCACCGTGCGGCTGCCCCGCGGCGTGGTGGACCTGGCGGCCGACGTGCCGCCGCAGGACGTGCCGCTGCTGGCCACCACCACCGCCCTGCTCGCGCGCGAGCAGACGCACCCCGCGCTGCGCCAGCTGTTCGCGCAGGCGGCGCTGGGCCAGCACGGCGGGGCCGGGTGGTTCAACGGCGCGCGCGACTTCCCGAACACCCGCACCAGCGAGCTGCCCGTCAGCGCCGAGGGCGACCGCGCCATCAACGGCACGCCGCCGGCCTGGGCGCGCTACCTGCCCTTCTGGGCCGGCAACCTGCTGGAACGCATGTGGCTGGTGGTGGGCGGCCTGCTGGTGCTGATGCTGCCGCTGTCACGCGTGGTGCCGCCGCTCTACACCTTCCGCGTGCGCTCGCGCGTGTTCCGCTGGTACGCGCGGCTGCGCGAGGTGGAAGCCAGGCTGGAGGCCGGCGCGGGCGAGCGCAACGCCCTGCTCGACGAACTGGACGAGCTGGACCGTGTCACCCACCGCATCGCGGTGCCGCTGTCCTATGCCGAGGAGCTGTACGCGCTGCGCAACAACATCCATGCGGTGCGCAAGCGGCTGCTGGCGCAGCGGGGGCGGCCGGCCGGTGGGGTGATGGACTTGCGGTGAGCGGGGCTGGGCTGTCGGCTGTGATGGTCGAGCTCCGAACTACCGATTCACCGGCTAGCCAGGCCGTTTGATACGGCCGCCCTCGCTCGTGACGGATCCTGAAGGCAGAACCTGCCTGCTTGCCCCAAGATCGGCCGGGACTAACGTGCAGGTCGCTCAAAAAGGTTCCAAGCGCACTTTGCGGGCGCTGCCCGCTCAGTCTGAGAACGTCTCGGTTTCCACGTTTCCCGCCTTGTCGATGGTGTTGATCCAACCATCATTGACAAGAACAACGGCGAGTGGCCATCCGCCGTTGGCCTTTCTCAGTTCTGCATAGAGTCGACGAAATTCCTTGTCGTTGTGGGTGCTGTTGGGGTCCAACTTGGCTGCAACGCCAAACACGGGGTACTTCTTGTCGTTGCACAGCTCGACCCACTTGACCGACTCGGTCACGTCGGATCGCGAGAGAACATCAAGAGTGCCGTGCTTCCAGGTTTTCAAGTCAACCGGCATGCAGTTGCGCGCCGTCACCTTGTACAACTGCGTGTTGGGTAGCGCCGGATCATTAGGCGATGCGTGAGTGACTGCGGCTGCGACAAGAAGAGTCAACGGAACAAGCTTTGGCAGCATCATTCTGGATTCGTAGAGTGGGGAATGGATGCGGATTGTGAAGTGATTCGCCACGAAAGAATTTCTGATTGCAGATCTGCTGTGTGCCCGGTAAACACATCTTGGAAAAACTCACAGGTGCCAGTTGCGCGCGGCCACCGTTGCGCCATGAATTAGTAATCGTCGTCGCTCCAGTCAAGGTGAGCGATTTCAAGATTGGGCAGCTGGCCTACACCGATGGCGTTCAGCGACTTGTGTGGTAGCAGCCGCCTTCTAGGTGCTGAAGCTCGAATGACGTGGACTGGCCGTTTCACCATCACTTCCGAAAGGCAACTCTGCAGCGGTTGCAGGCGTTCGCTGTGAAGCGCCCGGCCGAGCGCTTTCGTCCATTGAGCCGGCACTAGTGAACGTCAGCTTCGCGGCGCTCGGTATTCCTGATTCACAAGGCGAGCGGCTTCAGTCCGGGAAGTCGGTTTTACCTGGCATTGTTTGGGCGACATTCAGTACGATGTCACCGTTAGCGCACAAGGACCGACCTACATGATAGGAACAATGGGGAGGGGTCATGACACCGCGTAGCGACGACGAGCGCATCGAGATACTTGCATTTCCCATCGACGTAGACGCTGTTCTACAGCATTTGCATCGGGATATGCGCGATGACTGGTTTGAGGATGTCCTACAGCATCGCGACCTATTCGCTAGCAAAAGAGCCTTACGTGACGTATTGCACGAAGTTCTACTGGAAGGAAACGGTCGCTACGGCGCGTCAAAAAGGAATGTCTGCGACATCCCCAAAAAGGGATTGGGTGTTCGGTACGCTCTGGAAACGGACTTCTACGACAGATTTATTTACCAAGCCATATGCTCTCACCTGATTCCGTTCTATGACCCCTTGCTCTCACATCGTGTCCTAGGCCATCGATACGACAAGAAGCAAAGAACTGGCAAAGACCTATTCAAGGGGCGAATCGAACTATGGCAGACCTTCGAGGGTGTAACCCGAACAGCACTTAAGAACAATCAAGCACTATTCGCAACCGACCTGATAAATTATTTCGAGAATATCACGACAGAAAGCATTCGGGTCGCATTCGAAGAATTGCTTCCGAAAATCGATGCATCGGGCCCTGAGAAGGTGTTAATTCGCAATTCGATTAACACACTTTGCGAGTTGATGACTCATTGGGGTTATAGCGAAAAGCACGGACTCCCACAAAACAGAGATGCCTCATCATTCGTCGCGAATGTAGTTCTAAACGCTGTTGACCAAGAAATGGTTAGACTGGGTTTTGATTATTACAGGTACGTCGATGATATTCGAATAATATGCGACAGCCCGCGCGCGGCTAGACAGGCGGCCACGGTACTGATTGGTCAGTTGCGCACGGTAGGTATGAATATAAACTCGTCCAAGACAAAGATTCTTACGGCTGAGAGTCCAACCTCCGACATAAATGAATTTTTCCCAGGTTCCGACGATCGCAGCGTCACCATTGACAGCATGTGGCGATCAAGAAGTCGGCGAGTAATTATAAGGTCGACCAAGTACATCTTTCAGTTGCTCCAAGAGTGCATTGATTCTAGACAGACACAGTCGCGGCAGTTTAGGTTCGCTGTAAACAGATTGATCAGACTAGTCGATGCCGGAATATTCGATGTCCGGGGCGAGATGGCAGAGCAGCTTAAGTCGCTTCTGATTGACTCAATGGAAGAACACGCTGTCTCGACTGATCAATACTGCCGTCTACTCAATATTCTCGAACTTTCGCCGGCCGAGTTGGATCGAGTGGCAGAATACCTCTGCGACCATGAGCGGGCCATTCACTCTTGGCAAAATTATCATCTTTGGCTTACGCTGGCTAGGCAGAAGTACAAGACCGAAAAGCTTGTAGCTCTGGCAACGCAGCGAATTAAATCTGACGTCCTGCGCTCTGAAATTGCAGCCACGTTCATATATCTTCGCTGCGTCGGCGAAGTTGGCTTCTTAGAAGGCATGGCAGCTGATTTCCGATCCAACTGGCCCTACTATCACCAGCGGAACTATCTTCTGGCAACAAGCGAATCGAGCCGAGAGTTGCTCAAGCCGGTGCTCGCACATCTCGGGCCAAAACTGAAAGGTACTGTCATTCGTGCGAGGAATTATTTCGTCGCGGATATGCCTTTGGTGGAGCGTGAGCGGACGCCCATGCCGAAAATGTACGACGAACTGAGCCCATATGACTGAGAAGAAGATTGCATTGCTTTTCGTCAATGATTTCGCTGATCGTGGAGAAGAGAGGTTCTTCTTGGCTTCAGACGGCGCCGTCCGAGAGGTAACTGCCGAGGAGGTGGTCAAACAGGAATCGGAACTGATTTGTCATGACTACTGGCTTATTGCCCCTGCACTTTATAAGAAGACCAAATCACTCCCTAGAAAAGTGATAGATGTCGAAGAGTTGCGGATTTCAACGTCGGGACTGCGGGAAGATCGAGAAAATCGGGATTCGCGAGACGTTTGCTCGACCTTGCTGGAGCTGGGCCTTGTCAAAGAGGATGCAGCTGGACGTTATAGGAATATTGCCTTCAAGAATGCGACGCTAGATATTGGCACATTTATACTCATTGGAGAGGCACTTCTGCGCCTATCTAACGATGTCGAGGCAAAAGCTAAAGCGGCAAATGAGTGGGAGCGCTACTGGACTATCGAAAGGCCTGTCACCGAGTACCTTATTCGGTCGGTTGCGAATGGAATAGCAATCAATAGCGTAGCACTTCGAAAACACAAGGATGATATCGAGTTCGCCTACTACATGGCACTGAAAGAATTTTCGGCGAAATACTCTTTGCCGCTCGAAGTCCCATCGGATGATGAGGTTGTTGAGTACTTGGCACCCAAGGGGTTCGACTTCTCTGGCGTCGGAGTCGAATATGTTCTCAATTTTGTTCCAACGGCTGATGGATTTTCTGATCGATTGTTGGAATTGAGAAAAGTCGCCGCAAGTCGGTTGATACTCAATGCCATCCCGCTTAGTGAAAAAAGAATATTCCCCATCGTAGACAATTTTGGCTCAATCACTTCACGAATTTATTACAAAGACCCATCTTTTCAAAATCTTGCTAAACGCCATCGTGACATCATCTCGCCAGATGAGGGGATGAAGCTTTCCTACGTCGACTTTGGTCAGTTCGAAGCAGGGATTATGGGCGCACTTTCAGATGACCAAAATATGCTTGGTCTATTTGCGTCTGGCGATCTCTACTCACTCGTTGCGGAGAGAATATTCGCAGACAACTCGAAAAGAAAGGCAGCAAAGAGGCTATTTCTTTCCTACGCTTACGGGATGAGGAGGAAAAGCCTGATTGATGCGGCCGTCGAGCTTGGGGCCCAGCGAGATGTCGCAAAAGCCTTCTTTAATCAGTTTCCAAGGTTTGAGAGTTGGAAATCAGAAGTGTGGACTGAGTTCAAGAATTGCGGGCGGATTGGAACGGCATTTGGAAATTATTTGACTAGAAGCCGCTGTGATGAGTTGAGCGAAAAAGAGAAGCGATCAGCGGTGAGCCAAGTCGTTCAAGGGACCGCTTCGCTGATATTTAAGAAGGCACTGTTGAAGCTGAGTAATTTGAAGAACGTAGATTTGAAGATCCCAATGCATGATGCAGTCCTATTTCAGCACCCTGAGGACTTTGATCCAGTCGAGGTAGCCAATATTTTTGCAGCGGTGGTGACTGAGCATTTCGATGGGAAAATCATCGGTAAAGCATCAGTCGCAAACTTCATACTCGATTGAGGGCGCATTGACCTATATCACCATCCGCGCTCTGCGAACCATACGTCGAGGTCACCCTCTGTTTGTGCTGATGAAACCCTTGGCATCGTCGCGATGAGCGTGGGCTTGCCGATGTAACGCCAAGCAAAAAGGCGGCCGGTCCGGCGGGCTACGACGGTTGACAGGTCTCAGCCGGAGGAAGTCATCAACGGTGGCCGTGCCACCAATCAACAGCGCTTTGTCGACATGCTGACCCCGTGGTCTTGACGCAAGGGGCGAGCGACAACGAGCTCAAAACGTCAACACAAAACACGCCCCGCCCCCCGGCCTTTTGGCGTGGCGCACCGTGCCACCCAGGCCGTGCACCAGCTGCCGCACGACGGCCAGGCCCACGCCGCTGCCGCCGTCGCGGGTCGTGAAGAAGGGCGTGAAGATGCGCTGCTCCAGCCCCGGCGGCACGCCCGGGCCGTTGTCGGCCACGGTCAGTCGCAGCCGGGCGCCGCGGCTCAGGCGGGCTTCGATGAGCAGCTGCGGTGACGGGCGGCCGGCGCAGGCCTGCAGCGCGTTCTGCGCGAGGTTGATGAGCACCTGTTCCAGCTGCGCGGCGTCGGTACGCAGCGCCAGCGTCTCGGGCGCCACGCTCAGCGCCACCGAGCCGCCGGCGGCCTCCCACGCGGGGGCCACCAGCCGCTGCACGGCCTGCAGCAGCGGCGCCAGCGGCGTGTCGGCCAGCGTGGGCGCGGGCGGCTGGCTGACGCTGCGGTAGCGCTCCACGAAGCCCTGCAGGTGCGCCGCGCGCCGGGCCAGCGCGGCGAGGGCGGCGCGCAGCTCGTCCACCTCGCCGGCGTCCAGCAGCGCGGGGGCACTGCCGGCCAGCGACGCGATGGGCGTCAGCGAATTCATGATCTCGTGCGTCAGCACCTGCACCAGCTGCCGCCACGCGCCTAGGGCCTCGGTCTCCAGCTCGGACTCGATGGGCGCCAGCGCCGCCAGCCGCCAGGCCTCGCCCTGCACGGTCAGCGCCGACACGGCCAGCACCGCGCGCTCCTGGCCGTGCTCGGTCGGCAGCGTGACGACGCGCCGGCCGGGGTCGGCGTCCAGCAGCGCCAGCAGCGCGGCGGGCTCCACGGCCCGGCCGGGCGCGATGAGGCGGCGCGCGGCGGCGTTCAGCGCCAGCGGTGCGTGGCCGGCCGTCAGCCGCCACAGCGCCAGCGGCGCGTGCTCCAGCGCGGCGTCCAGGTCGGGCCGGGGCGCGGGTGGCGGCTCGGGCGGCAGCGGCCGGGGTTGATGGGCCAGCCGCGCCAGCGCCGCCCAGCCGGTAGCCGCGGCGATGAGGCCTGCCAGCGCGCAGGCGACCAGCACGCGCGGCGAATCCAGCGCGGCGACGGCACCGGCCGAACTCGCCGCCAGCACGACGGCGGCGCCGGCGACGCGGGCGCGTTCAAAGGCCATGCTTGTCCAGCTTGCGGTACAGCGCCGCGCGGCTCACGCCCAGCAGCTTGGCGGCCTGGCTGATGTTGCCGTCGGCCTGGGCCAGCGCGGCCTGCACGGCCTCGCGTTCGCGTTGCTGCAGGTCCAGGCCGGAGGAGCCCAGGTGTTCGGGCCGAACGCCGGGCCGCCCCAAGTCGGCCCGCGTGGGCGACGTGCCCGTGGGGTCACCCCCGCGGGCGTCGCCGCCCCCTCGGGGGGCCGACCAAGGGACTCCTTGGGCGGGGGGCGCCATGCCGCCCAGCCCGAAGTCAGCCCAGGTGAACACCGGCCCGCGGGCCAGCAGCGCGGCGCGTTCGCAGGCCTGGCGCAGTTGCCGCACGTTGCCGGGCCAGCCGTAGGCCGTCAGCTGCGCCAGCGCGTCGGGCGTCACCTCCACGGGCCGCTGCGCGAACTGCGCGAGGTAGTGGCGCAGCAGCAGCGCGATGTCGGCCGCGCCGCGCTCGCGCAGCGGCGGCACGCGCAGCACGACGGTGTTCAGCCGGTACAGCAGGTCGGGGCGGAAGCGCCGCGCGTCGAACAGCTCGGCCTCGGCCACGTTGGTGGCGGCCAGCACGCGCACGTCCACCGGCACCGGCCGGTCGCTGCCCAGCGGTGTCACCTCGCGGCGCTCCAGCGCGGCCAGCAGCTTGGCCTGCTGCGGCAGCGGCAGGTTGCCGATCTCGTCCAGGAACAGCGTGCCGCCCGCTGCCGCCACGAAGCGCCCGGGGCGCGACTCGCGCGCATCCGTGAAGCTGCCGCGCCGGTGGCCGAACAGCTCGCTCTCCACCAGCGCCTCGGGCAGCGCGCCCATGTCCACGGCCAGCAGCGGGCCAGCGGCGCGCGGTGAGGCGGCATGCAGCGCGCGCGCCACCAGCTCCTTGCCCACGCCGTTCTCGCCCAGGATCAGCACGCTGGCCTCGCTGGCGCCCACCTGCGCGATCTGCGCGCGCAGCGACTGCATGGCGGCCGACTCGCCCAGCAGCTCCCCCGCACCGCCCGGCGCGGGTGCCCGGCGGGCCAGCGCGGCCTGCACGCAGGCCACGAGCCGCTCGTTGGCCCAGGGCTTGGTGAGGAAGTCCACCGCGCCGCCCTTGAGCGCCTGCACGGCCAGCTCCACCTCGGCGTAGGCGGTCATCACGATGACCGCGGGCGCCGCAGCCTGGCCTTGCCGGGCCATCACGTCGCGCAGCAGCGCCAGGCCGGCGGCACCGTCGCTGGCACCGGGCGTGAAGTTCATGTCCAGCAGCAGCACGTCGGGGGCGATGTCGTCCAGCGCAGCCGGCAGCTCGGCCGGCGCATGGCGCACGGCCACCGGCCCCAGCTTGCGCAGCGCCAGCCGGGCGGCCAGCGCCACGTCGGGGTCGTCGTCGAGGATGAGGATGCCGGGCATGAGAGCGCGCGACTGTAGGCGGCGCGTGCCTGCCCCGGCAAGGCGGTGTTCGGAAGCGGACAGTGTGGGTGTCCGCAAGCGGACGCTTCACGGCCCGCCCCGGCCCCGCTCCCCAGGGCGGGCGCGTTGGCCCGGCTCTTGCAAAAAGGCAGGCCATGACCGCCTTCTCTCCCTCCCTCACCTGGCGCAGCGCCTGGCGCCAGCTGCGCGCCGAACCCGGCCCCGCCGCCCTCGTCATCGCCGGCCTCGCGCTGGGCCTGGCGCTGGCGCTGCTGACGGCCAGTTTCCTGCAGGACGTGCTGCGGCCCGACGGCGAGCTGCCCGAGGGCGACCGGCTCGTCAGCTTCGAGTTCCGCGCGCGCGGGCCCGGCGGCATCACGACCGAGTGGTTCGACAGCGTGCCCACCGTGCCGCTGTACGCCGGCCTGCGCGACGCCGGTGCTCCGGTGGCCGAGATGAGCCGGCTGCTGTTCACGCAGCTGCCGGCCCAGGCTGTTGACGAGAAGCAGCCTCGCGGCGCCCGCCTGTCCATCGCGCTGGCCGACGCCGACCTGCAGGCGCTGTTCGGCCTGCGCCCGCTGGCGGGCGACCTGACCGCGGCGCTGTCCACGCCTGAGGGCATTGCGCTGACGGCGCAGGCGGCCGAGAAACTCTTCGGCACGGCGCAGGCGCTGGGCCGCACGTTCGCGGTCTCGTTGCCGCCGCTGCCCGACGGCACACCGGGCGGCCAGTTCCCGCTGACCGTGAAGGCCGTGCTGCCCAACCCCAACCCGAACGGCACGTTGGTGTTCGACGCGCTGGCCGGCTTCAACGCGCCGGCCGCCAAGGTCTACCTGAAGCTGTCGGACAACTGGTACCAGACCAGCGGCCGGCTGTTCGCCCGCCTGCGGCCCGGCGCCGCGCCGGCGCAGCTGACGGCGCTGGCGCAGCGCCTGGCCGAGCAGCAGCCGCTGCCGCCGGGCTTCCCGATGGACTTCCTGAAGGGCGGCGGCCCCGCGGCCTACCTGCGCGCGCTGCCGGTGGCCGACATCGGCCTGCACGGCGCCGGCAGCCCGCAGCGCCGGCTGCAGCTGGGCGGCCTCGCCGCGGCCGCCGCCGCCGTGCTGGCGCTGGCCGTCATCAACTTCGTCAACCTGTGGAGCGTGCGCACGCTGCGCCGCCAGCGCGAGATCGGGCTGCGCAAGTCGCTGGGCGCGGGCGGGCGGCAGCTGGCCGCGCAGTTCTTTGCCGAGGCCACCGTCGTCGCGGCGCTGGCCGGCGCGCTGGGCCTCCTTTTGGCCTGGTGGGGCACGCCGTGGGCCGAGGCACTGTTGCAGCGCCGCTTCCACGCGCCCGTGGTGAGCGCCGCGATGGTGGCGCTGACGGCAGGGCTGTGCGCGGCCATCGCGGCCCTCAGCGCGCTGCCGCTGACGAGCATCGCGCTGCGCGTGCGGCCGGCCGAGTCGCTGGCCGGGCGCAGCCACAGCGAGGGCGCGGCCAGCCGCTGGCTGCGCCGCTTCATGACGACGCTGCAGTTCGCCGCCGCCGCGCTGTTCGCCGCGCTGGCGCTGACGGTGCTGTGGCAGGCCCGGTACGCCGGCAGCATCCCGCGCGGCTTCGACATCGACGGCCGCGTGGCCGTGGACCTGCCGTGGTGGTCGCAGCCGGCGCAGACGGCCTCGCTGATCGAGCAGGTGCGGCGCTGGCCCGAGGTCATTGCCGCCGCGGTGGCCGACGATGTGCCGGGGCGCGACTTCTCGAGCTGGTACGGCGAGTTCCGCGGCCCCGACGGCCGCTCGGTGAGCCTGCGCACCGGCGTGGACTTCACGCCGGGCTACCTGCAGGTGTACGGCATGCGCGTCATCGCCGGCCGGCTGTCGGCCGACCATGTGGCCGAGAAGGCGCAACGCGGCATCGTGCTGGACCGCAGCGCGGTGCGCGCGCTGGGCTTCGCCAGCCCCGAGGCCGCGGTGGGCCGCACGCTGGGCACGCCGGCCAACATCGACGGGGGCCAGCCGGCCACCATCGTCGCGGTCATCGAGGACATCCGCCTGGAAGGCCCGCGCAGCCCGCCGCAGCCGCACGCCATCCGGCCCGTGGTGGAGCGTGGCGACGGTGCCATCAGCGTGCACACGCGTGACCCGCGGGCCACCGCGTCCAAGCTCGCGGCGCTGGTGCGCGAGCGCTTTCCCGACACGCTGAACGAAGCGCTGCCGGTGCGCGACATGCTGCTGCAGAAGGTGGCCGACGACGCGCGGCTGGGCCGGCTCATTGGCCTGGCCGGCCTGCTGGCCCTGGGCCTGGCGGCCGTGGGCATCTACGCGCTGGCGGCCTACACGCTGCGCCGTCGCGAGCGCGAGATCGTGCTGCGCAGGCTGCACGGCGCGGGTGCCGGCGCGGTGGCGGGGCTGCTGCTGCGCGAGTTTGCCGGCGTGCTGGCGGTGGCTTGCGCGCTGGCGCTGCCGGTGGCGGCGTGGTTGAGCCAGCGGTATCTCGCAGACTTCGTCGAGCGTGCGCCGGTGGGGCCGGGCTCGCTGTGGGTGCTGCTGGCGTCGGTGGCGCTGCTGGCGTTGGTGACCGCGTTGGCCGTGGCCCGGCACCTGTACGCGGCGTTGGCCTTGCGGCCCTTGCAGGCTCTTCGTGGGTGACGGGCGGATGACCGTCGCGCTGACCTCCGGCGCCGCGATGGACCGCCGCGTGGCGGTGCCGCGCCGCTGGAGCTTGACCGTGCTGGCCGCGCTGGCGGTGCTGGCCGTGGCCGCGCTGCTGGCGCACCACTGGCCGCGTGGCGTGGTGGTGGCGCGCAGCAGCGTGGAGATTGCCGCGGCGAAGACCGGCGCCTTCCGCGACGTCATCGTCGGCCGCGCCACCGCGCAACCGCTGCAGTCCGTGTTGCTGGACGCGACCGAGGACGGCCGCGTGGAGCAGGTGCTGGTGAAAGACGGCGAGCGCGTCGAGGCCGGGCAGCTGCTGGTGGTGCTGAGCAGTACACAGCGGGCGCAGGAGCTGATGGCGCGCTCCGCCGACGCGGCGCAGCAGATGGCCAACCTCGCCACCTTTCGCGCCGGCCTCATGCAGGCCCAGGCCCAGCTGCGCCGCGAGTTGACGCAAGGCGAGTTCGAGCTGGAGCGGGTGAGCCGCCTGCACGAGCGCAACCGCGAGCTGGCCGCCAAGGGCTTCCTGTCGCCGTCGGCGCTGGAGGACTCGGCCGACAAGCTGGCGCTTGCCCAGCGCCTGGTCACACAGGCCCGCGTGGACAGCCGCGAGGAACTGGCCACTCGCGAGCAGTCCGTGCAGGCCATGCAGCGCGCGGTCACCGACATCGACAGGCGACTGGCCGCCATGCGCACCGCCAGCGAAGGCCTGGCCGTGCGCGCGCCGGTGGCGGGCCGTCTGACCGGCCTCACGCTGCAGGTGGGCGAGAGTGTGCGCAGCGGCCTGCGCATCGCGCGGCTGGACAGCCTGGGCCGCTTCAAGCTCAGCGTGAGGCTGGACGAATTCCACCTCGCCCGCGTGCGCGAAGGCCTGCCCGGCACGCTGGTCCACGGCGGCCGCGAGCACGCGCTGCACGTCGCTCGCATCGACCCGCAGGTCAAGGACGGGCGCTTCAGCGTCGAGCTGGTGTTCGACGCCGACCCGCCCGCGCTGCAGGTGGGCCAGGGCCTGGACGTGCGGCTGACGCTGGGCGAGCCCACCCAGGCGCTGCTGCTGCCCGACAGCGGCTTCTTCTCCGACACCGGCGGCGCCTGGGCCTTCGTGCTGGACGCCGACGGCCGCCACGCCCAGCGCCGCGCGCTGCAGCTGGGCCGGCGCGCCGATGGCGTCATCGAAGTGCTGGGCGGCCTGCAGCCCGGCGAGCAGGTCGTCGTCTCCCCGTACCGCGCGTTCGCCGCGGCCTCTTCCCTCCAGATCGACTGAGCCATGTTCCAACTCAAGCAACTCACCAAGACCTTCCGCACCGGCGACATCGAGACCACGGCGCTGGACCGCATCGACCTCGACATCGAGGCCGGGGAGTACCTCGCCATCACGGGGCCCTCGGGCTGCGGCAAGTCCACGCTGCTGGGCATCCTCGGGCTGCTGGACGCGCCCAGCGGCGGCGAGTACTGGTTCGACGGCCACAACGTGGCCGGGTGGAACGAGAAGCGGCTCAACACGCTGCGCCGGGGCCGCATCGGCTTCGTGTTCCAGAGCTTCAACCTCATCGACGATCTGACGGTGGCCGAGAACATCGCGCTGGCGCTGGAGTACGGCGAGCTGCCGGGCCGTGAGCGCCGGGCGCGGGTGGGCGAGGTGATGGAGAGGCTGGGCCTGACTCACCGCTCGGGGCACCGGCCCAGCCAGTTGAGTGGGGGCCAGCAGCAGCGCGTCGCCATTGCGCGGGCCATTGCGGCTCGGCCGGCTTTGTTGCTCGCCGACGAGCCGACCGGCAACCTGGACAGCGCCCACGGGGCGGAGGTGATGCGCATCCTGCGTGAGCTGAATGCGGAGGGCACGACGCTGGTCATGGTGACGCACTCGCTGGAGCACGCGGCACAGGCGTCGCGGACGTTGCGGTTGCTGGATGGGCGGGTCGTTGTGGATGCGGTGGCGGCGGTGGCTTGAGGGTGCGTGGTTTGGTGAGTGCTGGTTGACGCGTGAGGCCCATGCCGGGACGTCGCCCCGGCGGGCGACCTTCTTTTTGAGCGACCAAAAAGAAGGCAAAAAGTCGCCCCTGACCGCGACGCCCTCCGCTGCGCTGCGGGTCCCCTGCGGTGCTCGCGGCTTGCAACCCCGCCCGGAACTCGCTTCGCTACGCTGCGCTCAAACAGCCGTGCGGAGTCAGATGTCGAGGCGCGCTGCGCGCGCGGTTGCAAGCCGCTGTGCTCCTCGGCGTCGCTAAAAGGGGGGTGAAGGAACAGCCAACAGCCAAACCCGACAGCCGGCTGGCGCCGGCTGTTCGTCTGCCCCCTTGAGCACCGCCGAGCAACGCAAGCCCCGAAGCCCGCGAGCGCAGCTCGCCTCGACCACTGACTCACGACGATTGTTTGAGCAGAGCGTAGCGGCGCGAGTTCGGCGTGGGGCTTCGGGGCTTGTGTTGCTCGGGCACCCGAGCGCAGCGAGGGCGGTGCGGTCGGGGGGAGCTCTTTGCCTACTTTCTGGCGGTCCAGAAAGTAGGTCGCCCGCCGGGGCGAAATCCCGGCACGTCACTCACGCGTAGGCGCACCGTTGCCGACGGCGACCGAGCACCGATATCGCGCCACGTTTCCGAGGCATCGCGGGAATTTGCAACGCTCCCCCCGCCCCCGTCGGCCCCCGCTCCGCCGCTGACGCCTGCGCGCCAAGCGCCCCCGGGCGGCGCCCTTACGATGCGCGCCCATGCACCCCCTCGTTCGTCGTCTTGCCGGCCTGCTGGCGGCCTTGGCCGTGGGCGTTGCCCAGGCCGATGCCGGCGCCGGGCCGCTGGAGGTGCAGTTCCGCAGCGTGGCCGTGCCGCAGAGTTCGGTACCCGCCATCGCGCAGGACCGCGCGGGGCTGATGTGGATCGCCACCGCCAAGGGCCTGACCCGCTATGACGGCTACCGGCTGCGCCCCATCGAGCTGCCCGCCGATGGCGACGGCAGCACGCGGCGCGGCCTGGGCTGGGTGCGCGCGATGGCGCCGGCCGCCGACGGCCGCATGTGGATAGGCACCGAGTTCCTCGGCCTCGTGGCCTACGACCCCGCGCAGGACCGCGTGGAACGCCACGCGCCGGGCGCGCCGCAGGCGCCCATCCGCGCCGTGACCGAGGGCCGCGACGGCGCCGTCTGGGTGGGCACCGTGGGCCAGGGCCTGTACCGCTACGACCCGCGCAGCCGGCGCGTCGAGCCGCAGACATTGCCGTGGCGCGACGACGCCGAGACCCGCGTGCTGGCGCTGTGCGCGGGGCGTGACGGCACGGTGTGGGCCGGCCACTGGCGCGGCCTTGCCCGCCGCGGCGCGGACGGCCGCTGGCACAACCAGCCCTTGCCGGGCCTGGACGACGGCAACCCGGTGCAGGCGCTGCTGGAAGGCCGCGACGGGCGCCTGTGGCTCGGCACGCAGGACGGCCACCTGGGCGTCGTCGAGCCCGGCGGCGTGCGCTGGGTGCAGGCGCTGGGCCTGCCCGTGCAGGCGCTGGCGGAAGGCGCCGACGGCCGGCTGTGGGTGGGCAGCAAGAACGGCGTGTACTGGGTGGACGCCGCCAGCGGCGCCATCCAGGCGCGGCTGCGCCAGGACCCGCGGCGTGCGATGGGCCTGGGCGGCAACGACATCAGCGGCCTGCTGCGCGATGCCAGCGGTGCGATGTGGGTCAGCGGCTACGGGCTGGGCGTGCAGCGCCATCTCAGCCACCCGGCCCTGGCGGTGCGCGGGCCCGATGCCGACCCCGCCGCCCCGCTGGCCGAGGCCGACGTGCGCGCCGTGCTGGCGCTGAAGAACGGCGAGGTGCTGGGCGCCACGCAACTGGGCCAGGTGGTGCGGCTGGACGGCCGCGTGGGCGGCGACCTCGCCACGCTGGGCACCTGGCCGCGCGAGCGGCACACGGTCGTCGAGATCATGGCCGAGGCCGGCGACGGCAGCCTGTGGATGGCGGCGGCCGGCCGGCTGGAGCACCGCGCCGCCGACGGCCGGCTGCTGCGCGACTGGCCGCTGGACGGCGGCCGCGCCCAGCAGCTGCTGCTGCGCCGCGACGGCAGCGTCTGGCTGGGCATGCAGGAGGGCCTGTACCGGCTGGCCGGCGTCGGCGCCGAGACGTTGGCGCGCGTGCACCCGCTGGGCGACGCGCGGCTGCATGGCGGCGTCTACGTGCTGCGCGAGGCACCCGACGGCCGGCTGTGGGTGGGCGGGCAGGGCGGGCTGATGCGTGAACGCGAGGCCGGTGACGGCGCACTGCAGCCCGTGCCGCAGGCACCGGGCGAGACGCTGGGCAGCCCCGCCGTCATGGCGCTGCTGTGGACACGCGACGGCCGGCTGTGGGTGGACACCACCGCCGCCGGCCTGCACCGGCTGCGCGGCTGGGACGCCCAGGGCCGCGCGCGCTTCGAGCGCATCAGCGAGCGGCTCGGCATGGAGGGCGTGTTCGGCGGCCACCTGCACGAGGACGCGCAGGGCCGCATCTGGAGCCAGCAGTACGTCTACGACCCCGCCACCGACCGGCTCGACGGCTTCGGCGGCGCCGAGGGCGCCAACTTCGGCAGCTTCTGGTTCTTCGCCAGCGCGGAGCTGCCCGGTGGCGGCCTGCTGTTCGGCGGCAGCCGCGGCCTGCTGCGTGTGCTGCCCCAGGCCTGGCAGCCCGGGCGGCTCAGCCCGCCGCTGGTCGTCAGCGGGCTGCGCGTGAACGGCCAGCCGTGGGCGCCGCCCGCCGGCGAGCTGGTGCTGCCGCCGGGCAAGCGCACGCTGTCCGTCGAGTTTGCCGCGCTGGACTACGCCGACCCCGCGCGGCTGCGCTACGAATACCGCCTGCAGGGCCTGGACGACGACTGGACGCGCGTAGACGCCGCCGGCCGCAACCCCAGCTTCGGGCCGCTGCGGCCGGGCCGCTACACACTGCAGGTGCGCGCCACGGCGCACCAGGCGCTGTGGGGCGGCGAGATGCTGCAGCTGCCCGTGGCGCTGCAGCCGGCCTGGTGGGAGACCGGTGCAGCCCGCGCCGCCGGCGTGCTGGCCGGGCTGGCGGGCGTCTGGGGCTGGACGCGCTGGCGCACCCGCCAGCTGCGCCACAAGGAGGCCGTGCTGAAGGCGCTGGTGGACGAACGCACCGCCGAGCTGCGCGAGCTCAGCCTCACCGACGCGCTGACCGGCCTGCGCAACCGCCGCTACCTGGAGCTGCGGCTGGACGACGACCTGGCGCTGTGCCTGCGCCGCTTCGAGACGCCGGACGCCGGCGGCCCCGGCCCGGACGCCGACCTGCTGCTGCTGCTGCTGGACCTGGATCACTTCAAACGCATCAACGACACGCACGGCCACGCCGCCGGCGACGCGGTGCTGGTGCAGCTGGCGCAGCGGCTGCGTGGCGTGTTCCGCGAGACCGACTCGCTGGTGCGCTGGGGCGGCGAGGAGGTGCTGGTGCTGGCCCGCGAGACCGAGCGCCGCGACGCCGCCGAGCTGGCCGCGCGCGTGTGCGCCGCCGTGCGCGAGCGGCCGTTCGACATCGCCCCCGGCGAGACCGTCCATGTCAGCGTGTCCATCGGCTTCTGCGCCTTCCCGCTGGACCCGCGCCACCCGCGGCTGTGGGACTGGCGCGCCTGCCTGGGCCTGGCCGACTCGGCGCTGTACGCCGCCAAGGCGCAGGGCCGCGACGGCTACGTGGGCGCCGTCCGCGCCGCCGGCCTGAGCCCGCGCGACGCGCCCGACGGCCTGGCCGCCTGGCGGGCCGAGACGCGGCTGGAGGTGGCCACCAGCGTCGACGACGACGCGCTCAGCCCGGCTTGAGATCGGCGGCGGCGGTGCCGGGTTTCCTAAAATCCGGCATGGCCGCCCGCACCCTGCTCGAACTCCTCGCCCCCGCCCGTGATGCCGACATCGGCATCGAAGCCGTCAACCACGGCGCCGACGCCGTCTACATCGGCGGCCCCGGCTTCGGCGCGCGCGACAAGGCGCCCAACAGCATCGAAGACATCGCGCGGCTGGCCAGGCACGCGCACCGCTTCAACGCGCGCATCTTCGTGACGATGAACACCATCCTGCGCGACGACGAGCTGGAAGGCGCGCGGCAGCAGGCCTGGCAGCTCTATGACGCGGGCGTGGACGCGCTCATCGTGCAGGACATGGGCCTGCTGGAGCTGGACCTGCCGCCCATCCAGCTGCACGCCAGCACGCAGACCGACATCCGCACGCCCGAGAAGGCGCGCTTCCTGCAGGACGCGGGCTTCTCGCAGATGGTGCTGGCCCGCGAGCTGGACCTGAAGCAGATCCACGCGATCAGGGCCCAGGTGCAGCAGGCCCACCTGGAGTTCTTCGTCCACGGTGCTCTCTGCGTGGCCTACAGCGGCCAGTGCTTCATCAGCCACGCGCACACCGGCCGCAGCGCCAACCGCGGCAGCTGCAGCCAGGAGTGCCGGCTGCCGTACACGGTGACCGATTCCCACGGCCGCGTCGTCGCGCACGACAAGCATGTGCTGAGCCTGAAGGACAACGACCAGAGTGCCAACCTGGAGGCGCTCATCGATGCCGGCATCCGCAGCTTCAAGATCGAGGGCCGCTACAAGGACATGGCCACCGTCAAGAACGTGACGGCCCACTACCGCACCCTGCTGGACGCGATCATCGACCGCCGCCCCGAGCTGGGCCGCACCGGCCACGGCCGCTGCACGTTCACCTTCACGCCCGAGCCCGAGCAGGCCTTCAACCGCGGCGGCACCGACTACTTCGTCAACGGCCGCAAGATCGACATCGGCGCGTTCGACAGCCCCAAGCACGCCGGCATGCCGCTGGGCGAGGTGAAGCGCGTCGGGCCCGAAGACTTCGATATCGACACGGGTGACGCCACGCGCGTCGTCAACAACGGCGACGCGCTGACCTGGTGGGACCGCCAGGGCGAGCTGCAGGGCGTGCCGGTCAACGTCGCGACGCCACTGGGCGGTACGGCGTGGCGCATCACGCCCAACCTCGGCAAGGACCAGACCTTTGCCGACCTGAAGGACCTGTTCCCCGGCACGGCCATCAGCCGCAACCGCGACATGGCCTGGGAGCGGCTGCTGGCCAAGCCCAGCGCCGAGCGCCGCATCGCGGTGGACGTGACGCTGGCGCAGGTGAACGCCGGCTTCGAGCTGACGCTGAAGGACGAGACCGGCGCGAAGGCATCGGTACCGCTGCCGCATGCGCACGAGCCCGCCCGCGACGGCAAGCAGGCCGACGCGCAGATGAAGGACGCGCTGGCCAAGCTGGGCGACACGATCTTCGAGGCCCGCCGCGTGCGGCTGGCGATGCGCGGCGAGCCGCTGTTCCTGCCCGCCAGCAAGCTCAACGCGCTGCGCCGCGACGCCGTGGCCGCGCTGGAGGCGGCCCGTGACGCGGCCTTCCAGCGGCTGCCCCGGCACGCCCCGGTGGACCCGCCCGCGCCCTACCCCGACGACACGCTGACCTACCTCGCCAACGTCTACAACACCCGCGCCGCCGCGTTCTACGCGCGGCACGGCGTCAAGGTCATCGGCGCGGCCTACGAGAGCCATGAGGAGCTGGGCGAAGTGCCGCTGATGATCACCAAGCACTGCGTGCGCTGGAGCCTGAGCCTGTGCCCCAAGCAGGCCAAGGGCGTCACCGGCGTGCAGGGCACCGTGCGCGCCGAACCGCTGACGCTCAAGCATGGCGACGACACGCTGACGCTGCGCTTCGACTGCAAGCCCTGCGAGATGCACGTGGTGGGCGCGATGCGCAGGAACGTGCTGAAGCAGCTGAAGGCGGAGCCGATGACGTTCTACCGCGCCCGCCCGGCCTGACTCCGGGCAAACCCGCCGCTTTTCTGCGGATGCCGGCCGCCGGGTGCTGCGCTACATTGCGCGCGACATCCAGCGGAGGACAACAAAATGGTGGAGATCCTGCCCCTCGTCGTGGGCGCGTTGGCGGCGGGTGCGACCGCCTCGCTGAAGAAGGTCGGCGGCGATGCCGTGCAGACGCTGTATGACCAGCTCAAGGGGGCCGTCATCGCGCGGCTGCAGCGCAAGGCCGCCGTCGAGGCGCTGGCCGAGGAGCCCGAGTCGCAGGCGCAGCGCCAGGTCGTCGTCGAAGCGCTCACCAAGGCCGGCGCCGCGCACGATGCCGAGCTGGCTCGCCTGGCCGAGGCGCTGCAGGCCGCGCTGGCCCGGCTGACGCCGCCGGAGCAGGCCGCCGTCGGCGTGGACTTGCGCGAGCTGGAGGCCGCCAACGTCAACCTGCGCAACATCACGGCCGCCGGCACAGGCGTCAAGGGCGATCACTGGAAGCTCAGCGGCGACCTGACCATCGAGGGCGTCAACGCCGGGGGCGCGCCAAAAAACTGAGCGCGGCGGGGCCCGCAGCGCAGGGCCTCGCCGTCGACATCGGCAGCGCCCGGGTCGGCCGCGACCTGACCATCCAGTTCGGCATCCAGGCCGTGCCGGCGAGCCACCGCGCACGCATCCGGCGCTTCCTGGCCTTCTACCTCGGCGACGCCGAGAACCCGGTGCCCTTCGGCGGCCGCGACCTGGAGCTGCAGCAGCTCAATCGCTGGCTGGCCGCGCCCGACGGCCCCGACAGGCTGCTGCTGACCGCGCCGGCCGCCGGCGGCAAGAGCGCGCTGCTGACGCACTGGATCAGCGGCACCGGCATGGCGGGTTGGCGCGTTGTCTTCGTGCCCATCTCCATCCGCTACGAGACCAACCGGCCCGACGTCTTCTTTGCCGCGCTGGCGGCGGCGCTGGCCGATGCGCGCGGCCTCGGCGTTCTGCCCGCGCCGGCCGGTGACCCGGCCCAGCATTTCCGCGACAAGGTCATCGAGCTGCTGGACGACTGGCCTGCTGCTGCGCCGCGCTGCCTTGTCGTCATCGACGGGCTGGACGAGGCCACCGGCTGGCAGCTGGACGACACCGTGCTGCCCACGGCCGCCCAGCCGGGCCTGCGGCTGCTGGTGTCGGCGCGCGAGATGAGCGGCTGCGATGCCGGCGAATGGCGCCGCCGCATCGGCTGGACGCGCTCTCGCGTGCAGCACCTGCCCCTGGGGCGGCTGCAGCGGCCGGCGGTGGGCGAGCTGTTGGGCCAGGTGCCACTGCAGGTGCCGGCGGCGGTGCGCGACGACCTGGCCGACGCGCTGTTCCGCGTCACCGAGGGCGACCCGCTGCTGCTGCAGCTGCACGTCGTCGGCCTGCTGGACGCGCAGGCCCGCGGCGAGCCGGTGGACCTGCCGGCGCTGCAGCGGCAGCAGCCCGGCTTCTCGGCCTTCTTCGACCGCTGGATGGCCCAGCAGAGCGGGCTGGACCGCGACCTCGTCAAGGCGCTGCTCGCCATCCTGGCCTGCGCTGCGGGGCCGTTGCGGCATGCCGACCTGGAGGGCCTGGTGCCGCGCGTGCTGGGCCAGCCCTGCGTCGTCGACGCCGACAGCCTGCGGCCCATCCAGCGCTTCGTCGTTGGCGACGGCGTGCGCCAGGGCTACGCCTTCGGCCACCCGAAGTTCGGCATCTACGTGCGCGAGGAATGGCTGGCGCGCGGCCCCTGGGTGCCGGCGGCGCAGCGTGCCTTCCTGGACTGGGGCGGCGATGTGCTCGCGGCGCTGGCCGCCGGCACGCAGACGCAGGCGCCGGCCTACCTGCTGAACTTCCTGTTCCTGCATCTGCGCCAGCACGGCGAGCCGCTGGGCCGCTGGGCAGCGCTGGCCAGTGACGGCTGGCGCCGCGCGTGGGAGCAGCAGGAGGACGGTGCTTCGGGCTTTGCGCGCGACGTGCAGGAGGTGCTGCGCCAGGCCCGCGGGCCGGCGCTGCAGGGCGACGGCGCGGCGCTGGCGCTGGTGGCGCGGGCCTCGCTGATCCTGTCGTCGTTGCGTTCGCGGGGCTCGGCGCTGAAGGGCTCGCTGCTGGCGGCCGCGGTGCGCACCGGCGTCATGAGCCGCGTGACGGCGGCGCATCTGGCGCGCGGCCGGTTGGAGCCCGGGGAGCGGGTGGACACGCTGCTGTGGCTTGCGGCCGATGCCGACGAGGGCTGGCGCCAGCGCCTGTTCGAGGAGGTGCTGGCGATTCTGGACGCGCTCGACGAACCACTGCGACGGGTGCGTCGGCTGCTCGCCGTGCAGGCCCTCGGGGCGGACATTGCCGATCGGCTTAGCGACGAAGACCGGGCGCTGGTGCTGGAGCCGCAAGGGGTGAAGGACGTGAGGGCGATGGCAGGATGGCTGCGCTGGTTGCCTGCCGAGCGAGCCGCGTATTGCGACCGTGCACTGACCCTGCTGGCCGAGATGGCCTCGTTCGATGGGCCCGGCGAAGTGATCGACGTGCTCAAGCCGTGGCTGGATGAGGGGCAGGCCGAGCGGGCACTGGACCTGCTGTCGTCAAAGGACATCTATTCGCGGCCGGAGCTGGAGTTGATTCCCCTGCTGCCGCTGCAGCGGCTGCCCGAGCTGTTCGGCGTGGTGCTGCCCTACCACTTCACCGTGCCACGGCACGCGGTGGCTGGGCTGGCGGCACTGGCTCGCCGGCTGCCGTTGGCGGCGCTGGTGCCTTTGCGGGACAAGGTGATGCGCGCCGCGCTGCCCGATGAGGCGCAATTGGAGGATGCCGGCGCGCCGCTCGATGCGCCGGCACTGCTGCGCCAGCACCTGTCGGGGCTGGCGCTCGTCGACGCGCTGATGCCGCTGCTGCCGCTGCTGCCCGCGCCGCAGGCGCGTGAGGCGCTGGATGACATGCTGGGCAGCCTGCGCGAGGCCCCGCTCTCCGATGTCGAGGACAGGCTGGCCCTGCTGGCGCACGCGATACCCGATGCTTGTGTGATGCACGCGTTGAGCGCGCTGCTGGGCATGGGCCTGCCGCCCGAGCCGCTGGGCCCGCTCGCGGTTCGCCTGTCAGACACCGAGCTGGTGGCGCTGATCGCCGCCCACAACGCGGCCTGTCGTGCCATGCCCGTGCTGCTGGAGGACGCGGCCCTGCACGAACGGGTGGGTGCCGAGGCCTTACGTGGTCTGCTGGCACTGGGCCTGGGCATCGCCGACCTGAGCGAGCAGGCCTGCCTGTGGGCCGCCTTTTCGCTGAGCTTGCCTGCCGAGGCGGCGGGACTGCGTGCCCACGCCCAGCAGCTGATGCGGCAACAGGCCGCTTCCCGGCAGCAGAACTGGCGGGAGGCGATGGTGCATTTGGCACCTTGGTTGGAGCCGCCGGACTTCGATCTGGCCGTGTCGGGGCCGCCATGGGAGCGGATGTCCGGCTTCAGCCGGCTGGCTCCCGTGATGGGCGATGAGCAGTTGCCGGTGCTGCTGGCAGCGTTCGACCGCGCCGGCATTACCGCCATTGAACAGTTGCTGCCGTTGGCGCAGCGTTTTGCCAAGCATCCTGCGCTGGCGCACCGGCTGCCCGAGGCAATCCTTGCTGAGGGTTTGCTGGACGCAAGGCGGTACCAGCGCCTGCTGGGTTCCTTGGCCATCGAGCAGCGCGAGGCGGTGGCGCTGCTGGCGTGGGACCACGGCGCCCATGCCAGGGCGGCGATGCTGTTTGCGGCGTTGCTCGCCACCGCCCCCGACTCGCCGCAGGCTGGCGCCTGGTGGGAACGGCTCCTGCACCACCTGGACCCACCGGCGCTGTCTGAGCCGGCGTCTGGTGAGAAGCAGCCCGAGCGGGCCGACGAGGCGTTGCGCGCGGACTGTCTGGCCTTGGCGGCACCCAGCCTGGCCTGGGTGGACGTCGAGATCGCCCAGACCGCACACGACATGGCCATCGGGCTGGCCGAGCCACGGGCCCGTGCCGTGGCGCTTTTCGGCCTGCTGGCCGCCCCGGTTTACGGTGACGAGCTTCGTGCATGGGTGCGCGATGAGGCGATTGCTGCGCTGGACGACATAGCGGACCCCCAGCGCGCGGCCGAACTGCTGGCCGCCGGTGCTGCTGCGCTGGGCGATGCCCAACTGCGTGACCGCCAGGCCGCCCTGCTGCGGGCGGCCCGGGCATCGGACCGGGAGGACCCGCAGGATCTGCTGTTCGAGCTGGTCGCCGCGCCGGGCGGCGAACAGGCCTTCCCCGTGTTCGTGGAGGTCGCGATGCAGGAGGTCGGCACGTTCGCCCCCGAGCTGGCCCGTGAGTTCCGCGATGACCTGCGCTTTGCTGTCGAGGCCATGCTGCGTCAGTTCATGCGGCTGGATGAGCACCGGGACGACCTGTCGATCCCGTTGCTGCTGCGCGGCGTGGCGGCGCTGGAGGCCGCCGAACAGCGTCGCTTGCTGGTGCATGGGCTGGTGGTGTGCGCTTTCTTGCCACGCGTGGGCTGGCTGCTGATCGTGGCCGAGCTGCTGCGCCAGGGCGTGCCCGGCGACACCGCCTTCGTTGCCGCGCTGCGCGCCGACGCCGAAGAAGTGCTGGGCTGGTATCCGTGATGACCTTCGTTGTTCCCCTACGCGACCCGGGAGGCCGCTGCATGTCTGACATTCCCACGAACGGCCCCTTCCAGCTGACCCGGCGCCGCGTCCTCGGCAGCGGCGCCGCCGCCGTGACGCTGCTGGTGCACGACCTGGCGCTGGCCTTCAAGCCGCCCACGCCGCGCCTGCCCGGCACGCGCCCGCAGCCCGACGGCGTGCCCACGCAGCCCTATATCGGCGGCCATGCACCGCCGGGCGCGCCGGACTGGTCCGGCGGCCCCGGCAAGGCGCGCTTTCGCATCGACGGCCTGGCCAAGGTGACGGGCCAGAAGATCTACGCGCGCGACTTCCGCGCCGCCGACATGCCCGGCTGGCCGGCCACCGAGCGCATGGCGATGATCCTGCGCGCGACCGACCCGGGCCGTGTCTTCACGGGGCTGGACCTGTCGGCCCTGGCCGGCGTGGACGCGCAGCCGCTGACCGTCATCACGCAGACGCCGCTGGGCAACTACACCGGCCCGCAGCGCGACCTGGCCTCGCTGAACCTGACGCTGCCCTTCTCCAGCGCCGGCGCCGATGGCATCAGCCAGCTGCTGGTGCCGGTGGGCAGCGCGCCGCAGTTCTTCGGCCAGCCAGTGGCCATCCTGGTGTTTGCGGATGCCCATGCGTACCGCCGCGCCAGGCGGGCGCTGCAGTTCCAGCCCGGCGTGGTGCAGATGGGCGGCCTGCCGCCGCCGCCCAAGCAGCCCTGGGCGCTGGCCTACAGCCCGGTCAACTACCTGACGCGTTATGACGGCGACGGCGTCAACCCGTTCTCGCAGGTGCAGGTGGGCTTTGAATCCAACCCCTACCAGCCCGACTCCACCAGCCAGCCCTACAACAGCACGGCCCGCGCGCTGCGCCAGCGCATCGACGCGACGCTGCAGACGCAGAGCGCCGGCCTGGTGCAGCTGGGCGGCACCTACAGCACACAGGTGCTGGACCCGATGTTCATGGAGCCCGAGGCCGGCCTGGCCTGGCTGGACCGCTCGGGCAGCGGCACGCTGAACCTGGTGCTGGGCACGCAGGCCACCAACGGCGACGCGGGCGACAGCCTGGCGCTGTTCGGCACGAATTGCCCCATCCAGGTCAAGACCATCGTTCTGAACTCCTGCTACCCCGGCGGCGGTTTCGGCGGGCGGGATGTGTCCACCTTCCCGCCGCTGCTGGCCGTGACGGCCGCGCTGGCCGACGGGCCGGTGCGCATCGCGCAGGACCGCTACGAGCAGTTCCAGGGCGGGTTGAAGCAACTGGCCAGCCGCATCACGCAGCGCATCGCGGTGGACGCCAAGACCGGGCAGTTCCTCGCCTTCGGCAGCGAGCAGGTGCTGCCCTCCGGCGGGCAGAACAACTACAGCCAGTTCGTCGCGATGCTGGCCGCCTATTGCGGCCTCAGCGGCTACAACATCGGCCAGGCCTACGTGGACGCCATCGCGCAGCCCAGCAGCGGCGTCGTGGCCGGTTCCATGCGCGGCTTCGGCGGGCCGCAGGCCAGCTGGGCCGTCGAGACGCTGGTGGACGAGGTGGCCGTGGCGCTCAAGCGCGACGCCATCGCGCTGCGCGAGGCCAATGCCTTGCGCGAGGGCGACCGGACCATCACCGGTGCGCCGCTGGCGCAGCCCATGCGCCTGCGCGAGATCTGCCGGCTGGCCCGCGGCCATGCGCTGTGGCGGGACCGCGAGGCGGTGAAGGCGCGCAAGGCGCGTGAGGGCGTGCGCTACGGCGTGGGCTTTGCGCTGGCCAACCAGGCCTACGGCACCGGCAAGGACGGCGTGATGGCCGAGGTGGCGATGGATGCCGCCGGGCGGCTGACCGTGCGCACCAACTGCGTGGACATGGGCAACGGCTCGGCGACGACGCTGGCCATCTCCACGGCCGGCTGGCTGGGCCGCAACGCGCAGGACGTGGTCATGGGCGACGTCGGCTCGTTCAACGCGCTGGACCTGCACAGCGATGCCAAGGGCAGCTGGGCCGACCCGCGCTGGACGGCCAGCTTCGCGATGTCCAGCAGTGCCTGCCTGACGGCCTTCCACCAGGTCCACGTGACCGAGCAGGCCAGCCGCGTGCTGTTCGAGGCCGGCCTGCTGCCGGCGGCCGCGGCACTGTGGGGTGTGCCGCTGGCGCAGGTGCAGGGCAAGACGCGCTGGGATGCCGGCCGGCTGGTGGCGCCGGGGCTGTCGCCGCTGCCGCTGGCGGCGCTGGCCGCCCGGGTGCATCAGGCCGGGCTGACGACGGCTGCGATGGTGCATGGGCTGTACGAGGCGGCCTGGGTGTCGGCCACGTATGCGGTGCCGGCCGGGCGGGCGCTGACGTTGCCCATCGACGGGCTGTCGCTGCGCGCTGGTGGCCAAACGAGCTGGACTTCCGTGTTGCGCCAGAACGTCGTGCCGCCCAAGCCCGAGGCCGGCCTGTACGGCCGCAGCCTGTACGCGCCATCGGGCGCATTGGTGGCCGTGGAGATCGGGCCGCAGGACTTCGCGCCGCGCGTCGTCGCCGTGGAGCTGTGGGTGGACGCGGGCAAGGTGCTGCAGCCGGACCTGCTGCTGGGCCAGGCCCAGGGCGGCGTGGCCATGGGCATCGGCTACGCGCTGCTGGAGAACCTGCCGCTGGAGGCGGGCGGCGCCGGCGACGGGCGCTGGAACCTGGACCGGTACCACGTGGCGCTGAGCGGCGACGTGCCGCTGGCGCGGCTGAACATCACGACGCTGCCTTCGGACGAGCCGACGGCCAAGGGCATTGCCGAGGCGGTGCTGTGCCCGATCGCGCCGGCCATCGGCAATGCGGTGGCGCATGCGACGGGGCGGCGCTTTCGGTCGTTGCCGATCACGGCTGAGGTGGTGCGGGGGGCGTTGTCGTGACGGTGGGTTGCCGCGTGAGCGTGGTGCCGGGAGTTCGCCCCGGCGGGCGACCTACTTTCTTGCACGCGCAAGAAAGTAGGCAAAGAAAGCGCCCCTGCAAAACCGCCCCTGCGGGGTTCCCTGCGCTGCTTGAATCCCAAGGCCGCGCCGAACTCGCGTCGCTACGCTCTGCTCGGACAGTCGTCGCGAGTCAGTGCTTGAAGCGTGCTGCGCACGCGCCTTGGGATTCAAGCATCACAGGCGGTTTTGAAGGGGAGACCCCAAACAGCCCACCCCAACAGCCAACAGCCAGGCCCACAAGCCGGCTGTCGCCGGCTGTTCTTCACTCCCCCCTGGAGCCCGCCGAGCAGCGCAAGGCCTTGAGGGCGCGAGCGAAGCTCGCATCGACAACTGACTCCGCGCAACTGTTTGACCGCAGCGTGGCGGAGGGAGTTTTGCGCGGGCCCTCAAGGCCTGAGCAGCGCAGGGCAGCCCGCTGCGAAGCAAAGGGCCGGGCGGATCGGGGGCGACTTTTTGCCTTCTTTTTGGTCGCTCAAAAAGAAGGTCGCCCGCCGGGGCGAACTCCCGGCACCACCCTCGGCAGAAACCAACCGCAACGAGAGGCCACCTGATGACCGACCTCGTCAAAGTCCAATTCCACGTCAACGGCCGCCCCGTCGACACCCAGGTCCCCACCGACCTCCCCCTCATCGACTTCCTGCAGGAAGAGCTGCGCCTCTCCGGCACCCGCCTGTGCTGCGGCATCGGCGTCTGCAAGGCCTGCACCGTCGCCGCGCGCCGCGTGCCCACGAGCCAGGCGCAACCCATGCTCGCCTGCTCCACGCCCGTCGCGCTGCTGCAAGGCCAGTCCATCACGACGGTCGAAGGCACCGGCAGCATGGAAAAACCCAGCGCCATCCAGCAGGCCTTCCTCGACCACTTCGCCTTCCAGTGCGGCTACTGCACGCCCGGCTTCGTCATGGCCACCGAGATGCTGATCGAGCGCCTGCGCGCCCAGCCCGTGCCGCGCAGCCAGCTCGACGCGGCGATTGAAGACGCCGTGGGCCAGCACATCTGCCGCTGCACCGGCTACGCCCGCTACCACCAGGCCATCCGCGCCGTCGTGCTGGCGGAGAAAGGGCTGGTGACGGCATGAAGAAGACGACCGCCCTGCTGCTTGCGCTGCTTGCCGGCAGCACCCACGCCGAGACGCTGGCCGAGTACGGCCGCCAGTGCGCCGAGCAGATCGCCGAGATCCCCGCCTTCAGCTGCATGGCCGGCCAGGAGATCCCCATCACCGTGGACGGCAAGCCCGTGCCCGCCGACCAGGCGCCGCCCACCTGCGACCGCCCGTCACTGCTGCCCCAGCCCACCGCGCAGAGCCAATGCGTGCCCGGCAGCCGCGCGCTGGTGCTGCGTGACGACAAGACCGCGCAGGTCAGCGCCATCTGCCGCAAGCAGGTCGCGCGGCCCGCGGGCAGCCCGTGGTTCGACGAGATCAACGTCATCTCCCACAGCCTGAAGAACGGCAAGACCTGCTGGTTCACCGCCAAGGTCACGCCGCCGCCCCCGTCCACGCCCGCCAGCGGCATCGACGGCCGCTGGGTGCCCTCGCCCAGCATGCTCACGGCCAAGCCGCCGCCGGCCAGCCCCGACGGCGTGAAGGCGCAGCCCGCCGACAAGGTCTGGCAGACGCCGCACCAGGTCGCCTGGAGCCAGCCCGCCTGCATCAGCTGCCACGACAGCGGGCCGTTCATGTACTCGCCCTACATCGCACAGACGACGCAGCTGCCGGGCGACCCGTTCGGCGTCTACGAGCCCAAGGCCATCGGCGAGGATTTCAGACGAGCGTGGGCCAAGCTCCATGCCTTCGGCATCACGACGCGCGGCAACACCTGCACGGCCTGCCACCGCATGGGCAACATGAACTCCTGCCAGGTGGCGATGCAGCAGTCCACCGGCAACGCGCCGCAGGAGGGCGGCAACGCCTGGTCCAAAAAGTTCCGGCAGTCGCACTGGATGAGCCCGGGCAATCTGCACAGCAAGGCGCAGTGGGACGAGCAGTTCAGCGAGAGCCTCAGAAAGCTGGCGGCGTGCTGTGCGGACCCGAAGGGGGCGGGGTGCCAGGTGGTGGAGTACGGGCCGAAAGCGATGCCTAAACGCTGAGCGACCGAGGAGCGAGGATGTACGAGCCGTTGCCGACACCGGACTTGCTGAACGAATGGCTCAAATGGGCCCAGTGGTCAGCAGATCCGGATCGCGATGCTTCTCAATCCGGCGACTTGATTGGGTTCGACGAGTTCGATTGGGTCGTGAGAGAGCGACCTGAGCAGGCGTGGCAAGCCATCGTCACGGCGAGCCTGGATCCCAGGGTCGAGCCCCATTTCGGCGTGCTGGCAGCCGGGCCGCTTGAAGACCTGCTCTCTCAGCACGGCCCGAACTTTATTGACCGGGTTGAAGCGGAGGCGCGATGCAATCCGAAGTTCGCATTCCTTCTGGGCGGTGTCTGGCGTTTCGGCATGACAGATGACGTGTGGGCCCGAGTCCAGCAGGCCTGGATCCGCAAGGGCTGGGACGGGCTGTGAACGTCAGCTCATCAAGTCATACGGCCCACCCCGCTCCAGCGCCTTCTTGTACGCCGGCCGCGCATGGATGCGGGCCAGGAACTCGCGCAGCTTGGGGTAGCGGGCCATGTCGCCCGAGCGGGCGGCCCAGGCTTCGGCGGCGAAGCTCATCTGCACGTCAGCCGCCGAGAACTCCGCGCCGGCAAACCACGGCCGCGCGGTCAGCTCGCCCTCGACGAACGCCAGCTGCGCGTCGATGTTGGGCTGCACGAAGCTGGAGAGCACCTTGTCGGCAATGCCCTTGGCGATGGGCTTCACGAAGAACGGCATCGGCGCGCGCTTGATCTTGTTGAAGACCAGCTTCATCACCAGCGGCGGCATCGCCGAGCCCTCGGCGAAGTGCAGGAAGTAGCGGTAGTGCAGCAGGTCCTGCTCACTGGTGGGCTTGAGGCGGCCACCGCCGTACTTGTCCACCAGGTACTCGATGATGGCGCCGCTCTCGGCCACCGTCAGCCCGCCGTCGGTGATGACAGGGCTCTTGCCCAGCGGGTGGACCTTGCGCAGCTCCGGCGGCGCCAGCGAGGTCTTGGCGTCGCGCTGGTAGTGCTTGATTTCGTAGGGCAGGCCCAGCTCTTCGAGCAGCCACAGCACGCGCTGCGAACGGGAGTTGTTGAGGTGGTGGACGGTGATCATCGCGGCAGTTTAGGCACGCACCGGTGAGGCGTCTGTCTCCTCGGGCGCAAGCAGCCGCCCGAACACCAGCTTCACCATCAGCAGCCCCACGCCGGCCGCCGCCACCAGCACGGCGTGCAGCAGCCAGAACTTGGAGCCCGGCATCGTCTCCAGCAGCCCGGCCAGCCAGCCGACGAAGCTGTTGCCGAAGAACAGGTGCAGGTAGTAGATGCCGATCATGACGCCCTGCAGCCCGCGCGGCGCGGCGCGCGAGTACAGCGCCAGGCCCACCGGCATGATGTTGGCGAAGCCGATGTTGTTGACCGTGGAGTAGGCGAACGACCACAGGATGCTGATGCGCGTGCCGCCGCTCTCGATGGACAGCGCCGGGATCAGCAGCAGCAGCGGCGCGCAGGCCGCGACGAAGCAGCCCATCGCCATCTTCGTGACCTCATCGGGCTCGCGCCTCCGGGCCGCCCACCAGCGCCAGAAGGCCAGCGAGGCCAGCATCGTGCCGGTGCTGGTCAGCGCGTCCACCGCCTGCAGCCAGCTCACCGGCACCGCGAAGCCGGCCACCACCATGTCCATGTGCTGCTGCGACCACAGCGGGAAGCCGTTGTTGTATTGCTGGTTGCCGACGATGGACAGCATCAGCAGCGGCAGCATGGCCACCAGCAGCGCCACCTGCAGCGCCGCGCGCTTGCCCATCGGCGGGCGCGCATCCGACCTGGCGCCGCCGCGCGGGGCTTCCGGCGGCAGCCAGCGCCGGCCGGCCAGGTAGACCACCAGCCCGATCAGCATGCCCACGCCGGCCGAGCCGAAGCCCCAGTGCCAGCCCACCCGCTCGCCCAGCGTGCCGCAGACGATGGGCGCGGCAATCACCGCGATCTGCACCGCCAGCATGAAGATCTGGAAGGCGCTGGCGCGGCGCTTGTCGCCCGGCGCGTAGAGGTCGCCCACCTGTGCGGCGATGTTGCCCTTGAAGCAGCCCACGCCCAGCAGCAGGCAGCCCAGCGCCGGCAGCAGCGCCGTCTCGAACGCCATCAGGAAGTGGCCCGCGGCCATCAGCAGCGAGCCGATGACGACGGTGCGCGTGCGGCCCAGCCAGCGGTCGGCGATGAGCCCGCCGAAGATGGGCGTCAGGTAGACGAGGCCCACGTACAGGCCGAACACCGCCGACGCCAGCTGCTGCGGCGAGCGCGGGCCGGTGACGTTCTCGATGGCCGCACGCAGCGCGTCCATGCCGGCGACGGCGCCGATGTTGCCGGGCATGAACAGGTAGTTGCTGAGGTACAGCACCAACAGCGCCTGCATGCCGTAGTAGCTGAAGCGCTCCCACAGTTCGCAGAAGGCCAGCCAGCCCAGGCCGGCGGGGTGGCCCAGGAAGGCGCGGTCATGGCGGGCGCGCAGGTCGCTGTTGGCGTCGCGGGCGCTCGCGGTGGAGGTGACGGTGGTCAAGGGGAGGTCCGGTGAAAGGCGAAAGCGCGCACTGTCCCTGCCCCGCGGGGCGCTGGCAATGGGCACTGGCCCGGGCATGACGGCAGTCATGGCGCGGGGCGTGGAATGATGGCCGCTCCCGGCTTGCAGGAGTGACGCGTGAAGAGACGGATGACGAGGTGGCTGGCGCTGGCGGCCAGCGGCGGCTTGTCCTTACCCCTGTCCCTGGCACTGGCGGCCCCCGGCGCCCCGCCGGCCACGGCGCCCACGCCGGCCGAACTGGCCGGCCTGCTGGCCCGCTTCGACGTGCCCGGCGTGGCGGTGGCCACGCTCAAGGCCTGCGAGCCGGTGGCCGAGCCCGTCGTGGCAGGCCGCGCAACGCTGGCGCCGGACCGGCCTGTCACGCCGGCCACGGTGTTCGAGGCGGCGTCGCTGTCCAAGCCGGTGTTCGCGTGGCTGGTCATGCAGCTGGCGGACGAGAAGCTCATCGACCTGGACCGGCCGCTGGCCGAGACCTTCGACTACGCCCGCATCCCCGACAAGGCCGCCTACGCCAAGCTCACGCCGCGCCTGGTGCTGACCCACCGCACCGGCCTGCCCAACTGGGTGGGCGGCGACGTCGAGTTTCCGCAGCGCACCGCGCCCATCCCGTTCAAGCACCCGCCGGGCACCGCCAACAGCTACTCCGGCGAGGCCTTCCAGCTGCTGCAGGCCTTCGTCGAGCACACCACCGGCCGCTCGCTGCAGGCGCTGTTCCAGGCGCGGCTGGGCCACGTCATGCCGCAGTCCACCTTCGTGCGGCCGCTGCGGCCCGGCACCGTCGCGTCGCGCGGCTATGCCAGCGCCGCCCAGGCCAGCGGCGGGCGCGACATGACGACGCTGACCGACCATGCGCTGTCCGCCGCGTCGCTGGTGACCACGGCGCAGGACTACGCGCGCTTCCTGTCGCTGGTGTGCAGGCGCGAGGGCCTGTCCCGCGCGGCCTACGACGACCTGCTGCGGCCGCAGGCCCCGGTGCCGGGCGACGAGCCCCCGGGCCCCATGTCTCGCGGCCTGGGCTGGGCGATCACGCGCCTGGTCGACGGCACGACGCTGGTCAGCCACAACGGCAGCAACGGCGAGTACCGCGCGTTCGCCGGCTTCGTGCGCGACAGCCGCGACGGCATCGTCATCCTGACCAACGGCGTGCGCGGGCGGGCGCTGATCGAGGCGCTGCTGGAGCTGCCACCGGCACCGGCGGCGGGCGCCAGCGCGCCGTGAGGCGACTTCTGGTGCAATGCGGCGCGCACTCCGGCGCCCACCCGACCCCATGACCCACGACCCGCGCATCCTCGTCACCGGCGGCACCGGCTACATCGCCGGTGTGCTGATCCGCCAGCTGCTGGCCGACGGCTGGCAGGTGCACACCACCGTGCGCGACCTGGCCCGTGAACCGGCGCTGCGCAAGGCACTCGGCGCCAGCCGCGGCGTGAAGAAGGACCAGCTGCGCTGCTTCGCCGCCGACCTGATGGCCGACGCGGGCTGGGCCGAGGCCGCGGCCGGCTGCACGCATGTGGCGCACGTGGCATCCCCGCTGCCCACCGGCGTGCCGCGCGATGCGATGGAGCTCATCGTGCCCGCCCGTGACGGCGCGCTGCGCGCGCTGAAGGCGGCGCGCGATGCCGGCGTGCAGCGCGTGGTGATGACGTCCTCCGTCGCCGCCATCGCCTACGGCCACGGCCCGGGCGATCACCACTTCACCGAGCGCGACTGGACCAACCTCGCCGCGCCTGGCGTGCCGCCCTATGTGCAGTCCAAGACCGTGGCCGAGCGCGCCGCACGCGACTGGGTGGCGCGCGAGGGCGGTGGCCTGGCGTTCTGCACCGTGAACCCGTCGGTCGTGCTCGGGCCCGTGGCCAGTGCCGACTACTCGGCCAGCGTCGTCATCGTGCAGAGCCTGCTGCAGGGCCGCATCCCGGCGATGCCGCGCATCGGCTTCGGCATCGTCGACGTGCGCGACGTGGCCGAGTTGCACCGGCTCGCACTCGCCGCGCCCGGCATGGCGGGCGAACGCTTCATCGCCTGCGCCGGCTTCACGTGGCTGCGCGACATCGCCGCCGTGCTGCGTGAGGAACTGGGCGCCGATGCCCGCCGCGTGCCCCGCCTGGAGCTGCCCGACTGGAGCGTGCGGCTGATGGCCAAGGTCAGCCCGCTGGTGCGCAATGCGGCCAGCGAGCTGGGCACCGCGCGGCACCAGGATGCCAGCCATGCGCGTGAGGTGCTGGGCTGGGTGCCGCGGGCGCCGAGGGAGGCGATCGTGGCGTCGGCGAGGGATTTGATCGCGCTCGGCGTGGTCAAGCGCTGACGGCCGCGGGGCGGTGCCTCAGCGCCCGCGCCGCTGCCACAACGGCCGCTTGCCCTTCAGCTGCCGCTCGATGCCGTCGTTCAGCCGCCCACGCAGGTCGATGACTTCTTCGACGTGGCCGTAGACGCCGGGGAAGCGCAGGTCCAGCCACAGCCACAGCGTGCAGATGCGCAGCGCCTGCTCCATGCGGTCCAGGCGGCCGTGCTGGTCGTACTCGTCCAGGAAGTGCGGCTCGCCGGCCTTGCCGGTGCGGGCGTGGTGGGTCGCCCAGCTCTGGAACTGGTCCAGCAGCATGGGCAGGCGCGCGTCCACCGGCGCCTGGGCGTACTTGAAGCGTTCGTTCAGCGGCAGCGCGATGGCGTTGCGGTCCAGCATGTCGGCCAGCTCCAGCATCTGCTCCAGCTCGGCCACGGCGAAGTGGGCGTCGTCCAGGCGCAGCTGCTGCATGAAGATGCTCAGCACCGCGTAGAGCTTGTTCACGCCCAGGCGCTGCGAGATGGTCTGCACGTGGCGCCAGTTGGGGGCCACCGGGCACTTGAAGTCGCGCGGCGCGCGCGGCTCCTTGGGCAGTTGCTGGCGCAGGATCTTCATCGCCTCGGCTTCGGCCTCCTTCAGCACGCTGACGAAGCCTTCGTCATGCATGCCGTAGCGGCCGGCGCGGCCAGCGATCTGGTGCACCTCGCTGACGCTCAGCTCCCGGTCGCCCACGCCGTCGAACTTGGTCAGCGTGGAGAACAGCACGCGGCGGATGGGCAGGTTCAGGCCCATGCCGATGGCGTCGGTGGCGACGAGGATGTCGCTCGCGCCCACCGCGAAGCGCTCGGCCTCGCGGCGGCGCACCTCGGGCGGCAGCGCCCCGTAGATCACGCTGACCGCATGCCCGTTCTGCGAGATCTGGTCGCGCAGCATCAGCACGTCGCGGCGGCTGAAGGCCACCACGGCGTCGCCGGCCTGCAGGTGCGTCATGGGCACCGGTGCGGGCATCAGCTGCACCTGCTGCTTGCGCTCGAACACGCGGCGCTCGGGCTTCTCGCCGCACAGTTGCAGCAGCCGCTCGATGGCGGGCGCCGCGTAGGCGGACGCGATGATGATGACCTCGCGCGCCGGCACGCCGACGATGGCCTGCGTCCAGGCCCAGCCGCGCGAGTCGTCGAAGATCATCTGCGCTTCGTCGATGACGGCCACGTCGATGACGTCGCGCGTGTTGACCATCTCGATGGTGCTGCTGACGACGCGGGCGTTGGCCGCCGGCACGTTCTCCTCGCCGGTCAGCAGCGAGCAGGGCACGCCGCGGCCGACCAGCCGGTCGCGGCCTTCGAGGGCCAGCAGCCGCAGCGGCGCGAGGTAGGCGCCGTCCAGCGCCTGCGCCAGCCGCTCGAAGGCCGAGTACGTCTTGCCGCTGTTGGGCGGACCCAGGTACAGCGTCACCTTGCGACCCAGCTTGCGGGCGGCGTCGAAGCTGTCCGGGTAGCCCTGGAAGGCCAGCTCGCGGCCCAGGCTGGCCAGCGTGCTCTGCTCCTCGACCGTCTGTTCCCAGCGGTCCTGCGCGCGGGTCAGCGCGGCCTTGAGCTCGTCGAACGGCATCGGCACGCCGCACTCGGCCTGCAGCCGCGGCAGCAGCGAGGCGAGCTGGGCGCTGTCGCCCATCGCTTCGCTGCGCGCGACGAGGTGGTTCAGGTGCAGCGCCAGCTCGGCCTGGAACGAGTACTCCGGCGCCTGGCCCAGCGCGTGCCGCAGCGCGGCCGTGTCGCCGTCGCGGAAGAAGGCCCAGACGGGGCCCTCGGGCACCGGCACGCGGTGCGACAGGTCGATGCGCCAACCCTCATGGGCGAGGGTGATCGGGTGCACGCACAGGCGCGTGAACACCAGGCCCTCGCGGCGCAGGCCCAGGCTTTCGAGCTGGTGCAGGCGCTGCTGCAGCTGCGGGCGCAGCGTGTTGGTCAGCGGCGTGGCGTCCAGCTGGGCCAGCGCCACGGGGAGGTGCGCCGGGATGATCCAGCGGCTGGGCCGCGCGCCGCCGGCGGCCTTGGAGATCTGGATGGCGCCCAGGCGGTCCAGCGCGTCCTCGCTGCCGTCGTCGAGGTCGGCCGGCGTCAGCACCTGTGGCAGCGCGTGCGCGGCCTGGCGGATGCGGGCCCAGTCCTCGGGTGCCAGCGTGGCAGGCAGGCGCGAGGCGTGGCGGGGTTGGGGGAGCGGAAACGCCGGTGCGGGCGGCTTGGCCGGTCTGGCCGGCTTGGAGGCGGGGACTTCGGAATTCACGCCGGAAGTGGAACACAGCCCGCGCCGGGGCTGCTCACCCGCACCGGCAGGATCAGCGTGTGGAGCGCTTGTCGCTGCGGTTCAGCAACGCCGTGAGGTGCCGGCAGACGTTCTCGCCGGTGGTCGTCAACTTCAGCGAGCCGCCGCGCCACTCCATCCAGTGAAGGGCCACGTAGTCGTCGATGAAGCCCTCGGCAATGTCGGCCGCACGGCGCTGCTTGAGCAGGTCCACCGTGGCGAGCAACCGGTCGCGAAGCACGTCCTGTCGTGTGGCGGCCGGGAACGAGGCGGTGGGGGTCATCGAGATCTCCGAAAAGGATCAGCGCGGACGGGGCTTCGGCGCCAAGTTGAACACAGATAGGCAACGGTCTGATGACGACTCAGCAAGATGCGAGCCAAGTTGCGTTTGACGGATGAACGAGAACCGCCCGCACTTGAGGAACTGGTGTTGTGGATGGGGCTACCGAGGCGAAGGACGTTGCCGACGCTGATATTCCTCGGTGTCCGCACGCTTGCGCTCCAGCAGGTCTCGCGCTGCATCACGGGCCTTGAGGAAGAGGACGCGAGTCCGGTCATCGTCATTCAGTTCAGCGCGACGCTTTTCGCAAAACGGCCTGGCCTGCGCATCCAGCGACGCGGCGAGACGAAACAGCTCATCGTCTGTTGATATACGGGCAAGCTGCGCCAGCCGGTCTGTGGCGAGTAGGCCGTTGATGGCGGGAGACGCCTGTGATGCCGAATGGAGTTCGTCATGCAGCCTGCGCATCTCCGACAGCGCCTCCACGTGGCGAGCTTTCCATGCCTTCAGCGCACTGTCGAGGCTGCCGGCCAAGTCCCGAAAACGGTACCCGCACACTTCGCTGGTGCGCTCGTAGGTTGTCGCGAGGTAAACATGGACCAAGTCGTGGTCCTGAACGAGCGGTGGCGTGACGGCACGGCCATGCCGGGTCGGAGCGAGCAGCAGTGTCAGGCCCAGCAGAGCGACGACGAGCGGGAGGCGTGGGGAAGGAGCCGTGGTCATAGCCCAGGCAAGGTCAGCTCCGCTGATTGAACGCGCGGAGAGAAACGGCAAGCTCGGTTCATAGCGGCTTCGGCCGCGTCCCGTCCGACGGATTCGCCACCCATGTCTGCACCTCCGCTGCCCGCGCATGCTTGGGCGCCAGCTCCAGGAAGGTTTTGTAGGCCGCCACAGCCTTGGCGTCTTCACCCGCCTGCAGCCGCGCGTCGCCCAGGTTCAGCCAGGCGAGCGAACGGCTGGCGTCCATCTCCACGGCCTTTTCGAACCAGCCGGCCGCGTCGGCGAACTTGCCGCGGCGGTACAGCACGAAGCCCAGGTTGTTGGCGGCCAGCGCGAACTTCGGCTGCAGTTGCAGCGCTTCCTTGAAGGCAGCCTCCGCGTCGTCGTAGCGGCGCTCGCGGTAGAGCTGCAGGCCGCGGTCGTTGGCGCGCTGGGCGGCCACGCGGGCGCCGGGGTCCGCGCGGGCGGTCGTCGCGGCCAGCGCCTGGTCCTTGCCGTCCAGACCCTTGATGGTGACCTGCACGCCGCTGGCGCCGCCGGCGGCCGGCGCGGCCTGGCGGCTGGCGGTGCTGGCTTCGTCGAGCTTGGCGGCGAGCTGGCTGGCCTTGTCGTCCAGCTGCGCGACGGCGCCGCTCAGGCCCGGCTCCTGCGCGGTCGGCAGCTCGAACACGAACTCGCCGCCTTCGCTGCCCGGCAGGCTGCCGAAGGCCGGTGTCTGGCGCGCGATGGCCGACACGGCCGGCGCCACGTAGGCGGCGAGTTCCGTCGCGGTGATGAGGCCGTCGCCGTTCAGGTCGGCCTTGCCGTTCAGCGCCTGCAGCAGCGTCCACGTGAACACGGAATGGCCGCCGGGGCCGTCGTCGGCCACCTGCTGGTCGGCACCGCCGGCGGTCATCATCTGGCGGCCGATGCGGCGGGCGTTGGTGCGGGCGAAGTTGCTGTCCGCGGCCGCGCTGCCGGCGCGCGTCAGTCCCAGGCCCGAGTAGCAGGCGTCGATGACGAACAGCGCGTGCTTGGCCGTGATGGCCTCGGCCACCTCCTGCAGCTGTGGCATCGCGATGGCGTCGGCCTGCAGGTCGGTGAGGCCGGCGTCCACCGGCACGATGTAGCCCACCTCCCGGCCGCTGGGCAGGCGGCGCGTGCTGCCGTGGCCGGCGAAGAAGACGAACACGCGGTCGTCGCGCTTCACGCGTTTCGCATCGCCGAAGCGCTCGTTCATGGCCTTCAGGATGTTGGCGCGCGTGGCCTGGGCGTCGGTCAGCAGCGTGACGTTGTCGGCCTTGAAGCCGAAGCGCGTGACCAGCGCGTCGCGCACCGCCTGCGCATCGCGCACCGCGTGGGCCAGCTTGGGCCAGGCGCTGTAGCCGTTGATGCCGATGACCAGCGCATGGCTGTCGCGGTACAGCTCGCCCGCCGTGAGCGAGGGCGGCGCCGGGCGGTCGCCGCTGATGACGAACTGCCCGCCCTGGTAGCTGGCGAAGCGCCAGCCCTCGGCGGCCAGCTGGTCCAGCACCAGCGGCAGTGCCTGCACGGTGCGGGCGTGGATGTCGTGGAACAGCACGATGCCGCGCTGCTGCTTGTCCAGCTCGGCCAGCACGCGTGCGGCGATGCTCTTGGGGATGGGGTCGCTCCAGTCCAGCGAGTCCACGTTCCACATCATCGAGCGCAGCTTCAGCGCCTCGATGGTGGAGAGAGCCCCATCGTTGCGCGCGCCGTACGGAAAGCGAAACAACGCGTCGCCGCTGCGACCCGCCGCATCCAGCAGCGCCTCCGTGTTGGCGGCTTCTTCTTTCACCTTCACCAGCTCGAACTTGCTCATCAGCCCGTGGCTGAAGCTGTGGTTGGCCAGCTGGTGGCCGGCGGCCAGCACGCGCTTGGCCACGGCGCTGCCGTTGCCGGGCAGCGGCTTGCCGTCGGCGCCCACCTTGCCGAGGTTCTGGCCCAGCTGGAAGAACACGGCCGGCGCGTTGTAGCGCTTGAGGATGTCCAGGATCTCGTCGGTGTAGCGGGCGTGCGGGCCGTCGTCGAAGGTCAGCAGCACGGTCTTCGGGGGCAGCTTGTCGCCGAAGACCTCGCGGTCCTTGGCCGCCGCGCCGCGCATTGCGCCAGACGCGCCTGATGCCGCCGACGCCGGCACCTCGGGGGCCAGGTCGGTCGCGGCCGGCAGCTGCGCGCCGTGCTGCTTCATGACCGCCTCGCGCGTGTGCAGCGCCTTGAGCTTGGCGAGGTAGTCGCTCCACTTCTCGCGCTTCAACTCGATGCCGCGCTTGGCGAACCCGCCGAACACCTCCTTGAGTTCCTGCTCGTAGGCCTTCTGCACCTCGGCCAGCGTGTCGATGTCTTCCTGCGCGCGGCGGGCCAGCTTGATGCCGTCCAGCGTCTGCGAGGCCTTGAGCCCTGTGGCCAGCTGCTCCAGCACCTCCTTGAACGCCAGGCGGTCGGCGTCGAACCAGCCGGGCTCGCTCTCGATGCGCGTCAGCAGCGCGGCGGTGGCCTCCAGCGCGCCGGGCTGCAGCGCCGCCTCGGCCAGGCGTTGCTGGCGCTGCAGCAGTTCATGGAACAGCTGCTGGCCCAGCGCCTGCACCTCGCGGCGCTGCGCGGCGGGCAGCGCGGCCTCGCCGTCCATCAGCACGACGATCTGGCGGTGCAGCGCCAGCAGGCCGTCGGCCTCGGTGCGCAGCTGGCTGGTTGCGTTTGCATCTTGCGCGGCGGATGCGGCGGGCAGCGCGGCCGGCACGTCGGCGGGGCGCTTGCCGCAGCCGGTCAGCGTGACGGCGGCGGCAGCCAGCAGCAGGGCCAGGGGGAGGGAAGGCGGGACGGTGGGCAGGCGCATCGGCAGGCGAGGTCAATGGAGCGGCGCGATTGTGGCGCCGCCGCATCTGCTGACACGGCGCGACCTTGGGGAGCACAGAATTCGACTCCCCGAGTTCCGCCCCGCCTCAACCATGCGCCTGCAAGCTCTGACCCTCGCCCTCACCCTGGGCCTGTCCCTCGCCGCCCATGCCGCCACGCCGGTCGAGCGCCTGACCGACCTCGCTGCGCGCTACTACGACGCCCGCGCGCGGTTCGACCCCATCGCGGCCACGCAGCTGGACGACCATCGCTTCGACGACCAGCTGCCGCTGGACATCGCGCCGGCCGAGCGCGCGAAGCGCTTTGCGGCCTGGCGAGGGCTGCTGAAGGAACTGAGCGCGGTGCCCGTGAAGGCGCTGCCCGCCGCCGAGCGCCTGAACCACGAGCTGCTGACGCAGCAGCTGCGCGACCTGCTGGCCTTCGAGCCCTTCCCCGAGCACCTGCTGCCGCTGCACCACATGGGCGCCACGCCCTTCCAGGTCGCGTTCTTCGCCAGCGGCGAGGCGGGCCAGCCGCTGAAGACCGCCGCGCAGCTGGATGCCTACCTGAAGCGCGTTGCCGGGCTGCCCGCCTGGTGCGACCAGGCCATCGTCAACATGCGCGAGGGCATGCAGCGCGGCGTGGTGCAGGCCCTGCCCGTGGTGGAGGCGATGCTGCCGATGCTGAAGAACCTGGCCGACACCGATGCCGAGCGCAGCGCCTACACGGGACCCGTGCGGGCGCTGCCGGACGGCCTGTCCGCCGACGACCGCACCCGCCTGGCCGCCGCCTACCGGCGTGAGTTCAGCGAGCGCACGCAGCCGGCCCTGCGCCGCCTGGCCACCTTCGTCGAAGCCGAGTACCTGCCCGCCGCCCGGCAGCGCGGCAGCATCGGCTGGAGCACGCTGCCCAACGGCCGCGCCTGGTACCAGCAATGGGTGCACGAGCAGACCACCACCGACCTGACGCCCCAGCAGATCCACGCGCTGGGCCTGCAGGAGGTGGCGCGCATCCAGCGCGAGATCACCCGTCTGGCGCCGCAGATGGGCTTCACCGGCGACCCGCTGAAGGACGGCGGCCTGCTGGCCTGGGCGCGCAGCGATGCGCGCTTCCGGCCGTTCAAGACCGAGGCCGAGATCCTGGATCACTACCGCGCGCTGAACGCCCGCGTGATGCCGCAGCTGCCGCGGCTGTTCGGCCGCCAGCCGCGCATGCCGCTGGAGATCCGCCCCGAGCCCGAACTCACGCGCCAGACCGCGTCAGACCACTACACGCTGGGCCAGGCCGATGGCAGCGCGCCGGGCATCTTCTGGGCCGTCATCAACGACCCGGCGGAGTACAGCGTGTCGTCCATGGCCGCGCTGTTCCTGCACGAGGGCCAGCCGGGCCACCACTTCCACCTGGGATTGCAGGCCGAGATGCCGCTGCCCGAGTTCCGCCGCCGGCAGTGGATCAACGCCTTCGGCGAGGGCTGGGCGCTGTATGCAGAGACGCTGGGGCATGACCTGGGCCTGTACGACGCCCCGGTGTCGCAGGCCGGTGCGCTGCGCCTGGAGATCGGCCGCGCGGCGCGCCTGGTGGTCGACACCGGCCTGCATGCCAAGGGTTGGAGCCGCGAGCAGGCGCTGAAGTACTGGCGCGACACCACCGGCGCCAGCGAGCAGCAGGCGGCGGCGCAGATCGACCGCTACCTCGCGTGGCCCGGCCAGGCGCTGGGCTACAAGATCGGCGCGCTGAAGATCCAGGAGCTGCGCCGCCGCGCCGAACAAAAGCTCGGCCCGAAGTTCAGCCTCGCGGCCTTCCACGACCAGGTGCTGGGCGAGGGGTCGCTGCCGCTGTCGGTGCTGGAGCGGCGCGTGAACGCGTGGATCGCGTCGCAGGCCCGCTGACGCCCCACACAGGCCGGCGCGTGCAACCGGCTCACGCGCTGCCGGCGCCGTGCCTGCCGAGGCTGTTGCTGAGCCATGATCGCCCGCGCCCTGCTCCTGGGCGCCCACAACTCTGCCCTCCGCGTGCTCGCGAGGGCATGCCCCATCACGACACACGGCATGACTGACATCACCCTCTTCCACAACCCCCGCTGCGGCACGTCGCGCAATGTGCTGGCGCTGATTCGGCATGCCGGCTTCGAGCCGCGGGTCGTCGAGTACCTGAAGACGCCGCCCACGCGCGACGAGGTCCGCGCGCTGGCCGCCGCCACGGGGCAGCCGCTGCGCGCGCTGCTGCGCGAGAAGGAGGCCGCGTTCACCGCACTGGGCCTGGCCGACCCGGCGCTGGGCGACGACGCGCTGCTGGACGCCATCGCGCAGCACCCGGTGCTGCTGAACCGCCCCATCGTCGTCACGCCGCTGGGCACGGCGCTGTGCCGTCCGTCGGAGGCGGTGCTGGCGCTGCTGCCGGTGGGGCGGCTGGCGCCGTTCACGAAGGAAGATGGCGAGGTGGTGCACGACGACGGCCGCCGCCGCGGCTGACGCGGCTCAGTCCAGCGGCCAGGGCACGCGCTGGGGCAGGCGGGCCGGGTCTTGCGGCGCGGCCGGTTTGGCGCGCCGGCCCTTGGCGGGCACGTCCGCCGCTCGCCACCAGGGCGCGGCGCGCTCGCCGTGCGCCGGCTCCACGGCCTCGCCCAGGCGTGGCATCAACAGCTGCGCGCCGTGCTGGGGCGCCAGCTGCAGCAGCGTCTCGGCGGGTTGGTCCCAGTCGTGCAGCGCCAGGCTGAACGTGCCCCAGTGCACCGGCAGGAAGGCGCCGCCGCCGAGGTGGTCCAGCGCCTTCAGCGCGTTCTCGGGGCCCAGGTGGATGTCGCCCCACGACGGGTGGAAGGCGCCCACCTCCAGCATGACGAGGTCGAACGGCCCGAAGCGCTCGCGGATGGCCGCGTACTCGCTCGTCAGCCCCGTGTCGCCGCTGAAGAACACGCGGTGCTCCGGCGTCTCGATGACGAGGGACGACCACAGCGTCGCGTTGCGGTCGTTCAGCGAGCGGCCCGAGAAATGCTGCGACGGCGCGGCGTGGATGCGCAGCTCGGCTGCCGGGTGCTGCCAGTGCTCCCACCAGTCCAGCTCCACGATGCGCTCCGGCGGCACGCCCCAGGCCTGCAGGTGCGCGCCCACGCCGAGCGACGTGATGAAGGGCACGCGCTGCAGCGCCACCAGCTCCTTGACGGTGGCCATGTCCAGGTGGTCGTAGTGGTCGTGCGAGATGACGACGGCGTCCAGCGGGGGCAGGGCGTTCAGCGCCAACGGCACCGGCTGGAAGCGCTTCGGGCCGGCCAGCTGCGACGGCGACGCGCGCTTGCCCCACACCGGGTCGGTCAGCACGCGCAGGCCGTCGATCTCGATCATGACGGTGGAGTGGCCCAGCCATGTCGCGCGCAGGCCGCTGCCGGCGGGCTTGAGCCAGGCGTCCAGCGGGTTGGCCGACGGCAGCGGCGCGCCGGGCGTGCGCCGGCCCTCGGAGCAGAGGAAATCCGACAGCGACGGCCGCTCCGTGCGGTCGCGCAGCCCCGGTTCGATGGGGTGGACGTTGTGGAAGCCCTCGCCCTGGTCCGTCACCCGGTAGCGCGGCGAGGCCCGCATGCGTTCGAGACGGAGGCCGGTGGCGCGTTTGCCGAGAGATTTCATCGAGGGGCCAGAGCAGAAGCGGGACCCGCTGACATGGCGCCGTGCGCCGCGCTTTCAAGCCCATGCGCTGCGCGCGCCTTCAGGCATTGCTCGTCGCCCGGCTGCACGCTGCGGCAGGTGCTGGAGCGCTGTGCGTAGATGCCGCAGCCCACGTCGCGCCCCACCTCGCCCTGCAGCGCGATGCAGCGCACCGGCCGCACCTCGGTGCCGGCCATGCAGCGGTGCAGCGTGCCCACCGGCCGTGTCAGCGCCACCGGCACCGTGCCGCCCGGCGCGTCGTCGGCCTCGGCCCAGTAGAACGACACGCGGAACTGCGCGCAGCAGGCGCCGCAGCGCTGGCAGTCCAGGGGCGCGGCGGTCATGCCGGGCGGTGCTCGGTGCCGGCGCCCATCGTGACGAAGAACATGCGGCTGGGCTGGAATACCTTGGCCGTGTGCCACACGCCGCGTGGCACGACGACGGCGCCGCGGCCCTCGATGCGCTGCACCTGCAGGCCGGTGGGCAGTTCCAGGTGGAACTCGATGTCGCCGTCCAGCAGGTAGACGAACTCGTCGCCGTTCGGGTGCATCTCCCAGCTGCCCCAGTCGGCGTCGCAGCTGAACTCGGACACCAGCCAGTCGCGGCCCAGCGCGTCCAGCGTGTCGGGTGGCTGGCCCCAGAACTCACCGCCACCGGGCAGCTGGCGGATGCCGCCGGCGGCGTCGAGCAGCGCGTAGACGTGTTCGGGCTGGAATGGCATGGCGGGGCTCCTCGTTTGCCCGGCGCCGCTTGAAATGCCGGGCGGCGTCATCATCTCCCAGCCATGGCTACCGTTGTCCGCCTCACCGTCCCCAACGAATTGCTGTCGCTGGCCCGCCTGGCGCAGCTGCTGCAGGCCCTGGAAGGCCAGGGCCGCGCGGCCGACCCGCACCAGTACCAGCTGCTGGTGCGCAAGCTGTCTGCCGAGCTGCACGAGCACCAGGGCCACGAGGCGCTGCCCGCCCTGCTGGACCACTTCCCCGCCGCCGCCGAGGTCTACGAGAACCTGCAATACGGCCACGCGGGGCTGGTGCGCGCGCCGCTGGAGATGTCGCTGGCGTCGGAGCTGGCGGTGCGTGGGGTGCTGGAGCGGGTGCGGCGGGGGTGAGCTAGCGAGATCAACGTTCGGCGTAAGGGGGCTGCCGTTTGCAGCGTGTGGCGCCGCGGTGACGCAGATTCCATGTCGGCACGGGACATCACCGATCCCACTCCAGATGCCGGATATACGACTGCAGGTGCCTCTCTCAGCCAGCCTACATCGATCAAGCCTTTGACCTTGTGGGGGAGTCCATATAGGAAGAGTTAGGCCTCAGCATCCGGAGCTCCACTTGGCTCGAAGCGACTTCTTCGCAGACCCTTGTGAAACTTGAAGTGTGACGTCGTATTCAGTCCAGCAGCACTTGTCTGTTGACTCGTAGATGCCCGCTTGATTCTTTTCGTAGCAGCTGGTCCCTGTAACCTTGAACGTTGCTTCGACTCGGGTCGACCCATCGTTGTATGTAGAGAAGCGCACAAAGCCAGGCAGTTCCGCATTGCCTTGAATGCCCCTGCGCACTTGCGTTGATGATTGAGGCAGCTCGCGCACCTGCTTGTTGTAGTAGAGCTTCGCTCCGCTTTCTGTGGCGACGAAAACCGTTCCATCGGGGAAGTAGATGCACGGATCGCTGCACTCGCCGTTCGGTTCACACGGCAATTCTTTTGGCACCTCAGCAAAGGAGCCGCTGACCCAAACGGCTGCTACTAGGGCGATTCCAAAAGCGCGCAAGTGATTCTCCTGAGGCCTAACGTCAAAGATCAGCGGGCGGCGAAGCCGTCCGCTGCAGTGATGGGATGGACTCCCCCGTTTGTTTGCCGCGCAAGATCGCGGCGCTGGTTTCCATGGGCGTGGGGATCAGTTTCACAAACACGAGGAGTCCGACATGCATGCTACGACCGTGGCCGTGGACCTGGCCAAGAGTGTTTTCCAGATCGCCGTCGCCGATGAGCACTGGCGCGTCGTCGAGACGCAGCGCCTCACGCGCTCGCAGTTCGAACGTTGGTTCCTCAACCGCGAGGTCACCCTGGTCGTCATGGAGGCCTGCGGCTCGGCCCATCACGGGGCGCGCTGGCTGAACTCGCTGGGCATCGAGGTGCGCCTGCTGCCGGCCCAGTACGTGCGCGCCTACGTGCGGCGCAACAAGACGGATGCGACCGACGCCGCCGCGCTGCTGGAGGCCTGTCGCTGTGCGGACCTGCGCCCGGTGCGCGTGAAGTCGGTGGAGCAGCAGGCGCTGCAGGGGCTGCACCGCATCCGCTCGCTGTGGATGGGCACGCGAACCTCGCGCATCAACGCGCTGCGCGGCTTCTGCCGCGAATTCGGCCTGGCGATCCCGCAGGGCGCGCGCACGGGGCTGGAGGTGCTGGGCCGCGTGCTGGCGGACCCGAATACGGCGTGCCCGGCTTGATCCGCGACAGCGCCAAGCTGCTGCTTGAAGAGGTGCGGCTGCTGGAGGCGCGCATTGCGCAGGTCGAGCGCGAACTGGCCAACGCCGCGAAGCACAGCCCGGCCTGCACGCTGCTGCTGAGCGTGCCCGGCATCGGGCTGCTGACCGCCACCGCCCTGGTGGCGGCCACCTCGGGTGACGTGACGCACTTCCTGGACGCGCGGCACTTCGCGAGCTGGTTCGGCCTGACGCCCCGCGAGTTCAGCTCGGGTGGCACACGCCATCTGGGGCGCATTTCCAAGAAGGGCGACCGCTACTTGCGCATGCTGCTCACGCACGGCGCGCGCAGCGTGCTCAGAGCTGCCAGCGCAGCCGTCGAGAAGGGCAAGGTCTTGAGCGGCATGCGGCACTGGGCCCTGCAGGTCCAGACGCGATCGAATCACAACAAGGCCACCTGTGCGCTGGCCAACAAGCTCGCGCGCATCTGCTACGCCACGCTGCGTGACCATGAAACGTTCGACGAGAAGGCGGCTCTTGAGAGGAAAACTCGGCGCCAGAGCTTCGCGATGCCGGCCTGATCGCCGGCCCCCTCTTCAACAACCCAGCTTCTTCCACCACTTGCGATGGGTCTGATCGACCATCATGGCCAGCCGGGAGCCCTCCCACACCGCGCGACGCCGATAACTCTTCCGGCAGCTTCCTTGCCTGCCGCTTGCAGCGTGTGGCGCCGCGGTGACGCAGATTCCATGTCGGCACGGGACATCACCGATCCCACTCCAGATGCCGGATATACGACTGCAGGTGCCTCTCTCAGCCAGCCCCAAGCGATCAAGCCTTTGCCGTTGTGGGGGAGTCCATATAGGAAGGGTTAGGCTTCGCCGCGCTCGAACTGCTGCTCAATGTCCCTTTGCATGTCTTTGTACTCCTGCCAGGCTGCTGCATTTGTTTCGTCAAGATCAATCTCAAGGTAGCGCTCCCGAATGGCCTTTAAGAGACTGGTCTGTGACTCCAGGAGGCTAGACCTAGCATTATTTATGGTCTTCCAGACGCGCTCTTGCCTTTGCGTGAGGGGAGCATCGCCCGGGTTCTTGAACACGTAGATGTTGGGATTCGTTGCCATGTGGTACTGCTCCCCATTTGACACACAGATGCCCCAAAACTTGTGCATTGCCTTTACGGTCGTGAGAAGGTCAGCGTCGTAAAGATGAAAGAGGGAGTTCTTAACAACGGCATTGAAGCCTTCCCAGAAGTGAAGAACCCGAGAGTGCATCAGCTCCGGTAGGTCTTCGATCATCTGATCGAGGGTTGGAAAGTGAACGTTGGACAGGAGCCACTTTAAGTTGGCTATGTCGCGGGTTCTGCGGATCTGCTCGGGTGACTGCGATACGCCAGATGCTGGCTTTGAAGGTCGGTGCTCGGCGATTGATTCAATGGCTGTGCTTAGTGACGCGGCTAATTGCGCATGGTTGCTTTTGTTCTTTGGATCTGAGGCATCGATCTTGTACGGAAGTATTCGATGGCGATCAATGTCAAAAGGCGCGTCTTTTACAGAAGCGACAGCATCATTGAAGATCATCAGAATTCTTGACCATCCGACGGTCGCGACCGCATAGCCCAGTTCAAAGGCGACATTGGGATTCGGAACCCGCCGGAACTCAGGGGCGGCGTTTGAGTTGATCGTGGTTATGTCGCAAACAAAGACATCACAGGAACGAATCTTTTCCATGATGGTTGCCGGAATGTTGGGGCTACCTGGTGTTCCTCGCGTTGCCTCATCCACGATCACCCGCATCGCGGGGTGTTCACTTTCAAGCTTGTTGCTTGCAACTCGCAAACCAGACCGAATCGCTTGTCTGTTTGTGGCGTCGGGAAGATCGCTCTGCCACGAGTAGAAGACGATGAATTCAGATGGATCGGTGGCCATAGGTTTCATTTGTGAAGCCTAACTATTGTTTTATCCGGCAGCCACTGCTGCTTAACTCGACCGTCTGCCGCTTAACCAAACTGGTGACAGCTGTCATAAGTTGCTGAATAGAAAAGACTATTTGCGTCAGCTGCGCCTCACTCGCGCCATTAAACGTATGCGAAAAGCGGCTGACAGCGGCGCGACTGTGCCAGCCGCTCTGACTCGCGCAAAGGTGGGGAATTCCCAGCGCTCGCGGGCGACATGGCGAGCCGCCGCGTGGAGGCCGCGATTCGCGACAGGCGCCCAAGCCTGACGGGTTATCTGGGCTCGTTGACCCATTCAACCGTGAGCTTCGAAACAGGCCAGTCCGTCAATCGCCGCACGATCAGCTCGCGCAGCGCTTCGAGCTCGGCGCCGTCCTCAACCTTGTCACTCAGGATGAAACGGGGCCGGCGTGAAGTGAGCTGCATCTGGAACTTCGAGCGGTCATCGTCGGCAGAAACATCCACCGCAAGCTTGATCGGCCCATCGTCGAACCAGACGAACCATCCCCAATCCTCCTGGTTCGGCCGGAGATCGTTGCCGTATTTCTCCCTCAGCGCGGGCAGCAGCCGGTCCAGCACCACGTCCCCGCCGATGCAGCAATCGTTGATGTACAGGTCGGTATCCGCAATCTCGACCTGCTTCGAGAAGGTCAAGGTGTAGGGCATTCGCGCCTCAAGCCAGCTGGTCGTTGCTTGATGATCCGGCCAATCAGCCGTGGCATGGCGGCCCGTCTCACAGCCGCCTCAACCCGATCTCGAACACCACCCCATCCGCCACATTGCGCGCCGCAATGCTGCCGCCCATCTTGGCCAGGTAGGTCTTGGCGACGAAGAGGCCCTGGCCGCGCCGCTGGCCGTCCTCGGGGGGCGCGTCGCTGACGCCGTAGTCGAAGATGCGCGCGAGCTGGTCGTCCGGGATCTGCGGGCCCTGGTTGTGAAGGTCCACCGTCGCCAGCTCGCCGTCCACGCGCAGCGCCAGCGTGACGGGCGTGCCGGGCACGCGGTAGCGGTCGGCGTTGGTCAGCACGTGGGTGAGGGCGTCCTCCAGCGGGTACTCGTCGGCCTGCACCCAGACCGGCTCGGGCGACGGCGTGTAGACGACATCGGCGATGCCCGCATAGGCCGCGTTCTCGGCCACCTGGCGCAGGAAGGCGTCCAGGTCCAGCCGGCCCACGGCCAGCGTGGCGGCGGCGAGCGCCTCGCTGGGCGAGGCCTGGCCGTACAGCACCTTCACGGCCTGCTGCATGCGCTGCACGTAGCGGCGGCTGGGGTCGTCGTCGCCGGCGTGCAGCAGCATCAGCGACTGCAGCGGCGACATGATCTCGTGGCCCACGGCGTGCCACTGGTCGTGCTCGCGCTCGGCGCGCAGTTGCTCGCGGCGCAGGCTGTCGCGGGCGTGCTGCAGCAGGTCGGCCAGCGTGCCGGCCAGGATGCCCAGCTCGTCGCGGCCGCGCAGGCCGGCCACGTCCAGCGTGCCCAGCTCGGAGTGCCCGGGTTGCTGCAGCTGGTGCGACAGCGCCGCGGCGCGCTTCGTCAGCGTCGCCACGCGGCGGATCAGCCCCATCTCGATGATGAGCCAGGCCAGTGCCAGCGCCGCCAGCATGGCGCCCACCGGCCAGGCCAGCCGGGCGGCGCTGGCGCTCAAGGACCGGTCCAGCCCCTGCAGGTCGCCGGTCAGTGTCACCTCGAAGCGGCCGGCCGGCGTCGTCACGGTGTCGCGTGCGGTCAGCGTGCGCGGCGTGGCCGGCGCGGGCAGGTGCTGGATCAGCGCGGTCAGCCACGGCGACGGCGGCGTGGCGGTGTCGTCGGCCCCCTGCAGCAGCGCGACGACGGTGTTGTTGCCTCGCGAGATCTTCAGCGTCTCGCCGGGCGATAGCGTGCCGGACAGCCGCGCCAGCGTCAGCGGTGGCTGCGAGCCGGGGGCCGCGCTGTCGAACAGCGTGGCGCCACCCGGCCCCAGCAGCGCCAGGCGCAGGCCCGTGCGCGGCAGGTCCGCCGGCGGCCACTGCGGCCCGCCGGGGCGGAACAGGGCCTCGCGGAAGGCCTCCACCGGCACGCGCAGCGACACCGTGGTGCGGCGCGGGCAGGGCTCGCCGGTCTCGCCGGCGGCCAGGCAGGGCCCCTCGCGCCACACCCAGCCGCGGAAGTCGCGCTGCGGCCGGGCCTTGCGCGGCAGCGTGGCGGTGTCGTCGGCCGCCTCGACGGTGAACCCGGGCAGCTGGCCGCGCTGCGCGTCCAGCATCTCGACGGGCGCCAGCCAGTGCTGTGTTGTGCCGGTGCGCTGCAGGCTGACGCGCACGCGGTGCACGTCGGCAATGTCCAGCGCGCCGCGTTCGCGGCTCACCAGCGGCGGCGCGTCCAGGCTGGCCACCAGGTAGACGAAGCCGCCGGCGTAGGCATTGCTGCCCACGGCCGCGCACAGGCTGGCGCCACCGGGGTACTGCAGCGAGCAGCCGGCCATCTCGATGGCGCGCTGGGCCTTCGTCGCGTCGTCGAAATCGATGGCGCCGAACGGCAGCACCAGCGGCGCCACCCAGCCGGCATCGACCTGCGCCGGCTCGGGGTTCAACAGCGCCAGCTGGCCCGACGGGTGGCGCAGCTGGGCCACCACCTCGGCCAGCGACTTGGCAAACGTCTGCTCGTAGCGCTGCGCGTTGCGCTGGCGCTCCTCGTTCAGCAGCGCCAGCGCGAGCGCCAGCGTGGCCAGCGCCAGCGCGATGAAGACGAGGTGGAAGACGATGCGGTTGCGGAAGGCCGCCAGCCCCAGGCGCGGCATGTCCGCCAGCGTCACATCGACCGGCCCCAGCCTCATCCTCCGGTCCAGCGGAAGCCGCGCATCGGGATGTTCTCGATGCCGTCGAACGCCGGGTCCACGTCGCGGAATGCGTCGCGGATGGTGGCCACATGCTTGCGCACGTTGTCGCGGTTGCGGCCGCTTTTCACCACGTCGAACAGCTCTTCATAGCTGACCACCTCGCCGGTGCGCGCGTGCAGCGTGGCGAGGATGCGCTGTGCCGTCAGCGGCAGGTTGACGCGCTGGCCGCGCCACATCGGCGTGCGCTGCTTCAGCGGGTCCAGCTGCAGGCTGGCATCGGCCTTGGCCGTTGCCGGCTTCGCCGCAGGCTCCTTGAGCCGCGCGGTGCGCAGGATGTCCAGGAAGGTCTCGACGAACTCGGCCTCGTCGAAGGTCGTCTTCTGCAGGTAGTCCCAGGCGTCCAGCGCCTTCATGATGCTGCGGTAGATGGCCGCCGGCATGGCCGACACCACGAGTACCGGCGTGCCCAGGCCCTGCTTGTTGATCTCGTTGATGAGCGCCACGCCGGCGTTGCGCTCGCGGCCCAGCTCGATGTCCAGCACGACGAGGTCGTAGCGCTCGCGCGAGAGCGCGGCCTCGGCGGCGTCGCGGTCGAAGTGCTGGTCGACGACCAGTTCGGGGCGGGCGGCGCGTATCCAGCCGGCCAGCTGCTCGCTGGTGGTGGGGTCGTCCTCGATGACGGCGATGCGGGGCATGGCGGCGGATTATGTGGACGCCGCCTAGCGCGGCAGCGGAAGGATTCTTCCGCTCACGCGCCCGGTTGCAGCAGCCACGTCCTCGCCGCGGTCAGGCCGGCACCAGCCGCCAAAAGCCGAAGGGGTTGGCGAACAGCGAGTCGGCGTCATAGGCGGGGCCGGCGTCGTCGAGCAGGCGATAGGCAGGCTCGTCCTGCGCGGCCGAAAAGGTCTGGCCCGCGCGGATGGTGGGGGACTCGGTGAACAGATAGCGCGTGAAGACGCGCAGCAGTTCGACGGCGCCGGCGGTGTCGCCGTTGTTCTCGACGATGGCATCACGCAGGCCGAGGTTGTGCATGCCGCAGGAATGCACCTGCGGCCCGGTGATGTAGAGCACGTAGGCCCGGTGCGCGCTGAACAGGTGGAGATCGCTGCACAGCTCGCGCCAGGCGTCCGGTGCGTGTGCGACGCCGCTGCTCTCCACCTTGACGCCCAGGCCGCCCGCGTCCAGCAGTGCGGCGGCAGCCTGCATCAGCGCCTCGGCCTGAATGGCCGTGCCGCCGTCAGCCACCAGGTAGACGACCGCCGCGTGGCTGTCGATGCGCTGCATGTCGGCCGTGTCCGCCCAGTGCGGCCCGGCTGCGCGGAAGGCGGCACCCATGCGCGGGTCCGCGGCATGGAACTCCAGCGCGCAGGTCTGCCGGGTCTGCATGTGCATGAGCACCTGGCCCACGAACAGGTAGCCGCTGGCGCCGCGGACGATCTTCTCGACGAGCTCCGAGCGGGACAGCCAGGGGCCGGGGATGCACAGGACGGTCAGCGGGGCGGTGGGGCTCTCAGGCATGGTCCAGGTGTCGAATCCATTGTTGGATGACCGCCTGCAGTGCCGGCAGCTTGGCGGCGAAGTCGGCGGGGGAGGTGAACTCGACCTGGGCGCGGTCGCGGCCCAGCCATTTCAGCAGGCCGGTGGGGTCGGCAAGGGCGAGGCCGCCGTCGGGCAGCTCGCGGGCCTTGGCGCCCCGATGTAGGATGAGGCTGAAGCCGGTCCGGGCGCGCAGATGCGTGGTGGCGAAGTACTCGCTCGTGCGCCAGCTCGGCGCGTTCCACTTGATGCCTTCGGCGATGGCGGGGTCGACGGCCCGCAGCGCTGTGCGCAGCGCCTCGATCTCCGCCTTGCAGGGATGGTCGAGCGCCGCCATGAACTGGTCGACGGCGCTTGTGGTGTCGGCAGCGGTCAGCTTGGGCATGGCCGCATTCTGTCGACAAAGCGCCGCCCGTCGCAGCGCTGAGACCGGTGTCCTTTCAGCCGCCGATCACCCCACACGCCACGCGCGCCCCGCCACCGCCCAGCGGCGCGGGATGATCGGCATGGTTGTCGCCGCCGGCGTGGACCATCAGCGAGCGGTTCTTCACGTCGGCCAGCTTCAGGCGCGGGCCCAGCACGGGGGACGTGGCGGCACCGTCGGCGTTGACGAACAGCGGCGGCAGGTCGCCCAGGTGGCCGTCGCCCCAGGGTTCGCCGTGCTTCTTGGTGCCGGCGGGGTCCAGGTGGCCGCCGGCGGCGAAGGCCGGGGTCGGCGTGCCGTTGTTGTCGGCCGGCGCGCAGGACGGCTTCTCGTGGACGTGGAAGCCGTGCAGGCCGGGCGGCAGGCCCTTGAGGTCGGGGTAGAAGGCCAGGCCGTAGGCGGTCTCGACGATGCGCACGCTGCCCAGCGCCGGGCCGGTGCCCTGCTTGTCGGCCAGGCTGACGGGCACGGTGAGCTCGGCGGCGAGCGCCAGGGAACTGGCCGCCAGGCAGGCGGCGGCGATCAGGGTGGTTTTCATCGGTATGTCCTTGGCTTCGGAGGGGAACGCAGAAGGTAGCCGCCGCCTGCGGGCGTTGGCGGCGCGGGCGTACCGCATTGGAGCGACAACCCGTCGTGATATCCCCAGCCGTGATGAACCGGGCGCCGGTCGCCTTTTGTTGGCATAGTCGGCGGCACCGGTGGTGCCGCCGGTCGTGCCACCTTGTTGATACGTCACCCCAACGCCCATGATCGTCAGGCAGGAACAGGTCTCCCCGCACATCAACGAAAAGCCCGGCTGGGGGCGTGTGGACACCTACGCGCTGTCGGATGCCGGCGCGCTCACGCAGTTTGGCGCGTCGCTGCAGGTGCTGCAGCCTGGCGCCAAGGCTTCCGTGCGGCATTGGCACGAGCATGTGGACGAGTTCCTGTTCGTCGTCAGCGGCGAGGTCACCGTCACCGAGGATGACGGGCCCCATGTGCTGCGCCCCGGCGACAGCGCCAGCTGGCCCGCCGGCGTGCCCAACGGGCACACGGTGTCCAACCGGTCGCAGGCGCCCTGCTCCTACGTCATCGTCGGCACGCGGGGCCCGGATCCGTCCGGGCACTACGTCAGCGATGCTGACGTCCCGGACGGGGCGGCGTGATGGCACGCCAATGACCGCCCGCTTCGCTTCCTGCAGCTGCGGCCAGCTCACCGCCCACGTGACGGGCGAGCCGCTGCGCGTGTCCCTCTGCCACTGCCTGGCCTGCCAGCGCCGCACGGGCGGGCCGTTTGCGCAACAGGCGCGCTTTCGCCGTGAGGACGTGCAGGTGTCGGGCGCGTCGACGGTGTTCCTGCGGGCCGGCGACGAAGGCCCAGGCGCGAGGTTCCACTTCTGCCCCACTTGCGGCGCGACGGTGTTCTACGAGCCCATCGCGATGCCGCAGTTCCTGGCCATCCCGGTGGGCGCGTTCGCCGACCCGGCGTTCCCGCCGCCTACCGTGTCGGTCTATGAGGAACGCCGGCACGGCTGGGTGCTGCCGCCGCCCGACGCCGAGCACATCCCCTGAGAGGCCGAGACGGAAGATTCCTTCCGCCCGCGCGGAAGAGCTTCACCCCGCGCCGCGCTCGTCCCTTCCCGCGGGACCGGGAACCATGGCTGCCATGCATCGCACACCGCCGATGCCCAACACGGCCCAGGAGCCCGTCACCATGCTGCACCGCCTCAAGTCCCTCACCGCCTCGCTGCGCAACGCCTTCGGCCGTGGGGCCGGGCGCAGCGCCGAGGCCGCTGCTGCCGTTGCCCCCATCGCCGCGCGCTCGCTGCGCCGCGCGCTGCCGCCGCTGCTGCTCGTCACGGCCGTGACGGCCGCCGGCTATGCCGTCGTCATGCACCCGCCGGTGCAGGCCGTGCCGCACGGCCAGGCAGCGTTGCGCACCAACCAGTTCAGCGGCGGCACCAGCGAGTTCCGCGACGGCAGCTTTCTGCGCATCCCCGGCCTGCACGAGGTGCGCTTCTTCCCGCTGCGCGACCAGAGCTACCGCCCCACAGGCATCGCCAAGGCGAACGGCCCGGCGCCGCTGCAGTCGGTGGAGGGCCTGTCGCTGGGCCTGGACATGAACCTGCGCTGGACGGTGGACAGCACCCGCCTGGCCGAGCTGTCTCGCAAGCTGCCCGACGACGTCGAGGCCGACGTCATCGCGCCGGCCGTGCAGGCGGTCGTCTACAAGCAGATCGCCCGCCACACGGTGCGCGAGATCTTCTCCAGCCAGCGTGCCGAGATCGCCGCCGCGCTGGAGGCCGAGCTGCGCGCGAAGCTGGCGGCCGAGGGCATCCAGCTGAAGGGTGTGCAGATCGGCTCGGTGGACCTGCCGGCCGACTACCGCCGCGGCATGGACCGCTTGCTGGCCGACAGCCTGGCCAGCGAGCGCATGCGCTACACGCTGGAGATCAGCGAGAAGAAGGTCAAGGAGACCGAGTTCGAGGCGGCCGCCGACAAGGTGCGCCGCGAGACGGCCGCCGAGGCCGCCGGGCGCGAGCAGATCATCGCGGCCAAGGCGCAGGAAGAGGCCATGAAGCATGTGCTGCCCTTCAAGCAGAAGCTGATCGAGCAGCGCGCGCTGGAGGCGCAGGCCGACAACGCCGCGCGCGTGAAGCAGGCCGAGGGCCAGGCCCAGGCGCGCCGCATCGAGATCGCCGCTGAATCCGAAGCGCGCCAGAAGCTGGCCGACGCCGAGGCCTACCGCGTGGCCCAGGTGGGCAAGGCCAACGCCGGCCAGATGGCCACCGAGGGCGAGCTGCTGACGCGCCACCCGCTGCTGGTGCAGAAGGCCATGGCCGACAAGCTGTCGGACAAGGTGCAGGTCATCATCGCGCCGCCCGGCTCGGGCGGCTTCATCGGCAGCGCGCTGCTGGCCGGCGTGCAGCCTGCGCCGCCCAAGGCCCAGCCGGAGCAGGAGTAAGCCGCCATGCGTCGCGTTGTGCTGATCGTCGTGGCCGCCGCGCTGGCCGCCGCCGTGCTGACCACCCATGCCGAGGCGGCGGACTTCCCGCGCGCCGGCCTCGTGTCGCAGGACTCGCCGCTGCGCGGGGCGCCGCGCGACACGGCCTCGCTGCAGGCCCAGATGGGCCGTGGCGAGGCGCTGGAGCTGCGCGGCGAGCGCGGTGACCACTGGCAGGTGTGGGACTACCGCCGCGAGCGCGGCGGCTGGCTGCGCAAGAGCCAGGTGTTGCTGCTGCCGCGCGCGGATGCGGGTGGGGGCGCCACCGCCGAGCTGCTGGCCCAGCTGCGCCTGGCGCGCCAGCAATGGGGCACCGAAGGCCTGGGCCTGGGGCTGGCGGCCGCCTACGTGCAGGCGGCCACGCCGGCGGAGCTGGCCGGCCCCGGCGGCGCCGAGGCGCTAGACGCGCTGGGCACGTTTGCCGAGCGCATCGCCGACCGTGCGTCGCTGCCCAACGCCAAGCTCGGCGAAGGCCAGCTCGCCGCGCAGATGGACGTGGCGGCGCGCTACGGGCTGAAGTTCGAGCAGTTCGACGCCGAGGACGGCCGCGTGCAGGTCTGCTTTGAGGGCGACGCCTTCCGCCGCGTGCTGGCCACCGCTGCCACGCCCGAGCAGCGCGCGCGTGCTGCGCTGGCGCTGACCCGGCCCGACTGCCTGAACCCGCGCGCCACGGTGCGCGAGGCTGAGGCGCGCGACCAGTGGCGCCAGCAGGTGCTCGCGCAGGTGGACGCCGCGACGCTGCCGGTGCACTGGAAGAACCGGCTGCAGATGCGCCGGGCGTCCGTGGCCGCGAGCCTGGCCTTTGCGCAGGCTCGTCGTGGCGACGCCGTGCAGCCGCAGGCGCTGGCCGAGTTCGCCGGCATCGTGCCCGCCGAGCTGACCGAGGACGACCAGGCCGCCTACGCCGACGCCGCGATGCGCGTGAACGCGGCGCGCTGGCTGGGTACCGCGGCCGCGCCGCGTGACTTCGGCGCCGTGCAGCTGGCGCTGGAGCCCGGCGCCGATGGCCAGCGCTGCGTGGCGCTGAAGGACGGCGGCAAGCCCGCCGCGCGCCGCTGCACGTTCGGGCAGGTGGCGCTCGCATCGGTGTCACTGAACCGCGAGGGCCGTGCGCTGGCGCTGGCGGTGCAGCCGCTGGACGGCTGGCGCGAGCTGTGGCTGTTCCTGAAGGACAAGGACGGCTGGCGTGTCGAGGTCATGCCGCCCGCGCCGGCCCAGCCGGGCCTGGGTGTTGCCGAATTTGCCGGCTGGGTGCCGGGTGGCCAGCAGCTGCTGGTGGCGCGCGAGTTCCGCGCCGAGGGCAAGTACCGCCGCAGCTTCGAGGTCGTCACGCTCGCTGGCCTGGTGACCGAGAAGCAGTCCCCCGAGCCGGCGCTGCTGGGCGCCTTCCAGCGCTGGAGCGACCCCGCCTGGCGCGGCGCCTCGCCGATCCGCCGCTGACGGCATTCACGCGGCCCGGCGCCGGGCCGCCCCAAGCCGGCCCGCAGGCGATGTGCAAGCGGCTCCATGCCGCTTGCATCGCCGTCTCCTCGGGAGACCGACTGGACTTGCCCGCGTTCAGCGGCGCAAGGCCAGGCGAGAGGCCCACGTTCAAGCCGCCATCCGCATCGTCTCGTGCAGCGGCAGCTCCAGCTTCGCCAGCGTGCCCTCGCCCGGCCAGCTCTGCAGCTGCAGGTTGCCGCCCAGCAGGCCGCTGACCAGGCTGTGCGCGACGAACAGGCCCAGCCCGCTGCCGCCCTGACCGAAGGTGGTGGTGAAGAAGGGTTCGAAGGCGCGTGCCACGTCGGCCGCCGCCATGCCCGCGCCGTTGTCGCGCAGCTCCAGCGTCAGGCGTGCGTCGTCGGTGCGGCTGGCGGTGACGCGGATGCAGCCCTCGCGGTCGTCGCGGAAGCCGTGGATGCACGCGTTCTCCATCAGCTGTTCCAGCACCTGCTGCAGCACCTCGGGATAGCCGTCGAGCACGAGGCCCTCGGGCAGTTCGCACGCCAGCCGTACCCGCTCCACGCTGAGCCTGGCCTGCACGCGCGCCCAGGCGCGCAGCACGGCGTCGCGCAGGTCGAAGCGCTCGCGTTGCGCGCCGCCCGTGCCGTCGGTCAGCTGCCTGAAGCGGTTGACCAGCCGCAGCGCGCGCTCGACGTTCTGTTCCACCAGCGTGGCGCCGTCCCGCGTCTGCGTGATCCAGTCGGCCAGCTCCTGGCGCTTGAGCGGCTGGCCGCCCGCCAGGCGTTCGGCAAAGCCCGCGCTGCCGGCGCGCAGCGCGCTGGCGCTGAGCAGCGCGTTGCCCAGCGGCGTGTTCATCTCGTGCGCAATGCCGGCCAGCAGCTGGCCGAGGGCGGCGAGTTTGCGGCTGTTGACGAGCTCGTCCTGTGCGGCCAGCAGCTCGCGCGTGCGGGCCTGTACCTGCTCTTCCAGCCACTGCGCGGCGCGCCGGCGTTCCTCGGCGCGGCGCTCCTGGTCGATGGCGATGCCGGCCAGGTGGCTGGCCGTGTGCAGCGCTTCCAGCTCCTCCGGCGTGGGGCGGCGGACCTCGCGGTAGTACATCGCGAAGCTGCCGATGACGCGGCGGTCCGGCCCGTGAATGGGCGCCGACCAGCAGGCCCGGAAGCCGTAGGGCAGGGCCAGGTCGCGGTACTGCGCCCACAGCGGGTGGGTGGCGATGTTGTCCACCACCACCAGCCGGTCGTCGAACATGGCCGTGCCGCAGGAGCCGGCGGTGGGGCCGATCTGGGCGCCCTCCAGTGCCTGCATGTACTCGGCCGGCATGCGCGGGCCGGCGGCCGCGTGCACGTGCACGCCGTCCAGGTCCAGCAGCAGCACGGTGCAGTACAGGCCGGTGAACTGCGACTCGATGAGCGCCGTCAGCCGGTCCAGCACGGGCTTGAGCGGCTGGCCGGTGGCCACCATCTCCAGCAGCTCGTTCTTGGCGTGGTTCAGCACCTCGGCGAACTGCATGCGGCTGACGTCCACCATGCACACGGCCAGCTGCGGTTCGCCGTCGCGCTCGTTGACGGTGAGGTGCAGCTCGTGAGGGCGGGCGTCGCCGGCGCGGGTCTGGAAGGTCCAGGGCAGGCTCATGGCGCCGGCTTGTTGCACCTGGGTCAGCAGGCCGTCCAGCGTCTCGGCCGAGGGGCGGCCGTCGGGCTGGCGCAGCGGGCACAGCAGCGACAGCGGCATGCCGGCCAGCGCCTGCGGGTCGTAGCCCAGCACCTTGGCGTGCCCCGAGGCCGCGCCGATGATGGGCAGCCCGGGTCTGGCCGTCGCGAGCAGTATCGCGACATGGGTCATGTCGTCCATCGCGGCCTCCGCTGGTTGGCCTGCCGCCGGGAGCTTGGCGGCCCCTCTGACACGGCGTTAGCAGGCTGATGGCAATTTACACCGTTCCTGCTGCCAGCAGGTGGAGGGCGGCCGCGCCAGAATCGCCGGCCATTCCCACCTGCTACGGATGCCGCCATGCCGCAGATGCTGCTCATCGTCGAACCCCTGGGCCAACGTGCCGAACGCGGCCGCGCCGGCGGCGAGGCCGCCTACCAGCGCATGCTGGACTTCGCCGCTGCCTTGCAGGCCGAGGGCCTGCTGCTGGGCGTCAACTCGCTGAGCTCGGCCGCCAAGCGGCTGGCCAAACGTGATGGCGCCGCGCAGGTCTGGGACGGCCCATTCGCCGAGGCCAAGGAGATGGTGGGCGGCTACTTCCTGCTCGACACCGACGATGAAGCCGTGGCGCTGGCCTGGGCCGAGCGCTGCCCGGCGGCGGAGTGGGCGACGGTGGAGGTACGGGGGGTGGGGCCCTGTTACCTGTGAGCCCCTCGTCTGGTTCCGCCGCGCTGCGTCTTGTGACGCAGCCCTTCGCCAGGCACATCGCCCCCACTGGGTGCGATGTGTCCGGGCTCAGCCGCCGAGGCGGCGGCGATGCGTGCGGCATTGAGCCGCCCGCACATCGCCTGGCGGGCCGGCTTGGGGCGGCGCGGCGCTCGGCCCGGGAGCCCTGCGTTGCGCGGGCTCGGTAGTTACCCCGAGGTTGTCGAAACGGCGTCGCGTGGATCGTCGTGGTCATGAAGGCAGCGAGAACAGCTGGCCTGCCAACCCCAGGAGAGCCTCCCATGCGATTCATGATCCAAGTCCGCGCCACCGTCGTCAGCGAGCGCGGTGACCCGCCCGGGCCCGAGTACGCGCCGCTGTTCGAGGCCATGGGCGCCTTTCACGGGGAGATGGCCCGCGCCGGTGTGCTGCTGGACGGCGCCGGCCTGCGCCCCAGCCGCGATGGCTGGCGCCAGCGCTACGCTGCCGACGGCCGCGTCGAGGTCGTCGACGGCCCGTTCGCCGAGGCCAAGGAGCTGATCGCCGGCTACACGCTGATCCAGGTGCGCGACGAGGCCGAGGCCCGCGCCTGGGCCAGCCGCTTCCCGATGCCTTTTGTCGGCATCCCCTGCGAGATCGAGGTGCGCCGGCTGTACGAGGACGCCGACTTCGCGCCCGGTGGCGACATGGCCATCCGCAGCGTCTGAAGGAGCCCGCCATGAGCAACGTCTCCATCGTGCTGATCTGCCTGGGTGCCGCGCTGGTGCTGCTGCTGGCCTACGCGGCCACGCGGCCCGACGAATTCCGCGTGGAGCGGCGCCTGCGCATCGCGGCGCCGGCGGACAAGGTCTGGCCCCTGGTGGGCGAGCTGCGCGCGTTCAACCGCTGGAACCCCTACGAGCGCAAGGACCCGCTGATCCAGGGCGCGTACACCGGTGCCGCCAGCGGCGTCGGTTCGCGCTGCGACTGGGACAGCAAGGAGGTGGGCAGCGGCAGCCTGGAGATCACCGGCCAGCAGCCCGGCCGCGCGGTGCAGATGAAGCTGGACTTTGTGAAGCCCTTCGAGGCGCACAACCAGGCCGAGTTCGCGCTGCAGCCCATGGCTGACGGCGCCACCGAGGTGCGCTGGACGATGCACGGCCCGGCCAACTTCATCAGCAAGCTCATGGGCGTGTTCATCGACATGGACAAGATGGTGGGCCGCGACTTCGAGGCCGGCCTGCAGAACCTGCGCCAGCTCGCCGAGGGGAAGGCATGAAGGACTTGCACTTCGGCATCGACATCGCCGCACCGGTGGCGCGCGTGTGGGACTGCATGTTCGACGCCACCGCCTACCGCGACTGGACCCGCGCCTTCTGCGAGGGCTCGTACTACGAGGGCTCGTGGGCGCAGGGCGCGCGCATCGCGTTCCGCGACCCGGACGGCAACGGCATGGACGCCATCGTCGACGAGAACCTGCGGCATGAACGCGTGTCGCTGCGGCTGGTGGGCGACTTCAGCGCCGGCCGCCCCAACGCCGACAGCCCGCTGATCCGTGAGCCGGCGCACGAGCGCTACGAGTTCAGCGCCACGCCCGCCGGCGGCACCCGCCTCGACATCCACCTGCAGAGCTGGGACGACGGCTTCACCGACTTCCTCACCGACAGCTGGCCCCGCGCGCTACAGCGCCTGAAGGCGCTGGCCGAATCCACCCACTGAAAGGACACACCATGCAGATCAAAGTCACCAGCGTCATGGTCGACGACCAGGAGAAGGCACTGGCGTTCTACACGCAGAAGCTGGGCTTCACGAAGATGGCTGACATCCCGATGGGCCCGGCCTACCGCTGGCTCACGGTCGTCTCGCCCGAGGGCATCCACGGCGTGGAGCTGTCGCTGGACCCGATGAACATGGAGGCGTCCCGCGTCTACCAGAAGGCGCTGTACGACGCCGGCGTGCCCATCAACGCCTTCGTGACGACGGACGTGCAGGCCGAGGCGCAGAAGCTGCGCGAGCGCGGCGTCGTCGTGCGCGGCGAGCCGGTGGACATGGGACCCATCAAGGCCGTCATGTTCGAGGATGGCTGCGGCAACCTGCTGCACCTCGTCCAACCCCTGTGAGCGGCACCATGGCAACGCACAAGCAGATCTACGTCAACCTGCCCGTCAAGGACCTGGCCCGCAGCAAGGCCTTCTTCGAGGCCGTAGGCTACCGCTTCAACCCCCAGTTCACCAACGACAAGGGTGCCGGCATGGAGCTGGGCGAGAACCTCTACGCAATGCTGCTCGCCGAGGACTTCGCGCGGACCTTCACACCCAAGGCCTTCCCGGACGCCAGGACGGCGACGACCGGCTGGGTATGCCTGAGCTGCGAGAGCCGCGAGGAAGTCGACGCACTCGTCGCCAGGGCCGTGGCCGCTGGCGGCAGCGTGCCGAGCGCGCCGCAGGATCATGGCTTCATGTACGGCCACGGCTTCGAGGACCTGGACGGCCACCACTGGGAGCTCGTCCACATGACCGGCATGCCGCAGGCATGACGCGCCTCGTCCCGGTGCGCCGCGCTGAACGCGGGTTCCCCTTCACGCTTTCCAGGAGCTTTCCATGAAGATCCAGCAAAAGATCACCCCCTTCATCTGGTACGAGAAGGGCGCCGAAGACGCCGTGGCGCACTACCTGAAGGTGTTCGGCGGCGGCCAGGTCACGCACACGCAGCGCTGGGGCGAGAACTCGCCCGGCGTGGCCGGCTCGGTCATGGTGGTGCAGTTCGAGCTGCAGGGCCAGCAGATGACGGCCTTCAACGGCGGCCCGCATTTCAAGCTCACCGAGGCGTTCTCGCTGATGGTGGCCTGTGAAGACCAGGCGGAGATCGACCACCTGTGGACCGAACTCCCCGCCGGCGGCGGCAAGCCCAAGGCCTGCGGCTGGGTGGAAGACGCGTGGGGCCTGTCGTGGCAGATCATTCCGAAGGGGTGGTTCGACATGATCCGCGACCCCGATGCGGCCCGCGTGCAGCGCGTGTTCCAGGCGATCTGGGCGATGGAGAAGATCGACCTCCCGGCCTTGAAGAAGGCCTACGACGGCGCCTAAGCACTGTGAGCCATGCGGACATCGCCGCCGGCGTCTGGCGCATCGAGCGCAGCCGCCTCGTGGGCGCGGCGGCCAAGCTGCTGCGCGACCTTGACGAGGCCGAGGACTGCGCGCAGGACGCCCTCATCGCCGCGCTGGACAGCTGGCCGCGCGACGGCCAGCCCGCCAACCCGGCCGCGTGGCTGATGACCGCCACCCGCAACAAGGCGCTGGACCGGCTGCGCCGCCGCGCGATGCTGGAGCGCGAGCATGAGCACCTCGCGGCCGATGACGAGGCCTATGGCACCCACGTCGTGCCCGACTTCACCGAACAGCTGGACGCCGCGCGCGACCAGGCCGCCATCGGCGACGAGCAGCTGCGGCTCATCTTCATCGCCTGCCACCCGGTGCTGCCGCGCGAGGCGCAGGTGGCGCTGACGCTGCGGCTGCTGGGCGGGCTGGAGACGGCCGAGATCGCCCGCGCCTTCCTGCAGCCCGAGGCCACCGTCGCGCAGCGCATCGTGCGCGCGAAGAAGGCGCTCAATGGCCAGGCCTACGAGCTGCCCGGCGCGGCCGAGCGCGAGCAGCGCCTGGGCGCCGTGCTGGCCGTGGTCTACCTGATCTTCAACGAGGGCCACAGCGCCGGCAGCGGCGCCACGCTGCTGCGCCCGGCGCTGTGCGACGAGGCGCTGCGCCTGGCCCGCCAGCTGCAGCACCTGCTGCCGCAGGACGGCGAGGTGCACGGCCTGGCCGCGCTGCTGGAGATCCAGGCTTCGCGCCTGCCCGCGCGGCTGGACGCCGCAGGCCGCCCCGTGCTGCTGCCCGACCAGGACCGCCGCCGTTGGGACCGCCTGCTCATCCAGCGTGGCCTGGCCGCGCTGGCGCAAGCCCTGGCCCTGGGCGCGCCGGGGCCGTACACGCTGCAGGCGTCGATCGCGGCCTGCCACGCCCGCGCGGCGCGCGCCGAGGACACCGACTGGGGCTCGATCGTCGCCGGCTACGACCGGCTGCTGGCGCTGAACCCCTCGCCGGTCATCGCGCTGAACCGCGCGCTGGCCGTCAGCTTCGCCGACGGCCCCGCCGCCGCGCTGCCGCTGCTGGAGGCGCTGGCCGCCGAGCCGCAGCTCAAGCGCTACCCCTACCTGGCCGGCGCCCAGGCCGACGTGCTGGAGCGCCTTGGCCGCGTGGCTGAGGCCCGTGAGGCCTACCTGCGCGCTGCGGAGCTGCAGGACAACGAGGTGCAGCGCGCGCTGCTGCTGGCGCGGGCGACGCGCCTGGCCAACTGAACCGGAGGAATCGGAAATGCTCACCGAAGAAGACGCCATTCGAGCCGTGCACACCACGTTCATCGACGCCGTCAACGCCGGCCGGCTGCAGCCGCTGCTGGGCATGATGACCGACGACGTGGTGTTCTTCAGCCCCGGCCAGGCCCCGTTCGGCCGCGAGGGCTTCCCGGCCGGCTTCGAGGCCGGGCACCGGGACTTCCAGCTGCGCTGCATCAGCGACCTGGAGGAGGTCGTCGTGGCCGCTGACGTGGCCTACACCCGTGCCCGCGACACGCTGACGCTGACGCCCCGCGCCGGCGGCGCCACCACGCAGCTGGCGGGCCACCGCATGACCGTCTACCGCCGCCAGCCCGACGGCGCGTGGCGCATGGCGCGGGATGTGCACACGCTGATGCCGGTGGCGGGCTGAGCCGCCGGGCTGCCCCGGCGGCCCGCCATCCGGTGCGCGTTCAGCGCATCGCGTAGCTGAGGCTCACGAAGTAGCTGCGGCCGCGCGGGTCGCCGTAGGTCGGGTCCCAGGTGACCTGGAAGTAGCGCGACTGGTTGGTGAACGGCGGCGCCGTGTCGGCCAGGTTCAGCACACCGGCGCGCAGGCGCAGCTGCGGCGTGATGCGGTAGCTGCCCGTCAGGTCCCACAGCGAATAGGGCTTCACGTCGCGGTCGTTCCATTCCGGCGCGGCCAGGCCCGGCGTGTTCTGGTCGCGGTAGCCGGACAGGTAGGTGTTGGCCAGCGTCAGGCCGACGTCGCGCAGGTCCCAGTCCACGCTCAGCTTGTGGCGCCAGCGTTGCACGGCCTTGTCGTCGCGGAACTTGCCCAGGCCGTCCACCATGGGCGAGCGCGGGTCGGTGTTGAACTTGTACTGCGTGATCAGCGTGCCGGCCAGGCTGGCGCCGAAGCGGCCGTAGGCGGTGTTCTCGCCGCGCCAGGCCAGCGCCACGTCCAGGCCCGCCGTGTTGAGCTTGCCGCGGTTCTCCTTCTTCACGACGACGGTGTCGACGAAGCCGTCGGAGAAGCGCTTCACGATCGTGGGGTCGTTGTAGTAGACCGGGTTCGTGAAGATGGTCTCCTCGCCGATCTCCGAGATGATGTCGGTCTTGCGGATGGCCCAGTAGTCCACGCTGCCGTTCCAGCTCGGCGCCGGCTCGAACACGAGGCCCAGGTTGAACTGCTTGCTCTTCTCCGGCTTGAGCGCCGGGTTCGAATAGCGGTCCACCGCCATCTGCGCGACCTCGCCGGACACCGGGTCCTTCACGAAGCTGGCCGTGATGCCGGAGCGCAGCGGGCGGAACAGCTCCGACACCGTCGGCGCGCGGAAGCCCGTGCCGTAGGACGCGCGCGCCAGCAGCGTGCGGTCGGGGCGGAAGCTCAGGCCCAGCTTGGGGTTGGTGGTGTTGAGCTTGGGCGACGTGGTGTTGGTGGCGGCGTCGTAGATGCCGTCGTAGCGGTCGTGGCGCAGCGCCAGCTGGCCTTCCCACTGCTTGGTGAACGGCGCGCTCAGCTCGGCGAAGGCGCCCGTCACGTTGCGGTGGTGGTCGGTGTCGGCCAGCAGCGGGCCGGAGCTGGAGCGGTCGTTGTTGACGTCGTTGCTCTTGAGCGCATCGGTGGCGCGGAACTGCAGCTTCTCGCGGCGCAGCTCGGCGCCCACGGCCAGCATCAGGTCGCCGCCGGCCAGCGTCGCGAGCGCGCGGGTCAGCTTGCCGTCGACGCTGGTGCTGCTGCCTTCGGCGATGCGGGCGGCGCCGTCGATGCGGATGCTGTTCATGAAGGCGCGGCCGGCGCTGGCGTCGCTGGCGCGCTGGAAGGGGTTGTAGGCGCCGGCCTTGATGCCGTCCTGCAGCTTGGTCAGCGAGACCCAGCCGTCGAGGTTGGTGTCGGTGGCCTTGTTGACGCTGTGGTTCAGCGCGACGTCGTAGTCCCAGTCGGCGAAGCGGCCGTTCGCGCCGGCCACCAGCCGGGTCGCCTGGCTCTCCACGCGGCTGACGCGCTTGCCGGCGTCTTCCAGGCGGAAGCGGAAGTCCACCGCGCCGGTGACGCCGGTGACGGCCTGCAGCGACGCCGGCAGCGTGATGCCGGCCGAGGTGCGGAAGCGTGCCGTGGCGGGCGAGGCGGCGTAGTCGGTGTCGGTCTTGGCGAACAGCGCCTCGATGAACAGCTGGTGCTCGTCGGCCAGCTGGAAGGTCGCGCGGCCGATGACGCTGGCCTTGTCGGACTTGGGGTAGATCTCCGAGCCGGCCACGTAGTCGTAGGAACAGCCCTCGCGACCGCCCAGGCCCAGCGGCTGCACGGAGTTCGGGTTGAGCCCGCCGGTGCACGAGGCCTTGCCGAAGTTCACGCGGCGCGAGCCGGAGTTCACGCCACCCGGGTTCCAGGTGCCGTTGGCGTTGCTGCCCTTGAGGGCGGTGTTGGGGTTGGCCAGCACGAAGGCGTTCAGCGCGCTGAGCTGGCCGGACGTCAGGTCCACGTTGGCCGGGAAGCTGTTGCTGGACGTCTGCGGCGGCAGCCGCGTGGGCAGGCTGTATTCCTGGATGAAGTCGCGCTGGCTGGCGTCCAGCGCATCGAGCCGCTGCACGTCCAGCGCGGCGAACACGTTGAAGCGGTCGCGCGCCAGGTCACCGAAGCCGCCGGAGGCGCTGAAGGTGGTCTTGCCGGCGCCGCCGTCCTGCGTGCGCAGGCCGTAGACGCTCAGGTCGGCGCCTTGATAGTCCTTGCGGGTGATGAAGTTGATGACGCCGCCCATCGCGTCGGTGCCGTAGATGGCGGAGGCGCCGTCCTTCAGCACTTCCACGCGCTGGATGGCGCCGGCGGGGATGTTGTTCAGGTCCACGCCGGCGTTGTCGCCCGGCGAGGCGAAGTTGGCGAGGCGCCGGCCGTTCAGCAGCACCAGCGTGCTGGACACGCCCAGCCCGCGCAGGTTGGCGCCGTTGAAGCCGCGCTGGCCGCCGGTCTGGTCGGTCACGCTGGCGCCGTCGGTCAGGCCGCCGACGTTGGACGTGATCTTCTGCAGCAGCTCGGCGGCGGTCGTCACGCCGGCCTTGTCGATGTCGGCGCGCTTGATGACGTCCACAGGCAGCGCGGCCTCGCCGTCGATGCGCTTGATGCTGGAGCCGGTGACCTCCACGCGTTCGAGCTTCTGGTCCTGGGCATGCGCGGTGAGCGCGGTGACGGTGAGCAGCGCGGCATGGGCCAGCGTGTGCAGCGAGAAAGAACGGGCTGGGGTCATAAGGCCTCGGGGTGTGGCGGTGAGCGGATGCCAATCAGGTTAGGGAGGCGCCTCGCGACTTGCCTATGGGGTTTGGGCGCGCCGGTCGCTTGCGCGCAAATGCGCGTCGCTTCCCGGCAAGCGGGCCGGGCGGCTGCGCCACAGCGCTTGCGTTGAAGCGACATGCAATTGCGTCCGCGGTGCATGGCGCACCGATGCGGGGCCCAACCCTGTGGCCGCCGCGCAGGCCCGCTGACAACATGGCTGCATGAAGTTCGTGAAACCCCTTTTGCTCGCTGCCCTGCTGGCTGCCGGCGCCGCGCAGGCTGGCACGGCCATCGTCATCGGCGGCGCGCTGAAAACCGACAACGACGCCGTCTGGCAGCGCATCGTCGACGAGGCTGGCGGCGCGGGTGCGCGCATCGCCGTGTTCGCGACGGCGGCCGCCAATCCGGCGCGCAGCGGTGCGCAGATTGCCGCCGCGCTGAACCGCCGCGGCGCGCAGGCCGAGGTCATCCCGGTGGCCCCGCGCCTGGCAGGTGCAGACCTGGCCGCCAACCTGGCGGACCCCGCGCTGATCGCGCAGGTCAAGGCCTCGCGCGCGGTGTTCTTCTCCGGCGGCGCGCAGGAACTCATCGTCGACACGCTGCAGCCCGGCGGCCAGCCCACCGCGATGCTGAAGGCCATCCGCGAGGTGTTCGACGGCGGTGGCGTCGTGGCCGGCACCAGCGCCGGTGCGGCCATCATGAGCCGCATGATGTTCCGCGACGCGCAGGACAACCTGGACATCCTCAAGGGCCGCTGGCGCGAGCGCCGAGAGTACGACCGCGGGCTGGGCTTCGTCGGGCCCGACCTCTTCATCGACCAGCACTTCCTCAAGCGCGGCCGCATCGGCCGCATGCTGCCGGCCATGCGTGCCTTCGGCTACCGGCTGGGCCTGGGCGTGGAGGAGGACTCGGCCGTCGTCGTCAAGGGCACGGCGGTGGACGTCATCGGCGCGCGCGGCGCGCTGCTGGTGGACCTGTCCGACGCCAGCAGCGATGCGCGGCTGCCGCACTTCAACCTGCGCGGCGCACGCCTGAGCTACCTGGACCGTGGCGACCGTCATGACCTCGCCACCGGTGTCACGACGCCTGCCGCACACAAGCTGCGCGAGCCGCGCATCGACCCCACCGCCAGCGACTACAAGCCCTACCTGCGCGCCGACACCTACTTCCTCGACATCCTCGGCGACAACACCCTCGTCACCGCGATGGCCCAGCTGCTGGACAGCCCGGCGCCCGAGGTGCGCGGCCTGGCCTGGCGCGCACGGCCGCGCAACGGCGACGCCGCGCCCGACGTGGGCTTCGAGTTCCGCCTCTACAAGGGCCCGGGCCTGACCGGCTGGTTCAGCGGCGCGCTGGGCGGCGAGGACTACACCGTGCTGAACGCGCGGCTGGACGTGCAGCCCGTGCGCGTGGCCACGCCCTTCGTGACGCCGATCACCGCCCCCTGAGCGCCCTGCCCCGATGCGAACCCTGATCCACGACCTGCCGGCCGCCAGTGCCGGCACCACCCACTGCCTGCGCAGCCTGCACTTCGGCCGCGGCGTGTCCGGCCGCAAGGCCTATCTGCAGGCCGCGCTGCATGCCGACGAGGTGCCGCCCATGCTCGTCGCACAGGCGCTGGCGCAGCGGCTGCAGGCGCTGGACGACGCCGGTGCCATCGACGGCGAGATCGTGCTGGTGCCCATGGCCAACCCGCTGGGCCTGGCGCAGCACCTGCAAGGCAGCGCCCTCGGCCGCTTCGACCTCGCCACGGGCCTGAACTTCAACCGCCGCTTCAGGCACCTGACGGCGGCGCTCATCCCGCGGCTGGAAGGCCGGCTGGGCGCCGACCGCGACGCCAATGCGCGCGCCATCCGCGCGGCCAGCGCCGCGCTGCTGCAGGCCTGGCAGCCGGCCGATGCCGCCGAGGCGCTGAAGCGGCTGCTGCAAGGCCTGGCGGTCGATGCCGACCTGGTGCTCGACCTGCACTGCGACAACGAGGCCGTCATGCACGTCTACGCCGCCACGCCGCAGGCCGCGGCCCTCGCGCCGCTGGCCGCCCGGCTGGGCGCGCAGGCGCTGCTGGTGGCCGAGGTGTCGGGCGACGAGCCCTTCGACGAGACCGTGGCGCGCACCTGGTGGGAGCTGGCTGCGCACTTCGACGGCCGCTTCCCCATCGACCCGCTGGGCTGCCTGGCCGCCACCGTGGAGCTGCGCGGCGAGACCGAGGTGTCGCAGGCGCTGGCCGAGCAGGATGCCGACGCGCTGCAGGCCTTTCTGCAGGACACCGGCCATGTGCAGGGCGACGCCGCGCCCGCGCCGCCGCCCTGTGCCGCGACGCCGCTGGAGGGCGTGGAGCCGGTCACCGCGCCCGTGCCTGGCGTCATCGTGTTCGCCAAGGCGCCGGGCGACTGGGTGGCCGCCGGCGAGCTGGTGGCCGAACTCGTCTGCCCGCTGACGGATGCGCGCACGCCGCTGCACGCCCGCGCTGCCGGCCGCTGCTTCGCCCGCACGTCGCGCCGCTACGCCACGCGCGGCATGCGGCTCATGAAGATCGCCGGCGCCACCCCGTGGCGCAGCGGCAACCTGCTCTCGCCATGAAGCTCAAGCTCCCCAACACCTTCGTCCTGCTGCTGGCCCTGCTGGCGCTGATCGCGCTGGCCACCTGGGTGGTGCCGGGCGGCCGCTTCGAGACCGAGCTGGTCAACGGCAAGCCTGTCGTCGTCGCCGGCAGCTTCCAGCCCGCCGCGGCCAGGCCGCAGGGGCTAGCGGCCTTCCTCACCGCGCCCATCAAGGGCTTCGTGGAGGCGGCGCTCATCATCGGCTTCGTGCTCATCGTCGGCGGCGCGTTCGCCGTGCTGCAGAAGACCGAGGCCATCGACGCGATGATCAAGGCCGTGGCCCGCGCGCACGCCCGCTCCGCCTGGGTGCGGGCAGCCGTCATCCCCGGCTTCGTCACGCTGTTCTCGCTGGGCGGCGCCACGTTCGGCATGGCCGAGGAGGCCATCCCCTTCGTGCTCATCTTCATCCCGCTGGCGCTGGCGCTGCGGCTGGACTCGCTGACCGGCGTGGCCATCCCCTTCGTCGGCTCGCAGGTGGGCTTCGCCACCGCCTTCCTGAACCCGTTCAACGTCGGCGTGGCGCAGGGCATCGCCGGCGTGCCGCTGTTCTCCGGCATCGGCTACCGCGCGATCTGCTGGGCCATCGCGACGGGGCTGACCATCGCCTTCCTGATGTGGTGGGCCGCGCGCATCCGCCGCCAGCCCGAGCTCAGCCCCAGCTTCGCGCTGGACGAGGAGCGCCGCCGCACGCTGGACCTGGCCAGCTTCGAGGCCTTCGCCGGCATGACCGGCCGCCAGCGCGCCGTGCTGTGGCTGTTCGCCGCCACGCTGGTGGGCATGATCGCGGGCGTCGTGCACTGGGGCTGGTACATCGAGGAGATCGCCGCGCTGTTCCTCGTCATGGCCGTCGCGGTGGGACTGGTGGCGCGGCTGTCGGCCGACGACATCGTCGCCGCCTTCCTGCACGGCGCGCGCGACCTGGTCGGCACGGCCCTCGTCATCGCGCTGGCCAAGGCCACCGTCATCCTGATGCGCGACGGCCAGATCATCGACACGCTGCTGCATGCGCTGGCGCCGCTGGTGGGCTCGGAGAACCCGGTGTTCGCCGCGCAGAAGATGTTCCTGATCCAGTCGGTCATCAACTTCTTCATCCACTCCGGCACCGGCCAGGCGGCGCTGACCATGCCGCTGATGGCGCCGCTGGCCGACCTGGTGGGCCTGACGCGCCAGACCGCCGTGCTGGCCTTCCAGTTCGGCGAGCTGACGACGGCCGTCATCCCGACGTCCGGCATCACCGTCGGCGTGCTGGCGCTGTCGCGCCTGCCCTACGGCACCTGGGTGCGCTGGATGCTGCCGCTGCAGGCGGCCTACCTCGTCATGGCGCTGGCGCTGCTGGCGGTGGCCGCCAGCATGGGCTGGGCCTGACCGCCACAATGCGGGCATGACCCCCGCCCCGCTGCGCCGTGTCGGCCTGGTGTTGCAGCCCGGCTTCCCGGCGCTCGCGCTGGCGGGCGTGCTCGACAGCCTGGCCGCCGTCAACGCGCTGCAGGATGAGGCCTGCTACCGCGCCGACTGCCTGTCCGCTGCGGGCGGGCCGGTGGCGTCGTCCAGTGGGCTGCTGGCGCTGACCCAGCCCTGGACGCTGGCCGCCGACTGGCATGCCGTCTTCCTGCTCAGCGCCGAGGCCGGGCCGGCCGACCCGCTGCTGTCGGCCGCGTTGCGCGCCTGGGCCGCGCAGGGCGCCGTGCTGGCGGGCGTGGACGCCGGCGCCGCCGCGCTGGCCGCGGCCGGCCTGCTGGACGGCCAGCGCGCCTGCGCCGACTGGGCGCAGCTGGATACGCTGGCCGATGCCTACCCCGCGGTCGCCTGGGCGGCCGGCCTGTGGGAGATCGCCGCGGACGGCCGCCAGCTCAGCTGCGCCGGCGGCACCGCCAGCCTGGACCTGTGCTGCGCCTGGCTGGCCGCGCAGCATGGCGAGCGCGTGGGCCAGGAGCTGGCGCAGGCGCTGGGCCTGAAGGGCCTGCGGCCGCGCGACGAGCGCCAGCGCGCCGGCTACAGCGAGCAGCGCGGCGCCGGCAGCCCCAAGCTGGCCGAGGCGCTGGCGCTGATGGAGGCCAACCTCGCCGAGCCGCTGCCCACCGAAGAGGTGGCACGGCTGGTGGGCGTGTCGCGCCGGCAGCTGGAGCGGCTGTTCAAGCAGCACCTGGACACGCTGCCCTCGCGCCACTACCTCGCGCTGCGCCTGGCCCGCGCGCAGCGGCTGCTGCAGCAGAGCAGCCAGTCCATCCTGCAGATCGGCCTGTCCAGCGGCTTCGCGTCGGGGCCGCATTTCTCCAACGCCTACAAGGCCCACTTCGGCCACACGCCGCGCGACGAGCGCAGCCGCCGCGCGCTCGCCTGGCGCAGCGCCACCCCCACGGGAGAGACCTCATGAACCACCTGCTGCTGCGCCCCGTGGCGGCGGCTGACCTCGCCGACCTGCACCGCATGGCCGCCGCCAGCGCGGATGCGATCAGCTCGCTGCCCAACGACGAGGCCAAGCTGCGCCGGCGCATCGCCGCGTCGCTGCAGGCCTTCGCCAGCCCCGACGACGCCAGCGGCGAGGAGACCTACCTCTTCGTGCTGGAGGACACCACCGCCGGCCGGCTCGTGGGCTGCTCGGGCATCGCCGCCAGCGCCGGCTTCTTCGACCGCTTCTACAGCTACCGCAACGAGTTCGTCGTGCATGCGAGCGCCGCGCTGGGCGTGTCGCAGCGCATGCACACGCTGCACCTGTGCCACGACCTGACCGGCGCCACGCTGCTGACCTCGTTCTACCTCGACCCCGCCTACGAGCACGGCCCGGCCGCCCAGCTGCTGAGCCGGGCGCGGCTGCTGTTCATCCAGGCGCATGCCGAGCGCTTCTCCGAGCGCATCGCCGCCGAGAGCCCCGGCGTGACGGACGCCGCCGGCCAGAGCCCGTTCTGGGATGCCGTCGGCCGGCGCTTCTTCGGCATGGACTACCCCGAGGCCGAGGCCGTCATCGGCGGCCGCAGCCGCGCCTGCATCGCCGAGCTGATGCCGCCGTCGCCCGTCTACGTGGCGCTGCTGCCGGAGGCCGCGCAGTGGGCCATCGGCCAGCTGCACCCGGTGGGCGAGATCCCGTTCGGCATCCTGCAGGACGAGGGCTTCGACGCCGACAGCTATGTCGACATCTTCGACGGCGGCCCCACCGTGGAGGCGCCGCTGGCCTCGCTGCGCAGCGTGCGGCTGGCACGCGAGGTGGCGGTGCAGGCCGAGGTGGCCGACGGCCCGCGCCGCTGGCAGCTGCTGGTGCGGCCGGCGCGCGAGTGCTTTGCCGCCGTGCTGGCCCGCGCGGGCGACCAGCCCACGCCCGAGGACACCGGCGCCATGGCCGCCAGTGCCGGCGAGCGGCTGCTGGCCGTGCCGCTGCAACCGGAGGGCCAGGCATGAGCGACGTGCGCATCGACACCACGGCCGACGGCCACCGGCTGGCGCTGCCCGACGGCAGCGCCTCGCTGCGGCTGGTGCCGCGGCTGGGCCTGGCGCTGCCGCGCTACCACTTCCACATCGGCCGCGTCGTGCACGCGGCGCAGGAGCTCGCGCTGTTCCGCGTGCAGACCACGCTGCTGCTGGGCAACGACCACACGGGCCAGTCCGAGCTCGCCGACCTGCAGTTCGCGCCCGGCCTCGGCGCCGCGCAGCAGACGGCCGCGCTGGGGGCGCTCATCGCCGCCGCCCAGGCGCTCATGCAGCAGCGCCCGCAGGACTTCGGCGACGCGCTGGTGGCCGAGCTGCCGGGCTGGCGCGACGCTGCGGGCGCGTCGCCGTTCTGGCAGGCGCTGGGCGCGCGCTTCTACGCCGGCGACCCGGCCGAGGCGCAGGCCCGGCTGGGCGACGCCTGGCGCAGCCACCTGGCCGCGCTGCTGCCGCGCCAGACCATCTACCTGTCCTTCCTCGGCGCCGCGGCCGAGGCCAGCCTGGGCCGCGCCGATGATCGCGCGCTGCCGGCGCTGGCCGCGCTGCGCGCCGCCGGCTTCCAGCCGCCGGTGCATGCGCGCATCGATGACGGCGGGCCGGTGCTGGTGTGGCGTGCGCCGGGCTGAGCGCGTCAGCCCGGGCCGCGTGCGTCGCGCAGGCGCGCCGCGATGCAGAACCACAGCGCCGCCCAGCCGGCGCCGAAGGCCCAGCCGGCCAGCACGTCACTGGCCCAGTGCACGCCCAGCATCACGCGCGTGACGCCGATCAGCACGGCCATGAACACGGCCGCCGCCATCAGGAAGCTGCGCTCGCGCAGGCGAGCGTGCCGCTGCGCAATGAGCGTGCCCACGGTCAGGTAGAACACCGCCGACATGCTGGCGTGGCCGCTGGGGAAGCTCAGCCCCTCCTGCACCAGCGCGGCGAACTCCGGGTCGGGCCGCGCGCGGCCGAAGGCGGTTTTCAGCGCCGTGACGGCCAGCGCGCCGGTGATCATGGCCACGCTGACCGCCGCCGCCCGCGCCGGCCGGCCCACGCAGCACAGGTAGCCGGCGGCCAGCACCGTGAACAGCGTCAGCACCGGCGTGCTGCCCAGCGCGCTGAACTCGCGCATCACCATGTCCACCAGCGGGTGCGTGGCGCGCCATTGCTGCGCCAGCTGCAGCGCGGCCTCGTCCCAGTGCGCGGTGGCGGCGTGATGCATCTGGCCGGCCAGCGCGGCGAACCCGCCCAGCGCCAGCAGCACGAAGGCGAGGGCCAGCCGTGGCGAGGAGGCGCTGCGCCGGGCCTGCATGGCGGCGTCAGCCACGGGGCAGCAAGGCCTTGGCCGCCTCGACGCGCAGCGCCAGCGGCGCGGACTCGTCGTTGAGCACGCGTTGCAGGAAGTGGCGGGGGTCCACGTCGGCGGCGGGGGCCGGCGCCGCCGAGGCCGCCGGCGTGCCGGTGGCGGCGGGCGCCAGCGCCAGCAGCGCCGCGTCGAAGGCCGCGGGCGGGATGGGCTGCAGCCGGGCCAGCAGGTCGGCCTGCCCGTCGGCGCCGGGCGGGATGTCCAGCCACGGCGTGTCGACGAACACCGGCGCGAGGTCGGGGGCGACGAAGGCCGACCAATTGCCCGATGCCGTGTCCTGCGCCGGCACGGGCGGCGGCTGGTCGCTGGCCAGCAGGCGCAGCCGCGCGGGCGCGATGCCGGGCAGGTAGCGGGCCGCCAGCCGGGCCAGGAAGTCGGTGGCGCGCGCGGTGCTCACCGGCTGCTGCAGCGGCAGCCACAGCTGCATGGCGTCCGTGCCCGACACGGCAATGCCGGGCGCGGGCAAGCCGAGGTCGGCCTGCAGGCCGCGCCACACGGCGCCCAGCGCCTCCCAGTCCGCCGGGCGGCCCAGCGCCAGCAGCAGCGCGTGGGCGTGGCCGGCCGGGGCGGGCGGGTACAGGCGGTGGAGTTCGGACAGCAGGCGGTTCATGGCGCGGGTGAATCTACAACACCGCGCGGCGCCGCCCGGGCGGCGTCAGGGCAGGCGGAACACGCCCACGGCCGCCGCCAGCTGCTCGGCATGCTGGCGCATGGCCGTGGAGGCCGCGGCCGTCTGCTCCACCAGCGCGGCGTTCTGCTGCGTCATCTGGTCCAGCTCCTGGATGGACGAGCCGACCTGCGAGATGCCCTGCGACTGCTCGCGCGCGCCGTTGGCGATGGCGCCCAGCAGCTCGCCCACCTGGCGGGTGCTGTCCACGATCGCGCGGATGGTGGTGCCGGCTTCGGCGACGATCTTCTGGCCGCTGTCCACCCGCTCGCCGCTCTCCAGGATGAGCTGCTTGATCTCGCGTGCGGCCTCGGCGCTGCGCTGGGCCAGCGCCCGCACCTCGCTCGCCACGACTGCGAAGCCGCGGCCCTGCTCACCGGCCCGGGCGGCCTCCACGGCGGCGTTCAGCGCGAGGATGTTGGTCTGGAAGGCGATGCTGTCGATGACGCCGATGATCTCGCCGATGCGGCGGCTGGACGTCTCGATGCCGGACATGGTGTCCACCACCTGGCCGATCACCTCGCCGCCGCGCTGGGCCAGTTGCACGTTGCTGTGGGCTGCCTGGGTGGCCTGGCCCGCGCCGTCGCTGGTGCTGGCCACCGTGGCGCTGATCTGCTCCATGGCCGAAGCCGTTTCCTCCAGGTTGGCGGCCGCCTGTTCGGTGCGCTGCGACAGGTCCATGCTGCCGGCGGCAACCTCCTGCGACGACAGGATGATCGCGTCGGCCGCCTCGCGGACGTCGCGCACCGTGCCGCGCAGCGAGGTCTGCATCTCGGCCAGTGACTGCAGCAGGTCCGAGGTCTCGTCGCGGCCCTTGGGCACCAGCGTGTCGGTCAGGTCGCCGGTGGCCATTGCGTGCATGCGCTTGCTGAGCGTGCGCATGCCGGAGCGCATGGACAGGTAGAAGCAGTAGAAGAAGTACAGGCCGCCCAGCGTCATCACGGCAACGATGCCCAGGCCGGCCACCATCCGGCTGAACAGCCGCGCCTCACGCGCGGCCAGCAGGCCGTCCAGGTCGGCGGCCACGGCGCGCTGCAGCCCGCCCAGCGACGCGATGGCGGCGCTGCTCTGGCGCACGATGTCCGCCGGCGTGGGCATCCCGGCCGCCTGCTGCAGCACCGGCGCTTCCATCTGCCCGATGAAGGCCTTGGCCGGCTCGAGCAGCCCCTGGTACTTCTGCATCGGCAGTGCGGGGTTGAACTCCACTGCGCGCTTGAGGTCGCCCTCCAGCAGCGCCAGCAGCTTCTTGTCCACCGCCAGGCTGCCGGCCGCCTGCGCGGTGCGCTTGGCGTTCTGCGGGTCGGCCGCCAGGCTGGCCAGCGCCCCGCGGGTGAGGCCGGCGGTCTCCATCAGGTCGGGCAGGGTGACGGTGCCGGCGGCCATCAGGTAGTAGGAGTCACCGTCGGGGTCCAGGGCCAGGCCGCTTTCATCCACCAGGTGCTGCACCAGCTCGCCGAGCTGGCCGCTGATCTCGACATAGGGCTTGCGCACCTCGGCGGCGGGCAGGCCGGCGGGCAGTGCCTCGGCGGCCTTGAGCGCCGCGGTCAGCGCGTCCCAGTGTTCCTTGCCGGGGTTGGGCAGCTGGTCGAGCAGCGGCTTGCCGTCCTTGACGAGCGCGGCGGTCGCGTCCTTGAAGCGGCGGCGCAGGTCGGCCAGGTCGGGCCGGTCCACGCCGTTGGCCTGGTCCACCAGCGCGCGGCGCAGCAGCTGCGTCGCGTCCAGCGCCGGCATCACCAGCTGCACGCCGCGCAGGCCCAAGCGTTCCATCTGGGTGCTCGCCATCGCTGTCCGCCGCTCCATCACCAGCATGGCCGACGTGACGAGGATGGGCACCAGCAGGAAGGCCAGAATCACCGCGGCCTTGGCCGGGAAGCGCATGTTGCGGAACCAGGCGACGCCGGGACGGGCCCAGGCGGGGGTGCTGGAGGCCTGGCCGGCGCGGGAGCGGGGGGACGTGTCGGACATGGTGATGGACGAACGCTGTGTGCGGGGGCAGCGCCGGCCGGGCCGACGCCTTGGCGGCGTCGGCCCGGCCCGCACCGGGGAAAAGCGGGCTGTCGCCCGCGGGCGTTGACTGTCCGGTGAAGAAAGGTTGCTGGCAAGGCCGCCGGTGCATGCCGTGGCCGGGACGTGCGTTTGTACGCACCCGGTTGCCTTTCGATTGCAGCCGCCGCGCCACGGCGGGCGCCGGTCCCGCGGCCGGCGGGTCAGGGGCGGCGGTCGACGCGCAGCACCGGGTAGAGGTTCAGGCGCTCGTCCCAGCTGGGGGTGCGGCGGTAGAAGAAGTCCAGCCGCGCCTTCGCGTCGGCGGCGAACGCCGGGTCGTCGCGCAGCTTGGCCGCGAACTCGTCGCGCAGCGCCGGGCTGGCGGCCAGCTGCTCGCGGGCGACCTGCTCGGCCACGTAGGCCTCCATGTATTCCTTGGGCTCGAAGGCCGTGGCGAAGCGGCCCCAGGCGGCCAGCGAGTCCGGCGCATCGGGCTCCAGCAGGTGCATGGCCAGCGCCGCCAGCGGTTGCGCGATGGGCACGAACAGGCTGCCGGCCGGCACGTCGCGCGCTTCGGCGGCCCAGCGGCCGGTGAGCGTCATGCGCTGGCGGCCCTCGGTGGTGGCGGCGTCGCGCGTGACGCGCCCGGCGCGCCACGCCTCGGCCGGCAGCGCGCTGCGGCCTTGTGCCAGCCGCTCGAAGCGCACGCCGTGCTGGGCCAGCTTGTCGGCCACCCAGCCGGCGTGCTCGGCCGGCACCAGGTAGCCGGCGCCGGGCGCGGCGCGCACGAGGCCGGGCACGAGCCGGTCGCGCAGCGGCACGCGCCATACCTGGGGCCGGGTCTCGTCGTAGCGGGTCATCAGCGCGCCGGAGATGTCGCTGGGCGTGCGCGTGTAGGCGTAGCCGCGGAAGTCGATCTCGCGCACCTCGTCGGTGGCGCGCCAGGTCAGCGCCAGCTCGGTCAGCGGGCGGGCGTCGGCGGCCTGCGCCGCACGCAGCCAGTCGCGGCCGTGGGTGGCCACCTCGGCCAGCACGGCGTCCACCGTCTGGCGCGTGACGCGCACGCGGTGCGGGTAGGGGCGCCAGCTGTGCGTCTCCACCAGCATGCCGAAGCGGTTGCGCAGCGGGTAGTAGCCCAGCGAGTAGCGCGGCGATGACACGCCGTCCTGGAAGCCGCTGGCCGGGTTGTCCTCTTCGACGAAGGACGGGTAGAACGGCAGCGGCAGCGCGCCCTGGGCGGCCAGCGCGGCGATGACGCCGTCGCGCCAGGCGCGGCCGGCCGCGCGCAGCGGCGCGTCGCCGGCGTGCAGCGGCTCCACCATGACGGCGATGTCGTGCTCGAACTGCGCGCCGTCGGTGGTGTGCAGGTCCACCAGCACCAGCGGGTCCCACGCGCGCAGCAGGCCCAGCATGGCCTGCATCTCGGGCGCGTCGGCCTTCAGATAGTCGCGGTTCAGGTTGAGGTTCTGCGCCGTCACGCGCCAGCCCATCTGCTCGGGGCCGCGCTGGTTGGGCCGGCTCCAGGCGCCGAAGCGCTCGTGGCCGTCGACGTTGAAGACGGGCACGAAGACCAGCACCTGTTGCTTGAGTGCACCGGGCCGGGCGAGCTGCTCGCGCAGCGCGAGGAAGCCGGCGTCCTTGCCCTCGATCTCGCCGGCGTGGATGCCGCCCTGGATCAGCGTGACCGGCAGCCCGGCGCGGCGTGCGGCCGCGGGCGTCAGCGCGCCGGACTGGCTGGCCACCAGCGCCCACATCGGCCGGCCCTGCGGCGTCGTGCCGAAGCGCATGCAGCGCACGTGGCGCGGGTGGGCGCGGGCGAAGCCGTGGCACAGCTGCGTGACCTCGTCGTAGCGGCCGGTCTGCGTGAAGCCGCTGCGCTCGGCGTGCGTCGTCAGCGGCGCGGCCGGGCTGGCGGCCGCGGTGGCCAGCGCCAGCGTGGCAAGCAGGCGCCGCATCAGCGCGGCTCGCTGGTGTTCTCGCGCAGCATGCGCTGCATCAGCGTGAAGAAGCGGTCGTAGAACTCGCCGGCGGGGATGGTCTCGGAGGCCACCTTGACCAGCGAGTCCTGCGTGGACGACAGCGGCACCGAGATGGAGCCCAGCGCGCTGACGCCCAGGCTGGCGGCCTGCGGGTTGCGCTTGAGCGCGTAGCGGTCCTGCTGCGCGCTGACGTAGGCGGTGGCGATCTGCTGCCTGGGGCCGTCGCCCACGCAGACGACGTTGAAGGCGATCTCCACATGCACCTCGCCCTCGGGCTGGAAGTGCTTGGCGCCGCGCACCAGGCCGCTGTCGGCCTTGCTGATGACGTAGCCCTGGCTCAGCAGCGCACGGCGGGCGGCCTCGCAGGTGGCGTCCACGTTGGCGTCGAACAGCCGCGAGAAGGTCTCCTCGGCGGCGAAGCTCTCGCGCTGGTAGACCTTGCCGACCTTCTCGGTCGAAGCGGGCAGGCCGCCGCAGCCGGCCAGCAGGGCGCCGAGCAGCAGGGGCAGGATCAGGGAGCGAAGACGATGCATGGGGCGATTATTCCGTCGTCGGTGGCCGCGGCCGGTGACAGCCGGCAACGTGCCAGCCGCTGCGCCCGATGACAGGGCCATGCAGTAGCGCGCGGCGCACAGGGTTTCAGCGGCATCGTGCTGCGCTGCGGCCAGCTGCTTGCCACGGTGTGCTGACGCAGGCTGCGCGCCGTGCGTGGCAGCCCGAGCGGTTCAGCGTGGCAGAGAGACCGTGAAGGTGGCGCCTTTGCCGACGCCATCGCTGGAGGCTGTGACCGTGCCGGCATGCAGCCGCAGGACTTGCTTTACAAGCGCCAGCCCGAGGCCCAGGCCCGACTGCTGTTGATGGCCTGCCGGTGCCTGAACGAACGGCTCGAAGACGGCCTCCAGCAGGTCTGGCTCAATGCCGGCGCCCTGATCCTTGACGGCGACTTCATACGAGTGATCGTGCTGCTGTGCCAGGATGACCACCACGCCCCCATCGTTGCTGAACTTGATGGCATTGGTGATCAGGTTGCAGAACACCTGCACCAGCCGTCCCGTATCGGCGTTGACGATCAACGCGCCATCCGGCAGCCGCAGGTCGACGCGCACATCCTTGCGCTTGGCCAGCTCGGTGGACATCTCGCGGGCCGCTTGCAGGATGGCCTTCAAATCCACATCGGCACGGTTGAGCTCCACCAACTCCGCTCGGATGCGATTCAGATCCATGAGGTCGTCCACCAGTCGGGACATCTGGGTCGTCTGCCGTCGCATGGCAGCGATGGTTCGGGTTACCGCGGGCGGTGGATCGGGCAGGCGCTCCAGCAGCGTCACGCCCGCCGAGAAGGTCATCAGGGGGTTGCGGAGTTCGTGTGCCACCGTGGCGAGCATCTGGTCCTTCAGGCGGCCGTGCGCTTCCAGCGCCCGTTCGTGCCGCTCGATCTCGGAGATGTCGCGAGTGACGCCCAACACCGATTTCACGGCCAGCGTGTCGGCGTCGAACTCGGGCACCAGCGTGGTGGCGAAGGTGGCGTCGCCATACGAAAACCTCAGTGCTGCAGCACGGGCTTCCCTGAACACCGACTCCAGTGCGCCCTCCCACTGCTCACAGAGGTCGTCGGGCATGCCCAGCTCGCGGTTTGTCTTGCCGATGAAGTCGGACGTCGGCCTGCCGGTCAGGCGCTCAATGGCGCCACTGACAAAGAGATGCCGGTACTCGCGGTCGAAGCGCGTCAGCACATCGGGTGAATTGCGTGTGAGCTCACGCAGGTCGCTTTCACGCTCAGCAGCCAGCTTGCGCGACCGCCGAAGCAGATGCAGCACGACGCAGTCCACCAGGAGGATCGAGGTGAAGAAGCTCAGCGCGATCAGGTCGCCGGTCGCCAGCCCGGTGACGTTGGGCTGATCGTGAGGAATGAAGGAGACATACGCCGCGGTGACGCTCAGCGCGCCGCAGACCAGTCCGGGGCCAAGACCGAAGAAGTACGCGGCCAGCATGACCGCGGGGAAAAACGTGAGAAACGGGAACCCTTGCTCAGGCAGGCTCCCAACCAGCGCAAAGCGGGCGGCATACGCCAGCGCCCACAGTCCGATGCTGGCGACGTAACCGAGCAGGGGCGCGAATGCGCGCCACCGGCGGGCGGCACCAAACTGCTTCATCGCTTCAACATTGGGAGCCGGGTCCATGGACGAGTGCGCGCGGTCCCGATGTAGGACAAAGCCGATAGCCGCGCGATTTTAGTGAGGCTGTTTCCATCGCCATGGCTGGCGACGTCCGGACATCGATGGCCGCGTGCTACCGGCTCAACGGCAAGGGCAGCGAGTGGTTCGCCTTCAAGGTGTTGAACCGGTGGCCGGACTTCGACCCCGTCGTGCGGTTGGCGTCGCCGGGCGCGATGCGCGACGTCACCGTGCCGTTGCAGGGGCTGGGCCAGCGCAGCGCTGAGCTTTCGCCCCCCGGTGAGAGGTTCTTGCCGCGGCCGCCGTCATTGATTCCCCCCGATGCGGCGCGGCCCCGGCGTGCGCCGGGTTTCACGAGAGCACGCCGCGCCATGCCGCGCGGCGCCGGGGGTCAAGCTCAGTTGAACTTGGTGACCACCCCCATGGCGTTGCCGAAATTAGCAAGGTAACTCTTGAAATGGCCATTGTCGCGAAGCAGAAAAGCACCTTGGCCAAAGTTGGCGGGGGCTTTGCCAGTCGGCAGGCTGTCGCTGGAGAAGTGTTGGTTGGCCCACCAGATATCCACGAGGATGCATTCGTCGCCCCATGAATCGATATTGGCGGGATCTCCTGTTCTATTTATTGCAACAAAGGTATGGCCATAACCATGTCCTTTATTTGTTGTCATTATTTCTATCTTGCTTCCCGCCATGCCAAGCTTGATCAGCCGATGCGCAACCGCGGCCGCAAGATGGGTGCAAACACCTTTTTGCGCGGCGATGGTCTTCTGTCCAAGTTCCAGTTGTGCATCGGGACTCTTTTCGTCCCTCATCTCGCCTCGCGCAAGAATCGACCCCATCAGGCCCGAGTGCGCAACCTTGTGCTCGGCAGCATTGAAGTTCGCCCCCTCCGTGGGACTGCTGGGATCGGTCACTGTGATGGTTCTCAGCGCATAAGCGACCGAGTTCGCAAGCTGGTAGTCAGTCATCGGCATTTGAAGCGCTCCTGGTATTCTGACAAATCTCCTGCGTTACGTTTCCCACTGCAGTCCTGGCGGCTTGCAGCATTTGGGCCAGGTAATTTAAGGCCGTGTGCAGCGTAGAAAACTCGTTCCGCAGACCGGAACTGGGCATTTCGCACTGCCCATCGAAACGACTCTGCCAGCCGCGCGACCCGGGCGCAATGGCGAAATTTCCCTCACCGCGGCTTGGCGGCCCTGGATGTCCTTGCAGGCATCGTCGGCTTGCAGGCGGTTCGGTACATTGGCCGCCAGTTTTGCTGCTCTCCCCAACGGACAACCCCATGGACCACCCCAGCGTCACCCTGACCCAGCGCCAGGGCTACCAGTTCGAACACCGCTATGGCCCGGACATCCCGGTGCTGCTGTCCGACGAGCCCGCGCCGCTGGGCACCGGCATCGGGCCTGACCCCGTCGAGCTGCTGGCCTCGGCGGTGGGCAACTGCCTCAGCGCGTCGCTGTGGTTCGCCTGCCAGAAGTACAAGGACGACCCGTCACCGCTGCGCACCGAGGTGAAGGCGACCGTCGGCAAGAACGAGCGCGGGCGCGTGCGCGTGCTGGGCCTGGCCGTGGACCTGCACCTGGGCAAGCCCGCCGCCGGACTGGGCCACCTGCAGCGCGTGCGGGACACGTTCGAGGACTACTGCACCGTCACGCAGAGCGTGGCGGGCGCCATTCCCGTGACGCTGCGGGTGCTGGACAGCACCGGCGCCGTCATCACGCCGACGGCAGCGGCCTGACGTCCGCCGGCGCCGGCGGACCGGCCGGGAACACCGCCGGGTACTCGCGGCGGTACCAGTCGGCCACGTCGTCGTGGCCCAGCGTCAGGAACTCCCGGAAACGCGGCACGAGCAGGAAGCCCAGCACGCTGGCGGCCATCAGCAGGCCCCAGGCCGTGTAGACGGCCGCGACGCCGTGGCGCGCCAGCGCCATGCCGACGAGGGCCGGCCCCAGCGCGCCGGCCACCTGCGTCGTCATGCTGCCGGCGGCGATCAGGCGCACCCGGTAGTCGCGCGGCAGCGCCAGCGCGCGGTGCGTGGCGCCCACCAGGCTCATGGCCGCGTTGCAGAAGCCCGCCAGCGCCAGGCCGGCCAGCAGCAGCTGCGGCGACGCGGTCCAGCCGACGCCGGCCAGCGCCAGCCCCTCCAGCACGCCCAGGCCCACCCGCACGCGAAAACGCCCCAGGCGCCGCACCAGCCGCTCGGCGCCGAACGCGCTGCCGACGAGTACGCCTGCCGACAGCGCGCCCAGCGCGAATCCCAGCCACGGCCCCGGCAGCCCGAGCGCCTGTACCTTGAGCGGGATCAGCAGGCCCACGGCCGGGCCCTGGAAGACCCAGACGACGAAGTTCACCAACGTCCAGCCGCGCTCCATCGGTACCTGCCACTTGGCGGCCAGCCCGGCACGCAGCTCGCCCCACCAGCGCGCCAACCCACCCTGGCGCCGCACCGGCTCTGCTGCGCGTGGCAGCCGCGTGGCGGCCAGCGCGGCCGCGGCCAGCAGAACGCCGTAGCCACACAGTGCCGCCGTGATGCCGGCCGCGCCCAGCACGGCTCCCGCCATCAGCGGCCCGGCGATGCCGCCGGCGGCCAGCGCCGTCTTGCGCAGCCGCAGCGCCGCGGGCAGCTGCGCCGGGGCGACGAGCTCGGCCAGCAAGGCCTCGCGCGGCGGCCCGACGAAGGACAGGGCGGCGACCTGCACGACGGCCAGCGCCGCCAGCAGCGCCACGTGGAAGACGCCGGCGAACGACAGCACCGCCAGCAGGGCCGCCACGGCCACCAGCACGGCCAGGCCCCGCGTGATCTGCCGCGCCTTGCAAAGCCGGTCGCCGAACGGCGACAGCGCCGGCGCGATGAAGAAGGCGGCCACGGCCACCGTCACGCTGAACGCGGCAATGGCCGCCGCGCCGCCGCGGCTGGCGATCCACCACGGCAGGACGACCGCCGCGCCCAGCTCGGCCAGCAGCACCAGCACGTCGGTCAGCAACAGCACGCGCAGCGCCGGGTGGGCGCGCAGCGCATCGCGGGCGTCGGAGGGCAGCAGGCGGTGCGCGAGGTGGTTCATGGGGGCGCGCAGCGTAGCAGCGCCGTCGCCATGAAAAACGGCGGCCCGCAGGCCGCCGGTGGTTTCGGGCCGCTCCCAAGCCGGCCCGCCAGGCGATGTGCTCGTGGCTCGATGCCGCGAGCATCGCCATCCCCTCGGGGGATCGGCCAGTCGTGCCCGCGTGCAGCGGGGCGCGACCGGACGAGGGGCTCAGGGATACAGGCCGCGTTCTTCGCGTGCCTGCAGCACGCGTGTGCAGGCCACGGTGAACGCGGCGGTGCGCAGCGGGATCTTGTGCTGCTCGCCCGTCTCCCAGATGTGCTTGAACGCACCGATCATGATCTTGTCCAGGCGCACGTTGATCTCGTCCTCGGTCCAGAAGAAGGACGAGAAGTCCTGCACCCACTCGAAGTACGACACCGTCACGCCGCCGGCGTTGGCGATCACGTCGGGAACGACGACGATGCCGCGGTCGGCCAGCACGGCCTCGCCGTCCGGCGTGGTCGGGCCGTTGGCGCCTTCCAGCACGAGGCGGGTGGAGATGCGCTTGGCGCGCTCGGCGGTGATCTGGCCTTCCAGCGCGGCGGGGATCAGCACGTCGCTCTTGACGTCCCAGAAGTCCTCGTTGGCGATCATGTCGCCGCCCTTGAAGCCGGCCACGCCGCGCGTCTTGGCCACATGGTCCAGCAGGTTGGCCATGTCGAAGCCGTTGCTGTTGACCAGCGTGCCGGTGTGGTCCTGCACGGCGACGATCTTGGCGCCGTTGGCGGCGAACAGCTTGGCGGCGATGGAGCCGACGTTGCCGAAGCCCTGCACGGCGACGCGGGCGCCTTCCATGTCGATGTTCAGGCGGCGCATGGCCTCACGGCCCACGACGAACACGCCGCGGCCGGTGGCGGCCACGCGGCCCAGCGAGCCGCCCAGCTCGATGGGCTTGCCCGTGACGACGCCGGTCGCCGTGGCGCCGGTGTTCATCGAGTAGGTGTCCATCATCCAGGCCATGATCTTGCCGTTGGTGTTCACGTCCGGCGCCGGGATGTCCTGCTGCGGGCCGATGATGATGCCGATCTCGCTGGTGTACCGGCGCGTAACCTTCTCCAGCTCCTTCATCGACAGCAGCGCCGGGTCCAGCCGGATGCCGCCCTTGGCGCCGCCGTAGGGCAGGTTCACCGCGGCGTTCTTGATGGTCATCCAGGCCGACAGCGCCATCACTTCTTCCAGCGTGACGTCGGGGTGGTAGCGCACGCCGCCCTTGCCCGGGCCGCGCGTCAGGCTGTGCTGCACGCGGTAGCCCTCGTAGTGGGCGATGGTGCCGTTGTCCAGCTCGATGGGAATGTCCACGATCAGCGCGCGCTTGGGGCGGCGCAGCGTCTCGACCCAGCGGCCCAGGTGGCCCAGGTAGGGCTCCACGGCGTCGATCTGGGACAGATAAGTCCCCCACGGGCTGTTGCGCGTGGGCGAGACGAAGGACAGGTTGGGCATGAAACGCTCCGTAATTTTTGGTGGGGCGAACGGTAGCGCGAAGCCTGCCTTCGCGGCGCTGGCTTGTCTAGCCAAGTGGTCATGCGCTCATGCATGGCGCGCATGACATCGGCCCGGGCGTGAGGGATTTCACTGCCGGTGGCGGCTGTAAGCGGTTCGCGGCCGCCCGCATACCATCCCCCCGTGACCTCCCTGGACCTCGCCCTCCTCTATCTCGTCGCCGCTGTGCTCGGTGTGGTCGTCTGCCGTTCCCTGAAGCTGCCGCCCATGCTGGGCTATCTGGCGGTGGGGGTGCTGATCGGTCCGAATGCGCTGGCGTTCGCGCAGGACTCGGCCGGCATCCAGTACCTGGCCGAGTTCGGCGTCGTGTTCCTGATGTTCGCCATCGGTTTGGAGTTCAACCTGCCCAAGCTGCGTGCGCTGAAGACGGCCGTGTTCGGGCTGGGCATGTCGCAGGTGGTGCTGACGATTGCCGGCGCGATGGTCGGCAATCTGCTGCTGATGACCGGGTTCGCGTTGCTGGGGCGTGCCTGGGACCTGCAGTGGGAGGGCGCGCTGGTGCTGGGCGCGGCCATGGCCATGAGCTCCACCGCCATCGTCGTGAAGCTGATGGCCGAGCGGCTGGAGCTGGAGAGCCCGCATGGCAGGCTGGTCATGGGCGTGCTGCTGTTCCAGGATCTGGCCGTGGTGCCGCTGCTGGTGCTGATCCCGGCGTTGAACAGCAGTGGCGGCGAGATGGCCAGCGCGCTGGCGTGGGCGGCGCTCAAGGCCATCGTGCTGCTGGGTTTGCTGCTGTTCGGCGGCCAGAAGCTGATGCGCTGGTGGCTGACGCTGGTGGCCCGCCGCAAGAGCGACGAGCTGTTCATGCTGAACCTGCTGCTGGTCACGCTGGGCCTGGCCTGGCTGACCGAGCATGCGGGGCTGAGCCTGGCGCTGGGCGCGTTCGTCGCCGGCATGCTGATCTCGGAGACCGAATATCGCCATCAGGTGGAGACCGACATCCGGCCCTTTCACGACGTGCTGCTGGGCCTGTTCTTCATCACCATCGGCATGAAGCTGGACTGGCGGCCGCTGGTGGACAGCTGGTGGCTGGTCATCGCGCTGGCGGCGCTGCCCGTCATGGCCAAGTTCGCGCTGATCGCCGGGCTGGCGCGGCTGTTCAGGTCCCCGCCCGGCGTGGCGTTGCGTACCGGCCTGTACCTGGCACAGGCCGGCGAGTTCGGCTTCGTGCTGCTGACGCTGGGCGCGCAACACCACCTCATCGCGGCGCAGTGGGTCAGCCCGGTGCTGGCGAGCATGGTGCTGTCCATGCTCGCCACGCCCATCCTCGTCATGTACAGCAACCGCATCGTCATGAAGCTGTCCAGCAGCGACTGGCTGATGCAGTCGGTGCAGCTGACCACCATCGCCAAGAAGAGCATCAAGGCCGAGGCCCACGTCATCATCTGCGGCTACGGCCGCTCGGGGCAGAACCTGGCCCGGCTGCTGGAGGGCGAGCACATCCCATACATGGCGCTGGACCTGGACCCCGACCGCGTGCGCCAGGCCGCCGCGGCTGGCCAGAGCGTCGTGTTCGGTGACGCGGCCAAGGTCCAGAGCCTGATGGCGGCGGGCCTGGCGCGCGCCAGCGCCGTGGTCGTCAGCTATCACGACACGCCGTCGGCGCTGAAGATCCTGGACCTGGTGCGCGCCCACGCGCCGCGCGTGCCGGTGGTGGTGCGCACCATCGACGACGCCGACCTGGAGCGGCTCAAGGCGGCCGGTGCCACGGAGGTGGTGCCGGAGGCCATCGAGGGATCGCTGATGCTGGCGTCGCATGCGCTGGCGTTGGTGGGCGTACCGATGCGGCGCGTCATCCGCATCACGCGCGATGCGCGCGACCGGCGCTACGGCCTGCTGCGCGGCTACTTCCACGGCGCCGACGACGACACGGCCGAGGAGATCGACCAGGCGCGGCTGTCCTCCGTCACGCTGCCGACGGCCAGCAGCCATGCGGGCCGGCGGCTGGACGACCTGGCGCTGCACGCGGTGGGCGTGGCGGTCGTGTCGTTGCGCCGCGCGGATGGCAAGGGCCAGTTCGTCGACGGTGCCACGCTGGCGGGGGGCGACACGCTGGTGCTGAGCGGCACACCCACTGCGCTGGCGCTCGCGGAGCAGAAGCTACTGGGCGGCTGAGGCCAGCCCGCGCTGCTCGATCAGCTGGATCAGCACATCCGGGTTGCGCACCTTGCCCAGCGCCACGTTGTCCCAGGCCAGCAGCTTGCCCTTGCGCTTGATCTTCAGCTTGCCGTCGGCGAAGTTGGCGCTGTCGATGTCGGCCCAGGGCAGCAGCTCGCCGGTCTCCAGCCGGCCCTTGACAAGGCCGTCGCGGTGCGCGCCCAGCGCGCCGAAGGCCACGCGGGCGCCGCTGGCGAGCTTGGCGAACAGCGGCGGCGCGACGCGGCGGTTCACCTCGTCGCGCAGCAGCGCGCCCAACTCCTTGTAGCGGTCCACGCCCCCGGCGAACAGGCTGTTGCCGACCTTGGCCTTGCGCTCGCCGGCATGCAGCGTGTACGAGACCGACACGCTGCCGCGGAAGTTGCGCTGCGCGATGCTGAGCGCGTCCACGTCGTCCCAGCGCAGCAGCGGCTGCGTGCCGCTGCGGGACGCGCGGTCCAGCCCCTGCGGCGTGACGACGAAGGCCACGCGGTGGCGCCACAGCGCGAAGCCGGCCAGGGCCAGCAGCGCCAGCACCCAGCCCAGCAGCGCAGCGTCCAGCTGCCGGGCGTCCACCCAGGCGCCGGCGACGAAGAACGCCAGCAGCGGCGCCCCCAGCAGCGCGACGCCGTAGGCCAGCAGCCAGCGTGACGCGCCCTGGAACGGCGTCGCGCCGGCCGTGGCCAGGTCGCGCAGCCAGCCCTGGTTGGCGTGGTCCACGGCCACCCATGCCGCCACCAGCAGCAGGGCGAGCATGCCGGCCGCGACGAAGCCCACGCCGTCGCCCTCGCTGTTGGGCGTGGCACCTTCTTCAAGCCGCATCGTGGCCGAGGACGTCCACGGCCCGCCGCTCTTGATGTTCTCGCGCACGCTGTCGGGCAGCGCGTTGATGACGCCTTCCCGCGGCTGCTGGCGCAGGTACAGCGCGTCGTCGTTCATCGCCGTTGCCGCGCCCTCGCGCGTCTTGAAGTCCTGCGGCAGGCGCAGCCACAGCTTCACGTCGGCGGTCTGGCCGGCCGCGGCGCGCTCGAAGGTCTCGCGCGAGCCCAGGCCCACGGTCACGTGGGCGTGGTCGCCGCGCTTGCGGCTGTGCGAGTACTCCACCACCCACGTGGGCAGCAGCCAGGCGTCGGTGATGCGCACCTTCTGGCCGTCGGGCGGCATCTTGCCGGCCTCGATGTCGGCCATGCTCACGTCCTGCTGCACGCGCAGCGTGGGGTCGGCATCCATGATGCTGATGCCGAACAACAGTGCCGCCAGCGCCAGGCCGGCCGCAATCACTTTCATCCAGATGTATTGCTTCATCGGTTCTCCCTCGCCGTCCCCGCGACGGCGGGCGCGAGTGTGCATCAGCCGCCGCTGCGCCCCACGCGACACCCTGCCGCCTGCGTGACAAACACACCCGGCCTGCTGCGCCACACTGACGGCCACACAAGGAGCCGCGCCATGAACTTCGACTACTCCCCCAAGGTCGCGCAAGCGCAACAGCGCCTGCTGGCGTTCTTCGACGAGCACATCTATCCGAACGAGCGCCGCTACCTGGAGGAGGTCGAGGCCAACCGCCGTGCCGGCAACCCGTGGGTGCCCACCCGGGTCATCGAGGAGCTCAAGCCCAAGGCCCGCGCGGCCGGGCTGTGGAACCTGTTCCTGCCCAAGAGCACCCGGGCGCCGGAGGGCCTGTCCAACCTGGAGTACGCGCCGCTGTGCGAGATCATGGGCCGCGTGTTCTGGGCGCCCGAGGTCTTCAACTGCTCCGCGCCCGACACCGGCAACATGGAGACGCTGGAGCGCTACGCCAGCGAGTCGCTGAAGGACCGCTGGCTGGAGCCGCTGCTCAAGGGCGAGATCCGTTCGGCCTTCCTGATGACGGAGCCGGCCGTCGCGTCCAGCGACGCCACCAACATCGAGTGCCGCATCGAGCGGGACGGTGACGACTACGTCATCAACGGCCGCAAGTGGTGGAGCTCCGGCGCCGGCGATCCGCGCTGCGCCGTCTACATCGTCATGGGCAAGACCAACCCCGAGGCTGGCCGCCACGAGCAGCAGTCCATGATCGTCGTGCCGGCCGACACGCCGGGCATCACCGTCATCCGCCCGCTGAGCGTGTTCGGCTATGACGACGCGCCGCACGGCCACATGGAGGTGGAGCTGAAGAACGTGCGCGTGCCCGCCAGCAACATCCTGCTGGGCGAGGGCCGCGGCTTCGAGATCGCTCAAGGCCGCCTGGGCCCGGGCCGCATCCACCACTGCATGCGCAGCATCGGCGCCGCCGAGCGCGCGCTGCAGCTGATGTGCGAGCGCGCCATCGCCCGCACCGCCTTCGGCAAGACGCTGGCGCAGCAGACCGTCACGCAGGAGCGCATTGCCGAGGCGCGCTGCATGATCGAGCAGGCCCGGCTGCTGACGCTGAAGGCCGCCTACATGATGGACACCGTGGGCAACAAGGTCGCCAAGGCCGAGATCGCGATGATCAAGATCGTGGCGCCCAACATGGCGCTGCAGGTCATCGACTGGGCCATCCAGCTGTTCGGCGGCGCCGGCGTGTCGCAGGACACACCGCTGGCCACGATGTGGGCACACCAGCGCACGCTGCGCCTGGCCGACGGCCCGGACGAGGTGCACCGCAACTCGCTGGCCAAGCTGGAGCTGGCCAGCCACATGAAGCTGCCGACCGACAAGGTGGCCATGCCCGTCACCCGGGGCGGCTGACGACTCGCAGCAAGGCGGCGCAGCTAGAGTCCGGGGCTCCCGTTGAAGGAGCGCGACCCGGCCCATGGAAGTCCACCCGCAGTTCGACCACCACGTCAGGGGCCTGGAGGCCCGGGCCCTGCCGTTCGCCACGGCCTGGGTGGAGGCCATGCTGCAGGCCATGCGCGACCCCGTCGAGGCGGGCCTGGGCGGCGTGGAGCGCAAGCACCTGTCGGGCCTGCTGCTGGCCACCGAGCCGCTGCGCATGCACATCGCGGAATGCCTGTCCGGCCACCTGCTGCACGGCTTCCAGGGCGCCGAGGCGCGAGCGCTGGGGCGCGGCGCCCGCGCGTCGGCGCTGAGCGGCTTCGACATCGACGAGCTGACACTCGTTGACGAGACCCAGGCCGAGAAGGACATCGAGATCTCCCGCGTCGTGCAGTTGGCCGACCTGAAGCTGGAATGGGAGCTGCGCGAGCTGCAGGGCCTGGCCGGCTTGATGCTGCCCGAGGTGCGCGGCGGCGAGGACCCGACCGCCTGCGGGCCGGCCGTGTTCGCGCGCGCCGTCAGCCACACGGTCTACGAGCAGGTGCTGGAGCCCGAGCAGCAGGCGCTGTGGATGCGCGTGGCGGCTCAGACGCTGGTGGGGCAGCTGCGGCCGCTGCTGCAGCAGGTGAGCGACGAGCTCAAGGCTGCCGGCCTGCAGTCGCCGCGCTACCGCGCCATCCGCACGCCCGACGCGGGCGCTGCAGCGCGCACGGCGGCGGCCGGCGCAGCGGCGCCCGCCGGGCTGCCGGCCGAGCAGCTGCAGGCGTTGCTGCGCAGCATGCCGCTGCTGCAGCGCGGCCTGCCCGGCGCCGTCCGCACGGGCGCGCCCGCGCTGCCGCGGGCCGACGGTGAGCCCGAGTTCCAGCTGCAGCCCATGGACGGCGGCAGCGAGACGGCCGACGTCGGCCACGCCTTGCTGGGCCGGCTGTTCGAGCGCCTGCTGGCCGATCCGCAGGTGGCGCCGACGCTGCGCGGCTCGCTGGCGCGCCTGGAGGCGCCGGTGCGCGAGCTGGCCGCGCGCGACCCCGGCGTGCTGGGCTCGGAGCAGCATCCGGCCTGGGCGCTCATCAACAAGATTGCCGGCCATGCGGGTGCATTGCCCGCACACGACACCGAGCGTGGCGAGGCCTTCCAGCGCTTCGTGGACCCGCTGGTCACGCAGCTGGCGCAGGCCGCGCCCGAGGCGCCCGCGGCCTATGCGCAGGCGCTGGCGCAGGTGCAGACCTTCATCGACGACGAGCGCCACGCGCAGGTCGAGCGCACGCGGCCGGCCATGGGGGCGCTCGGGCAGATGGAGGCCGAACGCCGGCTGCTGCCGCTGCTGCGCGACCAGGTGGAGACGCAGCTGGGCCGCGCGCAGGAGGTCAGCCCCACGGTGCAGACCTTCCTGCGCGGGCCGTGGATCGAGGTGCTGGCCAAGGTGATGGCCGCCGAGGGCGAGGAATCGCCCGAGGCACAGGCGCTGGTGGGCACGGTGGACGAGCTGCTGGCCAGCCTGCAGCGGCCCGAGACGCCGGCGGAGCGGGCCGACCTGCGCCGCCGCCTGCCCACGCTGATCGGGCGCGTGCAGCAGGGCATGGCCCTCATCGACCTGCCGCAGCAGCACCGCACGCGCGTGCTGGCCGAGCTGATGCAGACGCACCGCCGCCACCTCGTGGAACGCGCCGACGCGACCGCCGCGCCCGCGATGGCGGAGGGGGCTGCAGCCCCCGCGGCCGGCTCCACCGCCGTGCCGCCACCCCCGCCTGCGCCGGCCGCGGCGCCCGAACCGGCCGACGAGCCCGCAGCCTGGCAGGGCCACGACACCCACATCGGCGCGCTGCCCACCGTGCCCATGCCGCTGGACGGCGCCACCGACGGCGACCCCGCCGGCGACTGGCTGGACGCGCTGCGGCCCGGCCAGCGCTGCAAGCTCAACCTGCAGGGCGTGTGGGCCACGGCGCAGCTGGCCTGGGTCAGCGACAACGGCGCGTTCTTCATGTTCACCAGCAACCTGGCCGGGGGCATGCATTCGATGACGCGCCGCGCGCTCAAGCGGCTGCGCAGCGAGGGCCTGGCCACCGACGTCGTCGAGGCCAGCCCGGTGCAGCGCGCGCTGGGCGGGCTGCTGCAGGAGCTGGGCGCGGTGGTGCGTTAGGCAGGGCGGGCGCCTCAGCCGCGCGCCGTCGCGACGATGAAGTCGGGGTGGATGCTGCGCTGGCCGTGGCGCGCGAACAGGATGGTGACAGCTTCGGTGCTGCAGTCCTGCACCTCGCCCCAGCCGAAGCGGCGCACGCGCACGCGCTGGCCGGGCTCGAAGGCACGCACCTGCGTCGGCGGCGCGGCGCGGTCGACCGCGGTGGCTGGCGACGCGGCGAGCAGGCGCGTGAAGCGCTCGCAGCTGTCGCAATGGCCGCAGCGGGTCGCGCCGTCGTCCAGCGTCTCGCCGAAGTGCGCCAGCACGCCGGCCCAGCGGCAGCTGCCCGCCTTCGCGTACAGCACCATGGCCGCCAGGCCATCGCGGTCGCTCTGCTGGCGCTGCTGCACGGCGGCCTCGGCCGCGTCGATGACGGCACCGGCCTCGCGCCGCGTGGCGGGGCGCAGCGCGTCGGCGTCGCCGACCGAGCGCACGGCGCGCACGGAGCGCAGCGCGGCCAGCACCTGGTCCAGCCGGCGCTGCGGCAGCCGCGCCATCTCGGCCAGCGCGGCCGGCAGCCAGCCGCCCTGCGGCGTGTGGCTGGCCAGCGCCTGCCAGACGGCCGACAGCTCCTCGCGCGAGGGCACGTGCCCGCCGGCGAAGAACTGCTGCAGCGCGCGGTCGCCCTCGCGGAACAGCAGCACGCAGTCGGCCGGTTCGCCGTCGCGTCCCGCGCGGCCGCATTCCTGCACATAGGCCTCGATGCTGGCAGGCATCTGCGCGTGCAGGACGAGCCGGATGTCGGGCTTGTCGATGCCCATGCCGAACGCGTTGGTGGCCACCATGACGTGGGTCTCGTCGCGCATGAAGGCTTCCTGCGCGGCCTCGCGCGCGGCTTTGGGGAGCTTGCCGTGGTACAGGCCCGCGCCGATGCCGGCGTCCTGCAACTGGCGGTGCAGCGCGGTGGCCTCGCGCACGGTGGCGCAGTAGACGATGGCGCTGCCCGTGGTGACCTGCTGCAGCCGGCGCAGCATGAACTCGCGGCGCTGCGCCTCGGTCTGCGGCAGCTCCACGGCCAGGCGCAGGTTGGGGCGGTACACACCGTGGCTGATGACGCCGTCGCGCGGGATGTCCAGCGCCTCGCGGATCTCGCGCTGCACGGGGCCGGACGCGGTGGCCGTCAGCGCCAGCACCGGCGGGCGGCCCAGCGCGCGGCGTGCGTCGCGCAGTGCGCTGAAGGCCGGGCGGAAGTCGTGGCCCCACTGCGAGATGCAGTGCGCCTCGTCCACCACCAGGAGGCCCACGCGCTGCTCCTGCAGCAGGCCCAGCGTGCGGGCGTCGGCCAGCCGCTCGGGCGTCGTGAACACCACGCGCACGGCGCCGCGTGTCAGCAGCGCCTCGGCCTCCAGGCGGCGGTTGGCGTCCAGCGCCGAATGCAGCTGCACGGCGGCCACGCCGCGCGCGGTCAGTGCGTCGCACTGGTCCTTCATCAGCGCGATGAGCGGCGAGATGACGACCGTCAGCGCCTCGCTGAGCACGGCGGGCAGCTGGTAGCACAGCGACTTGCCGGCACCCGTGGGCATGACGGCCAGCGTGTTCCGCCCCGCCAGCACGCGGGTGATGACTTCCTGCTGACCGGGCCGAAGCTCGCGCAGGCCGAACACGCCGCGCAGCGCCCGGCGCAGCTTGACCGGCGTGACGGGCTCCCGTGGCGGCAGCTTCTCGGGCACGGGCTTGGGGCTGGGGCCGGGGGCGTCCTCGCGCGGGCCGTTCAGCCGGGCCACGCGGGCCGGGGCGGTCATGACGGCGGTGCTCACCGTTCGCTCCGCCGGGGGGCGAGCAGCTGGGTGACCTGCGTCAGCACCTGCGGGTTCCAGCCCATGCCGAGGTGGCTGGCCTGCACCTCCACGTCCCGCGCCTGCGGCCAGGCGTCGGCATGCGTGCAGGCCTCCCACGACACGACGCCGTCCGCGCGGCTGTAGAGGGACGTGGTGGGCACCGGCGGCGGCTCGGCCAGCCGCTCGCGCAGCGCCTGGTGGTCGTGTGCGCGCCGGCCGTTGAGCAGCCGGTACAGCCAGCCGACATGGGTGTCGTCCGGCCCGCCGCTGAACGGTGTGCCGATGGTGATGACGTGCGGCACGCGCTCGGGCAGGCGCTTGGCCAGCTCACGCGCGTAGAAGCCGCCCAGGCTCCAGCCGACGAGGCTGGCGTGGCGCGCCGGCGCGATGCGCTTGCTGACGGCGTCCGCGAGGCGGTCCAGCCAGGCGTCGACGTCGCCCTGCGGCCCGCGGTTCACGCCCTGCCCCCAGTCCAGCGCGCGAAAGCCCGCGCGCTCCAGGTGGCGGCGCAGCGGCCACAGCGACAGGCTGTCGGTGCCCAGGCCCGGGAACAGCACCACGGTGCGGCCCTGGCCCACCGGCTCGGGCGCCTGGCGCCACAGCTGCAGCGCGTGCCAGGCCTCCAGCGCGGCGCGCGCGGGTTCGGTCGCCAGCAGGGACAAGGCCGGCCGCCGGTTCGTGGCGGCGGAGGAGGCAGGCAGGGGCAGCGAGGGGGTGGTCATGGCCGGCATGGCTTTGCGTGATCGATGGCTGGATGCTGCGGGGGGGCGGTTGCCGGCGGTGCCGGCGTGGCGCCACAGCCGCTGTAGGACGAGCGGCGTCCGCGCCACTCGCGGCGCCTTCCTACATGGCCTGCGTCGGCGGGCGTCGAGCATGCACACTCCACGCACCGCACCGCCATGACCCACGCCTTCAAACCCTATCTCGCCGCCCTGCTCGTCATGGGCCTGCTCGACGCACTGTGGCTGGGCGTGCTGGCCCGCGACTTCTATCGCCAGGAGATGGGCGAGCAGATGGCGGCGCAGGTGCGCTGGGTGCCGGCGCTGCTCTTTTACTTCGCGTATCCGGCAGCGCTGGTGGCGCTGGCGCTGTACCCGGCCGGGCAGCCGTTCGCCCAGCAGGTGGCACGCGCGGCGCTGGTGGGGCTGGTGGCCTACGGCGTGTACGACCTGACCAACCTGGCCACGCTGCGCCACTGGCCCGTCAGGCTGGCGCTGGTGGACGTGGCCTGGGGCACGTTCGCGAGCACGCTGGCCGGCGCCGCGGCGGCATGGACGACCCAGCGCTTCGGCTGACGCCGACAATGCGGTCATGGCCAAGACCGCACCCCGACTCAGCCCCGACGAAATCAAGCGCGTCATTGCGACAGCGTTCGAGGATGTGCCGCCGTACAACCGCGTCATGCTGGAGCATGGCATCGGCCATGGCGAGCTGGTGGCCTTGCTCAAGCGCGAGCTGACGCCGTCGGCCTACAAGCTGTGGGCCGCGCGCGGCAAGACGGCCAAGGCGCCCACCAAGCGCAACACCTGGCCCCATGGGCGCTGACGTGCTGGGCCGCCGCGCCGTGCTGGCGCTGCTGGCCACGCTGGCCGCCTGCGGCGACCCGGCGTCGCGGGCGCGCAGCCGCATCGACACCGCCTGGCACCGCGCCGACCTGGACGCCCTGCTGCAGCGCTGGCTGGCGCATGCGCCGCTGCCCGGCGGCGGCTTCCAGACGCAGTTCAACCGCGCGTGGCAGCCGCTGCCGCGCGGTGAGCTGGAGCTGACGGCGCAGGCCCGCCTCGTCTACGCGTTCGCGGCGGGCCACGAGCTGACGCGGGATGCGCGCTACCTGGACGCCGCCCGGCGCGGCGCCGACTTCCTCGTCGAGCGCTTTGTCGACCCGGTGCATGGTGGCTTCTTCCACGCCGTGGCGCCCGACGGCAGCCCGCGCGCCGACATCAAGCGCGCCTACGGCCATGCGTTCGCGCTGCTGGCGCTGGGCCAGGTCTGGCGCCAGGGCCGGGACGTGCGCCACCGCGACGCCGCACTGAAGGCGTGGGGCGCCGTCCGTACGGGCTTCTTCGATGCCCGCGGCGGCCTCGTCAACGAATGCGGCCGCGACTTCAAGCCCATGGCCGGCGCGCGCACGCAGAACCCGGTCATGCACATGTTCGAGGCGCTGCTGGCGCTGGGCGAGGCCACCGGCGACGCGGGTGTGCTGGCCGGCGCGCGCCGGCTGGGCGACTTCGTCTGCTACCAGCTGCTGCAGGGCCAGGCCGACGGTGGCGCGCGCATCCCCGAGTGGTACGACGAGGCCTGGCAGCCGCTGCCCACCCAGGCCGCCGGCGGCTACATCGACCTGGGCCACCAGTTCGAGTGGGCTCACCTGCTGACGACGGGCGCGGCGGTGTCGCCCGTCTACGCGCAGGTGGCCGAGCGCGTGCTGGCCTATGCGCTGGCCGCCGGTTACGACGACAACGACGGCGGCTGCGGCAGGCGGGCCTTCCCCGACGGCGCGCGCACCGACATGGGCAAGGGCTGGTGGCAGCAGGCCGAATGCCTGCATGCGTTGCTGGTGACGGCCGGCGCCAGCGGCCGCAACGACTTGTGGCGCCGCTACGAGCAGACGCTGGCGCTGGTGCGCGACCAGCTTGCCGATGCCGCCCAGGGGGGCTGGCGCGCCGCCGAGGCGCTGCCGTGCAAGACCGGCCGCTGCACGGATGAGCAGCCCGACCCGTACCACATGGTGTCGCTGCACCACGCGGCGCTGCGGCTGGCGGGGGCCACCGCCCAGGCCGGCTGACGCACCGCGGGGCGCACTGTTGCGCCCGGTCCACATCAGCGCCCGGCCGACCGCCCGGGCTGCTGCCGACCCTTGCGGGCATGGGGGCTTGTTTCCCGGGAAAACCACGGGCTAACCCGGAATGACGATGCACGAAACAGCATCGTGTTTCCTAAAAATGTGATTAGTGCGGGATCGGTCCGGCCCCTAGCATGAATTCAGACCCCAGCCCCACCGGCGCCCTCTGAGGCCCGGACGGCTGCCGAGGTTGGCCGCTCCTCCCATAACGATCCCGGAGACACGATGAAGAAACCAGCCCTGGCGCAGCGTTCTGCCGCCACCAGTTCCCGCTTTGCCCTGAGCCTGACGGCTGCCGCCGCGCTGGCCGCCCTGTCGTCCACCGCGCTGGCCCAGGAAGCCGCCAAGAACGAGTCGCTGGAAACGGTGGTGGTCACGGGCGTTCGTGCCTCGCTGACCAAGAGCCTGGCGAACAAGCGCACCAACGACCAGGTCGTGGAATCGGTGGTCGCCGAGGACATCGGCAAGCTGCCCGACAACAACGTCGTCGAGGCGCTGCAGCGCGTGACGGGCATCCAGGTCACCAACCGCGCGGGCGGCGAAGTGGGCGCCATCTCCATCCGCGGCCTGCCGGACATCGCGACCACCTGGAACGGTCGCAACATCTTCACGGCTTCCGGCACGCAAGTGGCGCTGCAGGACATCCCGTCGACGCTGGTGCGCCAGATCGACGTCTACAAGACGCGCGACGCCAGCCAGCTGGAGAACGGCATCGCGGGCCAGATCGACGTCAAGTCGCTGCGCCCGTTCGACTTCAAGGGTGCGCAGTTCTCGCTGCAGGCTCGCGAGACCTACCTCGACCCGGCCAAGAAGTGGAACCCGCAGCTCAGCGGCATGGCCAGCAACCGCTGGAAGACCGACATCGGCGACATCGGCGCGCTGGTCAACCTGTCGATGGTGAGGACGGACTACCGCAACGAGAGTGTGACGCCGGGCGCCATGGTGCCGTTCACGAGCCCGAATGCGTCCGAGTTGCCGCAGTCGGGCTACATCCCGCTGCAGCGCATCTTCGACAACAACGTCTGGACGGCAGGCACCTACACGGGTCTGCCGATGAAGGCCGGCTCGACGCTGAACTTCAACGGCACGGCCAAGCCCTACTACCTGTCGCGCGACGCCATCTTCCAGAGCGACGTGGAGGGCAAGCGCGAGCGCCCCGCCGCCAACCTCGCGCTGCAGTGGCAGCCGAATGCGGACTCCGTGTACACGCTCGAGGCGATGTACAACGGCTTCCGTGACAAGTCGTTCAACAAGCTGCTGTTCACCTTCGTCGACTGGTGGGGCAGCCTGGGCAGCAACCCGGCGTCGACCATCACGACCTTCCCCGGCACCAACGTCATCAAGACGCGCACGGTCAACGACGTCTACGGCTTCAACAGCGGTGACTACACGACCTCGGCCACCGACTCCCGCATCGTTGCGTTGAACGGCAAGTGGAACCTCGGCGACCGCCTGCGGCTGGACGGTGACCTGTCCTACCAAAGCAGCAGCTTCCACTCGGAATTCACGGCCACCCGCATCGAACGCGTGGCACCGTCGGTCACCGTCGACTTCAACACCGGCGGCGGCAACATGGCGTTCAAGTTCAACAACAACGCCGACCTGGTCGATCCGGCCAAGTGGAACGTTGCGCAGTTCTACGACAACGCCAACCGCAACCAGGGCAGTGCCGGCACGGCCAGCCTGAACGGTGTCTACGACGCCGACTGGGGCCCGTTGAAGTCCATCAACTTCGGCGCCCGCTTCGACACCCGCAAGGCCTCCGAAGCCAACCGCACACAGTCGGCTTTCCTGGGCAAGAACCTGGCCACGCTGGGCGCGAACTACTACCACGTCAACTCCGGCTTCGGCAGCGACATCTCCGACGTGCCGCGTTCGTGGATGGAGCCGAACGCGTACTACATCCGCGACAACATCGACGAGTGGCGCAAGATGTATGCCGCAAAGGATGCCAACTTCCTGACCAGCGACAAGCTGTTCTTGCAGAAGACCTTCGACGTCAAGGAAGACACGACCAACCTGTTCGTGATGGCCGACACCGAACACCAGCTGTTCGGCCGCAACCTGCGCGCCAACTTCGGCGTGCGCTATGTGCAGGTCGACACCAGCATGACGGCCTACAAGGTGGACGCCACCACCAAGGTGGTCACGCCGACCTACGGTTCCAAGACGGCCAAGAAGTTCCTGCCCAGCCTGACGCTGCGCTACGAGCCGGCCAAGGATGTGCTGGTGCGCTTCAACTACGGTGAGACGCTGCGCCGCCCGAACTTCGGCGATCTGAACCCCATCATCCAGCCCAGCGACGACGTGTCCAAGGTCGGCTACGGTGGTGGCAGCGGTGGCAACCCGGATCTGGAACCGACGCGCTCCAAGAACATGGACCTGACGGGCGAGTGGTACTTCCAGAAGGACAGCGCGCTGTACGGCACGGTGTTCCAACGCAAGATCGACGGCTTGGTCGTGCCGCTGCGCCGCCGCATCCACCTGTCTGCAGCCGAAGATCCGTTCCGCAACTCCACCTCGGGCCTGAGCCACGCCAACGGCTACGACTACGTCATCAGCTCGCCGGTCAACGCCTCCAACGGCAAGATCAGCGGCCTGGAGCTGGGCGCCGTCTACTTCCCGAAGGGCCTGCCGTCGCTGCTGGACGGCCTGGGCTTCCAGGGCAGCGTGACCCGCCTGACCTCGTCGCAGAACGTGCCGACCGCCGACAGCGCCGGCAACATCGTCTCGCAGCTGGAAGGCCCGTTCTTCGGCGTGTCCAAGCTGTCGTGGAACGCCACGGTGGCCTATGAAAAGGACCCGATCAGCCTGCGTCTGTCCTACGTCCGTCGTTCCGCCTTCCTGGCGGCCAACGAGGCCGCGCTGTTCGCCAACCCCATCGGCATCTGGCGTCAGCCGGAGAAGAGCGTGGACCTGCAGGTCAGCTACAAGATCAACGACCGCATGTCGGTGGACTTCAGCGGCGTGAACCTGACCAACGAGATGCAGCAGCAGTACTACCACTTCGGCGATGCCGGCAACCCCGAGCTGACCAACTTCGGCACGGTGCAGATCGGCCGCGCCTTCTCCGTGGGCTTCCGCTACAAGATGTGATCTGACGGAAGTTTGATCGGAGAGATTGATTTCAATCCTCGTTCGGGCGTTGCACGGGCCTCCCGGCAACGCCCTTTTTCTTGTTGCTGTATGTCCGACCTGCTTGAGCCGCTGATCCCTCAGCGCGCCGATCCCCACATCTCCCGTCATGCGGACGGGCTCTATTACTTCGCCGCGTCCGTGCCGCAGTACGACCGCATCGAGCTGCGGCGCGCCCTCAGCGTCGACGGCCTCGCCAACGCGCCGGCCTTCGTTGTCTGGCGCAAGCCGGACGAGGGGGCCTGGAGCGAGCTGATCTGGGCCCCGGAGCTGCACTTCAACCAGGGCGCCTGGTACGTGTACTTCGCCGCGGCTCACACCCGCGCGCTGGATCACCTCGGCATGTTCCAGCACCGCATGGTCGCGATCCGCAACACGGCGGCCGACCCGTTCACCGGCGAGTGGGAGTTCCTCGGCCAGGTGGACAGCGGCATCGACAGCTTCTGCCTGGACGCGACGACCTTCACCCACCAGGGCCAGCTCTACTACCTGTGGGCGCAGAAGGACCCGGCCATCGCCGGCAACTCCAACCTCTACATCGCGCCCATGAGCACGCCCTGGCAGCTGGCGGGCAAGCCCGTCATGCTGAGCAAGCCCGAGTTCGACTGGGAATGCCGCGGCTTTCTCGTCAACGAGGGGCCGTCGGTGCTGCAGCGCCACGGCAAGGTCTTCATCAGCTACTCGGCCAGCGCGACGGACGAGAACTACGCGATGGGCCTGCTGTGGGCCGACGCAAACGCCGACCTGCTGGATGCGGCCAGCTGGCACAAGTCCCCCACGCCGGTGATGCGCAGCTGCGCCGAGGACTCGGTGTTCGGCCCCGGCCACAACAGCTTCACCGAGACCGACAACCCCGATGAGGTGCTGCTGGTCTATCACGCGCGCACCTACACGGAGATCGTCGGCGACCCGCTGTGGAACCCCGACCGCCACACCTTCGTGAAGCCGCTGCACTGGTCGGCCGACGGCATGCCGCTGTTCGGCCGGCCGTCCCGGCGAGATTGATATCAAAAACAGCATCGGTACGCCGCAGGAATTGATTGGATTGCAATTCCCCCGGCCCCTAGCATCGATTTCATACGGTCAGCCCCTGTGTGCCGGCAGAACGAAACACCCGAGACGAAGACATGACGACAGAGGACAAGAAGAGCAAGGTCAAGCTGCGTTCCGCCGAGTGGTTCGGCACGCAGGACAAGAACGGCTTCATGTACCGCTCCTGGATGAAGAACCAGGGCATCCCCGACCATGAGTTCCAGGGCAAGCCCATCATCGGCATCTGCAACACCTGGAGCGAGCTGACGCCCTGCAACGCGCACTTCCGCAAGCTCGCCGAGCATGTCAAGAAGGGCATCCTTGAAGCCGGCGGCTGGCCCGTCGAGTTCCCGGTGTTCTCCAACGGCGAGAGCAACCTGCGCCCCACCGCCATGCTCACGCGCAACCTGGCCAGCATGGACGTCGAGGAAAGCATCCGCGGCAACCCGATCGACGCCGTGGTGCTGCTGACCGGCTGCGACAAGACCACCCCCGCGCTGCTGATGGGCGCGGCCAGCTGCGACGTGCCGGCCATCGTCGTCACCGGCGGGCCCATGCTGAACGGCAAGCTCAACGGCAAGAACATCGGCTCCGGCACCGCCGTGTGGCAGCTGCACGAGCAGGTCAAGGCCGGCGAGATCAAGATGCACGACTTCCTGGCCGCCGAGGCCGGCCATTCGCGCTCGGCCGGCACCTGCAACACCATGGGCACCGCGTCCACCATGGCCTGCATGGCCGAGTCGCTGGGCACCTCGCTGCCGCACAACGCCGCCATCCCGGCCGTGGATGCGCGCCGTTATGTGCTGGCCCACCTGTCCGGCATGCGCATCGTCGACATGGTGTGGGAAGACCTGCGCTTGTCCAAGGTGCTCACGAAGCAAGCGTTCGAGAACGCCATCCGCGTGAACGCGGCCATCGGCGGCTCCACCAACGCCGTCATCCACCTGAAGGCCATCGCCGGCCGCATCGGCGTGGATCTGGAGCTGGAAGACTGGACCCGCATCGGCCGTGGCACGCCCACCGTCGTGGACCTGCTGCCCTCGGGCCGCTTCCTGATGGAAGAGTTCTATTACGCCGGCGGCCTGCCGGGCGTCATCCGCCGCCTGGGCGAAGCCAACCTGCTGCCCAACCCGGGCGCGCTGACCGTCAACGGCAAGAGCCTGTGGGACAACTGCCTGGACGCGCCCATCTACGACGACGAGGTCATCCGCCCGCTGGACAAGCCGCTGATCGCCGACGGCGGCATCTGCATCCTGCGCGGCAACCTCGCGCCGCGCGGCGCCGTGCTCAAGCCCTCGGCCGCCACGCCCGAGCTGATGAAGCACCGCGGCCGCGCCGTGGTGTTCGAGAACTTCGACGACTACAAGGCCCGCATCGCCGACCCCGACCTGGACGTCGACGCCAGCTGCATCCTCGTCATGAAGAACTGCGGCCCCAAGGGCTACCCCGGCATGGCCGAGGTGGGCAACATGGGCCTGCCGCCCAAGATCCTCGCCACCGGCGTGAAGGACATGGTGCGCATCTCCGACGCCCGCATGAGCGGCACGGCCTACGGCACCGTGGTGCTGCACGTGTCGCCCGAAGCGCGCGCCGGCGGCCCGCTGGCTGTGGTGCAGGAAGGCGATTTCATCGAGCTGGACTGCGCCGCCGGCCGCCTGCATCTGGACGTGTCCGACGAGGAACTGAAAAAGCGCCTCGACGCCTGGGCCGCCGCGCAGACCGTGGACCCGGCGGACGCCACCGGCTACCGCCACCTCTACGTGAGCCACGTGCTGCAGGCCGACGAAGGCTGCGACTTCGACTTCCTGCGCGGTTGCCGCGGCTCGGCCGTGCCGCGCCATTCACACTGATTCCGAGGTTCTCATGAGCAACACGATCCAAGGCCTGGCACTGATCGGCGGCGAAGCCGTGCGCGGCCACGGCGCGGCCTTCCAGGCTTTCGACCCAAGCAAGAACGAAGCGCTGGGCCCCGACTTCCATTCGGTGGACGTGGCGCAGGTGGCGCAGGCCTGTGAGCTGGCCAATGCGGCGTTCGACGCCTTCCGCGCGACGAGCGACCACGAGCGGGCCGACTTCCTGGACCTCATCGCCGCGCAGATCCTGGCGATCGGCGACGACCTCATCGTCCGCGCGATGGCCGAGAGCGGCCTGCCGCGTGCCCGCCTGGAAGGCGAGCGCGGCCGCACGATGAACCAGCTCAAGCTGTTCGCCGAACTGCTGCGTGAAGGCAGCTGGCAGGACGCCCGCATCGACACCGCGCTGCCCACGCGCACGCCGCCGCGGCCCGACCTGCGCCTGCGCTTCATCGGCGTGGGCCCCGTGGCCGTGTTCGGCGCCAGCAACTTCCCGCTGGCCTTCTCGGTCGCGGGCGGCGACACCGCCGCCGCGCTGGCCGCCGGCTGCCCCGTCGTCGTCAAGGGCCACCCGGCCCACCCCGGCACGTCCGAGCTCGTCGGTCGTGCGGTCGCCGAGGCGGTCAAGCTGTCGGGCCTGCCCGCCGGCGTTTTCGCGCTGCTGCCGGGCAACGGCAACGACATCGGCACGGCGCTCGTGCAGCACCCGGCCATCCAGGCCGTCGGCTTCACCGGCTCGCGCGCCGGCGGCCTGGCGCTGATGGCCGTGGCCGCCGCACGCCCGCAGCCCATCCCCGTCTACGCGGAGATGAGCAGCATCAACCCCACCATCCTGCTGCCCGGTGCACTCAAGGCCCGCGGCGCCGAGATCGCGACCGGCTTTGCGGCCTCGCTGACGATGGGCGTGGGCCAGTTCTGCACCAACCCCGGCCTGGTGCTGGGCATTGCGGGCCCCGATTTCGACCGCTTCGCCGCGGCCGCCGCCGAGGCGCTCAAGCCCGTGCCCGCCGCCACCATGCTGACCCCCGGCATCGCCGGCGCCTACCAGCGCGGCGAGGCCGCCCTGGCTGGCCAGCCGCAGGTGGATGCGCTGCTGCGCGGTGAATCCGCCGCCTGCACGGGCGCGCCCAGCCTGTTCAAGACCACCGGCGCGGCCTTCCTGGCCAACCATGCGATGTCCGCCGAGATCTTCGGCCCCACGTCGCTGCTCGTCGCCTGCGAGAGCCCCGCCGAGCTGCTGGCCGTCATCGAGGGCCTGGAAGGCCAGCTGACCGCCACGCTGCAGCTGCAGGACGACGACGAGAGCGACATCGCCGCCGCGCGCGCGCTGCTGCCCGCGCTCGAGCGCAAGGTGGGCCGCATCCTGGCCAATGGCTTCCCGACCGGCGTCGAGGTGTCGACGGCGATGGTGCACGGCGGCCCGTTCCCGGCCACCAGCGACGGCCGCAGCAGCTCGGTCGGCACGGCCGCCATCCAGCGCTTCCTGCGCCCCGTGAGCTACCAGAACCTGCCGCGCGCGCTGCTGCCGGCGGTGCTGCGCGAGCCCAACGAGCGCGGCGTCTGGCGCCGCCGCGACGGGGTGCTGACCAGGAATTGAAACCCCTCGGCCAGGGCTGCGCGCTGGCCGGTCCCCCGACGGGACGGCGATGCCTGCCGGATTGACCGGCAAGCACATCGCCAAGGCGGGCCGGCTTGGGGCGGCCCGGCGCTCGGCCCGAAGAGGTCGGATAGACAAACCAAGGAGACAGAAAGACATGAAGAAGCAACTGCTGGCCCTCGTGGCCACGCTGGCCCTGGCGGCGCAGGCCGCCGACGTGAAGGTCGTCGTCAGCGCCGACCAGCCCGGCCCGGTCATCCACCGCAACATCTACGGCCAGTTCGCCGAGCACCTCGGCACCGGCATCTACGAAGGCATGTGGGTGGGCCCCGAGTCCAAGATCCCCAACGTGCGCGGCTGGCGCAAGGACGTCATCGGCGCGCTGAAGGACCTGCACGTGCCGCTGGTGCGCTGGCCCGGCGGCTGCTTCGCCGACGAGTACCACTGGCGCGAGGGCATCGGCCCGCGCGCTAAGCGCCCCGTCAAGGTCAACTACAACTGGGGCGGCGTGCCGGAGAACAACGCGGTCGGCACGCACGAGTTCTTCGACCTGGCCGAGCAACTGGGCGCCGAGGCCTACGTCAACGGCAACCTCGGCACCGGCAGCCCGCAGGAGATGGCCGAGTGGCTGGAGTACATGACCTCCGAGGGCAACTCCACGCTGGCCCAGCTGCGCCGCAAGAACGGCCGCGACAAGCCCTTCCGGGTGCACTACTTCGCCATCGGCAACGAGAACTGGGGCTGCGGCGGCAACATGCGTCCCGAGTACTACGTGGACCTGTACCGCCACTGGGCCAGCTTCCTGCGCACGCCGGCGAACAACCGCCCCATCTTCATCGCCAGCGGCGGCCATGACGCCCGCACCGACTGGACCGAGACGCTCGCCAAGGGCCTGAAGGGCGTGCCCTTCGATGCCATCTCCCACCATGGCTACACGTTGCCCACCGGCAAGTGGGAGAAGAAGGGCTCGGCCGTCGGCTTCCCCGAGGCCGAGTGGATCTCGACGCTGGCCCACACGCAGAAGGTCGACGAATGGGTGCGCAAGAACACCGCCATCCTCGACCAGCATGACCCGGCCAAGAAGGTCGGGTTCTACTTCGACGAGTGGGGCAGCTGGTACGACCCCGAGCCCGGCACCAACCCCGGCTTCCTGGTCCAGCGCAACACGCTGCGCGACGCGCTGCTGGCGGCCCTGCACTTCCACGTCTTCCACGCCAACGCCGAGCGCGTGAAGATGAGCAACGTGGCCCAGATGGTCAACGTGCTGCAGGCCATGATCCTCACCAGCAAGGACAAGTTCGTCCTGACGCCGACCTACCACGCGTTCAAGCTCTACGTGCCCTTCCAGGACGCGACGTCGCTGCCCGCCACGGTCGAGAACAACCCGGTCTACACGGTCGACAAGCTGTCCATGCCCGGCATCAGCGTGACGGCCGGCCGCGGCAAGGACGGCAAGGTCTACGTGGGCCTGGTGAATGCCAACGCGACGCAGGCCACCGAGCTGGACCTGCAGGTCGGCGCCGGTGTGCCCAAGGCCGTCAAGGGCCAGGTGCTGACCGCCGGCGCGATGGACGCGCAGAACGAGCTGGGCAAGCCCGCGCAGGTCGTGCCGCAGGCCTTCGAGGCGCAGGCGGTGAACGGCAAGCTGACGCTCAAGCTGCCGGCCAAGTCCGTCGTCGTCGTCGCCGTCGAGGGCTGATCACAGCCCTCGGCCAGCGCCGCTCACCGTCGATCCGCAACGCCTGGGCCGGACATGCTTCTCGCCCAGGCGTTGCGCTGCGTGCGCGCCCCGCATGCGGCATATCGAAACCAGGATCGATTGCGTCTGCAATGTCATTGGTGCGCTGCCGCCTTGCCTCCTAGGCTCCGCCGGCCTCTAACAAGCGACCCGGAGACAAGCACCCCATGGCCTTTCAAAACCGACGCCACTTCCTCGCAGGCTCTGCCGCCTTCGCCCTGACCGCCTGCGGTGGCGGCGGGGGGGGCGGCAGCGCTGGCACGCTCACGCCGGCGCCCGCGCCCGCGGAGCCCGCGCCGACGAATCCCAACCCCGTCCAGGCGGCGCTGAGCTTCGGCAATGCGTCGGTGCACGACCCGTCCATCGTGCGTGACGGCAGCACCTACTACGTCTTCGGCTCGCACCTCGCCGCCGCCAAGACGACGGACCTGATGAACTGGACCAAGATCGCCGACACGGTGAACGACGCGAACCCGCTGTTCACCAAGGTCACGACCGATCTCTCCGCCGCGCTGACCTGGGCGCAGACCACCACGCTGTGGGCGCCTGACGTCGTCAAGCTGGGCGACGGCAAGTTCTACATGTACTACTGCGCCTGCAAGGGCGACTCGCCGCTGTCGGCGCTGGGCATCGCCGTGGCCGACAAGATCGACGGCCCCTATGCCAACAAGCAGCTGTTGCTGAAGTCGGGCATGGTGGGCACGTCGGAGGACGGCACCAACTACGACGCCACGAAACACCCCAACGTCGTCGACCCCTCGGTGTTCTTCGACGCGACGGGCAAGCTGTGGATGGTCTACGGCTCCTACTCGGGCGGCATCTTCATCCTGCAGCTCAACGCCACGACGGGCCTGCCGCTGGCCGGCCAGGGTTACGGCAAGCGCCTGATGGGCGGCAACCACGCCCGCATCGAGGGCGCCTACATCCTCTACAGCCCGGCCAGCAAGTACTACTACCTGTTCGTGTCCTACGGCGGCCTGGCGGCGGATGGCGGCTACAACGTGCGCGTCGCGCGCTCGCTGCAGCCGGACGGCCCCTACGTCGACGGCGCCGGCACGGACATGGCCACCGTCAAGGGCGCCAATGGCACGTTCTTCGACGACGCCAGCATCGCGCCCCACGGCATGAAGCTCATGGGCGGGCACGTGTTCGCCAACGCGGCCTTCGAGACGGGCACGGCGACGGGCTACGTGTCGCCGGGCCACAACTCGGCCTACTACGACGCGACGACGGGCAAGTACTTCATCGTGTTCCACACGCGCTTCCCCGGCACCGGCGAGGTGCACGAGATCCGCGTGCACGAGATGCACCTGAACGACGACGGCTGGCTGGTCATCGCACCGCTGCGCTACGCGCCGCTGAGCCTGGCTGCGCCGGTACAGGCAGCGGACATCACCGCCGCACAGGCGGCGGGCACCTACAAGCTGGTCAACCACGGCAAGGACATCACGGCCGTCAGCAAGGCGTCGATCAGCGTGACGCTGAACGCCGACGGCACGGTGGGCGGCACCGGCGGCATGACCGGCACCTGGACGCACAACGGCAGCAACAAACTCACCGTGGTGAGCGGTGGCGTGACCTACAAGGGCGTACTGTCCCGTCAGTGGAACCCCAACTCCAGTGCCTTCGTCGCGAGCTTCAGCGCGCTGTCCTCCGGCGGTGTCGCGTTGTGGGCCATCCGCCTCACGAGCTGACCATGAAGAAGCTGTTCGCCGCCCTGACCTTCGCGCTGTGCGCCCACGGCGCCTGGGCGGCGACCCAGCTGTTCCCGCTGGAGCGTGTCCGTCTGCAGGACGGTCCGTTCCTGGAGGCGCAGCAGACCGACCTGCGCTACCTGATGGCGCTGGACCCCGACCGGCTGCTCGCGCCGTTCGTGCGCGAGGCCGGCCTGCCGGCGAAGTCGCCCAGCTATGGCAACTGGGAGTCCTCGGGCCTGGACGGCCACATGGGCGGCCATTACGTGTCGGCGCTCGCGCTGATGTGGGCGTCCACCGGCGACGCCGAGGTGAAGCAGCGCCTTGACTACGTGATTGCCGAACTGAAGCGCTGCCAGGATGCTTTGGGCAACGGCTACATCGGCGGCGTCCCTGACGGCGCCACCGCCTGGGGCCAGGTGGCCGCGGGCCAGCTCAAGGTCGACAGCTTCTCCGTCAACGGCCGCTGGGTGCCCTGGTACAACCTCCACAAGATGTTCGCGGGCCTGCGTGACGCCGCGGTCCACGCTGGTCATGCCGACGCCAAGGCGATGCTGGTCAAGCTCTCCGACTGGGCGCTGCGCCTGACGACACCGCTGACCGACGCGCAGATGCAGGACATGCTGCGCGCCGAGCACGGCGGCGTGAACGAGGTGCTGGCCGACGTGGCGCAGATGACCGGCGACCTGCGCTACCTGGCGCTGGCGCGGCGCTTCAGCCACCAGGCCGTGCTGCAGCCGCTGGCCCATGGGCAGGACAAGCTGACCGGCCTGCACGCCAACACGCAGATCCCGAAGGTCATCGGCTTTGCGCGCATCGCGCAGATCGCCGGCGAGGACGAGGGCCGCCGCGCGGCCGAGTTCTTCTGGCGCACCGTGGTGGGCAAGCGCACGGTCGCCATCGGCGGCAACAGCGTCAAGGAGCACTTCCACCCCGACACCGACTTCAAGCCCATGCTGAACGAGGTGGAAGGGCCGGAGACCTGCAACAGCTACAACATGCTGAAGCTGACGGCGCTGTTGTCGCAGGCCTCGCCGGACGTTGGCGCCTACACCGACTACTACGAGCGCACCCTCTACAACCACATCCTCGCGTCGCAGCATCCCGGCGAGGGCGGCTTCGTCTACTTCACGCCGATGCGGCCGCAACACTACCGGGTCTACTCCAAGGTTCATGAGGGCATGTGGTGCTGCGTGGGTTCCGGCATCGAGAGCCATGCGCGCCACGGCGAGTTCATCTACGCGCATGACGGCGATGCGCTTTACGTCAACCTCTTCATCGCGTCCAAGCTGGACTGGCGCGAGCGCGGCATCCGCGTCACGCAGCGCACGCGCTTCCCCGACGAGTCGCGCACGCGGCTGACGGTGGACGGCAGCGGCAGCTTCGCGCTGAAGATCCGCTATCCCGGCTGGGTCGCGCCCGGCGCGCTGAAGCTCAGGCTCAACGGCAAGCCGGTCAAGGTGACCGCCAGGCCGGGCGGCCATGTCGAGCTGCGCCGCACGTGGGTGGCGGGCGATGTCGTCGACGTCGAGATGACTATGCGCACGACGCTGGAGCCCATGCCCGGCCTGAAGAACTATGTCGCCGTGCTGCACGGCCCCATCGTGCTGGCCGCCAAGACGCCGCAGCCGGGCGAGAAGCTCAGCTTCACGGCCGACGGCTCGCGCATGGGCCACATCGCCCACGGCGCCGTCTGCCCGCAGGACGCGGCTCCGGTGTTCGTCAGCGATCAGACGGACTTCATCCGCCGCTTCAAGCCCGTGCCCGGCCAGCCGCTGACCTTCACGGCCCCCGGCCTCATCCAGGGCCGCAAGGATGCCGACCGCCTGCAGCTCATCCCCTTCTTCCGCTTGCACGACTCGCGCTACATGCTCTATTGGCCGCGCAGCACGACGGCCCAGCAGAGCCTGCTGCGCGTGGAGCTGGCCAAGGCCGAGGAAGCGCGCCTGGCGCTGGACGCGCAGACCATCGACCAGGTGGCGCCCGGCGAGCAGCAGCCGGAAAGCGACCACGGCTTCAAGGGCGAGGGCGCCGAGAACGGCATCGCGCCGGCCGGCCGCTGGCGGCATGCGAAGCAGTGGTTCAGCTACGACCTGAACGACGCCAACGCCGAGGCGCGCGCGCTGCGCCTCACCTTCGCCAAGGGGGACGCCGGCCGCCGCTTCGACCTCGTCGTCAACGGGCAGCTGATTGCGGAGATCGAACTGGCCCGGCCCGATGGCCCGGACGAGATCTACACGCGTGACGTTCCCCTGCCGGCCGAGCTGGTGAAGGCCGCCGGTGGCAAGCTGACGGTGAAGTTCGTGGCCCGGCCCGGCTCCATCGCCGGGGGGCTCTACGGCTTGCGGCTGTTGCGTTAGATAGCCAAACTGATATCGCCAGCCCGGGAAATGTCATTGGTCGCGCATCGCGCGGCTTTCTAGGATCGCCCCACAACACGGAGACAACCGAATGACGATGAAGCTGATCGCCCGCCGCACCCTGATAGCGGCTGCCCTGTCCCTGCCCGCCTTCGCCGCGCTGGCCGCTCCGCTGACGATGGGCTTCTCGCAGGTGGGTGCCGAGAGCGAGTGGCGCACGGCCAACTCCGCCTCCATCAAGGCCGCGGCCAAGGAGGCCGGCATCACGCTGAAGTTCGCCGACGCGCAGCAGAAGCAGGAGAACCAGGTCAAGGCCATCCGCAGCTACATCGCGCAGAAGGTCGACGTCATCGCCTTCTCGCCGGTCGTCGAGAGCGGCTGGGACACCGTGCTGAAGGAGGCCAAGGCCGCCGGCATCCCCGTCATCCTGACCGACCGCGCCGTCAAGGTGGCCGACCCGTCGCTGTACGTGACCTTCATCGGCTCCGACTTCGTCGAGGAAGGCCGCAAGGCCGCCAAGTGGCTGGTGGAGCGCGCGGCCAAGACGCCGAATGCGGCGCTGAACATCGTCGAGCTGCAGGGCACCGTGGGCTCGGCGCCGGCCATCGACCGCAAGAAGGGCTTCGAGGAAGGCATCAAGGCCAATCCCAAGCTGCAGATCATCCGCTCGCAGTCCGGCGAGTTCACGCGCGCCAAGGGCAAGGAGGTGATGGAGTCCTTCCTGAAGCAGCGCGACAAGAAGATCGATGTGCTGTACGCGCACAACGACGACATGGCCATCGGCGCCATCCAGGCGATTGAAGAAGCTGGCCTGAAGCCGGGCGTGGACATCGTCATCATTTCCATCGACGGCGTGCGTGGTGCGTTCGAGGCGATGAAGGCGGGCAAGCTGAACGTGACGGTGGAGTGCAACCCGCTGCTGGGCCCGCAGCTCATGCAGCTGGCCAAGGACATCGTGGCCAAGAAGCCGGTGGAGAAGCGCATCACCGTGAATGAAGGCGTGTTCACGGCAGACATGGCAGCGAAGGAGCTGCCGAATCGGAAGTACTGATTGCGTTGGTCTGGCTGGGCTTTCGTGGCAGTTGCTTTGCGCGTGAGGCCCAGCCGGGAATTCGCCCCGGCGGGCGACAGCCAAGCCCCAAAGCCGTTCGCACCGAGGCATTTGTCTCCCCCCTTTGAGCCCGCCGAGGAGCACAGGGCCTCAAGGACCGAGCACCGCAGGGAACCCGTAGCGCAGCGAAGGGCGGGCGGATCGGGGGTCGTTTCTTTGCCTACTTTCTTGTCGACACAAGAAAGTGGGTCGCCCGCCGGGGCGAAATCCCGGCACCACTCTCGGCACCAACCAACAGGTGCAAAGGCATGACGACCCAACAACCCGTGCTGGAACTCGCCGGCATCCACAAGAGCTTCCCCGGCGTCAAAGCCCTGACCGACGTCTCACTGCGCTTGTTCCCCGGCGAAGTGCATGCGCTGATGGGTCAGAACGGCGCCGGCAAGTCCACGCTCATCAAGGTGCTGACCGGCCTGTACCAGCCCGACGCCGGCACCATCGTGCTCGACGGCCAGCCCATTCAACCGAAGCGCACCGAAGACGCCCAGGTTCTGGGCATCCAGACCGTCTACCAGGAAGTCAACCTCTGCACCAACCTCAGCGTCGCCGAGAACATCTGCGCCGGGCGCTTCCCGCGTAGATCCTGGCTGGGCGGGGGCCGTATCGACTGGCCCGCCGTCAACGCCGAAGCCCGCCGCGTGCTGGCCCAGATGGATCTGGACATCGACGTCACCGCGCCCCTGTCGCGCTACTCGCTGTCGGTCCAGCAGATGGTGGCCATCGCCCGCGCGCTGCGCGTGCAGGCCAAGGTGCTCATCCTCGACGAACCCACGTCCAGCCTCGATGACGCGGCCGTGCAGCGTCTGTTCACGGTGCTGCGCCGGCTGCGTGACCAGGGCCTGGCCATCCTCTTCGTCACCCACTTCCTCGACCAGACCTACGCGCTGGCCGATCGCATCACGGTGATGCGCAACGGCGAGACCGAAGGCGAGTACCTGGCGGGCGACCTCAGCCGCCTGGCCCTCGTCAACAAGATGGTGGGCGCGCCGCCCGACCAGCAACCCACCCGTCTGGACAGCCGCGCCCCGAAGACCGGTGCCCCTGTCTTGAAGGCGGAAGGCCTGAGTCGGCGCGGCGCGCTGCACCCCCTGGACCTCGAACTCCGGCGCGGCGAAGTGCTGGGCATGGCCGGCTTGCTGGGCTCGGGTCGCACCGAGGCCGCGCGGCTGCTGTTTGGCGCCGATCCGGCCGATGGCGGGCAGGTCGTCACGGAAGGGCGCTCCGGGCGCTGGGCCTCACCGCGCGAAGCCATCGCCGCTGGCGTGGCCTTCTGCTCCGAAGACCGCAAGCACGAGGGCGCCATCCTGGACCTGTCCGTCCGCGACAACATCCTGCTGGCGCTGCAGGCCCGCCACGGCCTGCGTCTCGTCATGAGCCATGAGCAGCAGCAGGCGCTGGCCGACGACTACATCCAGCGCCTGGGTATCAAGACCGCCAGCGCCGACACGCCGATCGGGCAGCTCTCCGGCGGCAACCAGCAGAAGGCCTTGCTGGCACGCTGGCTGGCGACCGAGCCGGCCGTGCTGATCCTGGACGAGCCGACGCGCGGCATCGACGTGCGCGCCAAGGAAGACCTGATGGACGCCGTGCGCGCGCTCGCGCACAAGGAAGACGAGAACGGTCAACTGGGCATGTCCATCCTCTTCATCTCGTCCGAGCTGCCCGAGGTCCTGCACTGCAGCGACCGCGTCCTCGTGCTGCGCGACCGTCGCGCCGCGGGCGTCTACCGCCGCGGCGAACTGGACGAGCGCAGCGTGCTTGAAGTGATCGCCGCGGAGCGTGCCGCGGCATGAGTTCCCCGAGTCTCCCCATGCCCAACCCAAGTGCCCCGTCCGCCGTCTCGCGGGCCTGGAAACACCCGCTCGCGCGGCCGCTCGCCGCGCTCGCGCTGCTGCTGGCGGTCGCGGCCCTCTTCGTGCCGGGCTTCCTGCACCTGGAGATCAAGGACGGCCACCTCTACGGCAGCCTCGTCGACATCCTCCACCGCGCCGCGCCGCTGATGCTGGCGGCGCTGGGCATGACGCTGGTCATCGCCACCCGCGGTATCGACGTGTCGGTGGGCGCCGTTGTCGCCATCGCCGGCACGGTCGCCTGCGTGCTGGTCGGCGAGCACGGCCTCGTTGTCGCCTTCGCCGCCGCGCTGGGCGCCGCGCTGCTGTGCGGCCTGTGGAACGGCCTGCTCGTGTCGGCGCTGGGTCTGCAGCCCATCATTGCGACGCTGATCCTGATGGTCGCCGGCCGCGGCCTCGCGCAGCTGTTCACCGATGGCCAGATCCTCACCGTCTACGAACCCGCCAGCTTCTTCTGGCTGGGCGGCGGCTACCTGCTGGGGCTGCCGGTGTCGCTGTTCGTCGTGGCGCTGGTGGCCGGCCTCACCGCGCTGCTGATGCAGCGCACGGCACTGGGCCTGTTCATCCAGACCGTGGGCATCAACCCCGTCGCCGCCCGTCTGGCGGGCGTGCGCACGGCCGCCGTCGTCTTCTTCGTCTACGTCTACTGCAGCCTCGGCGCGGGGCTGGCCGGGCTGATGATCTCGTCCAACATCAAGAGTGCCGACGCCAACAACGCCGGGCTGCTGCTGGAGCTGGACGCCATCCTCGCCGTCACGCTCGGCGGCGGGCAGCTCAGCGGCGGCAAGTTCAGCCTGGCGGGCAGCCTCATCGGCGCGCTGATCATTCAGACGCTGACGTCCACCATCTACGCACTGGGCGTGCCGCCCCAGGTCACGATGGTCGTCAAGGCCGTCGTCGTGTTCGTGGTGTGCATCTCGCAGTCCTCGGCCTGGTCCACCTGGAGGAAGGCATGAAGGCCTTGCGCGCGGCGATGGCCGCTCCGTCTTTCACCGCCTGGGTCAGCGTCGTGCTGATGGCGATCCTGTTCATTGCCGGCGCTACCGCCTATACCGGCTTCGGCTCCACGCAGGTCGTGCTGAACCTGCTCATCGACAACGCCTTCCTGCTCGTCATCGCGGTGGGCATGAGCTTCGTCATCCTGTCCGGTGGCATCGACCTGTCGGTGGGCTCGGTGCTGGCCCTCACCACCATGGTGGCCGCCTGGCTGCTGCAGGTGGCGCACTGGCCGGCGGGGCTGGTCATCGTCGCCGTGCTGCTGGGCGGCGCGGCCTTCGGTGCGCTGCAGGGCGCGGTCATCCACGTCTTCAAGCTGCAGGCCTTCATCGTCACGCTGGCCGGCATGTTCCTGGCGCGCGGGCTGTGCTTCCTCATCAGTGTGGACAGCATCACCATCGACGCGCCCCTGTTCGTCACGCTGTCGCAGACGCAGATCCCGCTGTTCGCCGGCGCCTTCCTGTCGCCTGGCGCCGTCATCGCGCTGGTCGTGCTGGCCGCAGGCCTGTGGTTGGCGCACTGCACCGCCTTCGGCCGCACCATCTACTCCCTGGGCGGCAACGAGACCTCGGCGCTGATGATGGGCCTGGCTGTCGGCCGCACCAAGGTCGCCGTCTACGCCTTGAGCGGCTTCTGTGCGTCGTTGGCCGGCCTGCTGTTCGCGTTCTACATGCTCAGCGGCTACGGCCAGCATGCGCAGGGCGTGGAACTGGATGCCATTGCGGCCGTCGTCATCGGCGGCACGGTGCTGACGGGTGGCTATGGCTACGTGGCCGGCGCGCTGTCGGGCGTGCTGGTGCTGGGCCTGATCCAGACGCTGATCGCCTTTGACGGCACCCTCAGCTCCTGGTGGACCAAGATCGTCATCGGCGCACTGCTGTTCGTGTTCTGCGCCGTACAACGGCTGCTCTCCCTGAAGAAAGCTCAAGCCTGATGAAGAAGCTCCTGCTCGCCGCCGCGCTTGCGTGTGGCGTGGCGGCCGTGCACGCCGCCCCCAACCCACTGTTCGCCCCGCTCTACACCGCCGACCCGGCGGTGCTGGTGGATGGCGGCCGCGTCTACCTCTTCGCCGGCCGTGACGAGGCCGAGCCCGAGGGCAAGGACTACGTCATGCACGAGTGGCGCGTGTTCTCCACCTGCGACATGGTGAACTGGAAGGACGAGGGCGTGCCGCTGAAGGCCGCCACCTTCGGCTGGGCCAAGGGCCGCGCGTGGGCGTCCGATGTGGTGAAGCGCCACGGCAGGTATTGGTTCTATTCGACGGTCGAGCACGCGACGGTGCCGGGCTTCGCCATCGGCGTGGCCGTCTCCGACTCGCCCACGGGCCCGTTCGTCGATGCGCGTGGTTCCGCGCTCATCACCAACGACATGACCAAGCAGACCGACATCGCCTGGGACGACATCGACCCGACGATCTTTGTCGACGATGACGGGCAAGCCTGGCTGTACTGGGGCAACACGGTGCTGAAGGCAGCGAAGCTCAAAGCCAACATGACGGAGCTGGATGGCCCGATCACCGTCGTGCCGGTGGCCAACTTCGTCGAGGCGCCTTATCTGCACAAGCGCAAGGTGCGGGGCAAGAACGTCTACTACCTGAGCTACTCGCAGCACTTCCCCGAGGAGACGGCCTACATGACCGGCCCCTCACCCACCGGCCCGTGGACGCCGCAGGGCGTTGTCATGGAGCGCAACACGAAGACCAAGACCATCCACCAGGCCTTCTTCGAGTTCAACGGCAAGAGCTACGTGGCGTATCACAACGCCGAACTGCCGGGCGGCGGGGAGTTCCGGCGTTCGGTGGCGATCGAGGAGTTCTCGTACCGCACTGACGGGACGATCCCGTTCATCCACCAGACGAAGACCGGGCCGAAGGCGAACCCTTCCGCGGCCTGCAGGCGCTGAGGCGGTCGCACGTACGACGCTGACGGTGAGGGGTTGGCCCGGCTGTCGCCGGCGTTCAATGCGCGCCCCGAGTCCAGGCGGCGCTCATCGCGCGAGCTCCTTTGAGCCTGGGGCGACTGGCGCGACGCACCGGTTACCGCCCAGTGCTTCCCCAGATGAAGTCCGGGGCGACGGGCTTCCTGGGAGGGGCGGTTGAGAAGTTTTTCGCCGAAGGCTTCCCAAGCTTTAAAACTCTGTGCTACAGTCGTGGGCTTCGCTGATGAGAGCGCTGCCGGAGACGGCGCAGCAGGAGTTGGCGGAGGTTGAGGTCGAAAGACTTCAGGCGAGCTGGAGAGGCCGCCAAGTGCTGGAAGGTTCTTGAAAAGAATTTTCAAAAAGTGCTTGACGACACTGCGAAAGCTGATCAAAATCTCGCCTCTTTGCTGCTTTCGAAGCAATTCAAAACAGCAAAGATCGCCGAGTCGGTCGCTGAATATCAGCGCGGTGTTTGAGAAAAGAAATTTTCAAAAACGCTTGACGACGAAGCGAAAGGCGGATTAG